>NZ_JRMH01000001.1:2712448-4068673 GCF_000803315.1 Pectobacterium actinidiae
AGGGGCTTCCTGATTAAGCGGATGAACGCCGCAGGAAAAGGCCACGTTATCGCGCTCGCCGATTAACTCCACCATGGCACGATAGCCGGGCAGCGTTGTCGCCACCGCCAGAAGGAAGCCGACATCGCGACGTTTCGCTTTATCCAGCACGTCGGAGACATCTTTATGCAATGACTCATAATCCAAACCGTCAAGATGACAGTGGGAATCCACTAACAACATGATATTTACTCGATAGTAATTAAACAGAAAATGGATGGCTGTCGCGCTTAACCGATGAAGCAAGCGTGCGCTCTCCATCAAGTAGACGTTCCGTCAGCAGCAGTTCACGGTTTACCCCCGTGACAGTCAGCAATTTTTGCCGACAATCCAGCCACTGTTGCAGTTCATACTGCAAATGTGCGGACGGTTCGCGCGCCAGACGCTCAACCAGTTCGATCTGATCCTGATTCACCCAATGCTCGCTTGCCCCCTGCTGCCATTTCATCGCATCCAGCAGTAACGTGGCCAACCAGTGAATACGAACATCAGCATCGTCATGATTCAGCTGTGGTATCAGCGAGAGCTGATCTCGCGAAGCCAGCGCGGCAGAAAACGCCTGACACAACGCACTACGCTGTTTCCAACGCTCTGGCTGCAATAACGCCTCAGCGGCAAGCGGCGCACCCGATTGCAATCTCAACGCCGTGCGCAATGCCTTACTGTCATGGCGATGGCGAGCGTTCAGCCACAGCACGCTCTGCGTCTCACCTGGGACATCCAGATAATGATACAGACAACGGCTGCGCAGCGTCGCCAATAGCCGTGCGGGTTCGCGGCAGCCAAACAAAAAGAAGGTATTCTGCGGCGGTTCTTCCAACGTTTTCAGCAGTGCATTGGCAGCAGCCTCTGCCAGTTGCTCAGCAGCAGCCAGCCAGATCACCTTTGCTCCGCCCTGCCGGGAGTGTTGGTACACCTTTTCCACAACGTCACGCACGGGATCGACGCCCAGACTTTGCTTACCTTTCTCCGGGCTTAACACATGCCAATCTGGGTGCGTTCCTGCGGTCATCAGGTTACAGGAGTGACATTGGCCGCAGCTTTTCATTCCATCAGGCCGCTGGCAGATCAACCAGCGGCTCAGCGCATAAATCAGCGACTCATCGCCCATGCCCGGCAGCGCATGCAGCAACACCGCATGATGGCCTCTGCCCGCCTGATATTGGCCGATAAGCTGCCGATACGATGCATTCAGCCACGGATACCACTCCATATCAGCTCTGCCCCTGCGCGACGGGCTGCAACCCTTGTTGCTGCAACCACTGCTGTAACGTCGCCTGAATATCCGCACTGACGGCATCAATAGACTGTGAGGCATCGATCGTCAGGATACTGTCATCCTCCGCCGCCAGTTCCTGATAGCGGGAACGGGTGCGATCAAAGAAAGCCAGAGACTCCTGCTCGATTCTATCCAGTTCGCCGCGCTGACGCGCGCGCTGCAAGCCGATGGTTGGTGGCAAATCAAGATAGAGCGTCAGGTCAGGACGAAAATCACCGAGCACGGTGTCGCGCAGTGAGCGCAGCAGTTGCTGGTCGATCCCGCGACCACCACCCTGATAAGCCTGTGAAGAAAGATCGTGCCGATCGCCAATGACCCAGTTTCCATCTGCCAGCGCCGGTTTGATGACGTTATCCACCAGTTGCACTCTGGCCGCGTATAACATCAGGACTTCCGCTTTGTCAGTGACCTTCTCATCGGCTATGCCTTGCTTGATAAGCTCACGCAGCTTCTCCGCCAACGGTGTGCCACCGGGCTCTCGTGTAAACACCACGTCTTTCACACCATGTGAGCGCAGCGTTTCCACAACGATATTGCGCGCGGTGGTCTTTCCCGCGCCTTCCAATCCTTCAATGACGATAAATTTACTGTTCATCCCGTTCCTTTAACGCTGAGCGGTATACCCTCACAGCACGATTATGGTCTGCAAGGTTAGTGGTAAAACTGTGTCCGCCTTTTCCATCCGCCACAAAATACAGGTACGACGTTTTGGCTGGATGCGCAGCTGCATCCAATGAAGCCTTCCCCGGCATCGCAATTGGCGTAGGCGGCAAGCCGGAGATAACATAAGTATTGTAAGGCGTCGGCGTATCTAATGCCTTACGGGTTATCACGCCTTTATAGTCGTCGCCCATGCCATAAATGACCGTAGGATCGGTCTGCAAGCGCATGCCCAGACGTAAACGATTGACAAAAACGGAAGCGACCTGCGTGCGTTCTTCATTGATCGCCGTTTCTTTTTCAATGATTGACGCCATCGTCAGCAATTCGTCCTGTGTCTTATACGGTAATCCTTCTTCACGCCCTTTCCATACCTCATCCACCGTTTTTTTCATGCGCTGGTGCGCACGCTGCAACAGGGCGATATCGCTCGTACCCGCCGTGTATGAATAGGTATCAGGATAAAACCAACCTTCCGGGTTCGTCTTATCTTTGATTTCCAACTGGGTGGCGACGTCCTGTTCAGCTTTATCGGCTAGTGAATGCTTGATATAAGGTGCTTGTTGCAGCGTGCCTAACCACTCTTTCAGCCGTGAGCCTTCGACAAAACGGATGGAGAATTGCGCTTCTTTTCCGCTAGACAGTAGCGCCAGCATCTCACGCACGGTCATTCCCGCCGTAAAGCGATACGTACCGGCTTTGAATTTTGCCAATTCAGGCTCGATACGCAGTAACCACGGAAAAAACGCGCCATCAGTCATAATTTTCTGATCTAGGAGCAGCGTTTCCAGCCCTTCTCTTCCCGTACCGGCAGGAAGTGTGAAAATAGTTTCTTGTTCGATAGTCAATGGAGAACCAGCAAAACGCTGCATTTTCTGCCACGCTACCAGCAACAGGAGTACAACAGCAGCAATAATCAGCAAACCAATTTTCTTTTTCTTCATAAATCAACCATCTACTAGCAGTCAAAACTCAGGAATTGATAAAGAACTCGGGAGTGGTAACGCCAGATATGTGCCTGATTCACGGGGACTATCGGCATTAATGCGTTACAAATCAGTACTTCATCCGCATCGGCCAACGTGGTTACGGGTTCGCTGACAATCTGTAGATCGAAGTCAGAACCAGCCAGCAAGGTGATAATATGTTGCCGGGCAATGCCATTCACGCCTGACTGGGATAAATCCGGCGTATAAACCCGATGCCCTTTGCGCCAGAATAAATTAGCGGCACAGCATTCCACTAGCGCACCGGAAGTGTCAAGCACGAGGGTCTCATCGGCGGATGTCTGGTCAAGATGCGCACGAATCAACACTTGTTCGAGCCGATTCAGATGTTTTATTCCCGCCAACAGCGGATTTTTAGCTAGCGCCACAGGGCTGAGATTCAAGCTTATGCCCTGCTCACGCCAGTTGGCATAGTGCGCAGGATAGCTTGTCTGCATGACGACTCGGGTTGGCTGCACACAGCCTTGGGCACTATAGCCACGCCCGCCGACACCTCGTGTTAGCATCACTTTCACTACGCCGTCTGCTCGCCCTCGTGCCGCCTGTTTCATTTCAGCAATCAGGCTTTCCCAGTCAAGCACCGGAAATAATAAGCGCGTGGAAGCCTGTTGCAAACGCGCAACATGTCGATCCAGCCAAACAATGTCGCCATCGCATATTCTGGCTGTCGTAAAACAACCGTCACCATACTGTGTACCCCGATCGAGTACCGAAAGTTGTTCCTGTAACTGACCATTTACCCACAGCATAATAAGCTCCGCATCATTCATCATCGTCAGCTTGCCAGTAAAGTTGCGTTGCAGACAAGCAGGGGTGTCTGATTTTATGCAGGCAAAAAAAAACCCGGAAACCGGGTTTTTTTAGACGCTATCGCAATCAAACTTTACGGAAGATCAGCGAACCGTTGGTTCCACCGAAGCCGAAAGAGTTGCAGAGTACATATTCCAAGTTGCTGACCTGACGCGCCTCATGAGGCACGAAATCCAGATCGCAGCCTTCATCTGGATTGTCCAGATTGAGCGTTGGCGGAACAGACTGATCGCGCAAAGCAAGAATACTGAAAATAGACTCTACCGCGCCTGCTGCACCGAGCAAATGACCCGTCATCGATTTTGTTGAACTCACCAGCACACTGCTGGCGTCCGAACCAAATACGGATTTCACTGCCTGCGTTTCAGCTTTATCACCCGCAGGCGTAGAGGTGCCATGCGCGTTGATATAGCCAATTTGGCTCGTTGACACACCGGCATCACGCAGTGCGTTTTCCATCGCCAGCGCAGCGCCAGAGCCGTTCTCCGGCGGAGACGTCATATGATACGCATCGCTGCTCATGCCAAATCCAACAATTTCTGCATAGATTTTCGCACCGCGCTTTTTCGCGTGTTCATACTCTTCCAGCACCATAAGGCCAGCACCGTCACCCAGAACAAAGCCATCACGGTCTTTATCCCACGGACGGCTTGCCGCCTGAGGATCGTCATTGCGCGTAGACAATGCACGAGCGGCACCGAATCCACCGACGCCCAATGGCGTACTGGCTTTTTCTGCACCACCGGCCAACATCACATCCGCATCATTGTAAGCAATAATGCGAGCGGCTTGACCAATATTGTGCACGCCAGACGTACAGGCCGTAGCGATAGAGATGCTCGGGCCACGCAGTCCGTACATGATAGTAAGATGTCCGGCCACCATATTGACGATGGTGGACGGCACGAAGAACGGACTGATTTTACGCGGGCCACCGTTCACCAGCGCAGTATGGTTCTCTTCAATAAGACCCAGACCGCCGATGCCGGAACCAATCGCCGCACCGATACGCGGCGCGTTCTCTTCCGTTACTTCCAAACCGGAATCCTGCATGGCTTGAACGCCAGCAGCAACACCGTATTGAATAAAGGCATCCATTTTGCGAGCTTCTTTACGCGAAATGAATTCCTCAGAATTAAAATTCTTTACTAAGCCAGCAAAACGCGTTGCGTAGGCACTAGTATCGAAATGGTCGATCAGGCTGATACCACTCTGACCGGCAAGAAGAGCACTCCAGGTAGACTCAACTGTATTGCCGACAGGAGATAACATGCCCAGTCCGGTCACAACTACTCGACGCTTAGACACGCTTATCCTCCAGGGAGGGAAAAAAGACACTGCGGGACAAAAAAACTTAGGCGGTCGAATGACCGCCTAGATATGTTCGCTTACTGCTGGTTAGCCTGAATGAAATCAATGGCTGCTTGAACAGTCGTGATTTTTTCAGCTTCTTCGTCTGGAATCTCAGTATCAAATTCTTCTTCCAGAGCCATTACCAGCTCAACAGTGTCAAGAGAATCAGCGCCGAGGTCGTCAACGAAAGAAGCATTGTTTACGACTTCTTCCTGCTTAACACCAAGCTGTTCAACGATGATTTTCTTAACGCGTTCTTCGATAGTGCTCATACTCTTAAATTTCCTATCAAAACTCGCTTTCGCGATGGTTTTCGTAGTGTATAAAATGTTTGAAAAGATGCAACAAAATCTCGGCTGGTCGAACCACGATTTTGTGCTATTTTGCGGTTATCACCGCAAATAAAGCAAATAGTTTTCGAGCTTTTTAGATCATATACATGCCGCCATTGACATGCAATGTTTCGCCAGTAATGTAAGCAGCTTCATCAGAGGCTAAAAATACAACAGCACTGGCGATTTCTTTAGCATCACCGAGTCGGTTAGCTGGAACCGACGTCAAAATGCCTGCTCGCTGTTCTTCTGTCAATGCCTGAGTCATATCTGTTTCGATAAAACCAGGCGCGACTACGTTGACCGTAATACCACGAGAAGCCACTTCACGTGCGAGGGATTTACTGAATCCAATCAGTCCCGCCTTCGCTGCCGCGTAGTTAGCCTGTCCTGCATTGCCCATCGTTCCCACAACAGAACCGATGGTAATGATCCGGCCAAAACGTTTCTTCATCATGGCACGCATCACTGCTTTAGACATGCGGAATACCGACGTTAAATTGGTATCCAGAATATCGTGCCATTCGTCATCTTTCATACGCATCAGCAGGTTATCACGCGTGATACCCGCGTTATTGATAAGAATATCAACTTCACCGAATTCTGCGCGAATTTCTGCTAATACGCTTTCTACTGATGCTGCATCGGCAACATTCAGCATATAACCTTTACCGTTCTCACCCAGCCAGCCGCTAATTGCTTCAGCACCTTTTTCGCTGGTTGCGGTACCAATGACTTTTGCCCCGCGGGCAACCAACGTCTCGGCGATGGCACGCCCAATACCACGGCTTGCACCAGTAACCAGTGCAATTTTCCCCTCAAAACTCATTGTATTCTCCGTTCTTATTTCTCAATCGCCGCTGAGAGAGAAGCAGGATCGTTCACCGCATCTGCTGTCAGGGTATCGACGATTCGTTTGGTTAAGCCAGTCAATACTTTACCCGGCCCGACTTCTAGCAGCGACTCAATGCCCTGAGAAGCCATAAATTCAACACAGTCAGTCCAGCGCACCGGGCAATGAAGCTGGCGCACCAGCGCATCACGAATGGCTTCCGGTGTGGTTTCGATGCGTGCATCGACATTATTGACAACAGGGATGACCGGAGAATTAAACGTCACGGACTCAAGCGCAGCAGCAAGTTTCTTCGCTGCTGGTTCCATCAACGCACAGTGTGATGGAACACTAACAGGCAGTGGCAGCGCACGCTTTGCCCCCGCCGCTTTACAGGCTGCACCCGCACGCTCAACGGCGTCTTTATTGCCTGCAATCACCACTTGGCCCGGTGAATTGAAGTTTACCGGAGACACCACCTGCCCTTGCGCGGATTCTTCACACGCCTTGGCAATAGCGTCGTTATCAAGCCCGATAATGGCATACATCGCACCCGTGCCTTCCGGCACCGCTTCTTGCATCAGTTTGCCACGCAATTCGACCAGACGGACGGCCTGTTGGAAATCCAGAACGCCAGCACAAACCAGTGCAGAATATTCACCAAGGCTATGACCCGACATCAGAGCAGGCGTTTTTCCTCCCTGCTGCTGCCAGACACGCCAGATAGCAACAGAAGCGGTCAGTAACGCAGGCTGCGTCTGCCAGGTTTTATTCAACTCTTCAGCCGGCCCTTGCTGGCTAAGCTGCCACAAGTCATAGCCTAACGCTTCAGAAGCCTGAGCAAACGTTTCGGTGACGATCGGGTATTCTGCCGCAAGTTCAGCCAACATCCCTACCGTCTGCGATCCCTGACCGGGAAACACCATTGCAAATTGCGTCATATCACAATCCTGTTTAATTAAAAACGAACCAGCGCTGAACCCCAGGTAAAACCGCCACCGAAGGCTTCAAGCAGCACCAGTTGTCCTGGTTTAATACGCCCATCACGCACCGCTTCATCAAGCGCTGAAGGCACAGAGGCTGCGGAGGTATTACCATGACGATCAAGCGTCACAACCACCTTATCCATCCCCATACCCAGTTTTTTTGCCGTGGCGTTGATGATGCGCAAGTTAGCCTGATGAGGCACCAGCCAGTCTAATTCACTTTTATCCAGTTGAGCCGCTTGCAGCGTTTCTTCAACGATATGAGCTAGTTCAGTCACTGCCACTTTAAAGACTTCATTACCCGCCATCGTCAGGTAAGCAGGCGTATCCGTGTGGTTACGATCCTGATGCGGCAGCGTCAGCAGTTCACCATAACGACCATCGGCATGCAGATGGGTAGAAAGAATGCCCGGTTGCTCTGACGGCGTTAACAGCACGGCACCCGCACCATCACCGAACAGAATCAGCGTGCCGCGATCTTCAGGATCCAACGTACGAGACAACGTATCAGAGCCAATCACCAGCGCGTATTTCACCGCACCACTTTTAACATATTGATCGGCAACGCTCAGCGCGTAGGTAAAACCTGCACACGCCGCAGCCAGATCGAAGGCAATCGTATCTTTGATCCCTAGCAGTTGCTGAACCTGGCAAGCGGAGCTAGGAAAAGCATGGCTTGATGATGTTGTCGCAACAATCAGAAGACCGACTTCAGAAGGATCGACATTCGCCATTTCCAGTGCTTTCTGCGCAGCACGGTAGCCCATGGTCGCTACGTTTTCATCCGGCGCAGCAATACGGCGCTCACGGATTCCAGTACGAGTGACAATCCATTCGTCCGTCGTTTCCACCATCTTTTCTAAATCAGCGTTCGTCCTGATTTCTTCAGGCAGGTAGCTGCCCGTTCCGATTATTTTTGTATACATGTACGCTTAATCACTCTTGGGTAATACCGCTTCTAGACGAGCGGCAATCCGCTCGGGAAGCTGCCGCCGTACCGTCTGCATTGCCTGTTCAATGGCAACGGCAAACGCTCTCTGGTTTGCTGCACCATGACTTTTGATTACAGTTCCCCGTAATCCTAGCAGGCATGCGCCATTATATTGATCGGGATTCAAATGACCGAAACGCTTTGATAAGCGTTTTTGTAGCAAACGCCCTAGCCATTTCAACCACCAGGATCGCTTTTGTTTTTGCCCAGGGCCTGAAGCTGGGGATTTCAGCAGTGACAGGAACATCCTTACCACGCCTTCCACCGTTTTCAGTGTGACATTACCCACAAAGCCGTCACAGACCATCACATCCGTTTTCCCCGTCAACAGATCGTTGCCTTCCAGATAACCGATGTAATTTATTGATGGTGCCTCTTTTAACTGCGCCGCTGCTTCACGGATAGTGCTCAGCCCTTTGCTTTCTTCTTCACCGATATTCAACAACGCGACCCGAGGATTTGTCAGTTCCAGCACTTCTTCTGCCATCACTGAGCCCATCACGGCAAACTGAACCAGCATCGTGCTGTCACAGTCAACATTCGCCCCCAGATCCAACACGACTGTTTTTCCGTGTTGCTGGTGAGGTAATACTGATACCAACGCGGGTCGTTCAATTCCTTCCAATGGCTTAATCAGGAGCTTAGCCAGCCCCATTAGCGCCCCCGTGTTGCCAGCACTCACACAGGCCTGTGCTCGACCGTCTTTAATCAACTCAAGCGCTATGCGCATTGAGGTACCACGGCTCGCACGAATAGCCTGTGACGGCCTCGCATCACTAGCAATAACCGACTCCGCCGGAACAACTTCTAAGCGGGAAAGTAAATCAGAATCGACTTTGGCAAGTAATGGAGTTATCGCAGCAGGATCGCCGACTAATAACAAATTGAGAGCTGGATTAGAAGCCAGTGCCTGCAATGCAGCAGGCACTGTTACGCAGGGACCAAAATCCCCGCCCATCGCATCTAACGCCAGTGTTAGGCGTGTCAAGGTATTGCCTTGCAAATAATTCGCAAGAATTACTTAGCAATTACCTTGCGACCGCGGTAGTAACCATCCGCAGTGATGTGGTGACGCAGGTGAGTTTCGCCAGAAACTTTATCTACGGATACAGAAGCGGTAGTCAGCGCATCATGTGAACGACGCATACCACGTTTGGAACGGCTAGGTTTGTTTTGTTGTACGGCCATGGACCTTACTCCTTAATTACTTACGCTTTAAACTGGCTAATACGGCAAATGGATTTGGTTTTTCCGCCTCTGCAGGTAGTTGACCAAATACCATATCCGCTTCGGACACTTCACAGTGTTCAGAATCATGCACCGGGGCGATAGGCAACATCAGAATAATTTCATCTTCAATCATTGCCAGCAGATCGACTTCGCCAAATTCATCAACGCCGATCGGCTCATACGCTTCCGGTAACGCTTCGGCCTGCTCATCATTGACGACCGGGCTAAAACAGAATGTCGCATGGACTTGATGTTCAAACGGCTTTCCGCAACGCTGACACATCAGTGTGACAGTAACGTCAGCGTTACCGTCGATCACCGCCAGACGCTGATTATCGATATTGAAAGATAAAGAGGCCTGAACATCACTATCCACACTCACCACTGATTCGGCAACACGCTCTACCTGTTCAGCGGAATAGACACCAACGTAATCTAAACGCTTCTGAGCAGTGCGGACCGCATCAAGGGTTAAGGGTAATTTTACCTTTTGCATAGGGCGCGCATATTAACGTCGTAACGACATAGAGTCAAAGAAAAAGGCAGTGATGCACCACCTTTCACCAATATTCGCTTCCAGAGCGGCGCACAGTTTAAAATGCCTTTCATCATTACGCTACGGTTTATCAAAAAATTATGCAGCAGATTGTTCTCGCCTCAACCTCACCTTATCGTCGAGCCTTATTAGAAAAGCTCGCGATCCCTTTTGTTTGTGCGTCACCAGACATCGATGAAACTCCTCGCCCCGGTGAAAACGCCATCGATCTTGTAATCCGCCTTGCTGAAAGCAAAGCGCGCGCGCTGGCCGCGCACTATCCTAATAACCTGATTATCGGTTCCGATCAGGTTTGCGTTCTGGGAAATGCTATAACAGGAAAGCCACATAATAAGGGTAATGCAACACGGCAATTGCAGCAGGCCAGCGGAAAATGTGTTTCCTTTTTTACGGGTTTAGCACTCTTCAATAGTACAACCCAGGAAATGCAGAGTCTCGTAGAGCCATTCGATGTACATTTCCGTACGCTAACGGGAGCAGAAATTGACGGTTATCTGGAGAAAGAGCAGCCGTGGAACTGTGCGGGCAGCTTTAAAAGCGAAGGATTGGGCATTACCCTTTTTGAACGCCTATCCGGGCGCGATCCTAATACGCTCATTGGGTTACCCCTGATCGCGCTAACGCAGATGCTACAAAAGGAAGGCGTGAATCCGCTGACGATGTGAAATAAATCGGGATAGCCTAATGAAGCGCTATCCCGACAGATAAAAGCAGGCAGAAGGTATGCGTGGTTATGCTTTTGTCTTGCGCAGTATCTGTAGACAGCGACGCAGTCCGCTATCTAATGGTGCTTCGACTCTCAACGTCTCACCCGTGTTCGGATGTTCAAAACGTAGCGCTTGCGCATGCAGGAACAGACGTTTTAAGCCCGTGTCCGCCAGTTGCTGGTCGAATTCACGATCGCCGTAACGGTCATCGAACGCTATCGGATGCCCTGCATGTTGTGCGTGCACACGAATTTGATGCGTACGCCCGGTAACAGGGCTTGCCCGCACCAGCGTCGCATGTTCAAAACGTTCTTCTATTTTAAAGCGCGTTTCTGACGGTTTACCGTCGCTGTTTACTCGTACGATACGTTCACCGCTTTGCAGGATATTTTTCAACAGCGGTGCCTGAACAACCTTGCAGTGAGACTGCCATTGGCCGCGAACCAGCGCCAGATAGTCTTTTTGCATGCCTTTCAGCCGCAGCTGTTCGTGTAGAGAACGTAAGGCCGAACGTTTTTTTGCGACCAGCAAAACGCCAGAGGTATCGCGATCGAGGCGGTGTACTAACTCCAGAAAACGTGCTTCCGGGCGTAAAGCACGCAACCCTTCAATCACGCCGAAGCTCAGGCCACTGCCGCCATGCACGGCTGTACCCGAAGGCTTATTCAGAACCAACAGGTAGTCATCTTCATAAATAATGCACTCGGCCAACGCCGCGACTTTGCCAAGACTGGCAGAAACAGGGGTTTCATCGCGTTCTGCCTGTCGAACAGGCGGAATACGGATGACATCCCCATCGAGCAATTTATACTCAGGCTTGACCCGTTTCTTATTTATCCTTACCTCACCTTTTCGCAAGATGCGGTAAACCATGCTTTTAGGCACACCTTTTAAGTGGGTATGCAAAAAATTATCGACGCGCTGCCCCGCTTCATCTGCGGAGATCGTCACAAATTGTACTGAAGGATTATCTGTTTTCATGATGCGCGATTCTAAATAGAGCAACCCGATAGCGCCACTTCTTTTTCTGTGCTTAACTGTGTGTCTGACTTATGAAGATATTGTTGCATTGTCGAGTAAGTGGGCGAGTGAGTTGGCCTGTAGCATCAACCCCTGCCCGTTTTGGTAATAACAACAGAACTATCTTTATACAGACAGGCAAAGTCACCTTGCTATAACGGTATCAGCAGTGGAATAATGCTTTTGCGTTTCCCACGCGGATTTCCGATAAAACACGGGGAAATTGCGAAATTATTAAATTTGCCTGATGACGCACACACGCAGCAATGGCGTAAGACGTAATGTGAAATCAAGCAGTTAGCGGGCTGCGGATTGCAGCTTGGCCGGCAAATGGAATCAGATCTGGCGACATAATTCAGAAGCTGTTCCCTCAGTAAATGCGCTGTTTTCCATCAGGAAACACAGGCTACCGAAACATGCGTCTCTATGCAGGCGACAACCGGGAGGTTGACGTCCCTGCGATAAGCCACGAGGCCATCGGTTCACTCCGGTCATGCGGTTCTTTTGTCCGCAGCTCTATCAATAATGTAAGTAAAAATAACGAGTAAGTTGAAGATGAAAAGAATGTTAATTAACGCAACTCAGCAGGAAGAGTTGCGTGTTGCCTTGGTTGATGGTCAACGGCTGTATGATTTGGATATCGAAAGTCCGGGTCATGAGCAGAAGAAAGCAAATATCTACAAAGGTAAAATCACTCGTATCGAACCTAGTCTTGAAGCGGCTTTTGTTGATTACGGCGCTGAAAGACATGGTTTCCTCCCTCTTAAAGAAATCGCCCGCGAATACTTCCCTAACAACTATTCCTCCCACGGTCGTCCTAACATCAAAGACGTGTTACGTGAAGGTCAGGAAGTCATTGTTCAGGTAGACAAAGAAGAGCGTGGCAACAAAGGCGCTGCACTGACCACCTTTATCAGTCTGGCAGGTAGCTATCTGGTCTTAATGCCGAATAACCCTCGTGCAGGCGGTATTTCACGCCGTATCGAAGGTGACGATCGTACCGAGCTCAAAGAAGCCCTGGGATCGTTACAACTGCCCGATGGCATGGGGCTTATTGTTCGTACCGCTGGTGTGGGTAAATCCGCTGAAGCACTGCAATGGGATCTGGCTTTCCGTCTGAAACACTGGGACGCAATCAAAAAAGCCGCCGAAGGTCGCCCTGCACCGTTCCTGATCCATCAGGAAAGTAACGTGATCGTTCGCGCTTTCCGCGACTATCTGCGCCCAGACATTGGCGAAATCCTGATCGACAATCCAAAAATTCTCGATCTGGCGAAAGAACATATTTCTGCGCTGGGTCGCCCTGACTTCAGCAGCAAAATCAAATTGTACAGTGGTGAAATTCCGCTTTTCAGCCACTATCAGATCGAATCGCAGATCGAATCCGCTTTCCAGCGTGAAGTTCGCCTGCCGTCTGGCGGCTCTATCGTTATCGATACGACCGAAGCGCTGACAGCGATCGATATCAACTCCGCCCGTGCAACGCGCGGTGGTGATATTGAGGAAACCGCCTTCAATACCAACCTTGAAGCCGCAGATGAAATTGCCCGCCAGTTGCGCCTGCGTGACCTCGGTGGCCTGATCGTTATCGACTTCATCGATATGACTCCGGTTCGTCACCAGCGTGAAGTTGAAAACCGCCTGCGTGACTCCGTACGTCAGGATCGTGCACGTATTCAGATCGGCCGGATTTCCCGCTTCGGTCTGCTGGAAATGTCGCGTCAGCGCCTGAGCCCTTCACTGGGTGAATCCAGCCATCACGTCTGCCCACGCTGTAGCGGCACAGGCACGATTCGTGACAATGAATCACTTTCACTCTCTATTCTTCGTCTGATTGAAGAAGAAGCGCTGAAAGAAAATACCAAAGAAGTCCACGCGATTGTTCCGGTCCAGATTGCATCTTATCTGCTGAACGAGAAGCGTGACGCCGTTAACGCCATTGAGAAACGTCAAGGCGGCGTGCGCGCAATCATCGTGCCACACGACGGTATGCAGACACCCCACTACTCCGTTGTTCGCGTCCGCAAAGGCGAAGAAAAACCGACGCTCAGCTATTTGCTGCCTCAGCGTTTGGAAACGGAAACACAGCAACTGCAAGACGAACAAACGATCGAGCGTAAACAGCCTGAACAACCCGCTTTAGCAACGTTTAGCATGGCTGAAATGCCAGAGGAAACCACGCCTCCAGTTGCCAAAGCGGCTCCTGCTGTAGCGAAAACCGCAGAGGATGCTCAGCCAGGCCTCATCAGCCGTTTGTTTAGCGCCTTGAAAGGTGTCTTCGCTTCTGAATCTGTGGCAAAAACAGCGGATGCTACTGACGAGAAGAAAGCAGAAGAAGAGAAATCTACTGAAGGCCAGCGTTCTGAACGTCGGAACTCACGCCGTCAGGGTAATAATCGCCGCGATCGTGGCTCTCGTGACAATCGTGACAATCGTGACAATCGTGACAATCGTGACAATCGTGACAATCGTGAACAGCGTGATGATCAGCGCCGTAATAAGCGACAAAACGAGGACGCGGTTACTGACACCCGAGCTGTGGAAAATGCAGAGAAATCCAGTTCGGAAGAACAACCGCGTCGTGAACGTCAGCGTCGTCGTCAAGATGATCGTCGTCAGGCTCCGGCTGAGGCAAAAGTACAGCCAGTTATTGATGATTCCGATGACAATGCAGTTGAGGACAAACCGACTCAGGCTATGCCACGTCGCCAGCGCCGTCAATTGACGCAGAAAGTACGCGTTCAGTCTGATGCTCAACAAGATACTCTCTCCGATAGCGCCGCACCTGTCGCGACCCCATCTGAGCAGGTTCAATCT
Source organism: Pectobacterium actinidiae (assembly GCF_000803315.1). Taxonomy (NCBI): domain Bacteria; kingdom Pseudomonadati; phylum Pseudomonadota; class Gammaproteobacteria; order Enterobacterales; family Pectobacteriaceae; genus Pectobacterium; species Pectobacterium actinidiae. The sequence continues at coordinate 2,727,068 of NZ_JRMH01000001.1, forward strand.
TACGTCAAGCCAAACGATGCTGCGGTAGACAATAACGAGGTCGATAACGAGCAAAACGATGCTAATCGTGCTAATGCCGAGAATGGCGGTATGCCGCGTCGTTCACGTCGTTCGCCACGTCACCTGCGCGTCAGCGGCCAGCGCCGTCGCCGCTATCGTGATGAGCGTTATCCGTCTCAGTCACCAATGCAGTTGGAATTTGCCGCCGCCTCTCCGGAAATGGCATCAGGAAAAGTGTGGGTTAGCTACCCTCTTGCACAGCCACAGCAGGCTGAAAGCCAACAGCAGGACGAGAACGTTGCAGCAGTTGAAACACCGCTGTTACCTGCCGTTGTCGACGCTGCCGTGACTGCACAAGCTGACACAGTGGAATCCAACACTATTGAAAACGTTGCGATTACTGAAGCAGTAGTCCACGAAGCAGCCGCGGTAACCGCAACAGCACAAACTGCTGATGTTATCCAGGATAGCAATGTAGTGGATGTCGAGGTGAGTACCGCAGGCGAAGAAACCGTCGGCGAGCCAATTACCGAGAACACCGCTATCGACGATGCTATCGCGTCAGTTGCCGTTAATGCCGTTGAAGCAGCAAGCACAGCTGATACTGTGGCGACTCAGGATGCTGAAGAAACCGTTGACGCTGTTGCCTCTGAAAAGACAGTGGCTGAAAACGTAGCGACTGAAGCAGTCGTAGAAGACAAACCAGCGGATAGTATCGCTGATGCAACTGAGAAAGCAGATGTGGCAGAACCAGTTTCTTCCCCTGCGCTTTCCACAGTACAGGAAGCCAGCCCGCAACAAAGCGTTCAGGATGAGCCGGTAACCGCTATCAGCGCACAACCGATTGTGGAAGAAGCATCTGTATCGAGCACAACAAAAGCAGCAAGCGCTGCTGAGCAGCCTCGTTATAAGCTCCACGCAACAGCGCCTATGACTAAAGCGCCAGCACCGGCATACCATGCAGAACCTGCTCGACACAGTGATTGGGTACGTCCGGCCTATCCGTTCTCAGGAAAAGGTTCGGCAGGTGGCCATGCCGCAGTTAACCAGTCAACTGCGCCAGCAACCAAGCCTACACCGGTCAGCGAGTAAGCCTGACTTATATAGACAAACACCCGCCAATTGGCGGGTGTTTTTTTATGCACAATTATTCGTTAGCCTAAAACATTCAATAGCTTGATATCCACACTGTTCGTTTTGCCATCCAACTCCGCCAGCAGATTTTTGAAGTGATCGCTCTGCTCATGTGATGTCAGGGCATCTCGATTTTTCCAGCGTTCGAAGAACACAAACGAACCGGGTTTATCCACGACTTCATGCAGATCATATTGCACATTACCCGTTTCCTGTCTGCTAGGTGCCACTACGCGTTTTAGCGTTGCAGTAACATCTGTAATGAACTCTGCTTTTGCCTGAATAGTGGCAACAATACGAATTTCCATATACATCCCTTATTTATCAATGAAAAGATAATGCTATCAGATGCCAATCCACGGTTAATTTCAAGCATTCATCAACAAACGGATGCATTCAAATGGCTTTACGCTTATCCTTATCCCCCGCCGTATCAGTCCCAAAACCAACCGAAAGACGATGTTTTTCTACTGACCGCCGGAGCGCAATTCCATGACCGCACAGCCCACTATTCTTAAAATCCGTCGCCCTGACGATTGGCACATTCACCTGCGTGACGATCGGATGCTGGAAACTGTCCTCCCCTATACCAGCCGTTTCTTCGGTCGTGCGATTGTTATGCCTAACCTGACGCCGCCGATTACCAGCGTAGCCAGCGCTATCGCGTATCGGCAGCGCATTTTAGCCGCGGTCCCGCAGGGCGATAACTTTCATCCACTAATGACGTGCTACCTGACCGATGCGTTGGATGCCAATGAAATCGTGAGTGGCTTTGAGCAAGGCGTCTTTACCGCGGCCAAACTCTATCCAGCCAATGCGACAACGAACTCCAGTCATGGGGTTACCAGCGTCGCCAATATTTCCGGCATTCTGGAACAAATGCAGAAGATTGGCATGCCGCTACTCATCCATGGTGAAGTTACCGACTCTGCCGTGGATATTTTCGATCGGGAAGCACGCTTCATCGAAACGGTGCTGGAACCCTTACGCAAGCAGTTCCCTGAGCTGAAGATCGTCCTTGAGCACATTACGACGAAAGAAGCAGCGCAGTATGTTATTGAGGGTAATGATTATCTTGCCGCAACCATTACACCGCAGCATCTGATGTTTAACCGCAATCATATGTTGGTTGGTGGCGTTCGCCCTCACCTATATTGCCTACCCATATTAAAACGTAATACGCATCAGCAGGCGCTACGTGAAGCAGTTGCGAGCGGCTGTGACCGGCTTTTCCTCGGCACTGACTCCGCGCCCCATGCAAAACACAGAAAAGAGTCCAGCTGCGGCTGTGCCGGCGTGTTCAATGCTCAGGCGGCACTAAGTACCTATGCCACCGTTTTTGAAGAAATGAATGCGCTGGATAAACTCGAAGCATTCTGCTCCCTGAACGGCCCACGCTTTTATGGCCTGCCAGTGAACGACGGCTGGATTGAACTTCATCGTGAATCCGTCACATTCCCCGAAGAAATCGCTCTCGGCGACGAGTCGCTAATCCCCTTCCTGGCCGGCCAAAGCCTCAACTGGTCAGTCCGTTAATCGGCAAGCCCATCCGCATTATGCCGATGGGCTAAATTTTATTGTGTGCCTTGTTCTCCATTCACAATAACTGTATAAATAAACAGTTTAAAATTTGGAGGTCAGCATGCGCGTAGAAATCACTCTTGCAAAGACAACGCCTTTACCCGCCGGTGCCGTCGACGCACTTAGGCATGAGCTGGAAAAGCGTATTCACAAAATTTATCCCGACACGCCCATTCAAGTTCGTTATGCATCCGCAAATAACCTGACAGTCATGGGCGCTGGCAAAGAGGACAAAGATCGTATCTCTGAAATCTTACAGGAAACATGGGAAAGCGCCGACGACTGGTTTACCACAGAGTAATCTAAAACTTGAAAAATAATGAAGATATAGGCTGTAATGGCAGTTTAAAGCGGCAATTCGCCATGTGCTATGACCGAGGGTATGTGTGATGACGGTAGAAAAACCAGAAGAGGCAATGACATTTGGGGAACTGCTAGGGCTGATTGGCGAGCAACAACGCAAGATAGACGCTCTTGAACTTGCCTTTTCGTCCCTGGCATTCTGCCTTGATGAAAAAGCAAACAAACTGATGATTCACAATCTGGCACTCGAATCTCAAAATGAGAATCGAGATCCAGCAATGAAAAAATACCTTGCTCGACTTGCTGCCGCATTGGAGAAAAATGCAGGATTTGGCGTGGAATAATGCTCTGCCGTCCCTGTTAACAACACTTTCGGGATGAAAGCCTATTCATCCCGATATTTCATTTGACACATCCCTCGTCACTCACTCATACCTGCCTGTGTAATCTTTTTTACAAAAAATTGAAAATATTTCCCATAAATTAAATAAGCAGCAGTATACTGATAATGCTCATTTAAAAATAATGAGCCACCTGAAGCCTCATTAGTCACTCATGTTAGTAACTAGTCAATAAGGGGTATTTATGGATAGAAAAAATGAAGTTATTCAGACACATCCTCTTGTAGGTTGGGACATCAGTACCGTTGACAGTTATGACGCCATGATGATCCGTTTGCACTACTTATCCACCTCGGACCAAGCACCAGATGAAACACATGTGGACCGTACGCTTTGGCTAACGACCGATGTTGCCAGGCAGTTGATACACATACTTGAAGCCGGTATTGCAAAAATCGAATCAACAGACTGTGATGCTAGTGATTATCGAAAACATTAGTAATTGATAACGTTATTAATATTATATTCAATACCCATTAACTTTCCTAAAATAACAATACCGCCAATAGAGCGGTATTGTTATTTTAGGGTTATTCTCATTTCTTTTTATAGCCATCCATCTATTAAATCATGCCTATCTGTTCTTATACTCGCACGCCTCTTATACTAATAATCACCTGCTACATAATTATTCAACGAATAGAGTCCTCTTCCAGCACCACTAATTTATTCCATTGTCGTCTTTATTCATCCTTTGCCTGAAAACAGGCATTAGAAATATTTATTTTAAATAAAGCACTTCAATAACCAAACTGAATAAATTATGAATTTAAATTCAAAAAAATTGCTCATGTTTATGATAATGTTGCAATTTGAAAGTTTATATTGATTTTATGTTTCTTCCTGTTAAATTTCGCCAAATTGACTACGTTATCGATCTGATAAGGAGCTATCACCATGCTTTGGCGTAATACCTCTTCTCGTTATGGCCATATCAGCATTCTTTTGCACTGGATTGCAGCGTTAACCGTTTATGGCATGTTCGCTTTAGGGCTGTGGATGGTCACGTTAGGGTACTACAATATTTGGTATCATCGTGCTCCAGAGATTCACAAAGCCATTGGTGTGCTACTCTTTGCCATCTTAATCTTTCGCGTGGTGTGGCGTTTTATCTCCCCACCGCCTCCACCGTTGAAAAGCTACTCGACATTTACCCGTATCAGCGCGACGCTGGCTCATATTGCGCTTTATGTCATTCTTTTCGCCATTCTCATTAGTGGATACCTCATTTCCACTGCCGAGGGGCATTCCATCTCAGTTTTTGGCTGGTTTTTTGTTCCGGCCATTGTCAGCGGCTTGACGGATCAGGCCGATATAGCAGGCGACGTGCACCTTTATCTTGCATGGGCGGTGGTTGCCTTATCAGCGCTGCACGGCTTAGCCGCATTAAAACACCACTTTATCGATGGTGATAACACGTTGAAACGGATGTTGGGTCGCAACGTTCCTTAACTTTCTGGATTTATGGAGAAATACCAATGCTGAAGAAAACACTACTGAGCCTGACCGCAGTATCCATGCTTGCCTCTGCCGGTTCTGCACTGGCGGCAGAGTACAAGTTTGATAAAGAAGGCCAGCACGCGTTTATTGAATTCCGCATTAAACACCTCGGTTACAGCTGGCTTTACGGCAGCTTTAACGACTTCGATGGCGCTTTTACCTTTGATGAGAAAAACCCATCAGCGGATAAAGTGAATGTCACTATCAACACCAACAGCGTTGACACTAACCACGCTGAACGTGACAAGCATCTTCGTAGTGCAGAGTTTTTAAACGTTACCAAGCATCCACAGGCAACGTTTACCTCCACTGAAGTGAAGAAAGACGGTGAAGAGTATGATATTACTGGCAACCTGACCTTAAATGGCGTCACCAAGCCCGTTAAGCTGGATGCCAAACTCATCGGTCAGGGTGATGACCCGTGGGGTAACTATCGTGCAGGATTTCAAGCTGAAGCCACTATCAAGCTGAAAGACTTCAACATCACGACCGATTTGGGTCCAGCTTCACAGGACGTAGAACTGATTATTGCCGTTGAAGGCGTTCGCCAGAAATAAGGCGGCACATGCATCAACAGTACACAGCCCTTTCCGTTGGAAAGGGCTTTTTATTGCACGATAAGCCGTTAGCTATTCAGCCTTATCTTTCGCTACCGGTGCAGGAATGTGCAGCGTTGATTGCAACAATCCTTTGGATTTATTGAAGATCTTCATCCCATTTTCACGCCCGCTGCGTATCGCTCTCTGCTCTTCCAACGGCAACTTCGTTTCATCCTGACACTGCGTGCTACAGCAACCTTCGTATTTTTCGGCACAGCTCGGACATTGGATAAACAGAAGATGGCACCCTTCATTACGGCAGTTAGTGTGGCTATCACACGACGCTCCGCACTGATGGCAATGCGCGATAACATCATCAGAGATACGCTCTCCCATCCGTTCATCAAACACGAAATTCTTGCCGATAAACTTCAGCGGTAAGCCCTGAGCTTTAGCCTGACGCGTATACTCGATAATACCGCCCTCGACGTGATACACGTTCTTAAAGCCGTGATGCAGCATGTAGGCGCTGGCCTTCTCGCAACGGATACCGCCCGTGCAGTACATGACAATATTTTTATCACGCACCTCGTCCAGCATTTCAACGGCCATCGGCAATTGCTCACGAAACGTATCCGACGGCACTTCCAGTGCATTCTCGAAATGCCCGACTTCATATTCGTAATGATTACGCATATCGACAAACACGGTATCAGGATCGTCAGCCATTGCATTAACCTGATCGGCTTTCAGGTATTGACCAACATTCGCCGGGTTAAAGGTAGGATCGTCAATGCCATCGGCGACAATCCGTTCGCGTACTTTCATACGCAACACCCAAAACGATTTCCCGTCATCTTCGAGAGCGATATTTAAGCGAATCTGATCGAGTGCCGGATGCGCGCTGAACAATCCAGCTTTAAAGGCATCGAACTGATTATTGGGCACACTGATTTGGGCGTTAATCCCTTCAGTGGCAATATAAATGCGCCCGAAGACCTTATATTGCTCAAGCTGAATATACAGACGATCGCGAAATGCTTTTGGATCGTCAATCGTAAAATATTTATAGAAGGAAACTGTGGTACGCGGCTCGGTTTCCGCAAGCATACGTGCCTTCAGTTCCTCATTAGAAATTCGGTTATGTAACACTGGCATGGTGTACGTTCCTGTCTTCATTGAGGTTAACGGGTGGCATTCAACATCAAGCTATAGCTCGATACATCGAATCGCCCGGCATCATACCTGATAGTGCGGAGGCTGTCAGGGCATGAAATGAATAGCGCAACGAGAAAGCGTGATCTACCGTAAACCCATGACCTCTGGGATTCATTTTCGCTTTCATGAAGTATCATCATTGAGGGATCTGTCATTATGAGTCAGCTTTTCACCCCCGTATCGCTTGGTAAACTCGAACTGCCCAATCGAATCATCATTGCCCCCATGTGTCAGTATTCGGCTGAGGACGGCAAAGCGACAGCCTGGCATACGATGCATTTAGGTCATCTGTCACATTCTGGCGCAGGGCTACTTATTATTGAGGCGACAGCAGTTTCGCCAGAAGGTCGAATATCCCCGCACGACCTTGGTTTGTGGGATGATGCAACCGAACAAGCCCTTGCCAGCGTGATTCATGCAGTCAAAACCTATTCTGCTATGCCTTTCGGCATACAGTTGGGGCACGCAGGTCGCAAAGCCTCAACGGGCGTTCCGTGGAGCGGACGGGCATTTCTGCATCCAGATCAGGGTGGCTGGCAGACTATCGCACCATCGGCTGTTCCTTACAATGCGAGTGATTCGACACCACAGGCCATGTCAGAATCGCAAATCCGTGCGTTAATTGACTCGTTCGTTGACTCTGCTAAACGTGCGGACCGCCTGGGTTTTGATCTGATAGAAATTCACGCTGCCCACGGCTATTTACTGCACCAATTCCTTTCACCACTGACAAATCAGCGCATGGATGGCTATGGCGGTTCACTTCAAAATCGGATGCGTCTGGTCATTGAAATTTACGGCGCGATTCGTGACGTTTTCCCTGAACATAAAGCCGTCGGCGTGCGCATTTCTGCGACAGATGGTGTGGAAGGAGGCTGGGATCTGGAACAGTCCGTACAGCTCAGTAAGGCGCTGCACGAATTGGGTTGCGATTTCATCCATGTATCCAGCGGCGGGCTATCACCGTTACAACAGATTCATCCTGCCCCTAATTATCAGGTGCCGTATGCACAGCGGATTAAACAAGAGGTTGGTATTACAACCATCGCCGTTGGATTGATAACCGAGCCGGAACAGGCAGAAGCGATCGTTGCAACCGGAGAGGCAGACGCTATCGGGCTGGCCCGTGCGATACTCTTCAATCCTCGCTGGCCGTGGCATGCGGCCACCAGACTAGGCGCACAGGTATGTGCACCTGCACAGTACTGGCGTAGTGAACCACGCTACGCCAGAGGCATTTTCAAACAGTAACGATGGATACGATGCGTCAGGCGATCCTTCCAAGGTCGCCGCTTCCCCTTCTCACCACGCGATTTGCCAACAAAGGTTAAAACTCATTCCCAGAAAATGGTACGATAAAGTACGCTTTTTGCATAAAAATCAGTCAATAACATGACAGTAATTTGTTTTATTGGCAAAGCACCGCAATAATCTATCTTGCAGTTAACCATTAACTCGATTTTTTTAACGGTTCGCGTGCTGACCAGCACCAAAATATTGATACTGAGGCCATGACACAAATCCCTTCTTTTAATCGTTCATTGCTACATCCGCGCTACTGGCTCACCTGGTTGGGCATCGGCATCCTGTACCTTATCGTTTTGCTGCCCTATCCCGCTATTTATCGTATCGGTACCGCTCTCGGCCATCTGGCTATGCATCTGCTGCCAAAACGCGTCAAGATCGCTGCTCGTAACCTTGAGCTGTGTTTCCCCGACATGCCACAGGCTGAGCGTGATGTATTAGTCAGGAAGAATTTCGAATCGGTCGGCATGGGCGTGGTTGAAACGGGTATGGCCTGGTTTTGGCCGAATTGGCGTCTCGAACGCTGGTTTACGGTAACAGGCCTTGAGCACATACGTCCTGAGAACGAACGTGAGCAAGGTGTATTGCTTATCGGGCTACATTTTTTAACGTTGGAGCTCGGTGCACGCGTTTTTGGTATGCACAATCCCGGGATCGGCGTTTATCGTCCAAATGATAACAAGCTGATCGACTGGTTGCAGACATGGGGGAGACTACGTTCCAATAAATCCATGCTGGACCGAAAAGATCTTAAGGGCATGATTCGTGCTCTCAAACAAGGCGACATTATCTGGTATGCCCCGGATCATGATTATGGCCCACGCAGCAGCGTATTCGCCCCGCTGTTTGCCGTAAACACCGCGGCAACAACCCGTGGGAGCTATATGCTGATAAAAACAGCACATCCGGCAATCATCCCATTTGTGCCACGCCGACTGCCCGAAGGCAAAGGTTATGAGTTGCTGATTCAGCCTGCTGAACAGGGAGCACCTGTAGATAATGAAACCGTGACCGCCGTTTGGATGAATAAGGTTGTTGAAAAGAACATTCTGCTCGCACCGGATCAATACATGTGGCTGCATCGCCGTTTCAAAACCCGCCCGGAAGGTGAACCGTCTCTTTATTAACTATCCTATGTCAGCACTCACCGTTCCGATTACTCGTTTCAGGAACAGCTGACAGACGAAAAAAAAGCAACGGCGATTGATTGCCGTTGCTTTACCTTTCACACCACTATGCGGTTAGCTTTTGATATGAGGTGTGGGAAGTTTTTGGTAAGACTCGACCCACGCAGCATAAGCTTCCGGTTTTTGCCACACATGGTAGTGCAACCGCGAGATCGTAACAGGATCGCTAAGCAATGCCAGACGCTGATTATTGCTGACCTCTTCCGGCTTACGATTCAAAGCATCACGCACATTTTGCTCACGTACATCTTCAATCGCCCGACTGAAGCGGTGACGCGCCGTCGCCATTGCACTGGCAAGGGCGTTAACTGACGGATCAAAGACAGCCTGCATAAACCCGTTATCAAGTCTACGCTGGTGGTTCAACCTGCAATATTCGTCGGTCGCGACCAGTTCGCGTGGTGGATTAAACTCTTCCGGTATCATCAACAGCTTCGCACGCTTACAACGCAGTCCCAACGCCGCACGGCTTGAGTAAACCGACACAAACGGCGACAGAATCAGCGAGAAGACAATCGGCGCCAGCCACCATAAGAAACGCAGATCCAGCCATGCCATGCCAATCGCCCAGACCAGCCCCAGAATCAACTGAGAACCGTGGCGCACAAACGCTTCACTCCACGGAGTCGCATCGTCGTCACGCTGTGGAGAATTCCACTGCACCGACCAGCCAAGGAACGCACTAACAACAAACACCGTATGGAACAACATACGAACCGGTGCCAGCAGAACCGAGAACAGCATTTCCAGCAGCAGAGAAAGGAATACCCGGAAAGCGCCACCGTACTCTTTTGCGCCTTTCGCCCACACCAGAATCACGCTCAACAGTTTTGGCAAGAACAGTAAGACCAATGTCGTCGAGAAGAGCGCAATAGCCAGTTCTGGCCGCCACTGTGGCCAGACGGGGAACAACTGTCGAGGCTGCAAGAAGTACTGTGGTTCCATTAGCGTATGCACAACCTGCAAGGCTGTAGAGAGCACCAGGAACATAAACCACAGCGGTGCGGACAGATAAGACATCACACCAGTAAGGAAAACTGCACGGTGAACAGGATGCATACCTTTAACCAGGAACAACCGGAAATTCATCAGGTTACCATGGCACCAGCGGCGGTCACGTTTTAATTCATCCAGCAGGTTGGGCGGCAACTCTTCGTAGCTTCCCGGCAGATCGTATGCAATCCACACGCCCCATCCTGCACGACGCATCAGCGCCGCTTCAACGAAGTCGTGAGAAAGAATCGCACCCGCAAACGAACCTTCACCCGGCAGCGGCGCCAGGGCACAGTGCTCGATGAACGGTTTAACACGGATAATCGCGTTATGACCCCAGTAGTGTGACTCACCCAACTGCCAAAAATGCAGGCCCGCGGTGAACAGCGGCCCATAGACACGCGTTGCAAACTGCTGGCAGCGTGCATACAGCGTATCCATACCCGATGCTTTCGGCGAGGACTGGATGATACCGGCGTTTGGATTCGCTTCCATCAGTCTGACCAAAGACGTCAGACAGTCGCCGCTCATCACGCTATCGGCATCCAGAATCACCATGTAGCTATACTGGTTACCCCAACGGCGGCAGAAATCGTCGATATTGCCGCTCTTACGTTTGACGCGGCGACGGCGACGGCGATAGAAGATACGCCCAGCGCCACCAACATCACGGCACAACTCCATCCAGGCTTTTTGCTCTGCCACGCAGATATCGGGATCGTTACTGTCGCTCAGGACGTAAATATCAAAATGCTCAAGGTTGCCCGTCGCTTCAACAGATTCATACGTCGCACGTAATCCCGCAAACACGCGTTCTACGTCTTCGTTACAAATCGGCATGATTAACGCCGTGCGATGCTCGGGGTTCAGCGCCTCGTTACCCACCGTCGTGGAAGAGATACTGTATTTGTCTCGACCAATCAGCAGTTGCAGGAACCCCATCAATGCAGTCCAGAACCCAGCCGACACCCAACAGAACAACACCGCGAACAGGACAAGTATGCCGCTTTGCAGCACATAAGGCAGCAGTTGCATTACCGAGCGCGTCCAAGGCTGACCCGCCATTTCAAACGGATCGATCAGCGCCCACCCCTGATAAGGGAGAATGGTTTTCATGTACCAGGTTGCGATCGCCGTCTGGAACAGCGTCAACACCAGCAGAATATAGCGGCGGATTGTTCCTACCAGACGCCAGCGGTTTTCGGAAATTTTCTCTTCCGGGCTGTAATGAGGACGAGGCGGCACAGTACGACCCAGCAGACTTTCCCACCAGCGGATCAGTGGGTTCGTCCGCCAGACATCAGGGAACATAGAAGCGCGGGTAATGACAGGCATGGCTTTTAATGCCGTCCGCCCTTCTCTATCTGTACCAAGCTGCTTACCGTTTTCCAAACCATCAGCCCAGGCCATTTCAAGACGAGCCTGCACAGAATGCAGTGCAACATCGTCTTCTGCCTGAACATTGACCTGGCTACCTCCAGACGGGTTACCTTCAGACAAGGCCTGATGCAAAACGGCCTGATCGTTCCAGGCCGCTTGCGGTAATTTTTCGCGAAGAACCTCTGCCTGCTCCGCAGGCAGAGGTAGTTTCTCAATATAATCGAGAGAAGAAGTTGACTTATTCATTAGCAGGCAGCTGATTGCTCCAGGTTTCAGTCAATGTCGTCTCGCCATTAACCAACGCAGCTCTCATTTCAGTTGGCTGTTTCGCATCCTTCACACGCAAACGCAGCGTCAGACGCCAGCCATGAGTTACCGGGTTATAGCGAACATTATTTTCTACAATCTCGCCGTTGTCGCCAATGCTGACCTGAGAAGCTACCGGAGCATTCTCATCCAGCTCTTTTAAATTCGGCCCAATAAAGTCCACAATATAAGCGATCGTGCCGTCAGGCTGGCGGATCAGGTTAGATTGTTTGACATCACCGGCAGAACGGCGAGTTTGCTGAACATAGGCAACATTCGGGGAATGCAGTTGATCTTCGTCGCGTGTAAAGTGCAGACGATATTTAATATCCAGCGGTTTGCCCGTTTCTGGCAACACATCCGGCGTCCAGAAGGCAACAATATTGTCGTTGGTTTCATCCGCAGTAGGGATTTCAACCAGTTCAACTTTTCCTTTGCCCCACTCGCCTTTCGGCTCAACCCAACCGCTTGGGCGCAGATCGTAACGATCGTCAAGATCTTCATAAGCAGTGAAATCGCGACCACGTTGCAGCAGACCAAATCCTTTCGGGTTTTCTACCGCATACGTACTCACAGACAGGTGCTTCGGATTATTCAGCGGACGCCAAATCCATTCACCATTACCGGCGTGAATAGACAAACCGTTAGAATCGTTCAGCGCTGGACGATAGTTCAGCGTCGTCGATGGCTGGTTAGGTCCAAACAGATACATACTGGTCAACGGAGCGATACCCAGCTTGCCCACGTTATCACGCAGGAAGACTTTAGCCTGAACATCTACAACGCTGTCACGACCCGGATAAACGGTAAAGCGGTAAGCACCTGCGGCACGCGGCGAATCCAGCAGCGCATAAATCACCAGGTGTTTATCATTCGCTTTTGGACGTTCAATCCAGAATTCACGGAAACGCGGGAACTCTTCACCAGAAGGCAGCGCGGTATCGATAGCCAAACCACGGGCGGATAAGCCATAAATCTGGCCTTTACCGACTACACGGAAATAGCTGGCACCCAGCATACTGACGATTTCGTCGTTCTTATCTGCTTTATTGATTGGATAGAGAACTTTAAAACCCGCAAAACCGAGATTTTTAACGGCTTCAGGATCGTGATTAACGGAACCAAAATCAAAGTACTCAGGAGAGTATTTAATCTCATCAACCGTTGTCGCCGTGACTTCATTAATTTTCACAGGAGTATCGAAATACATCCCCTGATGGTAGAACTGGAGCTTGAAAGGCGTCTGTACATTATTCCAGTATGACTTATCGTTATTGAAACGAATTTGCTGATAGTCCGCAAATTTCATATCACGGAATTGCGCAGGAAGATTACTTTTCGGCGCTTCAAAACCCTTTTGTGCCAGCTTTTCAGCCTGCTGTGCCACATCATCAATAGAAAATGCCCAAGCAGGCACTGCGCTTACAGACAGCATAATGGCGGCGGACAGCCAGCGAAGGCTAGCAACCCGCTGTTTAAACCCAAATTTATTATCCAGCACAGCTCCCCCTGTTGGTGTGCTTCAATCAACTAAAATCCATATTAATGGATAAGTTAGCTTTCCTACAACTTGATAAAGATATTGTTCATCATAATAGGTCAGCGTTTAAACAACGAGAACGCTAAAGCATGATAAACCGGGTTGTAAAAATGGAAAACAGCCACGGACTATAGCGAATATCGACCTGCGCGTGCGTAGGATTATTCCGTTTACGCCCGTGCAATTTCCTGATGAGTCATTGATAGAAATCAGAACGAATAGCGGCAGCGCTTCATATGTCACGTGCAATATGTCGGGCATAAACATTTGTGTAACAATGCCGGGGCAAGTAAAGTACACTCCCTGACTGAACCCGGTATTGTTGAATTAAGACTGCTATGCTTTTGTCCGCGCTACGACGGCGAAGTTTCCCAGCCTGGGTCGGCATCTTCGCTATTTTGACCATCTTCATTGCACCAGTGATTTCACAAACACAGGTGCTTCATGGGGCTCATGCCCATGAAAATGGTACCAGCACGCCAGATTCTACTACTACACATCGTTCAACTACTGCACATACGACCAGCGCGCATGATACAGCCGCGTCCGCTCGCGAGAGTATAGCCGAACCGCATCATAATCATACCGGACATGCAATGTCCGGGCATCACGCGACGCAATCACACCACTCTTCGCCGTCCATGATGATGGACCATGCTGCTTGTGGTTACTGTGTACTCTTTTCGTATACGCCAGCGTTGTTCGCAACAGGCTCTCCCACTCCCATACTGACAGCGTCTTTATCGGAAGTACTGGTTATTCATTTTATCTCCCGTATTGTCCTTCCTGAACGTTATGCTTCTCCTGTCGTTCGCGCCCCGCCTTTCTGAATCACGCATCATCATGCTCATGTGCATTTATAACGCATCGCGCTATACCCTTTCAGGTATGGCGTTTGATCATTTTTTTGCTAAGTGATTTCAGAGGGTTTTATGTCACACCCTAATCAGGCCTCAGCCGCCGCCTCCAGCGCGCGTCCAGCCGCAGAAACTGCGTCGGATAAACATACGATGGATAACGTATCGCCACGTGCCGCAATCGTTGCCCTGTTCATCCGGCTTCATTTTTATATCGGTCTTTTTGTCGGCCCTTTTATTTTCGTCGCGGCTCTGACAGGGACGCTGTATGTCCTGACACCCCAGATTGAAAACCGGCTGTATTCGCACCAGCTTTTCACCGAAAGCCAGGGCACGCAGCACTCTCTGGCTGAGCAAATCCATGCTGCACAGGCGGGGCTCGCTCACCGTCAGGATGCAAAATTACTTGCGATACGCCCTGCGCCTGCCGTGGGAGAAACCACCCGCGTCATGTTTGCCTTGCCTGAGTTGGGGCCATCGGAAAGCCGCGCCGTTTTCATCGATCCTGTTTCACTGGAAAATCGCGGCAGTGAGATCGTTTACGGCACCAGCGGCATCCTGCCATTTCGTACCTGGCTTGATTACCTGCACCGCGGGCTGCTGTTAGGTGATATCGGGCGCACTTACAGCGAGTTGGCAGCATCCTGGCTGTGGGTCGCAGCGTTGGGCGGCATGGTTATCTGGTGGTCAACCCGACATCTGTCGTCAACGACCAAACGGCGGAAATTAAAAAATAGCCAGACAGCGGCGGCCAAGACGCAGCGTTTGCGCCACTGGCACGCCACGATGGGGCTGACCCTTGTGCTTGGTTTGCTCTTTTTCTCCGTAACGGGGTTAACCTGGTCACAATGGGCGGGAAGCAATATTTCTGTCGCGCGAACCACGCTAGGGTGGCAGACCCCATCGGTGAATACACAGTTGCCCACACCGATGTCTCATCACGATATGATGCACGCTCACGATATGGCGATGACGACAGATGAGCACGCTGAACACCATGCGTCGATGCCAATGGGGGATGTCGAAGCCTCTTCGCCTGCATTATTTGATGAGGTGTTGGCTATCGCACGTCATGCTGGAATTGATGCCAATAAAATCGAAATCCGCCCTGCCACCAAGCCGCATCGTGCATGGACCGTCAGTGAGATCGAGCGTTCATGGCCGACACAGGTTGATGCCGTATCAGTTAACCCCGATACGCTGGATATTGTAGACAAAACCGATTTCAACACCTTCCCGCTTGCCGCCAAACTCACCCGCTGGGGAGTAGATGCGCATATGGGGGTGTTATTCGCTTTACCCAACCAACTCATCCTCGCGGCGTTTGGTCTTGGGCTCTGTACGATGATTGTATGGGGTTATCGAATGTGGTGGATACGTCGTCCAAAATCTCGCCATGACGCTAATCCGATCAACACGCTGACAGCAGCATGGTTGGTGGTTCCTGTCTTTCAGCGAGTGTTGATTACGCTTATAACGCTACTCGTGGCAGTGAGCTTGCCCGTCATGGGGATCAGCCTGCTTATCTTCCTGCTCATTGACGTTGTTCGGTGGTCGATGAATCATCCGAAGCAAACTATCGCTAAACCCTGATTTCCCGACTGTCATCATCGCTCGATACAGCAATAAAAAACCGCCATTGTGCTACACAATTCGTGTAATACAATGGCGGTAATTAGCAAGACACGATTAGCGAGAAAGCGTTAGAACGTCGTCCAATCCGCCAGCTCACCTTTAGCAGACGTTTTTTCCGTACGGACACTTTTAGGTGCAGCCAGCGCAGGCGCTTCTGCTTTTCTACTTAACGCAGCGCTTTTATACGATGCGCCAAGATTGAACACACTGACCGTACGCGCGAGGCTATTGGCCTGATCCTGCAAAGAGAGTGCTGCGGCGGCAGATTCTTCAACCAATGCGGCGTTTTGCTGGGTTGTCGTATCAATCTGCCCAACAGCCAGGTTGATCTGGTTGATTCCATCGCTTTGCTCACGACTGGCCTGTGCTATTTCGCTGATGATTCCCGTTACGCCCTGCACGTTCGTCACCAATGAGTTCATCGTGACGCCCGTTTCTTCTACCAGCCCCATGCCGTCCTGTACTTTCTTGAACGAATCATCGATAAGCTCTTTGATTTCTTTTGCCGCCGTAGCACTGCGCTGAGCCAACGCCCGGACCTCGCTGGCAACCACGGCAAACCCTCTGCCCTGTTCACCCGCTCGTGCCGCTTCAACAGCTGCATTCAGTGCCAGAATGTTGGTTTGGAATGCAATGCCATCAATCACACCGATAATTTCCGCCATACGTTGTGACGAATCGCGGATACCGCGCATTTCCTGCGTTACCGTTTCCATCATCGCACCGCTTTTTTTCACCGTTTCAGACGCGCTGGCCGCAAGGTCTGTTGCCTGCGTCGTATTATCTGCGGTATTTCTTATCGTCGATGTCAATTGTTCCATTGATGACGCCGTTTCTTCCAGCGAGCTTGCCTGTTCTTCGGTTCGGGCAGACAGATCCTGATTCCCTGCGGCAATTTGCGATGCCGCACTAGAGATCGTTTCAGCGCCATCCCGCACCTGACTGACAATTTGTCTTAAGCTACTGTTCATATTATTCAAGGCAGATAACAGTTGACCGGTTTCATCTTTACGTTCGGTATAGATTTCAGAGGTCAGATCGCCTTTCGCGACATTTTCGGCCACGCCCAGCGCTTCTTGTATAGGCTGAGTTACACTGCGGGTAATCAGTGAAGCAATAATCAACCCAGCCAGCGCACTGATGATAATGATCGTAGCGAGAACCATCAGCGCATTTTTGTAACTTTCCCCCACCGCTTGCGCTGAGGATGACATTTTATCATCCTGTATATCAATGAACTCGTTAACTTTGCTGGTGTATTTCGCTTGAGTAACACGCGTTATATTGAAGTACTCTTCGGCAGCGGCGTCGGTGCTCCCTGCCACGACCAGTGACGAGAGTTTATTCGCTGAATCAAGGAAATCGCGTCGGATATCACTAATATCACGCAGTACCGCAACAGATTTATCATCATTGACAGACTGGTTTAGATATTCCATGAGTTCAGATATTTTCCCTGAACGTTCTTTGTTCAACGCCAACTGTTTATTAATTTCACTTTCTGATTTGAGTAATAACAACAGCTGTTGATTATTGAGGTAACCGTTCAACTCATCAATGAGCTTGTTACTTTTGACGGTGAGTGGATAGTTTTGCGAAACAATTTCATCCATTTTTTCGTGAAAATCACTTAGTTTTGAAATTGCAACGCTGCCAATTACCAAAAGCATTAATACCAGAAAGGAAAACCCCGCTCCTAATCGATATCCTATACGCCAGTTGGATAAACTCATTAACATCTCCTTAATTAATTTTCTCTATCTGTATAAAAGCATATAATTAAAAAATTAATACTTATTCAATAAATACAGATAGCTCCAATACTCTTTTTCATAACAAAAAAACACATTTCTGGACAGATTATTCATATGCCCTAGTGAGAGACATAAAAAATATGTAGGTCGACATGCTTATCAAACCACATCCATCATGGCGCAGTCGAATTGGTCTAACCAGATACAGTGCGCATTACCAGGTTTATGAACATACTGGCAAGAGAAAAACGTCATACTTTACACCCCATCTTTCATCACACCGCAGCTCGGCTGTTCACATCTCATACGCCATAAAACCCACGAACATTACCACTGCTAAAATGAGTGGTTAAATAGCAGCGACAAGGGTGAATAAAAATCAGAACACGCCTTGCTTACGCCGAAGGTGGTATCGGCCTTTTGTAGATAATCTTTATATTTTCTAACTTATCTATTTAATATCTATTAAATCGATCATTTTTTTAAAATCTATCTATTTACAAGATATATCTATTTTATAAAAATAAATATTGCATTTAGAATGTAACAATAAAACCAAAAAAATAAATAATAATAATTTTCTATATATTTAAATAAATATTGTTTGAATTTATATTTAACTGCATACAGGAAATAGCGAGATATGAAAAACGAGGTGAATGGCGTCGGATAAGGTCCTTTCCAATGATATTCACGCGTTATATCCGTCATACTTCAAGTTGCATGTGCGTTGGCTGCGTTAATCGCCCTAGAGGGCTAACGCTTCGCGTTGTTCAAAACGTTAACGTTTTGTCCTGAAACTCGAATTATTTGGGGTATATACGAACATCAAGAATGAGCAAAAGACTCACCCAGACACCTTTTTATCAAGGCGTCTGGGTGATTTAATTTTGTTCTTTATTCTTTAAATCAATCAGAGATCAGAATCATATTCCAGCATTACTTTTTCTTGGAGGTCGCTTTAGATTTACCTTTCAGTAATTCTCGGAGTTTCTTGAGTTCTTTCTGCGTCAATGGTGCTTCTGCACCCACTTCCTCCGTACCCTGGCTGTCCACCGATTTAGGCGACAGCTCAGAGACCTGATGGCTTTCATCAAAACTTCTCAGCAACCGGGCGCTCACTTCCGCACTGAGGGATACCTCGTTTTCCAAGGCAGCGGCTTTGATTTTTTCTTTCAGCTCTGGGGAAATTTTCAGGGACAGGCTAGATATCTCACTCATTTTATTACCTTTCTGATGGGGTAAAATAGTAAGCTATGACAGCCAGCCTACAATGTCCATACTGAAATAAAAATTTAATATTTCTGTCACAGAAATAGTTTAATTGATTTCTTAGCAAAGAGATTATTATTTCGCTATTTTTATTTTTCTGTCGAATGCTATGTATTTCCCTTTTTCATTCTCCAGTCATCAATCATTTTTCTGGTCACGTCATCTTTGTAACAAATTGGCGAATAGCCTCCTGCCCGGCTCCATGCGCTACGCTTACCGCACTTGCTACCATTACGTGCTGAATTATAAGGACAAGGGCAATTACCGGAATAAGAAGAAATCGATTCCTGAATAATCTTTTCTTTGATCTGTTCATCAGAAATCCGAGAATTTTTCGCCATACTAGGTGTAGAAACAGAAAGCAGGGCTACAGCACACACCATCGCAACAGCCAGTGTTGTTTTCATACCGAAGGTCTCATTTTAACCAGAGGATAGTAACTGTAGTACAAAATACACACCGCAGAGCGGTGCCTCACGACGACCCATTATGGGTTAAAAAATTGATCATAAAATATTAACAACATAAAATGCAGGCGCTTCGAGGATAAAAGGAAATAAACGTGCCACATCACTCCCTCTGGGAACTCATCAAACTTACCTACATGATCGGTTTTGTCGTTTCCTTGATCGTTACTTTCTTGTTAAGTAAAGACAAATCCTTACTCATTCGATTCTTTGCCTCATTAATCGTGGGGCTAACCTGGCCGTTGAGCTTTCCCGTTGTCCTGCTGTTTTCCATTTTTTGAAGCGGCGTTTCTCTTCCATACAACGCGTATGGTGACTCAATGCAGCAACGCCTATGCTCGCTTTTTAGAAGGAATACCCCACGATGAGTAACATTCTAATCAGCGCCTGTCTGTCCGGCTTCCCTGTACGCTATAACGGTACTGAAAAGAAATCTGTCGGCGAATACCTTGCGCAGTGGCGACAACAGGCCAGACTGATTACGTTTTGCCCAGAGCTTGCTGCGGGTTTCTCAACGCCCAGACCTTCAGCAGAAATTATTCCTGCCCCGGGTGGCAATTCGGTCATTAAGGCTGGTGCAAAAGTTGTCGAAGCAACCGGTGGCGATGTAACCGAGCGTTATATCCTGGGAGCCTGGCTAACACTACAAATGGCACAACAGCATAACTGCCGCTACGCTCTGCTTACAGAAGGAAGCCCATCCTGCGGCAGCCGCATCATATATAGCGGACGATTTGATGGTTCACAAACGGCAGGCAGCGGCGTCACCGCAGAATTGCTGCGCCACCACGGTATCGAAGTGTTTTCCGATCGCGAGATCGATCGGTTGATCGAACGCGTTGAATATTGCGATAGCCAGACTGACGCATAGTGTCGCTGCTGCCCCATAACCAAACGCGGCAGCAGCGTTATGCAAAAACTAACGGACAACTAACACTGACATTTTCGCATGGCGAACAATAGCGGCAGCATTTGAGCCAAGCAGATAGGTTTTCACATTCGGTCGCCGTGAACCGATAACGATTAAATCTGCATTCATCTCTTCTGCTAGCGCTAACACTTCGTCTCTGGCCGATCCGAAGCTGACACTGCATGTCAAACGCGATGCAGGAAGATCGATTGTTTTCATCAGTGATTTCAGTTTGTCATTGGCTTTCACCACCGCCTCATTCTCAAACTCTTTTATGCCAAAAGAATAAGCAGATAAAAATGCTGACGCATCCGGGAGGGAATGAAAGAGGTGGATTGCAGCTCCCGACATTTTAGCTAACCTGACTGCATGCGTCAGCGCGTGTGTGGTGAGTTCATCTTCTTCTATATCTACTGGCACCAGGATGCTCGTGTACATAATCACCTCTCCCTATCGTGGATAACTGATTATCTGTCAGCCTGTAAGAAGCGTAGTCTGCTCCTCGTCAGCAGAATATGATCCTGTTCACTTTTACGCATGTTGCCTGCAATTTTTATCCTAATCTGCGCATAAAGCGAGTCGTTAGCTCACCGCAATGTTGATTCAAAGCGACCGTGAATAGATACGTGACGACTCACCCCAAGGGTGATGCCCCATTCCCGTAAAGTGAAACGCATACCGTTCATAAAAACCGCACAGATCCGTACATAAATGCAGCTTAGAAAAACCCATACGACGGGTTTCCTCTGCAAGACGTTCGATAATCCGCCCCGCATAACCGTTGCCACGATGACGCTCTTCAACGTAAAGCGCACACAGCCAGGGATAAAGATCCATACGGCTGATGAAATCATTAGTGATTAACCCTGCGCCACCAATAATATGTCCATCTTTTTCCAGCAAATACCAATCAGGCAATGGGTTTTCGGCATCAATGCAGTGGTTAATACAGTCTTCATAAAGCATCAACGTGTCATCTGACGCCCAATGGCGTTGAAAATAATGAACGGCCCGTTCTTTGTACTCGGGCTGATTTCTGACAGAAATAATAGTCAACATAGGGCTAGCGGCCTGCCTTCCATGAAGCAATGATGTGTTCTGTTGTTTCTACCGTAATCGTGTTACCCGGAATAATAAAATGCCGCCACACGTCGTTGTAATGCGTAGTTAACTGTTCGGCTTTCAGTTCGTCGCGATTGGACGTCGTGTGAGCATCAGCTGCAATCGTCAACGCATAGCCGCGGCTAGCTGCATTTTTAATGGTTGCATCAACGCAATAATCCGTCGCACATCCACAAATCGTAAGGTGGTTTACACCCAACTCAGCCAGCACATCGGATAGCGACGTGCGGTAAAATGCATCACACGCCGTTTTAGTGATAAACAGGCTCCCCTCTGGCTGGTGCAGTTCAGATAATAGTTGCCATCCCTCGCTACCAGACAGCATGCCGTCATCTTCATGCTGAATAAAAATCGTCCGATCTGCTGCATTCGAAAGCTGGTTTATCAATGCGACCGTCTGCGCTTGTCGCGCTCTTGGCGTTGCAAACACCGCCTTTTGCATATCAATCACGATCAAAACCTGCATCTTTTTTCCTTATTTCGACGTTTAACATCGGCATGCATTATCATCATCGAAGCAACGGCACAACCATCCCAACCCGTTAGTTCTGGCTAGATCATGTCCACTATACCATGAGGATAAAACTTGATTTCCCCTGAACGCAGTAAATCAATATCAAACCAGCGGGTGATGATCGGAACACCGTTTGTCTCTATACCATGAATGATATCTTGTTGATAAAGCGACTCATCCTGAAAACGAGCCTCATAAACAAAGACAATCTCATGACCTGGCTTGCCATTGTAGGAGAAAATATTCTCTGAAACGCCCAATAGCGAAAAATCCTTGGTCGCAGCACTGATTTCCTCCTGAACCTCCCTCTCCGCCGCCGCCTGCGACAGCTCGCCAAAATCGATGCCGCCTCCGAGCGGCAACACATAATGCTCATCTTTTATCGGGTCATGCCCTTCTGCTAACAGAATCTTGCCATTATGGCGGAAAAGACAAACGGCTTTTGCTCTGATCTTTTGCATGCCAACGCTCCAGGTAAACTACAGCACTCTTTTGATAAAAATACATTTTTTGGTAAACGGACATTTTTTGACAAAAAGGCACTTATTGATAAACAGCATGTATCGCAAAAAAATGTCATCTTCTTGTACAGATCAAAATCTTATAGGTCGTAATCAAAATGCATTAATAGTCTTTATGTTCAGCTAATGTTTTCCCCTTCCTCCTTTCACCCCGTTATGTTTAACTTATTGAAGTCATGCATCTCACATAATTATTTCAGACATAATATTGGTGGAAAACGATAAATTCATATTTATCCGCCTGACCATTGATCGTCATCACCCTTTCACATTTGGAAGCATCGCTGAGTAACGCTGTATTTATTTATCTTATCGACTGGTTTTATGCGTATGATCGACTAAAGTTAAGTAGCCATTTCTTTATGTCTGGCGGATAGCGCGTTCGTGCTGTCTGGCAGTGTGCGTACAAACAATGTCCAAAGCACGAAAGGGAGGAGAAACAATGCATCCAGAGGTGTCGCAAAACGAGCTCCCAACATCTGGTGGCCTCGGCCTTGATTCTCAGGTCAGTGATACGGAAATGCTCGGTAACATTGTGGAAGAAATCATTCAATCTGGTCATTCCGTTAGCAACAAGGCTATCATCGCTAAATTAGTCCACAAGATTGAAACAGAGGCCAATACTGCCTTTCAGGAAAAATATCGTTCTTTGCTAGAACTGGTGGTTTATAAAACGCAAGATGACTTCCTGATTTAATACGCAGTCAATACATCAGTCTATCGTTTTTCAGTAACATATTGGTTTTTCAGTCAGGAAATTTTATTTAATGTACGCAAGTCCGAACAGAAATAGATAAGCAATAAATAACATCGGCATTTATATTGTCATTATCCCTGAGCAATAACTATCGATTTATTAATGATGAGCAACGCGATGCTTATTTGTTTTTTACTCATCGCTAGCATCCATTTCTGAATGAATAGGTGATGGGAAAATCCGCTGCGTGCCTTCGCTCCAGGTTCCAACATGCTCAGCGCGGACGTTGTTACGACAACGGCCACATCAGCGCCACAAGGTAGAAACGATTTTGGGATTTGATAGCAGAAACGAAAACGGGCTAGCCTAAGCTAACCCGTTGAATTTTTTGGCGGAGGAGTAGAGATTCGAACTCTAGAACACTTTCGCGTCGCCGGTTTTCAAGACCGGTGCCTTCAACCACTCGGCCACTCCTCCGCAATGACGCGAACTATAAACAGTGTGTGAGATCTTGTAAAGCATCACAGCGCTCGATTGCCTGAAAAATAATCTAACACAACGCAATTGCACGTAAAAACGCCACGCGACAGATAAAATAGTGCAATTTATCTCCGGTTTCACACGACTTGCAGGACAAAAACACGCGCGCTGCCCCACAGGATGAAAAATTTCAGCGTAAAGAAGGGTAAACCACCTTTAATAACGTCCTGCAACTATTTACTCTTTGACATTGGATAATAGCACCCTGAAGAGAGAGTCGCTGATATGGATCGTATTGTTGTTTCTTCTACCCGTGAAAGCTCGCTGCTCAGCACTCATAAAGTGCTGCGCAATACCTATTTCCTATTGTCGCTGACACTGGGCTTTTCTGCCGTTACCGCAACGGCAAGTACTGTACTTAACCTGCCCGCTCCTGGCTTAATTCTAATGCTGGTTGGTTTTTATGGTCTGATGTTCCTGACGCACAAACTGGCGAACAGCCCTGCCGGTATTCTGGCAGCGTTCGCACTGACCGGATTTATGGGTTACACGCTGGGCCCGATTTTAAGCTCGTTGATTTCTTCCGGCGCAGGCGACATTGTCATGTTAGCGTTGGGCGGTACAGCGGCGGTGTTCTTCTGCTGTTCAGCCTATGTCTTAACGACACGTAAGGATATGTCCTTCCTGTCAGGCATGATGATGGCAGGGTTCGTTGTTCTGGTTGTTGCCGTCATCGCCAATCTGTTCCTACAGATTCCGGCCTTGCATCTGGCGATCAGCGCCCTGTTTATTTTGTTCTCTGCGGGTGCCATTCTGTGGGAAACCAGTAACATCATTCATGGTGGTGAAACCAACTACATCCGGGCGACGGTTAGCCTGTATGTCGCGATATATAATATCTTCGTTAGCCTGTTGAGCATTCTGGGCATCATGCGTAACGACTAAATCTCGTCTATCGTCGCACCGAGAAAGCCCCATTTGGGGCTTTTTTTATTCCGGCGCAAACAGAAAAATTTGTTAAACTGCGGGCTGATACATCGCAGTCGGAGAGAAGATGTTGGAGTTTGAAGGGCGAACAATCGCAACTGACGCGCAAGGTTACCTTATGGATAGCACCGCGTGGAGTGAAGCCTTGGCTCACATGTTAGCGGAACAGGAAGGCATCGTATTGACTGAGCCGCATTGGGAAGTCGTGCGGTTTGTGCGAAATTTTTATCAGGAGTTCAATACATCGCCCGCGATACGCATGTTGGTTAAGGCGATGGCGCAAAAGTATGGTGAGGAGAAAGGAAATAGCCGCTACCTGTATAAACTCTTTCCTAAAGGGCCAGCCAAGCAGGCAACGAAAATCGCCGGCTTACCCAAACCGGTGAAATGCATCTAGCGCCCTCAGATTCAATAGCGGATCGTAAAACCTTCATAGTCCGTCTTGCCATGTGGCTCAATAAGCACCTTATCAACTCTGGCGCTTCGTGGGCCTCCTTGCTTCAGCCACTCGATCAACGCATCTACCGCATGAGCTTCACCGCTTGCGAGCACCTCCACGCTGCCATCATCACAATTGCGCGCATAGCCATTGAGGCCAAGCTGCCTAGCCTGATGCTGCGTGCTGTAACGAAATCCAACGCCCTGAACCACACCATAGACATAGGCGACAGTCGCTATCGTTGTCATCTTCTCCTCCTCTCCAGCCCAGCGACCCAACAACATTTCATTAGCAGAGCTGTATCTTCTAAAAATTTACACCATACTGTTAATAATGTGTTCAACCAGCGATTCATCAACGAATACATCACTTGAAAACGCTGCACGCTAAAAGGCGTTATCGGATGCGGTTGTCCTTCCTCTACCATCCGCAACGAGTAGAAAGTGTAATCTATTTCCAGGGGGGGGATATGATCATCTGCAAATTTGGTATCGGACAACAGATTCGTCATAGACTACTGGGGTTTCCAGGGGTCGTTATCGATATCGATCCCGAATACTCATTAGACACACCTACCTGGGAAGAAATTAGCGGCAATGATACGCCACGCTCCGAACCGTGGTACCACGTTGTCATGGAAGATGATGAAGGCCAACCGATCCATACGTACCTGGCAGAGGCGCAGTTGATGAAGGAAGAGCTTTCTGAGCACGAACACTCTTCGCTGAACGAATTAGCTGAGGTCATTCAGCGCCGTGCGCCGCAGCTGCGCCATTAATTTTCACTAAAAACAGATACTGGCGACCAACGCAAAATATTGGCGATGTTGTGGTATTCAGCATCGCCGACTATCTGCAACTTATTTCTCCAACCCCAGCCGCGGGATTTCAATTTTCGGGCAGCGATCCATCACGACGATCAGTCCGGCATCGTGAGCCAGAATTGCCGCTTGCTCATTAATCACACCAATCTGTAACCACAGAACGGTAGCGCCGATGGCGATGGCCTCTTTGGCTATTTCATAAGCGGCTTCCGGCTGGCGAAAGACATCGACCATATCAACCGGTTTAGGAATGTCCGCTAAGCTGGCATATCCTTGTTGCCCTAAAAGTGTCTGGTCGGCCAGTTTGGGACTAACTGGGATAACCTCGTAGCCCTGTTTTAGCAAATACGCCATCACACCATAACTCGGGCGGGACGGATTATCGCTGGCTCCCACTAACGCAATGGTTTTTACCGTTTTCAGTACAGACTCAATATCTCTGTCATTCATGCTATTCAACCTCTCTTGCGTGATTTATTACAGTGTATCGCACATCCTACGACGAGCAGGAAATAGCGTAAAACCACGTTCATCTGTGCCTTATGGCGCGAAAAATGCCATAACAGTCTGTTTCAAATTGAAACCTTTGACACACTCAGACAATTCCTCAACAATACTCGGATTACGTGCCATCTGGGAAAATTATGAAATTCGGCTTCATCACTGTCTGCCTTGTTATTGCAGGTTTAAGTACCTCAGCAATTGCGGCAACAACGTTGAAATTAGATCAGAAGATCAATCTCCTTATGGTTGACGGGCAGAGGATGTCAGGCTCGTTGCTGAAAGGTGCCGATAGCCTCGAACTGAGCAGTGGACAACACCAAATTCTCTTCAAAGTGGTTGAGACTGTCGACCACCAAACAGGTGCCCCAGTAACCTATTTTCCCTCAACATTTATTGCGACCTTTAATACAGAAAAAATGACGTCGGTGTCATTTAAGCTGCCGCCGCTGCGAACCGTTCAGGATCGCAAAAATTTTACCGCCCAGCCTGAATATCAATTGCTTGATGAAAAAAATCAGGCGATCCCCGTTCGTAGCGATGCGATTGTGATCGCAGACAGTGAGCTACTCGATATAGAGCGAAAAATGTCAGAATACAACGCAGCAGCGAAAGGCGCTTCGGTTGCTGGCTTTGCTACCGTACTGAATGAATCCGTAAGCTGGTGATTTTATATGCAGTCACAGTAGATTTTTGATACCCGTTCGCCTTTTCCTACTTTTATCGCTTTGCACTGAAACGGCGTTTCCGTAATCTGTCTGTACCCTAGCGTCAGCTTTACTACACCAGATTGAAGGACGTAACCATGGAGTTCACCACCCGTACCATCCCCGCGCAAAAACATATTGCGCTGGTAGCACACGACCACTGTAAACAATCTTTGCTGGATTGGGTTGGTACGAACAAACAACAGCTCACAGAGCACACGCTTTACGCTACCGGAACCACTGGTAACCTAATTCAGTTGAATACGGGTCTTCCCGTAAAAAGCATGCTAAGTGGACCGATGGGGGGTGACCAGCAGGTTGGCGCACTCATTTCCGAAGGGAAAATCGATTTAATGATCTTCTTTTGGGATCCGCTTAACGCCGTGCCACACGATCCCGATGTCAAGGCGCTGCTGAGGCTGGCTACGGTTTGGAACATCCCTGTTGCCACCAACCGGGCAACGGCTGATTTCCTGATTCACTCAGCGCTATTTAAAGAACCGGTTCAAATCGCCATTCCTGATTATCAGCGCTACCTACAAGACCGTCTGAAATAATATCAGTCCATCACCCTGGACCAGCGGCGTGCTACATGAATACACCATCGACGCTGGTCTCTTTTGTTCTATTTCTCTTTTTTCGTTATCCCGGCTTACGCTGCGTCGGTACGCCTAGGCGGTGAAGATGTTCAATAAACACTGATGGATTTGTCACATCCTGTAGCAACCAAACGCGATGTTTCGCCCTCGTCAGCGCCACATACAGTAAACGCCGCTCTTCCGCATCGGGGAAGTCCTCCGGTTCAGGTAATAGCACCGCCTCAATGACAGACTCTCTTGCCGGAGCCGGGAACCCATCTTTCCCTTCATGCATACCCACAATAATGACATACTCCGCCTGCTGCCCTTTACTGGCGTGCACCGTCATGAAATCAATCTGCAAATTCGGCCATTTGGTCGCAGCCTTCTCTAAAATCGCTGGGCGTAAATGGTGATAACGCGCCAGCACGAGAATGCGTTCATCCGCTTTCACAAAGCCGCTAAGTTTATCCAGAAGGGGTTCAAGCTGATCCTGAGGCAGGATGGTCACCGCTTTTTTATCTCCCTTATTCAGGCTATTAAGCGGTTTCCTCAACTGATATGGGTTTTGCTGTATGAACGTGTTGGCGACTTCACCAATGCGTTCATTAAAACGATAGGTGGTATCCAGCGCGCACTGCTCGCCTACGCCGAAATGCTGTTCAAATGCTGTCGTCAACGCCAGCTCAGCACCGCTAAAACGATAAATTGCCTGCCAGTCATCCCCAACAGCAAAAAGACAGGTACGGCTATTTTGTCGACGCAATGCTGCTAACAGCGTCGCACGCTGCGGTGAGATATCTTGAAATTCGTCCACCAGAATGTGCTTCCAGGGACTCACAAAGCGCCCTTTATCCAGCAAGTTCACGGCTTGATGGATGAGGCCAGAGAAATCGACGGCATTCTCATCCTTAAGCGCTTTTTTCCAGGCTTTCAACAACGGAGCCATCAGGCGAACTCGTTGCTGAAATACTGTCCGAATTGATTCTGGCGCCTGCTCAACCATTTCACTCTGGCTGCCGCCGTGCATACGCATCAAGCCTAACCAGCGTTCAAGTCGCCCAGCCAACCGTCCCGCCAGCTTCGGATCGCTCCAGAAATCGCCTTCTGGCACATCCCATTCCAGCTCTTCTGTTAACCAGCGTCGCCACCCGTTAGCCTGCGTTTTTTTCTCAGCACACTGCTGCTGCCAATGAGAAATCAGCAATTCTCGACGCTGTTTCGCATCACTTTCCAGTTGGCTTATCATCGGGGCCTTGCGGCTAGCCTGCTGAATAATGTGCAATGCCAGCGCATGGAACGTCTTAGCCTGAATCTCATCCGTGCTGACCCGCTCCCGGATACGTTCGTTCATCTCTTCTGCCGCTTTACGTCCAAATGCCAGCAGTAGAATCTGATCGGGCGTGGCTTCTTGACGATGCAGTAACCATGCCGCTCGGGCCACCAGTACGGAGGTTTTCCCACTGCCAGCGCCGGCCAGTACCAGCACTCCCTCTTCACCATTAATCACAGCTTTACTCTGCGACACATTTAGTGGCGAACTCTCTACCGTTTCAAAGAAAGACTGTTCTGCCGCCAGCGTGCGATCCATCCATGCCTGATTCACCGCTGTGCGCGTCTCATCGCCCTGCTCAAGCCAGCGCAAGCAATTCTGGTAGTGGTCACGGCAGTTATCAAAGGTTTCAAGACGAGAAACAGGAAGCGGCAAAGCGCCCAGCGATTCACGAATGGCATTCTGCAATGTTGCTAAAGCCTGTCGGCTAAACCATTTATCCTGCTGCGTCAGTGTTTGAATACTGTCCGTTTGGCGTTGCAAAACTTCAGCACTGATCAGACTCATCTCCTCGCTCCAGTCGAGCCAGGATTTAAGAAGATGGCGGTAAAAAGCCTGCGTTTCCTGCCACTCTGTTCCGTGCAAGCGCACCACTTTTCCGGCTGGCAATTCAAATTCCAGCTCTCCCCACACCAGCCCTCTTTTACAGTGAATACTCAGCAACTGATTAAAAGGGATCAGGTATTGATGTTTATCGCCACTCACTTCGACACCGGCATTCAGTAACCGCACCCGGTTGTAAGGATGCTGGGCCAGATGTTTACCTAACGAGGTAGATTTCAGTTCCATGATGTTCGCGCCATGACTATGTGAGAGGTTATTCGTCCATTTTTATCGTTTATCTGTTCACTAGTTTACCCGTTATCAGACTTCACGCTCTAGCCTTAAAAACAGGTTAGGATATCCTGATGCTTAATGTGATAATTCTTTTACCATCAGCGAGTTTGGTTACTTTATCGGTTTACCTTACACGTACAGGAGAGAGTATGCGTACTGTGTTGAATATCCTTAACTTCGTATTAGGTGGTTTTTTCACCACGTTAGCCTGGCTTCTGGCGACTGTTGTCAGCGTGCTGCTGATTTTTACCTTGCCGCTAACACGCTCATGTTGGGAAATCACCAAGCTGTCACTCTTGCCTTATGGCAATGAGGCCATCCATGTTGACGAGCTGCGCCCAGATGAAAAGAGCGCGATTCTCAGCGCAGGCGGATCGCTGCTGAATATCTTCTGGTTCATTTTCTTTGGCTGGTGGCTTTGCCTGTCGCACATCATTACTGGCATCGCACAGTGTATTACGATCATTGGCATTCCTGTTGGCATCGCCAATTTTAAAATTGCCGCCATCGCGCTGTGGCCAGTAGGGCGTCGCGTGGTTTCCGTCGAACTGGCGCAGGCTGCGCGGGAAAACAATGCCCGCCGCCACTTTCGCTAACGGCATCTAAGGATATTACGTTGCTCATCTTCGCCCCGGGAATTCGCCGCTATG
This sequence comes from Pectobacterium actinidiae, assembly GCF_000803315.1. Classification (NCBI taxonomy): domain Bacteria; kingdom Pseudomonadati; phylum Pseudomonadota; class Gammaproteobacteria; order Enterobacterales; family Pectobacteriaceae; genus Pectobacterium; species Pectobacterium actinidiae. Next base: position 2,757,539 of record NZ_JRMH01000001.1, read on the forward strand.
TGTATAACAGCAGTTGGCTGTATACCATTCGCATCCTTATTGCTCTGAGTGGTGCGGCGGCCGTTCCCTGGTGGCTTGGGCAGCCAACATCGACTATCCCCGTCACGCTTGGCGTCGTCGCAGCCGCCCTTACCGACCTTGACGATCGCCTCACCGGACGTCTGCGTAATCTGTTCATTACGCTGGCCTGTTTTTTTGTCGCTTCCGTTTCGATCGAATTGCTTTTCCCCTATCCCTGGCTGTTTGGCCTTGGTCTGGCAGTATCAACCTGCGGATTTATTCTGCTCGGCGCATTAGGGCAACGCTATGCAACTATTGCATTCGGCGCACTGCTGATCGCTATTTACACCATGCTGGGCATCTCGCTTTATGACAACTGGTATCAGCAGCCCATCATGCTGCTGATCGGGGCCTCGTGGTACAACCTGCTGACGCTATTCGGCCACCTGATATTCCCCATCCGCCCGTTGCAGGATAACCTCGCGCAGTGTTATCAGCAGTTGGCTCGCTATCTGGATGCCAAAGCTAACCTCTTCGACCCCGACATTGAAGAAGAAACCGACAAGCCCCTCATTGACGTCGCGATGGCAAACAGCCAGCTGGTTGCGACGCTCAACCAGACCAAATCATCGCTATTAACACGTCTGCGTGGCGATCGCGGCCAGCGCGGTACGCGCCAAACGCTGCACTACTATTTTGTCGCGCAGGATATTCACGAACGGGCCAGCTCATCGCATGTTTACTATCCGCAACTGCGTGAAAAACTGCGCTATAGCGATGTCTTATTCCGCTTTCAGCGCCTGCTGAGTATGCAGGCCAAAGCCTGTCAGCAGTTGTCGCAATCTATTCTTCTCCAGCAAAAATATCAGCATGATAGCCGCATTGAGCGGGCTTTCGTGCATCTCGAGTCCGCTATTGCGCGCATTGCTGCCAACAACATGGCCGACGCCGCACAAATCAAAGCGCTCACTTATCTCTTGAATAATCTGCGCGCCATTGATGCTCAGTTGGCGACTATCGAATCTGAACAGGCGATTGAGCAAGAAAACAACCCGGAAAACACGCTGGCAGATGACAAAATCACGGGGTGGAGCGACATCCGCTTACGCATTAGCCGCCACTTGACGCCGCAGTCGGCACTGTTTCGTCATGCCATACGTATGTCCGTGCTGCTCTGTAGCGGCTACGCGTTGATTCAGGTCACGGGCTTGCAACACGGGTATTGGATTCTGCTCACCAGCCTGTTTGTTTGTCAGCCCAACTATAACGCCACTCGGCGGCGTCTGACGTTGAGAATTATCGGGACATTGACTGGTATTTTGCTTGGCCTACCCATCCTATACTTCGTTCCTTCGCTGGAAGGACAACTGACGTTGATCGTTATCAGTGGCGTACTATTTTTCGCCTTTCGCAACGTACAGTACGCCCACGCGACCATGTTTATTACCCTGCTTGTCCTGCTCTGTTTCAACCTGTTAGGTGAAGGCTTTGAGGTTGCAGTGCCACGCATTATTGATACGCTACTAGGGTGTGCCATCGCATGGGCGGCGGTGAGTTTTATTTGGCCAGACTGGCGCTTCCGCGGTCTGCCAACCGTCATCAATAAGACATTGGATGCCAACTGCCGTTATCTTGATGCGATCATGGTTCAATATTATCAGGGGAAAGATAATAGCCTGCCTTATCGCATTGCCCGCCGCGATGCGCATAACTGCGATGCAGAACTGGCCTCCGTCGTATCGAATATGTCTTCAGAGCCTCATGCGACCAGAAATAAGCTGGACAGCGCATTCCGCTTCATGTGTCTGAATCATACGTTGCTAAGCTATATTTCGACGCTCGGCGCACACCGAGGGAAAATTACCTCAACGGAAACGCTGCAATTGCTGGATGATGCCGTGTGTCACGTTGATGATGCGTTACACTGCAACGAAGAGGAAAGTTTGCGTATCAATCAGGGATTGAAAACTATCACTGCCAGCCTTCAATCCCTTTCACCCGAATCAGACAGTAAAGAATCATTAATTATTCAGCAAATCGGCCTATTGATCGGTCTCTTACCTGAACTCGTACAGTTAAAAAATGACATGATTACACAGTGAAAATAGGTATTTTTCTTAGTGCTTTGGCCCTTTGGATACCGCATTATTTTTATACCATTCCAACAGTTCGTTGCGGATACCGCGAGGGAGTGCCGCCTGATGAGTACCACAAATTGCACCAGCAAGCGCCAATAGCACGTTAACACTCAGATTAGCGCGAACCTTCCGCAACTCGAGATAGCTGTTTTTCGCACCATAATGTTGTAATTCATCGACATTCTTTATTCCTGCTTTCCACAGCAGCCGTTCGATATCGTGGTTAAGATTCGGAAGATCTTTTAGCCGTCCGTTGGCACTTATGACGGCTTTATCATACTGCGCGCCTCCCAGTGCCAGATGGGCGAAATACAATAACTGCTCAGATTCTTGCCATAATGCTTCATCGACGAGAAAGTAATTCAACGGAACGGGCATGCCGCGCTTGGTATAAATCAGATTAGGCATATCCCGCTGTTGAAAATATTTTTCATCCTTCTTACTGGCGCGAAGATAAAGCTCCCCTTCTGACACCAGTCCAAAAATCGTTTTATTTGCTGCGATGCTGTAGCCACCAAATTGGGAACGCGAAGTGATGTCCCCCAAAGATGAAAAAGACTGCTGAGATTGCAAAATCCTTTTTTTGCATAATTGCTTCATTGCCATAATCCTTAGTATTGAAATGATCTCTTCCTGAACAATTAGAAATATCTGTAGCAGGAACAAATAATTAACCACAGCCCCGATGCGGCTTCAAACAGTAAATGTGTTTACTGTCTCTTGCATATGGAATATGCGAAGCGCTTTCAAAAAAATCAGGTTGATTTTCACGCACACAGTAGATACTGTATGTTCATACAGTAACACTATGGGTAGAACTCATTATGCGTACGCAATCAATCCGCTCTCACAACATCGAGCCGTCATCGTTTTCTGCAAATCAACACGCTGCGGAGCCCTCGGTTGCCACAGGTGGAATCATCAGCGAAATCGTGTACAACGCCGATCAGCCCATAGTCACACACTTGTTATTACCGCTCTTACAGCAGCTAGGTACGCAGTCTCGTTGGCTGTTGTGGCTTTCTCCTCAGCAAAAATTGAGCCGCCCTTGGGTTCAGCAATCTGGGCTACCGTTGGATAAAATGGTACAACTTCACCACATCAATCCGCTGTTTACGGTTGATGCTATGGAAAGAGCCTTGCTGACAGGGAATTACAGCGCTGTTTTGTGCTGGTTACCACACGAATTAACGGAAGAAGAGAGGGTTCGGTTACGGCACGCCGCACAGGCAGGAAACACGTATGGCTTCATTATGCGACCAGAAAGTGCTGGCGGTGACGCCTATAGACTGTTTCCTAGCCTTAAAATTCATTCGACATTGTATCATTAAGTAAATTAAGAATTTTCTCAGCTCATCTAGGTTATACGCCTTGTCGATCGCCGCAGAGCGGTATTCTGCGGGCTTTTTGGATATATTTAATACAGCTAGAAGGCGTAAGATCTGTCAAAAGCATCTACTATTTGTTAGCAAGTATGTATGAATCGTGCGGTTTTCTTATGATGTAAATCACATCATACTTGTAACTTTCTCATCACGTTGTAGACTTTAACTCGCTGGAGTTGCTCTTTTATAACGTCAGTTGACTGACAGTGAGTCATAAATAAGGGCAAAGTCTCCAACCAAAGGATTTTAACCAAAGGTTTATTAGCCCTCCAGGTTAATTACCGATTTGGATGATAATGAGGCGTAAAATGAAAAAAACAGCTATCGCAGTTGCAGTGGCACTGGCTAGCTTCGCGACCGTCGCGCAAGCAGCTCCTAAAGACAATACCTGGTACACCGGTGGTAAACTGGGTGTGTCTCAATTCCACGATACTGGTTTCTACGGAAATGGTTACACTGGTGTCAACAACAACCCAATCAAAAGCAAGTTAGGCGCTGGTGCATTTGTTGGTTATCAAGCCAACCCGTACCTGGGTTTTGAACTGGGCTACGACTGGCTGGGCCGCATGAAGTATGCAGGTTCAACTGCATCAAATGATGACAGCGCTAGCTTCAAAGCACAGGGCATCCAACTGGCTGCTAAACTGAGCTACCCAGTTCTGCCTGATCTGGATGTTTATACCCGTTTAGGTGGTATGGTATGGCGCGCTGATAGCCATGCAGCAACCTCTGTCAACACAGGTGTAAGAACTGATATCAACAACGACGACACTGGCGTTTCTCCGCTGGCTGCGATCGGTGTTGAATACGCTATCGACAAAAACTGGGCCACTCGTATTGATTACCAGTGGGTAAGCAATATTGGTGATGCAGGCACAGTCGGTGCTCGTCCAGACAACATGCTCATCAGTGCTGGTCTTTCTTACCGTTTCGGCCAGGATGACCGTGTAGCACCAGTTGTTGCACCAGCTCCTGCTCCAGCTCCAGTTGTTGAAACCAAGCGTTTCACCCTGAAATCTGACGTTCTGTTCAACTTCAACAAAGCAACACTGAAAGCAGAAGGCCAGCAATCACTGGATCAACTGTACACCCAGTTGAGCTCTCTGGATCCTAAAGATGGTTCTGTTGTTGTTCTGGGCTTCACTGACCGTTTAGGTTCAGAGCAATACAACCAAGGCCTGTCTGAAAAACGTGCACAGAGCGTCGTTGATTACCTGGTTTCTAAAGGTATCCCTGCGAACAAAGTCTCTGCTCGTGGCCTGGGCAAATCTCAACCTGTTACCGGTTCTACCTGTGACAACGTGAAACCTCGTGCTGCGCTGATCGACTGCCTGGCACCGGATCGTCGCGTAGAGATCGAAGTTAAAGGCATCAAAGACGTTGTAACTCAGCCTCAGGCTTAAGTTATTAACGAAAAAAAACCTCGCTTCGGCGAGGTTTTTTTATGCCTGTTTATCGGCAAGATAGATGACAAACACCGATCACATTTCGTCGTTATTCAGAATAGCTTTAAGATCCTGCTTAAGCAGCGACATCTGGCTGGCATATTTTTCTTTGTGTTCAGCGTCTTCAATTAACTGCACTATCGTTTCTGATAACGTCACTCCGCGTCTCTGCGCAAGAGCAGCAAGACGCTGCCAAACCAGGTATTCCAGATCGATCGATTTCTTGCGTGTATGCTGATGCTCTGCGTTGAAATGGCGTTTGCGCCGTGCGCGAATTGTCTGCTTCATCCGGTTTTCTAAGGTGGGATTCATACATTGCGCAATCCACTCCAACACTTTCACCGGCTGGTTTTCCATTTTAAGCAATGCTTGTACAGCATCATCCGCAGCGCTTTGCTCGAGAAAACGCGTAATCTCTTCCCCCTCCCGATGCTTCTTCACCAGGTATTTCCATTTCCACCCGCACTCAAGATTTTCTAGTTGTTGATATTTCATATTAAATTCTTCAGTGACCGCGTAACGTGACTTTCAGCATAACAGTTTTCCTTGATTTTGGCCGCTTTCTGGCAGCTTTTAAGATGATTAGCCAAACGCGGCCTGCGTTCCAACGTATGAAAGATGACGGAGAGATGACTCTCCTTATGCGAAGTTTAGATTATTCTTGTATAATCACGCTTTTCCTTCAGACGATTACATTGATACTTTGACCAGTAACCGACTCTCATGGCAGCATTTACTGCCCAATAATACGCCTTATCAAACGCTATTCACTCAGGCAGCGCAACTTGCTCCTGCTGAATTCTCCGCTATTCAGTCGCGTCTGGCAGACAGCCTGACGCTCTTTTGCCACCCTCGTTCCCCTTCCCGCTTTATGCTATTGAAAGCGCAGGAGAATGATGAATATATGGCATTGATCGCCCGTGCGCTAAGCGCCATCAGGCCAGACTCCGGGGCGATACATGGCAGTAAATATATCATTGAGGGTCGTCATATCCGGGTCGAACCCGCCACACAGCCTGCGGATAATTTTGCCGCACAGCAATCCTGTGGCTATCAGGAATGGATTGAACCTGAACAGCTCTTCGGCTGTGTACGCAGTTTTCACGATGAAGTCACGCTGCACCCAGGACTGATTCATCAGATAAATGGCGGTACGTTGATCCTGTCAGCCAGAGCACTGCTGGCTCAGCCGTTGATGTGGCTGCGTCTGAAACAGATTATGGCTGAAGGTCTCTATCGTTGGCTGTCACCAGACGAGCGCAAACCACTTCCTGTTGATGTACCACCGATGCCGCTTGATCTTCGTCTGATCATTCTCGGTGATCGTGAAAGTTTGGCAGATATTCATGATATGGAGCCGGAATTAGGCGAACACGCGATTTACGGCGAGTTCGAAGCGCAATTGCAGTTAATTGAAACTGACGACATGGCGCGCTGGTGCTCCTACATCAATGCCCTGTGCAGCGAAAATCAGCTGCCGCTGCTGGATGCCGATGCCTGGCCGGCATTAGTGAACATTGCGATACGCTACAGCGGCGATCAAGGCAACTTGCCATTATGCCCGCGTTGGCTAATCAGCCAGTTAAAATATGCATCTCTATACGCCAGAGATGGTCAAATCACGGAGCAGGCGCTGGTTGACGCCGTTGCCGCTCGCCAATGGCGTGAAGGCTACCTTCGCGAACGCATGCAGGATGAAATCGAATTAGGTCAGATCCTGATCGAAACGGAAGGCGAAGTCGTCGGCCAGATTAATGGACTTTCCGTATTAGAATTCCCTGGCTACCCCGTTGCCTTTGGCGAGCCGACACGTATCAGTTGCGTGGTTCACGCGGGCGACGGTGAATTCACCGACGTTGAGCGCAAAGCCGAACTTGCTGGCAATTTACACGCCAAGGGTATGATGATCATGCAGGCATTCCTGATTACAGAACTGGAGCTTGATCAACAACTGCCCTTCTCTGCGTCCATAGTCTTCGAGCAATCGTACAGCGAAGTTGATGGCGACAGTGCCTCACTGGCAGAGCTGTGCGCGTTGGTGAGCGCCCTCGCCTTGCGACCCATTAATCAACAGTTCGCGGTAACCGGTTCCGTCGATCAATTTGGTCACGTGCAGCCAATTGGCGGCGTGAATGAGAAAATCGAAGGTTTTTTTGAGGTCTGCCAGCGTCGTGGGCTGACGGGAACACAGGGCGTGATTTTACCTACGGCTAATCTACGTCATCTCTGTTTACAGGAAGATGTCGTTGAAGCGGTACGTGGAGGGAAATTCCATCTTTTCCCGGTAGAAACTGCGCCGGAAGCGTTGTCATTATTGACCAACTTCGCTTATGACGATGAGCAACAGCCAAACCTGCTGTCCGCTATTCGTGAGAGAATTGGACAACTTGCACCGCAAGAACGTAGACGTTTCCCTTGGTTTTTCCGTTAAACCAACTGGTTTAACCAGACGCAACAGACTTGCCCAGCGTACAGGTGTACGCTAACCTGCGTGCTTCATTAAAACAAGGCTTACAGAGACCATGGTAGATAAACGCGAATCCTATACAAAAGAAGACCTCCTTGCCTCCAGTCGTGGTGAACTGTTCGGCCCGCAAGGCCCTCAGTTACCTGCCCCTAACATGCTCATGATGGACCGCGTCGTTAAAATGACGGAAGACGGCGGTAAGTATGGCAAAGGCTATGTGGAAGCCGAATTGGATATCACGCCTGACCTGTGGTTCTTCGGTTGCCACTTCATCGGCGATCCGGTGATGCCAGGCTGCCTCGGCCTGGATGCCATGTGGCAATTAGTCGGCTTTTATCTGGGCTGGCTGGGTGGCGAAGGCAAAGGCCGCGCGCTCGGCGTGGGTGAAGTCAAATTCGCCGGACAAATATTGCCGACAGCGAAGAAAGTGACGTATCGCATTCACTTCAAACGCGTGATCAATCGCCGTTTGGTGATGGGTATTGCTGATGGCGAAGTACTGGTTGATGGTCAACAGATCTATACCGCTGACGAACTGAAAGTAGGTTTGTTCAAAGACGCCAGCGCTTTCTAAGCGCCAGATAGCACTGCGGGCGAAAAACTTTTCGCCCGCATTATCCGTTTATTTCTCCGATGTTATCCCTGCGTGGTTTAAACCACTCGCCCTATCATGATGGACTTTTCAGTTCATGGGTGATCGACTGCCGTACGTCTTGCGGTATCTTCAATTCAGTCGCTAACGCATCCAGATAGCTTTTCTCCATGAAGTGGTCGACATCGATTACTGCGCAGCTCAGGAAGTACACCTCGAGCGCTTCTTCCTCGTTCTTCACGTCTTTTGCCAGCAAAACAGGGTCAAGCGGTTGTTCTATAGCTTCCTGCACCCAGCGCTGCGCGTCACTCCCCAGTTGCAGTTGCTGGATATTGTCATCAATACGCTGTTTCTCAGTCGCATCAATATGGCCGTCGCTCTTGGCAGCAAAAACCAACGCCTGAATCAGACGGCGGGCACGAACATTGTCGCCCGAAGACTGGGTGCCAAACTGTGGATCGTCCTGATGCGTGTCACGAACGCGTTTTTTGTACTGGTTCCACAACACCACGCCCGCCGCCGCACTGCCGCCAATGATCAACGCATTTTTACCCAACGAACCCATGATTTTCCGCGTGGATTTATTCGACAACAACACGCCCGCCAAACCGCCCAACGCAGCAGGCTTCAGCATATCGCCCAAGTTGCCGTTTTTGCCCCCTTGATGCTGATTCCCCTGCTTGCTACCGGAGCCCAATAAGCCCTGAATCTGTTGCAGCCAATTATTCATTTTCATTCCTCAAGGAAAAGTGACATCACTGATGGTGTTGTCACTCATAGTAATGGTGCGGAAGGCGTTTGTTTGTCAGATTGTGTATAGCAATGAAAAGTATGGACCGCACTTTCTCTACGGTCCATCTGGCTATGCAGGAAACGTCACGAGGCTGACTTCAGCGGCGTTTTTCTCACTGGGGTATTTCCGGAAACGTAGTAGCGCGCTTTGCTGCGCGGCAGCGGCTGACGACGGCGGATTCGGTCGGCAATTTTCTCAGCAATCATGATGGTTGTTGCGTTCAGGTTACCCGTAATAATTTGCGGCATGATGGAGGCATCCACCACACGCAGCCCTTCCATACCATGAACCCGGCCTTGTCCATCGACCACCGCCATCTCATCCTCTCCCATCTTACAGGAACAAGAGGGATGGAATGCTGTCTCAGCGTGGGTACGGATAAACTCGTCCAGTTCCTCATCAGTCTGAACCTCCAGCCCTGGGCTGATTTCTCGTCCACGGTATTTATCCAGTGCGGGCTGCGCCATGATTTCACGCGTAATGCGGATCGCATCGCGAAATTCCTGCCAATCCTGATCCGTCGACATATAGTTGAACAAGATGCTGGGGTGCTCGCGGGCATCTTTGGATCGCACCTGTACACGCCCCCGACTGAGTGAACGCATAGAGCCGACGTGCGCCTGAAATCCGTGTTCTTTCACCGCGTTACTGCCATTGTAATTAATCGCGACGGGCAAGAAGTGGTATTGAATATTCGGCCAAGCGAACTCATCCCGGCTGCGAATAAAGCCCCCCGCTTCAAACTGGTTGCTGGCTCCAACGCCAGTGCCGCTGAACAGCCATTCTGCCCCGATTTTCGGCTGATTAAACCATTGCAACGCGGGATAGAGCGATACCGGTTCTTTGCAGGCGTATTGCAAATACATTTCCAGGTGATCCTGTAAATTCTCACCGACGCCGGGCAAATCGTGCACGACGGGAATGTCGAGACTTTGAAGCAGAGCTTTCGGTCCTACACCGGAACGTTGCAGGATCTGCGGCGAGGCGATCGCGCCAGCACAGAGCAACACTTCGCGGCGTGCCTTCGCCGTCTCCGCACTGTCGCCTTTAAAGTAAGCCACGCCAACAGCACGTTTTCCATCAAAGAGAATTCTGTCGGTTAAGGCATGCGTCACGATGGTTAGATTTTGACGACCTTTCGCCTGATCCAAATAGCCTCTCGCGGTACTGGCGCGCCGCCCTTTCGGCGTGACAGTCCTGTCCATCGGGCCAAAACCTTCCTGCTGGTAGCCGTTAAGGTCGTCTGTACGCGGATACCCTGCCTGTACGCCCGCTTCGACCATCGCATGAAACAGTTCGTTGTTTCCCATCTTCGGCGTAGTCACCGAAACCGGGCCAGTCGCACCATGATAGTCGTTCGCCCCAACATCCCGCGTTTCCGCTTTACGGAAATACGGCAGGCAGTCAAGGTAACTCCAGTCTTCCAGACCCGGCATGGTCGCCCAGTTATCGAAGTCCATTGCATTGCCGCGAATGTAGCACATGCCGTTAATGAGTGATGAACCACCCAGCCCTTTGCCGCGGCCGCATTCCATACGGCGATTATTCATGTGAGGTTCTGGATCGGTTTCATAAGCCCAGTTATAGCGTTTCCCCTGCAATGGGAAAGCTAATGCGGCGGGCATTTGCGTGCGGAAATCCAGCCGATAGTCTGGGCCACCCGCCTCAAGCAGTAGCACGCTCACGTCGCTTTCTTCTGTTAAACGCATTGCCAGCACATTGCCAGCGGAACCCGCTCCGATAATGATGTAATCGTATTCCATTAGGTTTTCTCCCCTTCGTTTAAAATACCGAGCGGAATTCACCCAGTTCAACCTGTACAGCTTTAATTTGCGTATAGTGTTCCAATGTTATTATGCCGTTTTCACGTCCGACACCCGAATGTTTGTAGCCGCCCACAGGCATTTCGGCCGGCGATTCTCCCCAGGTGTTAATCCAGCAAATGCCCGCTTCAAGCTGGTGAATAACCCGATGTGCCCGATTCAGATCGCAGGTCACGATGCCAGCCGCCAGTCCATACTCGCTTTGATTGGCGCGACGGATAACCTCATCCTCATGCTGATACGTCAAAATACTCATGACCGGACCAAAGATCTCCTCTCTCACAATCGTCATGTCATCCCGGCAATCGGTGAACACCGTAGGCGCAACGTATGCGCCTTGCGCATACTTCTCGTCAGCCATCGGTTCGCCGCCCACCAGCACGCGAGCGCCTTCACGTTTTCCGCTTTCGATGTAACGCAGTACGGATTCTCTGTGCGGAAAGCTGACCAGTGGACCAAAGTTCACCTGCTCGTCAACCGGATCGCCAATACAGATGCGCTGAACGCGCGCCAGAATTTTTTCCTCAAACTGTGCCTGCAATGTCTGAGGAATGAAGACACGTGTGCCGTTAGTACACACCTGGCCTGAGCTGAAGAAATTCGCCATCATGGCGATGTCCGCCGCCTTATCCAGATCGGCATCATCAAAAATGATCAGCGGTGATTTTCCGCCTAGCTCCATCGTGACGTCTTTCAGCGTCGAACCTGCGGCATTGGCCATTACGGTTTTCCCACTGGCGATCCCCCCAGTGAAAGAGACTTTGGCAATCCCCGGATGCGTGGTCAGCGCCTGACCAACAGATTTCCCCGTTCCCGTCAGCACGTTGAAAACGCCAGCCGGTAATCCAGCCTCGGTATAGATTTCCGCCAGCTTCAACGCCGTGAGTGACGTGACTTCGCTGGGTTTGAAGATCATCGCATTGCCTGCCGCCAGCGCAGGGGCAGATTTCCACAACGCGATCTGAATAGGGTAATTCCAGGCACCGATACCCGCGACCACGCCAAGCGGTTCACGACGGGTATAGACAAATGAGGTATCGCGCAGCGGGATCTGCTGCCCTTCCAGCATAGGAATCAGCCCCGCGTAGTACTCCAGAACATCCGCGCCGGTCACGATATCGACGGTACGTGTTTCCGAGAGTGGCTTGCCGGTGTCGTGCGTTTCGAGTAACGCGAGCTCATCGTTGCGCTCGCGCAGGATATCCACAGCACGGCGTAAAATGCGCGAACGTTCCATCGCCGTCATCGCCGCCCATACCTTCTGCCCTGCGGTTGCTGCATTGACCGCACGGTCAACATCTGCGGCAGTGGCCGACTGAATTTGGGCAATGATCTCGCCATTCGCGGGGTTCACCGCATCAAACGTATCGTCACCCGTGCTATCGACATACGTACCGTTGATATAAAGCTGTTGTAAACCGTAGTGAGACATAAACTCTCCTGTCTGATGACTGCCTAAACACACGCTCCAGGCAGTGAAGGCAAAATGATAAAGAAGGATTACGCGCGGGCGAGTTGCTGCTCGATATAAGCGTAGGTAATGCCCAGCGCATCTTCGCGGTTGAAGGCGTCATGGCTTAGCGCACCACGCAGCCATAGCCCATCGATCAGACCTGCCAGCCCTTTTGCCGCAATACGCGCGTTGTCCTTCGACAAGCAGCGGCTGAATTCAACACACAAATTGGAGTAAAGTCGCCGATCGTTAACCTGCTGTAGCCGATGGAGCATGGGGGAATGCAGACTACTGGCCCAGAACGCCAGCCAGGTTTTCATCGCCGCGCTATTCGTCTGGCTATCATCAAAATTCCCCAGAACTATCGCCCGCAAACGTGCGCGAGGCGTATTTTCTGCCAGGTTCATCAGTCTTGATTTCACCGCCAGCCCCAGATGACTAATCAGATAGCGCATCGTCGCTTCCAGTAAGCCATTTTTATCGCGGAAGTAATGACTGATAATCCCATTCGACACTCCGGCACGTCTGGCAATCTGTACGATTGAGGCATCATGCATCCCCACATCATTAATCGCGGCCAGCGTCGCTTCGATGAGTTGCTGCCGTCTGATGGGCTGCATTCCGACTTTAGGCACCGCACTTCCCCTTCATTTTCTTTCCGCCATTTTTGTGTGATAAATCACAGTGAACGACGGTGATTTGTGATCCGATTTGTCTTATTAAACTTTTTTTTGATTGAACGTTCAATAAAAAATGAATATCTTTTATTGCTGAAAGGTTAAAAATATGTATCGATTATCATGAAAACTGGTGTAAGTTCAGACGATAACTCCACCTTAAAAAGAATAATTTCTTTTTTGTTCTGACGACCATCTTCAACGGAAAGCGTACTCAGCGGATGTCCTGCACCGTGTGTTTGGTATGATATGCGCTAAGCGCGCTTCGTGGAGAGAGGGGTCGGAGTACTATTTCACGCAACGCAAGGGATAACCATGCCAGCCTCAGAAACCACTACCCAACAGGATCGCCTGAATCCTGTCGTGTTCTACACATCAGCGGGATTAATCCTGACCTTCTCGCTGATGACCATGTTGTTTAACAAAGAAGCGAATGCCTGGATTACCCACGCGCTTAACTGGGTTTCCGCCACATTTGGTTGGTACTACCTGCTAGCCGCCACGCTCTACATCGTTTTCGTCATCTTCATTGCGTCATCACGGTTTGGGTCGATCAAGCTCGGGCCAGAACAGTCGAAGCCTGAATTTAGCCTGATGAGCTGGGCAGCCATGCTGTTTGCGGCGGGGATTGGCATCGACTTAATGTTCTTTTCCGTTGCGGAACCCATTACGCAATATATGATGCCGCCGGAAGGACAGGGACAGACGATAGAAGCGGCACGGCAGGCCATGGTTTGGACGCTGTTTCACTATGGGTTAACCGGTTGGTCAATGTACGCGCTGATGGGTATTGCTCTTGGCTATTTCAGCTACCGGTATAATTTGCCGCTGACGATTCGCTCTGCCCTGTACCCTATCTTTGGTAAACGTATTAATGGCCCGATTGGTCACAGCGTTGATATCGCGGCCGTGCTCGGAACTATCTTCGGTATCGCTACCACGTTGGGCATCGGCGTCGTTCAGCTTAACTACGGGCTGAAAGTCCTGTTCCAGATCCCAGAGAATCTCACCGTTCAGGCCTCGCTTATCCTGCTTTCCGTGATCATGGCGACAGTTTCCGTAACATCCGGCGTCAATCGCGGTATTCGCTTCCTCTCCGAGCTGAACGTCCTGCTCGCACTGGGCCTGATTCTTTTTCTGCTTTTCTGGGGTGATACCGAATTTCTGCTAAACGCGCTGGTGCTTAACGTGGGAGATTACATCAATCGCTTTACCGGCATGACGCTTAACAGCTTTGCCTTTGATCGCCCGACAGAATGGATGAATAGCTGGACGCTGTTCTTCTGGGCTTGGTGGGTCGCATGGGCACCGTTTGTCGGGCTGTTTCTGGCTCGTATCTCACGCGGCAGAACGATTCGCCAGTTCGTCGTCGGCACGCTGATCATTCCGTTTGTCTTTACACTACTGTGGCTCTCCATTTTCGGCAACAGCGCGCTTTATCAGGTGCTCCACGGTAATCTGGATTTTGCCAATGAAGTCATGCAGCACCCAGAACGTGGATTCTATAGCCTGCTGGCACAGTATCCGGGCTTCAGTCTAAGCGCATCTGTCGCGACGATTACCGGCTTACTGTTTTATGTCACCTCTGCCGACTCCGGTTCACTGGTGCTGGGCAACTTCACCTCTCGCCTTGGCGACATTAACAATGATGCGCCAAACTGGCTGCGGGTTTTCTGGTCAGTCGCGATTGGCCTGCTCACGTTGGGTATGCTGATGACAAACGGTGTATCAGCATTGCAGAACACCACCGTGATCATGGGGTTACCGTTTAGCTTTGTGATGTTCTTTATTATGGCGGGATTGTATAAATCACTGCGGGTTGAGGATTACCGTAAAGCGAGTTCCCTACAAACATCGGCACCAATACCAATATCAGGCGACGATCGTCTGAACTGGAAGCAACGGCTCTCACGCGTCATGAATTTCCCTGGCACAACGCATACGCAAAAAATGCTGGATAACGTCTGTAAAGTCGCTATGGATGATGTCGCGCGCGAACTGCGCCTGCGAGGCACCAGCGTTGAAGTCAACGACTTGCCGCCTGTTGCAGATGAACGCCTGAACCATCTCGAACTGTTGGTTGATTTGGGGGATGAACAGAACTTTCTTTACCAGATTTGGCCACAGCGCTATAGCGTCCCGGCGTTTACCTACCGCGCCCGCTCGGGTAAATCAGATTATTACCGCCTTGAAACCTTCCTGCTGGAAGGGAGTCAGGGGAATGACCTAATGGATTACAGCAAAGAACAGGTAATTAACGACATTTTGGATCAGTACGAACGACACCTGAACTTTCTTCATCTTAATCGAGAGGCTCCAGGCAATACGCTGACCTTCCCTGACGCATAGTCCCCTACTCTATGGCGCTGAAATACAGCGCCATTTTTCAATATGTTATGCATTTATTATCCTTATTCTTTCATCCTCTTTTTCCTGAATCTATGGACTGTGCCGCATTCTTTGCTTCGACGATTTGCGCTTTATTTTTGAAACGGTATACTGCACACATCAATTTGAAATACAGTTTTAAAAAATGTATTTGTCCGTCACAAAAAAGGAACGAACATGAAAATTGCACTGATTAACGAGAACAGCCAGGCTGCCAAAAACGCCATCATCGCCGAGTCTTTGACCAAAGCGGTTGCACCGTTGGGCCACACTGTACACAACTACGGTCAATACGCCGTTGAAGATGCAGCGCAGCTGACCTACATCCAGAACGGTATTCTGGCAGCTATCCTGCTGAACTCTGGCGCGGCTGATTTCGTTGTGACCGGTTGCGGCACTGGCCAGGGCGCAATGCTGGCTTGTAACTCTTTCCCAGGCGTAATTTGCGGTCTGGTTGTTGACCCGTCTGATGCTTACCTGTTCTCTCAGATCAACAACGGTAACGCTGTATCTGTTCCTTACGCTAAAGGCTTTGGCTGGGGCGCTGAACTGAACCTGGAAAACCTGTTTACCCAGCTGTTCAAAGAAGAAGGCGGCCGAGGCTATCCGAGCGATCGCGTTGCTCCTCAACAACGTAACAAAAAAATCCTGGATGCCGTAAAAGCAGTGACCTACAACGATTTGATCACCATCCTGAAAGGCCTCGATCAGGATCTGGTTAAAGGCGCGGTTGCTGGTCCTAAATTCCAGGAATACTTCTTCGCTAACAGCAAAGACGAAGCACTGACCAGCTACATCAAAACGCTGCTGGCATAATCGTCCGATAGCTGACAAAAAACCACAGGCCATCATGGTCTGTGGTTTTTTTATGCCAATTATCTACTCGCTTTGCCTACATTTTAACGACACGGTTACGCGGACTATCCTTTACCGTTCAATGCTTAGCCATACGCACCGTTCGCGCTAAATACTGCTTGACCGAATCCAGACGACTCCCTATAGTAGCGCCCCGTTGCCCCTTGTAGGCAACCCCCGGTGAGGTGTCCGAGAGGCTGAAGGAGCACGCCTGGAAAGTGTGTATACGTGAAAACGTATCAAGGGTTCGAATCCCTTCCTCACCGCCATATAAAAGAAAACGCCCTTAACTTACGTTAAGGGCGTTTTCTTTTATATCGTTGGAACGGATGAGAAGCGTTGACAGGGTTCGACAAAACGACAGGAGTGGCGTTTTGGACCGCCAACAGCGGCCCGCAGGGCGAGCGGCAGGACGCCGCGAGTCAATCCATCGACATGTACATGCCTGAGACTAAAACGCCCCTGATTTGCATCAGGGGCGTTTTTTTATGCTGAAGGCACAGGAACTTTCATTCCCATACCACACAGACATCAGCCATAGGCATGGAGCGTACGCTGGCACAACGCCGAGCGCACGCAGTCCTCTTTACCGAAAGAGACTACGCCGATCATGTCATCCTCAACAAAACGCTCCAGTGCATCGCGCAGCCCGGATTTAACCCCGGATGGCAAATCACACTGCGTCACATCACCATTGACGATAACCGTGACGTTTTCGCCTAAACGCGTCAGGAACATTTTCATTTGGTTCACTGTCACGTTTTGCGCCTCATCCAGAATCACAACCGCATTTTCAAACGTCCGTCCGCGCATATACGCAAAAGGGGCAATTTCGACTTTGGCGATTTCCGGCCGCAAACAGTACTGCATGAAAGAGGCTCCCAGTCGACGCAAAAGTATGTCGTAAACCGGGCGGAAATAAGGCGCAAACTTCTCCGCAATATCTCCAGGTAAAAAGCCAAGATCTTCGTCAGCCTGTAATACTGGCCGCGTAACGATAATACGTTCAACCTCTTTATGGATTAGTGCCTCCGCCGCTTTCGCAGCGCTCAGATACGTTTTACCACAGCCAGCTTCACCCGTAGCAAAAATCAACTGTTTGTTTTCTATCGCAGACAAGTAATGTTCCTGGGCAGCAGTACGAGCTTGAATAACGGAATTATCACGATTTTCGCGCGCCATCCCGATTGCTTCAATCCCGCCCATGTGTACCAGAGAAGTGACCGATTCTTCCTCACGCTGACGATGGCTACGTGACTCACGACGGATAACGCGTTTTGCTTCACGACGCGCTTTGATCACTGCTTTTTGTCTTCCCATAGTGGCACCTTACAGTTTGTTTCACTTACCGCACTGCTCTGCAGCGCGTGACGTTTAACTCACTAACGAGGTTAGGCTTCCTTATTAAGCCGATAGCGGACGGAGAATACGCATGATTTATCCACGAGCCGAGTGGAAAACAGATCGGGCGTTCATGGATAGAAAAAGAAAATAAACGGAAAGTTTGGGTAACAAGAGAATGGCGCAGTGTTGAAAATATGTGGGAGAAGAGTCCCTCGCATCGGCGAGTCAGCAGAATAGAATCTTGACATCGACTATAAAGTCCGAAAAAGGACATTACCATTCGCGTTCCTCACTGTGACAACAACTATTCCACTGAATAATGATTGACCGCATCGTAGAACTACCGCTAACCATTGCCTAAAAATTAGTGCCGAATGATTTCAGTATTATGACAGTGCAATAATTTGCCCCTGCAATGCAAGCATTTTTTACACTGTCATAACATTTACGTCTGGTTAGTATCCCATGGTTTGGCAATGTCAGCGCTTATGCGCGTCAGAAATGCCGCTGCCAATCCAGATATTGATCGTATTTTCGTAAAGCGCTGCGGTAAATATTTTGCTCAATACCGGGAAGATAATCACATACGCGTTGCTGCACTCCATCACGGTGCCGGGAAAAGGTTTCTGTGGGATAATTATTGGCAGCCAACAGTTCGTCCAGGCGCCGCAGGCGAATGACATACTCGCGCATCGTGCTATGGCGAACTTCAGTCTGCTCAATCAGATACTGTGTGAAAGCTTTAATATCGAAATAGCTAGCAGTGGTATTGCATAATATTTCGCTACAAAAGCGGCAAAGTGGGATTAACTCCTGTTGCAGACCGGCCCATATTTCGTCGTCGATAAGCCTATCGATACTGCCGATCGATTTCTTATTGATAAGCTGATTGCGAAATACGAGTGAAACGCGGTCAAGCTCTTTATCACACTGGGAACAGTTGGTCTGTCTGTGTTTGAAGTCTTTCAGATAACGGCTTAGGAGCTGTTTCTTCCGAATTGATGTGTGCATGAATCCATTCCATGACAATATATAACGTCAGTGTGAAGCGATAGCATCATTCATTACGTCAGAGAATCTGGCGTGCTAAAAACAGGTGACATTAATCATGTAAATACTGATGCAAGATGCGCATCAATATTCAAAATTGTCATAATCCTGCGGCTTCAGTGACTGAAGATATACTTTGATAACAGTATTCCTACGCAGCGCAATTAAACATCGTTCATTAATTTCACGCGCAGGCGCTTTATCGCCTGGCTATGCAACTGACTGACTCTCGACTCCCCGACTTCAAGAACGGCACCGATCTCTTTCAGGTTCAACTCTTCCTGATAGTAAAGCGTCAGCACCAACTTCTCGCGCTCTGGCAGGCTTTCAATCGCATCCATTACTCGATGACGCAAATTGCCTTCCATCAGTTGATGCAATGGATTCGCATCTTCATTGCCTTCCAATAACGCCTCTGCGCTGTCACCATGTTCTTCACGCCATTCATCGTAAGAGAAAAGCTGGCTGTTATTGGTATCCAGCAATATCTGACGATAATCTTCAAGCGTGATATTCAGGGTCTGCGCAACTTCCTGCTCCGTTGGAGTACGACCGAGCTGCTGTTCAGCCTGTTGCATTGCTTGTGCCACTTCCCGCGCATTACGCCGTACACTGCGTGGAGCCCAGTCACGACTGCGTAATTCATCCAGCATCGAACCACGAATTCGTTGGACGGCATAAGTGGTAAACGCCGTACCTTGTAACGAATCATAACGTTCAACGGCGCTTAGCAAACCGATACCGCCAGCCTGAAGCAGATCGTCAAGCTCAACACTCGCGGGGAGACGAACCTGTAAACGCAAGGCTTCATGGCGCACTAGTGGAACATAGCGCTTCCAGAGGGAATTTTTATCCATTGTGCCTTCGGCGGTATACAAATCGCTCACAGTGACAAATACCTACGATGATAATGTTATCGACACTATTATGCTTTTAGGTAGGGTAGCCAATCGCCTGAATAGCGTCAAAAAAGGAGGGCTATTCATGCCATGTATGACAGGATTGAGTAAAGGCCCTGCGGAGAGCAGCACAAACCACTCGTACAAATGGTGCAATGAGACAGCAGATCTGTGATGCATATCTCTTCCTAAGGAAAATTATACTCGCGCAGATCTCGAATAGATAAGCCACTCTTGCGCCTCAAAGGCTCAACAGCCATGTGAAACTTTTAGTGCCAGATAGATATGCCAAAACATTATAATCAGGAATATAGAAGTCTACTACCAGACATTCGCTCTTTTTCTTGTCGCCGATGGCAGCAAGTATCAAATTGTTATCACTGATAAATTAATATAGTATTGAGTAATATCAATCCCTTAAAAATGCGGTGCACAAATGATATCAGTCTGCATGATCGTAAAAAACGAAGCTTTGCACTTAGGCAACGCATTGAAAGAGATTGTAAAATATTTCGACGACATTGTTGTCATAGATACTGGTTCAACTGATGACTCAAGGAATATTGCCAGAAACTTTACTGACAAAGTTTATGACTTTGAATGGATATCAGATTTTTCCGCCGCAAGAAATTATTCGCTGCAATTTGCCAAATATGATTGGATTTTAATTATTGATGCCGATGAAGTGATTAATCAAATTGATATGGCAGTGCTTTCCGAACTCATTAACACGCATCCGACACACGTCGGGACGGTAGAGATCGCTAGCATTACTAATGATGAAACCTCGGAAGAAATAGATTTAATTCAAGAACGTATAAGTCGGCTTTTCAACAAAAAATATTATGAATTTTTTGGCATTATCCATGAGCAGATTTGCAAGAAAAATACTGGAGAAGCACCAGATGGACGATTTAATGCACCACTATCGTTCATACATACTGGTTACACAAAAGAAATCATAGAAAGTAAGAATAAGATCGATCGCAATATAACGTTACTCCAACAGGCCATCGATAAAACAAGTAATGACGCTTATTTACATTACCAGTTAGGGAAAAGTTACTATCTGGGGAAGAATTATGAGCAAGCAGCACAAAGCTTCGAAACATCACTACACCTGCAAAAAGATATGTATCAGGATTACAATGAAGTCCTGATTGAATGTTACGGCTATTGTTTAATTAATACAGCACAATATGAGAAAGCACTAGAAATTTTGCAATATGAAAATTTTTGCCCCTCAACGGATTTTATGTTTTTAAAGGCATTAATACTCATGAATAACGCTGATTTTCAGAATGCTATCGATACATTCCAGCTATGTACAAAAATGGGCCCAGGCCGAAAACAAGGCGTTGGAACATATAAGGCCAATTACAACATAGCAGTTATACTTGAGTGTTTTGGTATGAAGTCTGAAGCTCTCGACTATTACCAACGGTGCGGGGATTATAAGCTAGCGCTTGAGGGGATTGTAAGGATTAAAGCGTAATTTATTTAAAAACCAATGGAGCATCCTGTTTTATTAAAACCGACACTCCATTAAAATAATGATGGAATTTAAAAATCCATATACTCATCATTGAGAACATTATAGTAATTTGAGCTAATCAATGCTTTAACCAAATCAGTTCGACTATACTTATCAAAAAATGAATAGTTTATTTTGCAGGCAAGCTGCAATCCAGAATCCCTCATCATATAATAGCTTTGGTCACCGCTACCAAGTCTAGGGGCTCTATAATTATTCAGCAACTCTTGACCATTAAGGTTAAATGTTTCATGAATACCAAATGTATTAAAATGTATTGATTCAAATAATAAACTTAAATGCTTATTACTTGGATGGCTAATGGTTGAAAAACAGTCTTGATCCTGAGACAAAGAGGATAGATAGTAATCTGAGTAATCAAAAATCAGCTTCCCTGAGTCATACAACGCCTTATATTTATCAGTATTTTCTATCAGTGCGGCATATTTTTTATCTTGGGACAAACCAACACTATGGTATTTTTCGATGGCACCTTTATAGTCAAAACCAGAGAGATACAAATGCAGAAACCGATAGTCTACATAAACCATCAGGTCAGGCAACTCTTTATCAAAGTAGGCTAATTGTGGGCTAGATACCCGAGACTCCATAGTAGGTAACATTTTTATATCAAAGTATCTTTCCAGTGCGGAGGTAGAGAAACTCCCCCATCGTTCTGAGTGATACTGCATAAAAATAACATCACAGGACTCTAATTCATGGTAGAAATTTATAACATCAGCTTTCTCTTTTAATTTATAGATTGGTGTATTAAAAATATAGTTATACTCATTACCACTAATATTCTTATTACTTTTCAGCAACTCACCAATAATTTCTAGCTGACAATTTCCAACTAAAGCGACTCTCATAAAAAACCTTTCCATTATATATAACTACATTCTAAGCGCATAAAAACCATTGCGCATAGATTCCCATAAAACTGAAAGCCTTATTGAAAAATCATTTTTCGTGATAGCTCTCGAATCAGGTCGTGCCCATCCCATACTAAGGAGAAATCCATAGATTTCCCCATTGGAACAATTCTATCGACGCCTTTTGGGCTCGACGAAATGAATGTTTCAAAATCTTCTTTATTTAGACCAAGATAAGTGATTGTCTGACATTTATCAGAGCAAACAGGTAAAATTTCCGTTATATCCCGAATAGAGTACTCAAGGAAAAAGCCGCTATTATATTTATGATTTATAATATCAGAGCGCAACGCTTTCAGTTCAACTCTTGTAAGATGATTGGAGCGGTTCTTTATGATTGTCACATCAGAGCACGCCGCAATTTGATAGGATTTAGATAATTTACCAACAGCCTGTACAGGTGAAAGAGGATAGTCTCTGATAGATTTATTCTCAACTCTTTCCCAAAAATCAACCTTTGCTGCTTCAATATTATTTCCAATCCAAAAGACAAATGCTGGGGACGTACACGCATTTTGGTCAGAAAAGTAAGTATCGTTATAAAAATCCCGAACAACCCTTGCTTTATCATCAACAGACAAATAAAAATCAGCATTGATAATTAATATAGAATGCCTGTCAGAAAATGTTATTTCATTTGCTCTTGGTTTCAGCGCTGACTGCCGGATATTAGCAATGGTTTGATCGCCTCCCCAGATCACTCGAGCATCAGCTATAGCAGACAAGCTATCAATAATAGCTCTAACCGTAGGGAATTTCGCCATTAACACATAAGGCTGAATATAAGAAAACTCTTCGGAGGCAAGCTCATTTATAGCATCACAGATAACAGAAACCTGAGGAAATTCTTTAGCTGGCAACCTAATAATATTTGAATTACCAGCTAACAAACCTGCTGCAAAACTAAAAGCAAAGTTAACAGGCACATTAGATGGCGTAGAATGAAAAACGATTCCTTTACCGAATCGTTCAAGAACATCATCGTATTTGTTTTTTTCTTTCAACAATGAGACTCTTCGACACCAAAAAGCAAACGTTATTACATCCGAATAACCTTTAGCTTTTTTCATCAGCAGTGTAGACAGCGCATTCAAAAAAGTAATACTTTTGTCATCAAAAATCCTCATAGCCGGAACATCAGGCATTTTTTTCAGAGTGTTTTCATTTCCGACAACATAAGATATATCGCTAATTTCTTGCTGCATAAGTGTCGCTACACCCTCTGAGTTCTGCATTTTTAAGCCTGCCATTAATTTTGAAATATTTACCTTTCCGGCCACAAAGACAGTTATCGATACCTAATAAAACGCCCTCATCCTCTGTTAGCAAAGAATGTCCAGGATATGATTGTGGTAAAATGGATACAACCTGGATAATTCCAGTTTCACCGGGGCTGCAAACAGAAAAATCAGATGGACGACGAATAATTACATCAGAGTAATTACTGGCATGCAAATGTCCATGCTCACATGCCATATAAATGGATCCGGTTTGCTCGACCATACCGTAGTAATCATGGATATCGCTAAGATTAAACTGCGCTTTTAGCCTATCTTTAAACTCTGCTTGTGAAACAGCCTCAGAAGCCAGTTTTTTCCACCCTCCTCCATGAATCAAACATCCATTTGATAAATCAAGCTTGTCGCCTGATCTGACAAATTCTTTATAAAAATGCTGCCAGACCATAAATGTAAAACCAAAAAGCAGTACTTTCTTTCCTTCATGCTTTTTCAGAAATGCTTTAATCACAGGTAGATTAATGTTCATTTCATCATCTAAAGCATAGGTTCTATCGGTGCCAAAAATAGAAAAACCTAATATACCCGCACCTCTTGCCGAAAACATTGCGCGGTTTTTTACTACAGCTGAACTATCAATGATCAACATCGGCATACGAGAGCTTTCAGTAAAGGAAGAAACGATCTTCACCAGTACCTTTTGTTGATTACTTGCTGTTGTTTTATCCAAATAAATTTTGGATACAGTTTGACCTGTTGTACCTGATGACGTCATCGTTTTGAACACGTCTTCATCAGGAACAGACTTTAATGTTAACTCTTTAAAAAGACTTACAGGCAGAAAGGGAATATCGTAATAGGAATTGATGTTAAGAAGATCAAAGTTTAACGCATCTAAAATATTTGAATAGGGAGCGCAATGTTTATAGTGCAGACGAGTTAACTCCCCCAAGCTACGCGTTAAAAAATCATTTTTTTCCTGCTCCCCCATTGAAAATGGGTTTAAACTCAACACACTCTCAAGATTATTCATTATTATTTCCCAAGTTCGCTATATAATATTTTCCCAGCGTT
Source organism: Pectobacterium actinidiae (assembly GCF_000803315.1). NCBI lineage: Bacteria > Pseudomonadati > Pseudomonadota > Gammaproteobacteria > Enterobacterales > Pectobacteriaceae > Pectobacterium > Pectobacterium actinidiae. Next base: position 2,781,629 of record NZ_JRMH01000001.1, read on the forward strand.
ATTTTTCGGCAAGGAAAAAATATATTTAACCTTGAAAGCAGAGAAATTTATCTTACTTGTTTTAGCAACAAAATCCCTGACATTCTGAATACAATCATTATTCGTAATATAAATATCCATGGCATCATCAATACCACAACAGGCGCAATCGATATCTATAAAGTTAGATTTTATTAAACGCTCAGTTTCATCAAGGTTTACTCTATTACCATATATTTTTAAAAATCTCTTTTTTCGTCCAATGATATAAAAGAAACCATCGTTATCAAACTTTGCAACATCTCCAGTAAGCAATCTCCCTTTGAAGTCATCCCCTTCTGAAAGATCGTCGCGCGAACTGGCATACCCCAGACTTACATTATCTCCATGATAGACAAGCTCTCCTGCGGTTTCAGGTGAGTTTATTAAATTACCGTTTTCATCTATTAAAGAAAATTTTCCGCCAGGAATCGCAATACCCATTGAGCCTATTTTTTCTAACGTTTTATCTGCCGGCAGGTATCCCATTCTTGCTGTAGCTTCTGTTTGCCCATACATCACAAAGAATTTCTTATTATTATCATACGCATATCGGGCAATTTTTTCGTGCAACTCTAATGAGAGCTTCCCACCTGCTTGCGTGAGCGTCTTTAAATTGGGAAGATCCCTTCTCATGAATTTTAATTTATCAAGCATTTCATAAGTGTATGGTACCCCAGCAATAGATGTCACATTGCTCACTTGCAATAGAGTCCAAAATTCCTTTTGCATTAATGTGCTATTCGTTAATACAACACTTGCCCCAATGCTAAAATGTGAATTAATTATGGATAGTCCATAGGTATAATTCATTGGTAGAAGAGTGATTGCGCGATCAGTTTTCGTTATGCCAAGATATTCAACAATCGCTGACGCGTTAGACTCAATATTTTGATAGCTTTGTCTAACTAATTTAGGGCTACCCATCGAACCGGATGTCGTCAACAATAACGCCAGATCGCTGTTTAAAGAATTATTTTTATTATGATGAATATTTGTCTCTAACAATGCGTACCCGTGTCGTAAAAATACGGTTTTATATGAGAATAGCGATTGTCTCTCCACTGGCACATAAATATAATCAGGCTCATAAATATCAATAAGATTGCTCAATAACGTTGAATCAATGTCTTTATCAAGCAGTAATGGAACTGCATCATGTTTTAATGCTGAAACATATCCAACTATCGCGCCCAGACAATTAGAGCACAAACTAAATATTAAAGCACGTTCCCTTATTTTCTCGCCAAGTTCATTACTAAATAAATCTAATTCTTTATAAGAAACTTCGCTACCATTTTCAGTAACAATGGCAGTGTTATGTATGTACTTATTAAAATCAAACAGCATGGATTCTCTCCCCTATGATAAAGCTATCACCATGACCTGGGAAACATACAATATTTTTATCTAGAGAAAAAAAGAAAGGCAATGCTACATCATTATAGCTTTTATGATTTCCACCTGGAAACCTGGTAATGGCCTGGACATCTTTTAATAATGAATCACCAGTAAAAGATATTTTATTATTAACAATAATCGACACGCTTCCTGCTGAATGACCAGGAATTGACGTAATTCTTATTTCATTCCCCTCCCAAAGATAAATAATTTCATCATCAAAAACAATATCAGCCACACATTTGTAAGATGGGAAATTTTTGTTAAATTCTTTAGAGAAATCAGTACCATTAACTTTATCTTGTTCTGCAAGAATAAAAGAAATCAAAATTGGCCGGTTATTTCTTTTATCAAGAATAGATTCTGCACATTTTCTTTGACAGATCAGTGTTGATTTAAATATGGATTTTAGCCAGTTTACACCGGACGTATGATCGGGATGTTCATGCGTTAATAAAATCACAACCTCTTTTACATTGCTATTTTTCAACAATATATAAGCACTTTCAGATTCATGAGGATCAACAACTAATGCAGAACATCTCCCTAATATGATATACATATTAGAGTTAATATACGGAAAAATAAAGCGGTTGATAGTGATATCACCCGCTTGATAATAAGGCATTTGACTACAACGTCCCGCTAATGTCATCTTGGGATATTAACCGATCGGCCTCAACATCTCTGCTTAACACACGTCCAATCAGGCTATCTGTTAATTCCGGAGCAAGACCTGTACCTGGACGCTTAAAATCCATGTCATTGATCGATAATTTGTGTCCTGCTGGTAAATTTCTAGCAAACACTATGCTTCTGCGCATTTTTTTACGCTGTTCATATTCTTCTACTGAGACGACTCGCTCTTTATTGCCCATAGCAGAGAAGACACTATGACAGCCATGAACCAAAACCGCCATTTCTTCTGGTTCGATGGCCATGTTGTTGTCCATTCCCATCTTACTCTTATCCAATGTAAGATGTTTTTCAACGGCACAGGCTCCTAACGCTGTAGCAGCGACCGCCATCTCAGTTCCTAAAGAGTGATCTGAGAAACCAACTGGGTAATCCCTGAATATTTCTCTCAGCCCGATTATGTTATTGAGATTTATTGTCTCTGGTTCAGCAGGATAAATTGAAATACAATGCAATAGAATGATCTTACGATTACCTTGTTTTTCAATAGTATCGATAGCCTTTTTTATTTCATCAAGCTCGGCCATTCCTGTGGAAAGAATGATAGGGACATTCTTGCTCGCAATATATTCAAGATATGGATAATTATTAACATCTTGAGAAGCAATTTTAATATAGGGAACATTGCACTCATTTACTAAAAAATCTACTTCTCCGCGAGAATAAGGAGTAGAAGAAAATGAGATACCTATTTCATTGCAATATTTGGATAATTCTAACAGTTCTGTTTCAGGCAATGAAAATTTTGAGATTATCCGTTTTGCAATAGGATTGCTATCGTAGTAATCCTTTGAGTACAAAGAATCAGTAGACCAGGACTGAAATTTTACACAATCACATCCTGCATCCTTTGCTTTAGTTATCATATCCTTTGCGACGTCAATATTTCCGTTATGGCTTGAATTTACTTCTGCAATAATATACGGTTTTTTATAAGAACCTATTATTTTACCATCCCGTAATAAAATATCTGCCATCATATACCTCGATATATTTTACTGATCAATTGGATCAATAATCATTTCTGATAAAAAGAGCTCTCTTTCCAGGAAAGGAGATTGATCTTCTAAAGGCCTCTGGACAAAGCGCCCTTTCATGTTGCGAACATAAGAGGTATTAATATACTCTTGATCTTCTGGGCTTAAAATTTCACAGAGGACTGGACCTTCACGGTTCAGGACTTCCTGAATTTTTTGATCAACTACATGCGTGTTTTCAATGAACTCATACTGAATATCGAAACAGTTAGCAACTTTTTCGAATTCAGGACAAGAGACACCATTATCAGCATCTGTGCCGACAGTTCTTGTTCTAAATAAATCAACCTGTCTCTTTCTAATAACGGCATAACAGTTATTATTAATTACCAAAATCTTAATAGGTAAATTATTATGTCTAATTGTCTGCAACTCTTGCAAGTTCATCATTATGGAACCATCACCAACAACAGCAACGACTTGTTTCCCTGAACTATAATATGCTCCGATCGCTGCGGGTAATGCGTATCCCATCGCCCCCTGAGATACAGGATGCAAACACTTTTGCTGCTCTTTAAATGAAATGGTTGTTGGCATAATCAACTCTTCCAAACCAGAGTCAGTCACAAAAACCGCATCATTATCCAAATGTGCCGAGAGAACATCGGCTAAATAATACAAATCAACCTTTCCGTCTAATTTATATTTATCTTCGCACTTAGGAAATATATTTTTGTAATGCAAACACTTATCAACCCAGGCACTCCAGCTTGTGTTTACATTTTTGCTGCTAAGTTTATTCAAGAAATCTTTAGCATCAGATAGGATAAGTTTATCTACTGTTAAATTATCCTTTTTATATTCATTTTCATCAATATCAATAGCGATAATTTTCGCACATCTCGCAAATTTATCGGGGTTATTTCCCGTCGTCATCGATGTCATACGAGAGCCAACAATAATTAATAAATCGGCATTCTGCATAGCAAAATTAGCCGCTCTATTCGTCGCCATTGTACCTACAGCACCAATCGACAGTTTTTTATCAGACTTATATATATCCGTAGCTGAGGCTGTATAAACAACCGGTATTGAATACTTATCAACCACTGAATCTAAAACCGCCTCAGCGCCTGCAGAACGAACGCCGCTACCAATCAAGATAACAGGACGTTCAGAAGCAGCTAATGCCTCTAGTAAATATTCGATATCGCCATCAGAAGCGGATAATTTATCTTCATTAAATTCGAGTCGCTTTAGTTCATCTTCATCAACTCGCATATTCTGAATATCGAGAGGAATATCAATCCATACGGGGCCTTTCCGACCAGAGAGAGCCAAGTGAAAGGCCTTATCCAGCTCCATCGCGATACTTTCAGGATCTGAAACCATAACCGCATATTTAGTAATCGGCGTAACCAGACTGATGATATCAGCTTCTTGTTGCCCATAAGTCCTTATAGGCAGCCCAGTATAGGTTACCGTTTCCTTTAATGAATTCTGTCCTGAGATCACAACCATCGGGACGTCATCTTGCCAAGCGCAGAGTACAGGAGTAATGGCATTCGTGGAGGCACACCCTGTAGAAACCAGGCAGGCACCCATTTTATGATTTACCTGAGAATAAGCCATCGCAGCATATGCACCAGCTTGTTCATGATGAACACAGATGCAGTCTAACCCTTCCTGCTTGGCGGCAGCGTCAGACAAATAAAGTACCCCTCGGCCCGTTACCATAAATAGGTGTTCAACCCCTTCCAGGTACAGGCGTTTCATAACATAATCTGCGACGCGAATCATAAAGGTTTCCTAAAAAATATTACTTCGGAAGAAATTTATTCAAAGTATCTGGTACAGCAACAACTAGCTCAATTTGGCACGCTAATTCGCCATGAACAAAGCCGGTAGCTTTCCCACTGGCAATTCCCCGACGATAGGAGTTCAATTCCGCAATAATATCCAAGCGGTTTCCCGGAATTATCTTCTTCTTAAAATCGGCATTTTTAACAGATAAAAAGCCTGTTTTCTTTCCTTTATTTTCAGGAATAGTTAAAAATGTCATTAAAAAAACTTGTGTTAACGTTTCTATTTGAATGAACCCAGGGACAACGGGTTCATCTTCAAAATGGGCAGGAAAAAACCATTCATTATAGGTGAAATTTTTAAACCCTTTCGCACTTTCCCCGGGAATCGCTTCCTCTATTAAATCTAAAAAAAAGCAAGGATAGCGATTTTGCTGATATTTTTGAATTTCAACAGGAGAGAGGTTTCTTAAAATAGAAGACTCACTCATTATTAACCCTCAGAGATTTCAATATTGTATTTACCTAATATCTCGATCCCTTTTTTGAATGAACTCAAATCAACAATGTCGTCAGTATCCAGCATAATGTCAAAGGTATCTTCTATTGCAGCAACCAGTCCCATATGCCCAACAGAGTCCCATGCATCAATGGACTGGTATTTTAGCTCGCTTGCACTTTCCGCTTCAATTTCAAATGTTGTAGCAAATGCGTTGGTATATTTCTCTAGGTTAGTCATATTTTCCTCATAAGATGAAAGAACAAGATTTATGTGTAAATCTTGATTTTAAATAGATGTATTCTGAGTTAAAAAATTAATATACAAATAGGTAAATGAATTGGTTTTTATAAAAAAACCTTGCCCTCATCATTTCCTTTCGTAACACGTGCTGGATTGCCTATTACTACAGAGCATGCCGCAACATCTCTAAATACAGCGGCCCCCATAGATATTATGGCATCATCCCCGACAGTAATTTTTTCTTTAATCGTTGCATGCATTCCAACATAAACTCTATCGCCAAAAACAGATGATCCACCAGGTGCGGAATGGGCGGAGAAAACAGAATGGCTACCAACAACAATATCATGCCCAAGCAAACTGTATGGCTGAATGAGGCAGTTATTACCAATGTTCACATTACAGTGAATTGACGAATACTCACATAAAACACAACCTTCACCTATTATTGCACTGGGTGAGATTCGTGCCGTTGGATCGATCAATGTAGCAATATTCAGTCCATTGCTCTTAGCTTTATTAAAAAGTTTTTCACGTAAAGAAGGTTCGCCGATAGCAATAATAACCTCATAAGCGTCCTTATTTTTCATTATCGAATCAAAGCTAAATACTTTAGCGCCCAGATTTTCGCCATTATTTTCATAGTCATTGATAAAAACAATCTCTGACCAAGATTTTGATTTTATATTTATAGCATTCGCTATATCAAAAAACTCTCTACCCAGACCACCCGAACCATAAATAGCTAACATTTTGTTTTTCATAGAAACACTCAAAGCAAAAATCATTGTGTCAAAAGTGTCTTTTATCTCTATTTAAAATAGATAAAATTTCGTGAATGTCTCTATTTATTTCAGGAAACGATCATGTCATGCCGAATCCTGTAAGACTCTCATATGTTTATCTTCAGAAAAAAGATAGGCATGATAAAAATAGATTATTTAAATCACTATCGAATCTTCATATATAATGTATCACCTTCGATAAAATGATATGCCACTCGAGGATCATTGATTAACTCATCACCAACTTTTTTCGGCCCATCACCAAATGCCCAGTCATAATCATCAATAAGTACCCAACCATTGCTCTTAACAAGAGGAAACCAATTATCAACATCTTTTTTAGCTTCCTCATATTTATGGTTTCCATCTATATGTAGGAGAGCTATTTTTCCCTCTATTTTTACGCATCCGAACTCATCATTACAAATTTCGCCACGCTTCGTAGCGAGCAGATATTCTGAAATTGCTTTCTCAGAAACAGCGCGAATATAAGTTAGATTTTTCTGTCCAGAGTTATGTGCAAGAAAGCCTGAGAAAACACTATCCCAATTAACCTGATCGCGAGAGTCATTGACGAGAGCCACTTTATCATCGTTGCCTTGATCACCACTGAGTTCGCCTTCCCAAGGATCGACGCATACAACACTACCAATTTCATATCGTTGAGCTAACCAAGATAAAGCAAATCCCGATCGACCTAAAAAGGAACCTATTTCAATGATATCTCCTTTAGGTGTGTCCGTAAATATCGAACATAAAGATCTCAACTTAACATTATCACTTTGCCCTGGAATATCATTATATTTTATATATAAATTTGCATACTCATTTTCTTTCAATATCACACCGGAATTAAAATGATTATTTTTAGATATATCCTTTGTTGTTTCCTTAGCCCATGAAAATGCATCTTTTACATTATTAAAAACAGAATCCAATGGGGGCAAATTACAAACTGAATAATCGTATGATATTGTTTCTTTTAATTTATTCAAATACTGCCAGACTACAGTGTGTGGAGAGTAAACATAGTTGATATTATTATGGCGTAGCATATCTTCAAAATCAGACTGAAAAGATTCATCTGTAATATAAGGAAGATGCTGAGTATTGATATCTTTTTTAGTTTCTGAAGATGCATATATGATGTTGCCACCAATGGATCTGGCAAAATTTGCGAACACCTTAGACTCAGGCATATTACTAGGGAAAACTAAAAAATTCAAAACCATATTCACTCTCCAAATAAAATAAAAAGCCAATGAAAGCTTTATTTAAATTAATAATTTAATCTTGCTAGTAAATAAAGACGCAGTGCAAAGATGCTTAACATATATTTATGAAAAACCGATCATTCAAGAATAAACTCGACTATTTTAAATATATCTTCTTCAGATAAGTCAGGGTAAATAGGAAGACATAATACATTATCAGAAATATTCACTGCACTAGGTAATAAACGTTCCTCTGCCGAGTCCAGACCTCTGTACATAGGAAATGAGCTAATCAGCGGATAAAAATAACGCCGCGAGAATATATTCTTTGTTTTTAAATGCTCATAAATCTCGTCTCTCTTTTTAGGAAAAGAGTCAGACAAAAATATAGGAAAGTAAGAATAATTCCAAGTAACATCATGTGGAATATTTATTATTTTAATTCCCGAGACTTCTTTTAAAAGTTCAGCGTATAAATTATAAACTTCTTTTCTTTTATTCAGCGCGACATCGATATGTTTAATCTGTAGCAATCCATATGCAGCCTGTATTTCATTCATCTTACCGTTGATGCCAGGTGCAACAACCGTGACCTCATCAGCAAAACCAAAATTTTTAAGATAATCGATACGTTTTTTTGTCTTCTTATCAGGGCATATAATAGCACCGCCCTCAACAGTACTGAAAACTTTAGTTGCATGAAAACTTAGAATAGATAGGTCGCCATGATTCAAAATACTGATATTGTTTTTTTTCACGCCAAATGCATGGGCGGCATCATAGATAACTTTCAGTCCATAGTTATCTGCAATCGCTTGAATACGTTCAACATCGCAAGGAATACCATAACAATGCACAGGCATAATAGCTGAAGTGTCAGAAGTAATCGCTTGCTCAATCTTATCAGGATCGAGGTTGCACGTAAGAGGGTCAATATCGACAAATACGGGTTTTAGTCCATTCCATAAAAGCGAGTGTGAAGTCGCGACAAAGGAATAAGGAGTAGTAATGACCTCACCGGTAATACGCAATGTCTGCAATGCAGTTAATAGAGCCAAAGTACCATTTGAAAAAAGACTGATATACTCGACTCCTAAGTATTTGGCCAGTTCTTGCTCAAGCTGCTCATGTAGAGGTCCACCATTCGTTAATCTTTTATTTTCCCATATTTTTTCCAAATAAGGAATAAACTCCTCAAGCGGAGGAAGCAGTGGACTGGTGACATATATTTCATTTTTCATAAACAGCCCTTAATATAATAAATTATCGTGGCAGCCAATTTTTCTTTATAATTTCCAGATTTTTTTGATTAATCATCCAGTTTTCTTGAATTTCACTTTTTAACACTGCACCAACTTTCCTGGCCGCATCAACATCATTGATATATTGACTCATTGCTGAAGACCAGTCTTTGTATCTATTTTTCACAACATTAACGGAAAGTCTGCTTTTATAACATAAAACATCACTGCATATAATCGGTATTCCACAGATACCTAACTCTAATAGACGAATATTACTGCGGGCTCGATTAGCATTATTATCAGCCAGCGGTGCTATTGCGAAATCAAGATTAAGAGAAGCTAGTTGCTGAGGGTAATGTGTAAAACCGTGATAACGATGATACTCATGAATAAATGGTTTCAGTTTAGGAGGGTAAGCGCCCAAAAACACCCATGTAACGTGGTGGAAAAAGTCACGGATGACGTTAGAAACTAATTCAATATCTTCATCACTGAGATCCTGTGTTATACACCCAACACGAGGTTTATCGCTTGTCCTACGTGTGAAGGCAAGGTCATTCCAAAAATGGGGTAAATATGTAGGTAAAACCTGAATATCGTGATGCACTCTGCCATATTGCTCTGCTAACACTTCAGACCCGACAATCACTCTATCAAATGGAGCCAAGTCTTCTTTTATTTTATTCAAATGTTCTTTTTTATTTTTACTATCATCAAACTTGTTTGATTCATAATAGTTCATGTCATAAATAGAAAAACAATCTTTCATCGACTTGAAATCAATTATCTTTCTACTTTGAATATGATTCTGAGTGATAATAACATCAGGCTTTGTTTGCAAAAAATCAGATATAATAAGAGGTTCTGAAGCCACTGCACCTTCAACAACTCCATTGTATCTCATTTTATAAAAAGGTTCGTCTAGCCGATATATCTCCATCGGATTAGAACTGCCAGAAAACATCATTATACGGGGCAAGCGTTGAGGCTCTAGCGATAACTCACGCGGCCTGATATATTTTTCTATTCTATAATTTCTTGTTAATGACAAATTTTTATTATAGGCAGGATCATTAGCAATGACATCACCCCACTTATGATAGATAGCCTTCACTTGTTCTGAGCAAGTTTCATTTTTTCTATCATTTTTTTCTGGAGATAAATCAGTCGCGACAATAGAGTAAGGAGTCCAAACAGAAAGATAACCTGCGTCACGAATTTTTAGGCTTAAGTCGATATCGGCAAGATATCCCTCAGTCAGTGACTCGTCTATGCCACCAACATCTTGATAAACAGAACGTCTTACAAGTAAACATAATTCGGGAAGTACACTATAATTTTGTTCTATTGCTAAACGATGCATATAACCAGGGGCTGAATAATGGCTTCCAATAAAAGGACTTTCTGCTACACCATTGAGCCCAAGCACTATGCCTGCTGAATAAACTTTCTCATTGAGATTAATCACTTTGCTGCCAACGCATCCAACCTCATCACGCAGGCAATGATTGACTAAATTTTCCAGCCATTCATCATGCGCAGGAAAAACCGCCACATCAAGCAAGAGTAAATAATCACCCGATGCTTGATTAGCTGCAATGTTATTGAGTCTAGAGCGGCTTTCCTTATGTGGAGATAGGATTATTTTTATTCTTTTAGGATCAATTTTACTGACTTCTTCTAACCAGTAACGATTCTCGTCAATATCGGCATAGCAACTTAAAATCAAAATTTCATAATTGGTATATTTAGACTTTTCCAGCAACCCCATAATACAGCGCTGCAATGTATTGACATCACCGTTATCGATAACAACAATACTAATTTTAGGTAGTTCCTTGGTATGACCATAAACAATCCGACATCCACCTGAGGAATTGTGTAAAATCAGACTATTCACATAACCTTTTGCGTTTAAATAGTTACTAACTAACTGATCAGCTTTACTACTATCTAATTCTTTTTTTAATTCACTGATTAACACTGGCTCAGGAAAATGGCCAACACTCCCATTACCTTTTTCAGTAATCAATTTCATCAGAACATCGAAATCAAAAAAATCAGGAGGAATATTATTGCAAAAACTTGCGTCTCTAAATATGCTTTGATGGAAAAAGCAGCCAATAAAAAATGCACTGGGAAAACCAAGAAAGTAATCAATGCTAAAATCAGGCAAAAAAGCAGACTCTAATTCTTCACATTCATTAATAAATATTTTATCAGGATAGATTGCTCTACATTCATTCACTCTATTTAAGTAACATATAGCAGAAAAAAAACCATCTGCGAGAAATTCAACACCAGCTCTCACATATTGAAGCCAGTCAAAGCACGGCTCCATCGCTATATTTTTTATAGTAGCGCTTAAGTTATTTGTTTCGCATAGTGAGACCCAAGATTCAAAATCTTTAGGAAGAGTATAATCTCCATCGGAAAAAACGATACAGTTTAATCTTGAATACATCCCCTTCACAGGCAATAAAGACTCTAATGTAGTTAAAACCGCATGCCAAGATTTCGATTGATCATAAATGCCGATATAAATGGTTTGAGGTGAGACCAGTTCATTAATACTTCTGGAAACCAGGGAAATTCTTTCAGGAGAAAGCTCTCGCTGCCTAACCCATTCCATTACATTTTCTTTATGATTTTTATTATAACGCTCTTGCGCTTTATCTTGTGTGATTTCAAGAAACTTAAAAAATTGCTGATTGGATACACTTTCCAATCCTTCATAAAAGTCTTTATATTTATAAAGGTTCGCCTTTGCTCGTTCCAATTCATGCGGAGAATCATCCCAGGCGACATCAGCATTACCCGCATCTTTAGAGGTACTCTCCGTAATAGCATATTTTTCGTACCCAGAAGCAACTCTGGCAACCACAGGACAACCGCATAATCCTGCTAAAGCACAAGTACCAGATGCTTCGTAAGAATACATAACTCGCCCACGCTTAAGCACTTTAGCAAGTTCATTCAGCGACAATGGCTGTTCCATCGATAAAATTTTTATATTCTCAGGCAGCGTTGAAAAATCGACAGAACTACGCGGGACTCGGTTTAAATACAAGAGATCAAGATCTTTCTCTTTAACATCATCACAAAACACTGACAAATCATAAGTTGATATCGTTAGTAAATTGACATTAGCCTCATTTTCAGCAAATTCTTGTCGATAAAAGAAGAAGAGATCGTCTTCATCAGCATTAATACTATTGCCATTCAGTACCGCCTCTTTGTTCAGCATATATCGGACACAAACAGGCGCTTCCAGAGGATTGCCTGACTCTATTTCAGGGTAAACCGCGATGAATATTTCCCCTGATTCTTTATACTCATTAAATTTCCCAGAAGTTAATTGTGGCGTATTCCATTCTGGGTTAGTTTCCGGAGAAACTACGTATGCTTCACCACCATGTTGGTTAATAAGGTGGCAAAGACGATGCACAACCTGAATCCCAAGAGAGGCTTCAATATAACCAGGAACAGTCATTACATAAGGATATTTAAATTTTTTATTCATCGTTTATCCTGAAACTCAAACGCTCGTATACGCTATTTACAAAAAGTCTATCGCTATTATTTAAAAGAGAGAATGCTACCGCCCTTGGCTCTTCAGCAACCAATGCGCTATCACATCCTCAAGTTGTGTTACTACGCTATCTCGCTATTTTGGCAACCAGGCCTGTAACCAATCCGTTAAGCCATCACCTTCAAGCATCCAATCTTTATATACGGTATCTTTTAGTTGATCACCCATTCTTGCTGTCGCATCCATATCAGAGATATGCATGCGAATTGCGTCCATCCAATCTTTGAAACGATTATCAACCCGTGTTACGGGTAAACCACAGCGATAAGGCTCAATGTCAGTACAAATTACCGGTACTCCACAAGCACCTAACTCCATGAGCCGTAGATTACTTTTGCATTCATTGAACAGATTATACTCAAGCGGTACCAGTGCCAAATCGAGATTCAGGCTCGCTGTCTTTTGTGGGTAATATTCGATAGGGACACCTGCGTGAAATTCACATTTCACACCTTCAGGCTTCATCCCCATGAAAACCCACTCAACGTCATCTTCAAGCGCTTTCACCACCGAGCGGAGAATAGCCAAATCACCTTTATGGCTACTCCCCCCAGCCCAACCCACCCGAGGTTTGCGCCCTTGCTGACGCAGACTCGTTAACCCTTTCCACCAGGATGTAGGTAGACGGTTATATGCAACACGAATATCTGAGTGGTAAGCAGAGTAGGCTTCAGCCAGTGCTGGCGTAGAAACCACAACCCAATCAACCGATTCCAGCGAACGACGGAAATTTTTAATTAATTGCTGCGAGAATGCTTTTCTATTACCGCTGTTGATAGGGATATTAAGAATATAGTCATCAAATTCCGCAACAATCGATGAACGCGTATATTTGCGATACTGTGCCACCATCTCTGGAGTCTGAGCACCAGCGGCAGATTGAACAATCACAACATCGGGTTCCATATCAACAGCATCGACCAATTTTGGTACGCCATGTTTCAGGCCCCCTTCTATGTGCATTTCTCGTTCTAATGCCTGAAAAGGGAAAATAACACGATAATGTCCACATCCATGCCAATCACTATGACTCCCAATTACCACAGGCAGAGGTCGCCCAGGCAATGCACGCTGGCATCGAGCCATTTCTGGCGTGAGAGAAAACCCCGGAGCATGCTTACCGTAAGCAGGGTGATAGCACGGATCGTTCGCGAGTTGCGGTAGCCAGCGATCATAAAGCAGCTCAACATCTGACTTTTGCGGTAACGGTGACAGCTTGAAGTGCTGTTGTAATAAGCGCGATGCGCCGCCTAAATGCATCACTTGAGCTTCTGGCGTCCACACAACCAGATAGCCCTGTTGTCGTGCTTTAAGCGAAAGATCAACATCACCAAAATAGGTGGGATATTGCTGCTCATCAAATCCACCAAGCTCAACATAAACGTCACGCCGCATCATCATGCAAGCCGCACTAACTGCACTGACATTATGAGTTGTACGCAGACGACTCATATAACCTTTTGATTCCGCCCCCATCCCCTGAAATGCAATCGCGGCGCTATCATTCATTCCCAAGACAATACCGCCATGCTGAATTCGTCCATCATCGAACACCAGTTTAGCCCCAACAATACCAACTTCAGGACGCAGTGCATGATTTAATAAAGCATTCAGCCAATCTCCATTGGTAATTTCAGTATCATTGTTAAGGAAAAGCAGAACATCGCCCTTCGCTTTTTGAGCAGCAAAATTATTAATGGCGGAAAAATTAAATGGATGTGGCCACGACAAAACCTGAACCTGAGTTAATTCCATTGCAGCAAGCTGTCTTAAATATTGACAGGCACCTGCCTCTGCTGACTGATTATCGACAATTAACAATTCGTAATTGAGATATTGCGTACGTTCCATCAGCGTTTCAATACACCGACTAATTACAGGTAGGTGATCACGCGTAGGAATAATGATGGAAACAAGCGGTTTACTTGCATGTTGATATTGAATACGGCATATCCCATCATTGTTGCATGCTGAAACAACAGCTTCAACATGGCAACGAGCAAGATGGCGTTGGATAATATCAGGGTAGTGCTGTGTCACTCCGTCGCTGTTCAACCAGTCGAACAATGAGTCTGTGGTATAAACCAGCACTTCAGGAATATGACCAATCGCTTGCGGCCCTTCTTGTTCTATCCGTTGCCAAATCACATCATGCAGTTCAAGAGATTCGCCTACCGAAGGAATAATGCCTTGTTGACGCAGAGTTGACACATCAATGGCTAGATTACGGCCGATATAGGGAAAACTGCGCAGCATATCAATATTACATTCAGGCTTAAGCATTGGATTTTCTGCTTTACCTTCTTTCAGAATCGCTTCGTCAAAATAAAAGGCTTTCGCCGAAGGAAAACGCAGACGGTGCTCAGCTAATAATAATGATGCATGCGGAAGTAACCGCTCCCCAGCACGTAAAACTAACAGATAGGATGTTGATGTTTGGGCCAGAACGGCATTCAGTTGGCTTTCCTCAACACGATCAGATGATAACCATGTAACTGTACCGGGAGCATCCGCGCAAGTGAAACCATTCGAGGTCAGTACATAGACCTCTTTAGCCAAATAAAATTGCTCCTGGACACTCGCTAATGAAGCATTTATGGCATTGTTGTCGTTAGATTGTGCCAGTACCGCGATGCTTATATTACCAATGTCTGGATAGGCTTGGATAAACGCTTGCAATAAATCACGACGAGCAGGACTAATCAATCGCTCACTCAGCCACTTATCAACGGAATAAAAAGGCTTCGTTTTATCCTGCAACGTTAAGTTATGAAGGGCGAGCCTTTGCAATTCTTGGTCGGTTATAGTTTTAAGTGTCGGCTCTGGCAAGCTGTCAAGTAGCTCGGGTAACGTATTTGATAACCGCCAGGATTTATTATAATAATCTGAGCGTTGCTGGGTATATTTCGCAGCTTGCTCATAACCCTTATAAATGCTCTCTGCCACTTCTTCGGAAGAAAGAGCCTTCCCAGCTGTTTCATTACGAAATACATTGCCCTCAACCAATTCATCAGTAATATACCCGATGAAAAAATTGTCTTGATACAAATAGGCAGGCTTTCCTAAACACAGCGCATATTGTGCAATAATCCCACTAGCAACAATAGCATCAAAATCCGTAACTGTATTATTATGAACCCATTGCTCTCGGTTCATAATTTCACAAGCTATCGAAAATTTCTCCAATTCACTTATCAACGCCTTGAGCATCGGTGTTGTTTCTTCCACGACAATAAGTATCTTTTTTAGACTCTTGTTATTTGCGTGCGAAGTGTGATTGAAATAAAAATCAGGAGAAGAATGAGGGAATACGGATATCAACGAGCTCGTTATCCCACCTTCATTCAAAAAATTGGTCAATCGAGGCAATGTGACTAACGCTCGATCGCATAAGCGGTTTTCAAGCAAAATATCAGCCGATGCGGCTTCTCGGCTATCCAATGACTGGTGATCGAATATGATATTCGTTGTGACTCCACCATTCAGGAACCTGTCTAGTATACTGGTATTTAGTGAAAAATACTGAATCCAGAATAGATCATAATTTTCATTGAAAATATAATCAGTATCAGCAGTGGCAAAAATGTCTTTACCTGGAAATTTCTTCTCTATCAGGTTTTTTATGCGCGTATCATACTGATGACAATACACATCCACCCCCCAACCGCTATCGATGAATCCACCCATCAGATCCAAAATGGCGAGTGTTTCATCTCTGTAGTCGATAAGTTGAAGTGTACTGATAAAGACGCGTGGCATAGAGAGGAGCCTTGTAGACAAAACGGATATATAAATACTTTCATTGTAAAGAGAGAAAATCAAACTAAACGATAAATAAACCAATCAATTACCATGCTATTTAAAGCATTAAAATCAAAACTATCGTTTCTTCTCCTGGCAAAATGTACCAGAGCCAACCCCTTCATTACTCACTTAGTTTTCTTTCATGATAAACAATCACTTACAAGTTATTTCTGGAGACTATAAACAGGAGATAAGTTGTTCGAAAGGTACAGAAAGATAAAGAATGGAGAAAATTAAGATAGAAGCATCATGAAGAGGCTTTAAAAACAGGCGTAAGATGACACTGAAATACAAGCGATTGATATATTTAACCCGGCACATGGCCGGGTTAAAAGTAATACTATATTGCTTACGATTAACGCAGCAGAGACAGAACGGTCTGAGGAACCTGGTTCGCCTGGGACAGAACGGATGTTCCTGCCTGTTGCAGAATGTTCGCCTTGGTCATGTTCGACACTTCCACCGCATAATCCGCATCCTGAATTCGGCCACGGGCGTTCGACAGGTTGTTGATCGTGTTGTTCACGTTGGTGATCGTAGATTCGAAACGGTTCTGGATCGCACCCAGATTACTACGCGCGGTGTCTACTGCTTTCAGTGCGGTATCAACGGCATCGACGATTTGCTGTGCCAGACCACCAGAACCACCGATAGCACCTGAACCACTTGCAGCACCAGTACCACCACTGATTGCATCTACCGCAGTAGAAACACCAGAAGACAACCCTGAAGTTGTTGAGGCATTAACCAGCGCACCTGAATCGATAGTGATAACTTCGTTAGCACCGGTGTTTGCACCAACCTGAATGTTGATACCGCCGCTTGCAGTGCCGTCCAGCAGGTTCGTGCCGTTGAAAGATGCTGATTTAGCAACACGGTCGATTTCGTCCAGACGTTGCTTCATTTCAGTGTAGATTGAAGTACGGTCAGTACTACCGTTGGTATCACTTGCTGCCTGAACCGCCAGCTCACGAACACGCTGTAAGTTGTTGTTGATTTCGTTCAGGTTACCTTCTGCCGTTTGCGTCAGAGAGATACCGTCGTTAGCGTTACGCGCAGCCTGAGTCAGGCCTTTAACCTGTGCAGTCATACGGTTGGCAATCGCCTGACCAGCAGCATCGTCTTTTGCACTATTGATACGCAGACCAGAAGACAGACGCTCAATAGCGGTGCCCAGAGAAGATTGTGACTTGTTCAGGTTGTTCTGGGTGACCAGAGACATGATGTTAGTATTAATCGATGCCATGATAGCGTTCCTTAATCAATAAGATGTAAGCTTCGGGTTAGACCCACGGGGTCATCCCCGTTGTGATTGTTTATCGGAACACTTTTCAAAAGCTTTAATTTTTTTAACACACATCTTTTTTTTTTGCGCCTGGTAACACAACTGAGGCACGGGTCTGCCGACCTAAAGCAAGATCGATGATACTGGAAAGTAATAACACTCGCTCAAAATGCTAAACTTATTATTCGTACTGCCGATAACCGTCTTATAGACCATTGGCTCTGGATAGATAAAGGATTCGATTATGGCAAGCATATCTTCATTAGGTGTGGGTTCAGGTTTAGATTTGAGCGGTTTGTTAACGCAACTGAGAACAGCTGAGAATCAGCGTTTGACGCCCATTACAACGCAACAAGCCAGTTATAAAGCTCAACTTACTGGTGTCAGTGCGCTTAAAAGTTCACTCGATAAACTCAATACCGCTACCAATGCCTTAGCCAAATCCCAATCATTCGGCATTGTCACTGGCTCGATTGATGGAATAACCAATACCAAAGTATCCAGCACCAATAAGGCATTTACTGCAACAACAAGCAGCAAGGCCGTCGCTGGTAGTTATAGTATTGAGGTTCAGCAATTAGCTCAAGCTCACTCCATTATCTCTGGCGTTAACACAAGTGCAACGACAGCGCTAAGTTCATCAGATAGCAGTCTCACTATCGCTCAGGCCGATGGTAAGTCATTGACGGTTGACATTAAAGGTGGTGAAACGTCGTTAAACGACGTCCGGGATGCGATTAATAAGGCAAACGGCGGCGTAAGTGCGAGCGTAGTCAAAGCCAAAGATAACGAATACTACCTGATGCTGACAGCCAGAAATACTGGCGAAGACGGTGAAATCACGCTAACAGACAGCGGTAATGTTCTGGGTACCACAACCGAAAAAGTTGCTGCGCAGAATTCAGTGATCGTTGCAAATGGGATCACTATTGAACGTCAAAGCAATACGATTGATGATGCCTTTGAGGGCGTCACCTTAACGTTGACGGCTAAAACAGAAACAAGCAAACCTGAAACTCTGACCGTTGATCAAGACATTACGGGTATGAAAGCTGCCATAACAGCATGGGTTGATGCCTACAATAGTCTGCAAGATACTATCGCCGCACAAACCAAATACACCGCAGTTGAAGCTGGGGAAGACCAATCCACCACTAACGGTGCATTAATCGGTGATTCAACAGTTCGTGGCATACAGAATGCCCTGAAAGGACAGCTCACCACAGTACAAAGCGGAGATGGTGAGTTTAATATTCTCGCCGATTTAGGCATCAAGCAAAACTTTAAGACCGGTAAGCTTGAAATAGACAACACGGTTTTGGAAAAAGCGCTTAAAGAAGAGCCAGGTAAAGTTCAAGCCTTTTTCGTAGGTGATAATGACAAAACGGGTTTTGCGACACAAACCCGCGTTTATCTGAAAGAGCTCCTTGATACCGTTGATGGTACTATCAAAACCAAAGAAGATAGTATTAGTAAAACAATCAAAAGCCTGGATACACAATCTCAGCGAATCCAAGCCGGTATTGAAGAAACTATTGCTCGCTACCAGAAACAGTTTACAGATCTCGATAAAGCGATGTCTAACATGGCTTCAACCAGTGCAAGCTTAACAAGTATGTTCTCCAGTCTCTAAAGTTTGCCGATTAAGTAGATAGGTAACGAGATGTACAATATGAAAGGCAGTCAGGCCTATGCTCAGGTAGGCCTTGAAAGCAGTGTGATGAGCGCAAGCCCTCACCAACTTATCGTCATGCTGTTTGATGGTGCGCGTAGTGCAATGGTGCGAGCACGCATCCTCATGGAGCAAGGCGATATCCCAGGCAAAGGGATGGCGCTATCTAAAGCGATCAACATTATCAATAACGGACTAAAAGCCGGATTGGACATGGAGAGAGGGGGGGAACTCGTTGAAAACTTGTCCGCTCTGTACGATTACATGTCTCAGCGTTTGTTGATTGCCAATTTACATAACGATGCAAAGGCGATAGAGGACGTCGAAGCATTGTTGGAAAATATCGCTGATGCCTGGCGGCAAATCGGCCCTAATTACAAACCAGAGCAGGAAGTACGCTAATGGCCTCCCCCCATCGGCTTCTAAAAGATTACCAACAGCTTTTGTCTTTGAGTCAAAAAATTCTTCATTTGGCCGTCAGCGGCCAATGGGATACGTTGGTTGAGCAAGAGATTGTTTATGTTCAGTCCGTTGAAGGCTTAGTTAACACGCCAATTCCTGACGAAATTGACAGTGTGATGCGTTTGCATCTGCGACAAATTTTGCAGGAAGTGATGGATAATGAAGCAAAAGTAAAACAACTTCTGCAGAAGCGGATGGACGAGTTAAGTTCGTTAATGGGGCAATCACTGAAGCAAAAGTCAATTAATACGACGTATAGCGAATTTGCAGGGCAGCGACTGCTGCCGGGTGACCCTGCTCCAGGCGAGCCGAACTCATAATTTCACACTCGTATATCAGAACACTGCGCGCCCCTATCTCCGCCTGATACGGGCGCGTTTTTTTCCCCACAAATGGTGATTTTACTCTACACAATCAGACTATTGGCATAACAAAATTAGTACACTTTCAGGATGTGAAGAGCAGAGAGCCTTAAGACAAGGAATAGACAGACGTGGCGTTGGGAAAAATAAATATTGTGCGTAATTTCATTGCATTAACAGTGAGATTACGCACAATGGCCTTACTTGTTGCAGGTTGATGTCATTAGACAACATCAAACAGACATATTCATCACTTCCTGATACGCAGATACCAGTTTATTACGCACCTGAATGCCCATCTGCATTGAAATGGATGATTTCTGCAAATCCACCATCACATCATTCAATGCTACGCCTGGCACACCCAAGGTAAATTTTTCAGCCTGCGTACGAGCCGTCTGTTGTGTGTCGCTGATCTTATCGATCGCGGCTTTCAACTCACTGGCAAAACCAGGTTCTACCGATGGTCTGGCTATTGGCGTGTCAGCGGCCTGCAGAGCTTTGACCTGCATTTGCTGTAAAACGCCATCAATACCTTGAACTGACATAACACCTCACTACATCATACAGAGTAGACTGCTTATGCATTTTCTATGACAGCATTACCCTATCACACCGCTTTTCAGATAAATCGCACAATTAGCGCGAAAAATGCCACCTTATCGACCCATCGATTTTTCTTTTACGGAAAATAATGACATGCCGATAAATGTAGGCGAAATGTTTTATTGATTGCGCAATCAGGGAGTTCTGTTTTGTCACGTCACAACGTTAAGTATATCGTTCAACAACCAAGCAGAGATAGAGTATGAACGCCTCATTAACCGGCGCCGCTACCGGTAAAAATAGCTTTGGCGAAATACTCAACCGGTTACGCGCCAATCCGAAAATTCCGCTATTGATCGCAGCCGCTGCAACCATTGCGATCGTCGTTGCGTTGACGCTATGGGCCAAAGGTCCAGACTATCGAGTGCTTTATAGCAATATAAATGACCGTGACGGTGGTGCGATTGTCAGCGAATTAACAAAGCTGAATATCCCTTATCGCTTTGCAGAAAATGGCGGAGCGATCATGATTCCCGCCGCTAATGTTTATGAGACCCGACTCAGACTTGCTCAATTGGGACTGCCAAAAGGCGGCGCAGTTGGCTTTGAATTGCTCGACCAGGAAAAGTTCGGCATCAGCCAATTCAGCGAGCAGATTAATTACCAGCGTGCGCTGGAAGGTGAACTGTCCAGAACGATAGAAACGCTCGGCCCCGTTCAGAATGCGCGAGTTCACCTTGCCATACCGAAGCCTTCGCTGTTCGTTCGTGAGCAAAAAGCGCCCTCTTCTTCTGTCACCCTGACATTACAACCGGGTCGTGCGTTAGATGAAGGGCAAATCAATTCCATCGTTTATATGGTTTCCAGCAGTGTTGCTGGCCTGCCACCAGATAATGTTACGGTCGTTGATCAGACCGGACGCCTGTTAACCCAAGCTGGCGGCAGCGGCCGCGATCTGAATGCTGCGCAACTGAAGTACAGTAACGAAGTCGAGGCGATGTACCAACGCCGCATAGAATCCATCATTGCGCCAATGGTGGGCATGGGTAACGTACATGCCCAGGTCACCGCGCAAATCGATTTCTCTGCTCGTGAACAAACTGACGAACAATACCAACCCAACCAACCGCCAGATAAAGCGGCGGTTCGCTCTCAGCAAACCAGCCAGAGTGAGCAACGAGGAGGCCCGAACGTCGGTGGCGTCCCTGGTGCATTAACCAATCAGCCCGCACCGGCACCTACAGCCCCTATTGCAACGCAGCCAAATAATGCCAATGCCAATGCCAATGCGAACAATCAGGCTGGCCAGCAGAACCAAAACAATGCAGCAGGTGCGCAAGCTAATGCAGCAAATGCGAATACCGTTATTCAAACATCAAATGTTCGCAATGATGCAACAACCAACTATGAAGTCGACAAGACGATTTTACATACCAAACACAGCACAGGTGGTGTAAAGCGCTTGTCTGCGGCCGTTATTGTTAACTACCAGCCTCCTGGTGAGGATGGCAAACCCGTTGCGCTGACGGAAGAACAGATCAAGCAGATTGAAACAGTAGCACGCGAAGCAATGGGCTTCTCTGCTGAACGCGGCGATACATTAAATGTCGTTAATACGCCATTTATGGACAGCACCGATGGTTCTGGCGAACTCCCGTTCTGGCAAAAACAAGCATTTCTCGATCTCCTAATCGAAGCTGGCCGTTGGCTGCTGGTTCTGATCGTTGCCTGGATTCTGTGGCGTAAACTGGTTCGTCCACAACTGCAGAGAAAAACACAGCAACAAGAAGCGGCATTGGCGGCGGCAGCGCTGTCTCAAGGTGCAGACAACGATGTTATGGTCAACTTGAGTAGCTCGGAAGTTGAACAACAGCGGAAATCGCAGCAACGCGTCAATGCAGAAATGCAAAGTAACCGTATACGTGAAATGGCAGAGAACGATCCACGCGTTGTCGCTCTGGTCATTCGCCAATGGATGAGTACTGAACTATGACCCTGACTGGAACAGAAAAAAGCGCCATCTTATTGATGACCATTGGTGAAGACCGCGCCGCAGAAGTGTTTACTCATCTTTCGACCAAAGAAGTACAGCATCTTAGTGCTGCAATGGCGAACATGCGACAGGTATCACAACAGCAGTTACTCGAAATCCTGAGAGAATTTGAGTCTGATTCAGAGCAATATGCCGCTCTCAGTGTTAATGCCGGTGACTACCTGCGCTCAGTGCTTGTCAAAGCGCTTGGTGAAGAACGTGCATCCAGCCTGTTGGAAGATATTCTGGAAAGCCGCGACTCTACAAGTGGAATGGAAACACTCAACTTCATGGAGCCGCAGATTGCCGCAGACCTTATTCGCGATGAGCATCCACAGATTATCGCAACCATCTTGGTGCACCTGAAACGCGCTCAGGCTGCCGATATCTTGGCTCTGTTTGACGAACGTCTTCGTCACGACGTTATGCTACGTATCGCGACCTTCGGCGGCGTTCAACCTTCCGCTCTGGCAGAATTGACAGACGTTCTGAATGGCTTGCTGGATGGCCAGAATCTCAAACGTAGCAAAATGGGTGGTGTTCGTACTGCTGCTGAGATTATCAACCTGATGAAAACTCAGCAGGAAGAAGCGGTTATCGATGCAGTACGCGAATTCGATGGCGAACTGGCACAGAAAATCATCGACGAAATGTTCCTGTTCGAAAATCTGGTGGACGTGGACGACCGCAGCATCCAACGCCTCCTGCAAGAAGTCGAGTCCGAGTCCCTGCTGTTGGCATTGAAAGGTGCCGAAGAGCCTTTACGCGAGAAATTCCTGCGCAACATGTCTCAACGTGCTGCGGAAATTCTTCGCGACGACCTTTCAACTCGCGGTCCAGTACGTATGTCGCAGGTCGAAAACGAACAAAAAGCTATTCTGCTTATCGTCCGTCGACTGGCAGACAGCGGCGAGATGATTATCGGTGGCGGCGAGGATGCTTATGTCTAACGCCCCCAAAAATCTGGCCTGGCAACCCTGGAAGCTCAACGATCTGGCGGAGCCCGTTTCAAAGTCCGTTCCAACATATCAGGTGAGTGACGAACCTGAATTGCCGGACATGGAGCGTTTCTCTGAAGAAAATGCCCTTTCTGCTGCCGAGGAGGAACTCGCTTCTCTGCGTGAAAGCACAATGCAACAGGCACGAGAAACGGGTTTCGCGCAAGGCCATCAACAAGGTTATGACGCGGGTTATCAGGAAGGTTTAGCCAAGGGGCAACAGCAAGGTTTGCAGAACGCCTTACAGCAGCAGCAACCGATTATTGAACAGATGCAGCAAATGGTCACCGAATTTCAACAGTCGCTGGATACACTCGACAGTGTGATCCCAGCTCGCCTGATGCAGTTGGCTTTGACCGCAGCCAAGCAGATTCTGGGGCAACCTCCGGTATGCGATGGTAATGCGCTGCTTGGTCAAATACAGCAGTTGATTCAGCAAGAGCCTATGTTTTCAGGGAAAACGCAACTGCGCGTTCACCCTTCAGACCTGGAACGTGTTGAACAATATTTGGGTCCGACACTCAGTTTGCATGGTTGGAGATTGCTTGCCGATAGCCAACTTCACCCTGGTGGTTGTAAAGTCAGCGCAGAAGAAGGCGATCTGGATGCCAGCCTGGCAACACGCTGGCATGAGCTTTGCCGTTTAGCCGCACCGGGAGAACTATAATGACTTCACGCCTCGGACGCTGGCTTTCTTCTCTCGATTCATTTGAGAAGCGCATTGATGACACGCCTTCGGTGCGTCGTTACGGCCGCTTAACCCGGGCGACAGGTTTGGTATTGGAAGCGACAGGGTTACATATGCCGCTGGGCGCCACCTGCCTCATTGAACGGCAGAATGGTTCGCAGGTTGAAGAAATCGAAAGCGAAGTCGTCGGTTTCAACGGGCAAAAACTCTTTCTTATGCCGCTGGAAGAAGTTGAAGGTATTACCCCCGGAGCGCGTGTCTACGCCCGCGTCGGTCAGGACAGCAGTAGTCAGGGGAAACAATTACCATTAGGCCCTGAATTACTGGGTCGTGTACTGGATGGTAGTGCAAAACCACTGGATGGTTTACCCGCGCCGGATACAGGCTATCGCGCACCACTGATTACCCCGCCGTTCAACCCATTACAAAGAACGCCAATCGAAAGCGTGTTGGACGTGGGTGTTCGAGCCATCAACGCTTTGCTTACCGTAGGTCGGGGGCAGCGAATGGGTCTATTTGCGGGTTCAGGGGTGGGTAAAAGTGTGCTGTTGGGAATGATGGCACGCTATACTCAAGCTGACGTTATCGTTGTCGGCCTTATCGGTGAACGTGGCCGAGAAGTAAAAGACTTTATTGAGAATATCCTGGGCACGGAAGGACGAGCACGTTCCGTCGTTATTGCCGCACCGGCTGATGTTTCTCCATTATTAAGGATGCAAGGTGCCGCCTATGCGACGCGTATTGCTGAAGATTTTCGCGATCGTGGACATCACGTTCTGCTCATCATGGATTCGCTCACGCGCTATGCCATGGCACAGCGTGAAATTGCGTTAGCGATTGGCGAACCGCCGGCAACCAAGGGTTATCCCCCTTCTGTCTTCGCTAAATTACCCGCACTAGTCGAGCGCGCCGGTAATGGTATTCATGGAGGTGGTTCAGTCACCGCCTTCTATACTGTTCTAACAGAAGGTGACGATCAGCAGGATCCTATCGCTGACTCCGCTCGTGCTATTCTTGACGGACACATCGTCTTGTCACGTCAATTAGCGGAGTCTGGTCATTATCCGGCAATTGATATTGAAGCATCAATTAGTCGTGCGATGACAGCGCTGATCGATGAAGGTCATTATGCTTCTGTAAGGCAGTTTAAACAGTTACTATCCAGCTACCAACGTAACCGTGATTTAGTCAGTGTTGGTGCCTACGCCGCAGGCAGCGATCCTATGCTTGACAAGGCAATTCGGCTTTACCCGCACCTGGAAGCCTTCTTGCAGCAGGGGATGTTTGAACAGAGTAACTATGAAGAGTCCTGCCAGGCGTTGCACACTATTTTCCCTCGTAACGAGTAGGAGAGCAGATGAAAACCCAGTCACCGCTGGTTACACTACGCGAACTGGCGCAGAAGGACGTTGAGAAAGCAGCAGGTCAGTTGGGACAAGTGCGTCAGGCACATCAACAGGCCGAGCAGCAGCTCAATATGCTGTTAAACTATCAGGATGACTATCGTCAAAAATTGAATTCGACGATGTCCTCTGGTATGGCAAACAATAGTTGGCAAAATTATCAGCAGTTCATCCGAACGTTGGACAGTGCAATTGAGCAACACAGGCAACAGCTTTCGCAGTGGACATCACGTTTAGATTTAGCAATGAAGACCTGGCAAGAAAAACAGCAGCGCTTGAACGCATTTGAAAAATTGCAGGATCGCGAACTGACAAGACAGCTTGCCAAAGAAAATAAAATAGAACAAAAACAAATGGATGAATTTGCCCAACGGGCCTCACAGAGGAAAGCAGAATCATGAATCTGTCCGCGTTACCTATAGCTACCACTGCCAGTGATACAAGCAGTTCTTCTGCTTCATTACTGACACAGGGTGAACTGCCAAAAGATTTTGTTGATCTGTTGAGCAAACGCATATCACAAGTAGCCGATACTTCGGGTAAAAAAACACTCGATAAAGTAGACGAAGAAGCCCTGCTAAGCGCGTTAGGGAAAGATAATGCTTCACTTAGCCGTGATGATGTCAATGCTCTGCTTTCTTCTTTTAGCTCTCTTATGGGAGCAACGCTTACAGCGGGTAAGCAAAATCCAGAAATGGTAGAGCAGGCGAAGTTTAAGAATCTGGACAAAAAAGAGAGCGCCAGCACGACAGATGACACCATCGCCATGCAGGCACTGCTTGCCATGTTGCAAACAACGCCGCTCTCTGCACAAACTGCAGCTGATAACATCGGAGCGACTGCCGCTACTACAGGTTTAAATATTCCAGGGTTCATTGACGCTAAGCGCCAGAATGAGGCCACATCTGTACTCAATAATGCGGGTGAAAGTGCCAAAGGCACGCTGGCAACATTGCTCGACACGTCAGTGATGCCAGATAAAGATGCAGGCATTTCACGCGATCTGCATCATGCAGCCAAGCAAAACTCACTAACAACCGAATCTGCGGATGAAGCTGCAAAGTTTGTGCTAACGACGCCAAGTTCTCTTGCGGGCGATCGCAATGCGTCTGAATCAGTCTCTACATTAGGCAACGGGGCGTCTCAAACAACACCGCCTGTCGCACAGGCTATGCATATTCAGCCGGCATCAGTGGGAACGACGACTCCAGCCCCTCAGGCAGCAAGCGCACAGCTGAATGCACCATTTGGTTCACCGCAATGGCAAGATGCATTGGGCCAGCAAATCATTATGTTCAGCCGTAATGGTCAGCAAACCGCAGAGTTGCGTTTGAACCCACAGGAATTGGGTGCCCTGCACATCAGTCTAAAAATCGATGATAACCAGGCTCAAATTCACCTTGCTTCCGCAAACAGTCAGGTTCGCTCAGCGCTGGAAGCTGCACTGCCTCACCTACGTAATGCGATGGCAGAGAGCGGAATTAACCTTGGTCAGAGCAGTGTAGGCAGTGACGCCTCAGCCTGGCAGCAGCAAACGGCGGGTAATAACAACGATGGCAACAGCCGTGGTCCGTCTTACCAGCAACAGTTTGGTCATTCGTCAGAAAGCACAAGTGAATTATTAGACGTACCAGAACAGTTAAGATCAATGGCATCATCCGTCAACGGCGTTGATATCTTTGCCTGAAAGTGAAGTAAACGAATAAGTTAGCACGATTTTCCCTGCCTATTCTCTGTATTGAACATTGCAATAGGCAGGATAATCATCGACATTACGCATTTATTTATTGTTGATTCCATCCAGCAATAAGTATCGATAAGTAACGGGAACTATCTTTGGCTATGTCTGATATGCAAGTTCGACCAGGACGTAAACGGTCTATTTGGCTAATACTACTGATTATCGTTGCTCTCGCTGCAACTGGTGCTGCGGGTGCCGCCTGGTGGTTATTAAATCAGAAAAACGCAGCAACGGCTGAGCAAGAAGCACCGCCACCGCCAGAGCCTGTTTTCATGCCACTGGATACCTTTACCGTTAATCTTGTCAATGCAGATAATGACCCTGATCGCGTGTTATATGTTGGATTCACGCTGCGTTTACCAGATGAAGCAACGCGTACACGGTTCACTAATTATCTGCCAGAAGTTCGCAGCAGACTGCTATTACTGCTTTCTCGTCAGGACGCGATTGCGCTTGCCAATGAGCAGGGTAAACAACATCTGATAGAGCAAATTAAGCAAGTGCTAAGCCCACCATTAGTTCCTGGTCAACCTAACCAGGTCGTTACTGATGTTCTGTTCACGGCCTTTATACTGCGGTAACCATTATGGGCGATAGCATTCTTTCACAAGCAGAAATTGATGCATTATTAAATGGCGACAGCGGCGATAGCAACGCTGATGCAAATGCGTCGTCAAAAGCGGATGGGGGCGTCAAGCCCTATGACCCGAATACTCAACGACGCGTTATCCGCGAGCGTTTACAGGCATTAGAAATCATTAATGAGCGCTTTGCGCGTCAATTCCGTATGGGATTGTTTAACCTGTTACGCCGTAGTCCCGATATCACTGTAGGTGCGATTAAGATCCAGCCTTATCATGAGTTTGCCAGGAACCTTCCCGTACCGACAAACCTGAATCTGATTCACTTAAAACCGCTACGTGGTACCGCATTATTTGTATTTTCACCAAGCCTGGTATTTATCGCCGTAGATAACCTCTTCGGCGGTGATGGCCGTTTCCCGACAAAAGTTGAAGGGCGTGAATTTACCCACACCGAGCAGCGCGTAGTTAAGCGTATGTTGCGTTTGGCTCTGGAGGCTTATGGTGAAGCCTGGAATGCGATTTACAAACTTGACATCGAATACGTGCGTTCAGAAATGCAGGTCAAGTTTACCAACATCACGACGTCACCTAATGATATCGTTGTGACTACTCCGTTTCATGTTGAGATCGGTTCGCTGACTGGCGAATTTAACATCTGTATTCCTTTTTCAATGATCGAACCGCTGCGTGAACTGCTCGCGAATCCGCCATTGGAAAACTCACGTCAGGAAGATCAGAGCTGGCGTGATACCTTAGCTAAGCAGGTACAGCATTCCGAATTGGAATTAGTTGCAAGCTTTGTTGATATTCCGCTGCGACTCTCCAAGATTCTGAAGCTACAGCCTGGCGATGTGTTACCGATCGACAAACCTGACAAGATCGTTGCTCATGTTGACGGCGTGCCCGTACTGACTAGCCAATATGGCACATTAAACGGGCAATATGCCCTACGTGTTGAACATTTGATTAACCCTATATTGAATTCTCTGGATAACGAGGAACAGCCCCATGAGTGACACCAAGAAACCGTCCGACGATAAGGAATCAGTGGACGATCTGTGGGCTGATGCGTTTAACGAGCAGCAGGCTGCAGAAAAACCGGCCGCGACAACAGAAGGCATTTTTAAGTCGCTAGAAGGTCATGACCCCTTGGGTGCTCTGCAGGATATCGACCTGATATTGGATATTCCTGTCAAACTCACCGTTGAGCTTGGCCGGACCAAAATGACGATAAAAGAGTTACTGCGCCTGACTCAGGGCTCTGTTGTTGCACTTGATGGCTTAGCCGGTGAACCGTTGGATATCCTGATCAATGGTTATCTGATCGCCCAGGGTGAAGTTGTTGTTGTATCTGACAAGTACGGTGTTCGTATTACAGATATCATCACGCCATCCGAACGTATGCGCCGCCTGAGTCGTTAATGGCAATAGCCTCTACACCATCTCCAGCCCCAGTAGCAAGTCAGCAGTCAACACTTGTTACTGAGCCACCACTTACCGGCAGCATGTTACTGACACAGGTTGGTAGCGTGCTAGCTGGTATTTTATTATTTATTCTGCTGATTGCCTGGCTAGCTCGTAAACTCGGTTTTGCTCCCCAAGCCAAGCAAAACAAGTTGCTAAAAGTGGTATCCAGTTGCCCTGTCGGGCAGCGTGAACGTGTCGTTATTGTAGAAGTTGATAAGACCTGGCTGGTGCTAGGTGTTACGGCTCAGCAAATCACGCCGCTGCATACGCTTTCAGCGCAACCAACCAACGACAGTTCCTCAACTGGTGAAACCAAACCAGTAGATTTCAATCAACTGTTAAAGAAAGTTTTAAAGCGTCCGGAAAAATCGGAATGAGTGTCTTGCCTAATTATTGTCGTATCACCGCCCTGCTTCGCACACTGCGCTACGCTTTTGCCATCGGTTTATTGTTCATGGCACCATCGGTGTGGGCACAGCTTCCTGGTATTGTGACGCAACCTTTGCCTAACGGTGGACAGAGCTGGACGCTATCCGTACAGACGCTGGTTTTACTCACGTCATTAACATTTCTTCCTGCTGCATTGTTAATGATGACCAGCTTCACCCGGATCATCATTGTATTGAGCTTGTTACGTAACGCACTAGGTACGCCAACCGCACCACCGAACCAGGTATTGCTTGGATTGACGCTTTTCCTGACATTCTTTGTCATGTCGCCCGTGTTAAACCGTGTTTATGACGAAGCCTATCTTCCCTTCAGTCAGGATCAAATAAGCATGGAAGTCGCCATAGAACGTGGCGCGGAGCCAGTCCGTGAATTCATGCTGCGGCAGACACGGGAAACCGATCTGGCGTTGTTTACCCGGTTGGCAGAAATTCCAGAGATCCAGGGACCTGAAGCGGTACCCATGCGTGTACTTCTCCCCGCATTTGTGACAAGTGAGCTAAAAACCGCTTTCCAAATTGGTTTCACCGTATTTATCCCTTTCCTCATCATTGACCTCGTTGTTGCCAGCGTATTGATGGCGCTAGGGATGATGATGGTTCCTCCGGCAACCATTTCATTGCCTTTTAAACTCATGCTTTTCGTATTAGTCGATGGCTGGCAGCTGCTACTCGGTTCATTAGCCCAGAGTTTTTATAGTTAGACGAATAGAGGAATGCGACTATGACACCAGAATCGGTGATGGCGCTTGGCTATGAAGCAATGAAAGTAGCATTGGCGTTGGCGGCACCTCCGTTAATGGCAGCACTACTCAGCGGACTACTTATTAGTCTCTTGCAGGCTGCTACTCAGATAAACGAAATGACGCTGTCGTTTATCCCTAAAATCCTAACTGTCTTCTTCACCTTAGTGATCGCTGGGCCCTGGATGTTAAACCTCATGCTGGACTACATGCGTACGCTATTCGGCCAGCTACCTAATATTATTGGGTAAACATGCTGACGTTTAATAGTTGGGACATGGTGAATTGGGTCAGCCAGTTTTTCTGGCCTTTTGTCAGAATTCTTGCACTGATCAGCACCGCACCTGTCTTTAACGAGAGAGCGATTGGCAATCGGGTAAAAATCGGCCTGGGTGTACTGATTACGCTGCTCGTTGCACCCTATTTGCCGTTAAACACCACGCCCATTTTTTCCGTCGCAGGCGTATGGCTGTTAATACAGCAAATTCTCATCGGCGTTACGCTCGGCCTATCAATGCAGTTAGCATTTGCCGCTATTCGCCATGCTGGCGAGCTCATTGGTTTACAAATGGGTCTCGCTTTTGCGACCTTCTTTGATCCCACTGGCGGCCCGAATATGCAGGTAATCGCTCGCTTCCTGAATATTCTCGCAATCCTGCTGTTTTTAACCTTTGATGGGCACCTCTGGATGATTTCGTTATTAGCAGATAGTTTCTATACTCTGCCAATCAGTGCCAATCCTGTTAATAGCCATGCTTTCCTTGCTCTTGCTCGTGCAGGTGGACTGATTTTTATCAACGGATTGATGCTAGCGCTGCCAATCATAACCCTATTGCTGACCATCAACCTGGCGTTAGGCATGCTGAACCGTATGGCACCTCAACTCTCGATATTTGTCGTTGGCTTCCCAATTACCCTCACGGTGGGAATCATGACATTAGGTTTATTACTTCCATTACTCCCTCCCTTCGCAGAGCATTTATTCAGCGAAGTGTTCGATTTACTTGCTGATATCCTCACTCAACTATCAAGTTCTTAGCGCCTTATATAAATCTGTAGTGATCAACGTGAAACCAATATGGGTGCCGTACGTGCCGATTGATTCCCATTGAAGATCCTTACGGTTTGGTATCGTAGCTCATCCTATGCGTATGGCTATACGAAGCTGTGATTTTGCTAAATCTTACGTGGGGTTACATCAGACATCGATACACTAAAACAATCTGTGTACTAAAATAATAGGTGTTATATAAAAGGGAATATCAGAGAGAATTGAGGATGATGGGAGAATAAAAAATGGCATGTCATCCATTCGGTATTAATGAAGAGAATGACACGCCTAAAAAATACGCCCGGTTTAAGCGTATTCAAACTGTAAAGTAGAATAGAAAAATATCGTCTATTACTACTATTTCATCTGGAATAACGACATTCCTTGCATATTTTGGAAAGCCGTATAAGAAGCCTGTAGAGAAGACTGCTGCATGACATAAGACGAAATTGCGTCATACCAGTCAGTATCCTGCAGTTGTCCCAACGCCGTCTTATTCGCTACATCACGATCTTTGCCAATAGCATCAAGGTTATCAATCTCATTGAGCTGAATACCCAACTCTGCACGAACGGCTGAAATGTTATTAAATGAATTTTTTAAACCGCGGTTTGCCGTCTCTAACGCCGCTGCTACACTGGCTTTTGTTGCATCGTCAGCATCGGCAAGAGGTGTTTCAAGCGCTTTAATTGCAATATCCAAAGTCTCAAATAAATCGGATTGGATGCTGCCATCCGGTTCTGCTTGAGCATCACCGGTCGTTCCATTGAACACCGCAGAGCCGACATGGCTGACTGTCATATTCCGGGCTGCATCTACGCGTTGTGAAATCGCCTGGCTACCGCCCAAATACTCAACGCCACTGGTTCCCTCAACAAAAGGAATTTTGTCCGTGTTGTAACCGGCAAAAATATAATTACCGTTGCCATCGGTGCTGTTGGCCATATTCAGCAATTCAGCTTTCATACCACGCAGGGAGGTCGCGACCGATTTACGGTCGTCATCACTCAGAACACCGCCGCCTTTGATTACTTCGGTCAATGCGCTGCTAATCGTGGTCGTGCTTTTGTCCAGGATAGACTCTTCCAGAGACATACTTTGCTTAGCAAAGGTACGAGCCAGCGTGTACTGACCATTCTCTGATTGAGCCTGACCAAGCATAATGGCGCCCGCCGCAGCAATCGGGTCATCTGATGGGTTTACGACACGTTTACCGGTAGATAATTGCTCACCCGTTTTTTGCCACGCGGTCTGACCATTCAGAATGCCTTGCATATTTTGCTGATATATCATGCTAGTACTTAAGCGCATGGTATTAATTCCTCTTTATCAAATGGTCAAACTAGCTACGTGCAGCTAATAAAGCGTCGAATATGGATTGTGCTGTTTTGATGACCTGAGCATTGGCCATGTAATATTGCTGATAACGCATCAGATCGCCGTACTCTTCATCTAGATTCACACCAGCTACAG
Organism: Pectobacterium actinidiae; assembly: GCF_000803315.1. Lineage (NCBI taxonomy): Bacteria > Pseudomonadati > Pseudomonadota > Gammaproteobacteria > Enterobacterales > Pectobacteriaceae > Pectobacterium > Pectobacterium actinidiae. Next base: position 2,814,857 of record NZ_JRMH01000001.1, read on the forward strand.
ATTGCTGCTCTGCCGTCAGTTGCTTAACAACGTTTTCCTGCGATGTGTTATTTATCTTCAGCGTACTGGTCTGGTTACCAATCATGCCCACCAAGCTCGCATATGCGCCAGAAACACTGGCCTTTCCGCCTACAATCTTCTCATTTTGCAGTGCCAACAGCGCCTTAGCGTTGGTATTATCACCTACACCGCCAAATACGGGATTGCCGCTTCCATCCACAACCGGGTTGCCCGCATCATCAAGCTTAACGGATGCAGCAGCAATTTTATTAGGATCGGAAATAGCCACTGACATGTCGATAATCACGTCATTAACTGGCTTGAGCAGGAAACTGTCGTTCGTCGCAGGCGTTCCCGTGATAGTCATCTTGATGCCATCAAAGTTCAGGCTATTATCAGTAGTATCCACTGACGCCGTAAATTTCGAATTGTCAGACAAACGTGTCACCTGCCAGCTAGCGCCATCATATTTAATCGTATAATTGGTCGCTTGCACGTCTTTGGTGTCAGTGTAAGACGGGGTCAACACGGCGTTCCCCGCGTTCTTACTGTCGTTCAGAGCAACAGCTTTACCAAAAGAGAAGAAGTCGCCGCCTTTAACACCATCGTGGTCAAAACCTTCTTGGTGCTGCGCATTAAATGCATCAGCAAATGCTAATGCTAACTGCCCTAGCTGATTACGCGCCTCATCTAGCGTCTCTGTACGGAAAGCGATCAAGCCACCTAATGAACCACCCGTTAACGTACTCTCATTCAACGTGACAACGTCGTTTGTCCGGTCTTTATATCCGATGGTGAGACGAGACGGGTCACTGCTGGAACTAATCGCAACTAATTGATTGCTGGTACCCGCCTGAACCAAGTTAGTACCGTTCTTCAATGCAACGTTATAAACCGTCCCATCCTGAACGGTAACATCAACACCGACTAATTTATTAAGCTGATCGACCAGAAGGTCTCGCTGATCAAGCAAATCGTTAGGCATCGTGCCGCTATTTGCGCCCATTAGTTTCGTGATTTCGTTGTTTAACGATGCGATCTGGTCGGTATACGTATTAATTTGGCCAACAGTGCTTTGAATCTGTGTATTCAGCCCACTTTCCATGTCACGCAGATACTTATCCGTGACCTTGAATTGGTTTACCAGCCCTTCAGCTTTGCCCAGTACCGTTTGACGAGTAGACGAATCACCCGCGTTGCTGGTGAGGTTTTGCAGGTTAGAAAAGAAGTCCTGTACCGTTGATGACAGGCTAGTCGTACTACTGGCCAGCAGATTATCAATCTTGGAAATCTGCTCGTAATAAGCGGTAACTGAGCTGCTTGTCGTTTGCGCAGAACGAAGCTGGTTGGTGATGAACTCATTGTACTGACGATTAATGCTAACAACATTGACACCGTTACCAATATACCCAGCGGATGTGCTGCTGCTCGTTGCTTGCTCAAGAATCGCATTTTGCCGACTATAGCCAGTAACAGCCTGATTACTAATGTTGTTACTCACGGTACTCAGCGCAACCTGTGCACCTTTTAAGCCACTCATCGCTGTGTTAAGTAAATTGGACATAGGGTGTTGTTCCTTTTACACAGGTTTTTTCGCCCTGCGCGATTAACTAAATGCTGAAAGCAGCAAATACGCTACATAAGTTAATTACTATATCGGTCAGGAAGCACAAATCTTGAATAAAAAAATCAAAATAGCCGACTCAAATCGTGGGTGTAGGCTTTCGCGACTTTCTCACCTGAATTCTTCATTTGCTGGATCATGCTAACCAGTTTTTGGGCATATTGTGGATCCGTTGCATAACCTGCCTTTTGTAACGCATGAGCCGCTTGCTCAGCCGTTCCTGCGCTCATCACAGCAGAATAGCGTGGGTTATTAGTCAACAACTTCACATAGTCGCCAATAGCCTCAATATAGGAATCGTACACTCTGAAGCTGGCTTTTACCTTTTTGGCCACGCCTTGCTCATACTCTGTCGTAGTTATCTCTGTTGTCGGCCCATTCCAGCTACTGCCTGCTTTGATACCAAACAGATTATGACTTGGGCGCCCGTCTTCGGTAGGGATTTCACGCTGTCCCCAGCCAGATTCAAGCGCAGCCTGAGCGAGGATAAGGTGATGAGGTATTCCACTATGCTGACTGGCAATCTGAGCAGGTAAGGAAATCTGAGACACAAAATTGCTATTGGATAGCGGCAACGCTGAACCTGTCGTTGGCAATTTAGGTAGCGCTTTACGTACCATCTGTTCCAAGGCCGCAGTTGGCATGCTTTTGAGCACATCACCATCGAATGTTAATGGAACAGACGGAACAGCGGCTTTAGCCGCCGTAGCATCGGGGGATTGTCGGGTCAATTGCTCAACCATAACATCCACGAGTCCAAGTCCCTTGCCCTTAGTTGAGATCTCCTGAGCAATTTGCTGGTCATACATTGAGGTATACAGACGCGTCTGATCGCTATTGAAGAGCCCGTCCTGCGGAATCGCTGAACGCATGCTTTTCATCATCAATTGTACAAACACGCCTTCCATTTGTTGCGCAACTGCCCTGATCCCCTCTTTACTTTGAGGATTGCCTGAAACCTCACGCTTCAGCGTATTCAGGGACTGCGCATCATAGGCCGCATTATTCAGCGTCTGTATATCACTCATTAGATAATTTCCAGTTTGGCACGCAAGCAGCCAGCGCTTTGCATCGCCTGTAGGATAGACATCAGCTCCATCGGCGTCGCCCCCAGGGAATTCAGTGCACGCACGACATTGTTGAGGTTGGCGCTGGAATTGACTCGCTGTAAAGAACCGCCTGCTTGCTGAACCGAGATCTCAGTTTGCGGCGTGACCACCGTCTGGCCGCCACCAAATGGCGTATTAGGCTGGCTAACATTGGCTTGCTGATTGATAGTCACAGAAAGGTTGCCCTGAGCAATAGCACAACTATCCAGCGTGACATCGCGGTTCATTACAACAGATCCGGTACGGGAGTTGATAATAACCTTGGCGTCCTGGATACCGACGTTAACTTCAATATTCTGGATATCGGCCAAAAAGCGAACCTGAGAGCTGTTACCATGTGGGGCAAGGACCTGAATAGTCCGAGAATCCAACGGACTCGCGGTACCACCGTATCCAGAGCGATTTATCGCATCACTCACCTTCTGCGCCATCGAGAAGTCATCGTTCTTCAATTGCAGCATGATGGTATTCGATGTGCCAAACGTGCTTGGCAGCTCTCTCTCGATAACCGCACCATTACTGATTCGACCGCCAGCAAGCTGGTTAACCTGAACACTGCTTCCGCCAGCAGATGCGCCAGCGCCGCCAACCAGCACGTTACCTTGAGCAAGGGCATAAACCTGATTATCGACCCCTTTCAATGGGGTCATTAGCAGCGTCCCACCGCGCAGGCTCTTCGCATTACCGAGTGAAGACACAACGACATCAATATTTTGGCCGGTTCTGCCAAAAGGCGGAAGTTCCGCCGTGACCATCACCGCCGCCACATTTTTCAACTGCATGTTGGTTCCGGCAGGAACAGTAATCCCCAACTGGGAAAGCATGTTAGTTAAGCTTTGCGTCGTAAACGGCGTCTGCATGGTCTGGTCACCAGAACCATCCAGACCAACCACTAAACCATAACCAATTAACGCATTGCCGCGTACACCCTGGATATTCACCAGATCGCGAATTCTCTCTGCCGACGCAGAGGAAATATTCAGCGTCAGTAATGTCAGCAGTACAGTGAAAAATGATGCAATCCGCATGGCAGGCCTCTTAAGCTTAGAACGGAGAAACATTGAGGAAGAACCGCTGTAACCAGCCCATGTTTTGCGCTTCGTTAATATAGCCATTACCGACATATTCAATGCGCGCGTCTGCGACTTGAGTTGATGGTACCGAGTTGCTGCCGCTAATCGTTCTCGGGTTAACGACACCGGAGAAACGGATAAACTCAGTACCCTGATTAATTGCAATTTGTTTTTCGCCAACAACTTGCAGGTTGCCATTAGCCAGAACCTGGCCAACCGTAACCGTAATGGTGCCACTGAACGTGTTGTTCGCATTCGCACCACCTTGGCCTGTAAATTCGTTTGTTCCGGTGGCATTCAGCGCGGCTCGGTTATTGCCGAGTGGGCCTTCCAGATAACGAGGCGTCGCAGTCAGACCAAACGTGGACGAACCATCTCTGCTTGCATTGGCAGAAGAACTTTTACTGGCGCTGACGTTTTCTTGCAGCACGATCGTTAGTGTGTCGCCAACATTACGTGGACGGCGATCTTCAAACATCGGTTGATAGCCATAATTCATCGGCTGCACGGTTTGGAAAATAGAACCATTGGGTCCGGCCAAAACAGGCGCTCCAGGCTGGGCTGTCGTTGGCCCTGTGACAACTTTATCATGCGGAATATAGGCGCAACCGTTAAGTGCTAACATCGCGATCAATGCCAACAGACGGGGTCGGCGGAGTGGTTTGATTACCGACTTTGCATTCATTATCACTGCGGATATCGCCTTAAATTAATCTATTTCACATATTCACGGGGTAAATCAAAGCCATACTTGCCCACTCATCTGGTGCTTATGGTCATCATTACCCCGTTAAACACTGTCTATATTGCTACTATCATCAGGCCACCAGAGCACCCGCTCTCGCTCCTGAAATTAGCGGGTTACTTATTACAGCTGGGTCAATTTCTGCAACATTTGGTCAGAAGAAGAAATTGCCTTACTGTTGATTTCGTAAGCACGCTGAGTCTGAATCATCGACACCAATTCCTCTGCCACATTGACGTTGGAAGTTTCGACATATTTCTGATACAGCAGCCCTGCGCCATTCAAACCAGGGTTCGTTTCATTCGGCGCACCTGAACTCGCGGTTTCCAGATACAGGTTCTCACCCATGCTCTCAAGGCCGCTATCATTAATAAAGGTCGTCAGTGTCAACTGGCCAATCTGGTTTGTTGCCGCCTGTCCCTGCAGTTTAACGCTGACGATACCGTCGCGGCCGATGTTCAGTTCTGTCGCATTCGCCGGAACAGTAATCGCAGGCTGGACCTGATAGCCGCTGGACGTCACTAACTGGCCGTTACCATCAAGCTGGAAGGCACCATCACGCGTATAAGCGGTTGTTCCATCAGGCAACTGGACCTGAAAGAATCCCTGACCTTTAATAGCGACGTCTTTAGAGTTACCCGTTTCGGAAAAAGTCCCTTGAGTATGAATTCGCTCTGTCGATACCGGACGAACCCCCGTACCTAGCTGCAAGCCGGAAGGTAACATGGTTTGCTCTGAAGATTGAGCACCGGGCTGACGAACTGTTTGATACATCAAGTCTTCAAATACCGCACGCTGACGCTTGAAACCATTGGTGCTGACGTTTGCCAAGTTATTGGAAATAACGTCCATATTGGTTTGCTGAGCATTCAAGCCGGTTTTTGCAATCCACAAAGAACGGATCATTTATTCACTCCTGTGCGCACTCGGCGCTTAACCCATTGCTAATATCTGATTAGCGCGTTGTGCATTATCGTCGACGCTGCTAATGATTTTCATCTGCATTTCAAAGCGACGAGCATTGGCAATCATATCGACCATGGTATCGACCGTGTTCACATTACTGCCCTCGATCACACCCGGCATAATACGCACGGTAGGATCGTTTTGCAGAACATTACCACGTTGTTGCTGAGCCTGTTGCGTCAAGCGGAACAATCCGTCATCAGACCGCTCAACTTCTTGTCCGGTAGCTTTTACAAGCTTCAAACGCCCCAACTGGGCAATCGTATTCGGCGGATCACCGGCATTAAGCGCAGAAATTGTACCATCAGGAGAAATGCTGACCTGAGCCTGCGGAGGAATGTCAATCGGTCCACCGTCGCCCATCACGACACGCCCCTGGATAGTCAACTGCCCATCAGCGTTGATCTCCATATTACCATTACGGGTGTACGCTTCACCGCCATCAGCGGTTTGCACTGCCAACCAACTTTCTTTCGGTAAAGCGACATCCATTGCACGGCCAGTATAATTCATCACGCCTTCAGTCATATCAGCGCCAGGCGTTGAAGCAACAACCAGCGTTCGGGTGGGCAGCGTCAACCCATTTACCGGTACAGCACGGAGTGCAGAAAGCTGTGCCCGGAAACCCGGCGTTGAGGCGTTAGCCAAGTTGTTCGCAGTAATTGCCTGCTTTTCCAATGACTGACTCGCGCCACCCATTGCCGTATAAATCGCGTGATCCATGCAATGTCCCCGTTAGGATAATTAACGCAGGCTAACCAGCGTTTGCAGAATGGAATCCTGCGTTTTGATAGTTTGCGCGTTTGACTGGTAGTTACGCTGCGCAACAATCATGTTGACCAGCTCTTTACTCAGGTCAACGTTTGAACTTTCGGTAGATTTGCCGATCAGTTTACCCAGACTTCCGGTGCCCGCCAGACCGATAACCGCCTGACCAGATGTTCCCGTTTCGGACCATACGTTATCACCTTCAGGAGAAAGGCCTTCAGGGTTGGCAAATCCAGCCAGCAAAATTTGTCCCAGAGGCTGTTTCTGGCCATTACTGTAGCTGCCCTCGATCGTGCCATCGTCATTGATAGCAAAACCGGTCAACGACCCTGGCGCGAAACCGTTCTGAGTTGGACTTTTATAGCTATAATCGGCGTTTTGTTGCACGCTGCCGCCAAAATTGAGCGTGAACGTATTCGTTGCTGCACCGTTGGTACCCACAAGGTTGACGGTAAAGGGAGTGTGCCCCGTCAACGCGCCGTTCGCGGCAAAATTCAGTGTTCCCGCATTTTGGTACGTCACTGGTGTTACTGAATCATCCTTGGCATAGGTTTGCCAGGTGTTATCCGCTGTTTTAACGAAATACAGCGTGAAATTATGCACATTACCTTGGCTATCGTATGTCGTTAATGCGGTTTTGCTGTTATACGTGCCCTCAGTCCCGGTATTATCCCAGGTTGTGACCGCATCAGATGACTTCAAGTTAGCGGTAAGGGAAGCCGTCGTGGTCGCACTCGCCAGCATATCGCCTTCGGGTATCGTCAATGGTACTGGATCGGCACCCGTTTGAACGGTTGGCGGCGTACCCGCAACCGGATAGCCCGTCAATTGCATACCCTGAGCGTTAACAATGCTGCGGCCATTCAGCATAAACTGACCGTTGCGGCTGTAATAGATGGAGCCATTAGTGTCCTGCATTCTATAGAAGCCATTACCACTGATCGCTACATCCAGATCGCGCGATGAAGACGTTACGGTACCGCTACCGAAGTCCTGTAATACCGATGAAACCTTCACGCCCATACCGACTTTAGAACCCGCAAACATATCAGCAAACGTGACGGTCCCGGATTTAAAACCCACTGTCGCTGAGTTAGCGATGTTATTACCGATAACATCCAGGTTATTAGATGCTGCGTTTAAACCACTGACCGCCTGAGAAAAACCCATGTCGCTCTCCAGAGAATTGATTAAGTCATATTCCAGATAGTAATTTCACTGGAATAACATGAAATTGATACCGTTACAGAATCTGCCGGACATCGTCCATGGTGGCTCTGCCGCGTAGTCCTAAATCCAGTAATGCGCCGCTATCGTCGCGAATAACACTATTTACAACCGCATAGCTCAATGGCTGAACAACTTGCTGTGCACCGCCCGTACTGGCGGCGACAGTGAAGGTATAAGCCCCGTCAGGCGCAACCGTGCCATCAGAAAGTTTACTATCCCAGTTGAATGAGTGAACGCCGGCAGAAAGCGTCCCCAGCTCGATCGTACGAACAGCTTTGCCTGTCGAATCATTAACGGTGACGGTAACAACCTCTGCGGCTTTCTCCAGTTCCACGCCAAAGGGGGTGCTGGTTTCTTGACCAACAAGGATATCTTTTCCTGGGATCATGACACTGTGGCCAATCAGCGTTGTCGCCTGCATGGATTGGTTGTTATTGATCTGACCAGAGATAGAACCCAATGTGGTATTCAACTTTTCAATACCACTGACTGTATTAAGCTGAGCAAGTTGGCTTACCAACTGATCGTTGCTCATCGGATTCGTCGGATCCTGATTCTTCAACTGCGCAACCAGAAGTGTCAGAAACTGATTCTGTAGATCGGCGCTGCTATTCTTCTCTATCGCCGTGGTCGACGAGGTACTCTGGGTACTACTCGCAGAGGAAGTATCATTAATTGTTACAGACATTTATTCGTCTCCCGATTATTGCCCGATCGTTAACGTCTTCAGCATCATCGATTTTGTCGTATTCAAGACTTCGACGTTTGCCTGATAACTGCGCGATGCAGAAATGGTGTTTACCATCTCAGCCACTGGATCAACATTCGGCATCCGAACGTATCCCTGACCATCAGCCAACGGGTTACCCGGTTCGTAAACCAGACGAGCTGGCGATGGGTCTTCAATAACATTGGCAACGCGTACGCCTCCTGTTGACTGCCCCGGAGCCGCATTCACTTCGAATACAACCTGCTTGGCGCGATAAGGTTCGCCATCAGGACCCGTCACGCTGTCTGCGTTAGCCAGGTTACTTGCACTCACATTCAGACGCTGAGATTGCGCAGAAAGCGCTGAGCCTGAAATTTCGAATATATTTAATAACGACATGAATCTTTACCTTCCCATCGCGCTACGATCATGAACCTGACTGCAGAACCGACATCATGCCTTTAATCTGCCCACTCAGAACGGTCAGGCTAGATTGATATTTCAGGCTATTATCGGCAAAATTAGTGCGTTCGCGGTCCATATCGACCGTGTTGCCATCCAACGCAGGCTGATCGGGTACGCGATAGAGCAAATCAAGTTCCGGCGGCTGAAAATTCTGTGCGGGTATATGCCGTACAGATGTGGTTTTCAGCGCGATACCCGTACCGTTCACCCGCCCTTGCTCCATCGTTTTACTGAGCTGGCTGGCAAAATCGATATCCCTGGCCTGATAGCCTGGCGTATCCGCATTGGCAATATTCGCGGCCAGAATTTCCTGCCGCTGGGCACGCAAGTTCAACGCTTCTTGCTGAAACCGTAACGAGGCGTCTAATTTATCAAGCATGCTCCCTCCGCAAGTTAGAATTTGGAGTGAGTAGGATAATTCTCATGATGGCTATACCATCGAACGAATAGACACCAAATGCAGCGCTATTTATTGCCTTAACCTCACGCTGACATCGTTACACTTAATGCCCGATATAATCAGAATCAGGAGAGCCGAGCAGGAATGAAAACAATACATTATTACCTCTATCTGGCGGCGTCCTGTTTTTTCACGTTTTGTGCCCCTGTCAATGCGAACGACCTCCCTACACAGATCAATCAATTTTTTGCCTCACGCTTTCAGGGAAGCACGAATACTGTAAACGTTGTGGTAAAATCGCCAGAATCGCAATGGCCACAGTGCGAAGCACCGCAAATCACGCTGCCTGGAAACACGAAAATGTGGGGTAATGTGAGTCTGTCCGTACGTTGCGGGCAACAGCGTCGCTTCATTCAGACCGAAGTTCAGGTAACAGGGAATTATGTCACCAGTGCACGGCTTATCAATCGTGGAACCACGCTGACGGAGAAAGACATTCGTTTGACAAAAGGCAGGCTCGATTTATTACCGTTGCGCCCTATACTGACGTTAGCAGGCGCACAGGGCGCAGTCCTTTTACGCGATCTCACACCTGGCCAGGTTATTACCGCCTCAATGATAAGGCGCGCCTGGGTCGTAAAGGCGGGTCAGTCAGTGCAGATTATCGCCCAAGGGGAAGGCTTCACAATTAATGGCGAAGGAAAAGCCATGAACAACGCGGCAGCCGGACAAGCGGTCAGAGTCAGAACGGCAAATGGACAAATTGTCAGCGGAATCACAAACGAAGATGGGATTATTCTGATCTCACAGTAATTAATTAAAGATTTGCTCATGTTTGCCGATGATAGTTACATGGTCATTACTGACGACGTTTTAAAATTGAACATCAATGTGGTATGCACTCTTTAACACATTGATGATTAACCATTTATACTCAAATCAGAGGGATGTATTATGAGTATTGATCGCACCCAGTCACTGAAGCCGATCAGTCAAGTGCAGCAACGCGAATCTGGCGATGTTGCTAAAACTAAACGTAAACAAGCTGAAGCTCAGTCTGAAGTTAGCGCAACACAGGTAAAACTGAGCGACGCGCAGGCAAAATTAATGCAACCGGGCACGCAGGACATAGACATGAACCGCGTTGAAACCCTGAAGCAGGCAATTCGTGATGGCTCACTTAAAATTGATGCCGGAAAAATCGCGGATGCGTTGCTTAAAGAGACGCAGGATTTTTTAGCAGGTAATTAATATTTATGGAAAATCTGCAATCGATTTTGAATCAACTACTGAGCAACCTACGTGAGCTCGATGTGGTTATGTCCGAAGAGCAAACACTGCTTTGCGCTGGCCATATTAATAGTATCGCGCTGCAACAGGTGACAGAGAAGAAAACGTCCTTGTTGGCGACGATGCAACATTTGGAAACGCAGCGCCATAAAACTGAATCTACTCTTAAGCTGCAAGCGCCTTATGACGGTATTGAAACATTGTCGGTTCACTGGCAGCAAGTGCAAGAGTTAACCAGACGTTTGAACGATCAGAATCAGCACAATGGCCTTCTACTCAGTCGGCATATTGCCTACACAAATGAAGCCATCAATATATTGAAGCCGCGCCATGGTCAGGGATTGTATGGTCCAGATGGTCAGTCGAAAGGTGTGACAGTGGGTGGCAGAAAAATTACGTTCTAAAAGTCTCTGCCTTTTCAGCAGAGACTTTTTCATTGTTTAAAATGGCTACTTTTTTAAAACGATTACTTATAGTTTACTGAGATATCGATCGTACGAACGCTGAACGTATTATTCATACGCCCCTTCCCTTCAATATAGTAGACAAAACGAAACTCATTGCTAGCAGCTAATCCTTCAAACGCCTGAGTTTGCCCATCACCGCTTCCACCTAAATCAACACAGCGCTGTGGCGATTTTGAACAGAGTTTAACGGCAAGACCTGAAGGTATCGTGGAATCAATAAGGTGCCGCCAATATATTGTTGTAATCGTTTCATCTGGATTAACGGCTATGTTAGGAACAAAAGCTGACGTCGTAACCATCTCACCACGATGATCAAGTTTTACTCCCGCCATACTTCCGTTCCAACTACCTGGCGTCGCAATAGCACAGAACGGGAATGTCAGCGCGACAGCAGCCAGAGAACGCATCATCTTTCTCACTTCTGAGCCTCCCCGATCACAGATGTCATACGAATCTGGCGATGATCGCTGATTTCTAAATTAGACAGTACGGCCATATTTGGCAGACTACGGTGCAGGAAGCGGGCAAGCAAAGCGCGTAAAGCATGGTTCACGAGCAGAACTGGCGGAGCACCCAACATTTCCTGCCGCTGTAGCGCTTGTTTCGCTTGTTCAAGCAGGCGATCGGCAAGCCCCGGTTCGAGACCACCGCCTCCTTGAAGCGCCTGTAAAAGAAGGCGTTCCAACGACCCTTCCAAACCGATAACCTGAAGCTCACTGTCGCCAGGGAACCACTGTTGGGTAATCGCACGTCCCAGAGCAACCCTAACTACTGTGGTAAGCTCATAAGGATCTGGTTGCACCGGCGCATGTTCCGCCAATGTCTCCATGATAGTGCGCATATCTCTAATCGAAACTCTCTCGCTAAGCAAATTTTGCAAGACCTTATGCAAGGTCGTTAACGTCACTACGCCAGGGATGAAATCTTCCGTCAGTTTTGGCATTTCCTGCGCAACGCGATCCATTAACTGCTGAGCTTCTTGTCTCCCAAACAGTTCACTGGCATGTAATGCAATTAAGTGGTTCAGGTGCGTTGCCACCACGGTACTTGCTTCAACAACGGTGAACCCTTGAGCTTGAGCCTGATCTTTCAGCGCATTATCAATCCAGACTGCTGGCAACCCAAACGCAGGATCCTGCGTGACATCTCCCGACAAAGAGCCAACCGCATTTCCCGGATTGATCGCCATCCAACGACCAGGATGAGCCTCACCGCTCCCTACCTCAACACCTTTCATCAGTATGCGATAGCTGGCAGGCTGAAGTTCCAAATTATCCCGGATATGAACCACTGGCGGTAAGTATCCCATTTCCTGGGCAAACTTCTTCCTGATACTACGAATCCTGCCCAACAGTTCGCCATCTTGCTGCGCGTCAACCATTGGGATCAATCGATAGCCAACTTCCATACCCAACGGGTCTTCAAGCTGTACGTCAGACCAACTAGCTTCAATAACCTGGTGCTTCTCCATTGATGCTGGTATAGGTTGCATCACGGGTTCTTTCTGCTGTTCTCCGCGCATCCACCAGGCAAGCCCTAACAAAGATGCTGTAAATAACAGAAAGACAAAATTGGGCATTCCAGGAACCAGCCCAATAAGCCCAATAACCGCCGCACTCAGCACCATTACTCGTGGGTTATTGAACAACTGAGTGACCATCTGCTGGCCAACATCCTGATCGGTACTCACGCGAGTAACAATCACACCCGCTGCGGTAGAAATAATCAGAGCAGGAATCTGGGCAACCAGGCCATCACCGATGGTAAGCAACGTATAGCTTTCGGCTGCCTGACCTACTGGCATGTTGTGCTGTACAACACCGACGATCAATCCACCAACAATGTTGATGACCATGATAATCAGTCCGGCGACAGCATCACCGCGCACGAACTTACTGGCACCGTCCATTGAACCGTAAAAATCTGACTCCTGAGTGACTTCAGCACGACGCTTTTTCGCCTCTTCTTCACCAATGATCCCAGCATTAAGATCGGCATCGATCGCCATCTGTTTGCCTGGCATACCATCCAACACAAAGCGGGCACCGACTTCAGCGATACGGCCGGCACCTTTGGTGATGACCATGAAGTTGATTAAGACAAGAATGATAAAGACCACGATACCAATGGCAAAATTTCCGCCTACCAGAAAGTGACCAAATGCTTCAACAACTTTACCTGCGGCGGCCGTCCCCGTATGCCCTTCGAGCAAAATAATACGGGTAGAGGCTACGTTGAGCGAAAGACGTAATAAGGTAGAAAACAGCAGAATCGTAGGGAATGCGGCAAACTCCAGCGTCCGCTGCGTAAACATCGCAACCAGCAATACCATGATGGACAGTGCAATGTTAAAGGTAAATAACAGATCCAGAATGAATGGCGGCAGCGGCAATACCATCATGGAAAGTATCAGCAGGATCAGTATTGGTCCGGCTAATATTTGCCATTGGGTACCTTTCATATTACTCGGTAAACGAAGCAAAGAGGCCAAATTAGCCATCAGTAGTATTCTCTTTAGCAAAATCCAGTGCATCCGGCACTGGTAGATGTTTCGGTTTTCTAGGAATTAATCCACCTTCCCGCTTCCAGCGTTTCAGTTGATAAACCCAGGCTAAGACTTCTGCAACGGCGGCATACAGCGCAGCCGGAATATGCTGCCCGACCTCTGAATGACGAAATAGCGCTCGCGCCAACGGTGGGGCTTCTAAAATAGGAACACGATGTTCAGTTCCCAATTCACGAATACGCAACGCGATCTCACCAGCCCCTTTCGCCAACACTCTCGGCGCATTCATTTTTTTCTCATCATAACGTAATGCTACCGCATAATGCGTCGGGTTAGTGACTATCACATCAGCCTTAGGCACATCAGCCATCATTCTACGCTGAGCAATTGCTCTCTGCTGCTGACGAATACGGCCTTTAACATGAGGGTCACCTTCGTTCTGTTTATGCTCATCACGAATTTCCTGCTTGCTCATTCGTAATTTTTTGATGTGGCTCCAAACTTGCCAAAACACATCAAAAGCAACCATGGGAATGAGTCCCATAATAATAAGGAAACCACACATCACGGCCAGTTCCAGCGCATCTCCCATCGCCGAAATCGGCGCTTCGGATACCAAATGCAATATCTTCGGCCAGTTATGAATCAAGAACAAGGTACTAATGATCCCCACCATGACTGATTTCAATATTGCTTTGAAGAGTTCAGCCAGTGATTGGGCGGAAAACAACCGTTTCAGCCCAGAAATAGGATCTAATTTTTTGAAATCAACCTTTAATGATTTGGTACTAAATAATATCCCGCCAAGCAGCAAAGGCGCAGACAGCGCAACCAACACAGCGCCTAACAAAATTGGTATCAACGCCGATACGGCCTGACGCAGTAATGAGCCAACATGCCGTAGCATCTGGGTGTCATCACCAATCGTTGCGTAATCGAAATTTAACGACTGTGAGACAATTCTGGCCAATCGCCCTGCCATGGCCTCGCCTCCCATCCACAAAATAGCCAGACCTGCGACCATCATCAGAACAGAGGTCAGCTCTCGCGATCGTGGGATCTGCCCTTCTTCACGCGCCTTCTCCTCCTTTTGGGGAGTGGGGGCCTCTGTTTTTTCTAGATCGCTATCTTCAGCCACTATGGCGTTCCTGTTACGACTTTTGGGATAGGAATTTGCTGCCTAGCATGACAAATACGAGAAAGTTTTATGGCTGGAACAACGAGAAAAACCAACGCTTCTTTATCGCATAGTAAGAACTAAGGGGAAGGGAAAAGCGAATTTAGCTATTTATGGCCATAAACACTGGCCATAAATAACAGAGCGATGCTGTTCGTCATCTTTTTCAAGAAAGGAAATGGCTTCCTGTCTCGACGCAAGAGTCATTAGAACCCAAGACTATCCAGAAGGTCATCAACCTGATCCTGATTGGCAACAATACCTGCGGCACCTTTATCCAACTGAGGTCCATTAAGCAGGCCATCATTTGGACGCTTAGGCGCGTCTGGTTTTTCTGGAATATTTTCCAGCAACACCATCAACAGTTGTTTTTCAATCTCCTGAACAACATCCATCATACGCTTGATTACCTGGCCGGTAAGATCCTGGAAATCCTGCGCCATCATAATTTCCAACAGTTGAGCGTTGGTAAACGAGGTATGCTGTGGTACATCTTCAAGATAGCTACGCGTGTCCGTCACTAATTCGCGCGCATCAGCCAGCTCAATAGGATTTTCAAACCATTCATCCCAACGAACTTTCAGAGATTTGGCATCCGCTTCTAATTGGTTCTGACGTGGTTGCGCAGCTTCTACGCAGTTCAGAGCACGCTCTGCCGCTTGCGCAGTCATCTGGACAACATAGTCAAGACGATCGCGGGCATCAGGAATAGCCTCTGCGGCTTCTGCTATCGCATTATCCAGACCCAGCTCTTTCAAACTGTCGCGCAGCATACGAGTCAATTGGCCGATACGCGAAATGATCTCGGTTGCTGAAGCTGTGTCGTTCACGGACGGCATATGTGGCGTCATAAGATCCCCTTACATACCCAATTTTTCGAAAATCTTATTCAGTTTTTCTTCAAGGGTAGCGGCAGTAAATGGTTTAACTACATAGCCGCTAGCACCCGCTTGTGCCGCAGCGATAATGTTCTCTTTCTTCGCTTCCGCCGTTACCATCAGCACGGGAAGGCTTGAAAGCGCGCCGTCAGCACGGATAGTCTGCAACAGTTCCAGACCATCCATGTTGGGCATATTCCAGTCAGAAATGACGAAATCAAAAGCACTAGCGCGAAGCTTGTTCAACGCGTCAGCGCCATCTTCTGCCTCTTCTACGTTATTAAAGCCCAGTTCCTTCAGCAGGTTACGGACAATTCGGCGCATCGTCGAAAAATCATCCACTACCAGAAATCTGAGTTCTTTATCGGCCATACCTACTCCTAAAATATTTATTGCTCACCGAGAGCTGCTTATATACGTAATGCCTGTCCGGCAGAGATTTGTGCCAACATACGCTGGCTCACCTGGTGCAAATCCACCACTTCATCGACGCCACCCATCGCAATCGCTTCACGTGGCATCCCGAAAACCACACAACTGGCTTCATTTTGGGCCAAAGTATAAGCACCAGCCTGATGGAGTTCCAACATGCCAGCGGCTCCATCATTCCCCATTCCAGTAAGGATCACCCCTACGGCATTTCGTCCGGCGTATTGCGCAACCGAACGGAATAACACATCGACTGATGGACGATGCCGATTAACGGGTGGTCCATCATTTAAACGCACTTGATAGTTTGCACCACTACGTGCAAGTTCAAGATGGCGAGCTCCCGGAGCAATGTATGCATGACCAGGAAGAACACGTTCACCATCTTCTGCTTCTTTCACTGTAATCTGACATAGCTTGTTCAAACGTTCGGCGAAAGACTTCGTAAAGCCTGGTGGCATGTGCTGGGTAATCAGTAATGCAGGGCTTGTCGGCGGCAGGGGCTGTAATACATGCCGTATCGCTTCCGTTCCCCCTGTTGACGCACCAATTGCGATCAATTTTTCACTACTTAGCAGTGGCGTATGCTGAATAATTTTTGTCGGCTCTGCCCCTGTGCTACGTTGCGGCAGGCGCGCCTTCGCGGCCATACGAATTTTTTCAGCAATCAGTTCACTGTATGCCAGCATGCCTTCACGGATACCTAACTGAGGTTTGGTGACAAAATCAATCGCACCAAGCTCCAGCGCGCGCAGCGTAATTTCTGAGCCTTTTCCCGTCAGAGACGACACCATGACAACAGGCATCGGGCGCAAACGCATAAGCTTCTCAAGAAAATCCAACCCATCCATACGAGGCATTTCAACATCCAGTGTTAATACCTGAGGATTGAATTTTTTAATCAAATCACGAGCAACTAATGGATCTGGCGCGGTCGCGACAACTTCCATATCAGAATGGCTATTAATTATTTCAGTCATGATCTGACGCATTAGGGCAGAATCATCAACACATAATACTCTTATCTTGCTCATTATCTTTCCTTAGCCAGCCCATATACAGTTTGCCCACGCAAATAGAACTCGCGACTGATCTGGCTGAAATTCTCTGAATGCCCAGCAAATAACAATCCTCCCGGTTTAAGCATCGGGACGAATCGACGGAGAATACGCTCTTGAGTTTCTTTATCGAAATAAATCATTACATTACGACAAAAAATAGCATCAAATGGCGCGGGAACGGACCAATCAGGTGCGAGCAAATTTAGTTGTTGGAAATGCACCATTGACGCAAGCTCAGGGCGAACACGAACCAAACCACTATGTGGCCCGGTACCGCGTAAAAAAAACCGCTGTAGTTGCTGTGGAGAAAGAGAGCGCAACTCTTCCTGACGATAGATGCCAGCCGTTGCTTTTTCTAATACCTGAGTATCAATATCACTGGCCCATACCTGACATCCACTCGCTTTATTACCTAATACCTCTGCAAGCGTCATCGCCAGCGAATAAGGCTCTTCCCCTGTAGAGGCAGCCGTACTCCAGATGGTGTAGCCATTTGGACGCTTTCTGGCATGCTCGGCCAATATGGGAAAATGGTGAGCTTCACGGAAAAATGCCGTCAGGTTAGTGGTTAACGCATTAACAAAGGCTTGCCACTCCGCACTGTTAGGATCCGACTCTAATAGTGCTAGGTACTGACCGAAATCGTTAATTCCGAGCAAACGGAGACGCCTAACCAAGCGGTTATAAACCATTTCACGTTTGTGATCGGCCAAAACAATACCGGCACGCTGATATATTAGTTGACTGATTCGCCGGAAATGGGTATCCGACAACGGCAATCTATCAACCATCTGCGTTAGAATAGAGGCAGATTCAGGGCGATTTTGCGACGGTGTACTTTTCATATCAAACCGCTCGAATAGTGTTTTTTGCTATGGTTTGTTTTCAATCTGAACTTTCCTTTACAGCTAACGCAGGTTTTTATTGTCATTCGTCAATTACTCATCGCATTACGATTAAAACTGACACTGTATTGGTAATACACCCCGCACGTTCTGCAAACTGAACCGGTCAGCGTGTTCGTTCTACCAAAGCCACATGCTGTCGGGTGGCGTTATCCCTCTCATCACAGCTGTGCTACCTGCTTTATTCTTTGGCTTTAATACCAAAACCAGCTTCACCCCATCATATCCATAACATAAGTTACAGATTGAACAATATCATGAATTACCCTGCTTCAAAGCGCCAAGAGCTATACCGCTTACAAACCTCGAATGTGCACTGTTCAAGTACTCGCATATTCATTTTTCTAAATTATGGCGAGTAAATCATCACCCAGCCACCTACATGTAAGCGGCTGGGGATTAGCTCGATAAACAGTGTCCCTATAGCTTGGGTTGCTTATAGCTTATATGACGGTTCCGATCAGAACGTTTCCCAATTGTCATTTGATGAACCTTCTTTCGCTTTCTTACCGCCATACGCTGATGAAGCCAACAATGCAGGTTTTTGGCCCGCTGTCGCTAGTGTCGCCCTTCTAAACGACCCCGAATCTTCAGACAGACGGAATACAGCAACAGCCTGATTCAGCACTTTCACCTGTTCTTCCAATGCAACAGCAGCGGCGGCAGACTCTTCAACCAAGGAGGCGTTTTGTTGCGTAACCCGATCCATCTCAGTTACAGCTTGGCCGACCTGATCGATACCTTTACTTTGCTCATCAGAAGCAGAAGCAATTTCGCCCATAATATCCGTTACACGAGTGACAGCACTGACGATTTCTCCCATCGTCTCGCCCGCACTTTCAACCAGTACAGAACCTTCATCGACTCGGCTGACAGAATCTTCAATCAAACTTTTAATTTCTTTCGCAGCCTGAGCACTACGTTGTGCCAGATTACGAACTTCACCTGCAACAACCGCAAACCCACGGCCCTGTTCCCCTGCTCTGGCCGCTTCAACCGCCGCATTCAGCGCAAGAATGTTGGTTTGGAAAGCAATACCATCAATCACACTAGTAATATCGGCAATTTTTTGCGAACTTCCAGCGATATTGTGCATGGTTTTGACGACATTATCGACGACCTTGCCCCCCTCTGCGCCGTCTCTGACGCACTCAGTGCCAACTGGCTGGCCTGACGAGCATTTTCCGCATTCTGCTTAACGGTTGCGGTCAACTGTTCCATGCTTGCTGCCGTTTCTTCTAGTGAAGCAGCCTGTTGCTCAGTACGAGAAGAAAGATCGTTATTTCCAGCGCTAATTTCTGTAGCACCGGTATAAATCGCGTCAGCACCTTGTCGAACCGCACTCACCGTGGAAACAAACTCACTTTGCATATGGCGAATACTGTCGGCCAGAATTCCCATTTCATTGCTGCTGTGAAAGTTAGTCGTTTTTGTCAGATCACCTTTCGCAATATGACGTATGTGTTCAACAATATTATTTAGCGGCCTTATTAATAGCTGTTGAATACCGAACCAAGAAATCAGAGCTAACGTGAACACGAGCACGATAATGAAACCGAGGATCCAAAGCGCTGAGTCGTAAGCTTCATCGTTTTTAGCTATGCCAGCCTGATAAAGTTTATCGCTTTCGGCTTTGTAGACGTAATACGCTTTTTCAAAGTTATCCTGAAAACGCTGTGTCGGTTGCTCAATAAACTTTTTAAATTCTCCTGCATTCAGAAACTGAATTAACTCAGTTAATGCAGCATTCAGAGCAACATAATTCTCTTTTACTCCCCGGGCTACGCTTTCATCCTGACGCGAATCCGGCGGTACTTTCTCATAGCGGGAGAAAAAATCGTTTGCGACAGACAGTTGCTTTTGAGCCGAAGCCAAAAGCTCTTTCCCGCCCGCACCTGCACCCGTACCGTTTACATCAAGAGCAAAACGCGTACCCGCGCGGTTAAGTGTATTACGGGTCTGTAATAAATATGACCACGCAGAATCCAGCTCGGAACGCTTTTGGTTAATAACCTGCGTTGAACTAAAGATATCCTTATCATTTTTTAATGCACTAAAGAATAAACCACCAGAAATAAGCTGAAGCGCCCCAAACAACACCAGTACAAGCATCAGACCTGTAACAACTTTTATACGGTTAAACATATAACGCCTTTTGAGTAGACCAACCATCGATGATATCGGCATTATTCTGGATATCTTTACGAATTTATGAACAGACAAGGATAGAGCTAAGGAAGGTTTTTGGGGCCACTTTCGTAGCCCCAGAAGGCCGATGGATTAGGCTTTCAATACGCTATCAACCAGCGCCATTTCTTCGCTACTCAACAGTTTTTCGATATCAACCAAAATCAGCATTCTCTCGCCCAAAGAGCCTAAACCAGTTAGGTACTCTGTTGACAGCGTTACAGCAAATTCCGGTGCAGGACGAATTTGGTCTGTAGTCAATGACAACACATCAGACACGCCATCTACGACAATCCCGACAACACGCTGGCCAAGGTTCAGAACAATAACAACCGTGTTGTCATCGTATTCAACATCCTGCTTGGCGAATTTAATACGCAAGTCAACGATCGGTACAATGACACCACGTAGGTTAGTAACACCTTTAATGAAGGAAGGTGTGTTGGCAATACGCGTTACCTGGTCATAACCGCGAATTTCTTGTACTTTTAAAATATCAACGCCGTACTCTTCGTCACCCAGCGTAAAAATCAGGAATTCCTGTCCTACTGTTTCGCCAGTTAATTTCGTGACGCTTGCAAGTCCAGTCATGTTTTCCACCCTTTATTAACCATCTGTTTTATTAAGCAGCAGTTTCAACCACACGCTTTTCACGATTAAGCGCTTGTAACGCTGAAACATCCACAATCAGCGCAACACTACCATCACCAAGGATGGTAGCAGCTGAAACGCCTGGTACCTTGCGATAATTACTTTCCAGGTTTTTGACGACGACCTGATGTTGCCCAATCAACTGATCAACCAACAAGGCATAGCGTCGACCCGCACTCTGTAGGATGACGACGATCCCCTGAGTAGCATCCGTCTTAGCGCCATCCACATCAAAGATATGGAACAATTCAACAAGAGGTAGATATTCACCACGAACCTGCAATACGCGTTCTCCGCCAGCTAACGGATACAAGTCTTCTGACTGAGGCTGCAAGGATTCCATCACGGCGTTAAGCGGTAGAATAAAGACTTCTTTGTTAACTTTAACGGACATACCATCAAGGATGGCGAGCGTTAATGGCAACAGGATTCTGATCGTTGTGCCTTTTCCAGCCTGGAAGTGGATTTCGACATGACCACCCATTTCCTGAATATTTCGCTTCACCACATCCATGCCGACACCACGGCCAGAAACGTCCGTGACTTTCTCAGCAGTTGAGAAGCCAGGAGCAAAGATCAACATGCCAACTTCTTCATCAGACATCGAGTCATTCACGGCCAACCCTTGAGACAAGGCTTTAGCCAGAATTCTCTCACGGTTAAGTCCTGCCCCATCGTCGATAACTTCAATACAGATGTTACCACCCTGATGCTCCGCAGAAAGCGTCAAATTACCTACAGCAGCCTTACCCGCAGCAACGCGCTTATCTGGAGATTCGATACCGTGATCGAGGCTATTACGCACCAGGTGCGTCAGAGGATCGATAATACGCTCGATCAAACTCTTATCCAGCTCAGTAGAACTCCCCATCAGCGTTAGTTCAACCTGCTTATCCAATTTCGCAGCCAGGTCACGAACCAATCGAGGGAAACGGCTAAATACATATTCCATCGGCATCATACGGATAGACATAACCGATTCTTGCAGATCGCGGGCGTTGCGTTCCAACTGCCCCATACTGTTGAGCAGGTCGCCATGTGCCACAGGGTCGAGTTCGCTTGAGCGCTGTGCCAGCATAGATTGCGTAATCACTAGCTCACCGACGAGGTTGATAAGCTGGTCAACCTTCTCAACCGCTACACGAATACTGGTATCACCGGTTTTTGCTTTATTTTTTCCATTTTCCGGTGCAGCTTGCGGTTTTGCAGCAGCTGGCGCAGAGGGGGCAACTGGCGTTACCGGTGCCGGTGCTTCGACAACAGCCACTGTCTCCACAACTTCAGCAACAGCAGGTTGGCTGGCTGCGGCAGACTTGAAGCTGATTTGCTCAGGTTCAAGAACAAAACACAGTACAGCACTAATATCGTCTTCACTTTCAGACGTGACCAGTGTCACTTCTACGCTAGTGTCAGTCTGGTGAGGATCTTTAACGGTTCCCAGATTACCAAGCTCTTCCAGCATCTGAGGTATTTCCTGAGACTTCAGGCCAGTTAATGCAATACGCATTTCACCTTTACCTGCAGCGCTAGAGGCCGGGCTGGCAGTGTTCTGTGTTGCAGTTGGTGCTTCAGCCTGGGCAACATCACCATCGGCTTTAGACTCCAAAGCAAGCTGGCGCAAGGCCTGACAGATATACTCAAAGCTTTCAGCATTGGGTTCCTGTGCGGTTTTATAAGCGTCCAACTGATCCTGCATAATGTCTTTTGTTTCCAGAAACAGGTTGATGATATCAGTGCTAAGACGCATTTCGCCACGTCTTGCCCCATCGAGTAAGTTTTCTAACAGGTGCGTAGTTTCCTGCAATACTTTAAAACCGAATGTGCCAGCGCCTCCTTTTATGGAGTGAGCTGCGCGGAAGATCGCATTCAATTGCTCGGTGTCGGGTTCTGACGGATCCAACAACAATAAGTGTTGTTCCATATCAGCCAGTAATTCATCTGCTTCATCAAAGAATGTTTGATAGAAAGCACTCATGTCCATGCTCACGTGGTCACCTCTGCTGTGAATCGCGGCTTATTGAGAAGGCGTCGCCTGGCTATCGGGCGCAGCAGGCAACGCGGTAGTTGGCTGCTGACGCTCTGGAGCAGGAACTCCATTAGTTGGTTGTGGCGATGCCCCACCACTTCCACTCGTATTGTTATTATCACTATTTTCGGCAGCCGGAGTGGTAGATTTAGGCTTATCCAACTCCATATTTTGTAAATTTTCCACCTTGTCTATATTTACAGCAGAGCTTTCTGCATTTTCTTCTTCAATATCCTTCTGAGCTTGCCTGCTCAATACCAGCAAACTGATGCGTCTGTTAATTGCATCATTTCCACCTGTTGCCTGTTTGAGGCTCATTGTCGCAGCCATACCCACAACGCGCAAAACTTTTCCATCAGACAAGCCCCCAAAAATAAGCTCTCGACGTGATGCATTGGCACGATCGGCAGACAATTCCCAGTTACTATAACCACGTTCCCCTGTCGTATACTGAACATCATCCGTATGGCCTGAGACACTTAGCTTATTAGGGAAATCGTTCAGGATAGGGGCTATCGCACGCAGAATATCTCGCATATAGGGTTCAACCTGCGCGCTCCCGGTTTTAAACATAGGGCGATTTTGACTATCGATGATTTGGATACGTAACCCTTCATCAATCATTTCAATTAACAGATGTGGGCGAAGTGCCCGTAAACGAGGATCGGCCTCAATTAACTGATCCAGACGTTCACGCAATCTATTGAGTCGAACCTCATCCAGCTTCTTCTCTACGTTATCTGTCTTGATGACCTTTTTCACTTCACCATCTTGTTGAGTGGGATCATTCCCACCACCAGGAATGGGGCTGGAGCTGTCACTTGATTTAGAGCCTGAAGTTAACGCAACCTTTAATGGGGTACGAAAATACTCTGCGATTTGAGCCAACTGCATTGGCGTAGAAATTGCGATAAGCCACATTACAAGAAACAATGCCATCATTGCTGTCATGAAGTCAGCGTAGGCAATCTTCCAGGAACCACCGTGGTGGCCCCCATGTCCAGACTTACGCTTTTTGCGAATAATGGGATGCTGATGTTTCATGCGTTACTGTCCGACGCTTGCTGAGTCGGCGATTTCACACGACGAATGTGTTCTTCCAATTCGGTAAAGGAAGGACGCTCCGTTGAGTACAGCGTTTTACGACCAAATTCAACGGCAATTTGCGGAGCGTAGCCATTAAGGCTAGACAGTAAAGTGACTTTAATGCACTGCAATACTTTGATTTTTTCTGCATTTTTCTGGCGCAGTAACGCGGCTAACGGGGAGACAAAACCGTAAGCAAGTAAAATCCCCAGGAAGGTACCCACCATGGCGTGAGCAATCATCATGCCCAATTCAGCAGCAGGCCGGTCAACATAGGCCAGTGAGTGAACAACCCCCATAACCGCTGCGACGATACCAAATGCAGGAAGACCGTCTCCCATCATCGTTAAACTGGACGCAGGCACTTCACTTTCATGTTCAATAGTCTCGATCTCTTCATCCATCAGCGTTTCAATCTCAAACGCATTCATGTTACCGCTGACCATCAAACGCAAATAATCGGTAATAAACTCAACGACAGTGTTATCAGCAAGAATATTCGGATAGCTCGAGAAGATTTCACTCTCACGAGGGTTATCAATATCAAACTCCAAGGAAAGCATGCCTTGCTGGCGGGATTTGGCCATCACTCGAAAGAGTAAGGCCATGAGATCCATATACAATGCTTTATTGTACTTGGAACTTTTGACCAAAAGAGGCAGCGCTCGTAGCGTTGCTTTTATCGCCTTTCCATTGTTACCAACGATGAAAGCACCTAACGCCGCACCACCGATGATCAGCAGCTCCGAAGGTTGATAAAGCGCCCCCAAGGCCCCACCGACCATGAGATAACCGCCGAGTATCGAGGCCACAATTACGATATAACCCAATATAACCAGCACAAGAAATCCTTATAATAAAAAAGGTGGGCGGAAAGAGAGATAAAACTGCGGAGCCGTAGCCAAGACTTTCTAGAGGAAGAAATCTATCACCGCCCTCACAACCAACAGTGATAGATTCACAAATCGCTACAGGCTCAGACTGCGTGTTTTACCTGTTCATCCAGCAGTTGAGGTATTATATCGGCAAGATTTTGCGAAAGTTTACGCCTTTTTACCGCTCTGGAAGGGGGCTGGCATAAACTACAAACAAAACTGTTTTTAGGTTGATGAGCGTGAGTAATGAACATCCCTTTGCAGCAATTACATGACGACAGTTGCAGCATACCGCTGTCAACAAACCGGACTAATGTCCAGGCTCGCGTCAATGCCAACAGTGGAGAATCGCTCTGTGGCGCACACTGTTCCAGGTAAAGTCGATAAGATTTAATAACCGCTTCAACACCGCTGCACTGCCCATTCTTGATTAAAAAGCTGTAAGCGTTGTAGAACATTGATGAATGAATATTCTGTTCCCAGGTCATAAACCAATCCGTTGAAAAAGGTAGCATTCCCTTTGGCGGCGGACTTCCTCTAAGTTCTTTGTACAGTTTAATCAAACGTCCGCGACTTAACTGAGTTTCACTTTCCAGCATCTGTAAACGAGCACCGAGCGAAATGAGCTCCATCGCCAATTGGATGTCTTTCGCTTCCTGAACAATACTTTTCTCCGCCATTACTTATGCCCTTTTCTTAGGCAGGTTTTCTTCTTTCGAAGTTAACTGTTGTAATAAGTTACTCGACAACAAAATGCCCGTATGAATTTGCTGCAAATCATCCACGCGTGATTCCTGAGTCAAGACTTTGATTGTATTGTGATCGTTAAAGCGGAAATGGCATATCAGTTGGTTAGTTTCTGCCAATTTCACCATCTGCGGTAAAGTCAGTTGCATCAAGATATCTGCCATCTCGTCGTTGATTCCCAGACGAAACATCGCAGAAGCTTTTTCATCATTAATTAAGCGTTGCGCCAGTAACAAATAAGACAGATTAATGTCATAAATGTGTTTGAGTAATTCAGAGGTACCCATATTTCCCATCCCGACAGGCTATGTTTAAAACATAAGTTAGGTGATAGACC
This sequence comes from Pectobacterium actinidiae, assembly GCF_000803315.1. NCBI lineage: Bacteria > Pseudomonadati > Pseudomonadota > Gammaproteobacteria > Enterobacterales > Pectobacteriaceae > Pectobacterium > Pectobacterium actinidiae. The sequence goes on from NZ_JRMH01000001.1 coordinate 2,840,568, forward strand.
ATATCGCCCAGTTCGAAAATCACTCTCCATTGATGGCATAAAAAACTATCGGTGCCAGATACTGCGAGTTACTACGTTATCAATTCTTATTCGGGCAATCGTTACTTGCCAACTTTGCGCATCACGCTGAGAATCCGTTCATCCGTTGCTTTTTAGTTCCATTCTGAAGACTCGTCCAACCCAAGCATAGGATTAATCCTAAAACAGCGCAACTGTACCGCCTAATCCTTAGCACATACAACGCGACAGAAGAATGATTTTGGCCATTATGTGACACGGATCACACAAATGAAAGCATTATGAGCTAAACCCTGTCTGGTCAGATCACTTTTCTGCCTATTTTCCCACCAAAATCGTGCACTAAACGTTACAAAAAAGAGCATTGAAAATAATAAAAAAGAAACAATTTGCTTGCTATATAAATGATAGATATACAAAAAACCCCTTGCGACCAGAACACACTCCATTATGATAAGTTTATACCTTTCACGAAAAACTTACACTTTTTACCCAAAAAACTCTTAACTGCATGTTATGACGCAAAATTTATCGTCCCTTTGTCAGTACTCAATCGTAATGGCAACAAAGCATACCGATCTCGCAGCAAAAGAAGATTGAACATTACTATATTAATAGTAAAGAAATGAGTGATCTTCTGGGGTTGAGTACAGGGAAGCTATTCGCGGTTTCAACGCTCTCAAGCATCACGCGACACAGTACCTTCGGACGGTATGTGAGTGAGGTCGCAAAGGCATTACCGATCGCTTTTAACAATTCGATTAACCAGCCAAATACCTGAGCATACCAGGATGAGTGCAAAGAAATATTTCCACTCAAGAATGCTTTCATTAAGAAACAGAGCTGACAACAGCGTACCAGAGACTGGGATAAGGAAATTAAACGGTGCGACCATACCGACCCGGTTATATTTCAGTAATTGGCTCCATAATGAAAACGCGACAGAAGAAAGCAGAATAAGGTAGCCTAGCATCAGTACAGCTTTCCAATCAGGAACGATGAGCGTCCCGCCAGTACAGTACCCTGATATCGTTAAAATGATCCCACCAATAGCCAGTTGATAACCGGTCATAACAGTTGGATCCATCGTTTGTGATATACGCTTACCATATATAGTAGATGCAGACAAAATAAATGCGGCAATAACAACGAACCCATCACCTAACAGCGTAAAACCAATAGTCATTCCATTACTGTTGATATTAACGACCATCACACCAGCGAAACCCAATATACAACCAATTAGTTTATTAATATTTAATTTGTCATTCTGGTATAAATAATGAGCAAGCAGTACGCTGAAAAAAGTACTGGTTGCATTCATAATCGAACCTTTAACACCAGTCGTATAAGCCAGACCAATGTAAAAAAAGACATATTGCAACGATGTCTGGAATATCCCCAGTGTGGTTAACTGCACCAACTGCCCACGCTGAAAGCGCCCGATAGACCGCCCGCTTAACACAGCAAGTACCAAAAGTAACAGCCCAGCGAACGCAAACCGGTAGCCTGCAAAAACAAACTTTCCAGGAATATCATTATCAGCAATATGAAACAGCTCATAGCCATTTTTAATTGCCGGATAAGCACTTCCCCAGAGTAAACAACATAATGTGGCGATAAAAAAAACAACTTTTTTATCAGAAAAAATATGCAGGCGCTTTTCCAAGAAAAATTCCTCCGAAGATAGATTCGCTATAATAGCGTTGAACTTCGGACAAATAAAGTTAGAGGGCAGACTCTTTATTTTTCATTATCAATGTGTATGATTTCGCATCACGTATTTCTCTTTCCTTTTTAAAGAGTTAAAAACGTGATCGGGATCGCATCGAATTTGATTAAGGTTTCTCAATATATGCCGATTATCTTTTACATTGGCTGTTTGGCTAATGAATTGTCATTAATGTAGACACTAAAACCTAAACGCCAATGCCGCAGCGGTTGGCATGGTAAATCATAAGTTTCTGAGAATGAGCGAATGGATATGAAAATAACGTCAAGGTCTGAGCAGCACGCCGAGACCGGCATGCTGAGCAATTTACGGCTAGTTCCCTTATTCATTATTATTCTGGGTGGTATTATGCTGTTATTTGCAGCATCTATCGGTACATCCAGCTACTTTCTACAAACCAGCAATCAGTCATTAGATGATGTCACACAAGAAATCGATACCCGAATGGGGATCTCAAACAGTTCCAACCACCTTCGTACTGCACGCCTGCTACTCATTCAGGCCGCAGCGGCTGCTCGTATTGGTGATTCGCAGGTCTTCAATGACAACCTGAAACAGGCTGAGCAACGTCTGGAACAGTCAAAAAAAGCATTCCTTGTCTATGAACAACGTCCGGTTAAAACACCTCAGGATATGGCGTTAGATGGCGATCTGCGTAAGTCCTATGACGCATATGTCAATCAAGGTCTTATACTGATGCTCACCGCTGCAAAACAAGGCCTGTTTGAAGAGGTTATCACTCTCGAATCAGAAGAAACCCGTGTTTTAGATCTGGCCTATAACAAATTTTTGCTAGAGGCTGTCGCTTATCGCACGCAAAGAGCGAAAGAACTAAACGAAACTGCGCATAAAAATGCGCTGCTTGGATATTCTTTGATGGGTGGCAGCTTTGCGCTGGCCACTATTTTAACGCTTCTGACATTCTTCCTACTTCGAGGGATCCTCATCAAACCAATAAATCAATTGGTCCAGAGAATTCAGCGTATTGCGCAGGGTGATTTAACTCAAATGTCAGACCGTTATGGCAGGAATGAAATTGGCACACTAGCCAGCAACGTTCAACAAATGCAGTCTTCTCTGGTCACTACCGTCACTACAGTGCGGGAGAGTGCGGATTCTATTTATCAAGGTTCAACGGAGATATCATCCGGCAACACAGACCTTTCCTCGCGAACCGAACAACAAGCCGCAGCACTTGAACAGACTGCGGCAAGCATGGAGCAATTAACCGCAACGGTGAAGCAAAACTCAGAAAATGCGCACCACGCCAGCCAGCTCGCAGCAAATGCCTCAGGAAAAGCCAAGCAAGGCGGTGAGATCGTTGCAAACGTTGTGAACACGATGAACAGTATCTCTGGTAGTTCAAAGAAAATCTCTGAGATTACCAGCGTTATTAACAGCATTGCTTTCCAAACGAATATTCTCGCACTCAATGCGGCGGTTGAAGCAGCCAGAGCAGGCGAACAGGGTCGCGGTTTTGCCGTCGTAGCAAGTGAAGTTCGTAGCCTTGCACAGCGCAGTGCGCAAGCGGCAAAAGAGATAGAAACGCTGATTTCTGAATCGGTCAACCTGGTCAGCAGTGGTTCTGTTCTGGTTGATAACGCGGGGCAAACCATGAAAGAGATCGTCGATGCCGTCACTAACGTCACCGACATCATGGGTGAGATTGCTTCTGCATCTGACGAACAGAGTCGAGGGATTACTCAGGTCGGTCAGGCAATATCTGAGATGGACAGCGTGACACAGCAGAATGCTTCGCTCGTTCAGGAAGCCAGTGCTGCTGCCGCATCATTGGAAGAGCAAGCAGCATTGCTTACCCGTGCAGTTGCGACATTTAAGTTATCCAGCCATTTGTCAGCCCCTACCCGGCCGAACGCTCAAGCCGTCAAGGGACGTTCATCACTCGCCCTTCCCCGCCAAGCCAATACGGAAAACGGTAACTGGGAAACGTTCTAATACTGGACACCAAAGTCACGGCGAGCATTGTCCGAGTGAACAATGCTCGCCTATTGGCATCATCCCGTTTACTCTTTTTCTGGCAACATTTTTGGCTCAACAAACGTACCGTCTTTGCTATCCACCTCATTGAAAAACCAGACACCAGCAGGGTAATCTTTTAACGCAACCAAATACATTATTCCTTCCTGAAACGTTTCTACAGCCAGAATCGTCCCTTCCCGGCGCATCTTTCCATCAGTTTTAACTGTAACCAGATCATTAACTTTCATAAATTTATCTCAAAATAGCTTCTAACATCAAAAAAACAGCATTATCATTTACAGCTACGATAGGAATAGTACTTGCATGAAATGATTAATTTTATTTATCTTTAACAACGCCATATTGGCCCTCTCTGTCATTACATATCAATTATTCAGGCAAAAATTGATCGTTTCTATCCTAGTACATCCGACATATTCGCAAAAGAGATTAAAAGTTGAACGAACTACTGAACGTTGATGAACAGAGAGACAACGGTGAGTCAGACTACAATCAAGTCATAACATCAGAATGGATGCAATTGATAGTCACAACCTCACAGAAATCTTTTAATCTACTGCGAACCCTCGCCGATCAGAAAGCCTCCGACTTTGCTGACGCGTTCTACTCCTACATGCTTAAAGATCAAGAAGCCTCTCTGTTTCTCTCCAGCCAGCAAGTCCACGATCGACTTCATGGATCGATGAGCAAATGGATAGCGGACATTTTAACGAATAACGGCGATCGTCTAGCTGACCTGATTAACCATCAAAAGAAAATTGGTCAGATTCATGCACGTATTGGTATTCCCGTCGATCTGGTTGAGCGCGGAGCCCGGCGTTTAAAATGGCATCTTTATGAAGACATCGCACAGGTGGCAGAGGATAAAACGCTATGCTTTGATGCCATGCGTTTTGCCTCCATCTCTATGGATATCGCTATAGAGATAATGAGCAAGACCTATTCACAATCGCATGACCTAGCAGCTAAAAATGAAGAATCCTATCGGCTATTTTCTATTCTGGAAAATGCCAGCATCGAGAGAGAGCGCCAAAATGCATCGCTGCTAAATTGGGAAAATGCCTTTATTTTTAGCGTTGCCACCGGTACACCGCTTTCCAGCATTCAGGACCTGAGTGATTCCGAGTTTGGCCTGTGGTTTAACCATAAGGGGAAATCCAGTTTCAGTAATATTCAGGGAATACGCACGATCGCCTCAATCATGACTGAAACGGATGACTACATTCGTAGCCATAGCACTACCGCACTACTGACACAGCAGGATTACGCCCCGCTACTTAAAACGGTTAGAAGCAAGATTTATAAAATAAATATGCTGTTGGGATCGCTATTTGACGAAGTCCAAAAATTGGAAAGCGGTAAGGATACGTTGACCCTTCTGTTAAATCGTCGTTTCCTGCCAACCATTCTTAGACATGAAATATCGCTGGCAATGCACTCAAATACCTCGCTCAGCATCGCTATGATTGATATTGACCATTTTAAAACCGTGAATGACACATATGGTCATGCCGCTGGCGATAGCATCCTGAAAAGGATTGCAGAAGTGCTATATGAAAACACGAGGAACAGCGACTATGTTTTCCGCTACGGCGGCGAAGAATTCATGATCGTACTTATTGAAACGCCGAAAGTCGCCGCCCATACCATCATCGAGAGGTTGAGAAAGAAAATCCAGGCTCACCCTATTTATCTTCAAAACGGTGAAAGTGTTACAATGACCATAAGCGCAGGCATCGCCGTTTATAACGGTCATCCCGATTATGAATGCTTGATAAAGGCAGCGGACGATGCGCTCTATCAGGCCAAGGCAAACGGTAGAAACAGGATTGAATACGCGCCGGAAGCCTAACTATTTTTACCTTGTTGCAAGCCTGTGCTCCAGGTCACAACCGAAAAGAATAGCCCGCTATTCATCGTCACAGGTTTGCATCATTCCTCTAGCTAAACAGATGAAGTTCTCCTCATTGAACAAATTCACAGCATGAAAACGATAAACCAACGATTTTACTAACCAACCCGCCCCAAATTTGATACATATTCAATAAATAAGCATGATTGTCGACAATATGTCATGCAGCAAATCTTTTTATAATTTGATCTTGTTTTGTACAAGGGAGGAACGAGCATTGCAGCGACAGCAGGTTTCATCGTCACGAATTTATTCCATTGGGTACGATCCAAAGACGCACAACCTTGAGATAGAGTTTTATAATAAAGATATCTATCAATATGTTGGCGTGCCTGAGTCTATCTATAAAAAATTCATTTCTGACGCTGTCGTCTCTAAAGGCCGTTTCTTTGATGGCGTGATAAAAGATAAATTTTTATGTCGAAAAATTAGATAGATAAAGACTTACCAATAGTAGCGTCAGTATATGTCGCCGTTCCTTAACGGTATCAAATCATCGCGCCCCTACTATGTGGCACTGAGCATTTCTGTTCTCCGCCAGAATGCCAGCCACAAATTCCCTCAAAAAATCCCCGTTGAGAATATATCTTCTTCGCCTGCTTTGATTACAGGGCAGACCACCAACCCGTTTAATTTTCATGCCGTTACGTGAACCCTGATTCAGAGTGTTTTTGATCGGTAACGCCGATCGATACTATCGCATCGATCTATCAAAACGATTATCTTTTGATCGCCGCCGTCGATAAGCTATTGCCGAGAATAACCATAACGTAATGTTTTATCTGTTCTTTATTCCCATACTCGGGAATGGCTGGCTATTGCCTGTTATCGGGTAAATCAATAATCAGCAGATAAAAATCATCCCGTTGTTTTGCCAAATCAGGACTGGTGCACAATGACCCCGATTACCTCTCTTCATTTAACGATACTGAATCAACAGGGTAAATCGGCCACCCGATTGAGCCAGACGATTGAACGACTTTCATCGGGTATACGTATTAATAGTGCGAAAGATGATGCCGCTGGTCAGGCTATTGCCAACCGAATGACTGCCAATCTGAATGCCAACAGCGTCATCGCCAACGGAATGAAAGACGGTCTCAGCCTGATGCAAACGGCCGAGAGCGGGCTCAGTGCCATCAATAACTTGATACAACGCGGCAGACAACTCGCGGTGCAGGCGGCAAACGAAACGCTGTCCGATACCGATCAGGCCAGCCTAAACGGTGAATACCAGCAAATTAGGGAAGAAATCGACCGCATCGCCTCGTCGACACAAATCTTTGGTCGCTATCCGCTGGCACCGACTGAGCCGGGCCCTCAGCCGGTCAAGCTGGGCGACACCCTGCCGCTGGCAGAAAAATTTCCCAATGCCAATACCCAGTATCAATTCCCTTCTGGCGTGGTTTCGCTGGCTTACATTCCTGCTGGCGCAAAAAATATCACCATCACCATCGACTCATTAAGCGCCGATGACGATATCCAGCTATTCGCGCGAGATGGCAGGCATCTGGCCGGTACGCCCTCAGAAGGCACAGACGCCGATATCGTCTGGTCAGCAAACGGTGTGACAGATGAAAGCACCATGAATACCGCCGTGATTACGCAAGATAACGGCTTTTTACCTGGAGCCACCTACTCGGCAGATTCGCTGCTGCAAGCCGGGGAATACAATATCAATACAGGGGCACAGACCACTTATCAGGGCATGACCATCACCTACAGCGGTGATGGCGACCGCTTTGAAGATGCCAACACCGGGGGATTTAACGATGGAAATGTGGGGGCAGCAAACCGGCTGGAAAAGATTCACATTGATGAGGTAACGGAAGATCTGATTGTCATTGTCGTTGGCAGCGGCGTATTTACTAGCAGCGCAAGCTGGGATGAACTTCCCACACCCACGGAGCCTGCACCGCCACTGCCGCCTTCAGTACCGATCAGCAAAGAAACGACATTTGTCATCGGGGCGAGTTTCGGTGATGAATTGCAAACGGTCACTATCAACCCAACGCCCGCCGACAGCCAGTCACTGGGGCTTTCCTCTGTGACGCTAAGTACACCAAAACAGGCCAGTGCGGCAGTAGCCACGTTCGATAACGCACTGAAAACGCTGGACGGTTACCGCAGTGAATACGGTAGCAAGATGAACCGCTTTGAATCCGTCACTACCGTGCTGTCACAGGAGAAGGTTGCCACCACTGCCGCCCGCTCACGCATATTGGATGCGGATTACGCCATTGAGGTTTCCGCGATGACAAAATCCCAGATCCTGCAACAAGCTTCTTTGTCCGTCTTGTCGCAAGCCAATCAGCAGTCAGGAAACGTATTAAAGCTGTTACAGGGATGATGCGCCGCCAAGTACATCACTTTGCTATTTTTCTACTGAATCACTATCGCCATGAGCATTGAGATATTTAGCCGCTGTCCCTTCACTACAGCGGCGTTTACCTTTCTGGAAAGTATGGATGGCGGCAATGAGCCAATCACCATTGTGGATATCGAGCACGGTATCGACATGGCGCTATTAACTCGCATCATTACCGATCGTCAACGGACATTCATTATTATTCTGAACAATCGCAAACATGCGCCTGTAATGGTGGCTAAAAAGGTACTACTGTTATCAAAACACACATCGATGAACACGATTAAAAAAGTGATCTCTGCCCTGTCATCGTTCAGAGAAATAAAAGGCAAGGCGATATCGTTATCACCGAATGAGAAAATATTCTTCGGCTATTGGCTGGACGGAATAGCAATAAAAACCATCGCAAAGAAGATGGCGATAACCCATAAAACCGCCAACAACATGAAAAATAATATCTACAGAAAATATGGAATAAAGGATCTGCTCACCTTTTTACTCATCGCCAGAATCTCACATATGCAAAGTATCGCTGACGCCGAGCATCACAGGGTTATCTACGTTGATAAGGTGGCGTGAGGTAACATCCTGAGAACAACAGGAGGCTTGAATCCCACTGATTTTGCGAGCACATGTCGCCATATATCCGTCTTTCAACCCTTCTCGGCCGATTTGGACCACAATGCCGTTCCATTAGCCTACCTGATATTGATAAATTTATGAGGATGTCCTACCCGTCCATATCTTTAAAATAGGCGGCAACATCACACCCCTAACTCAAACTTTCAGAATAACTGCGCATTTTGCGCAATTTCTTGCTCACTTTCTGGTGCAAATCACTTTTTGCGCAATGGATGCCGTTTTTTCGCGAGGTCTGCGCAACTTTTTGCTCAAATTTGGCTTAGGGAAAATTTGAGTTAGATAAATCTCTTTATAAAACATAAAGATAATTTTTGGCATGGGTATTGATATACAGACGGTGAAGCTATTCAACTCGTTTAACAACAAGGAGCAAGACTATGCCAACTCCATGCTATATCAGCATCGAAGGTAAAACGCAGGGCAACATTACCGCGGGTGCTTTCACCTCTGATTCTGTCGGCAACATCTATGTGGAAGGCCACGAAGACGAAATGCTGGTACAGGAATTCAAACACATCGTCACCGTACCGACCGACCCACAGTCTGGTCAGCCGTCCGGCCAACGTGTGCACAAACCGTTCAAATTCACCGTCGCGCTGAACAAAGCTGTTCCGCTGATGTACAACGCCTTGGCGTCTGGCGAAATGCTGCCGACCGTGACCCTGAAATGGTACCGCACCTCTGTTGAAGGTAAGCAAGAACACTTCTTCTCTACCATCCTGACCGATGCCACTATCGTTGATATCGACTGCAAAATGCCACACTGCCAGGATCCATCCAAACTGGACTACACCCAGTTAATCGAAGTGTCGCTGGCTTATCGCAAAATCGACTGGGAACACACCGTTGCCGGGACTTCTGGTTCCGATGACTGGCGTACACCGGTCGAAGCGTAATTCCTACCGAACCCGGGTTTGTCCCGGGTTTTCTGCGTTTTTCTCAACATGATGCTTTATCAACATGAACTGTGGCGTGAGCAGACTCAGACCACAGCTCAGGTTTTTATTTTAATCAGGATAGCGACGTGCCGCTCCGGGAAACCCCGAGGCGTGCGGTAGCCATGGCAACGGCGAAGGAAGAAGGAGAGGACGGGTGGCAAACAGTACAGGATTACAGTTCACCGTAAAGGTCGGCGCGTTGGAGGCAGGCACCTTTGCGGTGGTGGATTTCAGGCTGGATGAAGGGCTGAATCGGCCTTTCAGCCTGTCGCTGAGTCTGGCGAGCGCGTTGCCGGATGTGGATTTCGGCGCGGTGCTGGACCAGCCGTGCGAGCTGATGATTTGGTACGAGGGCGAACTGAAACGTCGGGTCAGCGGGATTATCAGTGGCTTCACACAGGGTGACACCGGTTTTCGGCGCACGCGCTATCAGATAGAAGTCCGTCCGGCGCTGTGGCGACTGGGGCTGCGCACCAATGCCCGTATTTTTCAGGCACAGAAACCGGACGCGATTATTGGTGCGCTGCTGGAAGAAGCGGGCATTACCGATTACGCCTTTGCACTACGCAACGAGCACGCGGTGCGGGAATACTGCGTACAGTATCGGGAAAGTGATTTGGCGTTTATCACCCGTCTGGCGGCGGAAGAGGGAATGTATTTCTTCCACGAATACGAAGAGGGTAAACACCGCGTGGTATTTGCCGATGATGCGGGCGCGCTAACCAAAGGCCCCGAGCTGTTCTTCAACCTCGCCAATCAGGGATTAAGTGAGGGCGACTATGTCCGGCGCTTCCACTACGCGGAGCGGGTGAGTACCTCGGACGTGGAGTTGAAGGATTACAGCTTCAAGACACCGGCTTACGGGCTGTCACACAAGAAGATGAGCGGCGAGCTGGCGCACCAGCGAGAAAGCTATCAGCACTACGACTATCCGGGGCGCTATAAGCAAGACCCGAGCGGCAAGGCGTTCAGCGGTTACCGGCTGGATGCGCTGCGTTCAGGGGCGGTGACAAGCGAAGGGGAATCCAACTGCGCAGGGCTGATGCCGGGCAATACCTTTACTCTGACGGAGCACCCGAATGCGACGCTGAATGCGGTATGGCAGACGGTGAGCGTGACGCACGTCGGGCAGCAGCCGCAGGCGCTGGAAGAGGAAAGCGGCGGCGAACCGACCACCATGAGCAACAGCTTCACGGTGGTGAAAGGCACGACGACGTGGCGTGCCGCGATGCCGTACAAACCGATGGTGGACGGCCCGCAAATCGCCACCGTCGTCGGCCCGACGGGGGAAGAAATTTACTGTGACCAGTACGGTCGGGTGAAACTGCAATTCCCGTGGGATCGCTACGGTGCGAGCAACGACCAGAGCTCGTGCTGGGTGCGCGTCAGCCAGGGCTGGGCGGGCGGCCAGTACGGCATGATCGCCATTCCGCGTATCGGCCATGAAGTGATTGTCAGTTTCCTTGAAGGCGATCCGGATCAGCCGATTGTGACCGGGCGTACTTTTCACGTCACCAATCCGTCCCCCTATCCGCTGCCCGCTAACAAAACGCGTACCACGCTTCGCTCCCAAACCCATAAAGGCAAAGGATTTAACGAACTCAGCTTTGAGGATGCGACCGACAACGAAGAGATCTTCCTCCACGCCCAGAAAAATATGGCAGTGCGGGTGCTCAATTCCAAAGATGAGCGCGTGGACTATAACCGCACAACAAGCATCGGACATGATGAAGAACTGGTGGTCGCCAACGATCGTAAAGTCACGGTAGAAGGCAATCAGGATCACAAAACCACAGGCAACCATTTATCGCTGACCGAAGGCGATCGGGGCATACAGGTTAAGGGCGATCTGACGCAGAAAATCAGCGGCGTATTCAGCGTAGACAGCAACGGCGATCTGACGCTGCAAAGCGGCAGCAAATTAACGCTCAGGGTTGGGGGCAGCTTTGTGGTTATCCACTCCGGTGGGGTCGACATCAAAGGGCCGGCCATCAATCTGAACTCAGGTGGCAGCCCCGGCGATGTGGCACTCCCTGCCGATCCGGCGATATTGAAAGCGGCTGCTGCCGCAGGGACGCTGTTTGTGGCGCACTGCCCGGCAAAGGAGAAAGAAAACCGTGAGTGAGACTGTGCAATATGCCGTTATAGATGGCTCAATTGAAGAAGGACTACTGGATTTTTTGGCTGAACACGACCCGCCGCATTGTTGCTTATATGCAGAGCCCTTACAGCAGGAGTTAGTCCCGCTGGCTCCCTATTTAGTTGAAGTCACGCATGAGGTTTCATCCTGGCTGGTGAATAAAACCTCGGCGTGGGGGATCTATCTATTTACGTCGGTGAGCATGAAGGATTTACGCCACCATCTACGTAAATATTTACAGGTTCTTTTGCCCTCAGAAGATAAACCCGTGTTTTTCCGCTTTTACGATCCGCGAAATATCTGGAACTTATGCCATGTTCTGAGTGAATGGGAATTGCATTGTTTTATGGGACCGATTGAAAAGATGATGACGGTCCATAATAGAACCATTCGGGAAGAACATTTTCAGCCCATCCGAGCCCAGTTTCCGCCAACGGCTAAAAGCCGAATGAAATTGTTCAGAATCAGCCAGCCACAGCTTGATTTACTGAATCAGTATGCAGAAGTGAAATACATTGAGGGGTTAGCGGCTAAGACGATTACTCAGTACGCAGAAAAAATACAACATAGTGCACCGTATGTTCCCGAATGGAAAATGAGCCAGACGGAGGACATTTATAACGGCTTAAAAGATAGCCCTGAGCGCTTAACAGTCAACGAGTCTGTGAGCGAGTGTTATCATTTTTGTAAGGCAAAAGGTATTGAAGACGATCGCGCTATTCGCGGATTACTGCATTTATTGATAGAAAAAGAGATGTATTCAATAAAAAAACTCCCTGTGCTATGGCAGGACTTATTAAGTAATGAAAGCTTTCCCGCCCATTACCGGGTTGAACGCTTGCTTAAAGATACACTGGGATATATTCCCCGCTAAAGGAAAAGCGCATGTCTGAAGGAAAAATCTCACTTGCAGCGGGCAATGCCTGCGCAACCTGTAATCATCCCGATCCCTGTACCTATGAAATAACACTTGATGCATTTGATGAGAAAACCCATGTCTGGCCTGTTGAACAGAATATTCATCTCAAAGTCCTGGATGATGGAACCGGCAGTCAGGGAACGATAAAAATAGAAGGGAAGTGCGAGAAACCCACCTGCCCGCAGGCCACGCTGGAAAGTGGAAATGAGAAAATTGCGCTAAAGAATGGGGCACCAAACCCCATCACGCTCTATTACAAGAAACCCGCAGATAGCGATCAGGCTGATTTGCCCGTCGATCCGATATGGTCCTATTTCAATCGTATTCACTTGCCTTCTGATGCCATTGCCGCCCCCCATCGTTATCAGTTGATTACGCAGGGCTGCACGGGTAAAGCGAGTTATGCACAAATAGATGTTTATCCTGAAGTGGAGCTACGGGCTGTCATCGGTTTCAGCTATGAGCTAAGGGGAAAAGAACGCACCTGGAAAGAGCGGCGGGATGAACAGGCGGCTGCCAGAAAAAAGATGGAGAATACCCAGCCTAAAAATGGCAATAAACTGCGGAGTGGCTGGACATTGCAGACCGATCAGTTTCAAATCACGCAGGAGCAGAAGCTGAATATTGAGTATGGGCTGAAAATCGGCGGTACGGAATATTCGGCTAAGTTTGCCGAATTGACCCGTAATAAAGTCAAAACGGTCAAGACGCTGGAACAGATCGGCAAAGTGGAGCGGTTTTTATCGAATATCAACAAATATCTCCTGCCCGATCCCGAAAAAAAGGGAACGCGCGAGTATCGCCTCTTTGATTTCTCCGTTGAGCCGATTAATCTGGGGGTGTCCTACGCGTATCAGTGCAAGGACAGTGTTGATGATGCCACGCATTTTATGGGGCTTTACGCGGCGCCCTTCCTTAGCATGAGTATGAAAATAGACCTGATACAGCTTCTGGCGGCCTATTGCAAAGTGGAGCGTATTGCCGCGAAGTGCCGGGAATATATCGCGAAGGGAGGCAGTTCCTTTGAGTGCTATATAAAATTGACGGCAGAGCTGCACTTTTCTGTCGGTGCGGCCTATAAACAAGCGCAATGGACCTTCACACCAGAGGACGACAACAACAAGCTGGCTTTTGTGCTGGAAGGGGTTGTCAGCCAATCGTTTGAAACAAAAGTACTCTTTTTAGAAATTGCACTAAAGGCTCTAGGTGTACTCAAAACAGAAGCAGGGATGAAGCTTGATCCACATGATGATGGTATTGATTTGGTGGGATATCACGATGGTATCAAGGCCGAAGTGGCATTAATGGCGGATGTTAAAGAAGATGGTTCTCGTAAAGAGAAGAATAGCTTGAATAGAAGTTATTCATACACATCAACAACAGAACTGGCTGGGCCACTAAAAGCGGATGAGTCTGCGATGAGGATTAATTTGTTTGGTAAAGAGAGGGTCATTACTAAGCCGGAAGTGATACCCGCTCAGCCGTGGGCAATGGGATCCAACCCCAAATACAATAAAGCGGAAAAAACGAGTCAGGAGCCCTGGGCGATGGGCTCCAATCCGAAACGTTAGGAACACAAGGAAAGAAAATGGTCAGGAAATTTTTTCAATGGAAATGCCTAATACTGTCAGGAGTGATGATGATGTCTACCGCCAATGCCGCTAATGAGCCGTTAAGGATCCGCAGCGTATTTGATATTAACTCAGCGTTTTGTGCCATCAAAACCAACGGCGTACTTGGGATGGATAACCGAGATTCAGCGGTTGCAGGAAGAGGGTTTGGTACATCCAGTACCAATGCGTTGTTATTTTTGGAAAATGGAGAGAATGAGATTACCGCTGAAATCGGGGCGCTGGGCTGGTTTTCACAAGAAACTATTGGTGATAATGAACGCAGAGCGTTTGAACCTGATGCGATTTGTAAAGTGGCCTTAACCGCATTTAAAGGAGAGCAATCGAAGGTACTGAGTCAGCTCACCATCGCTATCGGTCAAGACGGAGTTCCCTATGCGCAACCAAGCGAAAAAACGAACGAAGCTGAAACTAAAGAAGTGTCAGTAAGGAAAATTCCTGCACAGCAGGTTGAAATGGGGCATTTTCCTTCCAATTATTTGATCGATAACTATTTCCCAGCAGAGATGGAGCTCTATCAATTTACTAAAAAAGTCCATCTTAAAAATCTCCCAGAGTGGAAATGGGTAAAAGCAACTCCATTCACTGGAAAAACCGAGCAAATTCAATCATTAAAAATTTCTTATCTCGATCTCTGGCACATTCTTGCTGAAAAAAATGATGTGGAAATAAAAAAATATCTTAATGAATCGTTACAAGCATGGGCAATCACAACCGGAAATTCTACTGACGAAATATATAACGATCGTAGTTTCAAAAACGATTCCAAAAGTAGTTCATTTAAAATGCGCTCTATTAATTGGAATGATTATAAAATTGAAGTAATGAATAAAGGTAGAATGGTGCGATTTGTTAATAAGTCAGATCCTACTATATCTCCTCTTTCTTATACATTCAAAGATAATGATGGCGATAATAGTGTAGGGTATTTCTCCCCCATATTCTCTTTTGTCGATGGGAAATTTATTCCTGTTATTTGATTTTAGTGAAATAAATGCAGTATCTGAAGTAAGTTAACCACTTACTTCAGTGTTTTAATTTAACGCCTAAGAATAGTCATGTGATTAGTTGAGACAATAACAAGTTTAGTAATGAGTATCCTTACTGGTAACGGAATTGCGTGCGTTAAATTTTAATTCATTAAAATAATATGTAATACTAAAAATGAGTAATATTAGTCTGCCATTTTTATTAGTTATCGATAAAATCAGGGAGAAATCATGAGGGAAAAATGGCGTAAATGTATGCACGTGGTTTTTGTCGGGCTAATCATGATGTCTACCGCCAACGCAGCTAATGAACCGTTAAGAATCCGTAGTGTATTCGATATTAACTCGGCGTTCTGCGCCATCAAGACTAACGGCGTGCTTGGAATGGATAACCGAGATTCAGCGGTTGCTGGAAGAGGGTTTGGTACATCCAGCACTAACGCATTGCTTGCGTTGGAAAATGGAGAGAATGAAATTACAGTTGAAATCGTGGCGCTGGATTGGTTCTCACAGGAAACAATTGGTGATGATGAACGCAAAGTATTTAAGCCAGATGCAGGGTGCAAAGTAGCCCTCACTGCATTTAAAGGCGAACAGTCGAAGGCATTAAGCCTGCTCACGATTGCTATCGGTAAAGACGGCATTCCTTATGCGCAATCAGGTGGAGAAGCGGACAACGCTAAAGCTGAAAAAGCTACTGTAAAAAAAATCACTGCTCAGCAGGTTGAAATGGGACACCTCTCCTCGGATTATCTGATCGATAACTATTTCCCTGCTGGTATGGAACTCTATCAGTTTACGCAGAAGGTTTATCTTAAAGGTATTCCTGAGTGGAAATGGACAAAAGCAACCCCGTTTACAGGCAAGCCAGAACAGATTCAGGCGCTAAAAATCGCTTACCTCGATCTCTGGTACCTTCTAGCAGAAAAGAATGATATAGAAATAAAGAGATATCTTAATGAATCTTTGAAAGCATGGGCAATGACTACTGGAGATAGTATTGATGATGTTTACAAAAGTAATACATTTGTAGATGATTTAAAAAACCATGAATTTAAAATGATCAATATCAACTGGAATGATTATGAAGTTGAAGTGATGAATGATAATAGAATGGTTCGATTTATAAATAAATCTGACCCAAGTTTTTCTCCTCTAATTTATTTCATAGTAAATGAAAATGGTAATAAGCGGCTTAGGGGGTATTCACCAATTTTTTCCTTCATTGATGGAAAATTTATTCCTGTTATTTGATAGCTGTTTACACTAAGGATTATCACATGGGAAACGCAGTTAAATTAGGCGATAGCGATACCGGGCACGGTAGCCATCCGCCTACACCTGTCACAGCGGGTTCATCAACCGTTAAGGTTGACGGCCTACCGTTGGCTCGACAAGGCGATCCTCTGGCTCCGCACGGGCATAGCCGCATCATTAGCGGTGGTTCATCCAGTGTCTTTATTGACGGCAAACCCGCTGCACGTACGGGAGACACCGTTAGCTGTGGCGGTGTTATTATCGGCGGTGGAAGTGTGGCGATTGGGTAACTGGCTGTAATTCTTATTGCACCATCCAGACGCTGGGAGCATATTTGCCGAAACTCCTTTTCCACTCAGGACGAACCAATAACGACAGGAGCGTTGATGTACCAATATGTGGCTTAAATATCTGTCTCGCTTTTTTAACGGCCCCGGTTTTCTGCTGTTACCGGTCATACTCTCTATCCTGCTTATCGCTGCGGGTAAAGTTTGTCATCTGATCTTTGGCGATGCTTTTTTCAATATGCTCTTAACACCTGTTGGGATTATTTCACTGATTGTTGTGCCCGCTCTGCTATTTTATGGCATTTCGGCACTGCTGAATGTCGCTAAGGATGATGACCTGGGTACGCCTGAATCTCCACAGGAAAAGGCCGTCCCCCGCAACGTTGCTACCCACAGTCCAACAATAGACATCACTACCATTACGACAAAACGTACGCCGTTGTGGAAAATTGTGCTGAATAGTCTGACGCTTATCGCGCTAATACTGATTCCATTTTTCGGCGTATTGGCCATTATCGCGTTTATGGGTATCGTGATTTTCCGCGTTGTGCAGCCATCAGCGCAGAGCCGTTTTATGCGTTTTCAGGAAAGGTTACCCAGCAGTAAAGTGCGTTCAATGACGACCGGCATGGTTCAATTGGAAGGCAAATTGGTGGCGCAACAGCAGATGTTGGCACCACTGAGCGAAGAGCGCTGTATTGGTTACTACCACTGTGTTAGCGAAGAAAAGCGCGACCGTGAGGGGAGAACGCATTACCGAATAATTCATGAGGAGCAGTGCTGCCATCCATTTCTGCTGCGTGACAGTACAGGTAGCGTGCTGGTTGATGGCATTGACCTGGATTTCCATCTGTTATCGGCGAATGCACAGCAACGTAGTGGACGCGAAATTGAGCGAGAATATATTATTAGACAAGGCTCCAATTATCGGCTGATTGGTAACGCAGCGCGTCGTGGTGACGAATGGGTGATCACACGTGACAAACTGCATCGTGTATTTGGCATTGCCCCCATCGGCAATATTCAGCGCCGCAAAAAGTTAGATGTTGTGTTTGGCCGCGCTCGTTACTTTTTGGCCGGCACCGCTCTGGCGATAGCGCTGATACTCGCGGTTCCCATTGAAGTAAAACAACATCAGGTTGTTATCCACTTCGAGCAGTTGTTTCCGTTCTCTTTTTCCTTTCCCTCACTGTAAACGAGTATGAAATGAGTTATCGCGTTGTTTTCCGCTGCCTTTAACGGTGGCATCAATGTGCTTCCCGCCCTGATGTTGGCGAAGATGACGCGTGATCATTTCCATCCACTATTACAATTATCTCTGAAGAGACATGTCATGCTGACCTTACCTGTTAATTTTCTGTTTCTGATGCAAGAACCGGGCTACGCACTGTTAATCACTATCTTAGGCCCGTTGGCGATAATTATTATCCTTGGACCTTTCTTACACTCCCCGACATTTAAGTGGCTGAGTGGAGTGTTGGCAGGAACTGCCGCAATCGTGTTGATTGGCCGTATTTTGATGAAAGCGATCCACAAGGCTCGTACTACGCCTTGCATGTCGATGCCGTGGTGTCCAACCCGCCTTACTCACAAAACTGGGACCCCAGCTTTAAAGACAGTGATCCACGCTATTCACGTTTTGGCTTAGCCCCTAAAACCAAAGCCGATTTTGCTTTTTTGCTGCATGATCTCTACCACCTAAAACCCGATGGTATTATGGCTATTGTACTACCCCATGGGGTCTTATTCCGTGGTGGTGAAGAAGGTGAAATTCGCAAGCAACTTATTGAGCAGAATCACATTGATACTGTTATCGGACTACCGGCCAATATCTTTTTTGGCACTGGCATTCCCACGGTGATTTTGATCCTCAAACAAAAACGTCAAAACACCGATGTATTGGTGGTCGATGCCTCCAAGCACTTTATGAAAGAAGGCAAAAGCAACAAACTGCAAGCCAGTGATATCAAGCGTATTACCGATGCGGTGATTAACCGCGAAAGTATCGACAAGTTCTCGCAACGGGTAAGCAAACAAACCCTGGTCGACAACGGCTACAACCTCAATATACCGCGCTATGTGGATTCCTCTGCGGCGACACCAAGCTGGGATTTACACGCCACCATGCTCGGCGGCATCCCCAACAGCGAAATTGCCGAGCTATACAATTTTTGGCAAGCTTTCCCGCAATTACACGGCACTCTGTTTACGCCAAAATCCGCCGCTTACAGTGATCTGGCCATTGCCAAACAAGACGTTAACGCCAGCATTAGTGCGCACCCGCAAGTATTAGCGTTTATCAGCGCCTACAACCAAGCCTTTAATGGCTTTGATAACTACTTAAACACCCAGTTAATACAAAACTGGCAAAGCGTAAAACGTAACCAACAAGAGTCGGCATTGAGTGCCGAGCTATTTACCCGCTTAGCCCCCATTGTCTTAATCGACAAATACCAGGCTTACCAATTTCTAAACAACCAATGGCAAATTATCAGCGCCGATTTAGAAATGATGCAAACCGAAGGCTTTGCCGCCACCAGACAAGTTGACCCTAATATCGTCATCAAGAAGAAAGACGGTAAAGATACCGAAGTGCAAGACGGCTGGAAAGGCCACCTACTGCCGTTTGATTTAGTGCAACAAACTTACTTAAGTGATGACTTACAGGCGCTGGCAGCTCAAGAAACCCGCCTGGCAGAAATCGCCAGCACGCTGGAAGAAATTTTAGAATCCCTAAGTGAAGAAGAAAAAGAACACGATACGGTCAAAGAAAGCAAAGACGGCTTTGCCAATGCCGAATTAAGCAAGGCTGCTAAAGCCTTCTTGAAAGAACAAAAAGACAGCAAAATTAAATTCGCAGAAGAAAGCCATGAAGCCAAAATCATTCGCGCAAACAAATTAATCGATGAAGAAAAAGCCCTGAAAAAAACGGTCAAAGATGCCGCCACTGCCCTGCACTTAAAAACCAAAACAACTATCGAAGCCTTAACCGATGAACAAGTGAACAACCTGCTGCACCTTAAATGGATTGCGCCGTTAAACACCGAACTCGCCGCCATGCCAAACGCCGTGATTAGTCAGCTCACCAGTCAGGTACAAGCCCTTACTGATAAATATGCCGTCACCTATTCGCAAGTGGCCCATGAGATTCAAACTACTGAGCAAGAACTGGCGCAGATGATGGATGAACTCACGGGTAATGAGTTTGATATACAGGGCTTGGCTGAACTCACCAACTTATTGAAGGGTGAATAAGATGAGTATAGAGAGGAAAGTGCCAGAGGTTCGTTTTAAAGGGTTTAGTGGGGAGTGGGAAAACCTAACGTTGGGTGATCTTGGTTCTGTCGCCATGAATAAAAGAATTTTTAAGCATCAAACGACCATAAACGGTGACGTTCCATTCTTTAAAATAGGTACGTTTGGAAAGAAACCTGATGCTTTTATTAGTAAAGTTTTATTTGATGAATATAAAGCAAAATACCCATATCCAGTTGCAGGAGACCTCCTACTGTCAGCTTCTGGAAGTATTGGTCGCGTTGTTGAATACAAAGGGGAAGAGCAATACTTTCAGGACTCAAATATTGTTTGGCTAAAACATGATGGAAATATAGACAATACTTTCTTAAAGGTTTTTTATTCAATTGTTAAATGGAGTGGGCTAGAAGGCAGCACTATCCAACGACTCTACAACAAAAATATCTTAGACACCGAAATTAGTACACCTGAAAGACAAGAACAAATCGCCATCGGCAACTACTTCCAAAAGCTAGACACGCTGATCAACCAACACCAACAAAAGCATGACAAGCTCAGCAATATTAAAAAAGCCATGCTGGAAAAAATGTTCCCCAAACAAGGCGAAACCATACCAGAAATCCGCTTTAAAGGATTTAGTGGGGAGTGGGATGAAATCAGGTTCATCACGACAGGTGTCCGGCTGATAAAAATACACCGTCCTGCTCAGCGATAACGTCCTGCATGCCTGGCGTATGCTCATCGTAAACTGCGCGGTCAGGTAACTGACGAGCTCACGCTTTATCGCTGGTTTTAAAGCTTTTTTTCGATGACATCTTTCAGAGCACGACACTCAAGACTCAGATCGGCAAACATCTGTTTGAGACGACGATTTTCGTCCTCCAGATCTTTCATCTTTTTGATATCAGAGGCTTCCATACCGCCAAACTTCGCTTTCCAGTTGTAATAGCTGGCTTCGGAAATGCCGGCTTCGCGGCAGACATCCTTGACGGTACGTCCAGCTTCGACAGACTTCAAAACGGCAATGATCTGGTGTTCAGTGAATCGGGCTTTACGCATGACGATCTCCTCAGGGAACATGCTCAATATGTCGGAAGATCTCTAAAAGTGAATGGTTCGGTTTAGCGGGATACTTACAGGACAGCTAAAGGGGTAAGTCAGAAAGTTTTAGCTAATCTAAACGTTTCTATACCCACTGATTTGGTCGAGCAGGCTGCTATAGGCAACTACTTTCGAAAGCTGGATTACCTAATCAACAAACACCAACAACAAATTACCAAACTCAATAACATCAAGCAGGCCTGCTTGAGCAAAATGTTTGTATAGGGAGTGCACATGATCACCTTTAAAACCGAAGCGCAATTTGAGCAGGCCTTTATTGAGGTACTCACCAACAAAGGTTGGGAGTCGGAGATACTCAAAAACAAAACCGAAGCCGATTTACTACAAAACTGGGCAAACATTTTGTTTGAAAACAACCGCCAGCGGGATCGCTTGAACGATGTACCGCTTACCGCGACTGAAATGCAGCAAATTATTGAGCAAATCAAAGAGCTTAAAACCCCGCTCAAGCTCAACGGTTTAATCAACGGTAAAACCGTGGCCATTAAGCGTGATAACCCTACAGATACCTTGCATATGGGCAAAGAAGTCAGCTTAAAAATCTACGATCGTCAGGAAATTGCCGCCGGACAAAGCCGTTACCAAATTGTGCAGCAACCCAAATTTGAACGCGGCAGCCCTTTGCGTAATGACCGCCGTGGCGATGTGCTGCTACTGATTAACGGCATGCCGGTGATCCATGTAGAACTAAAGCGCAGCGGCATACCCGTTAGCCAGGCAGTAAATCAAATTGAAAAGTACAGCAAAGAGGGCGTATTTAGCGATCTATTTTCGCTCATCCAGGTGTTTGTAGCTATGGAGCCCAACGAGGCCAAATACTTTTCCAACCCAGGGCTAGACGGCAAGTTTAACCCCGACTATCAATTCAACTGGGCCGATTTTAATAACGAACCCATGAACTACTGGAAAGACATCGCCTCTACCTTGCTTTCTATCCCGATGGCGCACCAGTTGATTGGCTTTTATACCGTTGCCGACGATACCGATGGCGTGCTTAAAGTGATGCGCAGTTATCAGTATTACGCCGCCAATGCGATATCTGACAAAGTGGCCAAAACCAACTGGCAGCAACTGGGTAGCGCGGCCAATAATCCCGATCGCCTCGGGGGTTACGTGTGGCATACCACGGGTTCGGGTAAAACCATGACCAGCTTTAAATCGGCGCAGTTGATCGCACAATCCAAAGATGCCGATAAAGTAATTTTTTTAATTGACAGGATTGAGCTAGGTACTCAGTCGCTCGCAGAATACCGCAATTTTGCGGGCGATGGTGAAGACGTTCAAGCCACCGAAAATACTCACGTGCTTATTACCAAATTAAAAAGCACCGATCCCGCCGATACCTTAATTGTTAGCTCCATTCAAAAAATGAGTAATATTTTTGAAGCAGTAAATGATGAAGGCGTAGCCACCAACGCTGGAGATATTGAAAAAATTCGCGCTAAGCGTTTGGTGTTTATTGTCGATGAGGCACACCGCTCTACCTTTGGCGACATGCTGATTATTATTAAACGTACCTTTCCGCGCGCCTTATTTTTTGGGTTTACCGGTACACCAATTCAAGAAGAAAACGAAAAAAACGGCAATACCACCAGTACCGTATTTGGCAACGAGCTACACCGTTACAGCATCGCCGATGGCATACGCGATGGCAACGTGCTGGGCTTTGACCCTTACAAAGTTCCAACTTTTAGAGACAGTGATCTAAGACAAGCGGTGGCGTTAGAACAAGCCAAAGCCAACACGGTGATGGAGGCCATGGATAACCCAGCCAAAAAGAAAAAGTTTAACCATTTTATGAATGATGTGCCTATGGTTGGTTATAAAGATGCCACTGGCAAATACCACAAAGGCATTGAAGATTATGTGCCTAAAAGCCAATATTTAAGCGAAACTCACCAAGCCAAAGTGGTGGAAGATATTCTGTATAAATGGGATGTGCTCAGCCAAGGCAATAAATTCCACGCCATTTTGGCCACTAATAGCATTGCCGAAGCCATTGACTATTACCGTCATTTAAAAGCCGCCAAACCTGAACTTAAAGTATCGGCCCTGTTTGATCCGAACATTGATAACGACGGCAGTGGCGACCGTGGCCCCACCTTTAAAGGCGATGGCCTGGAAGAAATTATGGCCGACTATAACGCGCGTTATGGCCAGGATTTTGATTTTGCCCGCCATGCAGCCTTTAAAAAAGATTTAGCGGCTCGGCTTGCCCATAAAAAGCCTTACGAGCGCATTCATACCGAGCCTTCAAAGCAATTAGATTTACTGATTGTGGTGGATCAAATGCTCACTGGCTTTGACTCTAAATGGCTTAACACCTTGTATTTAGACAAGGTAATTAAATACCAAAATATTATTCAGGCGTTTTCACGCACCAATCGCTTGTTTGGGCCGGACAAACCCCACGGGATTATCCGCTATTATCGCTATCCGCACACCATGGAGCAGCACATTAACGCTGCGGTAAAACTCTATTCCGGCGACAAGCCTATCGGCCTCTTCGTAGATAAGTTAGAAAGCAATCTTAAAGCCATAAATGAATTAGTGGCTGAAATCACCGAACTGTTTGTCAGCGCAGGTGTTGAGAACTTTGAAAAACTGCCAGAAGATATAGAAGACAGTGCCCAATTCGCCAAATTATTTAACACCTTTAGCCAGCATCTCGAAGCGGCTAAAGTACAAGGTTTACATTGGGAACAGTCGGTCTATTCCTTTACTGAAAATGATGTAGAACATGAGGTAACGCTGGCTATAGACGAACAAACTTACCTGAGCCTAGCCCTGCGCTATAAAGAATTGGTAGGCAAAGGTGATGGCGGTGGCGCGGGGGCGGCGATGTGCCTTTTGATATCAGTGGCTATTTAACTGAAATAGATACTGGAAAAATCGATGCCGACTATATGAACAGCCGCTTTGATAAATTTTTAAAAGAGCTGAACAAACATCAAGACTCTGCGAGCATTGAAACCACCTTAAATGAGCTGCACAAGTCGTTTGCATCGCTCACCCAAAGCGAGCAAAAGTACGCCAAGCTCTTCTTGCACGACTTGCAGCGCGGCGATGCGCAGTTACTTGAAGGCTATACTTTTAGAGACTACATCAACACCTACAAAGATAATGCTGAAAATGCACAATTAAACGCCGTTGTTAATGCTCTTGGTTTAGATAAAGGACTCCTCATAGCATTAATGGCTGATAGTGTTAATGATAAGAATCTCAACGACTTTGGTCGCTTTGACGCACTAAAAGAATCGGTAGATAAAGCAAAAGCCAAGGTCTACTTTGAAAAACAAGACGGCGTAACCATACCTCTTTTTAAACTGAATATTCGCATTGAGCAGTTTTTAAAGCGGTTTATTTTGGCACAAACAGATGATTTCTTGGGTGATAGTGGGCTTTGTTGAATAGATCGAACTTTCGGCGGGAAACAGGATCAGATCGCTCTCACCCCTGACAGAGCGTGGCGCACCGTGGCAAAGCAAAAGTTCAAAATCACCAATTGGAAAACCTACAACCACGCACTCCGTCAACGGGGTTCGCTGACTGTCTGGGTCAGCGACGACGCCACTGCTGCATGGTACGACAAGGCACAACCAAAGCGGCGCGGCAGGCCGCTGCGCTACACGGATACCGCGATAACTACCGCGCTGATGCTCAAAAGCGTTTTCGGCCTTACGCTGCGGGCGCTGCAAGGATTTATCGACTCGGTTTTCCTGATGACGGGAGTGTCGTTGCGCTGCCCGGATTACACCAGCATCAGCAAGCGGGCTCAGAACGTCGACATCAATATCAAGACGCCGACGCGCGGCGAGATAGCGCTTCTGGTCATCGACTCCACCGGACTGAAAGTGTTCGGCGAAGGGGAGTGGAAGGTGAAAAAGCACGGCGCGGAGAAACGGCGGGTGTGGCGCAAGCTGCATCTGGCAGCGGACGCGGCCACGCATGAAATCGTGTGCGCGGACTTGTCATTGAGTGGCGTGACGGACGCACAGACGTTGCCGGGTCTGATAGGCCAGACGCAGCGGAAGATAAAGGAAGCGGTGGCAGACGGCGCTTATGATGTCCGCTACTGTCATGACAGTCTGAAGAGGAAGAAAATCAGGCCGGTGATCCCGCCGCGCAGTGGTGCGACCTACTGGCCTTTGGCGCATTACCCGGAACGGAATCAGGCGGTAGCGTATCAGAGGCTGTCGGGGAGCAATGAGAAATGGAAAGAGAAAGTGGGCTATCACATACGTTCAGTGGCGGAAACGGCGATGTCGCGGATAAAGAAAGTGTGTGGCGGACGGCTGACGCTGCGAAACTATGATGCACAGGTAGGCGAAGCCATGGCGTTGGTGAAAGCGTTAAATCTCATGACGTTGCTGGGTATGCCAAACAGTGTGCGTATTGCCTGACAGAGATGGAAACGGCTTTGCCGTATCTCGAAAATTATTTATTCAACAAAGCGGTGATAGTGATGTTGTTGATGAAGTGATGTAATGGACAGCATCCCTCAGCGTAAGTCCTGCCACACTTATGCTGAGTGTTCTTTTTTCAAAGGAACTGCACCATGAACTCGATAAAAGTCATTAGTATCGGTCTGGCTAAATCTGTCTTTCAGAACTGCGTCTACCGGAAAATAAATACTACTTCCCATCATTGTTTCCTTTTAGATTCATTAAATTGCAAAAAAGTCTCTGTCTTTTGACAGAGGCTTTCTGTGACATGAAATTATTGAATGAGACGTATTACCATAAAAATTGATGTTGATTATTTGAATGGATTATTTACTTTTGTGTAATCAAAAGGCGATATAACGTGCTGCCTATTCGCATCGAGAAAATCAGCCCACCATTGCAGCATCAGCTTACGTTCGTCGAGATGCTCCGCCTTGTGGATATATGCCGCCCGGACGCCGTTACGCTCCTGATGGCTCATCTGCCGTTCCACAGCATCTCTAGACCACAACCCTGACTCAATCAGTGAACTACAGGCCATAGTGCGAAAGCCGTGACCACACACTTCCGTTTTGGTGTCGTAGCCCATCGTTTGCAGCGCTTTGTTTACCGTCCCCTCACTAACGGGTTTTCGTGACGAATGGTCGCCAATGAAAACCAGTTCACAATGCCCACTCACCTCTCTGATCTTTTTAAGGATCTCCAGTGCCTGACGGCTTAGTGGAACAAGATGTGGTGTGTGCATTTTTGAACCGCGCTCGGAGAATTTCACTCCGGGGATCGGTTCACGTTCAGGGGGAATCGTCCACAACGCTCGTTCAAAGTCGATTTCCGGCCAGCGGGCAAAACGCAGTTCACTGGAACGGATAAAAATCAGCAAGGAAAGATTTATCACCCACTTGGTAAACTCACGGCCTTTATAGCCATCTATACGGCCAAATAGTTCATGTAAGCGTTCGAGTTCCAACGCAGGGCGGTGTTCGACTTTGCCGGGCATAATCGCCCCTGCCATATCTTGCGCCGGGTTATAGTCAATCAGGCCGTTTTGTACGGCATAGGTCATAATGGCAGTCACGCGTTGTTTTAGGCGTTTAGCCACTTCTAAGCGTCCAGAGCGTTCGACGCTTTTAATCGGTGTCAGCAAGTCGCGTGTTTTCAGATCTGAGATGTGTTTGCTACCGATAGCGGGGAAAATATTGTCGCTGAGACTTTTCAGGATACGTTCAGCATGGGATTCCGACCACTTCTTATTATCAGTATGCCAAGCGCGAGCAACAGCCTCGAAGGTTTGCTCATCATCTTGTTGTTGCGTTTTGACTGCTTTTTTATGCTCGTTGGGATCAACGCCAGCAGCAATAAGTTTTCGTGCCTCATCGCGTTTCTGACGCGCTTCAGAAAGGGGAACCTCCGGGTAGACACCTAGCGCCAGCGTCTTTTCTTTGCCATCCGAACGATAGCGTAAGCGCCAATATTTAGACCCGTTGGTATGAACCAGAAGAAACATACCGTTTCCATCGGTAAGTTTATAAGGCTTCTCTTCCGGTTTTGCTGAACGTACCTTGATGTCCGTGAGTGCCATAATGCTTTTCCTTCAATAAATGCGTTATTGAGGGTACAAGGATTTACCATACTGAAGTATACCCGCAATTGTACCCGCACAAGCAAGTTGATGTCAGTTGAATTGTGTTGACGTAGGAAGAGTATGGAATGAAGGAGAAGCCAGTAAAACCGTGGGTTTTAGGCAAAAAAATAGACGTCGGTTGACGTCTATTGATTTATCAATGGTGCCCGGGGCGGGACTTGAACCCGCACAGCGCGAACGCCGAGGGATTTTAAATCCCTTGTGTCTACCGATTTCACCACCCGGGCTTAAATATTGGAGGCGCGTTCCGGAGTCGAACCGGACTAGACGGATTTGCAATCCGCTACATAACCGCTTTGTTAACGCGCCAAAATATTTAGGTCTTAGTGACCAACATCCGCAATTGCCGATGTTTTAAATTGGAGCGGGAAACGAGACTCGAACTCGCGACCCCGACCTTGGCAAGGTCGTGCTCTACCAACTGAGCTATTCCCGCAACACAGAACTCACTGATTATCTTAACTTCTTACAAACCAGCGTTGCTGTTGATGCGGTGCATTCTACTGACCTGACGCGATGAGTCAATAAAATTATCAGGTAACCGCGTTCGTTTGCTGGTTTTTACGGCGCTTCGATCAAGGTTCAAGCAGATCGTGTCGCGCGGCGTTCAAATATTGAAACATGGACCAGAAAGTCAGTACAGCCGCGATGTACAACGCCACAACACCGACACCTTCAACAATGCGTTCAGGGCGCCATAGCAAAGCAAAAAGTGCCATCATCTGGGCCGTAGTTTTAACCTTCCCTATCCACGACACCGCAACGCTACTTCTCTTGCCAATTTCAGCCATCCACTCTCGCAATGCTGAAATGATGATTTCCCGTGCGATCATTGTCGCTGCTGGCAGCGTAATCCACCAAGAGTGATAGTATTCTGCAACCAGTACCAGCGCGACAGCCACCATCACTTTATCCGCAACAGGATCGAGGAAGGCACCAAAACGCGTGGTCTGTTTCCAACGGCGGGCAAGGAAACCATCAAACCAATCCGTCACGGCAGCAAACACGAAAATCAACGCGCAGAGCAGCGGTGCCCAGACGAATGGAAGATAAAACGCCAGCACGAAAAACGGAATAAGAGCAACACGAAACAGGGTAAGCAACGTCGGTATATTAAATTGCATAGCGCTTAGGTAACTATCTGGCTGGAGTGGATACTAAGAGTATGTTGCAACATTGTCCCTAGTGTTTCAATGCATGGAAGATTTTTTCTGCCAATGCATGCGAAATTCCAGGAACATTTGCAATCTCCTCAATACTGGCATTCATCAAAGGTTGCAGCCCTCCCATGTATTTCAAGAGGGTTTGACGACGTTTAGGGCCGACACCTTCGATAAGCTCCAGCGTACTGGTATTTCTTACTTTTGCTCTCTTCTTACGATGTCCGCCAATTGCATGGTCATGCGAATCATCACGAATATGCTGAATAACGTGCAATGCGGGAGAATCCGGCGGCAGTGCTACGCCCTCGCCCGTCGACTCAAAAAACAGCGTTTCCAGTCCGGCTTTACGATCGCTGCCTTTCGCGACACCAAGTAACAGAGGCTTGTTTTTATCCCATGATACTTGCAACGAGTCAAACACGGCCTGAGCCTGGCCGAGTTGCCCTTTTCCACCATCGATCACAATGACATCCGGTATTTTACTGTCATCCAGCGCTTTACCATATCGACGCCGGAGGACTTGTGCCATGGCGGCATAATCATCACCTGGCGTAATGCCACTGATATTATAGCGGCGATATTCAGAACGTAACGGACCGTTGGCATCAAATACTACACAGGATGCCACAGTCTGTTCCCCCATCGTATGACTGATATCAAAACACTCCATTCGATGGATTTCTGGCAGTTGCAAGACGTTAGCTAATGCAGACAGACGCTGATGAATTGTGGACTGCTGAGACAATTTTGTGACCAGCGCAGTGGCAGCGTTCGTCCGCGCCAGTTTTAAATAACGAGCACGATCTCCACGAGGTTTCGTCTGAATTTGTACTTTTCTTCCCGCAACTGCCGTTAGAGACTCCGTCAGCAAATCTTTATCGGGCAGAGTGAAATCGAGCAGAATTTCTGTAGGCAACGTTCGGCCTAAGCTGCCCTGTAAATAGAATTGCCCGACAAAAGTCTGCACGACTTCCCCCAATTCCGTACCGCCAGGCACTTTAGGGAAATAACTCCGGCTGCCAAGCACTTTTCCCTGCCGGATGAATAGGACATAGACGCAAGCCATACCAGCATCAAAAGCAACACTGATAACATCCAAATCTTCGCCGTCGCCGGAAACAAATTGTTTTTCCGTCACCCGTCGAACCGCCTGAATCTGATCGCGTATCCGGGCTGCATCTTCAAAATGCAGGTCGCGACTGGCCGCTTCCATCCGGGAAATGAGTTGATTCAGTACTTGCTGATCTTTGCCAGACAAAAACAGGCGAACATAGTCAACCTGCTGTTGATAATCCTCTTCGCTAACCAAACCGCTAACGCAAGGCCCGAGACAGCGACCAATTTGATATTGCAGGCAGGGACGAGAGCGATTGCGATAAACGCTATTTTCACACTGGCGCACCGGAAATAGTTTTTGCAGCAATATTAGCGTTTCACGCACGGCATTGCCGTTGGGAAATGGGCCGAAGTATTCGCCCTTCGCATGCTTAGCCCCACGGTGAACGGCCAAGCGTGGATGCACATCACCACTCAGGAAAATCATGGGATAGGACTTATCGTCGCGCAACAAGACGTTATAACGCGGCTGATAAAGCTTGATGTAGTTGTGTTCCAGCAGCAAAGCTTCAGTTTCTGTGTGCGTGATCGTGACATCAATATGCTTGATGCTTTTGACTAATGCCTCGGTTTTACGGCTGGCAACATGACTGCGGAAATAGCTGGCGAGTCGTTTTTTTAAGTCTTTTGCCTTACCAACGTAGATGACCGTATTACCGGCATCATACATCCGGTAGACACCGGGCTGGCTCGTTACCGTTTTTAAAAATGCCGAAGCATCGAAACTCTCACTCACTACTTAACAATGTCTCCGCGGTAAAAAGCCCGTGCTTGATAGCCAGATGGGTCAGCTCTACGTCGCCGTTGATATTCAGCTTGCTAAACATACGGTAACGATAGCTGTTCACTGTTTTAGGGCTTAGGTTCAGCTGATCTGAGATTTCAGTCACTTTCTGACCCTTCGTTATCATTAGCATAATCTGTAATTCGCGTTCAGACAAACACTCCAGCGGCGCATCCGTCTGCGGATCCAACTGGCTTAATGCCATCTGTTGAGCAATATCAGAAGCAATATACCGTTTACCTGCATGTACTGCGCGAATGGCAGAGATCACTTCCTGAGGGGCGGCAGCTTTACTCACATACCCCGCGGCACCAGCCTGCATCACTTTAGCAGGCAACGGATTCTCAGTGTAAATAGTGAGCATGATAACTTTTATATCTGGAGTAAAACGCAGGATCTTGCGCGTTGCTTCAAGCCCGCCGATGCCCGGCATGCTCATGTCCATCAGGACAACATCCACATCATTGCTCCGGCACCATTTGACGGCATCTTCACCGCAGCATGCCTCACCAACCACTTTCAGACCTTTGATATCGTCAAGAATGCGTCGTATCCCTGCCCGCACCAGTTCATGGTCATCAACAAGAAAAACGCTAATCAAAGAATAATTCTCCAAAAAAGGGAGTAACACTTACATAAAAAGTTGCTTGCAGGTGATACTACGTTGGTTTCAAAAAATAATGAACACAGATTTATATGAATATGAATTTTAAAATATGCCGAGAAGGAATAAAGCGCATTCTCGATCATAACAATATATCGTTAACCTGATGGTGAATGTTGATCACACTCTTAACATTTCAAATACGTCACACAGTATAAACAGCTCGCTGGCACAAAATGTATAAAAAATAACGCAAATCAAATGGCATACAATTGGCTTTATATCTTGAATGTCAATAAAAAATCACTATTGTAATCAGCATGTGATTGGAAATTTCACCTCGTCAGCCACTGTATTATACAAATAATATATTCAGTGAAAAACGTCCATAGTGAACATCATATGTATTAAACAAAACACATCTATAGCCTTTATCACAAAAAAACATTCAAAATATAGACACTATTTTAATAAGTTAAATGCATAAAAAACAGTCACTAAAATGGCTTTATCCGCGAATAATATCAATCCACAATATGCTTTATGTTATACTCTCGCCCATCTGGTTATGCCTGTCGCGTCGGCGGTAACGCCCGCAGCAGGCGAAGGAAAACATCTTTTTCTTGTTGAGGAGAAAACATGAGCAACGCAGATTTTTCTACTGCTGCATCCGCTGAAACACTGGCCCATGAGGTGACCTGCCTGAAGGCGATGGTTACGCTGTTATTAAAAGCAATCGGCCAGGCGGACGCCGGTAAAGTTATCATCAATATGGAAAGGTATATTGCTCAATTGGAAGATGCCGAGCAAGCCGCAGTCTTTGATAACACGATTAAACAAATCAAAACCAGCTACCGTAAATAGCACTATTTGCTACACCGCCATCTTAATAATTTGATCTGGCGGTGTAGTGATATTTATCATTGCCTTCCTGACTTAAGAAATAGAGACGCTCGTCTATTTATTTCCGATACTGATAAGTTTCAAAAGCAATGCCTTTTCTTTCTTTTTATATTGCGTTAACTCCATCACCAACGCTTTATCCAGGAACTGTTTTCTGGAAAGTGCTTTTCTTTCATTAACCAGTTCCCTCAGTTCGGTGAAGCATTCATTTATTTTGTACTCTTTTGAACTTTCTGTACAAATTATCTCATGGATTGTCTGGCTCAGCTCAGACAATGAGATAACTGATTTTGGATCCTGGTGACTTTTTTCTATGACAGCCAGTAATTTTTCGAATCCCATATGAACCTCCGAAATCAAGCAGAAACTTGCTTATGGCTAACCAGGAAACTCCAGCTACCTCTAAACGCCGCCCCAGTGGATATGAACACTACCCTGTGCAAACAATTCGTAACATCATAAACGATCTGTCAACTATTCCATCTGTTAAGCATAGCACCTTCTCGCAACTCTTCAGGACGAACGGGGCACATTCTCACCAGGCAGAGTGATAGCTTTCAGCGATATCACCAACCCTCCTATATTCACCTGGCGTTAAAGCGTTATATGAATAAAGCATGTCCGAAACAGTCAAAACGATTAAGCAAGGGGAATTATGATAAAAGTGAGATGAATCAAAAAAAGGATATAGATTAACGCAGGAAATACGATTAATGTTAAGAATGGATACAATTAAAAACTAACCAAAGAAAAAATAATAACAAAATGAAATAAAAACTATAACTTATTGAAATTGTTGGTGGGTCGTGCAGGGTTCGAACCTGCGACCAATTGATTAAGAGTCAACTGCTCTACCAACTGAGCTAACGACCCAACGGGGAGGATTATTCTCCTCCTCGGCATGCCTGTCAAACACTTCATATTAATTTTTTATGCGTGATAATAGAATTGTTAGCGATTGGTAATTTTGTTAACCTGTTCATCCTATTTATCTCTGCCCCCTCATCAATTTATATTCTCTTCATTTTAGGGTAAAAAACATACAGCATCACTTTACATCATTATCTGCCCTCTTATGCCCGGCAATCTCAGACATCCGCTGTAATAAGTACTGCGGTTGCGCTATCTTATTCGTTTCGATTTTCGCAAACGAGAGCCGCCAAAGAGCTCAAAAAAACATCACAGACAGAAACAGGAAAGTGTACTTACATGGTCGAACAATCAAAAGAAGCCGCAGACCTTGCTCCTGAACAAGGAGAGGGACTGCAACGGAATCTGACTAATCGTCATATTCAGCTCATCGCCATCGGCGGAGCGATCGGTACTGGGTTATTCATGGGCTCGGGCAAAACAATCAGCATGGCCGGTCCTTCGATCATCTTCGTTTATATGATCATTGGCTTTATGCTGTTTTTTGTCATGCGTGCAATGGGAGAACTATTACTCTCCAACCTCAACTATAAATCATTCAGCGATTTCGCTGCTGACCTACTTGGGCCATGGGCGGGTTTCTTTACCGGCTGGACTTACTGGTTCTGCTGGGTCGTAACCGGGATCGCCGATGTCGTAGCCATTAGTGCCTACTCTCAATTCTGGTTCCCTGATTTATCGCAGTGGGTCTCTTCCCTGCTTTGCGTTCTGCTATTACTGACGCTAAATCTGGCAACCGTGAAGCTGTTTGGTGAGATGGAATTCTGGTTCGCGATGATAAAAATTGTCGCTATCGTTGCGTTGATCGTGGTCGGTGTCGCGCTGGTCATGATGCAATTCTCTTCCCCATCAGGAAACGTCGCCTCTTTTACCAACCTCTGGAATGATGGTGGCATGTTCCCTAAAGGAATAAGCGGTTTCTTCGCCGGATTTCAAATCGCCGTATTCGCATTTGTCGGCATAGAACTGGTTGGGACGACCGCCGCTGAAACTAAAAATCCGAAAGTCGTGCTGCCGCGCGCAATTAACGCCATTCCAATTCGTATCATCATGTTTTATGTTTTTGCGTTAATCATGATTATGTCCGTCACTCCGTGGAGTGCAATCACGGCAGATCGCAGTCCTTTCGTGGAAATGTTCGTGCTGGTTGGCTTACCAGCGGCTGCCAGTATGATCAACTTTGTCGTCCTGACATCGGCGGCATCCTCAGCCAATAGCGGCGTATTTTCCACCAGCCGCATGCTCTTTGGCCTGGCGAAACAAGGCGATGCGCCGAAAAGTTTCGGTATGCTCTCTAAACGCGCGGTTCCTTCGACGGGATTGATGTTTTCCTGCATTTGTTTGCTGTCGGGTGTGGTGTTGATCTACCTGATTCCGAACGTGATGACGGTCTTTACGCTGGTGACCACCGTCTCCGCAATTTTATTCATGTTCATCTGGAGCATCATCCTGTGCTCTTACCTGACATACCGTAAAAAACGCCCTCAGCTACATGCCGAGTCATCCTATAAAATGCCGTTGGGTATTTTCATGTGCTGGATATGTCTAGCCTTTTTCGCTTTTGTTATTGTACTGTTAACATTACAGCCAGATACACGGCAGGCGCTTATTGTCACACCGCTGTGGTTTATTGTTCTGGCTATTGCTTATCAGTTTATTCGTCGGAAAAAGCAGTCTGTTGACGTGAAGTAAAAGGGATAAACGCAAGAAAGGCGCGGACAACGTCGGCGCCTTCAATTTTTTTCAGAAAAATCACGCATAGCACAAGTATTCTCTATTATTGGATATAAACAGTTCTCAATTGTATATACGAAAATTAATATGCGAACAATTAATGTCGTCACCATTGATATATAAGAAAGTTATTCCCGTAATGGAACGGTTGTGATTCGATTGATGTTTTTTGCTAATAGTTCGAGAGCTAAGTAATTATGTTTATCCTTCTGCTGCGAAGCATCAGCAACCACACCTTCTATCTTTTTATTTAACTCATTGATTTTTCTGTCATCAAGTGTTGAAACAATAGCAGAGATCAGCATCTCTAACGATTCAATCTTCGCGTTCAGCGCTTTTTCTCCAACTTCTTTTTCTGCCAGCTTAATTAAAAGATGAGAGAGGATATTATTCATTTGAACTCCTTAATCAAAAAAATAACCGTCATACACCCATAAGGCAACACCTGTTCTTGGTGCACAGGATTAGAGAAAACATAACGAAGATTAATGTAACACTGTGAATGGCCTGACCGCTAGTGTCTATTACCATTTTAAGGAAATCATATTCACACGGCAGCAATAAAATGAAGCTACAGATAAATAGACCAAATAAATAAAAAAACTAAAAAACCATTTTATTTTGAAGATTGAAAATTCCTGTTTTGAGGAAGATCGATAATGCCGTAAATGTGATTAACCTCACAAAAAAACAAGAAAGAGCACCATTTTGATAGAACTTCAAACAACAAAATCTGATAGGTAGCCAGCCATCGGTAAATGGCTGGCTCTATGATCACGAGCTTACGCACTCATTGATTGCCGTGCGCCACTCACCGCATCCTTTGCTTGTTCGCACTGTGACAATATCGTTTGTGCATGAGAATAAAGAATTTTCCCCGCCTCAGTGGGCGTAACACCACGCCGACTCCGCACCAGCAGCTGTTTTTCAAGTTCACTCTCCAGCGTCGCGACCTGCTGGCTCAGCGCCGGTTGTGCAATATGCAACAACTCAGCAGCCTGTGTCAGGCTACCGATATCAACGATTTTCACAAAATATTTGAGCCGTCTAAGATTCATGTCTGCCTCCTGAGTAGTTACTCTAAAGAGGTAGCAAAAAGCGCGCCATATTATGGCTTCATGTCTAAGAAAAAGTGATACCTCATTGATAAGCCACAGGTAAAATAAGGAAAAGCAATGATTCTGCTAACCAAAACACCTGATTTTGTCTAGGAAACCGGTCATCAAGCCAATACCAACCTGCACCATCGTAAAGCAACTCCTGCTATTTTAGGGTGCAAATCTGCTCGCTAATCAGCGTATTTCAATGCTTTCTCGTGCTCAACTTGAGCAATAATTTCAATATGTTGGTTATTAGTTCGGCAATCAAACGTACCAAGCGATAACAGCCTTTGACAACCCGAAACGCTCCCGCTATTATCCATCGCACTTAACCGATTCCTCTGTAGTTCAGTCGGTAGAACGGCGGACTGTTAATCCGTATGTCACTGGTTCGAGTCCAGTCAGAGGAGCCAAATTATTGTTCTCATGCCTCTTTTAGAATCCTTATGTGATTAAGATTCAATAGATTAGCGTGAAAAGTCTTCCCGATGCATTTTCAGTTTTCTCTCCGCATCGGGAGAATTTGGTGGTCAGATTTGGGGTCAAGTTGGTTCGATGACGGAGTGACCCCCAAATGTCTCTTAACGACTCAAAAATCCGCAACTTAAAACCATCAGCAAAACCCTTCAAAGTTTCCGATTCTCATGGTCTGTACCTTTTAGTTAATCCCGGCGGTTCACGTCTCTGGTATCTCAAATATCGCATCAATAGAAAAGAATCCCGCCTCGGCTTAGGTGCCTACCCTGATGTATCTCTGGCCGACGCTCGTCAGCAACGTGACGGTATTCGAAAATTGCTGGCTCAGAATATCAACCCAGCACAACAGCGATCCGCTGAACGAACCACTTCCTCACCAGAAAAAACCTTCAAGACCGTGGCATTGAGCTGGCATAAAAGCAACCGAACATGGTCAGAGAACCATGCTGCCCGTCTGCTCGCCAGCATGAACAATCATATCTTCCCGATAATTGGACACCTGCCGGTCACCGAACTGAAAACCCGTCATTTCATCGACCTGCTGAAAGGGATTGAAAAAAGAGGTCTGCTGGAAGTGGCGGCACGTACCCGACAGCATATGTGCAACATTATGCGTCATGCTGTGCATCAG
The DNA here is from genome assembly GCF_000803315.1 of Pectobacterium actinidiae. Lineage (NCBI taxonomy): Bacteria > Pseudomonadati > Pseudomonadota > Gammaproteobacteria > Enterobacterales > Pectobacteriaceae > Pectobacterium > Pectobacterium actinidiae. The sequence goes on from NZ_JRMH01000001.1 coordinate 2,877,308, forward strand.
GAGTTGATAGAGCACAATCCGGCGGCAAATCTGGATGGCATAATCGCCCCTCCCATCAAACGCCACTACCCTGCCCTTCCGCTGGAAAAACTCCCGGAACTTTTGACTCGCATTGAGGGTTACCAGCAAGGACGAGAGTTAACCCGCCTGGCAGTATCACTCACTCTGCACCTGTTTATCCGTTCCAGCGAACTGCGTTTCGCCCGTTGGTCTGAGATTGATTTCAGAAACAAAATCTGGACCATTCCTGCCACTCGTGAGTCCATCCCCGGAGTCCGCTATTCAGGGCGTGGCGCGAAAATGCGTACCCCGCATATCGTTCCTCTATCCAGTCAGTCCATCACTATTCTGAAACAGATAAGGGAAATCTCCGGGCATCAGGAACTGATATTTCCCGGTGACCATAATCCGTATAAACCAATGTGCGAAAACACGGTCAACAAGGCGTTGCGCTTGATGGGTTATGACACGAAAGATGAAATCTGTGGCCACGGATTCCGCGCAATGGCCTGTAGTGCCCTGATGGAATCCGGACTGTGGGCGCAGGATGCGGTTGAACGACAGATGAGCCATCAAGAACGCAATAGCGTTCGAGCGGCTTACATCCATAAAGCTGAATATCTCGATGCTCGTAAAGCGATGATGCAATGGTGGTCGGATTATCTGGATACCAACCGGGAAGAATATGTTGCGCCATACATTTATGCTCAACAACATAAGACGGCTGGAGCTGCCTGATCGATAACGCTCCTAAGAGCAGATTCTGATAACAGGATCTGCTTTTCAGACAGCGAGAAAATCTTGCCTCAGCATTTCACAAACAGTCGAGAAATGTCAGTAAATTGCTCAGACTGGATACGTGAATGAAAGTCTATTGCGGGGTAATCAACAACGTAGAATTAGGGTTACTTTTCTTATAACGATGGTACTGCAAGATTAGCGTTGCGAGATCTTCATCGACAGCATAGAAATACGCTTCCGGCACATCCAGCACAGCCGCAAACCGACAAACCAGACCAAAATTCGGTGAACTGACTTCCCTTTCATATTGGCTTACGCGGGAACCCGACGTTTCTATCTTTATCATAAGGTTAAAAAGCAACCAAAAATAAAGATAAAATTTATTAAGCCAAGAAATGCTTTAAGAATGGATTACTAACTGAAGCGATAATAAATCTGCATTAATAATGCTCTGTGGATAATACCATGATTGATAAGAGATTAAGACTAGCCCGAGTGAACAAAGGATTAAAGCAGACAGAAACTATTGTCTCATTGGTCTGGATGGATAGCTTACTGGAAGAAGTAAAGTTTTAATCCAAGAGGAGGACGTATGAACATTGAACAACAGGAACAACGAATGGACTGGCATCCTGCCGATATCATTGCAGCCCTGCGCAAACGAAAGACGACGTTAGCCGCCGTATCACGTGAGGCGGGTCTTAGTTCATCAACGCTTGCAAATGCACTAAACCGACCCTGGCCGAAAGGCGAACGACTGATCGCCGACGCACTGGGCATTCCAGCGAGTGAAATCTGGCCGAATCGTTATTTCGATTCACAAGGGCAGCGCATTCCGCGAGAAATTCGTCATAAAAACAATTAGATCAGTTGCTGGTTTAAGCGCCAACCATCAGGGAAAACAAATTCTTATCTCAACCTAATTCAACAGTACCGCATCATCAATTGGTTCGTTAATTACCTCGAACCAATTGATATGCCCTGAGTCAGGATATTTCCATTTCCTTTTTGATGCAAAGTTTTGATAGTGTTGTTCGGTGTAAAATCAGTAACGCGTGTAGTAAATGCCGATATGAACCAGATAGCCTATCTAGTGATTATTTCCCAAAGCTAAAATTTTAGAAATGTCGAGTGAAAAGAAATCAATAAAATCATCGTTACTACCCACTAATCCTATTCCTCATGGGTAGTGGTAACAACAATCGTTCTCTTTATTTACTAAGTTTATTATCACTCTCAGTTGTCTTTAAATTGCCATTGGCTTTCCCGTTCAGAAACGATTTAAGTTCAGACGTAAATTTGCGCGGGTTTTTGAACATCAAAAAGTGATCACCTTGTTCTTCACGGGTAAAAATAAATAATCTGGAGTCCGGTATGACCGACTGCATCCAGCGCTGGCTTTCAATATATGGACTGTATTCACCGGTAAATATTGCCGTTGGAATATCTATCTTGTGTTCAATAACATCCCGCCAGTCATTGGTCAGATGATCAAAGAGAACCCGTTCGAGGTCCTGTGGTTTGTTATGAGTTACCTGACGGGAAAAATTCTCAGAACTTGCAAACCAAGGTGAATCCATTAACTGAACCCGTTCGAATGCATTCAGGTCGGAAACAAGTTTATTCGGTGTTTTCATACCACGGAATGCTTCAATCATTGCTTCGGGTGAAGTCACACTTCCGCCAGCTTGCAGGCGTTCCTGCTCTGTCCAGTTTTGATGGCTGTAGATAGAGGGGGACTCATCCACAAATGCAATTCGTTCTATGTTAGAAGTCCCAAATAAATCGATATAACTCCACAGAACAGATGCCCCCATGGACCATCCACTAAAACTGGCTTTAGTAATACCTGCATGCTGCGTCATTTCCCGGAGATCCATGGCAAAACGGGATATACGACTTCCATAGGATGCAGATTCAGATAGCCCCTGATTTCTGGGATCCAGTACATAAACATGATAGTCCTGACTTAAAAGGTACATCACATAGATATACTCAGCCCCGTTAGCTGCCCAACCAGGAACAAAAACCAGAGGCTGCCCTTTCCCTGCTTCCCAGTAACGAAGTTTGACACCATCGCTGGTGGTAAACGTGTTTATCTTTAAGCCCTTGAATTCGGACAGCCTAGATGGCATCCCCTTAGGCGGAGCGGAAAAAATAACGTCCTGACCAATGACATCAACGGCAGAAGCGGCAAATACGGCATGAGATGTAATAGTCATAAGAAGAGTGAAAACCCCTTGGACAACATGCTTTTTAAAATTTTTCACAACAATATCCGGATAAATTGTATGTGCAGGTGAACCCGTCTGAAACAGTTCAGGAATCGAACGGGCTCCAATAAAAAATTATCCGACCGAGGGTAGCCGGATAATTGTTCAGAATATTTAGGCTTTCACCCAGGCAGGAGCGACCACGGGTCCCTGACCCAAGAAATAACCAAACTGGATATTCATAGCGCCAAGAGGCTCAAGGTAACGGCTGTTCTTGAGGGGGCCCGCATTCACCGGTTCCAGATTAACGGATGTCGCCAGTTCGGCAACCTGCTCACGTGCCCGCTCATTATCCCCGGCTATAAATACCTGTAATTTATTGCTCTGGCGTGATTCTTCTGGGAGCAACTGAGCAAAAAGCGTATTGAACGCTTTCACAACGTTAGCTCCCAGAGCCAGTTTCTGAATTTCTTCTGCCGCTGAGGTCTCATGACCAATAACCAGTTCACTGAAATCAGCACTCACCGGGTTGGAAATATCGACCAGCACTTTACCATTCAGGTCGCCAGCGGCTGAAATGATGTCAGATACTGCACCGAAAGGAGTGGCAAGAACCACAATATCAGCAACAGAGATAGCAGCAGCAATTCCGCCCCCCTGAACAGATGGACCTAACTTGCGAGCCAGTTCAGCGGCTTTAGCCGGATCCCGGTGCCCAATGAAGACATCATGCTTACCCGAAAAAAGTGCAGCAAGGCCTGCACCCATATTGCCTGTACCAATTACGCCAATTTTCATGTTTCGTTCCTCTTGATGATCAACGAAACCAGTCTATTATTGCGTCATAGCATGATAAATTGCTTTAATGTTTGGACATTATAACCGGATTGTTTCCAATGGATCGACTGACCAGCATGGCTATCTATGTCAAAGCAGTGGAACTGGGTTCCTTTTCAGCCGCAGCGGATGCAATGAATCTGTCTGCACAGCTTGTGGGTAAGCATGTTGCTGCACTTGAGCACCATCTGGGTGTACGATTAATCAGCAGAACAACCCGGCAACATAGCCTGACTGAGGCGGGCCATCATTTTTATGAGCGTGCAAAAATTATTCTTGCGGAGGTAGAGATAGCCGAATCGTTTGCCGAGGAAGTGAGGGTTGTTCCGCGTGGCAGACTTAAAATCAATGCCCCCGTGACATTCGGCATCAATGCGCTTGCTCCTCTTCTGCCGCTATTTCTTGAAGAACATCCTGAAATATCGGTCGAAATGACGCTAACTAACCGTAAAGTGGACCTGATTGACGAAGGATACGATGCCGTTTTCCGTGTCGGAGCACTGGCGGACAGTGCTTTGATGGCAAAATCCCTTGCCCCTTACCAGTTGCTTCTTTGCGCAGCACCTGATTATCTGAAAAAAGCACTGTCACTGGAAAAACCAGAAGACTTATTGCAGCATGAATGCTTGATCTTCACTCATACCTCCCTCAGAACACAGTGGGAATTTGATGGTCCGGAAGGCCATGTTTCCCTGCCCGTTTCCGGGCGTCTGCTTCTGGACAGTGGCGAGGCGCTGGTCAGCGCAGCCTTGTCTGGTTTTGGTATTGCAATGCAACCAACAGAACTGGTATGGCCGCACATTGTGGCAGGCAGACTGGAACATGTATTACCCGAATACAGCGTACCCTCAAGGCCTTTGCATGTAATGTATGCCCCAGACAGAAGGCTGACACCCAAGCTTCGCAGCTTTCTTGATTTTTCGACCCGTCACTTCGGCACTGGTCCTGGGAAATCACTCCCGGCTAGCGGCCGTGTGTTGTAGTGGAATTCCTGTATGCCAGCACCTTTCACCACTGATTCTCTCCGGGCCATTGTCCATTTTGTTGCCGTGGCGGATGCACACAGTTTTACCGAAGCAGCCGAGCAACTGGGAATGACCCGCTCAGCAATTGGTAAGAGCATTGTCCGGCTGGAAGAACGACTGGGCACGAAGCTTTTTCACCGTACAACACGAAAAATAACATTGACCACCGAAGGTGAGGCTTATCTTGCCAGTTGCAGAAGCGCACTGGAAACAATGCAAGCCGCAGAGTCATCCCTGCTCGCCAAACAGACAGAACCATCAGGCGTGGTCAGAATTGATATGCCAGCTGCATTTGGAAAAACCGTTATGATGCCGGTGCTGCTGCAAATCGCCGCGCAGTATCCCGAACTCCGACTGGTGCTGACATTCAATGACCGTATTATTGATCCACTGGATGTGGGGTTTGACCTTGCTATTCGCTTTGGTCCTCTGAAAGACACGACTGATTTAGTTGCCCGCTCCCTGAATGCACAACATTTGCTCCTGTGTGCGTCGTCAGAGTATCTGTCCCGTTATGGGACACCTCTTACTTTGGAAGATTTGGATAAACACCGCTGTATTATGGCCTGGCGGGGAGGCTCGCCACTCAACTGGTTAGTTCGCGATCCGCAGGGACAGGATATACGTTTCAATCCGGTTCCATTTCATCAGATAAGTGACGGTGATGCCATGATAGCAGCAGGGGTTGCCGGAGCAGGAATTATACAGTTCCCTGAATCCCTACTGCGTCCCTATTTTACTGATGCGAAACTTATTCCCATTCTACCGGAACTGACACCGTCGCCTACAGAACTGAGCGTAATCTGGCCTCGTGCCAGGGCACTCATGCCCGGGGTCAGGTTCATTATTGATGAGCTGATCCGACTAGCCGATATCAATACATTTGCCTGATTAGGGAAAAAAATTCCCCACTGCGTCCCCTACACATGGGTTTATCAATTGTTCACTCTGTACGACGATAGTTAACAGATTCTGCAACGCACTATCTGTTAACTATCCACAATGAGGGACATACCATGCCTGTAGTAAATATTCAGATGTTTGATGGCCGTGATGAGGCTAAACCTGCTATTGCCCGTGCGGTAACAGAAGCTATTGCGACACACGCCAGTGTCGATCCACAGTATGTTTATGTCATTTTCAATGATGTGAAAACCGAAAACTGGGCTATTTCTGGCGAAATTTTTGCGGAAACGATGAAAAAGTCAGGTTAAATAGCGCGTTTAAAACTGCCGGACGTCCAGTACCGTGCATGACTTGATATCACGGTACTGAACACGCAATGTTTACATTCGTTGCTTATATTTCAAATCAACATAATTATTATCGAAAGAGATCAATCGGTTTATTTATGTTGAGTAATGTCGGGATATAATCAGCAAATTTTAAATGAGATGTTATTTCTTTACTATTCATTATGCAGGATGTTGTAATGAAAAATGAAATTATGTGTGTATTCACTCTTTCTGTAAAAGAAGGACAGTTTGCTAATTTTCGCAATCTAGTGTCTGAAATTGTAAAAGAGACTGAAAATGAACCGGGAACACTGACCTATATGTACAGCGTCAGTGATGATCAAAAGACAGCACATATCATTGAAGGTTATAAGGCGGATGCGCTGGTATCTCATGTCGATGTTACCTTTGCTCCGTTTGCTGAACGCTTTCTTTCACATGTTGATGTAACCGGCCTGACTGTATATGGTGAAACCGATGAGCATATCAGAAAAAGACTGGATGCCTTTGGCGCTGTTTACATGAAAATGTTTGCCGGTTTTACTCGCTAACTCTCCCCGGATTAAACGCCATTTCCATCTGCTTCGCCTGAAAGCCGAGGGGTTGCTTTATCTCAATTTCAGGCGAGTTGTAGGGGGATGTTATGTTATCAAAAGTAGATTTATTGCGTTATTTTATCACAGCAGCTCGCTCAAACTCATTTAAAGAAGCGGCAGAAAAAATGGGGACAACTCCGCAGACCGTCTCCCGGTCTATCAGGGAGCTCGAAAGTGCATTAGGAGAGATCCTCTTCTATCGCAATACGCGGAGCATCAGTGTGACGGCATATGGCCGGGGTTTACTGCCGAAGTGTGAAGCTGTCATTGAGAAAGTGAATGGAATTTTCAATACACATGGTAAATCCCATGGTGATAAAAGCATTAATGGGCTTGTGAAGGTAACTGCACCCGTATTTCTGGGCCAGCGCTTTGTTTATGACACGCTGTCCGGTCTGCTTGAAAGATATCCTAATCTCAGTCTTGACCTTAAATTCACTGACAATGAAGAGGACTTCATTCAAAGTGGCATCGATATTGGTGTGCGGGTGGGGAAAATTGATAACAACAACTATCTCGCCAGAAAAATTGGCACTGTAAAATTTGATATCGTTATTTCATCTCGCGAATTTGAATCAATCAAACTCATCTCATCAGTCGACGAATTAACCGATCGCTCTATTATCCTGATGAAGGATCCAGCGACAGGGATAATAAGGCATTGGCATGACAGCCATGGCAATAGCTTAAGGTTTAATAAGGTCAAGCTTATTTCAAACGACTCTGAAACAATATGCAAAGCAGTTTGCGATGGCATTGGCATTGCTCAAATACCTGAAATGGTTGCAAGAGAATATTATCTTCGGGGAGAGATGCAAAAAGTTAATGTTACTGGTTTGATGGATCAACTCGATATCTATGCTTATCGACCTCAATCAGGACCCGTTCCTGACAGAGTCAGGCTCGTTTTTGATGAAATTGTTAAATCCATCGTTAGCACATAACCTTAAAATTGTGATTCAGAATCACGATTTTCGTGATTTACCTGACGGTACAGGAACTTTATATTCTCCACATATTGATGCGTTAATATCATTTAATGAGAGAACACTATGACAGCTAAATTTACGCCTTTTGAGAATACAGGAAAACACCTTTCTCATGCCGCTGAAAATATCAACCCTGTACCCCTGTTCCAGGAATATGGAATAAAAAGTTTAACGTTAAAAAACCGTATCGTCGTTCCCCCTATGTGCACATACAGTGCAGAAAATGGCCTGGCTAACGATTTTCATATCAGCCATTATGGCAGTCTGGGACGTGGCGGTGCAGCTCTCGTGATTGTAGAAGCCACGGCGGTGTCTCCGGAAGGGCGAATCACACCTTCCTGCCTCGGTATCTGGAATGATGCGCAGGCAAAGAAACTCGAACAAGTGGCATCAGCAATAAAATCTGGTGGTGCAATCCCGGGCATTCAGCTTGGACACGCAGGCAGAAAAGCCAGCGCAAACGAACCATGGAATGGGGATGATCATATTGTTGCTGGCAATGAAAAAGCATGGGATACGATTGCGCCTTCAGCGGTTCCATTTGGTGAACACCTTTCACATATCCCTCTGGAAATGACAACTGCTGATATCCGTAGGGTACAGAACGATTTTAAAGATGCGGCATTAAGAGCCAGAAATGCGGGATTCGAATGGCTGGAGCTTCACTTTGCACATGGATACCTGGCTCAGAGTTTCTTTTCCGTTCACTCCAACAAACGTAGTGATGAGTATGGCATTGACTTTGAAGGCCGGAGCCGTTTCCTGCTGGAGACGGTTGCACTGGTAAGAGAAGTCTGGCCCGAACAATACCCACTGACGATTCGATTTGGTGTGCTTGAGTATGATGGAAACGATGAGGTCACCTTACAGGAATCAGTTAAATTAATCACTCTGCTTAAGGATAAAGGACTGGATCTTCTTGATGTCAGCGTCGGATTTACTGTACCGGGAATGAATGTTCCATGGGGAAAAGCATTCTTGGTTGAAGTCGCAAGGCAGATGCGTAATGCCGCTAAAATTCCTGTTGCTTCTGCATGGGGATTAGGTGATCCGGAAGCCGCAAATGATGCCGTTGCGAGCGGGGCAATGGACCTGGTGATGATAGGACGAGGTTTCCTGGCAAATCCATTCTATACATTTGAAATTGCCAAGAAACTCAGCAAAGAGAATCCGTCCTGGGTTCTTCCGACTCCGTATGCCCACTGGCTCGAACGTTACAGATAAGAATACCAATAATAATAAAGGCTAAAGCCGGTCGACTTTTATGCCACTAAGGACTAACAACACAGGACGTGTAATTTTAGCCGGGTTTCCCGGCTTTTTTATCTGGCACAGTCCAGTTGAAGACCATAGTCGGTTATAAATATACAGGTTCTATCTATTAATTGAGAAAAGCAGGATGATATCCTATGAAGTTCGCAGAAAAAATTGTAGACGACTTAATTAAGTGGATTGAAGACAATGTAAACCGCCCTCTTTATATCAGCGACGTTGCAGAACAAGCGGGTTATTCTAAATGGCATCTCCAGAGAATATTTCACCAATACACTGGTGAAAATCTCGCAAGCTACATCAGGAAGAGAAAACTCAGCCTTGCTGCTCGCGACCTAAACAGAACGAATGAGAGAGTAATCGATATCTCACAGAAATATGGTTTTGATTCACAACAAATTTTTACCCGCTCATTTAGTAAAGCCTTTAACGTATCCCCGATTGCCTACCGGAAACAAAACAATTTATTAAATCCTTAGTCGGCCTGCTAATGATACAGAGAATGATGAAATCCAGTCCGTGTCCACTATCTAAGATGTTCTTGAGGTAGTTGAATATCTCGAAAAAACTAACTATATATGACCATGCCCGATATGGGAATCCAGGATCCGGCCAGATTGAACTTGGTTGACAGAGAGTTCATGGCCTGGAATCCTGTCAATTTCAGTGACGGGATTATTGAAGACAGGGTCGCGAAGATATCTTTATCTTGATTCAAGGCACGAAGAAGAATTATGACTGGGGCTGCCAGTTTCTTCCATATGCTTTCATCCCTGCCGATTGGCATACAACAATGTTAGTGATGTCTTCATCTACATAATGAGGGCATACCATGGGGATTTTTTCGCGTACATCACATCCGCATCTGCTTGCTCCATAAGTCTTATCTCATCTCGTCACAACAAGCACTGGGAATCCCTACGAAATGTTTGGAGTGTCCATTCGAAATGAAACTTTATCTTTCGGAACATCCCCATTTATTATTGGTCAGATGTTTTTTCATCTATAAAACTTTTTATGGTTCAGGAGTATACTTTTGCAAGAGGAAAAACCAACGAAACAATATATCCGTCCATATGAAGAACGATACAGTGTCATCCATCTCAAGACAAACTGATAATACCGTTCGGTAATATTAATCAGAGAGAGGATTGAGCATCATAAAGTTAATTCAAAAAATCGGAGAGCTTATGAGTTTGATACCTAAATTTCCTTTTACCACTGCTTTTCTTTGTGCTGCTGAAATGTTTTCGGCAAGTGCTTCGGCTAATATTACTATCAAGGATTTCACTCTATCCGGTGTATCTCTCGAGCAAAGTACCTTCAAAGGTGAGCCAGCATTCAAAATGACCATGCCAACTGATGCCATTCAGGATCCGAAGAAGGAAAAACTGGCAGATCGAAATTATATGGCTTGGTTACCGTTTGATTTTGGTGACGGTGTAATTGAGGTTGATATTGCCAGTAAACTGGTAGATGAAGCGCCAACCTATGCCAGAGGTTTCATTGGCCTGACTTTTCGTATAGACAGCAAGGGACATTTTGAAAGTATCTACCTCCGTCCAACAAATAGCGTTGCTGAAGATCAGGTTCGGCGTAATCACAGTGTTCAGTATGTAGCTTATCCTGATTACAGATTTGACAAACTGCGACAAGAATCCCCAGAAAAGTACGAAAGCTATGCTGAACTGGATATGGAACGCTGGATACACATGAAAATTGTTGTCAAAGGAGAAAAAGCTGAGCTTTATCTCGACGGAAAATCAACGCCATCACTTATAGTTACAGACTTGAAACTGGGTGCAAACCAGCGAGGTGGCGTTGGTGTATGGCTTGAGTCCGGTACAATGGCATTTTTTCGAAATTTGAAAATAACGCCCGTATCCTGAATAAGGTAAAAGTAATCAACTAACTCAAAAAATATGCAGGTCACCTCGCTATATGAAATAAATTACCATGTCCATCATCGCCCCTCTTGACAATACCGAAACGATACTTCATCGTTTCGGTATCTTACATCATTTTATCGTAGATAGGGATTGGGTGGAGCATAGATGTCCAGAAGCAAATCAGAGAATGTCCGAAATGCCTTTTTGTCCGCAGCAAGAGATGTATTCCTTGAGGTCGGATTTGAGCAGTCCACCATGGATCAAATAGCATCAAGATCAGGCAGTGCAAAATCTACATTGTATCGATATTTTGACTCAAAGGAGTCGTTGTTCTCCGCACTGATAATCAAAGCATCACAAGGAAATGACAATGAAATCATCAATTTTTTGTACCGCACTGGTGATGGTCCACAACCGATTAGCTCATCAGAAAGTGCTGTAGACTCACTTATTTTCCCAAGCCATGAAGAAAATTTTAAAGACGCGCTGACTAAATTTGGGCAGTACATTCTTTCTAGTTTTCATACACCACGCGCTCTTGCTGTCAGGCGTATGATGATTACTGCGTCCGCAAATCCAGACTTAGGGAAATTGTTTTATGAGCAAGGTCCAAATAAGGCCATACAACATCTAGGACTATACTTTAAACCTCTCATTGATCGAGGGTATTTATACAAATCGGATCCTCATATTGTTGCTTGTCATTATTTCGGCTTGCTTGAATCTGAGGTAAATGAAGCTGGTTTACATAATGTAATAACCCAACTCAGTGAACAGCAAATTACAAATATTGTTTCACGCGCAGTTGAAGTTTTCATACGTGCTTATGTTTATAAATCATCTGATTGAGACTTCCATCTCCCCCTTAACAGATCTATAGACAACCTAGTAATAAATTTTATCACTTAATATTATTTTTTTAAGCAGGTTTTATTAAAAAACACCATCAAATAAAAAGTAAAATGTACTGCTTTTTTAAATGTCTATGAATGGTCCCCGTGCTTTTCTTTCTTATAGATATACAATCCCTACCCGGGAATAACAAAATGCATCCATTCTTGGCTTGGAACATTATGACTATATTTCCGGTAATAATAGCTACTGGCACATCGATTATAAGAGATATAACTGCATGCCAGTCATTTCTTGTAAGACCTAAACGTACTATCTAGGTTATTTCCATTGCTGATATTTTATCGCTCATGGTATAAATTTCCATGAGCGATAGATCCTTTAGCTTATTAAAAACGGTAAATATAACCGATAGTTACCGATGTCTGACTTGAGTTGTCAACCAATGGACTATCTTTAATCGCACTCCCAAACCGGGTGGCACTTGCATCAAGGAACAGCGTATGCTGGCGGGCCATGGTATAATCCATACGAATTCCCACCTCCAAATTGGTAGTCGAATTACCCTCATAAAAACTGCGATCTACCCGCACCTCTGATCTTTTCACGCCATAGTAATAATCAACAAATTTGCTATCAACCCATTCGGCAGCTAACCTAGGTGTTAAACCAAACGCCCCAGATGCAAACCGTTTCTCTGCCTGCAATTTTGCTCGAGACCCTTTGCTATATCCGGACACTTCACCGAGAATTTCCGCCGAAAGATCGGCAATCTCGGTTTTCCACATCATTGCTCCCCCGGCCCATATACCTCCCTTGCGGTCATCCATACCAGTAAGAAATGGAGAGTCATCCGCATCATAACCATCCCCGGCATATCTGGCTCGTAGGCTCAGTGTAAATGATTCGTTAGAGAGAAATTTAAGATCTACTTTAGGAATAGAAGCACTAATCCATCTGTTTTCATACGAAAACAAGGGTAAAGGAAGTACATCAACGTCAATATCACGATATGGTTTTTGAACAGCTGCAACACCGGCACCTATCCCCCATTTCGAAGTTTCATTACTGCTACTAGTTGATGTTTCTGCTATTGCAGCGGGTATCCAGAAAACTGAAATCATAAGAGAACCCAAAACATTAGGCACCGAACAGCCAACCGACTTACTAGAGTGAGAGCGATGCTTCATTGCATAGTCCTTTTTAACGTGGGGGGATGCACAGCCAAGAGCCTTCAATCATGGCTCGAAGCTCATAAGTCTGGAGAAACCCATTCATCATCAGTGACATAATGACCAGCCAGTTTATTTGGCCTTGACCAAGGTGGTACTTTACTGTGTTGGCTTCACACGCTTCTTATTCTGCTAACATTCTGATTTAAAAATTAAAAATCCTGCAAGCAGCTCATATTGAGCTATCACTCCTCACTAAGGATTTGCTGCAAAACATCTTCGTTGCAGTCTTATCTATTGATGACCATGGCAATACAATATTGAGTTAAAAACCTTTAAATACATTCACTTGTGATTTTCACTGCTGCCACCGCGCCGCTATAGCTATAAAACCGCTTCAAACAGCCAACACACTGGCGTTTGCGTACGGTACAAAAACGATTCATAATAACGAAACGATACTGTTTCGTTTCGATTGTGTCAATCCATAACGATACGAATTTGGTTTACGCCTATCTCCGAGTTACCAGGGGATTACAGTTAACTGATTCAGCATGATGTCGCTGGGTGGATCCCACTGCTTAAAAATGCTTTTTCGTGATTCTGGAATGTTACGATTGAGATGAATTGGGAGTTATTTACAGCATCCGGAGAATCCTATTGAAACTATTTTTATTTGTACGTTTATCCACTATTAGTTAGATAGTTTATTTTATAAACGGTTATTTATTGCATAGAACAGAAATACCCATAAATCATTTACTCTTCTTTGAAGAGAATAACCAAAATTACCTTCAAAAGGCTAAAGAACCATTTTCATCATGATACGTTCAAGACGAAAAAACTATGATTAAAATATAAAAAAAATTAACATTTTTATTTTCATCATAAGAAACACCTCATTATTTTGCATAACAGAAACATTCAATAAATTTCAACTTAATAATTCTTTCATGGTTGTTATTTCCAAAAAAAACAAAACCATCACTTTGTTAAGTGCAGATATAAAAAATTTTGCACTTAATTAAGAAGAGGAAATAAGCCATGAAGAAAAATAACACCTTATCTAACATTAAGAATGTCATGCCAAATTGGATTACCATAGATGAGGCAGTAAATACGGCCAATCAATTAATAAACAAAAAAATTTCGCACAGTGATATTTACAGGAGTGCCCTATGCGGAAAAATATCCCTATCAATATATTTCCAATCATCTATAACGATTCGAAAAACAAAAGAATATAATTCTAAGCTAAAAGTAAAACCTACTGAAAGATCATTATTCAACAGGATATGCATCCTTGATAGTACTTGTTTCCTCAGCGGTAGGAATTTAATATCTAGCACTGAAGGTGAGTATATTTCTGCTACCCATTGTGTACTTGAAACAGCTCTAGTAGGTCATGAATATAAACTAATACAACGACTACTTGCTAAATCCCTAAACATCCCAACACCAATAAAAGGACCTGAATATACAAATTATGGTATTTTTGTAGTTGTTTCCGGAATTACTTATCAAGTATTTGAGAGAACGACCTGGAAGGAAAGATTTGAACAGCAATTGAGGAGACTACCTAAAAGTACTGCAAAGGAAATCAGTGAAATAGTTTCATCCAATCGTATAAGCAAACGCTATAATAAAGAATTTTTCCCGCTCCATTACTTGCCTCAGGATGCATGCTTTGTCATTCTTCAAACTGAACTCGAAAAATTAATCAGTTTACGACTCAAAAACGAAAGTATCCCATTCTCCTCGACACGCATAACTACACCATTATCAAGACTATTCTGGCTCTCGTGCAAAAACAATGAGTCAATAAGTTCATTAATCAAACAACCCTATAAACTACTTTCCATCTTCGAGCAGTGGGCCTCAGTAGAAGGCATGACTGATCGACTCAGCGGTGACACATTGAAAACTGCGCTTGAACGCGGTTCACCCGCATCATTTTTAGCATCAAAGTAATATGAAGTTAAGATCTTCTACCTAAAAACCCGTATTAAGGATTGTGATGTCCGTAATACGGGCTCATCAACTGTCATCCTCTCCCTCACTGTGCTTATTTGTCATCTCCGGGCATATCCCATTTCTGCGCTGGAGGTATCTATGACATCTCATCAGTTATTACGCCTGAAACAAGTGGAAGTAAAAACCGGTCTGAAACGCTCGCAAATCTACCTGTACATGAAAGAAGGCACCTTTCCCTCTTCAATAAAGATTGGGCCAGCCAGCGTCGCCTGGCTCGAATCTGAAATTGATGAATGGATTAACTTCAAATTAGCTAACCGCTTAACGCGCTGAAGGGAGATAGAAAATAATGTTTCCCTCACTGAATTATGCGGTATTAACAAACGCTCTTGCCGGCTCAAGGAAGGTAATTTTCGCTATTGTGAAACGTTAGGATTCACATTTGACGAATTAAATACCCTCAATCAGCTATCACTCGACGAACTGTTTATCGTCAGCCGGGCATCGGCGCAGTTTATGTCGATTACTGTTCGTCACGACGCTCTAAATCAGATTCTGGCATTGTCTCGCCAAGAGGCTCAACGCCAACAACAGATTAATCGGGCCATCAGATTGGGAGGGTCTATTGCACTCCTTAATCATTTTTTTGGCCTCACCTCGAATGAAGTCTGCGCTCGTCGCCGGTTGCTGGG
This sequence comes from Pectobacterium actinidiae, assembly GCF_000803315.1. NCBI lineage: Bacteria > Pseudomonadati > Pseudomonadota > Gammaproteobacteria > Enterobacterales > Pectobacteriaceae > Pectobacterium > Pectobacterium actinidiae. The sequence goes on from NZ_JRMH01000001.1 coordinate 2,892,795, forward strand.
TGTCACTATCCCTTATGGCCGAACACCTATCCCAGATGAAGTCATTGATGCAGAAATTTGGCTGTCATGGAAAAAGAACCGCTCTGAAAACCTTGATACACCTGATGCACTAGAAGCCATGATGCAGGTCACTGAATCGAATCGTTGTCCTCTTGGGAAAAAGGGCCTTCCCTGACCGCCGTCTGGAACCGTATCACTCTTTGTGAGAAAGAAGCACTGAACAGGAGGACATCGCATGCCAGATGAGATCGATCGCGATCAAGAATTTAATGAGCAACGTCTGGAAGAGATGATTGAACAGAACCGTTTCAAGCCAGCAACTACACCCTCATTACATTACTGTCGATTGTGCGGAGAACCCATTCCTGAGATGCGAAGGGAAACCCTTCCGGGAGTGACAACCTGCACAGAATGCCAGACTATTCTTGAGCACCGTCAGCGCTGATAACAAAATGACATTCGCGCAGAGAAGTTATCTTCTCTGCACGTTTTTTATTATCTGAATAAATCACTATGCGATTTTTACCCATGCGATGTATGGATTAAAAAATATAACTAATTTAATTAAACCCAATCACTGGGAATAACTGAAGTGTATTTATCTCTCATTCCCTTTTTGATTTTCTCATTCTCATCCTGACGCCAATATCGCACGCTAATCGCGCCACCTTCCACTGGCGAGATTTATGGACGTTTATTCGTCCGAGGCGAGTATTGCTCTTTAAAAATATGAACCGGGCTGTCACACAACCACAATTCAGGGTGCCGCTGAATGTTCTCGCTGACCCGTTGAAACCGGAATGCAGAATCGGGATGTGATCGATTGAGTTACTCACCATGACTTTATATTGAAGGAAATAGCATGAGAAAACCTACCTATCACGTATTTGTCACGCAGGAAAACCAGCCCAATTCTAACGGAGAGAAAAACACCTACTGGACAAAGGTCGGCGTGGCGTTCGCCCATAACGGCAAACCTGGATTGAACATCGTACTGACACCTGGTATTGCTGTCTCCGGTAAGCTGGTGCTCCTTGAGCCGAGAGACGATAACAATACGCCGCAGGCACCCCAGCACGATTAACGCTCAATGCCCCCTCCTTTTCTTGCCATCGACTATCTGATGGCGACGTGTAGCTCGACTTTTTATCGAGGCAACCATGCTTTCACCCACTGCTTTTCTGGCGGCGGTCATGCAGTGTGCCGCCACAATTCCCCCCTCCACCGCGTCTGATGTGGCAAAAGTGGAGTCCAGCTTTAATCCGTATGCCGTCGCGGAAATTGTGCCAAAGAAAGAGAGAAAACCCGGCAGCGTAGGTGTCATTTCTCATCAGCCCACCAGCAAACAAACTGCCATCAACATCATCAAGAAGGTGGCAGCAAAAGGTCGCCGTTATTCGGTCGGTCTGATGCAAATCACCAGTACCAACTTCCGGCATTACGGCGTGACAGCTCATGACTTGTTAGACCCCTGCACCAATCTGTCCGTTTTTGAGCGTATCCTCACCGATTGCTACCAGCGAGGCGGCACGCTGAAAAAAGCACTCAGTTGCTACTATTCCGGCAATTTCAATACAGGTCAGCAGCCAGAACCCGCCTTAAATCAAACCAGTTATATCCAGCGTATTGGCTATGCGGTCCCGTCTACGCGGGAAGACCTAAAGCGCAGTACCACCAGCCAATCCACTCCAGATATCCATTATCCAGCCACCATCCTGCGCGGTGACCTTACCGATAAAACCACACCTGTTGTGACCTCCTTGCGCTATCCCGACGCCATTCTTCGCGGCGATGTATCCCTACCTGTAATTAATGAGGAGCAATGAAGATGCAAAAACGTAAACACTGGCCTGCGTTTTCTTCCCTGTTGATATCAACCCAAACGCTGGCAGCCGGGAGTGGGTTTAACAAAGCCAACGATACGCTGAGTAATACCGCCACCGGCTTGCTCGGGCTGGCCGCCGTTACGATCACACTGGCAACCATGTGGGTGGGTTACAAGGTGCTGTTTGACGGTAAAAGTCTGCATGACATGCGCAACGTCATTATCGGAGCCATCCTGATCGTCGGCGCATCGGGCTTTGGTGCCTATTGGGCATCCTAGGGGGAACCGATGACTACCCTGAACAAAGCGCTGACCCGCCCTGCTGCCATTATGGGCATCCCTCTCGTCCCGTTCGTGATCGTCAGCGGGGCTATCGTCCTGCTGTCGGTCTACACCAGCTATTACCTTGCGTTGTTGTTGATCCCAGCCTGGCTGGAAATGAAAGCAAAGGCCCGAACGGATATTCATTATTTCGGACTGCTGTGGCTGGCCTTTAAAACCCGTGGGCGATTTGCCACGGATCGCCATTTCGGTGCCCGTGCCATGCTGGCAAGCCACTATGACGCCGTCGATGTTTCGGAGTTTACCGATAAGATGAAATTAAACGAGCGCATCACGCTGGATAAATACATTCCCTACTCCTCCCATATTCATCCTCACATCATAAGAAATCGCTCCAGTGATTTAGTCGCTACCTGGGAATTGGGCGGCACTGTGTTTGAATGTGAGGACGAACATCATCTGACATTGCTGGCAAGCCACCTCAACAACCTGATCCGCTCGTATGAAGGGCTACCAATCACCTTCTATATCCACCGCATACGAGAGCAATATCAGGATGGTTTTGATGCCAGTTCGGGTATCCCTTTTTCGGATGACGTCACGGAACGCTATTACCAGCCACTAAAAGAGAAGCCGCTCTGGCGGCATCGGCTGTTTTTCACCGTCTGTTATGCCCCTTTCTCCACGCTGGAGAAAAAAGTCATGAAGACCCAGACCGCCGGAAAAAGGAAAGCTGCGCTGGATGATGCCCTGAAAGGGATGATGGAACACCATGAATCTATCAACACCGCCCTGTCACGCTATGTGGCAACACCATTAGGTACTTATGAGGAAAAAGGTCGGGTTTACTCTTCGCAACTGGCTTTCTACCATCGCCTGATGACGGGAAAATGGCAGAACGTAGCGGTGACACGCACACCGTTTTATCACACTCTCAGCACGCCGGATGTGTTCTTTACCACAGATACCGCCGAATGTCAGACGGTCGGCGGTTCCCGCTTCTTCCGCAGTCTGGAAATTAAAGACTATTCACCGGAGACCTACACTGGCCTGCTCGATGCGCTGCTGTATGCCGAAAGCGAGTATGTGCTGACGCAATCTTTCACCTGTATGGCACGAGATGAAGCGCAAAATCATATCCGACTGGCAGAAAAACGGCTGAACTCAACCGATGATGACGCCATTTCGCAGCGAGAGGAATTGATCATCTTACGCGACCTGCTCCAGTCCGGGCATGTGTCTTGCGGCAAGTATCATTTCTCGCTGCTGGTCTCGTCCGCCAGCGCCGATCAGGTAGTCAAGGAGACCAATGCGCTGGCTCAGCCTTTTAACGATCTCGGCATCATGACATCCCTGTCTACCCTGTCGTTACCTGCCGCTTATCTGGCTCAACTTCCCGGCGTGTATACGTTACGCCCCCGTCTGGTGGTGGTCAGTAGCCAGAATTACGTGGATATGGGGAGTCTGCATAACTTTCATCCCCACAAACGTCACGGCAATCCGTGGGGTGAGGCTATTGCTATCCTAAAATCCCCCGGTGGTGGCGGTTACTATCTGAATCTGCATGACAGTCAGGCAGGACGGAATGACTTCAATGAGAAAACGCCGGGGAATACCGCCATCATCGGTAAAACCGGTTCAGGAAAGACCCTGCTGATGACGATGATGAAACAGTTGATGCAGAAGTACCGTAATCCGGCGACATTTTCCGCCTCTGCCACTCTCAAACGGCTGACCACCGTTTACTTTGATAAAGACAGAGCGGCGGAGATGTCTATCCGCCAGATGGGCGGTCGCTATTTCCGTATCCGGACCGGTATCCCTACCGGATTCAACCCGTTTTCACTTGCGCCAACTCGACGAAATATAAGCTTTATCAAGCGACTGATTCGGATGCTATGTCGTCGTGACGGTAAGCCACTCGATCCCCGCGATGAAGAGCGCATCAGCACCGCTGTGGATACCATTATGCTGGACTACCCGCCGGAATACCGCCGTTATGGTATTACCCGGCTATTAGAAGTCTTGCCAGAGCCACCTACCAAAGAGGCCCGAACTAACGGCTTGCGAATTCGACTGAAACAGTGGGCGCAGGGCGGTGAATTCGGCTGGGTGTTCGATAACGAGGAGGACACATTCAATATCAGTAATATTAATAACTTTGGTATCGATGGTACGGAATTCCTGGATGACGACGACATACGCGGGCCGATCACTTTTTACCTGCTATACCGCGTCACCAGCCTGCTGGATGGTCGCCGACTGGTGATGTTTATGGATGAGTTCTGGAAATGGCTGGCTGATGTCGAGTTTTCTAAATTCTCCCTTAATATGCTCAAGGTGATCCGCAAGCTGAACGGCATTTTTATCCCCGCTACCCAATCGCCCGATGAAATCGTCAGGCATCCCATCGCTCCGGCGATTATTGAGCAGTGCAGTACCCAAATTTTTCTCGCCAATCCCAAGGCCAGCCATACGGATTACGTGGAGAAAATGAAAGTCCCGGAAAGCGTTTACGACATGGTTCGTAACCTTGATCCGAGCGAGCACTATATGGTCGTCCTGAAAACACCACTGCGTGCTGGTGAAACTCGCCCGTTTGTCGCCATGGCAAGAATGGATTTATCGGGTCTCGGAAACATCACAAAAATCCTGAGCGGCAGTGAAGACAACCTGAAAATATTTGATGCCATTTATCAGGAAGGTATGTCACCCACCGACTGGAAAGAAACATTCCTTAACAAAGCCATCTGATATTCACCTCGGAGGTTATCACCATGCAAACCAGAAAGATGTGTCTGGCGTTATCGCTATTGATGTCTACACCAGCGATAAGCGCCGGTATCCCGGTATTTGATGCCGCCAGTAATACCGAGTCGATTAACCAATGGATACAGAAACTCCAGCAATGGCAAGAAACGGTCACCCATTATAAAAGCGAGCTTGACGCCTATAAGCAGCAATTAGCGACCGCAACAGGCATACGGGATATTCAGGGATTTCTCCGTGAGGCGAAAAGCCTGAAAAACGATATCGAAAATCTGCGTAAAAATGGTATTTCACTGGATGATCTGCTGACCAACCCAAGCGGTTATTACTCTTCTGACCTTCAACGCTTGTATAGCAAATATCAATCGTTTGATATTTGTAATCAGTCCAGTTCATCGCAACATTATCTTGAAAGTTGCAAACAGCTTGTCCTCAATCAGGCGGTCTCAATTGAGAATACCAGCGATGTTCAAAACAAGATTAATAGCACATTAAACGATATATCAGACTTATCTGACCGCATTGCCAACGCCAAAGACTCGAAAGAGTCACAGGACCTGGCTAACGCGGTGGCAGCCAAAAGCGTACAATTGAACGCATTAACCAGCCAATGGGAAATGTCAGTCAAGCAGGCTGAACAGCGATCCGTGATGTTGACTCAACAACGCCAAAAAGCATTCAATGAACAACAACTCGTCTCCCCGATTCCTGACTTTAATCATTGAGAGGGTAAGAATGAAAACGTCACTTTGCATTTTTCCGATTATTTTAGCCTCATTATTTCTGGCGGGATGTGACAACCCGAAATCAACGCAGTGGTACAAAGAACATCCGGATGAACTGAGTCAGCGATATAAAGCGTGTGAATCATCCGGCGATGACTCCCAGGATTGCAAAAATGCACGAGAGGCGCGATTTGAACTCCGTCAGGAAAATGCCAAGGTTCCCGATTTGAATTAAAGGGGTCATCTATGTCAGGTGGTATGTTTGTTGGAATGAACAACACGATCACTGACGGTTTACATGCCGTACTGCGGGGACAAACCTCCGTGTACGGCGATATGGTAAGCGTTATTGCCGTCAGCTCCTTCACGTTATTTGTCACTTATCGGGGTTATCAAACCCTGGCTGGAAAACTCCAAACGCCTGCAGAAGATGTCATATGGGATGTTGGGCGAATGCTATTAATCATGACATTCGTTTTAAATCTCGATGGCTGGCTGGATTTAGCCATTTCGGCCATTAACGGATTAACCGACGGCGTCAGCGGTGATGACAATGTCTGGGTGTTACTGGATACCGTTTGGGCGAAAGCGCAAACGATAGGACAAAAGCTTTATCAGCAGGATGATTCCACCTATGTAAAACTCAACGGCGGTATTGCCCAACTTCTGGTCTGGGGAGGCGCAATCGTCACCCTGCTATTTGGTTCGGCGGTTAACCTGTTAGCCGGAATTATCATTGTATTAATGACCACCACCGCACCGCTATTTATTTTCTGCCTACTGTATGGATTCCTTATTCCGATGTTTAACAACTGGCTGAAAATTATCTTCACGGTGATCCTGACGATTATGTTTTCCGCGTTATCCATCAGGATTATCATCAATTATCTTAATGGGCTATTAGATAAAGCAGTTAATTTTGCTGATAGCGCCAATATCATCACACTGGGCGTTCAGTGCTGCGTTGCGGGTGTTATTTCAGGCATCATTATTTGGTTTTCAGCAAAAATCGCGAATGCATTAGGTGGCGTAGCCGTTCAAGTAGCACTACAGGGTGCCACTATGGGCGGTCTACGTGGGCTGGCGAAACCCTCTTCTGATGCAGCTAAACCCGCCATGAAAGCCGGGGCGGCGGGTGCCCGACTGGTGGCAAAAGGGAGCTCCAGCGCCGCCAATGCAGCAGGTACACTTATCGCCGCGGGCACCAGCAAAGCCTTATCCGCATGGCAAAAACGTGCGGCTTCTATCGATAGCATGAAGCGTTTCAACCAACAGCGTAACCGCTAATCCCCTTCTAACGCAGTATCTCCATCCCGTGCCGTGGAAACCGCCACTGGTATGGCATTTCTGGCTTCGACAAACACAGGAATCAATATGAAATCTAGCCTCGTCTTTCTGATGCTGTGCGTCCTCACGGGCTGCGCACCGCGTCCGCACGATTTGATGCCAGTATCTGGCGATCCTCAACCGGTTAATTCTCCCGCGATAATTCAGGAGCTGACAAAACATGTCTGAAACAGAAAACATCATTGCGTCATCCCGTACCTTTGAATCTGTCCTGCTGGAAAAAGATGAACGGGAAAAAAAGCTGGCGTGGCGAATAGCGGCCATAGGGTTTGCTTTGGCCGCTATGGCGATCACCGCACTGATTATTCTGCTGCCGCTGAAAACCACCGAAATCGAATTATGGTCGGTGGATAAACAAACCGGGCGCTATGAATATATGACCCGGATTAAAGAGCAGAATATTTCCACTGAAAAAGCACTGGCTCAGGCGTTAGCTGCGCATTACGTCAGGCTCCGCGAGGGCTATAACTATTTTGCTCTCCAGCGCGATTATGACAATGTGCAGTTATTCAACAGCGACAGCGTGAACCGGGATTATCTCGACGGTTTTAACAGCAATCAGGCACCCGATGTCATTTTCAATAAAGCAGAATACGTCGTGTCTATCGACATTATTTCCAACGTTCACGCGACCGCGACAGATCCTGACCATCTGGCGAATTTACGCATTAAACGGACTATCCGCCGCATTGTCGATAACTCGGTTAAAACAGATGTCTGGAACATTCGTCTGACTTATCGCTACCTCCCCCGCAAACAACTGACCGACAGCCAACGAGAAGTGAATCCGCTGGGGTTCAGCGTGACCAGTTACCAGCGAGATAAAGAACTGAGGGTTGAATGATGCTGAAAAAAACAGTGATTTTGTGGCTCCTTCTGATGTCATCCACAGCCTGGAGCGCGGCGATACCGCGCAGCAGCACGTATGACAGCCGAATGCAGCATGTCACCTATAACAGCCAAAATGCGACCATCGTCAACACCCGCCCCGGCTACCTCACCACACTCCTGTTTGATGACGATGAAGAAGTCATCGACGCGCAAGCGGGTTTTCCAAAGGGCTGGAAAGTCACAAAAAGCGATAACCGGGTCGGTATCAGCCCAAACCCTATCACCCAACCGGTAACCGATGATAATGGCAACAACATCAATAAGGTGTTTCTGCCAACGGCGAGCGAGTGGAGAACCAATCTCTTTGTCGTAACATCAAAGCGCGATTACAGTCTGGAACTGAACGTACTGGAGAATGACTCGCCTTCCCAGGCCTTTATTATCCGTTTTCGCTATCCGGATGACGAGCGCAGGCAATCCAAGGCAGCCAGCGCAGCGCGTCTGAAACTCCTGCGTGAAACACAGGAAAAGCAGCAGATAACGACAGCCTTCGAGCAGGTAACCACGCCGCGTAACTGGCTTTACACCAAACGGGTCGCGACGGGGTCAGCCTCCATAGCACCAGATTTCACTTATGATGATGGCCGCTTTATCTATCTGGGTTTTTCTCCCGTCAAAATGCTTCCGTCTCTCTTCCGGGTCGTGAACGGGCAGGAACAGACCGTCACGCCCCGCATAGCCAAACACGGAAACTATACCGTGGTCGTCGTGCGGGCAATGTCGCCACAGTTGGTATTGCGCTACGGCAGCGCGGTAGTCGGGGTTGAGAATACGTCATTTGGCAACGCCACCGTTGGCAGCGGTGACACCGTTTCACCTGTCGTTACGCTGGAGGCTAAATGACTGATAAATCCATTCCACAAACAACGGAAAAAACCGTGGCGGAGCTGGAAGTCGAAGCCCGTGAACGCGCCCGTTCAGCGATGGCGAGTCAGGCACCCGAGCAAAACACACCTCCCGGCCAACCTGAAGTAACCCGCTTCAAAAAAGCCTCCAGCCGCCGGACGCTGCTGGTCAGCCTGCTGAGTCTGTGCGCACTGATTGCACTGGCATTGGGTGGAGATCGCTTCCTTGTCGCATTAAAGCAAAGCGATGATAAGGCGGTTGAAACCACAACCCCGCCATCAGCCAGTACGGGGCAACATGAGCGTAAAAACCTCGGTATGGACAACAACCCGTTCGGCCTGTTTGATCAGGACAAACAGGAAACCGCAACAGATAATCACCCAATACAGGCGGCACCACCGTCAGATCCTCCCGCTTTAAATAAGGCGGCGGCACTGGTCGATGGGTCAAGTAGTGCCGCTGAGTCCACACAACGCGGTCATGCTCAGGCTTCACAAACTGCCCCTTCCGACTCACAGAGCTATCAGAACAAAGGCACACCAGAAAACACGTCTGGCACAGAGGCTAACGATGCCAATCCCGGTGTGGCAAAGGTGACCAGCGTCAGGCGACTGGGTCTCGATCCCAATCTTTACCTTCCGGTTGATCGTTATATTCCGTGCTCAATGATGCGGCGTTTTGTCTCTGATGTGGGCGGTCGTATTTCGTGCCTTACCGGTGAAGATGTCTACAGCGCCAACCATTACGTGAAATTGCTCCCTGCCGGAACCGTCGCCAGAGGGTTCTACCGCACCGGGGCGCTGCAACATGGTCGGAGCCGGATGTTTGTCATCTGGACGGAATTACGCACACCGGAACCCGGTAGCCTGCAAATCCCGCTGATTGATACCGAAGCCACCGGTCCATTGGGTGAGGCCGGGATTAGCGGCTGGATTGATACCCATTTCTGGGAACGGTTCGGCAATGCGTTGATGCTGAGCACCGTACAGGACGTGGCTGCCGCCGCATCAGATTCAGCGCCGGGGAAAGCTCGCAATACCGATTACACCGAAAACACCCGCGCTGCCGCGTCAGAAATGGCGAAAACGGCCTTAGAAAACAGCATCAATATCCCGCCCACGATGTACCTCAATCAGGGCGATGTGATCGGCATCATGACCGGTACGGATATCGATTTCTCTTCCGTTTATCAACTGCATCTAAAAAAGAGGTGGTATGAACGCTGAAAACCTGTCGCTGGATTTTATGAAAAACCAGTTATTTGGTGAATTTCTGCCACTGGCAGGCCTGACGGAAATCGCCATTAACCGCCCCGGAGAGATCCACACCAAAATAAACGGTCGATGGCAGAAGCATGATTCTCCGGTTACGTTGCGTCAGTGCCATGCGTTTGCCAAAGCACTGGCTTCATGGAATGAGGACAATATCGATGATACCTCCCCTATCCTTTCCGCCACATTAGGATCAGGTGAACGTGTCCAGATCATTATTTCCCCAGCCTGCGAGCGGAATACCGTATCTATCACGCTACGAAACCCGTCATTTGCGCAGAAAACGCATCAGTCCTGGATTGATGCCGGGTTTTATAACCGGATAGCCGGTAAGGAGAGAAACGAAAGCAAAGATGATGAACTGACCCGATGCTATAACAATGGTGATATTCCCCACTTTATCGAAAAGGCCGTCGAGTATGGTAAAACCCTCTTTATTGTTGGTGAAACCGGCTCCGGTAAAACCACCTATATGAAGACGTTGCTGCACTATATTCCACCACATCTCAGGCTAACCACGATTGAAGATAATCCCGAAATCCGGTTTTACCACCACGCTAATTATGTCCATCTGTTTTACCCGGCAGATGCCGGAGACGAGGCGATTATCACACCCGGCAGACTTATCAGAGCGAATTATCGCATGAATCCAGATCGGATTCTGCTGGCAGAAATTCGTGGGCGGGAGGCGTGGGATGCGCTGAAAATTATCGGTTCTGGGCATGAAGGTCTTATCACCTCCCTGCACGCAGGCAGCCTGGAAGAATGTATTGAAGGGATCATTGACCGCTGTTATGAAAATCCAGATTGCAAAAATATCCCGTTCGATGTGCTGTTACGCAAGGTGCTTAAATGCGTGGATATCATCGTCAGCGTAGATATTCACGGTGATATTCGCCGGATCGGGGATATTTATTTCAAACCAGTACACCTTCATCAAATGAAGAAATCATTCAGATAGACGAACAGTTAAAGCCCACTCATTCTCAATAAAGGTATTTGATATGAAAACGATCATATTCACCACCTGCCTTTTCTGCATGAATTTGCTACTGCCCTCTCCCGCAATCGCCGCCGATGCCTGTGAGATTGTTTTATGTCTGTACGGTAAAACAACCGGTAACGGCGGAGGAAATGAGTGTCAGTCTGCTGAAAACTATTTCTTGAATGTTGTAAAAAAGAACAGACATGGATTTCACCCTAACCGTACCGCCGATGCCCGAAAAGCCTTATTACTTGAATGCAAATCAGCCGACCCGAAAATTATCGACCAGATAATTAACAAATTTGGCCGCATGCGCAATTAAATTCAATGAAAAACGGCAATGAAAATATCCGGATTATTACCGATCCCCCAGTCAGTGCTGGATGGAAAACTCGGCACCGATCGACGGTTTTAGGCTTTTAAATTTATGCGAATAGCAGAAATTTAAAAGTGGTGTAAGGCGAGTAAATTCTATTTCGCAGAAATAGCTAGTTTGCGTCGCCGAACCCATCTGCAAACAGCCGCGCCCACGCGGATTTTGCAGACCGGGGGGAGCCGAATAAATTTCGCCGCCCCAGCGAGCGAAAAGCTATCGCCCACGATAGCGGTTTATTTGGGGGGCGTAGCCCCGCACACCGTCGCGCGTAGCGTGCGACGGTGTGCCGCCATTGACCCTGGGGGTTTTGGCGCGGCGTCCAGCCGCGACATTACCCCCATGTGACAGGCAGTGAGAGCGTCCAGCCCGAGCGTAATATCACACGCTGTTGCCCGTCATTCGGGCGTTTAAGGGAACTGACGACCACGCGTCGGCTGTTTTCTGAAAGCGCAGATAACGGGCATGAGCGTCGGAGACGTTCAGTGCTTTTCAGCCGTTTATGGGCGTCATCAACAGGCGTCGCGCGTGGGCGTGGGGTTTAACGTCCATCGGTGACGCCCATGTGATGCGCCCGTCACACCGAAATCAGACCGGAGATAACTGCGATGGGAACTCATCTGATGCAAAGGCTGAATGCCTTTTCGGATGCCTTTTCTGTTTTTCTGCTCTGGCTGCAACAAAACCCGGTAATACTGTCCATATTTGCCGGGCTGACACGGCCATTTATTTTTCATCTGCCACGTGAAGAAAGAAAAAATACCCCCTTCTGGTTAAAACTGATGGCGGGTGTATCCACCTTCTTTCTCATATTTGGCACCCTGTCACCGCTGACCATTCAGGGGCTGAGTTTTTTCTTCAAAGTACTCGACAATAACATTCTGCTCAGATTATCACTCTGGATACTGACTGTCGGATTTACCCTTGCAGGTTTGGCCTTTCATATTACAACCCGAAGGCTGCTGGCCGGAGAAATCGACAGCCTAAAACACAGGATGATTAAAAAAAGTAAACTGGAAAGAAATGTCAGAACGGATGTTCGTGAAGTCAGGGACATGTTACCTGACAGCATTGCGTATAATCCGCTGTATTATATTGACCTGAATAACGGTATTTTTATCGGGCTTGATAAAGACGACCAGCCGCAATATATCACCCCCGAAGAATTTCAAACTCAGCACGCCGACCTTATCGGCACCACAGGCTCCGGTAAAGGGGTGAGCGCCTGTGTTCTGCTTTATCAGGCAATACTTGCAGGTGAAGGCGTGTTTGTCGAAGATCCCAAAAATGATGAGTGGGCACCACATGTTCTGCGGGAAGCCTGCCTGAAAGCGGGAAAACAATTTGTTCTTATTAACCTGAATGACCTTCATTTCCAACTTGATTTACTGGCTGATATTTCTCATGAACAACTGGAAGAACTGTTTAACGCCGGTTTCAGCCTGGGTAAAAAAGGCGAAGGCGCTGACTTTTACCGTATCGCCGATCGCCGTGCAGCCAGAAATACGGCGGCCATTTATGAAAAGGGAATGACGCTACGCGACTTATTTGACACTGACTTTGTGAAATCCATCAGTGAAGATGTGCCTGCTTTTTATGGCGAGCTTGAGGAAATCGCTTTAGTGAACTCCATTAATGCCCGCAGCGGATTTTCCTTAAAGACCATTTTTGATGAAGGCGGATGCTGCTACATCATCGGCTCAATGCGTAATCAGAAAATCATATCGGCTCAGCGAATGATTTTAACCCGCCTGATTCAGATAGCCGAAACCCGTGACCGGATAAAAGGCAAACCTCGTCCGGTCGCTATTTTCCTTGATGAACTCAAGTATCACCTGTCCCGCCCTGCGCTCGAAGGACTAGGCGCAGCGAGGGACAAAGGTGTGCATATCATCATGGCCCACCAGTCAGTAAAAGATTTGTATGACTGCCCGGCAGATCTGGAGGGTGATGCCGTTGCCGGTTCGGTGATTGAGAACTGCAAGTTTATGCTGGTTTATCGCCTTCGCGATCCGGACACCGCCGACTGGGTGGCAAGGATGACCGGCTCTATTTTGGTTGACGATGAAATGAGGAAAGTTAAAACGGATATATCACTGACGGAGAAAATAGAAACAGACAGGATGATCCGCCAGGCTGAACGATATTATATAGACAGCAACATGTTGCTTAACCTCCCCCAATTTGTTGGTTTTGTTTTTACCCAGAATGATCTGGCGAAGGCAACCAAACTATTCCACATACCGGCAAAAAAGCAATATATCGACATTCTTTCATTTGAGAATAAAAACCCTTCGCACACCGAAAAAGAAAGCCAGATCCACAAACCCTCTATTAACCTGTGAGGCTATCAATGCTTGTTCATAACGTTGCTGAAAGAAATGAAGCCGCAAAACGGAGAATGCGGACATTACTGTACTTCCTCAAGGAAGAAACATTCTCTGATTTTCGGACCTTAAAAAGTGTTGTCGGCTATAAAGGAAAGCATAACCATGCGATGTATAACCTGCTTAATAAAGCAGTTGCGATGGGCATACTGAATAAATACGAATATCCGGTATTGACCGGTAAAAAATCATTGTGGGGGATCACCATGCAGGGGCTGGCGATGGTGGTTAGCGCTAATGACAAGGTTTTCCCCGCCTATTTTGAACCGGGGAAACTCAGACTCTCAACGCTGGAACATCGACTGTTAAACCAGCGGGTCAGGATCGTACTTGAGGAAAAAGGCGGTACGGGCTGGCTTAACGGCGACCGGGGAGAGTTTATGGCGCGATACCCGGGCGTCCGGCATCGACCGGACGGCATTATTACCTTAAACAGCGGTGCCATCGTTGCGGTAGAAACAGAGCGGTCGATGAAAACCCGCGCCCGTTACATCAGCATTATCAACAGTCATCTCGCCGCCAGCGATACCGGACGCTGGCACTATGCGATGTATGTTATGCCGGATGATAAAACTAAAGAATCGCTGGTCAGGCTGTTTGGCAGCATCAGAACGGTGATGAGAAACAGTGTTCCCGTTCCGTTTGATGGGAAGCACCGCGAGATGTTCATCTTTCGCACGATAGACGAACTTGAACAGGCCCCCGTCAGCGACGATTAAAGGCATACCTGTTTAACAGAATAGAAAGAAACGTCAGAACCCGTCGATGAGGAAGTCTATTGCAGCCTTTACCTGAGTGCGGTACTGCGACGCATCGCAAAACACCGCCCCCAGAGCCTGGACAGGGATACTTGCTAGTTCGTGGGTCATTACCGCGTATTCTTTGCCGTCCGTCAGCCTGACGACGGGGACAAGGCGATCCGGTCGGCGGCCTGCCGGATACTTTTCAATAGGGAGCAATGGGATCACTATCCGACGATTCAATTGCCCAATAATATCGCTCGTGACATCGAGCAACAGTGGATAAACGACGCTTTTCCCGGTATTACCGTATACAGTGAATTGCATGGTTAAAACGTCCTGTATTCATCGCTGAAACAACCCTGCTCATCATGAAAACGATTGAGTGCTGCGAGAGCCTCCCTGTTTTCTTCCTGCCATTTTTTCGCTTCATGATAGCGAAGTTCTGCATCCAGGGCGGTTGTCAGAGTAGCACTCAGATTAATACCCGCTTCACGCGCTCTTACCAGTAAGGCACGCTCTACTGTCATGGTCACGCTCTGCGTGTTGCGTGGTTTCGCGGTCATGGTTTCTCTCCTGCATAAAATACGTGCGCATTACACGGAATAATACACTTATCATAGCACCAAAAACAGGCCCTGCTACCGTTGTAGTCCTGCAAACTTCACAGCCAGTCGTCATACCTGAGCCGTGGTTTGCAGCAATCACCGCTGTACAAACGCCATTTGCGGGATGCGCGGGCTCTTTGCCGCCCGCACCCGCAGCCTGCGAATTTTCCGGGCATCAAATGCCCGGGAAATTCGCAGGGAAATTAATCTCCCTGAGACTTCTGTCACTCTGCCGCCCCGCAATAAGGTTAAAGCCGCACTCCTTTGCGGCTTATCATCTCCGACTCAAATCTTATCCATCAGATAACGATGCGCTTTTGAGGCGGCACTGGCTGCTTTGAAAACATAGCGCTTGTCGTTTTTCAGCGCCTGGAGCCATGAGGCAATATAGCTTTCATGCTGCACCTCTCCAACAATCCCCAACTCCGCCACTAATTCTTCCTCCGCATAATCTGCACTGCCAAATTTCCCTTTCATTTCACGATTAAGCCGTTTTTTACCACCGCTCCAGTGAACCAGCTCATGCAGGCCGGTAGCATAGAAATTAGCTGCATCTGAAAACAGATGGCGCTCCGGTAGCCAGACTTCATCAGTTAAGGGTTGGAAAAAGGCATTTTGTCCTTTCTCAATGATGTTTGCGCCGCTTTTTCGGAACAGATTTTCAGCCTCCGGCAACGGGTCAAAGGTTGCTTCCGGGCTGACTGTTGCAGTTATCAGCGGAAGGCCATCAATTTGTTCAACATTGAACACATTGAAGGTTTTCAGCATCGGGATCTGGTCGATTTCGCCGTCTTCGTTTTCTTTCTCTAAGGTTGTATAGAAAATGGCTGTCGTGCCGTGCTCGCCTTTACGAACCTGCCCACCGACTGCCTGTGCTTGTTTGTAGGTCATCCAGCTTGAATCACCGAAGCCCTGTTTTGACGCACTGCACCACAACAGCATGATATTCATTCCGCTATACGCGATACCGGTTGCGAAGTTGGAAGGCAACCCAGACATGCCCGGCACTCGTTGCCACGGGCAAGACCACGGTTTTACACCTGCTTCAAACGCTGCAATGATGTTGTTGGTGACAGTCTGATAAATATCGGTTTTGGCTTTAGAAAATTTCGTTTTTGAGGAGCCTGACTGCTCCAGCGGGGATACGCTGGTCGCCGCTGCGGTGTTAGGGGCGCTAGTCTGGGTATGCAGGGAAATGGTCATGTTTTTTCTCCGTCAGTGGTGTGATTTTCGTCTTCGTATCGCCTGACGGTTCGCTTTCCCGACATCGTTCCGGCACGCAAGGGCGCAGAATGCGTGCCATTTACCCTTGCGGGACGGGTTGTATTGGGAAACGATTAACCGGAAGCTGATACGGGAACGGAAATCACGCGGGAGAAAAACTGACCCTACATAGTCGGGTGTAGCGCCCCTTAGGCCGCAGAGGTGAAATGGGTTTGGGTTTACCGGGATACTTACACAACCTGGGTCACCGAGTACTGGTGCTGCAGAACTAAATTGACACATTCCTGCTTGAGCTCATGGGGAAACGCCTTTCTTCGCATTCTCACCTCGTTAGCGTTGCTCATTATATCTCTAACAACGTGTCCGAAATGATTAGACCATTACAAGCATGAAGCGGGAGAGAGACATCGGCATTTTGTCAGAGCACAAAAAATATTTCTCTCATCTCAGGGGAAGCGTTAAAAATTTTGAATATATTAAAAAAGCCTGCTGTTAGCAGGCCATAAGGATTTTTTACTCATTTTTTGTTCGCTTCTGATAAATGAGGTAAGTACGTAATTAAACGTGAAGCAGAGAACAAAATGAAAACATTATAAATATTTCCTGGCCGCATCGAATATTTCCAGTGACGTTAACTCCCTGTCAGAGGCCACGTAAATAACGCCATGATCGCCGGTTAAGGAATGAATGTCTGCGGTCATAATCCGAAGATGTGTTTCTTCACCGTTTGGGTATTCCTGCCTGATAGAGGATATATCCTCCAGAACGGTCATGACTTTACAGAATTCAGCATTAAAGAAAACAAGGACTTTTATCATATGCCACCATAATTCTGTTAGTCTTTTTCATCACTCTGTTCTCTCAGTGATGTTAACTGGCAGATGCCATTAAGGTAAAATCAAGGAGGTGATGCTTTCGGAGGCAGCAAGGCCTCTTTATAAATTTTTTATTTAACAATAAGTTAGATTCTTATTTTAGACTTTTCATGCAGCAGACCTGCATTCATCACATCGGTCAGCACACTCATGCATGTGCAAAAATATGCTGACCTGATATTAAGAACAAACTACCTTTCTCTAAATTAATTTATGGATGCGTCTACTCAGGAATAACCCCTCATCGTTATCGCAGATCCACAAATATTTATTTATCGCAAAGTATTACGTTTGCAACTGCCGGGCCTTTATCACCACTATGTATTGCGAATTCTACTTTCTGTCCTTCAAATAAAGTTTTGAAGTTATCGCCATTAAGCGCAGAAAAATGAACAAAGATATCTTTGCTTCCATCGAGCGGAGAGATGAAACCAAAGCCTTTGTCTTCATTAAACCACTTTACCAGGCCTTTAATTCTTGAGGTCATACTGACTCCCGTTACATATTAGTATTGATAGTAAACGTATAGTATTAAGCGTATGGACTTAAAAGAAGGGGATATCAGCGATAGCGCCTGGTGATGAGGACTGCACGGAAAATGTTTTACGTTCGTTTGTAGATCGAACTGATGAGGTCATTAAGGCACGGGAAGTCATAATAAGCAAATTATATTTTAGCCATCCAGAGATCCCGCATGAGAAATTAAACGTGGCATTTAATTGATTTCTACGTATAGTTATTACGTGTTTTCAATAAAAGGAATTGATTTGTCCCGTAAAATGACAGGAATTGTCAAAAGTTTTGATAGCCTTAGTGGCAAAGGTCTCATCACCCCTTCAGATGGTCGAAAAGACGTTCTGCTTCACATTTCAGCCGTTAACCCTGGCGAATCAGAATTACTTATTCCAGGGATCCGCATCGAATTTTGTCGGATCAATGGTCTCAGTGGACCCATGGCGGCGAACATCTATCTTTCCTGAAACGACGTCATCTCTACCTGTTTTATCCCGCCACTGAATAAATAATGGGAGGATAAATTAAATGATTAAATTTCAATCAAACGTGTTACGGTGAAGCTCATTCATTGAAAGGTTAATCATCATGTCTCTCATCGATTACGCAATGAAATTCATTGGTGGCTCATCGACGTCCTTTGTCATCTGTCCGGTTTGCGGCTTACGCTCATCTCAATCTCTCTCTCGAGTTCGCCGTAAACAGACAATGCTGTGCCCGGGTTGTAAGGCGCTGTTTGTCTCACCACACTAATCCTGACACTGAGTCACACACAAACCCCGTGCTCTATACTTAAGTTAAATTTAAGCAGCTGTTAAATCCCTGATGCCTTACGCCCATCCTGAGAGAACGTTTCTGAACTGATTTCGCAACTGCCCCTGCGCGCTAACGTCGCATCAGAGCAACGCTATGAAAATGACCCCCAGGGCGTGGTTTAACCGCTCCCGTATTCCGATGAATGCTGCCGAAAACGTCACGTTTTCGGCGAACGATCCTGCTGGTGAAAGTACGCCGCGGTTAGAACTCTTTTCGACCGCCCAGATGGAACGCTACGGTCAGAAGCTGGCGCGAACCCATAAATTATCGCCAGATAAACATCCTTATTATCTTCTGAAAAGACTCGGCGACAATGAGGCCGTCATCACCCAAAACTGCTATGAGCTTAACGCAGGTAAAAAGACCAGTATCATGCCCGCCGGTGAGTGGTTGCTGGACAATTATTATCTGATTGAGGAACAAATCCGCACTGTCCGCCAGCACTTGCCAAAAAGCTTTGGTAAAGGACTCCCGTCGCTGATGTCGCCGCTGAATTGCCCACGAATTTACAATATTGCATCAGAGGCCATTGCTCACAGTGATGGCCGCTGGGATGCCACCAGCCTGGCCAGTTATCTGACAGCCTATCAACAGGTGATACCGCTGACATTGGGTGAAGTCTGGGCGTTACCGGGAATGCTGCGTCTGGCGCTGATCGAAAATCTTCGTCGTATCAGCATAGAAGTGATAAAAGCGCAGCAGGACAGAAACCTGGCAGATACGTGGATAACAAGGATTTTCGAATGCGCAGAGAGTGCACCAGGTGATTTAATCATGGTGGTTGCCGATATGGCGCGATCCCGACCTCCGTTAACCAGTGCGTTTGTCGCAGAGCTGGTGCGGCGCCTGCAAGGACATGGCAACTCGCTGTCGTTACCCCTGACCTGGGTTGATCAGTGCCTTCGGGAACAGGGGATCACCACCGATGTTCTCATACATAGCTTCAATCAACAGCTTGCCGCCAGCCAGCTTTCTGTCAGTAACAGCATCGCGGGTCTGCGATTACTGAGTGAAACGGACTGGGCTGATTTCGCCGAAGTGATCAGTGTCGTCGAACAGACATTACGCAATGATCCTGCCAGTATCTATCCCCGGATGCATTTCAATACCCGGGATCATTACCGCCACGTTATTGAGATTCTGGCCAGAGATAGTGGTCTCAGTGAGCCAGCGGTTGCTAACAGGGTGCTGGCGCTTTCAGGGGAAGCGGCTCCCGACACACTGGAACATCACGTTGGCTATTATCTCGCGGGCGAAGGTCGACAGCAGTTGGAAATTCAACTGTTGGCAGACACCTCTAAGTTCATACGTTTGCGGCACAGTTTCAACAGAATAACCCTGCTGTCATGGCTTGGAAGCCTGGCGTTATTGACTACCGCAACGACAGCGACAATATTGGACGAAACTGCCCTGCAGGGCGCAGACTGGCTGCTGATCGCGGTGGCATTGCCTCTTATTATCGCTCTCACTCAGTTAATGAGTGATTTGCTCAGTGACGCAACTGCTCGTTTTCGCGTTCCTCGTCCATTACCCAGGATGGATTTTTCAAACGGCATTCCCGCTGATAGTGCAACTATGATCGTCATCCCCTGCATGCTGACTAGCCACGAAAGTTTCAGCAAACTTCTCAGCAGTCTTGAAGTCTGCTGGCTAGGGAATGAAAACGAAAATCTCAGATTTGCTTTGCTCACCGATTTCGCTGATTCTGAGAATGAACCCTCGCCGGAAAGTAATGCTCTGCTCAGACAGGCGATCGCCGATATGCAGGCGCTTAATCGCCGCTATCCCTCCAGCCGCCCGCGTTTTTATCTGCTACACCGCCAGCCGGAATGGAACCCCGCAGACGGAACGTGGATGGGCTATGAACGCAAGCGGGGGAAACTGGCGTTGCTTAACAGTTGGTTGCGTCATCCGGGGATACAATTCGTCAGCGTTGCAGATATGCCTGCTCACCTTTTACCGGATCACATTAAATACGTCATTACCCTGGACAGTGATACGGTGCTACCGCGTGATACGGCGCACAAACTGGTCGCCACGATGGCGCATCCGCTGAATAAGCCAGAGTATGATCCGGTACGCCAGAGGGTTGTCAAAGGATTCGGCATTCTGCAACCCGGTCTTGCCGAGGAGATACCGCGCAATGGTCAGGGATGTTACGCCACCATCCGCAGCAGCGTACCGGGCAATAACCCCTATTCGATGATGTCTTCGGATATCTATCAGGATCTCTTTGGGGAGGGATCGTTCGTGGGCAAAGGGATTTATGATGTCGATATCTTTGTTCTGGCGACCGCCAACACCTGCCCGGAAAATCTGGTTCTCAGCCATGATTTACTCGAAGGATGCTATGCGCGATCGGGTTTGCTGAGTGAAGTGTTACTCTACGAACAGTACCCTAATAATTATCTTGCGGATGTCGCTCGTCGTTCACGTTGGATCAGGGGCGACTGGCAACTGCTTAACTGGCTGAAGCCACACGTCAGAAAAGCCGATGGAACGCGGGATAAGAATCCGCTGACCGCACTTTCTTACTGGAAATTACTTGATAATCTGCGTCGCAGTCTGGTCGCCCCCTCTTTACTGGTATTGCTGTTCTTCACCCTGCTTTGGGTACCCAATCCATTTTACTGGCTTGGCGTACTGACGCTGATATGGCTGTTGCCTGCAATCCTCAGCACCACCCATGACCTTCTCCATAAACCTCTGCGCCGCCGCCTGAAGCCGCATCTGTTACTTGTGGGGGCGGGCGCGCTGAAGCGTCTGTCAGGTATCGGTCTTAATTTTGCGATACTGCCGCACGAAGCCGGATATTCGATAAAAGCGATCGCCGTGACGCTATGGCGACTGGGGATAAGCAGGCGTCACCTCAGCCAGTGGGTCAGCCACAGCCAGGACAGCAATCAGGCCAGACCCACTGTTGCACGTTTTTATCAGGCGATGTGGCTGAATGTTGCAGGTGGTGTGACGCTGATAATACTGGTCCGACAATTTGCCCCCCAACTGCTGTGGATTGCGTTACTGACTGGTTTGTTATGGTGTGTGGCGCCGCTGCTGATGAGCTGGCTGAGTCGCCAGCCCGTGCGTAAGGTGTTTTCGCCAAATCAGGAACAAAAACAGCTGTTACGCCAGACAAGCCGTGAAATCTGGGCTTTTTTTGAAACCTTTGCCACAGCAAAAGAGAACTGGCTCCCGCCTGATAATTATCAGGAAATACCACAACCGACGGTGGCACATCGAACTTCCCCTACCAATATTGGTCTTTCACTTATGGCTAACCTGACGGCATGGGACTTTGGCTACCTGCCCGGCGGAGAGGTGCTCCGGCGCGTGTCGCTCACGCTCGACACGCTGGATAAAATGGAGCACTACCGGGGCCATCTCTACAACTGGTATGACACCCGTACACTGGTCCCCCTCAGCCCACGCTATATCTCCAGCGTCGACAGCGGCAACATGGCCGGGCATTTGTTGACGCTGCGTGCAGGGCTGTCCGCCATGCGTCATCAGCCTGTTTTAAACAGCCAACAGATACTGGCAGGACTGAACGATACGCTGGATATTCTGGAAAAACAGTGGGGTCAGAACCCACCTGACAGCCTGCGGCTGCTGCGCAAACACTGCCTGAGCGCGGTGTCGCTCTCTTCGCAGGCGTTTTTCAGCTCGCTGAAAAACATGTGCACCCAGTGCAATCATCTGACCTCGCTATGTTCTCAGGGATCTCCCCTGCAGATGCGCTGGGCAGGACATCTAGAGCATCAACTGGTTCAGCTTTGTCATGAGTGGTCGCTGTTGCTTGGCTGGTTACCTGCATCCTGGAACGAACAGACGCTGCCGACTCTGAGCGAGCTTGCCCGTGCGGTATTTACTGGCAAAGGAACACCTCCGGCGTCAGCGACGGAGCAGGCCCGAATGCGACTCAATATTATCACCGAACTTGAACAGCGGCTGGATGAGCATGCCCGGATGGATTTCGCCTTTCTGTACAGCGAAGCAACCAGTTTGCTCAGTGTCGGTTATAACTGTGACACGAATACGCCAGACAAGAGCCACTACGATCTCCTGCCGTCTGAAATTCGCCTGACCAGTTTTCTTGCCATTGCGACTAATCAGCTACCGCTTAAAAGCTGGTACGCATTGGGTCGACTGTTTACCACGATTGATAATGAAACTGCCCTGATGTCATGGAGCGGGTCCATGTTTGAATACCTGATGCCGAATCTGGTGATGCCCACCTGGCCCGGCAGCCTGCTCGATGAAATGAGTCAGTCGGCGGTTATGCGCCAGATTCGCTGGGGGAAAGAACGCGGGGTACCATGGGGTGTTTCAGAGTCTGGCTATCATGCTTTTGATGTTCAACATAATTATCAGTATCAGGCATTTGGCGTACCGGGTCTTGGTCTGCGCAGGGGGCTTGCCGATGACATGGTTGTCGCACCTTACGCCACAATGCTGGCGCTGATGGTTTCCCCACAGAGAGCCTGTGAGAACCTGTTCAGACTGCAAAAAAATGGCGCACACGGCGAATACGGTTTTTATGAAGCTCTGGACTATACCCCCTCACGCCTCGCAACCGGCCAGCTCTATGCGGTGGTACAGTCCTGGATGGCGCATCACCAGGGCATGGCATTTCAGGCGCTGGCTCATGTGCTGCTTGACGCCCCCATGACTGAACGATTCATGTCCAGTACAGTATTCCGGTCAGCAAGTCTGCTGTTACAGGAGCGCGTGCCGGATGCGGTCGATCTGTACAGTCCGCGCCGCCATTTTGAATCTCATGAGGGCAGGGTCAAACCCGTTCGCTATGAACCCCGTATTTTCTATAGCGTGGATACACCAGCTCCTGATATTCAACTCCTGTCCAACGGCCATTATCATCTGATGTTGACCGCGGGCGGCGGTGGTTACAGTCACTGGAACGATATTGCACTAACACGCTGGCGCAGTGATACCACCCGTGATAACTGTGGGGCATTCTGCTATATCCGCGATACGCAGACGGGGGATGTATGGAGCAATACCTGGCAACCGACAGGCTACACCAGCGGACAAGACGAGGAAGTTTTCTTCACCGATGCGGGGGCTGAATTCCGACGCACCTTCGGAGGACTTAGCGTCAAAACTCAGGTGGTGATCTCTCCGGAGGATGATGTTGAGTTGCGACGACTCACACTGATCCATCGTGGTCGCCAGCCCCGATCTCTGGAACTGACAACCTATGCTGAAGTGGTACTGGCACCTGATGCCAGCGATCTGGCACACCCGGCATTCAGCAATCTGTTTATTCAGACTGAGCTGGATCCTGAGCGTGGCGCTATTCTTTGCCACCGGCGCCCGCGCTCTCCGGATGAAGCGAGCCCTTGCTTGTTTCACATGATGGTGGTGCATGGCGATAACCGACATAACGTCTCGTTTGAAACGGACAGGGCAAAATTTCTTGGTCGTGGCAGAAACCCTGCTGATGCCCTGGCAATAGAGGCGGGAGGGACGCTCAGCAACACGTCGGGGCCAGTGCTGGATCCGATACTGGCAATACGTCACTCCATCACTCTACAGCCGGGGCAGCCGGTCACGATTGATATCATTTATGGTATCAGTGAGACCCGTCAGCAGAGCCTGGCGCTGCTGGAAAAATATCGCGATAACCCTATCGCCGATCGCGTCTTTGAACTGGCCTGGTCTCACAGTCTGGTGGTATTACGCCAGATGAATGCCAGTGAAGATGATGCCACTTTGTTTAATCGTCTCGCCAGCGCTGTGCTTTACCCTGTCCAGGAGCTACGCGCCGAAGGCCAGGTGATCAGCCGCAACCGGCGTGGTCAGTCCGATCTGTGGGGCTGGGCAATTTCAGGCGATCTGCCGATAGTGCTGCTCAGTATAACCAGCGAAGAAAGTATCGCCTCCGTGACCACACTGATTCAGGCACACCGTTACTGGCGACAGAAAGGACTGGATGTTGATTTGGTTATCCTGAATAACAGCCCCGGCGGCTACCAGCAGGGATTACAAAATCAGATTATGGAGTTAATTTATGCCGGGTCAGAAGCCAGTCTGCTGGACAAAACGGGCGGGCTTTTTGTCCGTAATGGCGAGCATCTCTCCGCTGAAGATAAGTTGCTTTTGATGAGCGTGGCCTGTCTTTATCTTGATGACCGCGCAGGGAGTATTAATGAGCAGCTTAACCAGCGTCTTAATACCCTGAAATCGCCAGCCATAGCATTCATTCCGCATGCTGTGCAGGAACCTAATCAACATACGGACTGGAGCCCCGATATCAGTCAGTTATGCCATTTCAATGGGTTCGGTGGATTTTCTCAGGATGGGCGGGAGTATCAAATTGTTCTGCGGGAAAATGCGCAGACACCGGCTCCCTGGTCAAACGTACTGGCAAATCCCCGTTTTGGCAGCGTGATTTCAGATGCGGGGCAGGCCTACACCTGGTATGAGAATGCGCACGAATACCGGTTAACACCGTGGGAGAACGATCCGGTGAGCGATCGCAGCGGTGAGGCGTTTTACCTGCGTGATGAAGAGAGCGGTGAGTACTGGTCACCGACGACGTTGCCAGTTCGCGGACACGGTGATTACCTGACCCGCCATGGTTTTGGTTATAGCGTCTTTGCCCATCGTGAGAGCGGCATAGACAGCGAGCTGACGGTCCTGGTTGCCGAAGAGGCGCCGGTTAAACTGGCGATCCTGACGCTCAGTAACACTTCGGGACGGACACGTAAACTCTCCGTCACGGGCTATGTGGAGTGGACGCTCGGAGAATCACGAACTCGTTCAGCCCCTCACATTGTGACACAGGTGGCCAGTATACCGGGTGGCTGCGGGGTGCTGGCGAACAACTTTTACGGTGATAACGGTAGCGGGCGTACTGCATTTTTTGCCGTCAGCGGTAATAACTGTTCGCTGACGGGTGACCGCCGGGAGTTTATCGGCCGTAATCGTTCCCTGCATGATCCGTCGGCCATGAAACTGCGCAGGCTTACAGGCAAGACAGGAGCCGGGATGGATCCCTGCGGGGCGGTACAATCGGCGGTCACATTAATTGATGGGGATCAGAGGACGTTTATTTTTATCCTCGGCGCTGATGAGGATCATGTCCGCGCGCAGGAAACGCTTGCCCGTTATCTGAATGAAGATACGGTCCGCCAGGAGCTGAACCGGATTCATAACCACTGGCACAATGTGCTCGATAAAATCGTGGTTAACACCCCCAACACGTCCGTAAATTTACTGGTTAATGGCTGGCTGTTGTATCAAACAGTAGCCTGTCGCCTTATGGCCCGCAGTGGTTACTATCAGTCTGGCGGTGCATTTGGTTTTCGCGATCAGCTGCAGGATACACTGGCACTGAGCCATGCTGCTCCGAACCGGATGCGTGAACAGATAATACTCTGCGCATCACGGCAGTTTATCGAGGGTGATGTGCAGCACTGGTGGCACCCGCCACACGGAAACGGTGTTCGTACCCGATGTTCCGATGACTACCTGTGGCTGCCGCTTGCCGTTTGCCATTATATTGAAACGACGGGGGATATGGATGCACTGGAAATACGCATCCCTTATCTGGAGGGACGTCCGCTCCAGCCTGGTGAAGAGTCGGTCTATGACACGCCGGTCATCAGTGGCCCCGAAGAGACACTTTGGCTACATTGCGTCAAAGCTATTCAGCATGGACTGAGGTTCGGAGTGCATGGCCTGCCGCTGATGGGTGCAGGCGACTGGAATGATGGGATGAATCGGGTCGGCATTGAAGGTAAAGGGGAAAGTGTCTGGCTTGGCTTCTTCCTGTACGAGGTTTTACAGCGTTTCGCCGTCCTGGCCGATTGTCGGCAGGACGACAGCATCGCCTCGATGTGTCGTTCGCAGGCCTTGCGACTGCAAAAAAATCTCGAAGTCCACGCCTGGGATGGCGAATGGTTCCGGCGCGGGTATTTTGACGATGGCACTCCCTTGGGGGCAAAAGCCTCGCAAGACTGCCGGATTGATGCTATTGCGCAAAGCTGGTCTGTCTTGTCGGGGGCCGCAAGCCCTGACCGCTGTGCTCAGGCTATGCAGGCACTGGATAAGCACCTTGTGGATAATGAGGGTGGATTGATTAAACTTTTAACTCCCCCTTTCGATGGACATGGCCCTAATCCGGGTTACATTCAGGGGTATCTTCCCGGCGTGCGGGAAAACGGAGGGCAGTACACCCACGGTGCCATCTGGGCAGTGATGGCATTTGCCCGAATGGGAAATGCAGAACGAGCCTGGCAACTCTGGTCAATGATCAACCCGATAAACCATACGCTGAATACAGACGCGGTCGAGATTTATAAAGGCGAGCCTTATGTCATGAGCGCTGATGTCTACAGTGTCACTCCCCATACCGGGCGTGCAGGATGGAGCTGGTATACCGGTTCAGCAGGCTGGGCATACCGTCTTCTTACCGAGGAATTACTGGGGATAAAACGTTCCGGTACCGCCCTTACTGTCCATGCCCGGTTGCCGGATGAGTGGCCATCTTTTTCTATGACATATCAATATGGCGAAAGCCATTATCAGATTAGTGTCTCACGCGGCGACGCAGAATATTGCGTTACACTGGATGGTGTTCTCCTCCCTGATGACAGAATACCGTTACGGGATGATGGACAAAACCATACGGTTGAGATCATTCAGAACTGACACTGATTTCGGACACGCATTAACGTCTACCGTTAATGCGCTGATTATCCCTGAGAACATCAATCGCAGTCTGCATGGCGATTTTGTCATCACGCCTTTTTTGTTTGTCCTGCATGACCTGAAGGTATTCCAGCAAGGTTCGAGTATTAATCGGTCGGCCTTGTTTACCCACAGCCAGCACGGCTTCACCAAGGATAATTTTCACTGGCGGTAGCTGTGCCGGGTACCAGTCAAGGGTGTCTTCTGATTTCATCATAAATTTCTCATGGAAGGGTATTGTATCATAAATCAGACATTCATTTTTCAATATCTCATGTTCTGAGTCAGTCATAAATCATCATAACTTAACCCGGTTATTTTTATATTAAAGAGTATAATAATTACTGTATTCCTCAGAAAATTATTTATGTCTTATACAAAAGAACTCAGGCACTTTAAAGAAAAACCGGTTCATGTTGCCTGTCCGGTATGCGCGTACAGAGCTGATCAGAAAACAGCTGTCACGGACAGGCCAGCCAACTTTTTTATATCCACAGGGTTAGGTTTAGCAATAGTAAATATGCGATTTCTCGGGAAGCATCAGGAATATACGTTTCAAACCTGGAAAAATTATTCAACGAAAAGATTGCGATTAGTTTTATAACTTTACCCAAATTTTCCCTCTCTCTTTTAAGTACCTTGAGGATGATGAATCAAGAAAATATCTTCTTGAAGATCAACGACAAACTCATGGATTCTATGAAGGTAGGTTTTTGCTGATTTACAATTCAGTACTGACTCTCCATATCTTTTACTAATAATTGCGAAATTATTTTTTCTGAATTCAGACAGATTTATGCTGTCTAAAAAATGTGTATCGTTAAAGACGAATTTTCTCATTATTTCTCCTTATGCGTTACCTACCACCTTAATTAGTATTTAGGAGATTCATGTCACATCCTTTTACTCACAAGTTACTCCATCCTCGCTACTGGCTTACATGGTCTGGTTTGGGTCTGCTGTGGCTTATCGTTCAACTTCCTTACCCGGTTTTACATATTCTTGGTTCTGGTCTTGGAAAAATATCCAGACCCTTTCTAAAACGCCGGGAAGGAATTGCGATTAGAAATATCGAACTTTGTTTTCCCGAGATGACCCCGTTTGCCCGAAGCCAGATGGTCAATAAAAACTTTGTTTCTCTTGGGCTGGGCCTGATGGAAACGGGCATGGCCTGGTTCTGGAGTGATGCAAGAGTCAAAAAATGGTTTGATGTCGAAGGGGTTGAAAACCTGTCCAATGCAACCAAAGGAGTAATGGCTGTCGGGATTCATTTTATGTCTCTTGAATTATGCGGGAGAGTCATGGGGTTATGCCATCCTATGATGGTAACGTATCGCCCACATAATAATCCATTGATGGAATGGGTTCAGACGAAAGGGCGTATGCGTTCAAATAAGGCGATGATTAATCGACGTAATTTATCTGGCTTTGTTCATGCACTCAAAGCCGGTGAAGCTGTATGGTTTGCACCTGATCAGGATTATGGGCCTAAGGGGAGCGTTTTTGCCCCTTTTTTCTCGGTAAAAAAAGCAGCCACGACGAACGGAACTTATGCACTGTCAAAACTTGCTGGTGCAGATTTGATCACTCTTAGCATGATCCGACGGAGTGATAAAAAAGGTTATCACATGTACATCAGTAATCCATTATCAGGCTATCCTGAGGGAGACGAGGTCGTCGCAGCGAGTTACATGAATAAAATCATCGAGCGTGAAATTCTCCGCGCCCCTGAGCAATACTTGTGGATGCATCGTCGGTTTAAAACCCGTCCTGAAGGCGAAGTTTCTTTATACAAATGAATCATTCTACTTGTCATGAGCCAGAATCTATCTTTCTTGCCACTGAACCCAGGATTTCTGGCCACTTTGTTCTGTCACCGGTGCAATACTTGAGGCGATCTAAAGGGTCTCCATCGCAACGTCATTCACACTCGAAGGTGACAATTTCTTGGGGCTATGAGCCACGTAGCCAACCGTATGCATGTGAATTATCCTGTAAGTACTGGCGCTAGGAATCGGTGGTTTGTCGCAATACCAACGGTCTTGGCAAATCGCCAAGACTCCGGAGGATACCGGCCGTCTATTTCAGAGAGAAGCGTAGGCCGATTGGCTGGTTCGATAAAGTCCATGGATGCGCATCAAGTGTTGAGTCAGATTCATAAATGGAACTGTTTCTCTCTCACTTCAGTGCACGTGGGAATGCGTATCTCATCTGACTACTTTTCCACGCTTGCAGTTGGCAGGCTTCTGCGGAGTGTAGCGCAGAGCTTCCACAAGCAGAGTAAATGCAGGAGATGGCTGTCGCCGACTTGGGTAATACAGATGATAGCCCGGAAAGAAAGGGCACCAGCCTTCCAGCACTTGGATCAGCGTTCCGTCGGCCACCAATTCCTTGACTTGATCCTCAATTACGCAGGCCAAACCAAACCCCTCACAACAAGCCTTGATCACCATGGACATGTCATTGAATACCAAAGGACCATCCACGCGTACATTAAGCTGAAGGTCGCCTTCAGCAAACTCCCATGTGTACAGTCCACCTGACGTCGGCAGGCGTACATTAATGCAGTCATGCCCAGTCAACTCATGAGGCGTCTCGGGAACAGGATGGGACTTGAAGTACGCCGGAGCGCCCACAACCACCATCCGAAGGTCTGGACTGAGACGCAAAGCGATCATGTCTTTATCAACCTCCTCTCCGAGCCGAATTCCCGCATCAAAGCAGTCGGTAACGATGTCCGTTAGCGCCGCATCAATGGAACACTCGACCTTGAGGTCGGGATAGTCTGGAAGCAGTCGAGCGATAGCCGGCCAGAGCACGTTCTGCGCCGCGTGGAGGCTGGTCGTTATACGGATTGTACCGGCTGGCTTCTCTCTTAACTCACTCAGTTTCGTCAAGCGCGCATCTATGTCAGCGAAAGCTGGCCGCAGGGTATTCAGCAGTTGCTCACCTGCCTGTGTCGGCGCAACGCTGCGCGTTGTGCGGTTCAGTAGGCGTAGGCCAAGTCTTGCTTCCAGTCGACGAATGGTATTGCTCAACGACGACTGGGAGGTCTGCAATCGAGCAGAGGCACGGGTGAAACTGTGCTCCTCGGCAACAGCAAGATCACTGTGGTCATCTCGTCTCATTTATTCTTTACAGATATAAGTTCATGCAGTATTTGATATCTTATCATGGGTAATCAAAAACTCTACACTTGCACAGTCAAACAACCAGGAGCTCTGGTTCGTGCTGTCCGGTAGGAAGCATCGGTAGCAGATCGGGGCTCTTCTACGCCAAGGAATCTGAAATGCATACACGTACTTTGGGCAACGACCTGGAGGTTTCAGCTATCGGGCTGGGCTGTATGGGACTGAGCTTTGGCCTTGAGCCACCGACGGAACGGAGCGAAGCAATTAAGGTCATCCGACAGGCGGTGGAACGGGGAGTAACATTTTTTGATACTGCGGAAGGCTATGGTCCCTATGTCAATGAAGAACTGGTCGGCGAAGCGCTGAAGCCGCTTCGGGGCAGGTCGTCATCGGCACTAAGTTTGGTTTCGATATCAACGACAAAGGTGAAACGGTCGGTCTGAATAGCCGCCCAGCGCATATCCGCACCGTGGTGGAAGCCTCACTCAAGCGCCTGCGCACAGACCATATTGATCTGCTTTATCAGCATCGAGTAGATCCTGCCGTGCCAATCGAGGACGTGGCTGGCACCGTGAAGGAACTAATCGCTGAGGGCAAAGTGAAGCATTTCGGTCTGTACGAAGCAAGTGTGCAGAACATTCGCAAAGCCCACGCCATACAGCCAATCACGGCGATTCAGGACCATTACTCGCTGTGGATGCGCGAGCCAGAGAACACCAAATTTGCTTTGTGCGAGGAGCTCGGCATTGGTCTGGTGGCTTGGGGTCCATAGGGTCAGGGCTTCCTGACCGGGAAGATCGCCCGCGACATGCGCTTCGATGATCCAACCGATTTACGTCGGGACTTCCCTCACTTCACGCCGGAAGCACTTGAAGTCAATTTCAAGGTGGTCGGCTTCCTACAGGCAATGACCAAGCGTAAAACGGCATCACCCGCGCAGATCGCCTTTGCTTGGCTGCTGGCAAAGCAGCCCTGGATAGTGCCAATTCCAGGCAGTACCCGACTTGAACACCTCGACGATAACCTGCCCGCAGCCGATCTAGTACTGAATGAGGTGGATCTGCGTGAAATCGACGCGGTATTTGCCACGCTGGATATACAGGGAGCACCGCTATCAGTTGCTCTGGACGCTGCTATTGACCGCTAATTCCCCCTTCTTTAGAAGTCATTCTATGACAGGCAAAAGCCCTCTCTTTACCTTGAACAAGAGCGTACAAATGCCAGCTTTAGGACTTGGTGTGTATCAAAGTGGTCCTGATGAAACCGTTGCAGCGGTAGTCACCGTGCATGCAGAAGGTTATCGCATGATCGATACGGCGGCCGTCTACGGAAACGAAGCAGAAGTCGGCCAAGGCATTGTGCGAAGCGGCATCGATCGCTCCGAGGTATTCGTCACTACCAAGCCGAGTTCAATGTGCCAGCGCAATATAATCTGTGCGGGGGTCCTGCTGTACTTGGTGACCAAGTCGAGGATGAGAGGGTGAATCAGAGGATCTTGTACATCGCCGTTATCGGTGTTCCAGTACCGCTTAACGCCCCCTATCGGCGACCATGCCTGCGTGATGATGTCACGATGAGCATCTGCATCCTGTAATGCTTGCTGCACAAAAAATGGGGGCAGTTCTACTTGGTTGACAGTTGGTATGACATCGACCTGCGTGAGCAGGTCGTCCAGATGCTGGGCGCTGAAGTTGCTCACGCCCATCGGCGAGTAGTTTCTTGGCGGCCTTCCAGGATGCGACCGTTGCGTCGAAATTAGTGGGCATGGGTCAATGAAGAAGGTATAGGTCCAAGTAATCCAGGCCTAGTTTTCGCAAGCTGCGGTCGAAAGCATGTAATGTCGAGTCGTAACCGTAATCACTAATCCTCGGTATCTCGGCCATTCCAAAGTCGGTTAAGGCATCGTGCATCGCTGAAAACATTGACATCTTCAATTTCTCGCTTTCCGGAGAGGGAGGTGAAGGCCATTACCGCATTGGATACAAGTGCACGTGGCGGACCAGACCCCGAAGAAGTAAATACTGAGCTCTTCAGTTTTAAAATAGAGGATTGACCGAAAGGAAGTGGAGGTATTTGTTTGCATAACCATGCTACCCAAGCGGCTCTTTAAGCGGATGATCTTAAATAAATTTTTCACATGCATCCTAGCAGCAGGTGAGGTCGATGCTGAGAGTCGATACTCTGCTATGATCGAGCAAGCTGTCTATGAAGCTTCCACTGCCTAACTTTAGTCGCTGATGGAGGCTGATACCAAGGCGCTTGCCGCTATGCTCGATTGCACTTCGTTCTGACACATGTGCCCAGTTATTGCCAATACAGCGCAGGACGAAGACAAGCGAGGTGTGAGTTCTTGCCACTTGCTGGTAGAAGCGTCGCTTGCCGCCATTGATACTACTTAGTAATAGTCCTTACAGCTATTACTATGTAGGCTCTATTTTTACTAATGGGGGTCATTCTGGTGGTCTTGACAGAGTGGCAATTCAGGTTTAGCTTGTTTATTAGCCAGTTACTGGCAAAGGCGATCCCAGTCAGAGGAGCCAAATTTAAAAAATCCCGCTGAAGGAAACTTAAGCGGGATTTTTGTTTTTAGTCGTTTATTCAATACGTACACGGGAAAAATGTTCCCCGTGTACGTTCCGTTTTCCCTCCGCATCGGAAGAATGTGGTGGTCAGATTGAGTGTAACGTTGTTCGATGACAGCATTCCCCCAAATGTCTCTTAACGATTCAAGAATCCGCGGCGTAAAATCATCCGTAAAACCCTTCAAAGTTTCCGATTCTCACAGTCTATATCTCCACGTTAAACCGACTGGTTTCCCCTGCCCTACATGCATGTTGTTGCGGGCAAATCAGTGGCGAATCTTCTGTTAGTCCTCTACGCAAGAAATTTTGCCCTAGTCCGATTGCCGTCCTCTTCCGACTTTTGCCCTATTTGCTATACTGCGAAACATTAAAATACAAACAATTAACAGAGCGCAACGCCGAACATCGTTGCCAATATCCGATGTCAATGGCGGTTCTCACCGCAAAGGCAGCTAAGTGTGAATAAAGTGAACGTGTTCGGTTACCGCTGTACGTTAGGACTGTTTTTTCTTGGTTCACTGTTTCAGATAGCACAGGCCAACGTGACTGACCCACTACTGCTCCCTCCTGTCAACGATGGCGCAGCCATAACTCGCACCGATAATCAGGCTCGCGGAATCCTGGTGCCGGTCGATCAAGCAACACTTTCCAGCGATCTGCCTGGACGCATTGTGGAAATGCCGTTCAAAGAAGGTGAAACGTTCAAAAAAGGCGATGTATTAGTGCGTTTTGATTGCGCTATTTATCAGGCGCAACTCAGTGCGTCCCAAGCAGCAGCGCGGGCAGCAGAGGCTGAGTTGAGCCAAAATCAACAATTGGCACAATTGAAATCCGTCGGTAAACACGCAGTTGCGCTCTCCGCCGCACATTTGGCGCAGGCGCAAGCGGAAAGTCAGGTGTACCAGATTCAAGTCAATCGCTGTCGCATAAATGCCCCCTTTGATGGACAAGTGGTAAAACGCCGTGCCCAGACGTTTGAGAGCGTAGCACAAGGCGCGCCAGTACTGGACGTGGTCAATAACCGTCGCCTGGAAATCAACTTATTGGTCTCCTCTCGCTTGCTGTCCGTGTTAAAAACTGGCTTGCCCTTTACCTTCACACCGGATGAAACAGGCAAAGCTCTGCAAGCTACGGTGACAAGGCTCGGTGCGCGTATTGATGAAAGTAGCCAAACTATCGGTCTGACCGGCACTCTCGCGCATCCAGATCAAAGTCTGATAGCCGGAATGAGCGGCACTGCGCAATTCCCGGAGGCGAAGTGACGTCCCCCCAGTCGTCCGCTACGGCCAGTGCCGCAGTATTTGCTCGTTTTCTCGATGTCGAACGGCTGGCTCGAGCGGCGGCGACGAGTGAAGAATTGGCCTACTGCATTGTCAACGATAGCCAACCGCTGTTTGGCTTTCGTCACGCCGCACTGATCATCAATGGCCGCGTACGTGCAGTGACTGGCGTCACGCAGCCTACTCCTCATGCACCGTTTGTCGCGTTTATCGAACGTGCCTGCTCCCAGTTGCAAGCCGCAGACAACGCCAAATTTCGGCAATGCTCGGTAATCGAAGCCGCACAGCTTGATGAGCAGAGTCGCAGTGACTGGCTGGCATTATCCGCGCCCGAAGCGTTGTGGTCACCGCTCAACGATCGTCAAGGCAACCCCTTTGGTGCGATTTGGTATGCCCGTGAACAACCGTGGCAAAATGCCGACCGGATACTCGCTGAGCAGCTTGGCGGGGCCTTTAGCCATGCCTGGCTGGCACTCGAACCGCAAACCTCTCGCTGGCGCCAGCGTCGGATAAGCTGGAAAATCGTCGTACCCGTGCTGCTGATACTCGCCAGTCTGTTCATACCGGTGCGCCAGTCTGTGTTAGCGCCGGCAGAGGTGGTTCCCCATCAGGGTCGTGTGGTTTCTGCCCCGCTGGATGGCGTCATCCAATCTTTTGCCGTGCAGCCAAATCAAAGTGTTCATCAAGGCGATGTGCTGGTGCGTTTCGATGACACCAGCCTAAAAGCTCAGGCTGACGTGGCTGAACGCGCGCTCAATGTGGCAGAAGCGGAACACCGCGCCAGTTCTCAGCGTGCGTTTCAGGATACCGACTCAAAAGCGCGGTTGGATTTTCTGGCTGCCCAAGTGGCACAAAAACGTGCCGAGCGCGATTATGCCAACGCCCTGTTAAACCGAGCCGAAATCCGCGCCGAGCGTGACGGTATCGCCGTGTTTGCCGATGCAGACCGATGGGCAGGAAAACCAGTACGTACCGGCGAGCGGTTGATGGAACTGGCAGACCCAATGCTGGCCGCATTACGGATTGAGTTGGATGTCGGCGATGCTATCCAGTTGAAACAGGATGCCCCTATCACTCTGTTTCTGGATAGCGATCCCTTGACGCCACACGCGGCGCAGTTGGAGCGTATCGCCTATGAATCCGAGCAGACTCCCGCGGGTAATCTGGCTTACCGACTGGACGGCCGTTTTACCGATGCGCCACCACGCATTGGCCTGCGTGGCACCGCCAAACTATCCGGTGACTATGTGCCACTGGCGGTCTACCTGTTCCGCCGCCCACTGGCAGTGATTCGCCAGGCGATAGGGCTATGAACCCACTGTTACCGGCACTGCGCGCTGACCTTCAATTAGCCGAGTCCGCCCCTGGTATTAACGGCGCGCCACAATGGGTGCTGGCCGATCCGGTTACTGGGCGCTACTTCAATTTAGCCCCGTCCGCTATCCGGCTGCTTCGTCATTGGTCCCTGCGTCACCCGCAACAAATTCTGGCCGCCGCCAATCAAGAGCCGGGTCTGCCGCTGCGGGTAAAAGAGCTGGAACAACTACTGCATTTTTTGCGTCAGCACGATCTGGTCACCTCAAACGACAGTGAACAGCGCCAGCGTTATCTCAGCAAAGCCGGAGCCATGCGCACCGGTCTGTGGAAAAGTGTCCTGCACCAATATCTGTTTTTTCGCATCCCCCTATGGCGTCCAGACCCGATACTCAACCGTTGCTGGCCTTGGTTGCAACGTTATGGCACACCATTCCTGGTGGGTGTGTACCCTTTACTGCTCGTGCTAGCTCTGTTTCTGGTCAGCCGCGATTGGGTGCGCTATAGCCATGCATTTCCTCATCTGTTCAGTTTATCTGGCATGGCCGTGTTCGGACTGTCATTGGTGTTTGCCAAGTTCATTCATGAATTAGGACACGCGTTTATGGCCAAGCGCGCTGGCTGCCGTGTGCAAAGTATGGGGGTAGCGTTTATCGTCTTGTTCCCCTTGTTCTATACCGACGTCAGCGATGCATGGAAACTCAAAGATCGCCTGTCACGGCTGCTGATCGGCGCAGGGGGGATTCTGGCTGAGCTGCTGCTAGCCGGTATCGCACTGCTGGCTTGGACTCTGCTGCCGGATGGCCCAATGCGTACAGCGGCGTTTATGCTCTCCAGCGCCACGTGGATCACCACCCTGGCGATAAACCTAAACCCACTGATGCGTTTTGATGGTTACTTCTTGCTAAGTGACTTCTGGCGTGTGGAAAACCTACAGGACCGCGCCTATGCCTTGTGCCGCTGGCGATTGCGCGAGAGTCTATTTGGTTATGGTCATGCGCCGCCAGAAACCTGGTCGCCTCACCTGCAACGCAAGTTGCTCATCTGGGGATACGCCTCGTGGATCTGGCGTTTTTTTCTATTCTTCGGCATTGCATTGGTGGTATACCACTTTTTTATCAAGGTGATCGGTATCGGCCTGATGCTGATTGAAATTGCCTGGTTTATTGCGCTTCCGATCTTAAAAGAAGCTTACATCTGGTGGTCTATGCGTTCGGCTATCCATAGCGCAACCCTGCTGCGCGCTGCACTGTTGTGCCTGTTGACCCTGTTTGTCCTGCTCTTTCCATGGCGTGGCAGCGTACGTATCCCGGCGGTGTTAGAGTCCGCCAATGTCAGCACGCTGTATTCCCCCCTGCCAGCACAAGTCAAAACCCTTTACGTCGCCGATGGTCAGCGGGTGAACGCTGGCGATCTGTTGCTGGAACTGACCTCAAACGATCTGGACTATCGCCTCGACATTGAACGCCAGCGCATTGCACTGCTGCAACAACAGCTGCGGCGTGGTGCGACCCGACAGGAAACGGCCAGCGAGACTCAGGTATTTGATCGACAATTGGCCGAATCGTTGGCGCGTTACCGGGGATTAGCGGCACAGCGCCAACGTTTATCGCTGCGTGCGCCGCAAACCGGTGTGGTACGCGATATCGCGCGGGATATGACGCCAGGCCGCTGGCTAAGCGCGGATACACCGCTGTTGCGGGTGGTGGAACCTCATCAGGGGCGCGTCATGGGCTATATTCCGGAGGATTACCTGATCCGAGCGCGACAGGGCATGCAAGGCGTGTTTATCTCGGATGACCCGGCTTTCCCTCGCCAGACGGTGAGTCTGCAAAGTATTGCCCCTACGGGCAGCGCCTACCTACAGCAAGAGATGCTAGCATCAGATCGTCACGGTCCCATCGCCGTTCGCCGTGATAATCAACACTATCCTCAACCAGTACAGGCGCAATACAGTGTCCGCTTTATCCTGACGTCGGGTAACCCATTGCCGCAGCAGCCTCTGCGTGGCAGCGTTATCTTACAAGGCGAAAAAGAATCGCTGCTGGGCAGCGTATGGCGACGTATTGCCGCCTTGGGCATCCGAGAAAGCGGATTTTGACACAAAATTAATAAACACTTTTTTACCGCTGCTTTTTATTAAATACCTTACTGGGGTAATAAAATAATGTCCCAGTCTTAACACCGGAAAAAAACATTATTTCCCCGCGTAACCCTCTATGAATTTTGGTTTTACTTTAAGCCAGCTAAATTTTTTTCTGCCGCCTATTACAAATTAGAAACGCTGAGCTATGTTGTTTAAATAGCGATTTCTCTATTTTTTAATTCCTTAAAAAATAATAAGAAGGCGAATTAATTTATTGCAAACCAATGCAGTTCCCCAAGGCCGTGTTTATTGCAAGGAGAGTCAATATGAAATTAACCGCATCACTATTTGCCAAGTCCGCTCTGGCAACATCTCTGGCTATTGTGTCATTCCACTCGGAAGAAGCCTCCGCTTGCGCATACGAACCTTTAATCGGCTCAGTCTGTTATATGGTCACCGACTTTTGTCCGCGAGGATTCGTTCGAGCGGATGGACAGCTACTGCAAATTAATGCCAATCAAGCCCTCTTCTCACTGGTCGGCAACATTTATGGTGGCCAGATGTCTGCGGGCACCTTCGGTGTCCCTGACCTGCGAGGCCGAAGCGCCATCGGCGTCGGTCAAGGAACGGGGCTGAGCGTTAACGTCGTCCGCGGCCAAATGATTGGCGCAGAAACCGCCACGCTAACGGTCAACAATCTGGCAATGCACTCTCATGACGTCACCACCGTACAACCCGCCAATGATAATGTCACCATCCCCGCCATTCCGGGAACATTAAGCGTCGCGGCCACGCTCCCCCTCTCCACCACAGCACCGAGCAGTGGTGGCGCCGCCCCCATCGCGGGTCTCAATTATCTGTCAGCCATCAGTGCCACCGTTCCTGTCGGGGCGGGTACACAGAATGCCACATTCAAAGGCCCCTATGTGCAAAGCAAACCGGCGGCCGGTGCCACACTACCCGCCGATGTGACTGTCTCAGGCAGCCCCACCATCCCCACGTTCTCATTTAAAGTGCCGGAGGTGGTAGTCGGCAATACCGGTGCCAATACGCCTTTCTCTGTCCGTGATCCTGCACTCGGCCTGACCGCCTGCATCGCAGCACAAGGGATCTACCCTGAGCGTCCGTAAGCGTCATCGCCTCTCAACGTCGCCGTACTGGCTCGAAACCTGCCCGTATCGGCGACGTTTTTTATGCTGTACTTCACACCTAGCATCTTTTTTTACAATGGCTTTCGGAAATCAGCGTATTTTTTAATACACATTGATAAATTCACATTTTCAAGAATCGACTTTTAACTTAGATTTACAATAAGACAACAAAATAATCATGTGGCAATCGTTTTTCTGCCATTTTTGTTACGTGACGTTTGGCGTCTCCCTGCAACGTATTTCAGGTTGTGATCACTTGGCAATGATTTTCGGGAGTACCTTTTATGTTATGGCGCCATTTATTACAGACACGCAGAAACGGTGTTCGAGTCACCGCTGAATCAACTCTCTCCTCACCGACACCGCTTGGATTCGTGCTTGAAGCGCGCATGATGTTCGATGGTGCCGTCACCGCGACCGTCAACCAAGCGGATAATGCCCAATCGACTCCCGAAGCGAATCCTACGGTTGCCGCTGACAGCAACGATGCCCCCCATGCCGGTGACGGAACCCAAACGCAAAACAGCCAAGCCGATCATGCAGACAGCCATGATGACACCAGCGGCACCAGCGATATTGCCGTCGCGGGTGAAACCGTGCGCAAAGAAGTGGTGTTTATTGATACCTCGGTCACCGATTATCAAACGCTAGTGGATAACGTTCCGGCAGGAATTGAAGTCGAACTGTTTGATGGCAGCAAAGATGGCCTCAGTCAACTGGTGCAGTGGGCACAAAACCATAGCGGCTATGACGCCATTCATATCCTCAGTCATGGTTCTGAAGGTGAAATTCAGCTGGGTAGCCTGACGCTGGACAGCGACACGGCCAATGCCCGTGCAACTGACTTGGCAACGCTGGGCGCGGCCTTGACAGACTCGGGTGATTTACTGATTTACGGCTGTGATGTGGCACAAGATTCCGGGCAAAGTTTCGTCACCTTGCTGGCACAATTAACCGGTGCCGATGTGGCCGCCTCCAGCGATACCACGGGTGCCAGCGTATTGGGCGGCGACTGGAGTTTGGAAAACCACAGTGGCGATATTGAGACCAGCGCATTGCAGATTGACGGCTATCGACACACGCTTGATGTGAGCGGTACCACGGTGGATTTCCTGATTGACGGTTTTGCCTATTCCACCGGTACGGTGGGTTCCAGTGTCGAGCTGTTTCTCGATGGCGGGTTGGAAGTCGATAGTTCCAATTGGTACGCGGATATCGACCCCGTCACATCAACCATTACCATGACGATGCGTAACGGCATCTATGCCAGTGATGGGTTGACCTCCTTTGACTTCACCTTCTCTGGCGGTACGTTGCTGGCCATCACCTCGATCACCAAAGACAATGCGGCCACCACCAGCGCGGCCGATTTCTCCGCCACGGTGACGGGCACGGATAACACCATCACCTTTCACGTCAATACCAACATGACCAGCGGGGACGGTGTACTGGTCTGGCACTTTACCTCTACCAATTCGGGCCAGCCCACCGATACGACGCCTACTGCCATGGGCAGCGGAACCAACCCCACATTCACTGAAAACGGGACTGCGGTTAGTCTGTTTACCGGCATCAGCGCCGACACCCAAGACAGCGGGCAAACCTTCTCCGGTGCGACATTTACCGTCAGCAACGTAGCAGGCAGCACCGAATACCTGACCCTTCACGGCATCAATGTCGCGCTCAGCAACGGTAACAGCGTCTCCCTCGGCAGCGGCTATGGTTCCGCCAGTGTCAGCGTGAGCGGCGGTATTGCCACCGTCAGCATCAGCGGTGCGACGCTGAGTAACAGCGACATGGGCAGCCTGCTGTCCGGCATCACCTACGGCAACAGCAGCGACAACCCCGGTAATGCCACACGCACGGTCACGCTGACGCAACTGACCGACTCCGGCACCAGCAACAATACCGTTGCACCCAATATCAGCAGCGCCATCACCGTGGTGCCGGTTAACGATGCACCAACCGATATCACCCTGTCGAATACCGTGTTTGGCCAATCCCTGGGCAGCAACGGCACTGTCGCGTCATTGTCAGCAACCGATGTGGATTCCAACAGCTTTACCTACAGCCTGGTGAGTGGCAGCGGCAGTACCGATAACGCGTTGTTCACCCTCAGCGGTAACCAACTGCACGCTGTCGATGCCACTACCATGGCAGCGGGCACCTATTCGATTCGTTTGCAGGTCTCAGACGGCCAAGCCACCTATGACAAGGTGGTGACGCTGACGGTGACCGATGATATCGCCCCTAGCTTTGACCAGTCTCCCGCCGTAGCTAACGCGACCCCTAGCGGTTTTGATCTGAGCGGTAGCGTCAGTGAGGCCGGTAATGTCTACTATGTGGTGGTAGCGGATGGCGCCAGTGCGCCAACGGCCGCGCAGGTGATTGCCGGACAAACTGCCAACGGCGCAGCGGCCACGGCATCGGGCAGTCAGGTACTGAACAGCGCCCCCTACGATTTCAGTTTTACCTTAACAGGACTCGCTGCCAGCACACTGTATGATGTGTATGTGGTGGCGAAGGACAGTAACGGCAATAATACCGTTAGCGTGGTCAAAATCGATGCCAGTACTACCAGCGCAGGCACAGCACCGACCTTGAGCGCCCACGGTAGTAACCCGGTATTTATCGGTGGCATGGCCGGCTCGGTGGATCTGTTCGGCGGCGTTACCGCTAATACCAACGACAGTGGCCAAACCTTCACTTCGCTCACGTTGACCGTTTCCAATGTCACCGACAGTGGCGAATTTATCAACATCGGTGGCAACAACATCAGTCTCAGTGCGAACAGTACAGGCACATTGACCGGCATTGGCAGCTATAGCGTGACACGCGTTGCCGGTACCGTTACCGTTCAATTGACCGGCATGAGCGCCAACAATACTGAAGTCGCGGGCCTGGTAGACGGCATGCGTTATGGCAACAGCAGCGCCAGCGTGACCGCAGCGGCCCGAGCGGTCACGCTGAGCGCTATCAGCGATAGTGGCAGCAGCAACAATAGTGCGGCGCTGAATGTCACTTCATCCGTCAATGTGCAGGCCAGTAACAGCGCGTTGTATGTTACCTCTGGCGACGATACCGGTAGCGATGCCGCCTTCGGCAGTTCTCTGCAAGACGATGTCAATGATGGCGGAGGGCTCAGCCTGCGCGAGGCCCTGTATTGGGCGAATAACACAGCGGGAATCGACCGCATTGTGTTCCAGACCGATGTAACACTGGCCAGTTCCGTGTTGACACCGACAGAAACGCTGTTGATTGACGGGCAAAGTTTCAAACTCAACGGTGGTGGCTATTCCGGTTTTCAGATTGTGACCAGTTCGATCACGCTGGCGATCCAAAACCTGACCCTGACCAATTTCACAACCGACTACAGTACTGACAGCGGCGGCATACTGGGCATAGCACCCGGTATCAGCAACGTCAACTTCCGCCTGTATAACGTCGATATCTCGGGCAATCGCGATACCAACTTTGGCAACGGCGTAATTGATTTGTATAACCTAGGCCCAGGCACAAACAACTTCGATCTGGACCGGGTTACTATTCACGACAACATTCTGTTTGGTGGCCTAAATCAGGAAGGGGTGATTAAACTGTTTGTCTCCGGCACACAGCAAACCGTTTCGTTGTCCATTACCAATTCGGCTATTCATAACAATACTGGCGCAAACCAAGGTACGACGTCTTTCGGCATCGCGGGCCTCTGGCTCATTGCGAATGGATCTAATCCCACAGCCACCCACGTCAGCTTGATGAACACCACCATCACCGGTCAGGATTCAGG
Source organism: Pectobacterium actinidiae (assembly GCF_000803315.1). NCBI lineage: Bacteria > Pseudomonadati > Pseudomonadota > Gammaproteobacteria > Enterobacterales > Pectobacteriaceae > Pectobacterium > Pectobacterium actinidiae. Next base: position 2,935,318 of record NZ_JRMH01000001.1, read on the forward strand.
CATCATTTTTGAATTCACCAACAATGCCACCCAGTGGGTCGCCGATTTACGCAACTCGCTGATTACCGGTAATACCATCGATGTGGCGGGCTACAATGACGTCAATCAGGCATCAGGCAGCTATACCCTCTACGGTAGCAACAATATCATTGGCGGCAGTGTCGATAAGATATCAGCGACCGATCCACGTCTGGCATCCAGCGCCAGCAATGCCATCAACCAAGGCAGCCGTTTCCTTGTCACTGGCGACACCGATATACGCGGGATGGATCGCGTGCGGCAGGGCAATGTTGATATCGGTGCCTATGAATCACAATTCGCCTCTGGCACCGCGCCACAAGTCGACCTCAACGGCAGCGATACAGGCAATGACTACAGCGCCACGGTCTCGAGCAGCGATGTCAGTAACGGCGTCGCCATCGCCGATGCGCTGGCGACCCTGAGCCAAACCGATGGCGATAGCCGTATTTGGACCATGACGCTGTCGCTAACGGGCGTGCTGGACAGCACCAGTGAATCCTTGTCACTGTCGCCATCCGCCCGGCTGACAGCGCATGCAGTTGGCATCAATGTAACCAGCGATGGGCAAACGCTGACACTGACGGGCGGTGCAACACAGGAAGCCTTCCAGACGGTGCTGCGTGCGATTGTTTATGTCAATGTGGCGGTTGCCCCGAGTGCAGGCGTTCGTACCATTTCCGTGACGGTGAACGACGATGCCAGCAGTAGTGCCACCTCGACCTTGACGATCGTCACCGGGAATCCCCCGGTGGTAGCCACGCCCATCCCGGCACAAAGTGTGGCGCAGGATGGCGGTTTCAGTTTCACGGTACCGGCAGGCACCTTTACCGACCCAGATGGTGATACCCTGACGCTCAGCGCCACGCTGGCTAACGGTTCACCGTTGCCTGCCTGGCTGAGCTTTAACCCCGCCACCGGTACCTTCTCCGGCACGCCGGGCAATGCTGACGTGGGCAGCCTGAGCATCAAGGTTACCGCCACGGATACCACCAATGCCTCAGTCAGCACCAGCTTTAGCCTCACTGTCAACAACGTTAACGATGCACCGGTGGTAGCAACCCCGATCCCGGCACAAAGTGTGGCACAGGATGGCAGCTTCAGCTTCATCGTTCCGGCTGGCACCTTTACCGATCCGGACGGTGATACGCTGACCCTCAGCGCAACATTGGCAGACGGGTCAGCCCTGCCAGGCTGGCTGAGCTTTAATGCCGCCACCGGTACCTTCTCCGGCACGCCGGGCAATGGCGATGTCGGCAACCTGAGTATCAAGGTTACCGCCACCGATACCACCAATGCCTCAGTCAGCACCACCTTTGGCCTGACCGTCACCAACGTTAACGATGCACCCGTGGTGGCTACGCCCATCCCGGCACAAAGTGTCGCGCAGGACGGTAGCCTGAACTTCACGGTACCAACTGGCACCTTTACCGATCCGGACGGTGATACGCTGACCCTCAGCGCCACGCTGGCCGATGGTTCACCGCTCCCCGCCTGGCTGAGCTTTAACCCCGCTACCGGCACCTTCTCCGGCACGCCGGGCAATGGCGATGTGGGGAGCCTGAGTATCAAGATCACTGCCACCGATCCCAACAACGCCGCGATCAGCACCACCTTTAGCCTGACCGTCAGCAACGTTAACGATGCACCGGTGCTGGCTACGCCCATTCCGGCACAGAGCGTGGCGCAGGATGGTAGCCTGAACTTCACGATACCGGCAGGCACCTTTACCGATCCGGATGGCGATACCCTGACGCTCAGCGCCACGCTGGCGGACGGCTCACCATTGCCTGCCTGGCTGAGCTTTAACCCTGCCACCGGCACCTTCTCCGGTACGCCGGGCAATGGTGATGTCGGCAACCTGAGTATCAAGGTTACCGCTACGGATACTACCCATGCCTCGGTCAGCACCAGCTTTAGCCTGACCGTCACCAACGTTAACGATGCACCCGTGGTGTCCGGTACCCTTCCGCCGCAGAGCGTGGCGCAGGATGGCAGCTTCAGCTTCACCGTACCCGCCGGCACCTTTACCGATCCGGATGGCGATACCCTGACGCTCAGCGCCACGCTGGCAGACGGTTCACCGCTCCCCGCCTGGCTGAGCTTTAACCCTGCCACCGGCACCTTCTCCGGCACGCCGGGCAATGCTGACGTGGGTAGCCTCAGTATCAAGGTTACCGCCACGGATACTACCCATGCCTCGGTCAGCACCACCTTTGGCCTGACCGTTACCAACGTTAACGATGCACCGGTGGTGTCCGGTACCCTTCCGCCGCAGAGCGTGGCGCAGGATGGCGGCTTCAGTTTCACGGTACCGGCAGGCACCTTTACCGATCCGGATGGCGATACCCTGACACTCAGCGCCACGCTGGCCGACGGTTCACCGCTCCCCACCTGGCTGAGCTTTAACCCCGCCACCGGCACCTTCTCCGGCACGCCGGGCAATGCTGACGTGGGTAGCCTGAGTATCAAGATCACTGCCACGGATACTACCCATGCCTCGGTCAGCACCACCTTTGGCCTGACCGTCACCAATGTTAACGATGCACCCGTGCTGGCTACGCCCATTCCGCCGCAGAGCGTGGCGCAGGATGGCGGCTTCAGTTTCACGGTACCGGCAGGCACCTTTACCGATCCGGATGGCGATCCCCTGACGCTCAGCGCCACGCTGGCTAACGGCTCACCACTCCCCGCCTGGCTGAGCTTTAACCCTGCTACCGGTACCTTCTCCGGCACGCCGGGCAATGCTGACGTGGGCAGCCTGAGTATCAAGATCACTGCCACGGATACTACCCATGCCTCGGTCAGCACCACCTTTGGCCTGACCGTCACCAATGTTAACGATGCACCCGTGCTGGCTACGCCCATTCCGCCGCAGAGCGTGGCGCAGGATGGCGGCTTCAGTTTCACGGTACCGGCAGGCACCTTTACCGATCCGGATGGCGATACCCTGACGCTCAGCGCCACGCTGGCTAACGGTTCACCGCTCCCCGCCTGGCTGAGTTTTAACCCTGCTACCGGTACCTTCTCCGGCACGCCGGGCAATGCTGACGTGGGTAGCCTCAGTATCAAGATCACTGCCACCGATCCCAGCAGCGCCGCGATCAGCACCACCTTTGGCCTGACCGTCAGCAACGTTAACGATGCACCGATAGTGGCTACGCCCATCCCGGCACAAAGTGTGGCGCAGGATGGCGGTTTCAGTTTCACCGTACCCGCTGGCACCTTTACCGATCCGGATGGCGATACCCTGACGCTCAATGCCACGCTGGCGGACGGTTCACCGCTCCCCGCCTGGCTGAGCTTTAACCCTGCCACCGGCACCTTCTCCGGCACGCCGGGCAATGACGATGTGGGCAGCCTCAGTATCAAGCTCACTGCCACCGATCCCAGCAGTACCGCGATCAGCACCACCTTTGCCTTGACGGTGACTAACACTAACGACGCACCCGTGGTATCCGGTGCCATTCCGCCGCAGAGCGTGACACAGGATGGCGGTTTCAGTTTCACCGTACCCGCCGGCACCTTTACCGATCCGGATGGCGATACCCTGACGCTCAGCGCCACGCTGGCGGACGGTTCACCGCTCCCCGCCTGGCTGAGCTTTAACCCTGCCACCGGCACCTTCTCCGGCACGCCGGGCAATGGCGATGTGGGCAGCCTGAGTATCAAGCTCACTGCCAACGATGGTGATACGTCAGTCAGCACCACCTTTGCCTTGACGGTGACTAACACTAACGACGCACCCGTGGTGTCCGGTACCCTTCCGCCGCAGAGCGTGACACAGGATGGCGGTTTCAGTTTCACGGTACCGGCAGGCACCTTTACCGATCCGGATGGTGATACCCTGACCCTCAGTGCCACACTGGCGAACGGTTCACCGCTTCCCACCTGGCTGAGTTTTAACCCTGCCACCGGTACCTTCTCCGGTACGCCGGGCAATGCTGACGTGGGCAGCCTGAGTATCAAGCTCACTGCCAACGATGGTGATACGTCAGTCAGCACCACCTTTGCCTTGACGGTGACTAACACTAACGACGCGCCCGTGGTATCCGGTACCCTTCCGCCGCAGAGCGTGGCGCAGGATGGTGGTTTCAGTTTCACCGTTCCCGCTGGCACCTTTAGCGATCCGGATGGCGATACCCTGACGCTCAGCGCCACGCTGGCTAACGGTTCACCGTTGCCTGCCTGGCTGAGTTTTAACCCCGCCACGAGCACCTTCTCCGGCACGCCGGGCAATGCTGACGTGGGTAGCCTGAGTATCAAGGTTACCGCCACGGATACTACCAATGCCTCAGTCAGCACCACCTTTGGCCTGACCGTCACCAATGTTAACGATGCACCCGTGGTGTCCGGTACCCTTCCGCCGCAGAGCGTGACACAGGATGGCGGTTTCAGTTTCACCGTACCGGCAGGCACCTTTACCGATCCGGATGGCGATACCCTGACGCTCAGTGCCACGCAGGCGAACGGCTCACCGTTGCCCGCCTGGCTGAGTTTTAACCCTGCCACCGGTACCTTCTCCGGCATGCCGGGCAATGGCGATGTGGGCAGCCTGAGTATCAAGATCACTGCCACCGATCCTAACAACGCCGCGATCAGCACCACCTTTGGCCTGACCGTCACCAACGTTAACGATGCACCGGTGGTGGCTACGCCCATCCCGGCACAAAGTGTGTCGCAGGACGGAAGCCTGAACTTCACGGTACCGGCAGGCACCTTTACCGATCCGGATGGCGATACCCTGACGCTCAGCGCCACGCTGGCGAACGGTTCACCGCTCCCCGCCTGGCTGAGCTTTAACCCTGCCACCGGCACCTTCTCCGGTACGCCGGGCAATGGCGATGTGGGCAGCCTGAGTATCAAGATCACTGCCACCGATCCCAACAACGCCGCGGTCAGCACCACCTTTGGCCTGACCGTCACCAACGTTAACGATGCACCCGTGGTGTCCGGTACCCTTCCGCCGCAGAGCGTGGCGCAGGATGGCGGTTTCAGTTTCACCGTACCGGCCGGCACCTTTACCGATCCGGATGGCGATACCCTGACGCTCAGTGCCACGCTGGCGGACGGTTCACCGCTCCCCGCCTGGCTGAGCTTTAACCCTGCCACCGGCACCTTCTCCGGCACGCCGGGCAATGCTGACGTGGGCAGCCTGAGTATCAAGATCACTGCCACGGATACTACCAATGCCTCGGTCAGCACCACCTTTGGCCTGACCGTCACCAATGTTAACGATGCACCCGTGGTGTCCGGTACCCTTCCGCCGCAGAGCGTGACACAAGATGGCGGTTTCAGTTTCACCGTACCGGCAGGCACCTTTACCGACCCAGATGGCGATACCCTGACGCTCAGTGCCACGCAGGCGAACGGCTCACCGCTCCCCGCCTGGCTGAGCTTTAATCCCGCCACCGGCACCTTCTCCGGTACGCCGGGCAATGCTGATGTGGGGAGCCTGAGTATCAAGATCACTGCCACCGATCCCAACAACGCCGCGATCAGCACCACCTTTGCCTTAACAGTGACCCGCACAGAGATTGCTGGCGGCGATCCTCAGTTCCGCGTGTCTGACGGAGCCACCTCACAACAGCCTGGCCGCAACGCCAGCACATTCTTCCCGACAGAAGGCGGCCCGCAACAGACGCTGAACTTACTGATCTCCCAAAATTCACTTGGTGGATTTAATGCCGGACGTGCAGCGGGAGAAAGTTCATTAATGTCCGCAATCTTCGCCGCCTCACATCAAGATAGTGCCAAGAGCGCGACACCAGGCAGTCAGCTAGCCACCACATTCGCGCAAAGTCTGGCTCAAGTTACCGGCACTCGGCTTGATAGCTCGCTAGGTTCTTTCCCTAGCTTTAGCAAAGACCCGGTACTGGGCGGCACCACCTCGCTGGCCAGCGTTTTTTCTGGAATTTATCTCCCCTCACTGACCCCAATGGAGGTGTTTGCCGGCGGCAGTTGGAAAGGCGTCGATATTCAATCGGGCTCGGTGCAAAGCGCAGATCGGGTGCTAACACCAGCCAGCGCAGCATTCACCCCATCGCTGCATCGGCAATTACAACAGATCGGAGAGGCTGAAGGACAACGTCTGGCAACGATTGAACAGGCGCTGCACGATCGGGGTCAGCAGCAGGGATAACAATAAGACTACAGCAGAAGGCGCGCATTCTATGACAATAATGTTAATGGCAAACCGGTTATCGGCAATAACAACCGGCAGTAGCAATGGAATAGTGGTAAGGGGTCGCAAACTTTTCAGCCTAAGTGCATTGGTGCTGGCGCTCAGCGGTTGCGCCGTCACCAGTGACCCCATCACCAAGGCTGAAAGTGTGCAACGCAGCCAGCAGGATCGGATAACGATGTTCAGTCAGCAGGAGCCGGTCACCGCGCCTATTGGCCTGTATGATGCGATGGCTCGGGCGCTGAAATATAATCTCGAATCACGCTTAAAGGTGATGGAAAATGCCCTGGCCCAACAACAGTTGGAACTGGCTCGTTATGACATGCTGCCAAAACTCGCAGCATCCGCTGGCTACGTCGGGCGTAATAACATCAGCGCCTCCAGTAGCCGTAGCGTCGAAACAGGACGGACTTCCCTTGAACCATCCACCTCACAAGACCGCGATCGTGATGTGGCTGATTTGACCATGGTGTGGAATGTGCTCGACTTTGGTGTCAGCTATGTCACAGCGAAACAGAAATCAGATCAACGTTGGATTGCCGAAGAGCGCAAACGCAAAGTGGTTCACACCATTCTGCAAGATGTCCGTTCAGCGTACTGGCGTGCAGTAGCTGCCGAACGATTGCTAGGTCAGATCGACGGATTGATCGCACGGGTGAACCAGGCGCGTGACGCCAGCGAGCGTATGACAATGCAGCAGGTCGGCGATCCTATTGAGGCACTGAGCTATCGACGAGCGCTAATCGATGCCACCCGTCAGTTGGAAGAACAACGTCGGGCGCTCTCCCTGGCCAAGACTGAGCTTGCCACCTTAATGAACCTGCCACTGGATACGCCGTACAAATTGGCACTGCCCAGCAGCAGCGAACAGATCGTGCCACAGTTGAACGTGGATGAAAAAACGCTGGAAGAAGCCGCGTTGGTGAGCCGTCCCGAACTGCGTGAGCAGGATTATCAGGTGCGCATTCATGCCGCTGAAACCCGTAAGGCGCTACTGCGTATGTTACCGGGTATTGAATTGAGTGCTGGCGGTCATTACGACAGTAACTCCTTTTTGGTCAACAACAGTTGGGCAGATGTCGGGGTCAAAGCCACCTGGAACCTGTTTAACCTGATATCAGGCCCTGCGGCACGTAAGGCGGCAGAGGCCAACGAACAGGTCGCGGAAGTGCAGCGCCAGGCTATGTCGTTAGCCATTATGGCGCAGCTATATGTGGCTCGCGCCAACTACAACGAGGCGCTACGCCAGTATAAAACCAGCGCAGAGCTGCATGATTTGGATGGACAAATCGCCCAACAGTTGAGAAATCGCTATCAGGCCAACAGCATTGGCGAGTTACAACTGATTCAAGGAGAGCTGAATGCGCTGAACGCCGACCTGCGTCAGGATCTGGCCTATGCGGAACTGCGTAACAGCTATGGACAGATTATTTCTAGCGTTGGGTTGGACTTGTTACCTAAGACCCTGCCATCCGACAAGCTGGTCGATATCAGTCAGGCATTGCGTCAGTCCGAAAGTGACTGGCAGCAAGGTAAGATCAGTACCCTGCAATCGTTCTAACACCGCCGCCCTGATGCCTGCCATCAGGGCTATTTCCCCCTGTAGCTTCACACCTGGATAGCCTGAAATACCATTTTTCTCGGCTCGCCATGCTCTTCCCTTCCCTCTCGTGATTATGACTATCGTGCAGTCCAAAAATAACGCGATGTTATCTCACGGTTCGTAGCGATGCAGTGCGAAATAAACGGTAATAAATTCAAATGAAAGAATATAAAAAATGCAGAGATTTCTGCTTTTTAAGTAATATACTTCGCGATATTTTCCACCATATATAGAAGCGATACAGAGAGTAAGAGTGTCATGAAATCAATCAGAAACGTAGTGAGTGCCGTTGGTTTGTCTGCTTTTATGGTGACTGGCTACGTGCAAGCCTCAAGTTTACAGGATTCCCTTTCCAGCGCGGTGAGCCAATTAGGTCAGAACAATTCTTCATCTGGAGGATTGAGCGGATTGACGGGGTTGCTCAATGGTGGCAATCAGACGCTGAGTGCCGGCAATATGAACAACGCCGCAGGGATTCTGCAATATTGCGTGAAGCAGAAGCTGGTTTCCGCAACCAATACAGAAAATATCAAGAATCAGTTATTGGATAAGCTGGGGCTGACTTCCCAGCAAGAAAAACAGCAGCAGCCTGACTATACCCAAGGATTAGCCGGTCTCCTGAATACCCGCGATGGACAACAGTTGAACCTGAATAATATTGGTAATACCCCATTGGCTGAAAAGGTGAAAACCAAAGCTTGCGATATCGTCTTGAAACAAGGTGTGAAATTTATTTCCTGATATTCTTAGGGGCTAATTAATTAGCCCTTATTGTTTATTTGTATTACTCGCAACCCTATCTGATACCTCCGATTTACCACAACAATTGAAATTACAACCAGCCTGAAATATGCAATCTAATATCAAACCATTAGCGGACGATCCCAGCCAGTGTGGTTTCCCCAACTAAGCGGTGCCAGGCAGCGTCAACGTCGTCAGGAATATCAACATGTCCAATGAATCCTGCGCCTTTCGCACCATAGCCATTGGTATCATTTCTTAGCCGCCTCACTTCTCCCAGAATCATCGAAATATAACGTTCCCGTTCCCAAATGCCACAAAGTTGCTCACCGGTTATGATGGGCCCGTTACCCGATATGACGATTCGAGGTTTGAAAACAGGCCAGTTAATAAAGCGGCAGTTAATTCTTTTTGCTTCCCGCTTTGCACGAAAGATTCAAAGGTTCTGCGCTGCATAAGAGGATCCTGAATCAGGATGGCCGTTTGCACAGATAATGAATGATTCATCAGTAAATCACGAGAAAACGTGGCGTTCTGGCCACAATTACCTAAGTGAGCGGCTCCCTGAATTCAATACCGCTTATCACCCGCCGGGGATGTCGTTCTCGGGAAGCGGGCCATAATGCCCAGTATCATCAGTTGCGGCGCGAAAAGAAAACGCGCTATCATGGCCGCGGCTATTCACTTTTACATCTTTTGATTTTCATCTTCGCTGAATTTTTTCAGCGCGAATTTCTCTGTCTGCTCTCAACGCCGCACGCGATACCGAGCAGACATCATGATGTGAAAGGCCCTTTCTATGTGTACACCTCAGATTCGTAATTTCTGCATTATTGCCCATGTCGATCATGGCAAATCCACCCTCGCCGACCGCTTTATCGAACTGACCGCAACCGTCGCCCAACGAGACATGCGCGAACTGCTGCTGGATTCGATGGAGATAGAACGGGAACGCGGCATCACCATCAAGTTGCAAACCGTGCGCATGCGCTATCAGGATGAGAACGGTCAGCCATATCAGTTCAATCTGGTCGATACGCCGGGGCACGTCGATTTTTCAGCGGAAGTCTCCCGCAGTCTCGCCGCCTGCGACGGCGCTATTCTACTGATTGACGCCACGCAGGGCGTTCAGGCACAGACGATCGCCAATCTCAATCTTGCCCAACAACAGGGGCTGACCATCCTGCCGGTTCTGAATAAAATCGACAGCCCACAGGCTAACGTGGCGCAGGTGATGCAGCAGTTAGCGGGTATTGCCGCTCTGGATATCAGCACCGTGCTGGTTGTTTCTGCTAAAACCGGTGAGGGCGTGGCCGAGGTACTAAACGCGATTGCCCACCATTTCCCCGCCCCCCGAGGGCTCGCCGATGCCCCGGTGCGTGCGCTGGTTTTTGATTCACATTACGATCCCTATCAGGGTGTCATCATGCATGTGCGCGTAGTGGATGGCCGTATCCAAGCAGGTTCAACGTTGCGTTTCATGTCATCAGACACGCACGTTGAGGTCACCGAAACCGGTGCTTTTTTCCCGCATCGGCAACCTTGCGCGGCCTTGGAAAACGGTGAGGTCGGTTACCTTGCTGCTGGCCTGAAAGATGCCGCCGCGATCCGGGTCGGTGATACGCTGACGTTAGCCGCTCGCCCCGCGACAGAACCAGTTGCACGCTATCAGGACATGAAGCCGATGGTGTTTTCTGGCCTCTATCCCGATGCGGATGACGATCTGAAAGGCTTGCGTAACGCCATGAATAAGCTGTCGCTTAACGATGCGGCGCTACACATGATCCCTGATGTTTCCGCCTCGCTGGGCGCAGGTTTTCGCTGTGGTTTTCTTGGGATGTTGCATATGGATATCGTTCGTGAACGGCTCAAGCGTGAATATGGCATCTCCGTGATCGCCACCGCGCCCAGCGTGGAATATCGCGTCACGCTACACAACGGCCAATGCCTGACGATCGATAATCCGGCATATTTCCCCCGCGAGGACGTACTGGACTTCGTCGAAGAACCCTATGTTATCTGCACCATTAACACACCGGATGCCTACGTTGGCGCGTTGATGGAGTACAGCGCCTCGCGTCGTGGGGAATTTATCGACATGCTCTATCTCGATAACGGTAGCGTGACATTACACTGGGATCTGCCGCTCAACGAGATGATCTTCGGCTTTTTTGATGCCCTAAAATCACTCACGCAAGGCTATGCCACACTGGATTATGCGCCATCTCGCTACCGGCGTTCCGATTTAGTGCGCTGCGACATCTATCTCGATAGTCAGCTGATCGATGCCTTTTCCTTCATTATTGCCCGTCATAAGGCATGGGCGCGGGCAACCGAGATCGTGAAAGCGTTGAAATACGTGATTCCGCGCAAGCTGTACCCTGTTCCAGCTCAGGCCAAAGTCGGTAATCGCGTTATCGCGCGCGAAGACATTCCCCCGCTGCGTAAAAGTGCGTTGGCACAGGGTTTTCAGGGCAGCCTGTCGCAAAAGCAGCGTCTGATTCGCAAACAGCGGGAAAATAAAAAGCATAACGTTGGGTTCTCCAAACGAGACATTCCCCGCGAAGCATTTATGGCCATTCTGGCGATTGATGCCTAGATAGTTATTCATGGAGGAAACGGTTCTTCACGGAGAAAATACGGCGGTGGACGGATAGGGCGAAAGCGCTATCCGCCCTTTCGTCCCCCCAGTGAATGTTCCCCTGCGGCCAACAAAGGGCAGTATCTTTTATACTGCCGATAATTTATCCTCTTCGGCCTTTTGTCATTGACCCATAAATAAGAAAAGTAAGAGCCTGCACCTATGATCTCATCACCCGACGCAACGCCGACGCCGGTTCAATCAGCCACGTCAACACTTGCAGCCTTACGCTCGCCCTCGCTGCTGATGCGCGAGATTTTGGCGGGCACCATCACCGCGCTGGCGCTTATCCCAGAAGTGATTTCGTTTTCCATCATCGCGGGCGTAGACCCGAAAGTCAGCCTGATTGCCTCTATTGTCTTGTGCTTCACGATGTCCTTCCTTGGCGGCAGACCCGCGATGGTTACTGCGGCGGCAGGTGCCGTGGCGCTGGTGATCGGCCCGATGGTACATGCGCACGGCGTGGCCTATATTCTGCCTGCGGTCATCATGGCGGGACTTATCCAGATTCTGTTTGGGCTGGCTGGGCTAGCGAGAATGATGCGCTACATTCCCCGTTCGGTGATGATCGGTTTCGTGAATGCGCTGGGCATCCTGATTTTTGCCGCGCAGGTGCCACATGTTTATGGGCAATCCTCGCTCGTCTGGCTGTTGTTCGCGCTGACAATCGCGATTGTGCTGCTGTTACCTTACGTGGTGAAAAGCATTCCCGCGCCGCTGGTTGCCATTGTGACGGTGACCGCGATTGCCATATTTACCGGCATCACGGTGCCTAACGTCGGCGATGCTGGCCCAATGCAGCCCGGATTGCCAGGTTTCACCCAGTGGCTGGTGCCGTTCAATCTTGCAACGTTACACATCATCTGGCCAACCGCGCTGAGTATCGCCTTTGTTGGGCTGATGGAATCACTGTTAACCGCCAAACTGGTAGACGACATCACGGATACTCCATCCAGTAAGCGCCGCGAATGCTGGGGCTTGGGCGTTTCCAATATCTTCGCTGGGTTTTACGGCGGCATTGCCGGGTGTGCGATGATCGGGCAGACCGTGGTCAACGTGGAATTGGGTAAAGCGCGCACGCGCCTCTCCACCCTTGCCGCCGCGCTGGTGCTGTTGCTGCTAGTGACTGGGCTGAGTGAAATCATGGCAAAGATTCCGATGGTGGTGCTGGCGGGCATTATGATGATCGTCGCGCTGAAAACCATGAATTGGCATAGCCTGCACCCGAGCACGCTGAAGCGTATGCCACTGTCGGAAACGCTGGTGGTCATCGTGACGGTTATTGCGACCGTCTCGACGGGGAACCTCGCTATTGGCGTGGCGGGCGGCGTGATCTTTGCCATCCTGCTGTTCGCACGCCGCGTGGCGCACGTCATTCGCGCGGAGCGTCAGGTCAGCGAAGACGGACAGTCGGTGCACTACACGGTACGCGGGCCACTGTTCTTTGGCAGTAGCAACGATCTCTTCGAACACTTCCTCTATGCGCAGGATCCGCAGAACGTCACCATTGATCTGACGCACGCCCAAATCTGGGATGCCTCCAGCGTGGCGGCGCTCGACGCAATCGAAACCCGCTATCATCGCTACGACGCGAAGGTCACTATCATCGGGCTGGATACGCATAGCACCAAAATCCACCAGCGCCTGTCAGGGCATCTCTGATCGGGTACAGGCGACGCGGTGTTCCGCATTGATCCAATATTCTTGTGTTGGATGTATGCGGCATCGTGCCGGCGTGCCAGGTGCCGGTTCGTCAAACTGACACCCACTCTCCTGGCCTTGCTGTGCGTCCACCTGAACCGCTCGCTTTAACCGTGGATGCGCGGGCGGAATTGAAGCCAACAGGAAACGCGTATACGGATGACGCGCCTGTGAAAATAGCGTCGCCGCAGGCGCTTCTTCAACAATGCGCCCGCGATACATCACGCCAATACGGTCAGCAATATGGTGTACCACGCTCAGATCGTGCGCGATAAACAAATACGCCAGCCCCTGCTCCCGCTGTAATGCCAAAAGCAGATTCAGAATTTGCGACTGGATAGAGACATCCAGCGCCGAAACGGGCTCATCGCACACGATCAGTTTCGGTTCCAGCACCAGTGCGCGGGCAATCCCGATACGCTGACGCTGCCCGCCGGAAAACTCGTGTGGAAAGCGTCCGGCATCCGCAGCGGTAAACCCGACGCGGGTCAGCATCTTGATCACCTGCGCCTTGCGCCATTGGCTATCGCGTATGCCGTGGATAATCAGCGGTTCTTCAATGCTGTACCCGACGCTGCGCTTGGGATCGAGCGAGGAGAGCGGGTCCTGAAAGATCATCTGCATGTCGCGCCGCAGTTGTCGTAACTGCTCTGCATTCTGCTTCAGGAGATCGTGACCGGCAAAGTGCAGCTCCCCGGCATTCGCGGGCGTTAGCCCTAAAATACTGCGCCCCGTGGTGCTTTTGCCGCTGCCCGATTCCCCCACCAGCGCATACGTTTCACCGGGGGAGATATGGAAACTGACATCATCGAGCGCTACCAGCGTTTTTTTGCGCCATCCCTGCCCGACCCGAAAGGTTTTACGCAGGTTTTTCACCCGTAATAACGGTTCGATCATACGGCACTCCCGAGACTATCCGCTTTCCAGCAGCGTACGCGATGGCCCGACCCGTCAGCCACGGAAAGCTCGGGGGGAGACTGGTGACAACGTTCATCCGCCAGCGGGCAGCGCGGAGCAAAACCACAGCCGGTGGGCGGATGAGACAACGGTGGAACACTGCCGGTTATCTCCGGCAGCTCGCTTTTACGCGGCGCATCGAGGTTAGGTACCGCCCGCAGCAGCGCCTGCGTGTAAGGATGACGTGCGTTATCAAACAGCGTGAACACATCCGCCTGCTCCACCACTTCCCCCAGATACATCACGATCACGCGCTGACACATCTGCGCCACCACCGACAGATCGTGCGTAATCAGTACGATACCCATGTCGGTTTCGGCTTTTAATTTATCCAACAGCGAAAGAATCTGCGCCTGAATGGTGACGTCGAGCGCCGTTGTCGGTTCATCGGCAATCAGCAATCCCGGTCCGCAGGCGATGGCGATAGCAATCATCACTCGCTGGCGCATCCCGCCAGATAGCCGATGCGGATAGCTCACGGCACAGGCGGCCGGATCGGGCATCCCCACCTGGGTTAGCAGTTCATGTACCCGTGCTTTCCGTGCCTGACGCGATAGCGTGGTGTGCTGCCGCAGGCTTTCATCGATCTGTTCACCCACGGTATAGACGGGATTAAGGCTAGAGAGCGGATCCTGAAAAATCATAGCTAATGCATTACCACGCAGGCGTCGCCGTGCCTCATCCGACAGCGACAGCAGCGGCTGGCCGTTCAGGCTGGCCTCACCGCCAACCCGGCTAGCGCGCGCAGGCAACAACCCCATCAGCGCATCGGCCGTGACGCTTTTGCCACAGCCAGATTCACCAATGATGCCCAGCGTCTCACGCGGGTTCACGTCAAAAGAAACCCCACGGACAGGGTGTAAGAGGCCAGATGGCGCGGCAAACGTGACTCTCAGGTCTTTGACAGACAGTAGCGGCGTTTCACTCATCATATTCACTTTGGTGTCGTGACCGCTTTCAGCAGACGGGAAACCCGGCGTGAGAGCGGCTTAAGCGTAGGGTCGGAGATATCGCGCAGGCCGTCTCCAATCATATTCAGAGACAAGATCAAGAGCACAATGGCCATACCGGGGAAAAAGGTCATCCACCAGGAGGTAAAAATCACTTTTTTCCCCTCCAGCAATAAATTACCAAGGCTGGGCGTCGGTGCAGGGATCCCCGAACCTAAAAAGCTCAGCGCGGCCTCGGTGAGAATCGCGACCGAGAAGATCCACGACACTTGAACGATCAGCGGCGATACCACGTTGGGCAAAATGTGCAGCCAGATGATCCGGCGACTCTTTGCCCCCTGTGCACGCAGCGCCTCGATGTAATTTTTCTCCTTGATCACCAGCGCCGCCGCACGCATCACACGCGCCACCGACGGCACATAGACCAGCGACAGCGCCAGTACGACATTCGCGGGGTTCGGACCAAGAATACCGACGATGGAAATGGCCAGCAGCAGAGAAGGAAAGGCAAACAGCCCGTCACAAATCCGCATGATGACCACGTCCAGCAGGCGATACCAGACACATAGCAGGCCGATTAACGTGCCAATCGCGCCCGAAATCAGCGCGACCGCGCCCCCAACGGACAACGAGATCTGGATCGCAATCGCAACCCGCACAAACACATCGCGGCCAAAATTATCGGTGCCAAACCAGTGTTGCCATGTCGGTGCGGACAGCCGTTCCAGAGGGTTTAAGGCATAGGGATCGTAAGGGCTGAGAAACGCGCCCCCTACCGCGACAACAAGAATAAGCAGCAGGATAGCGATGCCCGTTGTCAGGAGTTGATTGGCAAACAGCGCTTTCATGTCACTCCTTCTCCCCTGACAGGGAGAGACGCGGGTCAACGGCATGCCCCAGAATATCCACAGCCAGATTAATCAGCACATAGCTGACGGTAATCAGCAGCACAGCCCCCTGAATCACCGAGAAATCGCGGCGTTCGATGGAATCCACCACCAGCGACCCGACGCCGGGAATGCCGAACACACTTTCGATCACAATCGTTCCCGTCACCAGCGAACCAAAAGATTCACCACAGATGGTGAGAATAGGCAGGAGCGCATTTTTCAGGCCGTGACGCAATAGAACCCGGTATTCCGCTACGCCTTTGGCACGCGCCGTTTTAATGTAGTTTTCGCTCAACACATCGAGCATGACCGCGCGCGTCATACGGGCAATCAGCGCCGCGATGCGCAGCCCTAATGCCAGCGCTGGCAGCGTCATATACCACAGATTGACCAGCATATCGCCGCGCGTCGAGCTGTATCCCACAACCGGAAACCAGCGCAACTGCACGGCAAAAAAGAAAATCAGAAACAGCCCGAGTAAAAAGCCGGGAATCGACATCCCCACCGCCGCCAGCCCCATAATCAGGCGATCCAGAAACCGTCCCTGTTGCGACGCGCTCAGCACGCCAGCCGCCAGCCCAAACAGCAGCGCCAACCCTTGAGCATAGAGCGCCAGTGCCAGCGTAGGTTGCAGGTGCTGCAAGAAAAGCGACATGACGCTGGCGTTCATGAAGAGCGAATGGCCGAGATCACCACGCAGCACCGCACCAAACCATACGACAAACTGAGTCAGCAGGGGCTTATCCAGCCCCATTTGTTGACGCAGCGCGGCGACATCCCCCGGGCTGGCATCATTGCCCAGAATCACCAACACCGGATCGCCCGGTGCCAGATGTACCAGACAAAACACCACGATGGAAACCACCAGCAGCACAGGTATCAGCGCCAGCAGCCGATGGAAAATAAACCATCCCATTCGCTTCTCCGCTTACGGTTTTGTGATGCTGACGTTCCACAGGACGGGGCCGATTAAATCCCGATAGCCGTGAACAGAGTGCTTGATCGCGACCGCATCAGGCGTGGTACGCCCCAGCACAATCACTGGCAGATAGGTCCAGGTTTGCACGTGAAGTTTATCCACCAGTCCTCTTGCCGCCTGTAGGGACGGAGCCTGCTTGATGTCATCCAGCAGCGCATCAATTTCCGGGCTGTTGCTCAGGCCGGGGAATTTGGCACGGGAATCCAGGAAAGGATACTGATGCAGCACCTGACGCATCGAGAATTCCAGCGCACACAGGTCGAAGTTTTTAGGATCCTGACGCCGCTGTAACACCGTGGCCCAGTCATAGACATCAAGACGAGATTTCACCCCAATCTGTTTGAGCACCTGCTGTGCGACAATCGCCAAATTGTACAATTCGGCGTATTCCTTGGTGGCGATGATCACCACTTCTTCACCGTTATAGCCGGACTCTTTTACCAGCTTTCTGGCCTCGTCCAGCTTGTGCTGATTCCAGTAAGGCTTACCGGCTTCACTGTGCCAGTCCACCTGCTCAGGAAAACCTAACGACGAATCTTCCTTGAAAAAGCGTGGATCGCTGTAGCCCGCCAGCAGCACCTGATGGACATCGAGCGCCAGATTGAATGCCTGACGCAGTTTCACATCAGCAAACGGTCCGCGATTCTTGTTGAACAGGTAGGTGATGAGCGATCCCCCCGCTTCGGGACGATACAGCGTCACATCGCGGGCACTATTCAGCGCGTCGATGTTGTCTTTTGGCAAATCAAAAACGACGTCATATTCACCGGTCAATGCCCCTGCCAGCCGGGTAGACTCATCCGTGATGTAGCGGAACCAGATATCTTTCACCTCGGCCTTTTTCTGACCCGACAGGCCGTTCGCCGGTTCGCTACGCGAAACATAGCCGTCATAGCGCGTCAGATGCAGGTAATCCCCCTGTTTGAATTCCGCCAGCTTGTAAGGACCGGTGCCGATCAGCTCACTCACCGGTTTTTTACTGGTATTGGCTTCGTCGATCAGGTGCTTAGGCATAATCGAAGGCAAATTCTTCAAGTCGGCTAGGACATTCAGGGTAATCAGAGACGGCGTCTGTACCGTCAGCTGTACGGTGCGATCGTCAATCCGGCTAAACTGCGCCCCCGGCAGATTGGCTTTCCCCTGCGTAGAGACGGCCAGCCAGCGATTCATTGATGCCACCACATCGTCTGCCGTCAGCGGCTGACCATCATGAAAGCGGATGCCATCGCGCAGCACAAAGGTGTAAACCTTACGGTCATCACTCAGCGAATAGCGTTCAACCAGTTCCGGTACTGGTTCAAACCGATCGTTAATCGTAAAAAGTTGTTCAAAAATGTGGCGTACCACGTCCGTGGTCGCACTGTTGGTTGTCAGATAAGGATCGAGCGTACCCGGCCGTTTGCCATAAGCGATATTCAGCGTTGCATCGCGATTGACGGTTTCCGCCAGCGCGATTCCCCAGGGTAAACTGGCCGCGAGCAAGAGTGCTGCGGCAGGAAAGTTAAACCATTTCATTGATGAGAAACTCCACTATTTTTATGATATTCAGAGAGTTAATAGACATATTCAGGCGGCGTCGGTAACCGAGCGGTGGCTTGCAAACTCGTCTTTGGCATCCTGCAACGCGCGGGGATCCGTCAACAGTCGCAGACCGGTTCGAGCCAGCACCTGCGCGCCCGTCAGCAGCGCGGCATAACCGAGCGGGGAATTTGCTGCTTCACGGAATGGCACGGTGTGGCCGATCAGATCGTCAGGACCGATTTTAATCGTGGGGTGTGCCGTCGGCACCGCATGGCTGATATCTCCGGCATCCGTCGAACCGATGCCCTCTTTCGCTTTTTGATCGACCACCTCCCCTGCGGCCGTGAATTCCTCTAGCAGGATGGCATTCAGCGAGTGGTTGATCAGGAAATCACGCGGGCCAATCTGATGCTCAATTTTCACCGTGGTGCCCGTTGCCAGCGCGACGCCATCCGCAATCGCGCGAATACGTGGCTCTAACGCCACCACCTCTTCGCGCGTTTTGGCACGAATGTAATAGTGAGCGGAGGCGTATTCTGGAATCACATTCGGCGCCTGCCCGCCGTTGGTGATAATGCCGTGAACCCGAACGCCGTCCGGCAGTTGCTGGCGCAGCACGCTGATCCCGTTGTAAAGCAGCACCAGCGCATCCAGCGCGTTCACGCCTTTATGCGGCGAGCTTCCGGCGTGGGAGGGTTTACCGTAAAAATGAAAATAGAGATGATTGTTTGCCAGTGATGGTCCGGTGAGCCGCGTTTTTCCTGCCGGATGAACCATCAAAGCGACATCAACCCGATCGAGGAAGCCATGTTCAACAAAACGCGCCTTCACGTTGCCATTAATTCCGCCTTTCCCGCGCAGGCCGCCTTCTTCAGCTGGCGTACCCAACACCACCACCTTGCCGCCGGTCTGATCGATAACCTCTGCCAGCGCAATCGCGGCTGCCAGACTGGTTACTCCAATGATGTTGTGACCGCAGGCGTGGCCGATATCGATTAACGCATCATATTCGGCGAGGTAAGCAATGGTCGGCCCCGGTTTACCGCTGTCTTTTTCTGCATAAAAGGCCGTTTCATGTCCGGCAACGTTCAGTGTTACCGTGAAATGATGCTTCTTTAATAAATCCGTTAATAGCCCGCTGGCGTAATATTCATTATTTCCCGTTTCGGGATGCGCATGAATATCCTGGGAAATCGCAATATATTCTTCGCGATGCTGTTCAATACTGCTACTGATACGCTGCTGTAATGCGAGAGTTCCCATCTTGCTCACCTTTTATGTGCTATGAATATATCGCGCGATGACTTTCCCTACCTCACCGCCGCTTACGGAATACATCACCTCGTGTTGCCATTTCATCCCTAAAAACCCGACAACATCAGCGAATCCCTTTATTTAGCGATAAAAAAACCCGCCCGCCGATAACGGCAGGAAATAACAATCAATACTGTGTTTTTTACGATAACGACCCGCAACGCCGGACGATGTTCAAACGACGTTAAAAATAATAAGTGTGCTTCTAATTACTTATTTCACCATCACTATAACGGCAACCTGTCATTTCTTTTATAGAGATTCAGGATAAGGATATCTGATAAACGGTATTGCATGCGTTATGCGTCTTGCAGCGAAAAATGAATCATTCCTATACAGCGGGCAGGAATAACAATCGCTATATATTTTCTGTGGATATGCATGACAGGAATCATGCTAAAGCGTGGCGGGCAGATGTTTTATGTTATTTGCTCACTTAATGGAGGAAAGTATGTCCGCAGCCCTTACCCCACAAGAAAGCGCCCTGTTACCCAAAATCGAGCGGTGGATTGCCGCACACCGTGACTCGCTGATTGATGAGCTGGCGACGTGGATTGCCATTCCCAGCGTTAGCCGCGCCGATCTCGCTCAGCCGGGCGCGCCATTTGGCTCCGAGTGCGCCCGCGTATTGGACACCGCGTTGACATTGGCGGAACAGGCCGGGTTCCGTACCGAGCGCCATGCGGGCTACGCGGGTTCGGTGATTTACGGCGAGCACCGCGAGGATATCGGCCTGATTAGCCACCTTGATGTTGTGCCCGCGGGTGAACACTGGACGTATCCACCGTTTGCGCTGACGCGTCGCGGTGATTTTCTGATCGGACGCGGCGTAGCTGACAACAAAGGCCCTGCGATCCTCGATCTCTATTTGCTTAAGTTGATCCGCGCGCTGGATATTCCCCTGCATCACAATTTGCGCATCGTTTATGGGCTGGCAGAAGAGACCGACATGGCCGATCTGGCCTGGTTTGCCCAACATGGTCCGGTACCGCGTATTTCGCTGGTCACCGACGGGAAGTTTCCGGTGAACTATGCGCAAAAAGGGCAAATCACGTTCCGGCTGCACATTGCCGAAGCAGGCGTGCTGGCGAACCTGACCGCTGGCAACGCGGCCAACAGCATTCCAGCCACCGCACAGATCACGCTCGCCGATGCCCCCCGCGAGCTCAGCGTCGATAGGCTGCGCGGTCTGGGTGCCGGACGCATCACGCTGCTCCCCGCCGAACGGGGAATCACGCTACAGGCGCAGGATATTGCCGGTCATGCGGCCTTCCCTGACGGTACTCTTAGCGCTGCCGTGGTGCTGCTGGACGCATTACGCGAGCTGGATTTGCTGCCAGAACGGGAACGCACGCTAGCCGCACAGTTACAGCAGATTTTCACCTCTCCCTATGGCGAGCATATTGGGTTGGCGCAGGAGGATGCGCCGTCAGGCAGGCTGACGCTGAACGCCGGTCTCTGGCAGTCGACCACTCCAGGTTCACTGACCCTTCTTGCCGATATTCGCTACCCGGTGACGCGGGAAGGAAACACGATCATCGCAGCATTGCGCGACCAACTTGCCACTGTGGCAACCGACATCTCGCTGGTGGACAACTGGCGTGATGTGCCGCCATTTTATCTGCCGGAAGAGGACAGCACGCGGCAGGTCTTGCAGCAGAGCTGGCACGATGTGACAGGCCGTGCAGACCCAGCCTATTCAATGGGGGGCGTAACGCATTCCAAAGTGCTGCCGCGTGCGATTACGTTCGGCCCCGGCTACCTGCGTACGGAGGCCAATAGCCCAGACTTCCTACCCACAGGCCACGGCTTGCCGCACGGCGCAGACGAAGTGATCCATCTGCCCTCGCTGCTGGCGGCACTGCCGGTCTATGTGATTGCGCTGATACGGCTGGATGCAGTGCTGCATACGCAGAATCAGGAGAATCCTTCCCATGTCCGTTGACGCCCACGCCACCACGTTTGTATTGATACACGGTGCCTGGCACGGCGGCTGGTGCTGGTCGCGGGTGACCGAGCGGCTTACCGCCGCAGGCTTTGCTTCTTCGGCATTGACGCTCACCGGGCTGGCAGAACGCCGTGACGAGCTATCGCGCGGTATTAACCTATCGACCCACATTCACGATATTACCGACACGATCCGCCAACAGGGCTGGCGCGATGTGACGTTGGTCGGCCACAGCTACGGCGGCTTTCCCGCTACGGCCGCCGCGTATCAACTCCCTGATGTCGTCAGCCACCTGATTCTGCTGGATGCGTTTTTACCCGCATCGGGCGAAAAGCTGCTGGATCACGCGCCCGATCTCATCGCTGCCTACCAGACACAGGCGGCGCGCGACCCCACGTGGCACATTCCCCCACTTCCGTCGCTGCTGTTTGGCGTGAACGAAGCCGACCGCAAGTGGGTCGATTCCCGCCTGACACCGCAGCCGGTAAATACCTACTTTGAACCCGTCGCGCTGGCACCCACACCTCCCTCGCTGAAAAAGACCTACATCCGCTGCACGCGCGCGGCGGGCAATTATCTCACCACCTCAGTACAACGTGCTCAGACCGATCCAACCTGGCGTTTTCTGACGCTCGACAGCGACCACGATGCGATGATCGACGCGCCGGATACGCTAACCACACTGCTGACGTCAGCGTTGACAACCCGCACGCCTCTGTGATTAGACTCAATGCTAAGCAGGCTAACTTAAGGAAAGGATTGATGAAAATTACCGACGTGCGCGTGATTCTCGCGAATCGCTATATGTTTGTTGAGGTCACCACCGATGAGGGGCTGACGGGCATTGGCGAATCCGGTGCCTGGGGCTTTCTCGATGCCTCCAAAGGTGCCGTCGAGGCATTGCGCACGTATCTGATTGGGCAAGACCCGCTGCGCATTGAGCATCACTGGCAGTATATGTATCGCTGCTGGCATTTCCGCGGTGCCGCCATCATGGGTGCCATCAGCGCCATTGATATTGCCCTGTGGGATATCGCGGGCAAGTATTACGATACACCGGTTTATAACCTGCTGGGCGGCCGCTGCCGCGACAAGGCGCGCGTTTATGCCCACGCGGGAGGACGAACCACGGAAGAGACCATCGCCAATCTGAAAAAAGCCAAGGCTGACGGCTTTACCGCAATTGGCCATCTCACGCCGTTTCTGGATGAGTCGCGCGATACGCCTTATTTCACCACCCACGCCAAAGAGATCGGTGAAGCTATTGAGCGCATCGGCCTTTATCGGGAAGCGGTCGGTAACGATGTCGACCTGTGTATTGAAGTCCATCGCCGCCTGAAACCCGCCGATGCCGTGGTGTTCGCGCGTGGCATTGAACCGTTTTACCCCTACTTTATTGAAGACCCTATCGGCGCGGATAACTTCGATTCGATGGCGGAAGTCGCCGACAAAATCAATATTCCTATCGCCACCGGTGAACGCCTGAATAACCCGCAGGAGTTCGCGATGCTGATTCGCCGCAACGCGGTCGCCTATGTGCGTCCTGACGTTTGCATGTGCGGCGGGATTACCGGTGCGAAGAAAGTGGCCGCATTGGCAGAAGCCAATGATCTGATGGTGGTGCCGCATAACCCGCTTAGCCCGGTGTCTACCGCCGCCTGTTTACAGATCGCCGTCAGCATCCCGAACTTCGCTCTACTGGAGTATCCGGGAGATGACCAACCGGCACTGTCGGAAAAATTTGGTGCGACGGGCGTCGAGAATGGCGTGCGGAAAAAAGATGTGGTGAAGAACACCTTCAAATGCGTGGATGGCTTTATGGAGATACCGACACAGCCCGGCATCGGTATTGAACTGGCGGACGATCTGGAGAACCGCTTTCCCTACCGCCGTCGCGGCCTGAAAACCCGACTGCACATTGACGGTTCCGTCGTCGATCAATAGTGGCAGTCATGCAGAAGACCGCGCTGAACGCAGTAGTAACGGTGCTCTCCATCGTTATTACTGCCACGCGGTGTTCGATACACGGCATGCCGTGAGCAATAGCCAATAATTAAGAAAGCATAGCGAAATTATTGCTATGCCCTGCCGCAGAGGGAAAACACGGTAAATTGTGGCAATACTCATCGGCTACATCGTGAGACAAACACAACAATCCCAGACGCCACGCGCTACAGCGGGGGCAGACCGCGTGCCAACGTGATTTTCCTCTCAATGAATCGTTATATTTATCTGGAATGAGATAAGACGAAAAGAACTAATTTCGCTATAAGTATTTCGCTACTCTGCATGAGCGAAATATATCGCCTCGATTAAAATTCAACCATCAGGGTAATTATAATGAAACGTTCTCTTCACCAGGTATTCATGGCGATAACGCTGATTAGCGCCTCCTTCTTTAGCCAGGCCGCGGAAACGCAAACCTCAACCTGGCAGCACATCAAACAGACCGGTGAGTTACGCATCGGCGTGGCACAGGGTGAGCCGTGGTACTTTAAAAACCCGTCGACTGGAGAATGGGACGGCATCGGCTATAACATCGGCAAAGAGCTGGCAAAGGATCTGGGGGTAAAACTGGTGACGGTGGAAACCACGTGGGGCAATGCCATCGCCGCCTTACAAACTGGCCAGATCGATACCATGCTGGTGCTGGACCCAACGGAAGAGCGGAAAAAAGCGGTCGATTTCCCTGAGCAGCCTTTCTTCTGGTATGCGCAGGGCGTATTGATTCGCGATGGTATCGCGGTGACCAACTGGGACGACCTCAATCGGGAAGATGTTAAGATCGGCGTGACGCTGGGTTCCAGCCCGGATCTGATTCTGACCAAACGCCTGCCCAAGGCACAGCTGGTGCGCTTCCCGAATATGGATGAAGGCGTAGCGGCGTTTTATGCCGGTCGTGTCGATGCCCTGTCTTACTTCCACCCGGCGCTGGCATTGCAACAGGCTAAGGTCGGTAAAGGTAATTTGATTCTGCCGAAGCCGATTATTGAAGTCAGCACCAGCGGAGCCATCCGTAAGGAAAACGATCAGACCTTCCATAACTTCCTGAATGACGAATTTGCCAAACTGTATAAATCCGGCAAGACGCAGCACTACTATGAGCAGGCGCTCAAATTGCGCGGCGTGGACGTCAGCAAAGTGCCATCGGTTATTAAAGAAGACTGGAAATAATTAGCATCGGATAACAGAACGGTCCTGAACGGATTCAGGACACTCCCATTAGCGGGGTCAGCAGCGCGGCGACATCCTGACAGTCCTCAAGTTCGGATAACGCCGCCGTTGCCTCCGCAACATGTGTTGGGGCAAGTCGAGACGATAGATTCTCCGCAAATTTCGCCATGATGCGGCTTTCCGCTAACGGATGTTCCGCGCAGCCCAGCGGAAACGCAATACGCTCCCCCACCACAACCTGACCTTGCGTGATGACATCAACCTGCAACACCGGACGACGTTCCTGCGCCATAAGCTGGTCAAGCTCGGGAGACACCTCAACGTGAACCTTATCGGCCAGCGCCTGAAGCACCGGGTTGGCTAAGGTCTCATCGGCACTCCAGCGATGGCGCGGAATACGGTGGGCAAGACAGGCCAGCGCAAATGGCAGGCTGAACTGTGCATCCGTTTCATTTTGCGGTCGCGTATCCATAAAATCAGCGGCCAGCCTCTGGCTTCCTGTTACGCGAATAACGTCGATGTCCTGCGGTGATAACGTCAGCTCGTCCTGTATGCGCTCGAAGGATTCCAGCGCGGTATGTATCCAGCGACAGGCCGGATACGCCTTGAAACTGGCGTGTTGAAGCGCCCATTGTTCTCCCAGGCCGGTAATCAATGCCGCTTCATCAAAGCGGTCAGATCCCATCATGCGCCAGAATCCCTGATCGCCGGACAGCACATCTCTTGGGCCGATAATCCCGCCACGATGCAGTTCGACGGCACGGACGCCCGACTCTGCGGCAGGGGCGTTGTAATCCTTGAAAGACACCAGCGGCCGCTGCTGCCAGTTGTATTTGTGCAAGCTGGGCAACGGCGTCAACGACGCGGCCAAACCGATGGCGTTCTCTACGCCTTCGGCGTCACACCCCGTTAGTAATCCGTAGGCTACCGCCGCCCCGATGGATTCATGCTGGCACACGCCGTAAACCTGCTGAAAACGCGCCTGAGTCGGCTGCTGAGACTGAATGATCCGACCATTAATTTCATACGCCGCAGCCAGCGCACAAATCAGCGTTTCGCCGTCGATCGGACGCGTTCCTACTGCCGCTAGCGCGGCGGCAACCAGTGTGGCACCGGGGTGCCCCATGCCGCGTCCGGCAACCTCATAGCCATCGTCATAATCCAGCGCATTGATCGCCGCCGCATTCAAAAACGCCGCGCCGATGGCTGCTAGCGGCGCTCCGCCATCCACTATTGGGCTGTTACCCGCCGCATAGTGCAGGCGGGTGACGCGTGCGCAATCCCGTACCACCTGACTGTTTGCGCCTGCAATGCCGCAGCCCAGGCTGTCGATAAAATGCAGCACAATTTTTCTTCTTAATGCCGCAGGAATGTCCTGAATCGTCAACTGATGGGCAAAGGTCGCCAGACGTAGCGTCAGGGGTAATACGGCAGAGTGAGTCATCGAAAAATCGTCATTTGTTATACATAAAAGGAATATTAGCACCACGTTTTATTATTTATTTATCATTTTTTCGACCTGCTAAGATGCATAGGTTCTAACAAAATAAGAAACGTATTTCCTAATTCACCCTAAATAATTCGAGTTTCAGGAAGGCGGCAAGCGAGGGCATCCCGATGAGCTTACTCAGGTAAGTGATTCGGGTGACTAAGTGAAGCCAACGCACATGCAACTTGAAGTATGACGGGTATACGCACTTTTCAGGGGCGCTATATTTATGTCGTATCAGTGGGATTTTTCCGCCATCTGGCCCTATCACCAGCTGCTGCTGGAGGGGCTATGGGGAACGATAAAGATCGGTGCGACCAGCATCCTGATCGGTATGGTCGCTGGCATGGTGCTCGCTGCGATGAAAATGTCACCTCGGCGGCTCTTGCGTCTGCCCGCCGCAATGTTGATTGGTTTTTATCGTAATACGCCCGCGCTGGTGCATTTTTTCTGGATTTACTATGCCCTGCCTGTCATTACGCCGTTAACCTTTTCGCCTTTTACCGCCGCCGTGATCGCGTTGTCCGCACAGTCCGGTGCCTTCTATGCCGAAGTTTACCGTGGCGCGATCTCGTCTATTCACACGGGGCAATGGGAAGGGGCTAAAGCGCTGGGCATGTCGAAATCAACGGCACTGCGTCGGGTTATTCTCCCACAGGCGTTACGCCGGATGATCCCACCCTTTATTGAGCGTTCGTTTGAACTCATCAAATCCACGTCGCTGGCGTCATCACTGGCCTACAGCGAACTGCTTTATCAGGCGATGCAGATCAACAGCCAGACCTACCGACCGCTGGAAGTCTACAGTCTGGTGGCGGTGATGTATTTCACCCTGCTGCTGCTGATTAGCCTGTTCAGTCAACATATTGAGAAACGGCTGTCACTGGCAGACCGTCGACTCGCGTAAGGAACAGCATGCATTATCAATGGGATTTCTCGCTGGTCTGGCACAACCTTCCCGTGCTGCTGAAAGGCCTTGGCGTCACGCTCGAACTGTGGCTACTGGCCGGTGTGCTGGGAACCGCGTTGGGTCTGGTTCTCGGTCTGTTTCGCGTGTTTGGCAAGCGCTGGCTGTCATTGCCCGCCAGATGCTTTGTCGAAATCTTCCGCAATACGCCTGTGCTGATCCAACTGATCTGGTTCTATTACGCCTTTCCGGTTCTGGTTGGTTTGCAGTTCAGTACGTTCGGCGCCGCCGCACTGGCACTGACGCTGTATAGCGCGGCCTACTGTACGGAAATTTTCCGTGCCGGACTGCAATCCATCGACCACGGGCAGTGGGAAGGCGCAAAAGCGCTGGGGATGCGGCACACGGTCATCTTACGGCGTGTGGTTTTGCCACAGGTGCTGCGCAACATGCTGCCCGCATTGACCAACCGGATGATCGAATTGGCTAAGGTCACCTCGCTGGCCTCGATACTGGCCGTCAACGAACTGATGTACCAAGGGCGACTGCTGAGCAGCACCTACTATCGTCCGCTGGAAATCCTGACGGTGGTGGCACTGCTCTATTTCGTTCTGATCTGGCCGGGGAGCTACCTTGCCGCACGACTTGAACGCCGTTTCCGTTCCACCCCCTAGCCTGACAGCGATATAGGATTGCTATGAGTGAAGATAACGTTCTGCGTGAAAATGTAGACTTGAATGAGGATGTCGTTCTGCGCATCCGCGGACTCCAGAAGCGCTTCGGTGCCGTTGAGGTATTGAAAGGTATCGATCTGGATGTGCGACGCGGTGAAAAAATCGCCATCATCGGTGGCAGCGGTTCGGGGAAAAGTACGCTGCTGCGCTGCCTGAATTTCATGGAGATCCCCAGCGCAGGCACTATCGAACTGGATGGTGTAGTTCTGGGGAAAACGGATGCCAAAGGCCAGCGCGACTATCCGGAAAAGCAGCTGTGCGCCGTGCGGGAACGCGTAGGGATGGTGTTTCAGCAATTCAATCTGTTTCCCCATATGACTGTGCTAGAAAATGTGCGTGAAGCGCTGCTATCGGTAAAAAAGATACCGCGCCATGACGCGGATACCATCGCCAAAGCACAGTTGGAAAAAGTCGGATTAGGCAACAAGCAAGAGGCGCGTCCCGCCAGTCTGTCCGGCGGGCAACAGCAGCGCGTGGCGATTGCCCGTGCGCTGGCGATGTCTCCGGAGATCATGCTGTTCGATGAGCCGACCTCATCGCTGGATCCGGAACTGGTGGGGGAAGTGCTGCACACCATTCGGGCGTTAGCGGAGGAAGGCCGCACGCTGCTGCTGGTCACCCATGAACTGGGGTTTGCCTATCACTTCGCCGACCGCGTCATCTTTATCGAGAATGGCGTGATCCATGAAATGGGCAGCGCCGAACAGGTGCTCAAAAACCCGCAGCAGCCTCGCACGCAAGCCTTCCTTGCTCGCTTTGCCGAACGCTCCTTTTAGCTCATCATTCACATTCAGGAACAGCACGATGCAACCCACATTATCCAGCCAAAGCAGTCAGGCGTATTTGCAAGATCCGCGTAACAACGACGTACAGGTGTATGTGAATGGGGAATTCGTTCATCGCGATAATGCGGTGGTGTCGATCTTTGATTCCGGCTACGTGTGCGGCGACGGCGTATGGGAAGGATTACGTCTGGTTAACGGCCGCTTGATCGCGCTGGAGGCCCATCTGGATCGCCTGTTCGACGGTGCTGCCGCAATCCAGTTGAACATCGGCCACAGCCGAGAAGCGCTGACTGATATTCTCTACAAGACATTAGCCGTCAACGGCATGACCGATGGCGCGCATATCCGCCTGATGATTACCCGTGGGAAAAAGCATACGCCGAATCAGGATCCCCGTTTCATCATCGGCGGCGCAACCATCGTGTGCGTGGCGGAGTATAAGGTCGTCGATACCGCGGCGAAAAAGCGCGGGCTGACGCTGTTTACCTCCACTTACCGCACCAGCACGCCAGACGTCTTCGATCTGCGGCTGAACTCACACAGTCGGCTCAATCTTATTCAGGCACTGCTGCAAGCGTTGCAGGCCGGTGCCGATGAGGCACTGATGCTGGATCCGCACGGTTTTGTCGCCAGTTGTAATTCCACCAACTTTTTTATCGTCCGTCGCGGTGAACTGTGGACATCATCGGGTCGTTACTGCTTCAACGGCATTACCCGTCAGACTCTTATCACTCTCGCGCAGGCTAACGGGCTGAAGGTCAGGGCTCAGGATTTTACGCTGGCAGAAGCCCTCACCGCCGATGAAGCCTTTGTGACCGGCACGCTGGCGGGCATCACCCCCGTAAAAGCACTGGATGGCCGCCCGTTTAACCCCGAACACCGCCCGGTGACCGAGCAACTCAGCCAGTGGTATGAGGCGTATTTGCACGCGCAGTAAAATAGAATTTTACTGCCTTATTTATGGTGTACCGTCAATCAGGTAGTTTATAACAATAGAGTGTGAAATTAGCCTTCATGAGAGAGTTATGAGCGACAAAAGTAGAGCGTTTCGCCTTCTTCACGAATCCGGGAATACCTTTGTCATCCCTAATCCATGGGACATTGGCACGGCCAGAATACTTGAAAAAATGGGTTTTATGGCTCTCGCCACAACCAGTGCAGGTCTCGCCTTTTCTCTGGGAGTAACTGAAGGTCAGGTTCCTTGGCAACAGACAATTCACCATTGCCGGAACATCGCCGAAGCGACCACGCTGCCCGTATCAGCCGATCTGGAGAAAGGAATGGGAGACAGTCCAGATAGCGCCGCTGAAACCATCAGGATTGCCGTTGACGCCGGACTTGCAGGCTGTTCTCTTGAGGATCATACCGGCCAACCAGAAGCCCCTATCTTCGATTTACATCTCGCGGTCGAGAGAATTTCAGCAGCGGTTGAATCGCGTGATGCATGTGATCCAAATTTTGTTATTACTGCGCGCGCTGAAAATTTCATGTGGGGTCATCAGGATCTTGATGAAACGATCCTGAGGCTTCAGGCGTTCGAAAAAGCGGGAGCAGATGTTCTCTATGCCCCAGGAATTCATGATCTCTCGATGATTCACACCCTCTGCCAGTCTGTTAAAAAGCCTGTCAATGTTGTAATGGGGTTGCCCGGAAATGTTTACAGTGTTGAAGAACTTTCACAAGCCGGAGCCAAACGTATAAGCGTCGGAGCCTCAATGGCTCGATTCGCCTATGGCGCATTCGTACAGGCAGCACAGGAGGTCAGTCGTGATGGCACTTTTTCTTATTCAAAACATGCCATGGGTTTTTCAGAGCTTGAGGCTTTTTTTCGAATAAGCACGTGATGATCGTACCATTAATTTTCCCAGCCCATTTCACGGTACGTCATACGATCTAGCTCAGCAAAAGGTGTTTTATATTCCCCCCAGTTCATAAATGAGTAATAGCGCGTCATTGCTTCAAAACGGCTTGAGGCCTCTACTTCCCATATAAGTTTTGAATCTGGATGTAAAAATTTTTTAGCTGCCTCTCCGCGTGAACCCGCAAGACAGAAAGTCTGGGATCCATCAGGCTCAACCCATAGTTCATGTCTCAACATTCACCCTCTTTTTGAAAAAATACGCCACTATCATCGGCCAAATATTATTTGGCATAGATTAACAGTAATTTACTCTTCACTAATTGAATCAATGCCATGAGAGTAATCCTTACCTATATAATAAAGCGATTTATTAATCCTTTCGCTGGCAGTCTATACGCCCGCACCGCTACGCCTCTGCACATCCTTACGGCCAATCAGAATATTATATTACTTAAATGCATATTCTTTGGTGATTTACTTCGTTCATTTTCGATTTGCAGCAGATCTACTATGTGGCATCCACCATTTTCGACAGAGTGAAATGCTATGAAAAGTGCCGATGCCGTTTTCAACCTGATCGGTCATACGCCGTTGCTGGAGCTTACCCAGTTTGATACCGGCCCCTGCCGACTGTTCGTCAAACTGGAAAACCAGAACCCCGGCGGCTCGATTAAGGACCGTGTGGCGCTGTCTATGATTGAAAACGCAGAGCGTCAGGGCTGGCTGAAACCGGGTGGCACCATCGTTGAAGCCACCGCTGGCAATACCGGACTTGGTCTGGCACTGGTCGCCGCACTGAAGGGATATCACCTGATTCTGGTGGTGCCGGACAAAATGAGCCGCGAGAAAATCTTTCATCTACGGGCACTCGGTGCCGAAGTGCGGCTTACGCGCTCTGATGTCGCCAAAGGCCACCCTGATTACTATCAGGATTATGCCCGTCGTCTGACAGAGGAAACGCCCGATGCGTACTACATCGATCAGTTTAATAATTCGGCCAATCTGGAGGCGCACTACCGCACGACAGGCCCCGAACTGTGGCAGCAGATGGAAGAACAAATTGACGCTGTCGCCGTCGGCGTGGGTTCCGGTGGCACGCTGGGCGGGTTAACCCGCTACTTTGCCGAGGTGTCGCCGCAGACTGCCTTTGTCCTTGCCGACCCCGCCGGTTCGATTCTGACGGACTATATACAGCGCGGTGAATATGGTGAGGCAGGAAGCTGGCTGGTGGAGGGGATTGGCGAGGATTTCGTGCCGGATCTGGCCGATTTCACTCAGGTTACCCACGCTTACGCGATTGATGACGCCGAGTCTTTTCACACCGCTCGGGAACTGCTGCGTAAGGAAGGCGTGCTGGCTGGCTCCTCCAGCGGCACATTACTGGCCGCCGCCCTGCGCTATTGTCGAGCACAAACCGAACCTAAGCGGGTCGTCACCTTCGTTTGCGACAGCGGCAACAAATACCTGTCCAAGATGTTTAACGATTACTGGATGATTGAGAAAGGACTTATCACGCGCCCGTCACACGGCGACCTGCGCGATCTCATCACCTATCGCCACGATGAAGGTGCCACGATTTCGGTGTCACCTGACGACACGCTCAGCGTGGTACATGCCCGTATGCGGCTCTACGACATCTCCCAACTTCCCGTATTAGACAACGACCGCGTCGTCGGCGTGATTGATGAATGGGATCTGCTAAACAGTCTCAAAAACGATACCCAGCATTTTTCACTGACGGCGCGCGAGGCGATGTCCGATCAGGTCAAGACGCTGCCAAAAGAGGCGTCGCCTGACGATCTGCTGGCAATTTTTGACCGGGGGTTTGTTGCTGTGATTCTCGACGGCGATCGTTTTCTCGGTTTGATCACGCGTACAGATGTCCTGAACCACTGGCGGCAGACGCTTCGCTGATACGTTGCTCACGCTTCTCTTTTCTTATCACTTAGGATGTGAACCATGCCTCAATTCGATACCCAAACCGTTCACGCGGGCTATACCCCGGACAGCACTGGCGCAGTCATGCCCGCGATTTATGCAACCTCCACGTTTGCCCAACCCGCACCCGGTGAGCATACCGGCTACGAATATTCACGCAGCGGCAACCCGACGCGTGCGGTGCTGGAGGCGGCGATTGCCGAACTGGAAGGTGGGACGCGAGGCTTCGCTTTTGCCTCTGGTCTGGCCGCCAGTTCCACATTGCTGGAACTGCTCGATCAGGGTAGCCATATCGTGGCCGTGGACGATCTCTACGGCGGCACCTGGCGTCTGTTAGAAAATGTCCGCAAACGCACCGCCGGATTGCAAGTGACCTACGTTGACCCCGCCGATCTCACCGCGCTGGAACACGCCATTACGCCGCAGACAAAAATGATCTGGGTCGAAACGCCGACCAATCCACTACTAAAACTGGCCGATCTGGCAGCCATCGCTACGTTAGCCAAAAAACATCGGCTCATCAGCGTGGCGGATAACACCTTTGCTTCACCGGCGATTCAGCGTCCGCTGGATGTGGGGTTTGATATCGTGGTGCACTCCGCAACCAAATACCTCAACGGCCATTCAGACGTGATTGCCGGGCTGGCAGTCGTCGGCAAGAACAGTGAACTGGCGTCACAGTTGGCCTATCTGCAAAATGCGATTGGCGGCGTACTCGACCCCTTCAGCAGCTTCCTGACGCTGCGCGGCATCCGCACGCTGGCGCTGCGAATTGAACGCCACAATCAGAGCGCTCTTCAACTCGCACACTGGCTGGAACTCCAGCCGCAGGTGGAGCAGGTTTACTATCCGGGGCTACCGAGCCACCCGCAGCACGGGTTGGCACAGCAGCAGATGCGCGGCTTTGGCGGCATGATCTCTGTGAGGTTGAAGGGTGATGAGGACTATGCGCGTGAGGTTATTAAGCGCACGCGATTATTTACGCTGGCAGAGAGTCTGGGCGGCGTGGAAAGCCTGATTAGCCAGCCCTACTCCATGACCCACGCTTCCGTGCCGCTGGAAAAAAGACGACAAAAAGGGATCACGCCACAGCTGCTGCGTTTATCCGTGGGGATTGAAAATGTGCAGGACTTAATCGACGACCTGTATCAGGCACTGAATGCGAGCAATATAAGTGAATGAAACAGGCGGCATCTGCCACTCATAGCATTAGGAAACGTCAACCAACGCGTATCGTTTATGGCACCGATCTTCACGGCGTAAAAATTATGCTGAGGTGGACATGAACGCCGAGTGAGCGACAGGACGTCGCGAAAGTCAGTGCCGCGTAGGGAACGCGTCACTGACGGCTCGAAAGGCGGGCATGGGCACCGAAGGAACCGCGTTAGCGGCATAATTCCCGCCAAAAAGCCTGGGTTCTTAAGGCGCCGGCGATTGGGCGCCCTAAGTCGGGCGTGGCATCAATGCCACAGAGAAACTCCGCGGCTTATCACGCACGAAACCTACTGTTCCTTGTGTTGGAATGCATCTAACTTTCACAAAGATAGCTATCAGGGGTTAATAGCGCTCCAGCCAGTGGGCGTAAGGCGCGGGTAGCGTCCACGAGGCGCGTTCAATGCCCAGTTCGCGTGCAGCCTGATAGCTCCAGTGCGGGTTCGCCAAATGCGCTTTACCGACCATCACCAGATCCAACTGACCCGATGCCACCGCCTGTTCAGCCAGTTCCGGCGTGCCGAAGCCCCAGGCGGAAGAAACAGGCAGATCGGCCTGTTCGCGAACCTGTTTAGCAATCGGTCCCATAAAGGCAGGTGCCCACGGAATGTTAGCTTTTGGTGTAGAGAAACCGATGCTGACGCTGAGCATATCCAGCCCTGCGGCCTTGAAGCGGCGCGTCAGTTCAATGGATTCCTGCAAGGTTTCTTCATCACGGCCGTCAAATTCAATCACGCCGAAACGGGCGGTCAGCGGCAGGTGTTGTGGCCACACGTCGCGAACGGCAGCCAGCGTTTCCAACAGAAAACGGCTACGGTTGTCAAAACTGCCGCCGTACTGATCGGTGCGTTTGTTGGAATGAGCGGAGAAGAAACTCTGTGCCAGATAGCCGTGAGCAAAATGCAGCTCCAGCCATTCAAACCCAGCGTCCAGCGCGCGGCGAGCCGCAGCGACAAAATCATCACGAACGCGGGCAATATCTTCCAGCGTCATTTCCTGCGGCTGTTTGGACAGATTCGCGCCGAACGCTTCTGCCGACGGGGCAATGGTCTGCCAGCCGCGTGAGTCGCCAGCAGGAATGTGGTCGTCACCTTCCCAGGGAATATTGGCGCTAGCTTTGCGTCCAGCATGCGCAATCTGAATTCCCGGCACGGAGCCTGCATCCTTAATGGATTTAGCGACCTTGGCGAACGCCTGCGCCTGCTCATCGTTCCAGATACCCGTGCAGTGCGGGGTGATGCGGCCTTCGGGTGCAACAGCCGTCGCTTCCACGATAACCAACCCGGCACCACCGCGCGCTAGCGAGGCATAATGCACCTGATGCCATTCGTTGATCAGGCCATCATTTGCGGAATAGGTACACATTGGTGGAACGGCAATGCGGTTGCGTAACGTAATGTCTTTCAGTTTGAAGGGTTGAAACAGTGCGGACATAATTTCCTACCTTGTCTGGTTACTTCGATATTTCGATATTATTCGAATAATAGATTTTAGACAACCCTGACGCTATAATTCGCCCATGAGACCTTTTAAGCACCCTACCCCCGATGAGTTTACCCTTGAGCGCGTCCTGTACGCCTTGAGCGACCCCCTGCGCATGGAAATCGTCCGCTGTCTGGCCGTGCAAGGAGAAGCCACATGCAGCGAGCTTGACGGGGGGCGCCCGAAATCCAGCGTGTCGCACCATTTTCGCGTCTTGCGTGACTCGGGTCTGCTGCATACCACCAACATCGGTACTACGCACATCAACCGACTGCGCCGCAGCGACATGCAACAGCGCTTTCCCGGCCTGCTCGACGCCATTTTGTCTCAACCCGCCGAGTAACCTTTCGCACCAATGGCGGCCTTTCCGCCATTGCACCGCCTCCGTGATTCCAACCTCTCCGCTATTTCAACATTGATGCTTTGCTTTGCATTTCTATGAATATAGCGACCGCCATTTTTCCATTACTCTGATGCTGATACGGGTTTTATGAGGCGGCGTGGATGGACTACTACATTGGCATTGATATCGGGACCTCAAAGGTCAAATCGGTGCTATTCGATGCCGATTTCAATGAACGGCTGATTGCGTCAGCCAACACCGTCACCTACTCTCCGCTGCCCGGCTACGCTGAGCAAGATATGTCTCATGTGTGGGACGGTGTGCTCTCTACCCTGAAAACGCTGGCCGCTTCACCACTGCTACAACAGGGTCGCGTACACGCCATCGGGCTGGCCGGACAAGGTGAAGGCGTCTGGCTGAGCGATCGTCACGGTCACCCCATCCGGCAGGCCATCCTCTGGAGCGATACCCGCACAGCGGAACAGGTTCATCAGCTTAAACAGCGCCCGAATCTGGAAGCAACGCTCTTTCCCGAAACCGGTTCTCCCCTGCTCCCTTGTAACAGCGCGCAGCAGCTACGCTGGCTGGCACAGCATCAGCCGGATGCGCTGAACGAGGCCGATTACTTCTTTTTTGCCAAAGACTGGGTTCGTTTTCGACTGACGGGACAGGCGAATCTGGAACTGACGGACACCGGTACGTCGCTGCTGGATCTGCATAGCGAGACGCTGTCAAAAACCGTGCTGGATAAGCTCGACTTACAGGCGATTAGGCCGCTTTTTCCGCCGTTGCTTTATCCCGATGACATCGCTGGAACGCTGAGCGATGCCGTCGCCGCACAGACGGGGTTGCCTGCTGGTATCCCCGTTTGTGCAGGCGCACTGGATGTGTCTGCCGCCGCGCTGGGCATTGGAGCCATTCACGACGGCGACATTTTCACTATTCTCGGCACCACCTGCTGCACCGGCATTGTGTGCCGCGGTTTAACGCAGGTGAGCCTGCAAACCCGGTTTGTCGCACACGCCTGGCCGGGTCACTATCTCAATCTGTTCGCCATGCAGTCCGGCACGCCAAATATCGACTGGGCGTTGAGCACATTAGCTGACGAGGCCGATTTTCAGACGATTAACGCCCGTATTTCTCGCGTGCCACCCGGCAGCGGCGGCGTCTTCTATCAGCCTTACCTTAATGGTGAACGCGCACCGTTTTACAGCACATCGGCACGGGCGGGATTTTTTGGTATCGAACAATCCACGACTAACGCGCATTTACTGCGCGCGGTCTTTGAGGGGCTCGCCTACGCGATTACCGATTCGCTCAGCGGCTATCCTGCCCACGGCGATCTCTACATCGCCGGTGGCGGTGCGGCCTCAGCGACTTGGCTGCAAATCATCGCGGACTGCACTGGACGGCGGGTGATCGCCAGTTCGGTCAAAGAGCTCAGCGCTTGCGGTGCCGCTCGCCTTGCCGCCCTGTCCATCGGAGAAAGCGCCAACGTGGTTCCCGCAGCCAACGCGCAGGCGTCGACGTTTCTCCCCGATGCCGACGCCCATCGGCAGTATCAGACACTGTTTCCGGTTTTTCGCCAACTGCGCGACCAGCTACAGCCGCTCTGGCAGGCACGGGCTCAGGCGCTTAGTGCGTTAGACCATCAGAGCGCAGCACACTTGCACACGGTACCTACCTCACAGGAAAGTATTGCTTCATGAAAATCGTATTTACCGCCGAATATGGTGGCAGCCTTGATGCCTTTCAGGCGCTGGGGGAGTTGGTGGTAGACGGTTGGGCTATCGGTCAGCCCAAACTGAGCGAAGCGGCGCTGATTTATCTGGCGGAGAACGCCGACGTTATCGTCACCAGCTATGACGATATTACCGCCCGCGTCATTGAGGCTTGCCCTCACCTGCGGCTCATCGCCTGTACCCGCGCCAACCCGGTCAACATCGATATCGAGGCCGCGCGCCGTCGGGGAATCCCGGTCCTTTACACGCCCGGGCGCAATGCCGATGCCGCAGCAGAATTAACGCTGGCGCTGATGCTGAATGCCACACGCCACATCCCTCAGGCCCATAGCGCGCTCAAACGCGGTGAGTTCACGCGCGAAACCCACAGCGCCACACAGACGCAGGCCGGATTACGTCAGGATGTGGTGTGGGACGTAGACCAGCACAGCCCGTATGAAGTGTTCAAAGGCGGCGAACTGCGTAATAAGACGCTCGGCATTATCGGCTATGGCAGTATCGGTCATCGGGTCGGGAAGCTTGCGCGCGCCTTCGGTATGCAACTGCTGATTGCGGATCCGTACGTCGCCGCCGAAGAGATCGACGAACCGGGCATTCGCAAAACCACGCTGGACGAGCTGTTTTCGCAGTCCGATTTCGTCAGCCTGCACCTGAACAGCACACCGCAGACCAAAGGGTTGGTCAACCTCGACAGGCTCAGAACCATGCGCCCCAACGCCTATCTGATCAACACCTCGCGTGCCGCCGTCGTTGTCGAAGCCGATCTGATCGCGGCGCTACGCGAAAAGTGGCTGGCAGGTGCCGCACTTGACGTTTATGACAGCGAGCCGCTCTGGCGTCATCACCCGTTTATTACCGAATTTGATAACGTGGTACTCACACCGCACATTGCCGGCGCGACGCGGGAGACGCTGGTGAAACACACCGCGATGATCGCCGCCGATCTACAGCGGTTCATTCGCGGCGAACCGCTGCTTTACGAATGGAAATAAACGCGGCACCGATCGAGTAGGTCAACGTCTCCTAGTAGGTCAGCACCTCCTAATAGGTAGGCGCTTCAGCCATAAACCGCTGCGTATGTTCCCAGTCAATCACGCCCGCATCGGAGCCCAGTCCGGTAGCCACCAGCCCTGACACCGCCGAACCGAGCTGGCAGGCCTGTTCCAGATCCCAGCCTTTCGCCAGACCAGCAATAAAACCGCCACAGTAGCTGTCGCCGCAGCCCGTGGTATCCGATACCGCCACGCGGTAGGCTGGGATGTGCAACGTGATATCCTCGCTGAACACGTAGGACCCTGCCGCGCCGGCTTTGAAAATACAGGTGCTAACGCCGCGATCGAGAAAGAAAGCCGCAATGTCTGTCGGCTGAGTCAGGCCGGAGATAAACGCGGCCTCCTCCAGCGACGGCATAAAGTAGTCCACATCCGGCAG
The DNA here is from genome assembly GCF_000803315.1 of Pectobacterium actinidiae. Lineage (NCBI taxonomy): Bacteria > Pseudomonadati > Pseudomonadota > Gammaproteobacteria > Enterobacterales > Pectobacteriaceae > Pectobacterium > Pectobacterium actinidiae. The sequence goes on from NZ_JRMH01000001.1 coordinate 2,973,863, forward strand.
CAGCGGTGTCAGCAGAGACAGCGTCTCCGCATTCGGTGCAATCAGGTCAAAACTGGTCGTCAACCCTTTGGCTTTGGCGTGGCGAAGCAGACGCGCGCTCTGCCCCTGATCCATTTTCGCCAGCAGCCCTGTACCGCCGTGGTGCAAGAAACGCGCGTTACACACGGCGTCAAAATCCCGCTCGTCGATGAACAGGTGATCTGACGCCCCGCGATAGTGTAGCGCCGGACGCTCACCGTCTGGGCGAATAGTCAGAATGGTCGCCGAGGTCGACGCCGCCGTCGTTCTCTGAACCAGAGAGCAGTCGATACCCAGTTTGCGATAGGTCGCCAAAATAAAATCGGCTTTTTCATCCTCACCGAGGCAGGCCGCCGTCGCCGTGCGGATACCCAATTTAGCCGCGTTCATCGCCGCACCGCTGGCCGTCCCGGCAGGGTTAAGGCGAATCTCATCAATAAAGTGGACGCCGCCGCCTTCAGGCAAACCGCTCACCGGCCTCCCAGCAACATCCAGAATAGTTAACCCAACAAAAACTGCATCAAACTGACTCACGCTTGCTCCTTCAGATTCTGTTTTTTATTCGTGTTCGATTCATTTACTGCCGCTGGCGCAGCCGCCCTTGCAGGAAAGAGAGCGCCAGCGCCAGTACCAAAATCACACCGCTCAGCGCATCTTTTACGATAAAGTTCAGCCCCATCAGATTCAAACCGTTGGCGATCATGCCGAGAAACAGTACGCCGATTAGCGTCCCAGACACATTCGGTCGCCCCTGCGCATGAAACGCGGTACCGATGAAAACGGCGGCAATCGCGTCCATCAGGTAAGCCTGTCCGGCCAGCGGCGTAAACTGCCGCAGATTGGCGGATAACACGACGCCGCCGATGGCGCACGTCACCGACGTGACAATCAGCAACCAGAACATCGTGCGCCGCACGTTAACGCCGGCAATCAGCGCCGCTGGCGCATTCACCCCCATCGCATGGATACGTTTACCCGCAACCGTCCGTTCAAATAACAGGTAATAGGCAAACCACAGCACCGCGACAATCACGATCGGCACCGGAATGCCCCACAGGTCACCCACAGCCAGCTCGTGGTACTGCGGTGCCATCCGGCGGTAAGCGATCGGCCCGCCGCCCTCGGTGTAAATGCGTTCAATACTGCTGCCGATAAACCAGGTTCCCAGCGTTGCCAGGAATGGCTTAATTCGACAATGAATAATCAGTACCGCATTAACCAACCCGACCAGCGCACCACCCGCCAACGCGGCCAATACCGCAGCCTGCCACGGCAGACCATAGACTTTGAGTGCCACCAACGCGAAGGCGGCGCCAAAGTCCAGCGCAACGCCCACCGACAGATCGATCCCACCGGCCGTCACCACTAGCGTCATGGCCAGCGCCACAATCAACAGCACGGCGCTACCTTGCAGCAGATTTCCCCAGTTGCCTAACGTCAAAAATATTGGGTTTTGCAGCGAGAAAAACACCAGAAAAGCCAGCAGAATGACCAGAAAACCATAGCGGATAAAGAACGACAGTCCCAGTCTGCCGCCCGGCAACGCGGGCTGCGCCGCCAAAGAAGAACTTTTCACGCGTGACTCCTTTGCCTGCGTAGCGAAGCGGCGGCGAGCACCACCAGAATCAGTACGCCCTTAATCGCGCCGACCCAGAAGATATCAACTCGCAGCAGCGCCAGACCGTTCGACAGGGCGTTCACCAGCAGCGTGCCCAGCAATGCCCCCCAGATGGTGACCACCCGACGGCGAGAGAACGCCGCGCCAAGAAACGTCGCCAGTACCATCTCTAACAACAGCGGTTCTGCCGTGCCGGGCGAACTGCCGGATCCTTGCGCTACCAGCGTCAGCGAGGCCAGTGCCGCCGCCAATGCACCTAACAGATACGAACCAATAACCAGCGGCGTGTGGGAAATGCCCGACAGCTGCGCCGCTTCGCGGTTTCCACCAGCGGCCTGCAAATGCTGACCCCAGCGGCTATGGTGAACGATAAACTGAAATAAGAGGAAGACCAGCAGCATGAACCAGACCGCCAGCGGCAAACCCAGCAGAGTGCTATCACGAAACGCCACAATCACCGGATCGCTCACGCTGATGCGCCGCTGCTGGGTCAGCAAATTGGTGAGCCCGATAACGGCTACGGAACAGGCTAATGTCGCCAACAGCGGCGGTAGCCGAATCGCCACCACCAGCGCCGCATTCACCGCGCCTGCTAATAACGCCGCCCCTGCCACGTACACAATCAACCACGAATAGCTGATATCCGCGTTCGTCAAACCGTCGCTGATTATCGCTACGGCAAGTACCGCAATCGCGGGCAGCGAGAGATCGATACCGCCAGAGACAACATCATCACCGCCGCCCGTAATGACGCAGACTAGCCCGAAGCACAGGATCGCCAGCGGCGCGCTTTGCCGCAAAATAATGGTGATGTTTTGCCAACTGAGAAAATAAGGCGCACTCAGGCAGAGGAATAGCAGCAGCGCCGCAAACAGTAGTAAGGGAATATGATTGAAAAGTCGGGCTACACGCGGCGTCGAGCGGAGGGATTGTAGGGCGCGAGTCATACCGCCTCCTGCGTTCGGCCGCTGCTGGTCAACGCCAGCAGACTATCCAGCGAGAGGAGTTCCGTCGGCACATCGGCGATGAGCTCACCACGCCACATCACCAGAATGCGATCGCAAAGCCCCAGGAGTTCGCCGTCATCACTGGAAGAGACAATAACAGCTCGCCCTTCTGCCGCGAGCTGTCGGGTAAGCTGATAAATTTCCGCTTTCGCGCCAATATCGACGCCCAGCGTCGGTTCATCAAGAATAAATAGCCGGGTATCGGTCTTTAGCCAGCGCGCCAGTATCACCTTCTGCTGGTTGCCGCCGCTTAAATTACGCACAGGAACGCTGACATCGCGCGGCCGGATATCCAGCGTCTGCGCCAGATGAGTCGCCTGCGCTACCGCTTGCTTACGCCGCAGCCAACCGCGCCAGGCTACCGCAGGTAAAGAAGCCAGATTGATATTGTCCGCCACCGATAGCGGTAAAATCAGCCCGTCATGACGACGATCGCGCGGCACCAGCGCCATTTTCTGTGCGATGGCCTGTACCGGAGAATGTGGTCGCAGCGTCTGACCATTGATCGCAATATGTCCCTCACGGGCGGGCGAAATACCATAGAGTGCATCAATCAGCGCCTCACGCCCCGAGCCTAACAGCCCTGCTATGCCAACGATTTCTCCCGCCGCGACCTGAAAACTAATCGGCTGGAAATGTTGTCGATCCGTCAGTTGTTCAACCTGTAGCAAAGGCGTCTCACTTCTCTCTGTCTTTCGTTTCCCGTCAAACAGGCTAGCAATCTCCCGTCCCACCATCAGGCGAATCATTCCATCGATATCCTTCGTCTCAGGATTTTCCAGCGTCGTCACGCCCTTACCATTGCGTAACACGGTGACGCGATCGCAGATATCCGCAATTTCATTGAGATAGTGGGAAACATAGATAATGGCGATGCCGCGCTGTTTCAGCGTCTGGAGCATATGCAGTAGTTGCGTGGCTTCACGCGCCTCCAGCGGCGCGGTCGGTTCATCAAACACCACCAGCCGCGCCTTACCATCAATCAGTGCCCGCGCAATCTGTACCAGTTTACGTTGCGCCAAACTTAAATCCCGAATCAGCAGGTTGGCATCTATCGATAAATTGAACGTGTGTTGAAAAAACTGTTCCGTTTCACGCCGCATCGCCCGACGATCGACACCTCGCCAACGGCTCACCATTTCCTGCCCGAGAAACACCGATTCCGCCACGGTAAAATGGGGAATCAGATGCAGTTCCTGATGGATAAAACGAATGCCGTGCGCGTGAATAACCGCTGGCGTCACGGCGGTCAGCCGCTGTCCATCGATAGCAATCTCACCGCTGTCTGCGGCATAGACCCCAGCCAGCACCTTGATTAAGGTCGATTTCCCCGCGCCGTTTTCCCCAATCAGGCCAAGAATTTCTCCCGGCCGAACCGTTAGTGATACGTTGTCCAGCGCGGAAATCCCCGAGAACTGCTTGCTGATATGCGTCATTGCCAAACCGCCGCCGGACGGCGACGGGGCTGAGTGATATCCCGACATAGCCTTACTTCAGTTCGCCATAGCCAAGCTGTTTATAGACCGCTTTGGCTTCTGCCTCCCCTTTGACGGGCAACACTGGCACAAACGTCTGCGGTAGAAGCGTAGCACCCGCGAAATAGCGAGCGACGTTTTTCGCCGATGTGGTGCCAATCAGACGCGGCTGCTGCGCAACGTTGGCAACAAACGGGCTGCCTTTCTCCGCCATAATTTCCAGCGTTTCTGGCCCGGCATCAATTGCCGTGACCTTCACATCCTTGTCACGCCCGGTTTCTTCCAATGCCTGCACCACGCCGATGGCCGGTTGATCCCAGCAGGCAACGTGGATTGCATCCAGCGTACCTTTTGGATGCTGGCTCAGCAGCTCAAGGGTTTTCTTGCGCGCATCTTCCGGCGAGTTGGAATATTGCTCAGCCAGCTCAGGCTGAATGATTTTGATCCCCGGATAATCTTGCAGGACGTATTTCCACAAATCATAGCGGATACCACAGATTCGCAGCGCGTTGGAGAACGCGTTAAACACCGCAATATTGCCTTTTCCACCCAGCGCATCCGCCGTGTAGCGCCCAATCGTCGAACCGAGCGCGTAGTTATCTGAGGTTGTGTTATTAATGGAGTAAGACGAAACGTGATCGACGGTGAAAACCGGAATTTTCGCGTCACGCAGCGCTTTAAACTTTGGTTCTACCGCACTATCACCGAGAATACTGATCACCGCATCCACCTTACGTGCCAGCAGGATATCGTGGTTATTGGCATGAACCTGATTATCACGCCCACCATCCACGCCCACGACCTGCCCACCGAGTTTCTCAATTTCTTCGGTCGCCCCTTTGTAGGCCTCACGATCCCAAAAATGCTGTGTCCCTACGACGGCAACGCCAATGGTTTTTCCCTTCAACGACAGTGTCTCATCAGCCGCCTGAACAGAGGTCATCACCCCCGCAGCCAGCACGCATGCAGCAAGACGAGAAAAGCGAGTCTTCATCATTTTTATCCCGGTTTTTATAAAATTATTAGCAGTGAAAGAGATTAGCAACGGGAAAAGTTAAATCGAAATAACAAAAATGATAATGGCTAGTGATTAAATAGAAATAGCATTGATACACAGATGTGATGATTGTTACCTATTGAATTTGCAGTAATAAGTTATAAAAAAAGCATCTTGTTTTTTGTCCCCATAAAGTGAATGGTTAAGATTCTTCTATACCTAAGGGAAAGCCGACATGACAACGCTATCGATTTACCACCGTCCGCAGATCACACAGCCCGTCCAGCAGATCACCACGTTTAATGACATCGCTTCCCTGCTCGCCAGCGCCGGGATCCAGTTAGAACATTGGCAGACCGACGCACCTCCGCTCGACGCCAGCAGCGAAACTATTTTGACGCAGTACCATGCCGATATTGAACGTCTAAAACAGCAGGAAGGCTACACCTCTGCCGACGTGATCAGTCTGACGCCAGATCATGCCGATAGACTGGCGCTGCGGGAAAAGTTTCTTCAGGAACACACCCATAGTGAAGATGAAGTTCGCTTCTTCGTACGCGGCAGCGGAAGCTTCTTTGTGCCAATTGGCGAGCAGGTTTTCCAGCTTACCTGTGAGGCTGGCGATCTCTTACGCGTTCCCGCCAACACGCCGCACTGGTTTGACTGCGGTGAATTTCCTGATTTTGTCGCGATCCGTATTTTTACCAATCCAGAAGGCTGGGTTGGGCACTTTACCGGACGGGAGACGTTTCACTAATTCCACAATTCCACGATCGTTTCTGCATTTCTCCGCCGTTCCCTTTATACTGTGCGTTTTGTACGAAGACGAACGGCGAGACCCCCTCCGTAATGATGAACAACGATGTCCTGCGCAGCGTGCGCTATATGCTGAATTTCAATAATGACCACCTGCTGAAGATCCTGGCGCTGGTGGAGATGACCGTCCCTCCCCAGCAGTTGGCGAGCTACGTCAAAAAAGAGGGAGAGGAAGGCTATCAGCCTTGCCCGGACATCGTGATGAGTTATTTCCTGAATGGGCTGATTCTGCAAAAACGCGGTCAAGATGAAAACCAGCCTGCGCCGCAGTTTGAGCGCAAGATGACCAACAATATTATTCTGAAAAAGCTGCGTGTCGCGTTTTCACTCAAAACCGATGATATTCAGGCGATCCTGCTGGCACAGAATTTTCGCATTTCAGTGCCGGAAGTCACCGCGATGATGCGCGCGCCTGACCATAAAAACTATCGTACCTGCGGCGATCAGGTGATCCGCTACTTCCTGAAAGGGCTGACGGCGCGAGTCCGTAAAGGCTAAAAGCAACGCGTTAGCGAAAGGACGTGAGCGTTGCCTGACTGACCTTTCTCGTAAAGGCATCAGCAACGCTCGGTTTTTAGTGCGGTATTGTTTAGTACAGTATCAATGCTGTGTGTCATGCAGGATAGCCGTAACCAGTTGCTCCAGCTCTGCTTCCTCAAGCTGAGTGACCTGCTGCACACTATGCTTATCCATCCCTGTGAGTAATAAATTACGGGCAATTTGTCTGGCACTGCTTTTCATTCCTTGTTCAATGCCCTGCTCCAACCCTTGTTCTAGCCCTTGCGCCAATCCTTGTTGAATGCCGTGTTGGATTCCTTCTTCGAATCCCATTTTTTTCAGTTGTTCTGCAATCGTCATAATGTCCTCCTGACCGGTTGATAGCGGTGCAGCCAGTGCGTTAATGAAATCTGCGGGTTTGGATGTGTTTCCCGCTTGTGCAATATAAAATAACAGCGCCCGACGCTGCGTCAGTGGCACCGACCAGCGTTCAAATAGTAACCCAATCTCCCGCGCCAACTCCAGCATATCACGGGTACGAATATGCTTCTGTACCAGTTCCAGTAACGCCATACGTCGGTGCGTACGGATTTCATCGTCTGGCATAACAGTTAAATCCACCAGCGGGAAAGGCTGTTCATACAGTGCTTGTGCCAGTACGGGATCGGCGAAGTTGTCCAGCCAGCGAAGGCTGTAGGGATAAGGACGCGCTCTGCCATGATAAAACAGCAGTGGCACCACCAGCGGTAAGCGATCGTGCCCCTGATCCAGATGTTGCTGCATGGCAGCCAGACAATAGCGCAGTAGCCGGAAAGCCATCTGCTTTTCCGGGCGGCTTTGGTGTTCAATCACACAGTAAATATATCCTTTACCTGCGGTGGTACGCAGCGAGTACAGCACGTCCGATACCCGCGCGCGCAGCTTTTCATCAATAAACGACGCGGATTCCAGTTGCAGCGTGCTGAAATCACAGCGTTTGCGGATTTCATCCGGCAGATGAATCGTCAGAAAATCCCGTGCGACCGCGATATCGCTGAGAAACTGTTTGAAGATCGCATCATGCGATGGCATCTCGTCTCCTTCCCTGTAGACCATGACTGAAAATTCAATAGAGAGGGTAACGGGGATGCGATAACAAAGCAGAAAACAGCGGAGAAAGTGGAAAGCGCCTCGAAGAAAAATCGGTTTATTTCGAGGCGCTGGCCGTAGGCAGGGAGCCGTTGCCGTCAGGCGGCTGCATGCTTTTCCATCGTCAACCGCGCAGGGGCAGCGTCGACCTTCAACGCCGGATGACGACAGAAGCGGACGACGTCACCGACCACCAGCAGGCTCGGCGACTGTGGCTGATAGCGAGCCAGCAATGCCGGTAAGGTTGCCAGCGTCGCCGTTAACAGTCGCTGATCCGGCTGCGTACCGCGTTCAATAATCGCGACGGGCGTCTGCGCGGACAGCCCGTGTTCGATCAGGCGCTGGCACAGTCGACTGCTGTGGCTCAGCCCCATGTAGAACACCAGCGTTTGCTGGCTGTCCGCCAGCGTCGGCCAGTCCAGTTGCGGTTCGCCATCGCGCGAATGGCCGGTCACGAAGCGCACTGACTGCGCACAGGCACGGTGCGTCAGCGGTAGCCCCACGGCCGCCGCACAGCCTGTCGCGGCAGTAATACCGGGCACGACATGGCAGATAATCCCCGCCTGCTGGGCATAGTCCATCTCCTCGCCGCCACGACCAAAAATAAAGGGATCGCCGCCTTTCAGACGGATCACCCGCTGCCCGGCCTGCGCCAGCTCGACCAACAGCTGATTGATTTTTTCCTGTGACAGACGGTGGCAGCCGCGTGTTTTTCCGACATCGATACACAGCGCCTGCTCCGGCACCAGATCCATAATCTCCGCCGACACCAGCCGATCATAGACCACTACATCCGCCTGCTGGATTGCGCGCAACGCCTTCAGCGTCAGTAGTTCCGCATCACCCGGCCCGGCTCCTACCAGCCAGATTTCACCGCCGAGTATGGGCTGACGCCGTTGGCCTGCGGCCAATATTGATTGTGTTGTCATCATGTCACACCTCATTACGCCGTGGCGCTCAACCTGCTTTTTTCAATTCATTGACCGTTATCGGCACATGCTGGCTCAATAAGGCCTTCAGTTCGGGGATACAGGAACCGCAGTTGGTACCACATTTCAGCGTGCCGCCTAACGCTGCCACGCTGTGACACCCCTTACGAATCGCGCCGACGATGATTTCTTCACCAACGCTATAGCAACTGCAAATCGTGGCTCCCTGCTTCACCTGTCCTTGTGGAGCCTGACCCGCCAGCAGCGCATGGCGCTCATGCGGTAGCTGCGGTGACGTGGCAAACGCCTGACGCACCGCATCGCTATCAATACGCAGCACCTGCGCACTGACATAGCAAGCCAACACCACGCGCCCAGCGCGCCAGCCAATCAGGTGAAATACGCCATTGCCCTGCGCAACCTGACACTGCATATTTTCCAACCCATAGTGTTCAGTCAGCCATGCCTGCCAATCGTCTACTGGCTCGCGGTCAGCAAACAGATACTGCGTCACGCCTTCATGAGGGATCTTGCTCCAGTAGGTGGCGGGGGGCGGTAGAACGTCATGCTCGGCAGGCAACGTTAATGGCGCTGAAACGGGTTCGTCAGTAAAAAACAGCGTTGCCTGCCAGGCGGTATGCCAGGGCTGGACACGCACCCGGCTGTGCTTGCTTTCCGGCTGGCCGGAATGGGGATCGGTAATCGGTGCGACTAAACTGTCAGCCCGCGCCTGTGCGCTGAACTGCTGATTCCAGTGCATCGGTACAAACACGCTGCCGCGCGCCTGCCCGGCATCAAGCCGCGCTCGCGCCAGCATCCAGCCGTGCACCGACGACAGACGCACCAAATCACCCGCCTGAATATCATGCGTCTGCGCATCCTGTGGGTGCAGTTCGCAGTAGGGTTCACTGATATGACGCATCAGCCGAGCCGCTTTGCCAGTGCGCGTCATGGTGTGCCACTGATCGCGAATACGTCCGGTGTTCAGAATCAGCGGATACGCCGTGCTCCACGGACTTTGCGGCAGCGACGGCGTGACGGCGACCAGACGCGCTTTGCCATCGGCATGCCAGAATCGGCCATCGTCACCCAGTCGGGCGCGTCCGTTCGGGAATGCCGCATTCACCGGCCACTGTATCGGTTCCAACTGCTGCCACTGTTGATTGCTGAGCGTCGCCAGCCCGCTGATATCAAACGCACGGCTACCGTCATTCTCAAACCCGGACAGCGCCGCATGTTCACGAAAAATCTCCGCCGGATGCTGATAAGCAAATGCCTCGGAAAACCCCATGCGCTGCGCCACCTGACTCAGCATCCACCAGTCGGCTTTGGCTTCCCCCGGCGCGGGCAGAAAGGCACGCTGGCGAGATAGGCGACGTTCGGAGTTGGTCACCGTGCCGTCTTTTTCTCCCCAGCCCAACGCAGGTAGTAAAATATCGGCGGTTTCTGCGGTATCGGTATGACGCATCACCTCTGAGACGATCACCAGCGGGCAGCGCTCCAGCGCCTGTTTCACCCGGTCAGCGTCCGGCATCGATACCACCGGATTGGTGCCCATCACCCATACCGCTTTAACATCACCACGTTCTACTGCGCGAAATAGGTCTACCGCATTCAGGCCAGGCTGTGTCGCCACGTTATCGCTCTGCCAGAAGCGCCCAACCCTCTCAATATCTTGTGGCGTAAAACCCATATGGCTGGCGAGCTGATTGGCCAGGCCGCCCACTTCCCGCCCGCCCATCGCATTGGGCTGTCCGGTTATCGAAAAAGGACCACTGCCGGGTAAACCGATTTTGCCGCTCAGGAGATGGGCATTGATGATGGCATTGCATTTGTCACTGCCCGAAGACGATTGGTTAACACCCTGCGAATAGAGCGTGACCACTTTTTCATGAGTGGTGAACAGATGGTAGAAGCGCTCGATATCGGCTTCATCAAGCTGGCAGAAATCTGCCACCTGCGCCACCGACCATGCTTGCGCTGACTGTAGCGCATCCTCTACGCCGGAAAAACGCTCAGCCAATGCAGTGCGATCGAGGCATGAATCCTGCGCAAGCCAATGCAGCAGGCCGTTGAACAGCCCCGCATCGCTGCCGGGCTGCAACGATAAATGCAGATCGGCAATGTCACAGGTTGCGGTACGCCGTGGATCGACCACCACCACCTGCATCTGTGGCCGCTGCTGCTTCGCCTGCACCAGCCGCTGATAGACCACCGGATGCGCCCAGGCGGTATTGGAACCGACAAGCACCACCACATCCGCCAGTTCGATGTCTTCATAACTACACGGAACGGCGTCCGCTCCCAGCCCACGCTTATAGCCAATCACCGCAGACGCCATGCACAGGCGCGAATTGGTATCCATGTTAGCGACGCCGATGAAGCCCTTCATCAGCTTGTTGGCGACGTAATAATCTTCGGTCAACAATTGGCCTGAACCATAAAACGCCACCGACTGCGGGCCGTGCTGCTGCATGGTCGCCAGCAGTCGTTCGGCCACCGTATCGAGCGCCTGTTCCCAGCTCACGCGACGCCCTTCCACCAGCGGCCACAAGAGCCGGCCTTTCAAATCCAGCGTTTCACCCAGCGCAGAACCTTTGACGCACAGCCGACCCAAATTCGCGGGGTGTACGGGATCCCCGCTGATCTTTACCGCACCTTGCCCATCGTGTTCTGCCAGCACGCCACAGCCGACGCCACAATAGGGGCAGGTTGTCCGACAGACGTGCGCGTTCATGATGCTTTCGCCATAGCCGTGTCTGCCAGAGCAACGCCTTCTGGCACGGCCAGCGGTTGACGGCATACCCAGATTTCGTCGGCTTCCACGCGCACCGGCCAGGCACGCACATACAGCGCGCTGTCATCCGGGCAGACGCCATCCCGCAGCTTGAAGCGTTTTTTGTACAGCGGAGAAATGACCACCGGCTCGCCTGCCACATCGCCGATCAGTCCACGCGACAGTACATTCGCCCCGCTGCCCGGTTCGTGGTTTTCTAACGCGTAGACCTGCTGCTCGCTACCCGGCAGATGGAACAACGCAATCTGCTGCTGTCCGAGACGCGCCGCCATACCAGCATGACGCGGAATATCCCCCAGCGTCGCCACTTGTACCCACTCCGCTTCATGCGCGGCGGGTTTCAGGGCAACCGGCTCTGTTGATGCCGTTTTTTCATGCTCCTGTGCCGGACGGATCTGCCCACGTTCAGGCACCATCACCACCGCTTCATCCGGGCTATCGCTGTTCAGGAAGCCACGGAACAGCGCCAGACGTTCCGGGCTTTCCAACGTGGTTTGCCATTCACACTGGTAGGCATCCACCACGCGCTGCATCTCTTTATCTAGCTCTTCACCGATATTCAGGCTGTCCTCCAGAATCACCTGACGCAGATAGTCGATACCCCCCTCCAGATTATCCATCCAGGTGCTGGTGCGCTGGAGGCGATCGCCGGTGCGAATATAGAACATCAGCACCCGATCGATGGTGCGCAGCAGCGTTTCCGTATCCAGATCGCTGGCGAAGAGATCCGCATGACGCGGTTTCATGCCGCCATTGCCGCACACGTACAGGTTCCAGCCTTTGTCCGTGGCAATCACGCCGATGTCTTTGCTTTGCGCTTCTGCACATTCACGGGTACAGCCGGAAACGGCCATTTTGACTTTATGCGGCGAACGCAGCCCCTTATAACGGTGCTCCAGTTGGATCGCCAGTCCAGTGGAGTCCTGCACGCCGTAGCGGCACCAGGTCGAGCCCACGCAGGATTTCACGGTACGCAGCGATTTACCGTAGGCATGGCCGGTTTCAAATCCGGCATCGATCAGCTCACGCCAGATCGCTGGAAGCTGCTCTAAGCGAGCACCGAATAAATCCACCCGCTGGCCGCCGGTGATCTTGGTGTACAGGTTATAGCGCTGCGCAACCTGACCGATGGCGATCAGGCCTTCTGGCGTTATTTCCCCCGCCGGCACGCGCGGCACGACGGAATAGGTGCCGTCTTTCTGAATATTGGCGAAGAAACGATCGTTGGTATCCTGCAACGGCAGGTGCTGTGGTTGCAGCAGGTAGTCATTCCAGCAGGACGCCAGCATCGACCCCACCAGCGGCTTACACACTTCGCAACCCAAACCGTGGCCGTAACGCTCAAGAAGGCTGTCGAAAGAACGGATTTCATGCACGCGGATCAGGTGATACAGCTCCTGACGCGAATAGGCGAAGTGCTCACAAATATCCTTTTTCACTTCAACGCCCAACTGCGTCAGTTCGTACTCCATCACCTGCTTGAGCAACGGCACGCAGCCGCCGCAGCCCGTCCCCGCTTTGGTGCAGGTTTTCAGCGCCCCCAGTTCGCCGCAGCCGCCCGCCACCGCTGCCGAGATATCGCCTTTGCTGACGTTATGACAGGAACAAATCTGTGCGCTAGCCGGTAAGGCTGCCACGCCCAGCCCTTTCGGTGCCTCACCGGAACGCGCGGGCAAAATCAGCCCTTCCGGCTGTGTAGGCAACGGCATGTCGTTGAGCATCATTTGCAACAGCGTGCTGTAATCGCTGCTGTCGCCGATCAATACCGCCCCCAGTAAACGCTTGCCGTCGGCAGACACGACAATTTTCTTGTAAACCTCGTTCGGGCCGTCCGTCCACTGGTAGCTTTGGCTTCCCGCCGTACGCCCATGCGCATCGCCAATCGAAGCCACTTCCACACCCAACAGTTTCAGCTTGGTGCTCATGTCGGCACCAGTAAACGGCGTGTCACGCTGCGCCAGCGTATCCGCCACGCTGCGTGCCATCTGGTAGCCCGGTGCCACCAGCCCGAAAATTTGCCCTTTCCACAGTGCACACTCGCCGATGGCGAAAATCGCGTCATCGGAGGTCTGACAGCGGTCATCAATCACGATGCCGCCGCGTGGCCCTTTCTCTAAATCGCAGCTATCCGCCAGTTTGTCGCGTGGGCGAATTCCGGCGGAAAACAGCACCAGATCGGTTTCCAATACGCTGCCGTCGGCAAAGCAGAGACGATGTAGCGCCTGCTCGCCGTCGGTGATTTCACGCGTTTCTTTGCTGAGATGAATCTGTACGCCCAGCGCTTCAATCTTGCGGCGCAGCATGCTGGCACCGCCGTCATCCAACTGTACCGCCATCAGACGCGGAGCAAACTCCACCACATGCGTATCCAGCCCCAGTTGACGCAAAGCGTTTGCGGCCTCCAGCCCCAGCAAGCCGCCACCGATCACCACACCAGACTTGCCCTTTTTCGCCTGTGCTGCAATCGCATCCAGATCGTCTAGCGTGCGATACACCAGACAGCCGGGGCGCGTGTTGCCAGGAATCGGCGGAACAAAGGCATAAGACCCCGTCGCCAGCACCAGTTTGTCGTAGGCGGTTTCTCTGCCCTGCGCATCACACACGCACTGACGTTCACGATCGATAGCCACGATCTCGCTGGCACTGCGTAGCTCAATGCCGTTCTCGGCAAAAAAACCGTCTTTTACCAGCGACAGCGAAGCGGCACTGCGGCCGGAAAAATACTCGGAGAGGTGAACACGATCATAGGCTTCATGGCGTTCTTCGCCGAATACGACGATGTGGTAATGCTGATGCAGGTCGCGCTCAACCAGCTGTTCAAGAAAATAGTGGCCGACCATACCGTGGCCGACGACCACTAAAATAGGTTTGCTCATGACAGGAATCCTTACAGCTTCAGGCTGTGAGTCAGAATCAGGGGAAGAAAAGCCGAAAAGCAGCGAGGCAGGCGGAATCATCTCGCCTTCTGTCGCGCTATCCATCGCGGCCAGCAAACGCTGGCTGTCGTCAGTGTCGCCATACAGCAGGACACCGCTCAGCCGACCGTCGCGAACCAGCAGACGGCGGTAGCGCTGCGTCTGCGGATCAAAAAGGGTGTACACCTCATCATCCGGTGTAACGTTAATATCGCCGCCGCTGACCACGCCAATACCGGTGACCTTCAGGCGCGTCGCCGCCTGTTCACGCTGATAGTCTTTCGGTGCATGTCCAGCAAGGCGCTGTGCCACCAGCGTGGCATGGGCGAAACACGGGGCAACCAGCCCAAATGTTTCGCCATTGAGTTCGCAACATTCGCCAATCGCGCTGATATACGGATCGGCGGTTTGCAGTTGTCCATCCACCAGCACCCCACGATTGCAAGGCAAGCCGCATTCGCGCGCCAGTTGGCTGGCAGGGATCACGCCCGCCGTCACCACCACCAGACCCGCCGGAATCGTACGGCCATCTGCCAGCGCGACCGCCGTCACCCCGCGTTCATCGCCATGCAGCGCCACAACCTGCACATCCGTCTCGCAGGCAATACCGCGTTCGCGCAGGCTGTCGCACAGCAGGCCACTCGCCGTGCCGTCCAGTTGACGTTCCATAAGAACCGGGACGCGATGCAGCAACGTGACGTCGGCACCACGCAGTTTCAGCGCCGCCGCCGCTTCAATGCCGAGCAGGCCACCGCCAATCACCACCGCCGGGACGGACTGGCGAATCGTCGTCAACATCAGCTCAACATCATCCAGCGTGCGGAAGCCGCATACGCCCGGCAGATCGATACCGGGCATCGGCGGCATAAACGGCGTGGAGCCTGTCGCCAACACCAGATGATCGTAATGCAGCTGTCGTTGCGTCGTTGTCACCTCACGCCGCTGGCGATCGATATGGGTTACCCGCTCACCCAGCAGAAAGTTCACCGGCAACGCCGCATCGTCGTCGAGAGTCGCTGGCGTCAGCAGCGTATCCGTAAACGCTTTTTCGCCGCTCAATACCGGCGACAGCAGGATACGGTTATAGCTGGTGCGCGGCTCATCACCAATCACGGTGATTCGATAGCGCGTTGCAGCCAGTTGGCGCAGCATATCGACGAAGCGCGCACTCGCCATCCCGTTACCAATCACAATCAGATGCGGTTTCATCATCGTTCCGGCCTCGCTGTCAGGCTGCTTTAGGCTGTTTTTCATATAAGAAATGCAGCACCTGCTGACGATAGTGGTGGTAGCGTGGATCGTCGGCCAGCACGACGCGTGAACGCGGACGTTCCAGATCGACCGTCATGATTTCCCCCACTGTCGCCGCCGGGCCGTTGGTCATCATCAGTACGCGATCCGATAACAGCACCGCTTCGTCGACATCGTGCGTAATCAGCACAATCGTGGTTTGCAACCGCTGCTGAATCTCCATCACCGCATCCTGAAGATGTGCGCGGGTCAGCGCATCCAGCGCGCCGAAGGGTTCATCCATCAGCAGCACTTTCGGCTTCATTGCCAGCGCACGGGCAATCCCCACACGCTGTTTCATCCCGCCAGAGATCTCATTCGGCCGCTTGTTCAGCGCGTGCTCCATATGCACCAGTTCGAGATTGTGGGTAATCCATTCGTGCATTTCGCGTTTGTTCATCTGACCGCGAAACACCTGACGTACCGCCAGCGCCACGTTTTCATAGGTGGTCAACCACGGCAGCAGCGAATGGTTCTGAAAGACCACGCCGCGCTCCGGCCCCGGGCCATCGATTTCACGGTTGTCACACAGCAGGCCGCCGCTGCTCGGTAGCGTCAGGCCAGCAATCAGATTCAATAACGTCGATTTGCCGCAGCCGGAATGGCCGATCAGGCTGATCGTCTCACCGGTGTGAATATCAAAACTCACCTGATCCAGCGCCAGAAACTCACCGCTGGCGGTATTGAAACGCTGGCTCACCTGCTGCACTTGAATAATGGGTGTTGTACGCATCGTCGGCTCCTTAGCGATTTTCATAGCTGAAACGGTTAGCAATCCACACCAGCCCCTGCTCAAGCAGCAGACCGATAACGCCAATCACCACGATGGCGATAATGATATTTTCCACATTCAGGTTGTTCCACTCATTCCAAATCCAGAAGCCGATACCGACGCCGCCAGTCAGCATTTCTGCGGCGACAATCACTAGCCAGGCGACGCCAATCGACAAACGCACACCAGTCAAGACGTTAGGCAGCACCGCAGGCAGCAGAATCTTGCGCATGATGGTGAATTCGGAGAGCTTCAACACCCGCGCTACATTCAGGTAATCCTGTGGGATGCGACGCACGCCCTCGGCGGTGTTGAGGATCATCGGCCAGATGGAGCAGATAAAAATAGTCCAACTGGATGCCGGTTCGGCACGCTGGAACAGCAGCAGACCGATAGGCAGCCAGGCCAGCGGACTGACCGGGCGTAGCAGCGAAATGATCGGGTTGAGCATATTGGCCAGAAAGGTAAAACGACCAATCAGGAAGCCAGTAGGAATGCCGACCAGTGCCGCCAGTCCGAAGCCAATGCCAACGCGTTGCAGCGAGGCCAATACGTTCCAGCCGATACCCTGATCGTTCGGCCCTGCGATGTAAAACGGATCGGCAAAGAGGCTGAGCGCCGCAAGCCAGGTCGTCCACGGCGTCGGGAAGTTTTCACTGTTGAGCGCGGCAATCTGCCAGACCGCAACCAGCAGCCCTAGCCCCAATACCGCAGGGAACAGTTGCTGAAACAGCTTGCGCAGCAGCGGGCGGTAGGCGAAAGCTGGTGCCGCCGGTGCTTTTGCAGGCATTGCGGGTTTAGTTGGCAGCGGCGTAATGTCGGCGCTGTGTACGGTTTCCGGGGTGCTATCCGCGGTAATGGGAATGACCTGAGCCTGGTTTTTCATCATCAACCTCACTTATTTCTTCACGCTAAAACTGTTGGCATAACCCGCCGGATCGCTACCATCCCAGCGACGGCCATCGATGAGCACGCTGCTGCGCATATCGCTACCGGGCAACGGCACATTCCCTACCGCATCGGCCGCCTGCTTATAGATATCAATACGGTTAACCTGCTTCGCCACAGCCAGATAATCCGGCTCTTCGGTGAGTAAACCCCAGCGTTTATGCTGAGTGAGGAACCACATACCATCGGACAGGTACGGGTAGTTCACGGAACCGTCGTGGTAGAAACGCATCGCGTGTTCGTCTTTCCAGCTTTTCCCCAGCCCGTTCTCGTACTGGCCCAGCATGCGCCCGACGATGGTGTCTTCTTTGGCATTGATGTACGCACGTCCGGCAACGACACCTGCCGTTTCACGACGGTTGTCGTCCGAAGCATCAATCCAGCGCGACGCCTCAAGGATCGCGGCGGTCAGCGCACGGGCGCTATTCGGGTTGGCATTCACCCAGTCAGCGCGGGTGCCCAGTACTTTTTCCGGGTGATCCGGCCAAATGTCTTGCGAGGTAGCGGCGGTAAAGCCGATCTTTTCGCTGATAGCGCGCTGGTTCCATGGCTCACCGACGCAATAGCCAACCATGTTGCCAATCTTCATGTTCATCACCATCTGCGGTGGCGGCACTACCACAGTGCGCACGTCGTTCAGCGGGTGAATCCCGGCGGAGGCCAGCCAGTAATAGAGCCACATGGCGTGGGTGCCAGTAGGAAAGGTTTGCGCGAAGGTGTAAGTACCCGCCGGGCTGGCCGCGATATATTTTTGCAACCCAGCGAGATCTGTTACGTTGGCTTCGCGCAGTTGGTTTGCCAGCGTAATCCCTTGTCCGTTCTGGTTAAGCGTCATCAATGCCGCCATGTTGCTCTGCGATCCAGACAGCCCCATTTGCAGACCGTATAGCTGACCATACAGAATGTGTGCGGCATCCAGTTCGCCCGATACCAGCTTGTCGCGTACCGCTGCCCAACTGGCTTCTTTGCTGGGAACAATGGTGATGCCATATTTCTTATCGAAGCCTTTCACTGCCGCCATCACGACCGAGGCGCAGTCCGTCAACGGGATAAACCCAACCCGAATTTCCTTTTTCTCCGGCGCATCGGAACCGGCAGCCCAGGCGCTATTCATCAACCCCGGCAGCATCAGGCTGCCTCCTAGTGCAGCACTCCCCAATAGAAACTGGCGGCGAGAGACGGTCATGCTTTTGGTTTTGGAATCACTCATCAACGACACCCTTACGCAAAAACGCCTTTTCAGGCGGTAAAAACAAAAACGGCGTCCACAAGCCCATGCAGAATCTGCACGCTTATGGACGCCGTTGTCCGATTAACACCTTCCGCACCGCCGTTGGCCCGAAACGCATTATGAATGTTTGGTTGTTGCTAATGAGTTAAAGCAAGGTTTGTGCCAGCTATCACAGTTTTGAGCGTTCCACTTCGCAGGGGCCGTCTCTTAGTCACATTTCTATACAGACTCAGAGATCGTTTCGTGCGCCATGCCGTCACCATTATATGCAATACCGTACACGCGCCCGACGCAGGGCGCTCAAGCGCCGCAGCCCTGCGAACCCTGGCTTTCCGGCTAAATTATGCCGCTACGCGGTGCCATCAGTGTTTATGACCGCGAGTCGAGCCGCCAGTGACGCGTTCCCGACGCGGCACTGACTTTCGCGGCATCCATGCCGCTCACTCGGCGGTCATCCCCACCGATGCATAATTTTCACGCCAGGTTAAGTTAACCTATTAATAAATATATAAATTTTAAAGAATGAAGTCTCAAGATAAGGGGCTATTTAGCGTGGTTTGTCTTTTCTTCCGCGTAAATCGCGCTGAGGACAAATCAGTCTCCAGGATGAGCAGCAGGGACGCTGCGAAAGTGGCTGCCGCGTCGGGAACGCGTCAGCCACGGTCCGTCAGGTGACTGATTTTCCGAAGGAACCGCGCAGCGGCGTAATTTCCCGCGAAAAAGCCCCGTGTCGTGCGGGTGCTATGGCATAGCATAGGAATGACGATATTTTTACGCACGAAACCACCTCATACTTCTGGTATTCCGTTATTTTACCTCTCACGAGGGCACTCCTTGCACCGCCAACTGGCAGAACACGCACAGTTCATGTGCATATACCTCTTAAGGGGTATCACCAAATACATCGGCTACCGCGAGCATCGCCGTCGCGATGTCAATCAGCTTTTTATTCTGGCTCATCGCCATGCGGCGCAGGGTTTTATATGCCTCTTCTTCACTTAATCCACGGTGCTGCATCAGCAGGCCCTTCGCACGATCGATCTGTTTTCTTTCATTTAACGTGGCTCGTAGCGTAGCCAATTCATGATCCTGCGCCTGTAAGCGACGCGACTGTTGTTGCACCAGCGACAGCAGCGAACGTCCCAGCTGTGGGCTAACGCCATCGCTATGTAGCCAGCCGGGCTGCGCACTTTGCCCTTCTACATCATGGCCGGCGATAAATATCGAATAGCCGGGATCGTCATGCTCCTGCTGCGCCATCAACTCTTCGAGATCCGCACGCTGATCGCTACATGCCTTCTCCGCTGACGCAATGCGGGTACGGCAGCGCTGCATCAGTGTCTGCTCCAGTTCATCTTCCATCTGTTTCATTTCATCAATGCGCCGCGTGGCAATCGAAAACCAGTGCAGGCTATCGGCCTCCGGCAGCTTTTCTATCGGGCTGCGGGTGCACACAATACGGCGCAGGCGCTCAAACTCGCTGTCTACCGCGATAGCACGCCAGCGCTGCTGGTTTTCTTCATCGCTAAAACCCAGAAAGGTATCGAAACAGCGCTCCTGGCGTTCAATCAAATCCAGCAGCTTTTGCCGAGTTTCCTCATCGACGCAGCCCGCCGCATAGGCCGCCGCGCCAATAGCACGCTCCTGCCCCGCCAGCTCTTTCCCCTGCATAAAGCTAAACATGGCAATCAGCGCGCGGGAAATCCCCGGGTCGGCCGCCGTGTCCGAAACCTCAAAAACCAGCGCCAGCAGATTGCGGACAATGTCGTTAAAAAACGTCATCGCCTGCGGCTGAGGCAGCAAACGCTGGCAAATCTGCTGGCGCAGCGAGGGCAACAAGCTCAGCGCATAAACCACGCTGGCAACACGGCTGAATAAACGGCTCGCCTGCGGCAACTCCGCCGTCATTTTTTCCAATCCAGCCAGATGCGTCATCAAGTGCGTCTGCGCTACCTGCACGTCTTTCTCACGTAGCGCCAGTTCGTCGGCGAACAGTCGACCATCGGAGCAGAGAAATAGATTGGCCGTTCCCCGCTCACGCTGTAATAGATGGACGAGTTGGCTGATCTTGCCCACCAGCTCACCGCTTTGCAGCAAGTAACGCAGGCTGTTCAGCTCACACTGGCGCGAGGCAAGCAAAAATCGAATTGTCGTTGAAGGCTCCGCCACCATTGCACTCTCTCCTGAAAAAACCATTTTCAGAAATATGCAATTAACGCGCCAGCCAGATTCAAAAAAAGAATGCGACAATAATGAGTCATGGCAAATAAAGGGGGGAATATCGTTAATCATGTGGTGACGACCATGCATGACATCACCACCAGTTCACAAAAAATTGCCGATATTACCAGCGTCATTAACAGCCTCGCCCAGCGCAGTGCGCAAGCGGCAAAAGAGATTGAAGGATTAATCGCAGAATCCGTCGCCCGTATTAATACGGGCTCTGAACAGGTTGCTCAGGCGGGGGATACCATGAACCACATTGTTCGCTCTGTCACCCGCGTCACTGACCTGATGGGTGAAATTGCCTCGGCGTCAGAAGAACAGAGTCGTGGTATCAGTCAGGTTAGCGTCGCGGTGACCGAAATGGACGGCGTTACGCAGCAAAACGCCTCGCTGGTGCAAGAATCGGCCGCTGCTGCTGCCTCACTGGAAGAGCAGGCTCACCAGCTAACGGAAGCCGTGGCGGTATTTCAACTACCGGGACACGCTTCCCGCTCCTCTCTGAATGTCAGGCCGCTTTCCCATACAAAGGCATTACCTACGCCAAAGACTTCAGGAAAGACGAAAGCACACGAAAATAATTGGGAAACCTTTTAAGTGTCAGCAATGAAATAAGTACGCGAGCGAACCGCCCGTTAAAGAGCAATAATCGGTGGCAGGAAAGCAGTTTATTGATTTTTTTACCTGCCACCTTTTTACGGCGAGAATAAAAACTAATACAAAAAGTAACTGTTATATTTATCGTTATTCCATCTGTACCAACAATGCGATTAAAGTCATAAATATCAAACCGCAATTACAGAATCAAACACCGCAAAATAACATCAAATTAAACCATAAAACCAAAATGATAATAATTATTGGATTTGTATTCTAAAATTGATACAAATTCAGTTTCGATTGTTGCTGGGAAACTGTACTATTTATCCTTCAGTTTTTGCACGCTATAATCCCCGCACGTTTTATTCACTATTCATTCTTATCTCACTTCAATGAGTGACGTTAATTTCTGACGGATGCAAATATCGTCGGCGGTAATTTATTCGCATTTTATTCATCACGATTTATTCCGGCAAGCATCGGAATAACAGCATTTTCCTGCCTGAAGCTAGGAGCCTAACATGTTTGATGTCGTTGAGCTGTCGCGGCTGCAATTTGCCCTGACTGCCATGTATCACTTTCTTTTCGTCCCGCTGACGCTGGGGTTGTCTTTCCTGCTGGCCATTATGAACACCACTTATGTGTTGACCGGCAAGCAAATCTATAAGGACATGACCAAATTCTGGGGCAAATTGTTCGCCATCAACTTTGCGCTGGGCGTGGCAACCGGTCTGACGCTGGAATTCCAGTTCGGTACCAACTGGTCTTACTATTCTCACTACGTGGGCGATATTTTTGGTGCGCCGCTGGCAATGGAAGGGCTGATGGCGTTCTTCCTCGAATCCACGCTGATCGGCCTGTTCTTTTTCGGCTGGGATCGTCTGACCAAAGTCCAGCACATGCTGGTGACCTGGTTCGTCGCGCTCGGCTCCAACTTTTCCGCATTGTGGATTCTGGTCGCTAACGGCTGGATGCAAAACCCGATTGCCGCTGAGTTCAATTACGAAACTATGCGCATGGAAATGCTGAGCTTCGCCGAGCTGGTGCTGAACCCAGTCGCGCAGGTGAAGTTTGTGCACACCGTGGCAGCAGGCTACACCGCCGGTGCGATGTTTGTTCTCGGGATCAGTTCTTACTACCTGTTGAGAGGCCGCGATATTGCCTTTGCCAAGCGCTCATTCGCCATTGCCGCCAGTTTCGGTTTGGCCTCCGTGCTGTCCGTCATCGTGTTGGGTGATGAATCCGGCTATGTGATGGGCGACGTACAAAAAACCAAGCTGGCAGCCATCGAAGCCGAATGGGAAACACAGCCTGCCCCCGCCTCTTTCACACTCTTCGCCATCCCCAATCAGGAAACGATGCAGAATGATTACGCGATCCACGTTCCCTATCTGCTGGGGCTCATCGCCACTCGTTCGCTCGACAAACCCGTCGTCGGCATTAAAAATCTGATGGCGCAACATGAGATACGCATTCGCAACGGCATGACGGCCTATGGTCTGCTGGAGGAACTGCGCTCAGGTAACACCGCCCCCGCCGTTCGCGCACAATTTGAGGCCACCAAGCACGATCTTGGCTACGGCCTGCTGCTTAAGCGCTATACCGATGACGTCGCCAACGCCAGCGAAAATCAGATTCAGCAGGCAACCAACGATTCGATTCCTCGCGTCGCGCCGCTGTATATCGCGTTTCGTCTGATGGTGGGCTGCGGCGTGCTGATGCTCGGCATTTTTGCTCTGTCGTTCTGGAGCGTCATACGCGGCCGCATGGGGCAGCGCAAATGGCTGCACCGCGTGGCGCTCTATGGCATCCCCCTGCCCTGGATCGCGATTGAATCCGGCTGGTTCGTCGCCGAGTACGGCCGCCAGCCGTGGGCAGTCGGTGAAGTTCTGCCTACCGCCATCGCCAATTCGTCTCTGGAAGCACACGACATCCTGCTGTCGATGGGGCTGATTTGCGGACTGTATACGCTGTTTCTAATCGCAGAAATGTATCTGATGTTCAAGTTTGCCCGACTGGGGCCAAGCAGCCTGAAAACGGGTCGCTACCACTTTGAACAACCGACGACACAATCCCTCGCGACACCTGCAAAACCTTAACGGGAGCCATAATGATGCTGGATTATGAAACATTACGTCTGATTTGGTGGGGATTGATTGGCCTGTTGTTCATCGGCTTCGCCATCACTGACGGCTTTGACATGGGCGTGGGCATTCTGCTGCGCCTGCTGGGCAAGACCGATACCGAACGACGGGTGATGATTAACGTGATCGCCCCACACTGGGACGGCAATCAGGTCTGGCTGATCACCGCGGCGGGCGCACTGTTCGCCGCCTGGCCGATGGTTTATGCCGCCGCGTTTTCCGGTTTCTACTTCGCCATGATTCTGGTGTTGGCCGCGCTATTTTTCCGCCCGGTTGGCTTTGATTACCGCTCCAAGCTGGAAAACCACCGCTGGCGCAACATGTGGGACTGGGGCATTTTCATCGGCAGCGTCGTCCCCACGCTGGTGTTCGGCATCGCATTAGGCAACCTGTTGCAGGGCGTGCCGCTGAGCGTCGATAAATATTTGCGACTCACCTACCACGGCGGGTTCTTTGGCTTGCTGAACCCGTTCGGGGTGCTGGCAGGTATCGTGAGCGTCGCGATGATCGTCGCACACGGCGCGGTTTACCTGCAAATGCGCACCACCGATGCACTTCAGCGTCGCGCGCAAAAAACCGTCCTAATCGCCAGCGCGCTGATGAGCATCACCTTCTTACTGGCTGGCCTGTGGGTTGTTACCGGAATCGACGGCTACCTGATTACCTCCACGCTGGATAAAGCGGCTCCATCTAATCCACTGAATAAAGACGTGGTTCAGCAGGCCGGAGCCTGGTTAACCAACTTTAATGCGTATCCGTCGCTGTGGGCGATCCCCACATTGGGTGTCGTTTTGCCGTGGTTCACCTGTCTCTTCTCGCGCATGAACCGCTGCGGCTGGGGTTTTCTGACCTCATCATTGACGATTGTCTGCGTGATTCTGACGGCAGGAATTACGCTGTTCCCATTCGTGATGCCTTCCAGCTTCGATCCCAATGTCAGCCTGACCCTCTGGGATGCGACGTCCAGCCAGCTTACGCTTCAGGTGATGACCATTCTGGCCTGCATTTTTGTCCCCACCATCCTGCTTTATACCAGTTGGTGTTACTACAAGATGTTCGGTCGGGTCGATGCGCGTTACATCGAAGAAAATAAGCACGCCCTTTACTA
Source organism: Pectobacterium actinidiae (assembly GCF_000803315.1). Classification (NCBI taxonomy): domain Bacteria; kingdom Pseudomonadati; phylum Pseudomonadota; class Gammaproteobacteria; order Enterobacterales; family Pectobacteriaceae; genus Pectobacterium; species Pectobacterium actinidiae. The sequence goes on from NZ_JRMH01000001.1 coordinate 2,998,377, forward strand.
ACGATTTGAGGAGAAAGAAAATGTGGTATTTCGCCTGGATACTGGGCACGCTGCTGGCCTGCGCGTTCGCGCTGGTCACCGCGCTGGCGGTTGAGAACCATGAAGCGGGAAAAGATGCCCCTTGAGAGAAGGAAGCGCCACCATCGGGCGCTTCATCATTTCGTACTGAGACAGTCATCAGGGCAGACGAAACCCGCCAAGGGCGCTAGAATGCAGACGCTGTGCCCAATCGGAAGCCCTCTTTTAACCTGAAATCAGACGACGACATGACAACACCCAGACAGGACAAAACACCGTGGTGGCGTCAGGGGAAAACCCCGGACTACCGTTTTTCATTAGCGAATGAGCGCACCTTTCTGGCGTGGATTCGCACCGCGCTGGCGTTTCTTGCGGGTGCCGTGGGTATCGATCAATTTACCGTTCATATCGATCCGCTGGTGCGTCAGGGGCTGGCTCTGCTGCTGGTCGTCTGCGCAGCGCTACTCGGCGGTCTGGCCTATCGTCGCTGGGTCAGCAATGAAAAAGCCATGCGACAGGAAAATGATATGCCGTATACGCCGATGCTGCTGATTGTGACGCTGTTTATCACCCTTATTGCCCTCGCGCTTGCCGCCATGATCCTGTTAGGGTAACGCATGGAAACCACTCGCGACCCGGGGCTACAGCCGCAGCGAACCGGCATGGCCTGGACACGTACCCTGTTTGTGATGTTAATCAACAGTCTGCTGTGTTTTCGCCTGAGTATGGTAGACGGCAGTCGTGCCATTTTTGCCTGCGCCATTCTGCTTCTGTGCGTTTCTGCCCTGATGTCGGTGCTGGCGATTCTGCGCTATCGCTTTAACGCTTGCTGTCAGCCTAGGCTATCACGCGCCAGCCACGGGCTGATCGCACTCACATCCGCATCAATGGTGATTACTGCACTGGTGTTATTACTGCATTTTAGCGGCATGTGGCAGGAGTAGGTTTTCAGAGAGGAAAGGCGGTGAAGCACAAACGCGCTTCACCAATCAGGATGGTTATTCGATGGAACTTTCCGGGAACAGGAAAGGATTGATGCTGCTGCGAGAAAAACCTTCTTCCTCCATTTTCACATCGAGCACCAGAGAAGCCAAATCGTCGGCGACGGCTTCCACTCGGTGATCTTTTTCCTGATATAGCAATTTCAGATACGTGCCGCAGTGGCCGCAGCTTTCTGCTTTAATCGCGGAATTTTCGCTATCCAGCGACCAATAATTCAGTTCGCTCGACTCTTCACAGTTGCTGCATTTCACCCGCACCATGTGCCATTCGCTCTCGCACAGATTACAGTGCAGATAACGCAGACCACTGGAGGTGCCTAATTGCACTACGCCCGATACCGGAATACTGCCGCACACGGGGCAAAACTGGCGATGTTCGCCGGGTACGGCACGCGCTTTACCAGGTAATTGGCTTGCCATCTGCGCCCAAAACAGCGACAGCGCCGCCCAGATGAACGGGGCTTTATCATTGCTCTCGGCACGAAATTCGTGTTGCAGCAGTGCTGTCGCCTGTTCTTCCAGCTCCTGCTCTGAGGCTTTTTCCAGATTCTCCAGCGTGGATAACACCTGTCCGCTGGCATCCGGTTTTAATTCTTCAATCAGTGCACGCAGCAGCGTGTGCCAGTGCGCATCACGCGGGAACACCGCAATATCGAGCGGCGGACGTTCGCCAGACTGTTTCAGCACGTCGCTCAGGTCAAGCTTCAACGGATGATCGTGCAATACCTTCTGCTGGGCCTCCACCACGCCTGCGGCGAAGGTGAGGTAATCTCCCAATGGGTGATTTTCAGCTAACTGACGCAGACGCTCCGCGCGACTGCTGTACAGGCTTTTCAGATTGGCAAAAAGCAGCGGAGGGATATTTCCTTCCATCATCGATTTTTCGTTCTGTTCTAACTGTTCCTGAGGAACAATGCGAATACTCATCAGGGTGGTTTTTCCTGTTGTTTGCGTTGTCTATCCGAGAGATTTCGGGGTGCAGGAAGGCCGCCAGCGCGGTCCGGGTATAATAGCTAATGCCAATCGCTAAAGAGCGAGATACACGGGGCGACCACAGGGGTGAGGCCTCCCTGCGGGAACCTCCCCCTGTGTTTCCCATAAAAACGAGCTTAAATGATCAGCATTCGGGTATCGCTCACCTTTAGCCGGGATTATACGCATCGTGCCTGTCGACTTCCTGATTTCCGGCAAGGTTAGGGCTGTTTTTCGCCATCGATGCCGTCACCTTCCGCCATGACGGAAACAGTAGCAGAAAAGCGGCAAACATCTCCACACCTCTAAAGGGGTGATCGCGTCAGGCGCTCGCCTATCTGCGTCCGAATCAGCGATGCTAAGACGATCGCACTTTGTTCGCAGCGATCGTCCCATTCGTAGGACGCGTTGAAGCGGAAATAGCGATCGTATTTGTCGCCGGTCGTGAACATTTTCCCCGGCGCAATGCTGACGCCCCGCTCCAGCGCACGGCGGTATAGCTCCGTGCTGCTGACACCTTCAGGCAACTCCAGCCAGAGAAAATAACCGCCTTGCGAATGATTAATGCGGACGTCGCCCGGAAAGTGTCGGCGTAGTGACTGTAATGCAGCATGTTTGCGCTGCTCCAGCGCCCGCCGCAGGCGGCGCAGGTGGCTATCATAGCTGCTGGTTGCCAGATAATCCGCAATCGCCAACTGCATCGGTGCACTGGTTGATAATGTACTCATCAGTTGTAAACGCTGAATACTGCCCGCATGGTTCCCTGCCGCTACCCAGCCAATGCGAAACCCTGCCACCAGATTTTTAGAAAACGAGGAACAGTGCAGAATCGTCCCTTTTTTATCCAATGCCTTCGCGGGTCGCGGACGTTGCAGACCGGTATAAAGCTCGCTGTAGACGTCATCTTCTACCAGCCCGACGCCGTGTGTTTCCAGCATCGCCACCAGCCGCTGTTTCTTCTCCCAAGACAGCGTGCAGCCAAGTGGATTATGAAAATTGGTCATCAGCCAACAGGCTTTGATCGGGTAATCATTCAGCGCCTGCTGCAACGCATCAAGATCGATGCCCTGCTGCGGATCGGTCGCTATCGCAATTGCTTTGAGTTTAAGGCGTTCAATGGCCTGTAGCGCGCCGTAAAAAGCCGGAGATTCGATCACCACGTAATCACCCGGCTCCGTCAGCGCCTGAAGACTGAGATTGAGAGACTCCATCGCCCCCGCCGTAATCACAATCTCATCGGGCGAGACAGCAATCCCCTGCAACGCATAGCGCTGCGCGATGTTCTTCCTCAGGCTCTCATTACCCGGCGGCAAATTATCCAGCGCGCTGTGTGGCTGCATATGGCGCGCCACCGAGGCCAGCGAGCGCGTCAACTGACGCTGTGGAAAGAGCTGCGGATCGGGAAAGGCCGATCCGAACGGCATCACTGCCGGATCTTTGCTAGCCTGAAGCACATCAAAAATGAACGCATTGACGTCCACATCTTCAGTCAACTGAACGCGCTCCTGCCCAACGGGCGAACGCAGGCTGTCTGCCGGTAATACGGACAGCTGCGGTGCCGCGTAATAACCCGACTGCGGACGCGACACAATCAGCCCCTGACTTTCCAGCAGTTGATAGGCGTGCAGCACGGTCATCAGGCTCATGCCCGAATGCAGTGATTTTTCCCGCAGCGAGGGCAGTTTGTCGCCCGGCTGCCAGATCCCTTCCTGAAGCTGCTCACGGAGCTGGTGAGCGAGCTGTTCAAACTTTGCCATAGCGTTACGGTTTCGGTGGGATAAATCTGTCATGATTTTTGGCTCGATCCCCACCGAGAGGTAGCGATCGAGAAGGACATTTAGTCGATAATAACGCGTTATTTGAGGGCTATTTCGCCGCGTAGCGTTGTACAAAATCCAGCAGGATCTTGCGCGCCCAAACGGGTTCCTGCGGGATATCCATCATTCGATCGACATCCCAACCGCCCTGTCGCAGCGCCGTTTCATTATGACGCAGGCACGTCAGCATGATGTTCGCGCTGAATTCCGGGTGGAATTGTACGGTCAAGACGTTATCGCTATAGCGAATAATCTGGCAGCCATCCATTTCTGAGCTCGCCAGCACCTGTGCGCCCGCAGGCGGTTCCAGCACGGATTGCTGATGCGTCAAATAAGCGCCAAACTGCTGCGGATAATCACGCAGTAATGGGTCTTGTGCTGCGGCTTCATGAGTTGTCACGACCTGAACGCCAACTTCCTTACCGTTCGGGTTATCCCCTACTTTGCCGCCCAGCGCATCGGCGAGCAGCTGATGCCCATAGCACACGCCCAGCAGCGGAACATCCGCGTAATACGCTTCACGCAGCCAGCCAGCGGTATATTCACTCCAGTCCAGCCGATCCGTGACCATCGACCACGAGCCGGAGATAATCACCGCCGCTAGCGTATCAAACGGCGGCAACAATTCGCCCAGATCGGGACGCACCACCCGTACTGGCTGCGAATTCCCCTGTACCGCATCACTAAACCATTTCCCCTGTTGCCCAACCTGAGACGCAATCCCTTCCGGTGGTTGTCCCAACTGAATCACCAGCAATACCTTTTCGCTCATCGTCCTGTTCTGCCCGTATTTGAAAAACCATCAACCTGAAAAACCACAAGAATGCGGCGCTCGCTGCTTATAACGAACGTAGCACTATGCCTACATGAAAACCAGCCACCATGAAAATCTGCGCATAGGAAAAACTATGCGCATTATTTGCTCATCGCGAAATGGGGCGGTTTGAGGGCAGAAAATCAGCTAAATGGAAGGCTGTTGGCGGTAGGCCAGCGAGAAGACGTCGTAGAAATCAACGTCACCTTTCGTGCGTCGAATCTTCTCGATCCCCGTTTTTACGGCAGCTGGCACCTGCTCGTTGCGTAACAGTTTATCCAGCGTGTCCTGAGATACGTGACGGATGGTAAACCACTCGCCGTTGTAGCAAACGCGTAAATCCAGCGTATCGATGTCTTCAAAACGATAGGTCGGGTTGATATCCACGGAGAGTGCCAGCGTCATCACCAGCAGGAAAACGGTAAAGCCGATCAGGTAGGACAAACCAAAATAAGGGGCATAAAAAAGGATAATTGCGACCGGCACGTAGCTCACCAGCATCGCGGCAAACAGATAGGGGTGAGACTGCATGAATTTGCGGCTAAAACGTATTTTATTGTCGCGTTTTTCTTCCCGATTAATACGTTCGATCTCTTCGGTCAGAAGGCGTTTTACTTCATCCATCGTCATCACCATCGTGCTTGAGGAATACAACACTGCTGGCATCGATTAGAACATAGCCACCTGAGAGATAACAGATACAGTTTTCGACAGATTGGCTATAACAGTTTTCCGATTGCCAGGAAAGATTATCCCGGCAACCTTGATGACAAGACGGCAATTAAGGAATAGCAGGCATCGTGAGATCGGGATCGATCAGATTGTAGATGTGATTGCCAAACACGGGTTGCTGCAACAGCTGATCAACCGCCAGCGCGACATCCCTACGTGACACCAATCCCAGCGTAGCAGCCCCCTGCGTCAGTTTTGCATTGTGCGTTGCGACCACGTCCAGCAGACCGCCGGGACGGACAATACAGTGATCCAACGTACTGCTTTGCAACCAGCTTTCTGCCAACGATTTCTCACGTACCGCGAAGCCAAACGCGGCTCTGGCGCGTGGCGACAACAGCGGCCAGGTATCGCCGCAGCCCAGTGACGTCACCAGCAGCATGCGTTTGATGCCTGCCTGCTCTGCGCCATCGATCACCGTTCGGTGACCCTGATAATTTACCGTGCCGCCGCCCATTGTCGATACCACAATGGCAGAAGGCCCCGCCACACGGCAGGCTTCCGCTACCGTTTCCGGGTCGCAGGCATCGCCTTCCACCACGGCTATACCCTGCTCACGCCAGTGTTTAGCCTGCTCAGGATTACGCAAGACGAGTACAACCGCCTGCTCGCACTCAATAGCGCGCTGTAATAAGCAGGCGCCGACCCCATTGCCTGCGCCGAAAAGTAACCACGTCATACCTGCTCCGGTTGTAATTCACTCGCCAGCGCGCGGAACGCCTCAACCTGAGCGCTCAGCAGTTGGCGGTGGCTGTCTCGTCCAAGGAAAATTTTAAACATCGCTGCACCGCTGGCATTAAAGAACACCACGGACGCCGTGTCCATCCCCATGAACTTACGCTCAATAAATGCAATATGCTGACAGCTCGTTGCACGGATATGACCGCTCAGGCCATTTTTACCGCGCAGGTTAAAATAACCGTGGCGGTGTGTACCGGTTGGCAGCTCGCTCTTGAATTCCAGAATCGCGTCTGCCGTGTGGCTGATGAGCGTCACTTCCCCCCAGGTCGCAATGGTGTCCCAGACCTGATCGAAACGATCGCCCGCCGCCAGCGTACGCTGTGCCGCAGGCAAGGCCTCAACGACAGCAAACAGCGACGTATTATACTTTCCGGCAATCTCTTCCAATGTGCCATCAGGGTTGGTTGCCAGTAATTCATTCAGTGTCATGGTCATCGTTGCGTCTCCGGTTAGTGCGCATGCTCTTCGGCATTAAGCTGGGGGATAATTTGTTGTAATGCCTGCATCAGGTTATTCGCCCAGAAGCGACCATCGTTGGTCAGGCGCAGGCAGGTGGAATCGTCACAGGTCAATCCGGCCTGATGCCACTGGCTGAGCAACGGCTGAAGTTCACGGGCATGTCGAGTAAGTTGAGGAAGTTTGATACGACCGACTTCAATCCCCGCCTGAAGCTGATGCTGCCAGGGTCCGGTAGGGCTGGCTGGCGTCATCATCATGATCGGTTTTTGTCCCTGATCGATATGCTGATAGTAGCGCTCCAGGCTGCGTTCCATCATGTAGGCTTGCCCGTTGATATTGCCACCCGCACCGCTTCCCATTGCCAGGCAGTCCGCGCCTTGTTTAATCAGCAGATTGTACAAGTTGCGTTCACGCGTGGTGCGCGCCCAGTGACTGTTGCTAAGCTGGTGCCAGCCCGCATCGGCCAGAAATGCCGCGCCAGTCCGGTAAAAATCACGACGGGCAACCACATCAGGCAGCGCGACGCGCTGGTTTTCGGCCGCTTTCGCCAGCGGTGTAGTCGGTAACAGATTAAGCGCATACAGATCGACGCCGTCTAACGGTAAATCACTGACGATCGCCAGATCTTTTCGCCAGATTTCCGGTGTTTGGTCCGGCAGGCCGAACATCAGATCGCACACTACGGCGGCTCTGTCTCGCTCGCACAGGCGCTCAAGGAAGCGAATTGACTGCTGTTTATCCGACGTACGCGCCATACGCTGACGAATGCGGGTATCGAACGTCTGAATCCCAATGGAGAAGCGGTTCGCTCCCGCATCCAGACAGGCATCGATTCGATCATCATCAAAATCCATCGCCCGCCCTTCTACTGTGATTTCACAGTCCGGTGCCAGCGGCAGAGAGGTACGGATCGCGCGAATGATCTGTGACAGTTCATCAGCCGCCAGTGCCGTTGGCGTCCCCCCGCCAAAATATACCGCATGAATCGGCGCAGACTGATGCAACGGGCTGTCCGCTTCCATCGCCAATTCCTGCAACAGATAGCGGGTATAGGTCGCCGTGCTGTCATCACGCAGTTTGTTTTGATAAAAGCCGCAGAACGTGCAGTGCGTGGCACAGAAAGGAATGTGCAGGTAGAGCAGACGCTTACGCGCAGGCACAGTCTGCTGCTTCAGCGTCTGCCAGCCGGCCGGAATCTGTTCTGGTGAAAGCGGCACATGGTTACGCCACGGCATTGCCATACGTCGGGCGCTAAAAGGCTGCTCACCGGGCTCGGCATAATACGGCGTCAAATCGATGTTCATTAACGGCCCCCAAATAATCAATAAAATAAATTAAATGATAATTATTTTTATTTGGCAACGAGGAGAAAACGTAAATGAATGGGCTGAATTTGAATACAGAAAAATAGCGACAGGGATTAACAAACTGTTTTCTTTTGTGCAAACTGAAAATCATACCCAAAAACCATACTGCTATTTTATTTCAGAGGGTTACGGTGCATCCTGCTTTGTTTTTTTAACAAGTAAGAAAAAAAAGCAGCGTTTATTAAAGTTCGTTAATTTGGGTAATCAAGACAGGCAGGATCGGTGAATATTTACGTCCGATGAGATCGGCGAAAAGAAATAAAAGAGAATAGAGAGAACGAAAGAAACGAAAAATACCGACCTTCAGGCCATGATTTAGGCCTGAAGGTCGGTATAGAGATTACTGAATACCCTGACTGCGCAGGTAATCTTCATAGTTACCGGTGAAATCGATCACTTTATTTGGCGTAATTTCCAGAATACGGGTCGCCAATGAGCTGACAAATTCACGGTCATGAGAGACGAACAGCAGCGTCCCTTCATACATTTCCAGCGCCATATTCAGCGATTCAATGGATTCCATATCAAGGTGGTTGGTCGGTTCATCCATCACCAGAATATTCGGACGCTGCATCATCAGCTTACCGAACAGCATGCGGCCTTTTTCACCACCGGATAACACCTTCACTTTCTTCTTGATATCGTCCTGGCTGAACAGCAAACGACCGAGTACGCTGCGCACGGCTTGCTCGTCGTCTTTTTCCTGTTTCCACTGGCTCATCCAGTCAAAAACGGTCAGCGTCTCATCGAATTCGTATTCGTGATCCTGCGCGTAGTAGCCAATTTTTGCGTTTTCAGACCATTTCACCGTACCGCTATCCGGTTCGACATCACCGACCAGCGTTTTCAGCAGTGTCGATTTACCGATACCGTTGGCACCCAAAATAGCGACTTTTTCACCCACTTCAACCATCAGACCCAGCTTGCTAAACAGCGGACCATTATCAAAACCTTTGCTCAACGCTTCAACTTCCAGCGCATTACGGAACAGTTTCTTATCCTGATCAAAACGGATAAACGGGTTTTGACGACTGGACGCTTTCACTTCATCCAGCTGGATTTTATCGATCTGGCGCGCGCGTGATGTCGCCTGCTTGGATTTAGAGGCGTTGGCACTAAAGCGGCTGACGAACGACTGCAATTCGGAAATCTGTGCTTTCTTCTTGGCGTTATCGGACAGCAAACGTTCACGAGCCTGCGTCGCTGCCGTCATGTATTCATCATAGTTGCCGGGATAAATACGCAGCTCACCGTAGTCCAGATCCGCCATGTGCGTACAGACCATGTTCAGGAAGTGACGGTCATGCGAGATGATGATCATGGTGCTGTTACGCTCGTTCAGCACCTGCTCCAGCCAGCGGATCGTATCGATATCCAGGTTGTTGGTCGGTTCGTCGAGCAGCAGGATATCGGGATCGGCAAACAGCGCCTGCGCCAGCAGGACACGCAGTTTCCAACCAGGAGCAATTTCACTCATCAAGCCATAATGCTGCTCAACGGGAATCCCCACGCCCAGCAACAGTTCGCCCGCGCGTGATTCTGCGCTGTAGCCATCCATCTCACCGTATTGCACTTCCAGATCGGCAACTTTATAGCCGTCGGCTTCACTCATTTCAGCCAATGAATAGATACGATCGCGCTCTTCTTTTACCGCCCACAGCTCACCGTGGCCCATGATAACGGTATCCAGCACGCTGTATTTTTCAAAAGCGAACTGATCCTGACGCAGTTTACCCAAACGTTCATTAGGATCGAGGAAGACGTTACCGCCGCTCGGCACCAGATCGCCGCCGAGAATCTTCATGAATGTGGATTTACCGCAGCCATTCGCGCCAATCAAACCGTAACGGTTACCACCGCCAAATTTAACGGAAATGTTTTCAAACAACGGCTTGCTGCCGAACTGCATGGTGATATTGTTGGTACTTAACACAGCACTTATACTCGAGTCGGAATGTGATTTGGCGCGCATTATGCCACAAGCGCGCGATAGGGTCGCGGTTAGTTTTGAGTAATATTTAAGCGATAGCGCATACAGGAGAGAAATGCGATGCCTATAGTACGTCGTTTCAAGCAGGTCGACGTTTTCACCCAGCAGCCTTTTAAGGGCAATCCACTTGCTGTCATTATGGAGGCAAATGGGCTGACCGATGCGCAAATGCAGGATATCGCGCGTTGGACAAACCTGTCGGAAACCACGTTTGTCCTGTCTGCCACCGATCCTCTGGCGGATTACCACGTACGTATTTTTACGCCAGAATCAGAAATGCCCTTTGCCGGACACCCTACGCTAGGCACCGCACATGCTTTGCTGGAAGAAGGATTACGTCCTAAATCGCCGGGTCAGCTAGTGCAACAATGTGGTGTTGGCTTAGTACCGATCAATATCAATGATGATGGGAGCCTGGCTTTTCACGCGCCGCAGGCTACCATCATTCCATTCAGCGACGAACACACGCCGCTGCTGGAAAAAACGCTGGGCATTACTGGCGTTGGTTCTGCCTGTATCGATAAACGCTACCCGCCAGCCGCTGTACACATGGGCATTCGCTGGCTTGTGATTCGGGTAGACAGTGCTGACACCTGCCTGAAAACTATACCGGATGCAGAAGCGCTCTCCGCCGTGCAAAACCTCAGTCAGACCAACGGCATCGCCATCTATGGCCCGCATAATAACGGGACACCGGCCGATTACGAGGTTCGCGCGTTTTATATTGAACGTGGCTATCTTAAAGAAGATCCCGTGACGGGCAGCGCCAATGCCTGTCTGGCGGCATTACTTCGCCAACAGCACTCCACAAATACGGTCACTGCGCCACTCAGCTACCTTGCGCGACAAGGCACAATGCTGCAACGCGATGGCCGTGTTACCGTCACTTATCTGAACGATGAACCGTGGATCGGCGGGCACAGCGTCACGATCGTTGACGGCACATTGCAGCGTTAACAGGGAGAGAGTTTATGGAAACGTTATCTGTAGATGCGCTATACGAATTAAAGCCTCTGCCCCACTTGCGTCTGACGATACAAGAAGAGAACGACGCCGACGCGCTCTTTTCCCTGATTCAGCAGGAAAAAGTACGCTTGCGGCGGACGTTACCGTGGCCAGATTCCGTCAAAACCGTCGATGACACGCGTGAAACCATTCGCGCCAACAGAAAGGCATTCTTCGACAAAACAGCCGCCGTGTACGTTATACGCTGGGACGATGCTCTGGCGGGCATTGTCTCCTTCAACACGATTCAGGATAAAGAAGGCGTCATCGGTTATTGGATCGCCGAAGCCTTTGAAGGCAAAGGCATCGTTTCTCAGGCTGTCAGCACGCTGATAACGGCCTATACCGATGCGAGCCTCGTTGAACGCAGTGTCATCAGAGCGTCAACCGCCAACACGCGTAGCAACGCTGTCGCTCAACGACTTGGTTTTCGCTTTCACCATACGGAAAAAGATGCTGAGCAGATTGGCGAGAGGTGGTTCGATCACAATATTTATCGCTATCCTGCCTGATATTACTCCACATACCCTCCATCACCTGATGCGCTGCCTTTCCGGCTACGCATCAGATTCTTTCTCTTCACGACGTATTTCATTTGCCACCTCGTTATATTTTTGTGACTAACATCACAAAAATGTTGAAATCCAATTTCATCTTCGCTACCATCAAAAACGTGATGAATATCACACTTAACTAACCCGTTAGAGGAGACTGCTAATGAAAACGATGCGTAGAATCAGCAAATTCTTTAAAAGAATGGGAGATGTTTATGTCAGTTACTGTGAACGTATTGGGTCAATCATCAGCCCGTTCTGATTGTGATATAAACAATCTCTGAAGCCGCCTTCTCATAGGCGGCTTTTGTTTTTCTGCCGCTTCTACAGGTTTCATTCATCCCCCTTCCTCTTTTGTCTACCTGCACGTTATAGATTTGTGCAGCACAGCGCATGCCTGAACATTCTCTTTAAAAAACAGCTCAATGCGTTTTCCTTTCACAGCAAAACCATCATTAACAGACTATGCTTTTCTGTACTTGCTTCGCGTCCCCGACGTCTGCGCTAAAAGATAAAAGGACTGACTATGAGTAAAGTAAAACAACAGGATATTGATCGTCTGATCGAACTGGTCGGCGGGCGTGAGAATATCGCGGCTGTCACGCACTGCATCACCCGTCTCCGGTTCGTCTTGCACGACGCATCCAAAGCCCATCCGAAGAACATCGAAGAGCTGCGTATTGTCAAAGGGTGCTTCACGAATGCCGGACAATTTCAGGTCGTGATTGGCACTGATGTGGATGAGTACTATAAAGCGTTGCTCGCCACCACGGGAAAAGGCGAAATCAATAAGGAAGAAGCCAAAGTCGTTGCCCGACAGAATATGAGCTGGTTCGAGCGCAGCATTTCACATTTTGCCGAGATCTTTTTTCCGCTGCTCCCTGCACTCATCAGCGGGGGATTGATCCTCGGCGCCCGTAACGTAATTGGCGATATTCCAATGCGCGACGGGCAAACGCTGGTACAACTCTACCCGACCTGGCAAACCATCTACGATTTCCTCTGGCTGCTGGGTGAAGCCATCTTCTTCTATCTTCCCGTTGCCGTTTGCTGGTCAACTGTACGCAAAATGGGCGGCACGCCGATCCTTGGCATCGTGCTCGGTATCACACTGGTATCGCCACAACTCATGAACGCCTACCTCATCGGTCAGCAAACGCCTGAGGTGTGGAATTTCGGCTGGTTCACGATCGAAAAGATAGGCTATCAGGCACAGGTCATTCCGTCCGTCTTAGCCGGGATGGCGCTGGCACTGATCGAAACGCGGCTGAAGAGAATCGTGCCGGATTACCTCTATCTGGTGGTCGTGCCTGTAACCTCACTCATTTTGGCCGTTTTCCTGGCACATACGTTGATTGGTCCGTTTGGTCGTATGATTGGTGATGGCGTCGCCTGGGCGGTTAAGGCGGTCATGACAGGCAGCTTCGCCCCCGTTGGTGCCGCGCTGTTTGGCTTCCTGTATGCGCCGTTAGTCATCACGGGCGTGCACCAAACAACGTTAGCGATTGATATGCAGATGATTCAAAGCATGGGCGGCACCCCCGTCTGGCCACTCATCGCACTGTCCAACATTGCGCAGGCAGCTGCCGTTGTCGGGGTGATCCTCGTCAGCCGGAAAACCAACGAACGTGAAATTTCTGTCCCAGCGGCGATTTCCGCCTTTCTGGGTGTGACCGAACCCGCGATGTACGGTATCAACCTGAAATATCGCTTTCCGATGCTGTGCGCCATGATTGGCTCTGCTGCCGCCGCGCTCATTTGCGGCCTCTACGGCGTAACGGCAAATGGTATTGGCGTAGGTGGATTACCGGGCATTCTCTCCATCAAACCACAGTTTTGGGGAGTCTTCGCCCTTGCTATGCTGGTCGCCGCCGTCATTCCGATGGTATTGACATCGCTGGTCTATAAACGCAAAAGTCGCAATGGCACGCTCGACCCTGCATAGCATTGACATATAATTATTATCTCAACTCAGGCCGTGCAAGCACGGCCCACTGTTATAAAGGAGCGACCTCATGACCGTGATCGCCTCGCTTCCCTGGTGGCAAAATGGCGTAATTTATCAAATCTATCCGAAGAGCTTTCAGGACAGTACCGGTAATGGTATTGGCGACATCGCCGGCATCACCGCCCGACTCGATTATCTGCAACAGCTGGGCGTCGATGCGATCTGGCTGACACCGGTTTACCTCTCTCCTCAGGTTGACAACGGCTATGACGTCGCCGACTACTGCGCCATCGACCCAGCCTATGGCACGATGGCTGATATGGAAACGTTGATCGCGCAAGCGCATCAGCGCCGTATCCGTGTCGTCATGGACATGGTATTCAACCACACGTCGACGCAACACCACTGGTTCCAGAACGCACAGGATCGCCGCAGCCCGTATCGTCATTTTTATATCTGGCGTGAGGGTCATGACGGGGTGCTACCTAATAACTGGCGTTCAAAATTTGGCGGCCCAGCCTGGCAGTGGCACGAAGAAAGCAAACAATACTATCTGCATCTTTTCGCCACTGAACAGGCCGATCTGAACTGGGAACACCCGCGCGTGAGGGATGAGTTAAAACAGGTCTGTGAATTTTGGGCGGATAAAGGCGTGGATGGGTTGCGGCTGGATGTCATCAATCTGGTTTCTAAACAGCAGGATTTTCCGTCAGACGCTCAGGGCGACGGGCGTCGTTTCTATACCGATGGCCCCCTGATTCATGATTACTTGCAGGAATTTAGTCGGGATGTTTTTCAGCCGCGCGACTTGATGACAGTCGGTGAGATGTCTTCGACCTCACTGGAGCACTGCCGCCGCTACGCCGCACTGGACGGTAGTGAACTCTCCATGACGTTCAATTTCCATCACCTGAAAGTCGATTATCCGAATGGGGAAAAATGGACACTGGCGGAGCCTGATTTTATCCAGCTCAAGCAGATTTTTAATTACTGGCAGCAGGGGATGCACAACCATGCCTGGAATGCGCTGTTCTGGTGTAATCACGATCAGCCGCGCATCGTGTCACGCTTTGGTGACGAAGGCGAATTCCGTGTGCAATCCGCCAAGATGTTGGCGATGGTGCTGCACGGCATGCAAGGTACACCTTATATCTATCAGGGAGAAGAACTCGGTATGACCAATCCCGGCTATACGCAGATTGCACAATACCGCGATATTGAAAGCCTGAATCAGTTTGCTGAACAGCACGAACGAGGTCGACCAGACGAACAGACTTTAGCAATTCTCGCCAGCAAATCACGCGATAACGGCCGCACGCCGATGCAATGGGACGCCAGCCCCCACGCTGGATTCACGACTGGCACGCCGTGGATCGCACCATGCGAGAACTTCACCCAAATCAACGCAGGACAGGCGCTGGCAGATAAAGACTCTATTTTTTATACCTATCAGCAGCTTATCGCTATGCGTAAAGCACTTCCACTGCTGACGCACGGAGATTATCAGGATTTGCTACCCGATCACCCTAACGTCTGGTGCTATCAGCGCGTCTGGGAGGGACAGCAGCTTCTAGTTCTGGCAAATCTCAGCAAACAGATTCAGCGCTGGCAGCCTCCAATTGATACCCATGACCACCGCTGGCGACTGTTATTCAGCAATTACGCTGATGCACAGCCTCAGCCCGCAATACTGGCGCTACGCCCGTTTGAAGCCATTTATTGGGTACAAGGGATGCCGGAGAAAGAGGATAAGGTTCAGGGCTAGAAGATATCGTGGGATGTAGCGGGTAATCCCGCTACATTGTCAGGCATTTCACATGATCCATCTGGATGACGTGTTTTACTCGGAAATTCGCCCTATCTTGCTCAGAGTTAATGAGCGATAGAGCGATTCTGACTCAGAATGCAGGAACTAACGCTTAGCCAGCAGCAATCCCAACACCAGACCGACGGTGGCACCAATACCGATACCATGCCAGGGTTTGTCATGCACATAAACATCGGCTTTGTCCGCCACCTGCTTGGCGCGCGCATAATAGCTGTCAGTCACACCGATACGGGCTTTGACTTCCAACAGCGCTTTTTCCGCGCCCTTCTTCAAATCAAGATAGGCTTGATCTGCCTGATCGCCCGTATAGCGTAATACCCCATCCAGCGTTTCAGACAGAAGTTTTAAATCATCATCAACACGAATCTCTTCAGGCTGTTTTTTTGTCGCCGCCATAAGTGCTCCCTTCTGTTATGAAAAGTCATAAGTTTTAAGCCGTACCTTGTTAACTATAGACAACTTTTTCTGACTTTCAGGGATTCAGCAGACCAGATCATTCCTAAAACGCACTTTCCCACCATAAAAAAACGCAGGGAGTGTTTTTCAACGTCGCTTGCGACGATCCAAAGGGTGCCTAGCAGGAAGCTCGCTATAAAAAAACGCCGTTGATTCTCATCAACGGCGCTTCTGTTCAACCTAACTCTCGTCAGTGGTTACATCATCGGCTGTGCCAATTGCACCAAAGAGATAAGCGGCTGTGGGTACAAACCAAAGAACAGCACTGCGATGGAGGAGATCAGTACGACCACCCCACCCGCGGTTAAAGCCCAGTTGTTTGGCGTATCACGCTGTAATTGCTGCGGCGCCGTCAGGTACAAGCTGACCATCACACGCAGGTAGTAATACAGACCAATAGCACTACCCAGTACCACCGCACCAGTCAACCACCACAGTTCAGCATTAACACCGACAGCCAGCACATAGAATTTACCGAAGAAGCCCAGTGTCATCGGGATACCCGCCAGCGACAGCATCATCACCGTCATCACCGCAGACAGAATCGGTTTATGCCAGAACAGACCACGGTAAGAGAACAGCGAATCGGCATCAGCACCACGGTACGGGCTAGACATCAGGCTGACCACACCGAACGCCCCCAGACTGCTGAACAAGTAACCCACCAGATAAACACCGACAGTTTCCAGCGCCAGTTGATGGCTCTGAACCGCGATCAGCGCGACCAGCAAGTAACCCAGATGCGCAATCGAAGAGTAACCGAGCAGACGTTTGATGTTGGTTTGCGACACCGCCATCACGTTACCGAACAAGATCGATGCGAATGCGATGACACCCAGCACGATTCTAACTGACTCGCTGTCAGCCATCGGCGCATACAGGAACAAACGCATGACTGCACCGAAAACGGCAATTTTACCGGCCGTCGCCAGAAAGGTAGACACAGGCGCAGGTGCCCCCTGATACACATCAGGCGTCCACAGCTGGAACGGAACCAGAGACAGCTTGAAGCCCAGACCGACAATCATCATCCCCAAGCCTGCCAGCAACAGCGGCTCATGGATTTGGTGATCGCTCAGGCTCTTACCAAGGCTGGCAAAGCTCATATCGCCTGATTCAGCATAAATCAACGCCATACCAAACAGCAGGAAGGAAGACGCCGCCGCCGACAGCAGCATGTATTTAATACTGGCTTCCAGCGAACGTTTCAGGCGGAAGGCATAGCCAACCAAACCAAACAGCGGGAGAGACAGCAATTCAATCCCGATGAACAGCGAAGCCAGATGGTTGGCGCTCGACAGCAGAATCCCACCCAGCGCAGCAATTAAGACCAGCAGGTAGAACTCATCACGATTGTCTGGGTAGCCTTGCAGCCACGGGTAGGCAAACGTGCTGGTTGCCAGACTGGCAAGCAGAATCAGTCCGGTATAGAACATCGAGAAGCCATCAACACGCAGCAGCGGCGTCACGTCCGTTGGGTCAACCTGACCGACAAAGTACAGTGACAGCAACGCAATATTCAGGCCGATAACCGTCATGGTTGCGTTGACAAAATGGTTGCGTCGCCACGCAATGCACAGCATCACAACCACTACCGTCAATCCGACGATCAACAGCGGCGATAGCGCAATTAGTTGTTGAAGAGTTATTGTCATGGCGAATTACGGCCTTGTTGTTGAAATAATTGAATCTGGAGCAGACGACATAAACCACTGCTGGATATTTGACATCGCGGCACTGGAGGTATCCAGAATCGGTTGCGGGTAAACCCCTAACAACACCAGTAATACCACCAACAGCATCACGATAGACAATTCGCGGAACGACATACTCTTCAATGGTTCATCAGACTTAGGCGTACCGTAATAAGCACGCTGAATCATGATCAGTGAGTAGACCGACGCAAATACCAGACCGAAGGTTGAGATCACCGTAATCACCGGCACAACCTGATAGCTGCCGAACAGAATCATGAATTCGCCGACAAAGTTACCTGTACCCGGCATCCCCAAGGTTGCCACAGCAAAGAACAGAGACAGCGCTGGCAGATATTTCAGACGCGCCCACAGGCCACCCATTTCGCGCATGTCACGGGTATGCAGACGTTCGTACAGTTGACCACACAGAATAAACAGACCCGCAGCAGACAAGCCGTGCGCAATCATCTGAATCACCGCCCCCTGATAAGCCAGTTGATTACCGGAATAGATGGCAATCATCACGAAGCCCATATGGGACACAGAGGTGTAAGCAATCAGACGTTTGATATCCGTCTGTTTGAATGCCAGCCAGGCACCGTAGAAGATACCAATTACACCTAACCACATGGCAATCGGTGCAAAGGCGTGGGAGGCGTTCGGGAACAGTGGCAGGCTGAAACGCAGCAGACCATAGGCTGCCGTTTTCAACAGGATCCCCGCCAGGTCAACTGAACCCGCAGTTGGCGCCTGACTGTGTGCATCCGGTAGCCAACCGTGCAACGGCACGACAGGCATTTTTACAGCAAATGCGATGAAGAAGCCCAGCATCAGCAGGTATTCAACACCATATGACATCGGCGTCTTCAGCAGGTCTTCATAGTTGAACGTCCAGACACCGGTGGCATTGTGGTGCACAAAGACCAGCGCCAGAATCGCAATCAACATGATCAGGCCGCTTGCCTGGGTATAGATGAAGAACTTGGTCGCCGCCGTAATTCTGGTTTTACCGTCGGAGCCTTTATGCCCCCACAGCGCAATCAGGAAGTACATCGGTACCAGCATCATTTCCCAGAAGAAGAAGAACAGGAACATGTCGATGGCCAGGAACACGCCAATAACACCGCCCAGAATCCACAGCAGGTTCAGGTGGAAGAAGCCCTGATAGCGCTGAATTTCATTCCAGGAACAGAGGATTGCCAGCACACCCAGCAAACCGGTCAGTACCACCATCAGCAGTGACAGGCCATCCAGCGCAAGGTGGATACCGATACCGAAGCGCGGGATCCATGGCACATAAAACTCGGATTGCCATTGTGGTACGCCTGTCGGCGCCGTCAGTGAGTAACCGCCTTGCAACCACAGTTGCAGAGACAGAGCGAGTGTCAGCCCCATTGCAATCAACGCTATCCAGCGCGGCACTTTCGTACCAAAACGCTCTAACTGCCAGCACAGCAGACCGCCGATAAAGGGGAGAAGAATTAGCCAAGGTAGTAGCATGGCGTTTTGTGTCCCTAAATTAAAGAAATCTGAAAACTTGCCGTGGCGGGCATTCCTGTCTGCGGAATGCCCTACCTTTATACGTTACCGGATACCGCTTTAGACCAGCAGTAACAAGGCCAGCACCAGTACGGCACCAAAGCCCATAGAAGCAACGTACCAGCGCAACTGACCATTCGCACTGAGCGCCAGCCCACGGTTACCCCAGCGGGTGACCGTAGCCGGAAGCGTCATCAACGCATTTAACGGATCACGCTGCAACAGCTTCGCGATAGCCAGATACGGTTTAACAAAGACATGGTCGTACAACCAGTCGAAGCCCCACGCGTGGAACCACCAGGTCGAGAAGAAACGACCCGGCGCACTCTTCGCGATGCTATTCACCGCCTGACGTTTACCCAGCCACAGCACAGCGGCAAGCAGAATACCGGCAATCGCCACCACGCCAGAGGTAATTTCCAGCGTCATCAACTGGCCATGTTCAAGCTCTGTCGTTGCGGGCAATACACCATGCAACGGCGGAACAATCATCGCACCAATAAAGGTGGACAGAATCATCAGCACAACCAGCGGTAAGTGGTGAGAAATGCCTTTTCCTGCATGCGCTTTGGTTTTCTCTTCACCGTGGAACACGATGAAAATCATACGGAACGTATACAGCGAGGTCATGAAGGCACCAGCCAATCCAGCCACCATCAGATTGATGTGACCATTTGCCCATGCGCCAGCCAGAATCTCGTCTTTACTGAAGAAGCCCGCAGTAACCAGCGGCAGTGCAGCCAGCGCCGCGCCCCCGATCAGGAAGCAGACATAAACCAGCGGAATCGTTTTACGCAGGCCGCCCATCTTGAAGATATTCTGCTCGTGGTGGCAGGCCAGAATCACCGAACCAGAAGAGAGGAACAGCAGCGCTTTAAAGAACGCGTGCGTCATCAGGTGGAAAATTGCGGCATCCCATGCCTGAACACCCAGTGCCAGGAACATGTAACCAATCTGGCTCATGGTGGAATAGGCCAAGACGCGCTTGATGTCGGTTTGAACCAAAGCGGCAAAACCTGCCAACACCAGCGTGACTGCACCCACAATCCCCACCAGATGTAGAACATCCGGTGCCATCAGGAACAGACCGTTGGTACGCGCAATCAGGTAAACGCCCGCGGTAACCATCGTGGCGGCGTGGATCAGTGCAGATACCGGCGTTGGACCGGCCATCGCATCTGCCAGCCAGGTTTGCAGCGGCAGCTGTGCAGATTTACCGACCGCACCACCCAGCAACATCAGCGTCGCCCACGTAATTTCTGGTGAACCTTCAGCCAGTTTCTGCGGTGCTAATACCATCAGCTCGCGGAAGTTAAGCGTGCCCAGCTCTTTATAAAGGATGAACAATGCAAAGGCGAGGAAGACGTCACCCACACGCGTAACGATGAAAGCTTTCATCGCTGCCGCACCGTTCTTCGGATTGGTGTAGTAGAAACCGATCAACAGGTAACTACACAGCCCTACCCCTTCCCAGCCGAGATACATCAGTAACAGGTTATCTGCCAGTACCAAAACGACCATACTCGCGATAAACAGGTTGGTGTAGGCGAAGAAGCGAGAATATCCCTCTTCTCCACGCATGTACCAGGAAGCAAACAGGTGGATAAAGAAGCCGACACCCGTTACAACGGACAGCATCGTCACCGAAAGGCCATCGAGCGTCAGCGTGACGCTAATGTCGAAGTTGCCGACAGCCATCCATGTCCACAGGTGCTGATTAAAGAAGGTCACGCCGCCGTGCTGTTGGCCCATGAAATCGACCACAACCCAAGCGGTAACCAACGCTGCCAGACCAATCGAGCCAACACCGACGGTCGCGGACGTATTTTCCGACCAACGCCCGCGGGAAAATGCCAGCAACAGAAAGCCGAGCAGCGGGAAGAGTATTGTTAAATAGAGTAAGTTCATCCGCGCATCTCACTGACTGTGTCAATATTCAGGGTCTGACGACGACGATACATTTGTAGCAACAGCGCCAGACCAATACTGGCCTCAGCCGCTGCCAGCGTAATCGCCAGAATGTACATCACCTGACCATCCGGCTGCTGCCAGTAACTGCCTGCGACCACAAAGGCCAGCGCGGCAGCGTTGATCATAATTTCAAGACTGATCAACATAAACAGCAGGTTACGACGAATCAACAGACCAGTCAGCCCGAGAACAAACAGAATAGCGGCTAAAATCAATCCATGTTGTAACGGAATCATGCGCGTTCCCCCGTTATTTTCTTCTCAACGTCCTGGTTCGCGCCTTCTTTACTGACAACGTCACCACGTTTATCTTCACGACCAATGTGGAAAGCGACAACCAATCCCGCCAGCAGCAGCATTGATGCTAATTCAACTGCCAGAACATAAGGCCCAAACAGGCTGATACCCACGGCTTTCGCCTCAACAGGCGTCCCCGTGATGCCCTGCTCTTTCAGGCTAAGAATGGCATTGACGACAATCACCAGTAACGCCAGTGAAAGAATGCTCGGACCGATCCAGACGCTGGGTTTCAGCCAATTCCGCTCTTGTTCTTCTACGGAATTACCGAGGTTAAGCATCATGACCACGAACACAAACAGCACCATGATGGCACCCGCATACACGATGATGCTCAGCGCGCCGGCAAAATTAGCCCCCAGCGAGAAAAATACGCCCGCAATCGCCATGAGCGAGGTGACCATATACAACAATGCATGCACAGGATTGGTATGCGTAATGACGCGCAATGTCGCCAGTATCGCAATCAAGCCTGTGGTATAAAAAGCGAATTCCATGCTAGCTCCTTAGGGCAACAGGCCTTTGACATCAATGGGTTTGGCTTCGTTTTCAGCTTCACCTTTATCTTTCCCATCGATTGCCATACCAGCCATCCGGTAGAAATTGTATTCCGGATATTTACCCGGCCCCGATATCAGCAGATCTTCTTTCTCGTACACCAGATCCTGACGTTTGTAGTCGCCCATCTCGAAATCCGGCGTCAGCTGGATAGCGGTTGTCGGGCACGCTTCTTCACAGAAGCCACAGAAAATGCAGCGCGAGAAGTTGACGCGGAAGAACTCGGGATACCAGCGACCATCTTTGGTTTCCGCTTTCTGCAATGAGATACAGCCGACCGGACAGGCCACCGCACACAGGTTGCAGGCAACACAACGCTCTTCACCATCAGGATCGCGCGTCAACACGATACGACCACGGTAGCGCGGCGGTGGATTCACAGGCTCTTCTGGATACATTCTGGTTTCGCGCTTCTTAAAAGCATTCGCTCCCACCATACAGATACTGCGTATCTGGGTGCCGAAACCAACCACTAACTCTTTCAATGTCATGGTTTATTCACCCCTTCTTAAGCGTTGTACAAAATGACGGCGGCTGTCGCCAGCAGATTCAAAAGCGTTATCGGCAGACAGACTTTCCAACCGAAAGACATCACCTGGTCATAACGCGGACGGGGTAACGAAGCACGAATCAGGATGAACATCATCATGAAAAAGCCAGTTTTCAGCGCAAACCAGACAAACGGAGGCAGGATTGGACCATGCCAGCCACCGAAGAATAAGGTCACCATCAGCGCGGAAACAGTCACGATCCCGATATATTCCCCGACAAAGAACAGACCGAATTTCATACCGGAGTATTCAATGTGGTAACCATCTGCCAGTTCCTGTTCAGCTTCAGGCTGGTCAAACGGGTGACGGTGACATACCGCCACGCCTGCGATGGCAAACGTAATAAAGCCGAAGAACTGCGGGATAACGTTCCACAGGTGTTCCTGAGAATCGACGATATCACGCATGTTGAACGAGCCCGCCTGCGCGACAACCCCCATCAGCGACAGGCCGATGAACACTTCGTAGCTCACGGTCTGAGCAGAAGCACGTACCGCACCCAGCAGCGAATATTTGTTGTTACTCGCCCAACCGGCAAACAGCACCGCGTAAACGGCCAAACCCGCCATCATCAGGAAGAACAGGATACCGATGTTCAGATCGGCGACACCCCAGGTTGGCGTGATCGGCACAATTGCGAAGGCAATCAACATTGACGTAAACGCGATCATCGGTGCCAGCGTGAAGATCACCTTATCGGTGAAATTCGGCACCCAGTCTTCTTTGAAGAACATTTTGATCATGTCAGCGACAAGCTGCAATGAACCGCCCCAACCTACCCGGTTCGGTCCATAACGTCCCTGGAAGAGGCCGAGCAGTCGACGTTCACCCATACTCATGAATGCGCCACAGGTCACCACAACCAGCAGAATCACGATCGCTTTTCCGACAGAGATCAGAATCTCGATTAATTCCGGTGTTAACCAACTCATTGTGCGGCCTCCCGCAGATTTTCAACGGTTGCACCCGCCAGCACCGGCGCAATACCCGGTAAGCCCAGCGGTAAACCAACCTGTCCCTGACTCAATGCCGCACTTAAGCGCAGTGGCAGACGTAGCGTTTGCCCTGCACAGGTCAACTCCAGCAATGTACCTGCATTCACACCCAGCGTTGCCGCATCAGCCGGGTTCACCATTACATAAGGCTCTGGCATACGCTGCTGGATCACATCAGAACGCTGTGACATTTCATCACTGCCAAACAGGTGATAATACGGCGCAACGCGCCATTGACCCGCTTGTGGGACGAAAGCCGCAGGAATGTTATCGAAATACGCCAGCGAACCTTCTCCGGCTTCGATCATACGCACACCCGGATCGCCATGACGCAAATGTCCGCCCACTTCGTCCTGGAATTTGTTCCAGGCTTGCGGTGAGTTCCAGCCTGGCGCCCAGGCAAACGGAATCTGCTGACGATGAGCTGTCGGGCTGTTGTTCCCTTCCATTGAGAAGGCAAACATAGTGTCTTTATCGATGGGCTGACGTGGTTCATGCACGCTGATATTGGCACGCATTGCAGTACGTCCGCTGGAACGAATCGGTGAACGTGACAGTTTCTGACCACGAATACGGAACGACGCGTCCGGCGCGGCATCTTTGATTGCAGCCAGTTGCGGCAGAGCAGCAACACACGCATCAATCACGTTATCCAACTGCGTCCAGTCAACCTGACGGCTGTTATAGGTGATATACAGCGAGTGCAGCCAGCGCCAGCTTTCCAGCATCACGACTTTGTCGTTGTAGTACGTTGGGTCATAAACCTGGAAGAAACGCTGAGCGCGGCCTTCCTGATTCACCAATGTACCGTCGCTTTCAGCAAAGCTGGCGGCAGACAGAATGATGCTGGCCTTATCCATGATGCGAGTACGCTGATGGTCAACCACAATCAGGTTCTCAGCTTTTTCCAGCGCCGCATCCACGCGAGCGATTGGAGCATGACGGTAGAGATCGTTCTCCAGAACCACCACGCTATCGGCGTTGCCGTTTTCCAACTGCGCCAGCGCATCATCCAACGAGCCGCCGCCCATGATTGACAACCCGATGCTGTTAGCAGCAGGTGCAACAAAGGTAATACCGACGTCAGAACCGCGATTCTTCAGCGCTTTGGCAACGTTTGCCGCAGCGGAGATCACGTCTTCGCTACCCGCATTGGTGCCGGAGATGATGAGTGGTTTTTTCGCACCAGCCAGCGCCTGTACGATGATATCGACTTTCTGATCGAGTCCCGCAGCCAGATCGGTCACTGCCGGTGCGCTGCTATCCAGACCGTGCGCAATAGCGAAACCAAGACGTGCCTGATCGGCAACTGGCGCACGGTAGTTCCATGCAGCGATGTCGTCCAGACGGGTGTTGTCGACGTTGGTGACAAACAGCGGGTGTTTGGCATGCTGACCAATGTTCATGATCGCCGCAATCTGCCAGTCAGCCACTTTCTGCGCTGCCGCCATTTCGCGGGCTTTGCCTTTAACAGCCTGACGAACGGCCAGTGCGATACGAGCCCCCGTCTGCGTCAAGTCTTCACCCAGAATCAGAACCGCATCGTAGCCTTCAATCTCACGCAGCGCTGGCGTTCTCACA
The DNA here is from genome assembly GCF_000803315.1 of Pectobacterium actinidiae. NCBI lineage: Bacteria > Pseudomonadati > Pseudomonadota > Gammaproteobacteria > Enterobacterales > Pectobacteriaceae > Pectobacterium > Pectobacterium actinidiae. The sequence continues at coordinate 3,023,267 of NZ_JRMH01000001.1, forward strand.
CCGCTTTCGCGCAGCACTTTCAGGATCAGTTGCAGACGATTTTGTTCTTCCTGCGCGATACCCGTGTAGAAGTTCTCGGCCCCCACCAGCTCACGCAAAGCGAAGTTGCTTTCAATGCTGGCACGCGGTGAACCGATACCGATCGTTTTCTTCGCCTGACGCAGAACATCCGCCGCGCCTTGCAGTGCCTGATCGGCGTTCAGCGCGATCCAGTCATCACCACGACGTTGCAGCGGCTGGTTCGGACGGTCTTTCTGGTTGACGTAGCCGTAACCAAAACGGCCGCGGTCGCACAGGAAATAGTGGTTTACGCTACCGTTGAAACGGTTTTCGATACGGCGCAGTTCGCCATAGCGTTCACCGGGGCTGGTATTACAGCCGATGCTGCACTGTTGGCAGACGCTCGGTGCAAACTGCATATCCCATTTACGGTTGTAGCGCTCAGAGTGCGTTTTATCGGTGAAGACACCGGTCGGACACACTTCAACCAGGTTACCGGAGAACTCGCTTTCCAGCGTGCCATCTTCCGGACGACCGAAGTAAACGTTGTCGTGCGCACCGTAAACGCCGAGATCTTTACCATCCGCATAGTCTTTGTAGTAACGCACGCAGCGATAGCACGCGATACAGCGGTTCATCTCATGAGAAATGAACGGCCCAAGATCCTGATTGCGGTGGGTACGCTTGGTGAAGCGATAGCGACGGAAGTTCTGCCCCGTCATCACCGTCATATCCTGCAAATGACAGTTACCGCCTTCCTCACATACCGGACAATCGTGCGGGTGGTTGGTCATCAGAAACTCAACTATCGTTTTACGGAATAGTTTCGCTTCTTCATCTTCAATCGCGATGAACGTTCCTTCGGTTGCTGGTGTCATACAAGACATCACCAGACGACCGCGGGTGTCTTCCGCGTTTTGGTACTGTTTTACCGCACAGAGGCGGCAGGATCCGACGCTCCCGAGCGCGGGGTGCCAGCAAAAGTAAGGAATATCAAGTCCCAGAGTCAGGCAAGCTTCCAGAAGGTTGTCTGCTCCATTTACTTCATACTCTTTGCCGTCTACATGAATAGTAGCCATAGTCAGCATGCTTCCATAATGGCCCGTGTTACCACGAGCGCTAATCAAAAATTCTGTATACCCTCACTTTCAAATCGCAAATGCGTTGGTTACCTGCGCCTTGAAATCTATTGGGTTTATGAGGGTGGCTTATTTGCGCCACCCTGCGGATACATTCACTGCATCTCGCACGTATTGAGCGATAACTTACCAGCGCTCTTTCAACAGGTTAGGCTGAATACCGCCAATCGCTTTAACATTGCCTAAATACTGTTTAGAGATACCCGCTTCGAATTCTTCCCGGAAATATTTGATGGCACTTTGCAACGGTTCGACTGCACCCGGCGCATGCGCACAGAAGGTGTTACCCGGCCCGAGGAAACGGCAAAGCTGCTCCAGCGTTTCGATATCGCCAAGCTGGCCTTCGCCCTTCTCCAGCGCACGCAGAATCTTCACGCTCCACGGCAGCCCATCGCGGCATGGCGTACACCAACCACAGGATTCACGGGCGAAGAATTCTTCCAAATTGCGCGTCAGCGAGACCATGTTGATTTCGTGATCGACGGCCATCGCCAGCGCGGTCCCCATACGGCTACCGGCTTTCGCAATGTGCTCAAAATCCATCGGCAGATCGAGATGGTTTTCCGTCAGGAAATCCGTACCTGCACCACCCGGCTGCCAGGCTTTCAGCTTCAGACCATCGCGCATGCCGCCCGCATAGTCTTCCAAAATTTCACGCGCAGTCGTACCGAACGGCAGTTCCCATAGACCCGGGTTCTTGACGCGGCCAGAGAAGCCCATCAGTTTCGTGCCTGCATCTTTACTTTTACCCGCAGACAACCCCTGATACCACGCCGCACCATGCTCGATAATCGCCGGTACGTTGCACAGTGTTTCCACGTTGTTGACGCAGGTCGGTTTGCCCCACACACCCGCAGACGCTGGGAACGGTGGCTTGGAGCGAGGGTTGGCACGACGGCCTTCCAGTGAGTTGATCAGCGCAGTTTCTTCACCGCAGATGTAACGCCCGGCGCCCGTATGCACGAACAGCTCGAAATCGAACCCGCTGCCCAGAATATTTTTACCCAGCAGGCCAGCCGCTTTCGCTTCTTCGATTGCGCGACGCAGATGAACGGCAGCCTCTATGTATTCACCGCGCAGGAAGATGTAACCGCGGTAGGCTTTCAGCGCAAAGGCGCTTATCAACATACCTTCAACCAGCAGATGGGGCTCTTGCTCCATCAGCAGGCGGTCTTTATATGTACCAGGCTCCATTTCATCCGCGTTACACAGCAGATAGCGGATGTTCATGCTTTCGTCTTTCGGCATCAGGCTCCACTTCAAGCCTGTCGAAAAGCCCGCGCCGCCACGCCCTTTCAGGCCAGCGTCTTTAACCAGTGAGACCACGTCATCCTGCGCCATGCCAGTTAGCGCTTTTTGCGCGGCAACATAGCCGTTTTTGCTGCGATATTCATCCAGCCATACTGGCTGTTTGTCTGCGCGTAAACGCCAGGTCAGAGGATGCTGCTCAGCAGTCAGAACAATGTCTTTACTCATTGATACTGCTCCAATAACGATTCAATTCCTTCCGGCGTCACATGGCTGTGGGTATCTTCATCAATCATCATTGACGGCCCCTTGTCACAGTTCCCCAGGCAGCAGGTCGGCAGCAGCGTGAAACGTCCATCAAACGTTGTCTGACCCGGTTTGATGCTGAGTTTACGCTCAAGCGCAGCCTGAACGCCCTGATAGCCATTGATATGGCACACGACGCTGTCGCAATAGCGAATAACATGACGCCCAACAGGCTGACGGAAAATCTGGCTGTAGAATGTCGCCACACCTTCCACGTCACTGGCAGGGATACCCAACAGATCGGCAATCGCGTTGATAGCGCCATCCGGCACCCAACCGCGAGCCTTTTGCACAATTTTCAGTGCTTCGATTGACGCGGCACGGGCATCTTCGTAGTGATGTTTTTCGTGCTCAATGGCGTCACGTTCGGCGTCACTCAATACAAAAGCATTGTCTTTTGTCAGCGAATCAGCAGCAGGTTGTCCCTGAGCGTCAATATGATCGTGATTGTTATGATCATGCATAATTAGCGGTCCACATCTGACATTACGAAATCAATACTGCCGAGGTAAACGATCAGGTCGGATACCAGACATCCACGAATGACAGAAGGAATCTGTTGCAGATGCGCATAGCTCGGCGTGCGAATACGGGTACGGTAGCTCATCGTGCCGCCGTCACTGGTCAGGTAATAGCTGTTGATGCCTTTCGTTGCTTCGACCATCTGGAATGATTCATTGGCAGGCATAACCGGACCCCAGGAAACCTGAAGGAAGTGGTTGATCAGCGTATCGATATGCTGCAACGTGCGCTCTTTTGGCGGCGGCGTCGTCAGCGGGTGATCCGCTTTGAACGGCCCTTCCGGCATGTTCTTGAGGCACTGTTCCAGAATACGCAGGCTCTGACGCAGCTCTTCAACCTTCAGCATCACGCGGCTGTAGCAATCGCTGATGCCGTCGCCTACGGGTACTTCAAAGTCAAAGTTTTCATAACCGGAATAGGGACGCCATTTACGCACGTCAAAACCAATACCTGTTGCACGCAGACCCGCACCGGTTACGCCCCAATCCAACGCTTCTTTCGCATTGTAGGCAGCGACGCCCTGAGTACGGCCTTTCAGAATGGTGTTCTGCAACGCGGATTTGACATAGGTGTCCAAACGAGCCGGCATCCAATCAAGGAACTCACGCAGCAGACGTTCCCAGCCGCGTGGCAGATCGTGCGCCACGCCGCCAATTCGGAACCACGCCGGGTGCATACGGAAGCCGGTAATCGCTTCAACCAAATCGTAAATTTTCTGGCGGTCAGTAAACGCAAAGAACACTGGTGTCATCGCACCGACGTCCTGAATATAGGTACTGATGTACAGCAGATGGCTGTTAATACGGAACAGTTCAGAGAGCATGACGCGAATCGTCTTGACGCGATCCGGCACATCAATACCTGCCAGTTTTTCCACAGCCAGTACATACGGCATTTCGTTAACGCAGCCGCCGAGGTATTCAATACGGTCGGTATAAGGAATGTAGCTGTGCCAGGACTGGCGCTCGCCCATTTTCTCCGCACCGCGATGGTGGTAACCCACATCAGGTACGCAGTCGACGATTTCTTCGCCATCCAATTGCAGGATAATACGGAAAGCACCGTGTGAAGAGGGGTGGTTCGGGCCGAGGTTGAGGAACATGAAGTCCTCATTTTCAGTGCCGCGCTGCATTCCCCACTCTTCCGGTTTGAACGTCAGCGATTCCATTTCCAGATCTTCTTTCTGCTTGGTCAGCTCGAAAGGATCGAATTCGGTCGCACGCGCCGGATAATCTTTACGCAACGGGTGCCCTTCCCACGTCTGCGGCATCATAATGCGCGTCAGGTGCGGGTGGCCATCAAAGGTCATACCGAACATTTCCCAGGTTTCCCGCTCATACCAATTGGCATTCGGGAACAATTTGGTCACGGTCGGTAGATGCAGATCGCTCTCGGACAACGCGACTTTCAGCATGATGTCGCGGTTACGTTCGATGGAAATGATGTGATAAAAGACGGAGTAGTCGGCGGCAGGTAAACCTTCACGATGGGTGCGCAACCGCTCATCCATACCGTGCAGGTCAAACAGCATGACATAAGGCTTCGGCTGTTTTTTCAGGAATGCGACAACATCCAGTAATTGCTCACGCTTGACCCACACAACAGGGATACCTGTGCGGGTTGCCTGTACAGTAAATGCATCTGGTCCAAAACGGTTACACAGTTCGTCAACGACCGGATCGTTAAGGTGATCGCGGGTTTGCCAGCCTGGCTGAGCGAGATCGTGTGTCGTTAAATCTGTCATAAATATGTCACCACATTAAATGTGCTATTTCTGTAGCTGATAATGACCGCACACTATTATCGAGGTATTACACGGCCACCGGGTTTATCATCTACAGGTCAAATCTCATCAGGCGAACGCAGGTTGGTCACAGCGATTCGCTCGCCGCGTTTGCGCTCACGCTCAGATTGCATGTTGGCGCGGTAAACGCCCTGTTCACCCACCACCCATGACAGAGGGCGGCGTTCTTTACCGATGGATTCTTTCAGCAGCAACAGTGCTTGCATGTAGGCTTCAGGTCGCGGCGGGCAGCCTGGAATATACACATCAACAGGCAGGAATTTATCTACGCCCTGAACGACGGAATAAATATCGTACATGCCGCCGGAGTTAGCGCATGCGCCCATGGAGATAACCCATTTAGGCTCAAGCATTTGCTCGTACAGGCGCTGAATAACGGGAGCCATTTTGGTAAAACAGGTTCCCGCTACTACCATGAAGTCAGCCTGACGTGGCGACGCACGCAGAACCTCAGCCCCAAAACGCGCGACGTCATGGACTGCGGTAAATGACGTCACCATTTCTACGTAGCAACAGGACAGGCCAAAGTTGTACGGCCACAGGGAGTTCTGACGACCCCAGTTAACCGTATCGTGTAATGCATGTTCCAGTTTGCCCATGTAGACACTGCGGTGAACATGTTGCTCCAGAGGGTCGGAAACGATCTCCTGACGTTGCAGGGGATAACGGTCATTCTCACCGTCCGGCTCTATGCGGGTGAGCGTATAGTCCATCTTAAAATGCCTCGCTGTTACTGCGGATGATTGTTGGTAGTGTTGATGATGTCTGATTTAACGACTTGTCTCTTGGAACGTACCGGGGTCCAGTCAAGTGCCCCAACGCGTACCAGATAAATCAAACCAGCCAACAGCACCAAAATGAAAATGGTTGCTTCAATGAAGCCAATCCAGCCGCTTTCTTTGATAGACACAGCCCAAGCGTAGAGATAGAGGGCTTCAACGTCGAAGATCACGAAAAACATAGCGACAAGATAAAATTTAGCGGACAGGCGTAACCGCGCTGAACCTACGGAGTCAATACCGGATTCATAAGGTACGTTTTTGGCTCTGGCTTTGGCTCTCCCCCCCAGCAAGAATCCACCGGTCAGCATGAAGACGCAAAGGCCTACGGCAATGATAAGGAATAGCGCAAACGCCCAATGATGGGCGAGGATTTCAGTAGTTGTTGACATTCTCTTTGCTTACTCATCAAAAGTGGCGGGTAACACCTCTGCTCTATTATCGGCAGTTAATGCGCCACATCGATTAAAAGGAAGGATTAATAACCACAAAAAAGCATGGAAACGTATCAGGTAAGCCTTGCTTGGTATGGTTGAGCCCCTAAATTTGTAACCTTTTTTTCAACCTTACTAAAAATAACAGTACATTACTTTACATGCACGCTGTTTTGTTAACATTTTGTGTTCTCACCCGCAGCTAAATCGAGTCAGTACTTTTGTCAATTAACCATTGTTTAGCAGCACAGGAAGCAAGTTCACTGCGTCACTATACCATTTTCACAGAAAATGCCTGTTCCCCCATGTGGTTATTAGGGGTATTTTTTGATCCAGCACACATTTTTACCAATTTAGTTAGTAAAAAAATCAAGATGATGCTGGACAAGGTTTGACGCTATTTTCCATAACATCTTTTTAAAAAAAAAGAACCGGTGTTTTATAAAGCAGATAGGGGCATGAGCCTCGCCGCGCCTAGCCTATTGATGTGGAATGGAAAACGCGAAGTGGGATCGGCGTGAAAAAATGAGGCCGAGAAGCCTCTACCGATGTGGGTTTAACACCTTATTCATAAATCATCATCATTCGGGGTGCATCCCTACCCTCCCCGAATGATCGTTAACTCGCCATTATGATTAGATCGCATCCTTCAGCGATGGGTCGGAAGGCAGTTTTTCATTCACGCTGTTTGCCAACACGCTGACAGGCGTAATGTGAGAGGGCTTCCCTGATTCAATCACATTGAAAATTGCCGTTGCCAGCTCATTCTCCTGATTAGGATTCTGGCAGAGGAAATAACGTGTTTCAGGCAATCTCGGCAACCCTTCCTCTTCGCCCAACACTCGCAATTCAGGGCTCATCATTTCCACTGACCGCACGGTAATCCCCATGCCGGCCTTCACCGCGGCGCGTACCGCAGACAGCGTTGAAGCCACATATGCAATTCTCCAGGGGATCCCAGCGGCCGTCAGTTGCTGTGTAGCCAACGTACGGAAAGGGCTTGGCTCATCGAGAACAACCAGAGGTACAGGTTCTTGCGATCGGAACTGATAATCCGCCGCGCAATACCATAACGTTGGAGAACTACGTAATAACACATGAGGAAACACCACACCGTTCATTGTGGTAATAACCAGATCTATTTTTCCCTGATTCAACATTTCCATCATTTCAGCGCTACGTTTTACGCTGACATTGACGGAGAGTTTAGGAAATACGGATGTCACCCGATGTAAAATATAAGGAAGAATGGTGTCTGCGGTATCGTCAGACGCCCCGATGGTCAGCGTACCCTGAATATCGCTGTACATTAATGAAATACAAGCTTCATCATTGAATTGTAATATTTTTCTGGCATAACCCAGAAACTGGATGCCGTGTTCGGTCAGCAATTTATTACGCCCGTGTCGGGCAAAAAGCTCCTTTCCGATGAGTTGCTCCAGCCGCTGCATCTGTTGGCTGACAGCCGATTGGGTTCTATTGACTGCGGTCGCCGCCGCTGCAAATGTATTTAAATCTGCAACGGCAACAAACGTCCTCAGTAAATCAAGATCGAGATTAAGTACTGGTCGATTTGCACTGGTCATACGATTTTTCACTTATCTATTTTAATTTTAACAAAATATTCCTGGTGTTTTATTACATGTACAGGTAATGACCGATACATTTAAAGACACTATCGCAGACGCACGATAAGGGCAAAAAAATACTTATATTTCGTTACCACTATCGCCTTTCCATTGGTAAGACATCATGTAATTAAATGACTCACCAGTCTTAATCCTTAATTCAATAACAACGGCACCTTCCCTTTATTTCATCTTGCGAAATAAATACGCTCCACACTTAAATAAACACGCTCTCCCTGTCACCCTACTCTGGCGCTAAAAAAGTACGGTATGAATAGTTGTCCGCCCCCTACCATATCGCACCATCCAACGAGTACACAACCATATAGTGCAGATGCGCAACCATTTGCAGCAAAAGCGATAATCATTCTTCAAAAGGTACTACAGGAGGAGTACATTAAGCAGGTTATGCTATTCCGTCTGGGAATATGCGCTCTCTGCAGAAGGTTCGTACTATTTATGTCTCCGATTGAAAAATCCAAGAAACTGGAGAACGTATGCTATGACATCCGTGGCCCAGTCTTAAAGGAAGCCAAGCGGCTTGAAGAAGAAGGTAATAAAGTCCTTAAACTGAACATTGGCAACCCGGCGCCTTTCGGCTTCGAGGCACCGGACGAAATTTTGGTCGATGTGATCCGTAACCTGCCTACCGCGCAGGGCTACTGTGATTCCAAAGGTCTGTATTCCGCCCGCAAAGCTATCGTTCAGCACTATCAGGCGCGGGATATGCGCGATATTACGGTTGAAGACGTCTATATTGGTAACGGTGTTTCTGAACTCATCGTGCAATCCATGCAGGCGCTGCTTAACCCAGGCGATGAAATGCTGGTTCCTGCGCCGGACTACCCGCTTTGGACCGCAGCGGTTTCCCTGTCTAATGGCAACGCCGTTCACTATCTTTGCGATGAGTCCTCCGATTGGTTCCCCGATTTGGATGATATCCGCAAAAAGATCACGTCTAATACGCGCGGTATTGTCATCATCAACCCGAACAACCCAACGGGTGCGGTCTACAGCAAAGAACTGCTGCTGGATATCGTGGCGATTGCACGCGAACATAACCTGATCATCTTCGCCGACGAAATTTACGACAAAATTCTGTATGACGATGCGCAGCACCACTCCATTGCCGCACTCGCGCCGGATCTGCTGACCGTCACATTCAACGGGCTTTCCAAAACCTACCGTGTGGCTGGTTTTCGTCAGGGCTGGATGGTACTGAACGGCCCGAAAAAGCACGCAAAAGGGTATATTGAAGGGCTGGAAATGCTGGCCTCTATGCGTTTGTGTGCCAACGTGCCAATGCAGCATGCGATTCAGACCGCGCTGGGCGGCTATCAGAGCATCAGCGAATTTATTCAGCCTGGCGGGCGCCTGTACGAGCAGCGCAACCGTTCCTGGGAACTGATCAATCAGATCCCCGGCGTATCATGCGTAAAACCACGCGGCGCGCTCTATATGTTCCCACGCATTGATGCCAAGCGCTTTAATATCCACGACGACCAAAAGCTGGTGCTGGATCTCCTGTTGCAGGAGAAAGTGTTGCTGGTTCAGGGAACCGCGTTTAACTGGCCTTACCCAGACCACGTACGCATCGTCACACTGCCGCGTATTGATGAGCTGGACATGGCGATCCACAAATTAGGGCGTTTTCTGGGACACTATCACCAATAGCCCAGCGGTAATCGAACCTACCCTCGCCGGGCAATCGTCGCTCGGCGAAAACCTGACCTTCGTTTGCATAATCTCCGGCAAATGCCCACAATAGACGCCCACGATATCGCTATTTCACCGTGCTGTTGTCTGAGAGAACGCCATGAATCAGAGCCACTTTTTCGCCCATTTATCTCGTCTAAAACTGATCAGCCGTTGGCCACTGATGCGCAATGTGCGCACGGAAAACGTCTCCGAGCACAGTCTTCAGGTCGCTTTCGTCGCTCACGCGCTGGCGGTAATCAAAAACCGCAAATTCGAGGGTAACCTGAACGCAGAACGCATCGCGCTGCTGGCGATGTACCATGATGCCAGCGAGGTACTGACCGGTGACATGCCGACGCCTATTAAGTACTACAACGCGCAAATCGCACATGAGTACAAGAAGATAGAGAAGATTGCACAGCAGAAACTGGTTGAGATGTTGCCGGAAGAGTTGCAGCAGGATTATCGCATGCTGTTGGATGATCACTACACCAGCGAAGAAGAACGCGTCATCGTTAAACAGGCAGACGCGCTCTGCGCCTACCTGAAATGTCTGGAAGAATTATCAGCAGGCAACGCGGAATTCACGCTTGCCAAGGCCCGACTGGAAAAAACATTGCAACTGCGCCACAGCCCGGAAATGGACTATTTCATGACGGTTTTCGTTCCCAGCTTTAGCCTGTCGCTGGACGAAATCAGTCAGGATTCGCCGCTATAACGGGCTGGCTGTATCAGAACGGATATAGCCACGGCACCATCACCACGCTGACCAACATCACCAGAACGGTAAAGGGGACGCCAACGCGCACAAAGTCCCCGAATTTATACCCACCCGGCCCCAATACCAGCGTATTCACGGGTGATGACACCGGTGTCATAAATGCAGCAGATGCCGCCACGGCGATGATCATTGCAAAAGGATAAGGTGACACGCCCATCTGTTTCGCTGCGGCAATCGCAATGGGTGCCATCAGCACCGCCGTCGCCGTGTTGGAAATAAACAGGCCAATCACGGCACACAGCACAAACAAGCACACCAGCATCACATGCGGCCCGGCGTTCCCAGCGACATCCATCAACCCTTTAACGATCAGCGCCACACCGCCCGTTTGTTGCAACGCTAGCGCAAACGGCATCATCCCGACGATAAGAATAATGCTCGGCCAGTGAATAGCCCGATAAGCGCTTTCCATGTCGATACAGCGGAACTTGCCCATCAGCAAACAAGCAATCAGCGCAGCAACCGCATTCGGTATTTCATCCGTCAGCATCATCGCCACCATCAGCGCCAGACAAAACAGCGCGTGTGGCGCCTGACTCACTGAGGGTGCAACGTCATCCACTTCAGCAGGGAGATTAAGCAACAGGAAGTCGTTTTTCTGCGTGTGCAGTTGTCGAATCATGCGCCAATCGCCCATCACCAGCAGAATGTCACCGAGCTGGAGCGGCTCATCAGCCAGAATACCTTCCATCGCTTCACCTGACCGGCGAATCCCCACGACACTCAGACCGTAGCGGCTTCGGAAACCGACGTCATACAGCGTTTTCCCCAGCAGCTCGGAATCGGGAATCAAAGAGACTTCGGCCATTCCCACATCACGCGCCTGCTCAGAGAAATATTCACCGCGCAGCACCATCGGTTCAAGCCGCTGCGCGGTGCAAAATTCGCGTAAATCCACCTCAGACGCCGACATGTCGATCAGTAAGACATCATTCAGGCGAAGTTCAGTATTGCCCGCCACGCTGATCATCACGCGGCGAAATTTACGCCAGCGCTCAATCCCGACCACGTTCGCCCCAAAGCGCTGACGCAGGCGTAAATCATCCAGACGGTGGCCGATAAAAGGCGATCCTGGCCGAATCGCCAGCCGACGCGCCCTCCCCGTCAATCGGTAATCACGAATCAGATCGCGAAACGTTCTTCTCTTCCACATCTCTTTTGCCGTTGCCGTCTCAGCGTCGCCAAGCCAGTAACGCGCCACCATCATATACGCCACGCCCAACAGCAATACCACTATCCCTATCGGCGTCACGCTAAAAAATCCAAAACCCGCAACACCTTCACGCATCAGCTCGCTGCTCACCACCATATTCGGCGGCGTGGCGACCAACGTCATCATGCCGCTAATCAATCCGGCAAAACTCAGCGGCATCATCAACCTTCCGGGAGAAACTTTCATCCGGGCGGAAACACTCAGCACGACGGGAATAAAAATCGCAACAACGCCAGTGGAGCTCATGAAAGCCCCCAGCAGCGCAACGGTGACCATCAGTAAGATCAGCATCTTCATCTCACTGCTGCCCGCCACGCGAACCAGCCAATCACCAACCTGGTAGGCAACACCGGTACGAACCAACCCCTCACCAATCACAAACAGGGCTGCAATCAATATCACGTTAGGATCGCTGAACCCTACCAACGCTTCAGATAGCGTCAGCGTACCGCTCAGTACAAACGCGATGATGACCAACAGCGCGACGACGTCCATGCGTAATTTATTGGTGGTAAACAACACAATGGCGATCAGCAACAGGGATAACACCCAGAGAAGTTCGCTATTCAAAACGTTTCCCCTGACAGAAAAATGCATGTTGAGAGGTAGTGGTTCAGCATGCCATAAAAAATGCAGGAGCATTTTTCAACACCGCACAGCGGTGACCCAAAGGGTGGCAGACAGGGATAGTCTGCCATAAAAAAACCTCGCGGATGCGAGGTCTGATCATCTTTAGTCACAGTTTTGTCATTATGTTACAGGCGACCTACTGGCGCAGAAGCACCTTAGCGCCGTTCGGCAATGGTTCTATTTCTATCTGCTCCAGCGAATCCAGAATCAGATCGACCTGATCCAACTTCGGCGTATCCACGGGTGCCTTCACCGCAATGACCTTGCAGCCAGCCGCCAGACCCGATAACACGCCCGCGGGTGCATCCTCAACAACCACACACTCTTCCGGTTTCAGTCCTAACTGCTGTGCGCCAAGTAAATAGGCATCGGGAGCAGGTTTACCTTTAGCAACCTGTTCCGCTGTAATAAAGGCACGAGGAGCAGGCAGTTCCCCGCGGTGATGACGTGCGCTGGCAATCGGCACCGTGCCAGATGTCACAATCGCCCAGGGAATATCCAGTGCATCCAAACGATCCAACAGCGCCTTCGCCCCAGGCATGGCAACAATACCCTGCGTATCAGATGCTTCTGTTTTCTCCAGCGCATCAAACTCTTGTTGAATCGTTTCTTCGCTTTGCCCTTGAAGAAAATGACGCAGGGAGGTGATTGCCTGCTTGCCATGAATAAAATCCAGCACTTCCTGTGGTTCAATATCGTGATCTTTTGCCCAGTTAATCCACGCACGTTCTACAGCAGGCAGTGAATCAACCAGCGTACCATCGAGGTCGAACAGAAAACCTTTACACTCCACAGAAAGCCCCTTTTTCATTAATCAGGCGTTGATGATCTGTGCGATCTCAACCGCACTCAAGTGATACTGGCGCGGGCAAGATTGCCAGACAGCCAGCATTCTGTTGTATTTTTCCCACATTTTTGTCTGAGCGTTAAACCCATGTGTGCCCGCATCAAAATGAGGATAGCGACCTTCCACATGTACCATGAAGCGTACAAAACCGAGGTAGCGTGCTTCCGTTGCGGCATCAAAGCCCAGGAAAGTCAGGCGACGCTCGTCCAAATCCTGCTTATCTTTCAAATTGGTCCACGACACCTGCAAGGCATGATGCATTTCCATGATGTTAATAATCGAGCGGCACACCTCTTCGGTAAGCTCACCAAACTCACGATCCAGTTCGCGCATCTGCAAACCATAACCACGCTCGATAATCGTTTGTAACCGGCGATAGCGCTCGGCGTTATCAGGATCGAGCATCGTCATCATTTTATATTGATTTGAAAGGATCAATCTCTGGGCATTTGTCATTTCCATGGTGCTCTCCTGAACCTCTTTGGTGTAAGCCAATATCGCTAAATAGGTATTGTCCTCAGAATCGCATACTGAATCGTGTCACGGTAGCGGTAGCCACCGCTTCTTTGATTTGAAACAGGGGAAAGAAAAAAATAGCCACCAACACGCACACAGCAGCCTGACGCCGATCACAAATCATCCAGGAAGGTTTTATCAAGCTGGTTAAACGCACGCTTCAGCACATCCGCTAGCGTTTGGTAAGTTGGCGCTTCTTCTAATGGCGCTAGTGCCTGACCTGACTCCAATAACTTATGGCGAATCTCATGGAACCACTGTGCTAGCGTCGGCGGTAAAGGCGTCACAGAACGGCGACCCAGCCACCAGAGCCCCTGCAACGGCAGGCTACAGGCAAACAGCGCGGTCGCAATGGCGGGGCCAAGCTGGCCACCGAGCGCAATCTGCCACGTTAAGGTAAACACCGCTAGCGGCGGCATGACGCGGATGCCAAACCGTGTCGCCCGCGCCACACGGTTTTCAGGAAATACGGGCGCCAGCCGCTTTTCTGCTGGCCACGTTTTCATATAATGCTGCCCACGTTGGAGTAGCTGTAGCCAACTGATTCTACTGTCTGGTTTCGTCGCCATAGCCACACCTCAACTTTACAGATAAAAAATAAAACTTTTGCACAAATCAACAACTCAAGTTGATAAGGTTAAAATATATTTTGTGTTTAGCCTACGCTATCGGTATCCTAGATCGGCCTTTTGGCCGCTGTATACCTAAAGTAGTATGACTACACGCAAGGAGTATAATTCCCTTTGCGACATAAGCGCAGCCAACGGCCATAACGCGGTTATCCATCGCTTTAAAGCTGCGGTTTACATCCGGTCGATGTCACGTTGTTGTAGAGATTAGTTATATCGATTATCCGATATAACCTACATCATAATGTCGACCCTATTTCATCATCGTGTCTGGTGTATCACACCAAGGTATGATGTTAATCATAAATGCCAGCAGCGGTATGCGATATGCTATGCCCTGTGTGACATTTTTTTAACCATGTATAACAAGTAGGTACTTCCATGTCGAGTAAGTTAGTACTGGTTCTTAACTGCGGTAGTTCATCCCTGAAATTCGCGATCATCGATGCGATTAACGGAGAAGAGTACCTGTCTGGTTTAGCCGAGTGTTTCAACCTGCCTGAAGCCCGTATCAAATGGAAAATGGACGGCAGTAAACAAGACGCCGAACTGGGTGCCGGTGCAGCTCACAGCGAAGCGCTGAACTTCATCGTCAATACCATTCTGTCTCAGAAACCGGAGCTGTCAGCTCAACTGGTTGCTATTGGTCACCGTATCGTTCACGGCGGTGAGAAGTTCACCCAATCCGCGATCATCACTGATGATGTTCTTCAGGGTATCAAAGATTCCGTGCCTTTTGCACCTCTGCACAACCCGGCGCACCTTATCGGTATCGACGAAGCACTGAAATCGTTCCCGCACCTGGCTGATAAGAACGTCGCTGTTTTCGACACCGCGTTCCACCAGACGATGCCGGAAGAATCCTACCTTTATGCACTGCCGTACAAACTGTATAAAGAAAACCACATCCGTCGCTACGGCTTCCACGGCACCAGCCACTACTTTGTTTCTCGTGAAGCCGCCAAAGTGCTGAACAAACCAGTAGAAGAGCTGAACGTAATCACTTGCCATCTGGGCAACGGTGGTTCCGTTACTGCAATCCGTAATGGCGAATGCGTTGACACCTCAATGGGTCTGACCCCGCTGGAAGGTCTGGTGATGGGTACGCGCTGCGGCGATATCGACCCGGCTGTGATTTTCCACCTGCACGATGCACTGGGCATGAGCGTTGAGCGCATCAACACCCTGCTGACCAAAGAATCCGGTCTGCAAGGTCTGACTGAAGTGACCAGCGACTGCCGCTACGTTGAAGATAACTACGAGACGAAAGCAGACGCTAAACGTGCAATGGACGTTTATTGCCACCGTCTGGCTAAGTACATTGGTTCCTATGCGGCACTGATGGAAGGTCGTCTGGATGCGGTGATCTTCACGGGTGGTATCGGTGAAAATGCGGCAATGGTTCGCGAGCTGTCACTGAAAAAACTGGGTCTGCTGGGCTTTGACGTCGATCACGAACGCAATCTGGCTGCACGCTTCGGTAAAAGTGGCAACATCGCTAAAGATGGCACCCGCGCGGCGCTGGTTATCCCGACCAATGAAGAGTTGGTCATCGCCGAAGACGCTTACCGTCTGACCGCGTAAAACACGTAACTCCCAACACCGTCAGCCAAGGCTGACGGTGTTGTTTTTGACTAACGAGCAACCGTAAAGAGGTTCGGCCGTGTCCCGTATAATCATGTTGATCCCCACTGGCACCAGCGTTGGTCTGACAAGCGTCAGCCTGGGTGTCATCCGTTCCATGGAACAGAAAGGCGTCCGCCTGAGCGTGTTCAAACCTATTGCCCAGCCGCGTAGTGGCGACAATACGCCAGATCAAACGACCACCATTATTCGTGCCAATTCCGCCATCAACGCCGCCGAGCCACTGGCGATGAGCCGCGTTGAAGCCCTGCTGAGCTCCAACCAGCAAGACGTGCTGATGGAAGAAATCATCGCGCGCTACCACGAAAACACCAAAGACGCAGAAGTCGTTCTGGTTGAAGGCCTGGTTCCTACCCGTAAGCACCAGTTTGCTAACGCGTTGAACTATGAAATCGCCAAAACGCTGAACGCAGAAATCGTCTTCGTACTGGCGCTGGGTAACGATTCCCCGGCACAGCTGAAAGACCGTATCGAACTGGCGCGTTCCAGCTTCGGCGGCAGCAAAAACAAAAACATCACTGGCGTGATCATCAACAAACTGAATGCGCCAGTAGACGACCAGGGCCGTACTCGCCCTGACCTGTCTGAAATCTTCGATGACTCCACGAAAGCCAGCGTTGCCAACATTGATCCGAAGCAGCTGTTCGCTAACAGCCCGCTGCCGGTTCTGGGCTGTATCCCGTGGAGCTTTGACCTGATAGCTACGCGCGCCATCGATATGGCGAATCACCTGAATGCGCGTATCATCAACGAAGGCGACATTCAGACGCGCCGCGTTAAGTCTGTCACTTTCTGCGCACGCAGCATCCCTCACATGCTGGAGCATTTCCGTCCAGGTTCACTGCTGGTGACCTCCGCTGACCGTCCTGATGTTCTGGTTGCTGCCTGTTTGGCTGCCATGAATGGCGTGGAAATCGGTGCCCTGCTGCTGACTGGCGGCTACGAAATGGATCCGAGCATTGCCAAGCTGTGCGAGCGTGCCTTCCAGACTGGCCTGCCGGTCTTTATGGTCGACACCAACACCTGGCAGACCTCACTCAGCCTGCAAAGCTTCAACCTTGAAGTTCCGGCTGATGACCGTCAACGTGTTGAGAAAGTGCAGGAATATGTTGCACGCCACATCGACACCCAGTGGATCGATTCACTGAGTGCAGAATCTGAGCGTTCACGCCGTCTGTCTCCACCAGCGTTCCGCTATCAGCTGACTGAGCTGGCGCGTAAAGCAGGCAAACGTATCGTTCTGCCTGAAGGTGATGAACCACGTACCGTTAAAGCAGCATCTATCTGTGCTGAACGTGGTATTGCTCACTGTGTGCTGATCGGTAACCCAGAAGAGATTCAACGTGTTGCTGCCGCTCAGGGCGTAGAACTGGGCAAAGGCATCGAAATCGTCGATCCGATTGTCGTACGTGAGCGCTATGTTGCACGTCTGGTTGAACTGCGTAAGAGCAAGGGCATGACCGAAGTGGTTGCGCGTGAACAGCTCGAAGACAACGTGGTTCTGGGTACGCTGATGCTGGAACAGGGTGAAGTTGACGGTCTGGTTTCTGGTGCCGTTCACACCACCGCTAACACCATCCGTCCGCCGTTGCAGTTGATCAAAACTGCACCGGGCAGCTCACTGGTGTCTTCTGTGTTCTTCATGCTGCTGCCTGAGCAGGTTCTGGTTTACGGCGACTGCGCCATCAATCCAGACCCAACCGCAGAGCAATTGGCTGAAATCGCTATCCAGTCTGCGGATTCCGCTACCGCATTCGGTATCGACCCACGCGTGGCGATGATCTCTTACTCTACCGGTAACTCCGGCGCGGGTAGCGATGTTGAGAAAGTGCGTGAAGCGACCCGTCTGGCGCAGGAAAAACGTCCTGATCTGGTCATCGATGGCCCGTTACAGTACGACGCCGCTATCATGGCTGACGTTGCACAGTCCAAAGCACCGAACTCACCGGTTGCGGGTAAAGCTACCGTGTTCATCTTCCCTGATCTGAATACCGGTAACACCACGTACAAAGCGGTACAGCGTTCTGCTGACCTGATCTCCATCGGGCCAATGCTGCAAGGCATGCGCAAACCAGTTAACGACCTGTCTCGTGGCGCACTGGTAGACGACATCGTTTACACCGTTGCCCTGACCGCCATTCAGGCTACACAGCTCTAATCTGTATCCTAACTAATTCGAGTTGCTTGGCAGGTGGCAACTGCACGAATCCCCAGTCACTTACTCAAGTAAGTGACTGGGGTGACAAATCTGCTGGGAGCAGATTTGAACGCTGCTTGCAGCGGCCCTTTAGGGCGAGGCCCACGACGGGCCGAGTATTTAAAGGAAGCCAGCGCACAATCAGCTTGAAGTATGACGGATATATTCAGATTAATTCTGTTATCTTCTATGCCAGCCTCAGCGCTGGCATTTTTTTATTGCTCTTCGCACAAAAAACCACACCGAGCAGGCTCAAGAATAACCATAAACAGGGTCCATGGATGACTGTAATACGATTATTAGATCAACACTTTCAGCGGCAGTTGGAAAAAGGGATCACGCCTTCATCGCCAACAGGGTTAACCCGATTTTTGGTTGAATTTCTCTATTTCGGAGCCAAAGAAGCCCGCGCTTGTATCTTCGTTGGCCTGTTCTTTCTTGCTGTTTTCAGCGTGCCGAAATCCGGCTGGTTCGCTATCCCGCGCTATGATTTGCTGTTGATATTCGCCATTGTGATTCAGGGATGGATGATCGCCAGCAAGCTGGAAACCTGGGATGAGTTAAAAGCCGTTACGCTGTTTCACCTCGTAGGTTTTGCGCTTGAGGTGTTTAAAACCTCATCAGGTATTCGCTCCTGGTCTTACCCTGATTTCGCCTACACCAAGGTACTGGGTGTGCCGCTGTTTGCCGGATTCATGTACGCCTCTGTAGGTAGCTATATCATTCAATCCTGGCGGCTATTCGATCTTAAAATTCGTCATCACCCGCCCTACTGGCTGGCGACGCTGGTCGCGCTACTTATTTATGCCAATTTCTTCACTCACCACTATATCGGCGATTATCGCTGGTACATTGCCGCACTGGCTGTCGGGCTCTATGCGCGTACCACCGTCATTTTCACGCCTTACGATCGGGAACGACGAATGCCGCTGTCATTGGCCTTTATTCTGATCGGCTTTTTTATCTGGCTGGCTGAAAATATCAGTACGCTTTTCAGTGTCTGGAGTTATCCAGAACAGCTCGGAGCCTGGTCGATGGTTCACGTAGGGAAATGGAGCTCGTGGGCTTTGCTAGTGATCATGACGTTCACCATCGTGATTTATCTGAAGGACATCAAGAAGAGTATTCATGTTCCCGAGTGATAACCGCCGTTGATCACTCGGAAAAAGTGACGCCGCAGCGGAGAAAAAGCAGCGGCGAGACAGGGGAGATATTATTTCTGTGAACCAGCGTCTGATGGAGCAACGCCGCTGTTGTCATTTTCATCATGAGCATTTTCATCATGAATACTTTTATTAACCGCAGGAGTCGCAGCAGCTTCTACCGCCTCGTTCAGCTTACGTGAAATCGGCTTACCATATTCCTGATCGCTATAGCGCGTCAGCCACAGCGATAGCGCTTTCAGCGAGTCCGGCGTAAATTCATCACAGCGTGCGGTGATTTCTTGCGGCGTCAGCCAGCTGACCTCATCAACCTCTTCTTCCTGTAGCGCAAACGGTCCGTGGGTGACGCAGCTAAACAGCCCACCCCACACCCGGCAATTTTCGCCTTCGTAATAGAACAGGCCATGTTCTGCAAATGGCACACCCGCAATGCCAAGCTCTTCTTCGGCTTCACGGCGTGCAGATTCCAGCATTTGCTCACCGCTTTGAACTACGCCGCCAGCGGTCGCGTCCAGCCAGCCGGGATAGAAATCTTTGACTTGCGTCCGGCGCTGCACCAGAATTTTACCCATGCCATCATGTACAACAATGTAAGTAGCTCGATGACGAAGGGTCTGAGCACGCATCTGCTGACGACTTGACTGAGCAATTACCTCGTTGTTTTCATTGACGATATCAACCCACTCTGTGCCTGCTGCCTGACTTTGTTCCGCCATCCTCTGAAACCCTTTAGTATTGGCACGTTGCTACGCGCGTCTGTTTTAAATGATCGATCTTTGCTGCGAATATTCCCTGCTACCTTGCCGTTATTCAAGGTCAAAAACAGGGTATACGCTAAATTAGTGCCTAATCGCGACCTGTGCAATAGGCTCACCGCCGTGTAAGGGTAGAACCCGCAGTTCATCTTGTTCAAATAAACCGTAGCTCGCGGGGTATCCCCCTTTCGGCAAGCTCACTGAACCGGGATTAAAAAAATAATATTCACCGCGTTGCTCAGCGAATGGGATATGAGTGTGGCCATATACCAGCACATCCCCCGCATGTAACGGCGGCAAACTCTCTGGATGATAAAGATGACCGTGCGTCAAGAAAAGGCGATTCTGCGGCAACAGCACATGTTGCCACGGTGCCGTTATCGGAAAGGTCAATAACATCTGATCAACCTCGCTGTCGCAGTTCCCACGCACGGCAACGATACGTGATGCATAAGCGTTCAGTCGGGTAGCCACTTCCGTAGGTTGATACGCCTCCGGCAGCGGGTTGCGTGGGCCATGATTGAGAAAATCGCCCAGCAAGATAAGCCAGTCGGCATGACTCTGCTCAAAAATGTCCAGCACGCGTTCCGTCGCACTGAGGGAACCGTGTATGTCGGACGCAAACATCAATTTCATCGTTATCTCCACAACGTTTATATCAACAATGCTACACCCACAGCACCTGCCACCTTTATCGGACGTAGTCTACCAAAGTTGGCAGCACGCTTCCGGTAAAGATCGTATAACAAGGTACACCATCGCTTATTTTTCACTCGTAGAAGTGGTAGGGTAAGAACCCGTTTCTCAATACGCTATTCTGACAGCGCATCGCTCTCTGATGCGATCAACTGCCATACAGTCCATGATGTTTTTCTGAATTAAAACGGAGACGTGATTCATGATTGACCTGTATTACGCACCAACCCCTAACGGACACAAGATCACCCTGTTTCTGGAAGAAGCTAATCTCCCCTACCAGCTCCATCGCGTGAATATCAGCAAAGGCGAACAGTTCAAACCGGAGTTTTTGGCTATCTCGCCTAACAACAAAATCCCCGCGATTGTCGATACGCAGCCCGCGGAAGGTGACACGCCAATTAGCCTGTTTGAATCTGGCGCGATTCTGCTCTATCTGGCGGAAAAACACGGCGTGCTATTGAGCACGTCATTACGTGAGCGTACGGCTACACTACAGTGGCTGTTCTGGCAGGTCGCCGGTTTCGGGCCAATGCTCGGGCAGAATCATCATTTTAACCACTATGCACCTCAGCCAGTGCCTTACGCCATTGAACGCTATCAGCAGGAGACACAGCGCCTGTATCGCGTGTTGGATAAACACCTACAAGACAGTCCTTGGCTAGCAGGTGAAAATTACAGCATCGCCGATATCGCGACCTACCCGTGGGTGGTTTCTTATGCCCGCCAGCGCGTCGACCTTGATGATTACCCGGCAGTGAAGGCGTGGTATACGCGTATCAGCGAGCGCCCGGCCACGCAACGGGCTTACCAGCTCGCTGAACAGTAAAATTCTGGCATCATCTCATTCGGCCTTTGGGTATCTTCTGCTATGGTAATCAACATATTGTCGTTAACGATACCCTGACGCTGCGCTTTAGTCGCAGTAACAGAAGCAACCGAGGGCCGAACAATGCCACATCATCCTTCTGACGCCATTATTCGTATAAAAAATCTGCGGCTACGCACCTTCATCGGTATCAAAGATGAGGAAATTACGAATAAGCAGGATGTGATCATCAACGTTGTGATTCACTACCCAGCAGCACAGGCACGCAACAGCGAAAATATCGCCGATGCGCTGAACTACCGCACCATCACTAAAAACATTATTCGCCACGTAGAAGATAACCGCTTCGCGTTGCTGGAAAAATTAACGCAGGATGTGCTTAACATCGCCAGCGAACACGAATGGATAACCTATGCTGAAGTAGAAGTCGATAAACCGTTTGCCCTGCGTTACGCCGATTCGGTTTCCATGACCCTGCGTTATCACAAGGCATAAATACTATACTCTCAATAATTCGAGTTTCAGGACAAAACGTTAACGTTTTGAACAACGCAAAGCGTTGGCCCTTTAGGGCGAGGCCCACGGCGGGCCGAGTATTTGAGCGAAGCCAACGCACATGAAACTTGAAGTATGACGAGTATAAGGGAGCGCACGATGCAACTACTCATAACAGGCGGAACCGGCCTTATTGGCCGCCATCTTATCCAACGATTACAGCTGCTTTCCCATCACATCACCGTACTGACACGCGATCCTGAACGCGCTAGAGGCGTTCTCGGCAATCAGGTGGAATATTGGTCCACGCTGAGTAATGTCACCTCACTGAACGACTTTGACGGCGTCATCAATTTGGCGGGCGAACCTATCGCCGACAAGCGGTGGACGCCACAACAGAAACAGCGTCTGGCAAAGAGCCGCTGGAACATCACCGAGCAGCTTGCCACGCTGATAAAAGCGAGCAGTAAGCCGCCAGCGGTTTTTATCTCGGGTTCTGCTGTCGGGTATTATGGCGATCAGGGAGAAGCACTGGTCACGGAAGATGAATCCCCAGCCGATGAATTTACACACTATCTATGCGCCCGCTGGGAATCACTGGCACAGTCCGCCGAAAGTGATAAAACTCGTGTCTGTCTGCTACGCACTGGCATTGTTCTTTCAGCGCAGGGCGGCGCGCTGGCAAAAATGCTGCCGATTTTCCGCCTCGGGCTTGGTGGGCCTATGGGTTCCGGCAAGCAATATATGCCGTGGATTCATATTGATGACATGGTGAACGGCATTCTCTATCTGCTGGATCAGCCGACATTAAGTGGCCCGTTCAACATGGTTGCGCCCTATCCGGTTCATAACGAACAATTTTCCGCCACGCTGGCACACGTCTTGGATCGCCCAGGCTTTCTGCGAGCACCGGCTTTCGCGATCAAACTACTGATGGGGGAAGCTTCAACGCTAGTACTGGGAGGGCAGCGCGCCATTCCGCAGCGATTAGAAGCCGCAGGCTTTGGTTTTCGTTTCTTTGAGTTGGAAGAAGCCCTACAGGACGTCATCAAGAAACCGAGCTGAAGTTTGATAAAATGCCCAAATATTCTGCACTGCTGGCGTAAAAATTGTGCTGAGGTCGGCATGACCGCCGGGGGAGCCGCATGGATGCGGCGAAAGGCAGTGCCGCGTCGGACAAAAACGTCAGAGACGTTTTTGAACAGCACTTGTGCTGGCCCGAAGGGCGAGCCCCGTTAATGGGGCGAGTAAACGCGTCACTGGCGGCCCGGATAGCGGTCAGGAACGCCGAAGGCACCGCGCAGCGGCACGATTCTCGCCCAAAAGCCAGTGGTCAAGGAGCAGCGGCAACTGAGCGCTCCTTGTCGGGCGAGTAGATAAAGTATAAGAATACTCGATGGTTAACACGCACGAAAATTTTGCACTATCCGACATAGAATGGTGAAAAGGCTAGAGGCTGATAACCATCAGCCCCAAAACCTACTTCAACACACCGGACAAAAACTGCTGCAAACGTGCACTTTTCGGGTTTCCGAAAAGCTGCTCCGGCGGCCCTTCCTCTTCAATTACCCCCTGATGCAGGAAGATAACATGGCTGGAAACATGACGGGCAAACTCCATTTCATGCGTCACCACCACCATCGTTTTCCCTTCCTCCGCAAGCTGCTGCATGATACGCAACACCTCACCGACCAGTTCGGGATCGAGCGCTGACGTAGGCTCATCAAACAACAAGACTTCCGGCTCCATCGCCAGCGCCCGTGCAATGGAAACGCGCTGCTGTTGACCACCGGAGAGATCCGACGGGTATTTCTGTTGGGCAGCATCCGTGATCCCGACCTTGTTCAGATAGAACACCGCCCGCTCACGCGCTTCCGCTTTACTGAGCCCTAACACCTGAATTGGCGCTTCCATCACGTTCTCTAACGCCGTCATGAAGCTCCACAGGTTGAAGTGTTGAAATACCATCGTCAGACGCGTCCGCAGCATCTGAAGCTGCTTTTTATCAAATACCTTTAATTGCCCGTCAGTGTCGCGCACCATGCGAATTTCCTGATCGCTGACGTAAATCGCCCCTTCGCAGGGTTTTTCCAGAAAATTAATACAGCGCAGTAAAGTACTTTTTCCCGAACCGGACGACCCGATAATCGAAATAACGTCACCCGCTTTCGCCTGTAATGAGATCCCTTTCAGCACCTCATGCTGGCCATAACGTTTACGCAGTTCCGTCACCATCAGTTTGTTATTCGACATACTCTTTTTCCTGCGTTTAATGAGATGAACGGGTATAAAGATGACGTAACCAGTGCCGTTCCGCCTTTCTGAACAGCCCAATTAACACAAACGAGATCGCCAGATAGATAACCGCCGCGATGCCAAAGGCATAAAACGGCTGGTAGGTTGCCGCATTAATATCACGGGCAATCTTCAGAATATCCGGCACTGTTACAGTGAAGGCCAGCGCCGTTGAATGCAGCATCAGAATCACTTCGTTGCTGTAAGCGGGCAGTGCAATACGCAGCGCACCCGGCAAAATAATGCAGCGATACTGCTTAAAGCGGGAGAAGCCGTATGCTCTGGCCGCTTCAATTTCACCATGCGGTACCGAGCGGATTGCCCCCGCAAAAATCTCTGTCGTGTACGCACAGGTATTCAGCGCCAGCGCCAGAATGGCGCAATTTAGCCCGCTGCGGAAAAAGGCATTCAGTAGGTCGGTGCCGCGCACAATCTCCAGGCTATACACGCCGGAATAGAACACCAGAAGCTGTACGTAGAGCGGCGTACCGCGGAACACATAGGTAAAGAGCCAAACCGGAAAGCTGAACCGACGCCGTGGAGACACACGGGCAATCGCCAGCGGCAGCGCCATCAACCCGCCGATAACGACCGACGAGATGAGCAGCCAGAGCGTCATCGCCAGCCCGGTCAGGCGGTAACCATCGCTCCACAGTAGCGGCTGCCAATATTGTTGCAGGATCTCACTCATAGTTTATTTTTTTGACTCCCTGCGAATAGTGCCTTTCCAGCCACCACAACACGCCGTTAGAAACGGTGGTAAAAATCAGGTACATCGCCCCAGCAACCAGCGCAAAATAAAACGGTTCGTGTGTGCCCTTGCCGGCCAACTGCGTCGCCTTAATCACATCATTCAAGCCAAGCAATGACACCAGCGCCGTTGCTTTCAGGATCACCTGCCAGTTATTGCCGATGCCCGGTAGCGCAAAGCGCATCATGGAAGGAAACAGAATACGGCGGAACACCTTCATGGGAGAGAAACCGAACGCGACGGCAGCTTCGATTTGCCCACGCGGCACAGCAAGGTAGGCACCACGAAAGGTTTCCGTGAAATACGCACCGTAAATAAAGCCCAGAGTAATGATTCCAGCAGTCAACGGATCGATGTCAATCTGATCCAGACCGATCGATTCCGTCACGCCGTTTAAGGCAATTTGCAGACCATAGAAAATCAGCAGCATCAGTACCAGATCGGGAATGCCACGAATCAGCGTGGTATAGCAGGAAAAACACCCTGCCAACAGACGGTTGGAAGACAGCTTCGCCGACGCACCAATCAGGCCGATAGCCAGTGCCAGCAGTAACGAACTCGCGGCCAGCTCCAGCGTCATGATGGCACCATCCAGAATTAGCTGGGAATAGCCATAGAGCATCAATGATTTCCGTTGAAATAGCGGTTAATGGCACGCTGCGTCATCAGTCAGGAATACGGCACGAGAGGAACGATCCCGTGCCGCATGCCCTACGATCCCGCTACACATGTGGTAAAGAAATGAGAGTCACGGTGGCAACATTAGCCGCCGTAAACGTCAAAATCGAAGTATTTTTTCGCGAAGGTATCGTAGGTACCATCTTTACGCATGTCTTCAAATGCTTTATCCAGCGCGGCCTTCAGCTCAGTATCCGCTTTACGCAGGCCCATTCCGGTTCCGACACCGAAGAATTTGTCATCTTTTACCGCCGGGCCGGCAAATTCATAGTCTTTACCTGCATCAAGTTTCAGGAATCCTTCACTTGCTGCGACTTCATCCTGAAAAGCGGCATCAATACGGCCTGCGGCCAGGTCTGCATAAATCAGATCCTGATTTTGGTAAGCGACAACGTCAACGCCTTTCGGCTGCCAGTTAGCATTGGCAAAGGCTTCCTGTGTTGATGCCTGCAATACGCCAACACGTTTGCCGCCCAAAGAAGCCAACGTGGGTTCAATGCTCGTCCCTTTCTTCGCAATCAGGCGTGAGTTGGCCGCATACAGCTTCTCGGTGAAAGCAATTTCCTGCTGGCGTTTTTCGGTGATGGACAGAGAAGAAATGATGGCATCGATTTTTTTAGCTTTAAGGGACGGAATCAACGCATCAAAGTCGCTTTCTACAAACGTACAGTTAGCCTGAATGCGTTTGCACAGCTCTTTCGCCAGATCGATATCAAACCCAACCAGTTCACCGCTGGCGTTTTTCGATTCAAAGGGAGCATAAGTAGGATCGGTACCAATTTTAATATTCTTAGGAATCTCCGCCATCGCACTACCCGCAGCCAGAATAAGTGCCAACGGCAAGACTTTGAACAGTTTCTTCATATTGCTACCCTTATCATGAGTGATTGATGTCATGTGTCGTCAATGTCGGAACAGATTTCGATTTATTGCTTTAAAAATGAACGATATGAATGCTATTAGTTTTTTAATACCGACGATTACCGTTTTCATTAGCAAGCAGTTTTCATGCCACAATGAACGCAGGGACATCGTAAAAGCCGCATAGGCAGTTCATGCAAAAACTAATGAATAACTGTTTGATTATGAAATATTTTCTTAATCATTTTTTGGCGCATAACAATAAGGATAGATAACATTGGCACGAAAACAAAAACTCACACGCACCATTTAAGTGCTTTAACGCACAAAATCAGTGCAATACGATAAAAAGGCACAAAAAAAGGGCAGTAAACGTTTACCGCCCCGAGAGAAAAAAATAGCGTGCCTGAGTCTCTACCCTGCTACGACGCACCTTGCCAGCGGATGAAGAGATCTTTTGGCAGGTCGATATCAAACTGGTCCAGAATACGATTCACCGTCTGATCGACAATATCCTGCACACTTTCTGGGCGATGATAAAACGCAGGCACAGGCGGCATGATTATCGCACCCAGCTCAACGGCGGTGGTCATCAACCGTAAATGCCCTAAATGCAGCGGCGTTTCACGTACTCCCAGCACCAGAGGACGACGCTCCTTCAGCACCACATCGGCCGCGCGGGTCAATAGATTGTCACTGTAGCTGTGCACAATACCGGACAGGGTTTTTATCGAACAGGGTAAAATCACCATGCCTGCCGTTTTAAACGACCCCGAAGAGATACTGGCAGCAATATCACGCGTGTCGTGTACCACATCAGCCAACGCCTGTACGTCACGCAGGCTAAAATCCGTTTCTAACGCCAG
This sequence comes from Pectobacterium actinidiae, assembly GCF_000803315.1. Classification (NCBI taxonomy): domain Bacteria; kingdom Pseudomonadati; phylum Pseudomonadota; class Gammaproteobacteria; order Enterobacterales; family Pectobacteriaceae; genus Pectobacterium; species Pectobacterium actinidiae. Next base: position 3,050,671 of record NZ_JRMH01000001.1, read on the forward strand.
CGTCTGCCGGGCGGCCTGGCTCATGATCAGATGGGTTTCGATACCTTCCAGCGTCTGTAAAACCTGTAGCAGTCGGATGCCGTAAATGACGCCGCTGGCACCGGAAATTCCTACAATGAGTCGCTTCATTCATACTGCCTCTGGCTAGCCGCGTAAGCAGAAACGCGGAAAAATCATCTGCGCAAACTTTGCCGCATTGATCAGCGATAAGCAAGGATAAGCACCGAAACCCTGTTTTCTCTATGCAATTTTTCTCTAGATACAAATTTTCTCTAGATACAACAAGGGGGAGGACACTTTCGCGCCCTCCCCCTTCAATACAGCCGTAATGTGCGACTAGCGATTAACCTTCGTTGTGCAATTCCAGATCTTCGACTTCATTCTGGCTACGCAGCGCTTTGGCATCGTCGTTACGCAGCATTTCCAGATAATCCAGATAGCCTTGATCGACATCCTTCGTCACGTAAATGCCGTTGAACACCGAGCATTCAAACTGGGAGATATCCGGGTTATCTTCACGCGCGGCTTCAATCAGATCGTCGAGATCCTGGAATATCAGCTCATCTGCGCCAATAATTTTACAGATCTCATCCACTTCACGACCGTGGGCAATCAGTTCATTGACGCTTGGCATGTCGATGCCGTACACGTTAGGGAAGCGAATTTCCGGTGCAGCGGAAGCCAGATAAACACGCTTAGCCCCAGCTTCACGCGCCATCTCCACAATCTGCTCCGACGTTGTACCACGCACGATGGAGTCATCCACCAGCAGCACATTCTTGTCACGGAACTCAGCACGGTTGGCGTTCAGCTTACGGCGTACCGATTTCTTACGCGCCTGCTGTCCCGGCATGATAAACGTGCGGCCAACATAGCGGTTTTTCACAAATCCCTGACGATACGGCTTGTTGATAATGCGCGCGATTTCCAACGCAATATCACAAGAGGTTTCAGGGATCGGGATCACGACATCAATATCGAGATCTTCCCACTGGCGTGCAATTTTTTCACCGAGCTTCTGACCCATGCGAACACGCGCGCTATAGACCGAAATTTTATCGATGAAGGAATCTGGGCGAGCGAAGTAGACATATTCGAACAGGCACGGGTTACTCTTTGGATTCTCTGCGCACTGGCGGGTAAACAACTGCCCTTTTTCCGTAATGTAGATCGCTTCTCCCGGCGCCACATCGCGTAAAAATTCAAAGCCCAGCGTATCCAGCGCGACACTTTCTGACGCCACCATATATTCGCTACGGCCATCTTCCAGATCGCGCTTACCGATAACCAGAGGACGAATCCCATTAGGATCGCGGAAAGCCACCATACCGTGACCGATAATCATGCCAACACAGGCATAGGCACCGCGAATTTGCTGGTGCGTCGCGGCAACGGCCGCAAAAATATTATCGGCTTCCAGCGGGTAGTGTTGGAAACGATCCAGCTCTCTGGCGAAAATATTCAGCAGAATTTCAGAATCAGACGTGGTGTTAACGTGACGACGCTCCTGTTCGAACAACTTTTTACGCAGTTCGTGGGCGTTAGTCAGGTTACCGTTGTGAGCCAGCGTGATACCGAACGGAGAGTTAACATAGAAAGGCTGTGCTTCCGAAGCGCTGGAACTGCCCGCGGTCGGATAACGCACATGGCCAAGCCCCATGTTTCCCTGCAAGCGTTGCATGTGCCGCGCTTCAAACACATCCTTCACCAGGCCATTGGCTTTACGCAGGCGAAAACAATTAAAGGCATCGATGGTCACAATACCCGCAGCATCCTGCCCACGGTGTTGCAACACCGTTAACGCGTCATAAATCGACTGGTTGACCGGTGTAAAACCGGCGATACCGACAATACCGCACATGGTGTCTTTTCCTCATCAGCGCTACCGCAGCGTTAAATGCTGCGGCAAGAAACTTGACGTGCTTTGCAGGTAGTCAAAAAACCACCTGATAATATAACTGAACTGCGGGATTAACTGGGATTGTTTCCAGTCATCACTTTGTGAAAAACCAGTGAACGTATCCAGAAAGAATAGCAGTGCGGAAACGATCAGCACCCCGCGCAGCGCACCAAAACAGATGCCCAGAACGCGATCGGTGCCGGATAATCCAGTACGTTCAACCAGTGAACTAATCACATAGTTGACGATAGCTCCCACAATCAACGTTGCAATAAACAGAATGGCAATCGCAATGCCGTTACGCACCAGCTCATCATCAAAACGGGTGAAGTAGACCGCAAGGTAAGCGTAGTAATGACTGGCAACAAAAAAAGCACATCCCCAGGTTACTAACGACAGCGCTTCGCGAACAAACCCCCGGATCAGGCTAACCAGAGCCGAAAATCCGATGATGCCAATAATGACGTAATCAACCCAAACCATGAACTATCCTAATAATGAACGATGCTACCGATAAGCCGCTACGTCATCCTGTTCGCGGCGCATTCTAACAGAAAAAGAAAACGTTTGCGTAGCGTATTTCCGCCGATTTCATCGATAGATGATCAGGCGAAAAAACCGACAAGACGTCATGCCTGATTCTATCAACGATCGGCATTTCAAAACTCATAGCAGGCATCTTAAAACAGATGCGGGGCGACGTATCACTGATGTGAACCTCATCCCCGCAGCCTGCTTTTACTTACGTGACCGACTGCGAACCATCCATCACGTAATCATCACGCTACGACGTTAACGAACAGAATGTGCTCGTACCTGCCCGCTTAGCCCGCTGAGCTGTTTCAACTCGCCCAGTGAAGACTCCAGCTTCTGCTTCGAGGCATCTGGCCCCACGTAAATACGGGTAATTTCGCCTGAAACCGGCGTTGATGGCACGGTATACGCGCGGTAGCCAGACAGACGCAGCTTAGCGACAATCTCATTCACCTTATCCGCATTTTTCAGCGCACCAAGCTGCACAATATAGGCCTGTCCGACAGGCGCTTGCTGCGTCGGCTGCGTTTCAGGCTTCACTTCCGGTTTGGGTTCCGGTTTAGGCTCTGGCTTCGGTTTCACCTCAGGTTTTGGCTGAGGCTTCGGCGTCACCGGCGTTGGTGTCTGAACCGGTGGACGCTCAACCACCACTGGCGGTGCCGTCATGGCTGGCGTATTCGTGCCAGAATGAGACGACGGCGGCGCCTGCGTCGTGGTTTCAGGTGCTGTCGTTGTCGATGATCTCGCATCAGGTGCTTCGGCTTCCGCACTGTTTTGCATTGCTGCCTCCGCCCCTTCCGGTGGCAGCGACGGGTTCAGCGCAGGCAGCGCTTCCATCTCATTGCTGTCACCCGGTTTGGGGATCAGCGGAATCGATGCAAACTCGTCCTCGTAGTGCTTTTTCTTGCCGTCCAACAGGCCGGGTAAGACGATCACGCCCAGCGCGACCAGAATAACCGTGCCGACCAGCCGATTCTGAAATTTACTCGCCATTCGCCTTCTCCTCATCCAGCGCTTCCATCACATGCGCTACCGTATGAAAAGATCCACACACAATGACGATATCCTGCTCCGTCGCCTCGGACATCGCCTGCTGCCAGGCGGTAACAACATCGGAGAACGATTGACTGCGCGTCAGGTGCTCGGCAATCTGCTGCGCCGTTGCGCCACGCGGCCCTTCCAGCGGTGCGCAATACCATTCATCTACCACCGGTGTTAAGTGGGCCAGCGTACCGGCGATGTCTTTGTCCGACAGCATACCAACGACAGCCCGCACTTTTCCGGTTTTCGGCAGCCCGGCCAAACGGTTTGCCAAATACGCTGCCGCATGAGGATTGTGTGCAACATCAAGAATCAATCGCGGTGACTCCTGCACAGTCTGAAAACGACCGGGTAATACTGCGTGCTGCAAGCCTTGTCGAATCGCTTCCTCAGTCACGTTGAGTGAAGAGTAGTGCAATGCAGCCAGTGCCGTTGCGGCATTGGCTAACGGAACGTTGGGTAACGGCAGTCGTGACAGCTCGCGCTGTTTATCCTGCCAGCTCCACGTCTCGCGCTGCATTGAATATTCCCAGTCGCGACCACGACGGCGCAACTGCGCCCCTTTCTCAGCGGCAACGTCGGCAATCGTTCCCGGCATATCCGGCTCGCCAACAACGGCTGGTCTACCCTGCCGGAATATCCCAGCTTTCTCGCGACCAATGCTTTCCCGATCGTTACCTAACCAATCGGTATGGTCGATGGCGATGCTGGTTACCACGGAGACATCCGCATCCACAATATTGGTGGCATCCAACCGCCCGCCTAGCCCTACTTCCAGAATAACGACATCCAGATTCGCCTGCTTAAAGAGTTGCAGCGCCGACAGCGTACCGAATTCAAAGTAGGTAAGCGATACCGCCCCTCTTCCGGCTTCGATATCCGCAAACGCCTGAGTATGCAGCGCTTCAGGCAATTCTTTGCCCTGAATACGTACTCGCTCGGTATAGCGAACAAGATGAGGAGAACTGTACACCCCCACCCGCAGCCCGGCGGCTAACAGAATGGACTCCAGCGTACAGCAGGTCGTTCCTTTGCCGTTTGTCCCCGCGACGGTGAAAATCGTCGCGGCAGGCTGGAGCAGTTGGAGATGTTCGGCAACCTGCTTAACGCGATCCAAGCCTAAATCAATGGCCTGAGCGTGCAGGTGCTCAAGATAATGAAGCCACGTGACCAAAGGTGACGTGGCTTGAGGTATTTGAAGAGTATCCATGAGTCCCGTTCACTAGCTTACGGTTCATTGCGGGCAGAGCGTGCGTATTGCTACTCGGTCGAGAACGACGTGGTCGAGTACCACACGTCCTGCCCATCATGTCAATTATGCGTCATCCTGTGATGATTCAGACGGCGCATCGCTGCGGATTTCCACGTCATCGTTGCCCGGTTCTGGATGGTTCGTCAGTTTGGCAAGAATGGTGGCCAGCTTGTAGCGCATTTCTGGACGACGAACGATCATATCGATCGCCCCTTTCTCAATCAGGAATTCACTGCGCTGGAAGCCCGGCGGCAGTTTTTCACGCACGGTTTGTTCGATAACGCGTGGGCCAGCAAAACCGATCAGCGCTTTCGGCTCGGCAATGTTCAGGTCGCCCAGCATCGCCAGACTCGCGGAAACACCGCCCATGGTTGGGTCGGTCAGCACAGAAATGTAAGGCAAGCCGCGATCGCGCATTTTTGCCAATGCCGCACTGGTTTTCGCCATTTGCATCAGCGACATCAGCGCTTCCTGCATACGCGCACCGCCACTGGCGGAGAAGCACACCAGCGGACAACCGTCTTCCAACGACTGCTCAACGGCACGCACAAAACGCGCACCCACAACAGACGCCATTGAACCGCCCATGAAAGAGAACTCAAATGACGCGGCAACAATCGGCATGCCGTACAGCGTGCCTTTCATCACGACCAGCGCATCTTTCTCATCGGACTGTTTCTGTGCAGAAACCAGACGATCTTTATATTTTTTGGAATCCCGGAATTTCAGGACATCCTTAGGTTCCAGTTCGCTTCCCAGCTCGACAGTGTTTTCTTTATCCAGAAAAGCCTGTAAACGGGCGCGCGCGGAAAGGCGCATATGGTGATCGCACTTCGGGCAGACACCCAGATTGCGCTCCAACTCAGCACGATAAAGAACCTGACCGCAGCTATCACATTTTGTCCAGACCCCTTCAGGGATGTTCGCTTTACGGGTCGGTGTAATATTGCTTTTGTTAAGAATTCGTTCAATCCAGCTCATTGATAACCTTTCTGCTTGAACCTGGCAAATGCCAGTCCGCTGTTCATGTTATTCCCTGACAACATTGCCAATGAAAAAATGCCTGAGACGCACGACAATCGCGGTACAAAGGCATCGGCACCCAGGGTGTTCCCAAGAACAGACCATAAATGCTGCCCATTAAACCATAACGTTCCGGTACTGTGGATAAAAAACTGGTCAAACCGGATGTTAAAATACTTCACTTATTTCACATTGCCGCGCGAAGCCGCTCTACGGTGACGGGCAATCTCAATAATGCCCGGCAGGATAGAGAGGAAAATAATCGCGACAATCAGTAATTTCAAATTTTCCTGCACCACAGGCAAATCGCCAAACAGGTAGCCCGCATAGGTGAATGACAACACCCACAACAGCGCACCAATGACATTATAGGCCGCAAAATGCCGATAGCTCATGTGCCCCATCCCGGCGACAAACGGCGCAAATGTTCTCACAATCGGGACAAAGCGCGCCAGAATTATCGTCTTGCCACCGTGACGCGCGTAAAACGCATGCGTTTTATCCAGATAGCTGCGGCGGAAAATCTTTGAGTTCGGGTTGCTAAACAGCTTCTCGCCGAACAGTCGTCCAATCGTGTAGTTCACCGCATCGCCCGTAATCGCGGCAACAATCATCAGGAACACCATCGTGTGCACATTCAAATCATTCGACGGCAGCGCCGCCAGCGCCCCAGCGACAAACAGCAGCGAATCTCCTGGTAAAAACGGCGTCACCACCAGCCCAGTCTCACAGAACAGAATCAGGAACAAAATGGCATAAACCCAGACACCATATTGCGCCACCAGTTCCGCCAGGTGAACGTCAATGTGCAGAATAAAATCAATAATAAACTGTATAAACTCCATCACAACTTCTTCTCCCAAAGTCTCTATCGAACGCACGCGGTCGATATACGCAAAGCAGCCGCACTATCCGTGTTGCCTTGCGTATAGCACGCTGAATAGCATCGTCCTTAATACGCATCGCACGCTGCCTTTTGGCCTACGGCCATCTGGCAGCGTGCAACAGGTAAAAGACGCACTCGCTACAACAAAAAACGTCAATCAGCTAAAAAGAGTGGCCCCATCGTAGGCTGCGGCAAAGCAAAACGCGCGGGATAATCTACCGCCACCAAATACAGCCCTTCGGCTCTGGCCGTTGCGCCAGCCAGCGTACGATCTTTGGCCGCCAGCAGCTCTGCAATCCACGACTCGGGGCGATTGCCACAGCCGACGTCCATCAGGCTACCCACGATATTACGCACCATATGATGAACGAACGCATTGGCCTTAATATCTACCACGATATAGTCACCGTGACGTGTAACCTTTAAATGATTTACATAGCGCCACGGCGTACGTGACTGGCACTGCACCGCCCGAAAAGAGGTAAAATCATTTTCCCCCAGCAGACATTGCCCGGCACGCTCCATGCGTTCCACGTCTAACGGGTGATAAAAATGTGTCATACCACGCGAAAGCACCGCAGGACGATAGCGGTGATTATAGATGACGTAGCGGTAGCGACGCGCCGTCGCGCTGAAACGCGCGTGGAAATCCTCATCTACCGTTTTCACCCAACGCACGGCGATATCCGGCGGTAAATTTGCATTCACGCCCATCGTCCAGGCGGCATCTTTTCGGATCGCATGCGTGGTGAAATGCACAACCTGCCCGGTGCCGTGAACGCCAGCATCGGTTCGCCCGGCGCAAAACACCTCTATCGGTTCATCCGCGACTTTGCTCAGCGCCTTTTCAAGACAGGCCTGCACGCTAGCGACATCAACCTGACGCTGCCAGCCATAATAGAGGCTACCGTCGTACTCAATGCCGAGCGCAATTTTCAGCGGGGCACGTTCGTTTTCCGCAGCGGCATCGGCCTGAGTAGCCTCCGCCTGAGTGGTTTCCGACATTACCCGAGATACTCCTGCACCAGATATTCTGCCGTTTCCACCGCCATCAGCGCGCCGCCAAAGCGAGCGTTATCGGCAACCGACCAGAATTGCAGTAGCTCAGGAATACCGTAATCATTACGCAAACAGCCGACGCTCAGTTGCCCATTGCCGGACGCATCACCCACCTGCGTCGGGTAATCCTGCTCATCGCTTACCTCGATATTCCCGGCATTGAGCAGCTCATCACGCGCTTCTTCCGCAGACAGCGGACGCAGTGATTCAAGATGAACAACCTGCGCGTGACCATAGAACACAGGGGACTGAATACAGGTCACTGAAATCGGCAATCCGTCATCCTGCAAGACTTTACGCACCTGATCGACCAGAGCGCGTTCTTCACGCACGCTGCCCGCTTCATCAGGCAGTAAAGGCAACAGATTGAATGCCAGCTGTTTCGGGAAAAGCCCAGCCTCAGGCGGAACACCATTCAGCAGACGGGCGCTTTGTCCGGCCAGATCGTCTATCGCCGCTTTACCGAGTGCGGAAACCGATAGCATATTGACGACATGCAGGCGCGAGAGCCCAGCCGCATCGGTCAACGGCTTAATCGCCGTCAGCAGTTGGCTAGTCAGGCTGTCGGCCACCGCAACAATATTGCGGTTACGATAATCTGCCAGCGTATGCGTATTTACGCCGGGCACAACCAGCGGGACATCCGGCTCCAGCGCAAACAGACCGCTGCTGTCGATAACCAGACAGCCCGCGTCCCCCGCGTCTTCCGCATAGCGGGCGCTGACATCCTGACCAGCGACAAAAAATGCCAACTGCGCCTGTGACCAGTCAAAATCAGCCACATCGGTGACCAGACAGGATTTGCCGTTAAAACGTATGGTTTCACCCGCGCTACGTTCACTGGCCAGCGGATACAGTTCACCCACTGGGAATTCGCGTTCCTGCAATAATTCCAGTAACGCCGTGCCTACTGCGCCCGTTGCGCCCAGCAGAGCAATATTCCAGCCGTCAGACATTTGGTTCTCTCCCAAATTTTGAATGAAACACAAATCATGAATGAAACCGACAGACGATAGTGACGCCGTCTGTCGGTTTATGAATAAAAAGGGTGATACTCGCGCAACACTGTCGCCAGAGGACGCGCCGTTAACGTGCATCCCGCACTGACGCCGTGAATCCCAGCGCGTTCAGGCAATCTGCGCTGTCAGCATCGGCACAGATAACATGGAGTGACGACCATTCACGTCGTTCCTGATAATGTTTACGCAGGCGATCGAATTCGCCTTCCTGATGCGCAACGTGGCGTAGCAACGCATCGTCCCGGCGCACATCATACACCAGATGCACCAGACGTTTTAGCAGCGCCTCATCCAGCGGTGCGGTCAATGTCACGTCGGCATACTCTGGTGCAGGCAAAAGTGACGAAAGCGCCACCTGCTGCGGGGTTCCGATAAACTCGCTCCATGCCTCAAACACCTGAGTGGTGCCGCGCGCTTTCCCTTCCAAAGTATAACCGGCGATATGCGCGGTGCCGATGTCTACCCGCGCCAGCAAGTCGGTCGATAACGCAGGTTCCGGCTCCCATACATCAAGAATGACGCTGAGTTTTTTACCCTGTTGCAACACCTCAAGCAGTGCCGCATTGTCCACCACTGGGCCACGACAGGCGTTAATCAGAATACGTCCGTCCGCAAACGCGTTCAGTACGGCGGCATCAACCAAATGGTGAGTACGATACGGGCCGTCGAGATACAGCGGCGTATGCAGCGTCAGAATGTCGGCATCACGCACCAGCGTGTCGAGCGGCAGGAAATCGCCCGCCTCACCGCGATCGGCTCGCGGCGGATCGCACAACAGTGTTTTCACGCCCCAGGCTTTCAGACGCGCATCCAGACGTCTGCCAACATTACCCACGCCGACAATCCCGACGGTTTTATCACGCAGTTGGAAGCCATCGCGCTCGGCTAGCATCAGCAAAGAAGAAAATACGTACTCCACTACCGCGATGGCGTTACAGCCCGGGGCAGCAGAAAACGCAATACCGTTGGCGTTAAGCCAGGTGTCATCGACATGGTCGGTGCCTGCCGTCGCGCTGCCGACAAATTTTACCGCCGAACCAGACAGCAGATCCGCGTTCACTTTCGTGACCGAACGCACCATCAACGCATCGGCCTCTGCCAGCAGATCGCGCGGTAAAGGACGTCCCGGCACGGCCTGTACTTCACCCAGACGGCTAAATAGCTCGCGGGCATACGGCATATTCTCATCAACCAGAATCTTCATTGTCTTCTCCGACATCGGTAGCCAGCCAAAAAAAGCGGGGAGATATTTTGCCACCGAATGGTGCAGAAACCCAAGGCAATTACAACGCGATATCTTCCCTTCATCGGTCCGCCCGATAAACGGGAATTTACCGCCCCCCGCTGAACGTCCTATCAGGTTGAACCCACTACAGGCCGATCGTCATACATGGTTGATAGCTATCATGTGGCTCTGCTATGTTGTTTACCACTGCCGCACTTGCCCCATTTTTATCGACCAGACTGGCAATTGGTGCGTTTTCCGTCTGGTCTGTGATGAGAAACCCAACGTTGAACGCCCTATTTCCCACCATTGCCGTCCTGATCTGGTCAATTAACGTCATCGTCAATAAGCTCTCCGCGAGCGTTATTGACCCGGCCGCTATCTCGTTTTATCGCTGGCTGCTTGCGTTCCTGGTCATGACGCCGTTCATGCTGCCAACGCTTCGCCACCATGCGGTGGCTATTCGTCAACACGCCTGGAAACTGCTCGTGTTGGGTCTGCTTGGCATGGTGTTGTATCAAAGTCTGGCCTATTACGCGGCACACACGATCAGCGCCGTGATGATGGGAATCATGGGGTCATTAGTCCCACTACTCACCGTCCTGCTCAGTATCCCTCTGCTGCGTCTGGCTCCCACACTGGGCGTCGTGCTCGGTAGCCTGCTGTCGCTGGCCGGGATTGTCTGGCTGATCGGTGAGGGACATCCAGAACAGATTCTGGCGCAGGGTATCGGCCCCGGCGAATTCATGATGTTTTGCGCGTCGCTGTCCTATGCACTCTATGGTGTGTTAACCAAACGCTGGAGCATCCCGTTGCCCAACTGGGTGTCGCTCTATGTGCAAATTGCCTTTGGCGTAGTCGTGCTGATCCCGAACTTTCTGCTGACGGACAATGTGCAGCTCAATGCCGACAATCTGCCGCTAGTGATTTTCGCTGGCATCATGGCTTCAATCATTGCACCTTTTTTGTGGATTCAGGGGGTGATGCGTCTGGGAGCCAGCAAAGCCGCCATCTTTATGAATCTGACGCCGATCTTTGCGGCGATGATCGCGATTGGCTTTTTGCACGAGCCTTTGCACCATTATCATCTGGTTGGTGGGGGCATCACGCTACTCGGCGTTATCCTCGCTCAGCGTTTACGCATCCCATTAGGGCGTAGCGCATAAGCCCCTCATGAGATTAGTGCCGTTTTAGGCGACGTCTGACTATCGGCCGTCACGGGAGATTGCTATGATTCATCTCAATCATGACGGCAGTGAGGATAATCAATATGCAACCTGTCAGTGGCCCAGGTGCCCCGCTGCCCGGCGAACGTTCAGTGACGCCGACCACCACATCACCAACTTCATCCGCCCCAAGCACTGCGGGTTCCGCCAACGGCGATCGACCGCTGACGCTGGCGCAGCGCACAACGCTGGAAAATCTGGTACTTAAAGTTGCCTCGCTGACCACATCAAAGGCAGCGGAAGTCTGGACGACGGTAAAACAGGGGTTAGGGCTGGCAGAAAATAATGAACTGCTGTCCCGCCATTACCAGCCTGCCGAGCAGATACTCCAGACGCGCTTAACGCAGGCGCAAGATAGCGGTGGACGTCAACAGCTGCTTCAGCGCCTGACAGATATGCTGTCTCAGGGAAATAATCGTCAGGCGGTCAGCAATTTCATCCAGCAACAGTTCGGCAGCACCACGCTAAGCGCGCTGAATAAAACGCAGCTACAGCAGGTTGTTACGCTGCTGCAAAACGGGCAAATTCCTCAGTCAACGGCCTCAGCGGCAGCGTCACAAACCGCTCAGGCCGCCAACTCGCCCGATCGCCCGCTTTCTCCTACGGAACAGCGCGGCTTAAATCAGTTAGTCACTCGATTAGCGACCATGACGGGGGAACAGCCAGCAAGAGTGCTGAACAATCTGATGACAATGCAGAATCTTAGCCCCGGCGACGCCATCCCGTTCAAACATCTGCCGCTGATCACGCAGTTCCTGCAAGCACAGGTTGAGCTACAACAGACGCAAACGCTGCTGCGCGCCACTTCGCCAGCGCCACAGGGAGCATCGACGCATGCCGGCACAGCGGGTGCATCGCCAGAGCCGCTGACAACTAACATTATCAATACGGCTAATGCGAGTCTGTCATCACAGCCGCTATCGGCACAGAATGCACTGTTGTCCCCGAATCTCGCCCCGTTGCAGGCTTTGTTACAACAGCCTCTGACCGCGCAGGAACAGCACTTATTGATGGATTACTCGCAGAATCGCTTCAATATTGGATTACACACTCCGCTGACGCCGATGCAGGTCAGCGATCTGCTGACGCTCCTGTTTACCCAGCGTATCCAACGTTCACAGGAAACGGACTGGACGACCACCTCATCGTTGCTGCATCCGCTGTTTAACCCGCTGATTGCCTCACTGCCGCTCAGTTGGCAATCCCTGTTTCATAAGCCGATGTTTTTGGTGATTGTCAGCACCTGCGTGGCGGCATTTCTGCTTTGGGTGTTGCTGTAGCGCACAATAGGGCTGCGCACCATCATCATTCCGCTCCGCTTGCTTTCAGTCAAAGGACATAAAATGACACTAGAGCCAAACATTGCCGAACTCGTCAATACGTTTATCCGCGAAGGCCGCCCGTCAGTAAAAAACCAAACGTTTGCAGAACGTCGTGAAGGGTATATCGCCAGTACCGTGCTGGCAGGAGATGTACCGCCTGGTGTCCATTGCGAAGAGATACACTGGCAATCACTCACGTTGCGGCTTTACACGCCCCCAAACGCACAGCCACATGCTGCGGCCGTGATTTACTACCACGGCGGGTGTTTCGTCAGCGGAGGTTTCGCGACACATGACTGTCAATTACGCAATATCGCTTTTCATAGCGGCTGCAAGGTCATTGCCGTGCAATACCGTTTAGCACCGGAACATCGCTACCCGGCAGCACATGATGATGCCTACCAGGCTGCCGAAATGATCCATGAGCGCGCCGAGATGCTGGATATTGACCCTAACCGTATCATCTTGATGGGTGACAGCGCTGGGGGACATCTGGCGTTAGTGACGGCGATACGGTTACGCGATCGCGGCGCATTTCAGCCCTGCGGACAGATCTTGATCTACCCAATGTTAGATGCTACCGCCAGTAGCGACAGCTACCGTACCAATGGCACAGACTATGTGATCACCCGAGAGACATTGATGAGTGGCTATGAAGCCTATTTTGCTTCTTTACCCGCCAGCCATTGCGAAGCTAGCCCGGCAATGCATAATCCATTAGCCGGACTGCCGTCGACCCTGATCCTTACCGGAGAATATGATCCGCTAAGAGACGAGGGAGAAGCGTTGTTCCGCGCGTTAACCGAACAGGGTGTCCCTACACAGGGTCGGCGCTATTTGGGGGTCATTCACGGCTTTTTCCAACTGGGAGGCATTAGTCAGGCGGCAAATGATGCCATGCAGGATGTCACGACAGCCATCAAAAAAATGGGCAAGCTCCGTTAAGCTTCATCACGCACAAAAAACCCCGCGGCTTACGCCTACGGGGTTTGTATTTGTCAGTGAGATAAAACGATTACTTATCGAGTTTTCTCATGACCAGCGTCGCATTCGTACCACCAAAACCGAAGCTGTTAGACATCACCGTGGTCAATTTACGCTCCGTCGGTTCAGTCACGATGTTCAGGCCAGCAGCCTGCTCGTCCAGATTTTCCACGTTGATGCTCGGTGCAACAAAACCGTGTTCCAGCATCAACAGTGAGTAAATGGCTTCCTGAACGCCAGCCGCGCCCAGAGAGTGACCGGTCATCGCTTTCGTCGCGGAAATAGCAGGCGAGTTATCGCCAAACACTTCGCGAATCGCCCCCAATTCCTTCACATCGCCAACAGGTGTAGAAGTACCATGAGAGTTCAGGTAATCGATCGGCGTATCCACACCGTTCATCGCCATCTTCATACAGCGAACCGCACCTTCACCCGATGGGGCAACCATATCCGCGCCGTCAGACGTCGCGCCGTAGCCGACCACTTCCGCGTAGATGTGCGCGCCGCGAGCCAGTGCGTGTTCCAGTTCTTCGACGACGACCATGCCGCCCCCGCCTGCAATCACGAAACCATCGCGACCAGCGTCATAGGTACGGGACGCTTTTTCTGGTGTTTCATTGTATTTGGTCGACAGTGCACCCATCGCATCAAATTCACAGGCCAGTTCCCAGCACAGTTCTTCGGCACCGCCAGCGAATACGATGTCCTGTTTGCCCATCTGGATTTGCTCAACCGCGTTACCGATGCAGTGTGCAGACGTCGCACAGGCAGAGCTGATGGAATAGTTCACACCGTGAATTTTGAATGGCGTTGCCAGACAAGCGGATACCGCAGAACCCATGGACTTGGTCACCACGTAAGGGCCAACAGCTTTCAGACCGCGCGGGCTACGCATAGCGTCAGCACCGAATACCTGATAACGCGCAGAACCGCCAGAACCGGCAATCAGTCCAACGCGTGGGTTATTCTGATAAACCTCATCAGACAGCCCGGAATCTTGAATCGCCTGCTCCATGGATAAGTAAGCATAAATCGATGCATCACTCATAAAACGCACAACTTTGCGATCGATGAGGCCAGTGGTGTCCAGTTTGACATTCCCCCAGACGTGACTACGCATGCCGGAATCTTTCAGCTCTTGAGAGAAAGTAATGCCCGAGCGGCCTTCCCGCAATGATGCCAGAACTTCCTGCTGGTTATTACCGATGCTTGATACGATCCCCAGGCCAGTAATCACTGCACGTTTCATTTAATACCTCTTCTTCCACTTATAGAGTTTGGGATTTCGCCTCGCACTTTAGCGTACAGTTGTAAGCTGAACAAGTCCGATCAGCCAAACTATCGCGAAATCATTGCTAAATTTGCGCCACAATATTCAGCTCGATAGAATCTCATCATCACTTGAATAATGAGCTTTTTGTCGTGACCAACCTCCCCATCCAACACGCGTCGTTAAGTTGGAACGCTCAGGGTACACCTGTATCGCAACAGTTTGATGACGTCTATTTTTCGAATCAGGATGGGTTGGCAGAAACCCGTTATGTGTTTTTAAAGGGCAATCAGTTTCCTGAACGTTTCACCACACACCCACGCACAGCCTGTGTGATAGCAGAAACTGGTTTTGGCACGGGTCTGAATTTTCTGACGCTGTGGCAGGCTTTTGCGGACTTCCGTCAACAGCAGCCACAGGCGACATTGCGACACCTGCATTTCATTAGCTTCGAGAAATTCCCCTTGCGTCGGCATGATTTGGCTGACGCACACGCGCAGTGGCCGGAGTTAGCCGCATTCGCAGATGAACTGCGAGAGCAATGGCCGCTACCGCTGCCGGGCTGCCATCGTCTGATTCTGGCGCAAGGTACTATCACGCTCGATTTATGGTTCGGTGACGTTAACGTCCTACTGCCTGAGCTGGATGATACGCAGAACCATCAGGTCGACGCCTGGTTTCTGGATGGCTTCGCGCCCTCCAAAAACCCAGACATGTGGACGGATAATCTGTTTCAGGCAATGGCACGTTTGTGCTGTAAAGAAGGCACATTCGCCACCTTTACTGCCGCAGGCTTTGTGCGTCGCGGTTTACAACAGGCGGGATTTCAGGTCAGCAAAATCAAAGGATTCGGGCAGAAACGTGAAATGCTGAGCGGCATTCTTCCTGATACGCTTCCCGTCACGTCGCCGACGCCGTGGTATGCACGCCCCGCCGCCAGCACGACTGGGGATATTGCGATTATCGGCGGCGGCATCGCCAGCGTGCTCACGGCACTGGCTCTGCAACGTCGCGGGGCAAATGTCACGCTCTATTGCGCGGACACAGAACCTGCCACGGGTGCCTCCGGCAATCGTCAGGGTGCGTTATATCCTCTGTTGAATAATCGGCACGATGCGGTGTCCCGTTTTTTCTCCCTCGCTTTTGACTTTGCCCATCGTCGCTACACCACGCTGGCACAGCAGGGATTGGCATTTGAGCATCAGTGGTGCGGCGTCAGCCAGCTTGCCTGGGATGAAAAAAGTGCGCGTAAAATCGAACAGATCCTGCAAGGGGAATGGCCGGAAGCGCTGGTCGTCAGCGTGGATGCACAGCAACTGGAAAATCAGAGCGGCCTGAACCCCGGCGTAAACGGCATCACTTATCCTGACGGCGGTTGGCTGTGCCCGGCAGAGCTAACGGCTTCTGCGCTGAAGCTGGCGGAGCAAAACGGTCTGTCGGTACAGATGAGTACGGCCATTTCCACACTGGAGAAAACGGACGACGGCTGGGCGCTCACCCTGAGCACAGGCCAACAGATAAACCATGCGGTCGTGGTACTGGCAAATGGTTATCACATTACCGACTGGTCACAAACCCGCCATTTACCCGCCTACGCCGTGCGCGGGCAGGTCAGCCATATTCCGACCAACCCGGTGCTAGGGCAGCTCAAACAGGTGCTGTGCTACGACGGCTATCTGACGCCAGTGAGTCCGCAGCATCAGACGCACTGCATCGGGGCGAGCTATTTACGGGGCGAAACACACTGTGAATATCGGGAAGACGAGCAGCAAGAGAATCGCCAGCGCCTGCTGAATTGTCTGCCTGACGTCGACTGGGCCAAGACGGTCGATGTCAGCGATGCGCAAGCGCGTCAGGGTGTCCGCTGCGCGCTGCGCGATCATCTACCGCTGCTTGGTGCCGTACCAGACTATGAACAAACGCTGGCTGCGTATGAAGATCGACTGCATCCTCAACACCGTGCCAACACCGTGCCAAACGCACCCTATTGGCAAGATCTGTTTATCATCGGCGCGTTAGGCTCACGCGGCCTCTGCTCCGCCCCACTCGCGGCGGAAATTCTGGCCTCGCAAATGTATGGCGAACCACTGCCGCTGGATCGCGACACGCTCGCCGCACTCAACCCGAATCGATTCTGGATAAGGAAACTGCTGAAAGGTAAGCCTGTCACGAAGGATTAATGGGGAAGAAAACTGTGCTGGTTCTACTAAACCAGCACTGACAGATTAACGATTAGCACACATGGAAATCAGTGGGTGTTATTCTGCGCTTGCTGGAACAGACGCTCCCACATCCCGTTAACCAACACCTGATCCGGCGGTGACAGTTCACCGTTTTTGATGGCGTTATTAATGCTGTCGCTAACGCGCACATGCAGTGCTTCGAGCGTCTGTTCACCGTTCTCTTCCGCTTCTGCCACCGACACCGTCAGATGACCACGCAAATAGCCGCCAGCAAACAGTTCGTCATCGCTGGCATGCTCTACCATGTCATCAATCAGCGCCAGAATGCGCGTTTCAAATTCTGCGATCATTTCTTATCCTCAAATTTTTGCGATTCCCGCGCATCACAGATCGGCTGGATACGGGAAGCTCGCCGCCGTCAGCGGTGGCGTATTGTAAAACGATTGTAATGCACGAATAAAGCTGGCCGGGCGCGCGGGAATCCCCTCTTCCAGATACTGCATCACTTGCGCATGCACACGCCGCTGGAAATCAATACGGTCCGGTTCGCAGTCGCCGTTCAGGTTGTCGCAACTGACGTTAAACGGAAAGCCTGCGGCGACACAGAACAGCCAGTCGAAAGCCTGCGGTTTGATTTCTACCCCCTCAAACTGGCTTTGCGTCGAGGCATCACGGCCATCCGGGCAATACCAGTAGCCGAAATCGACCTGCAACCGCCGTTGGGCACCCGCAATGCACCAGTGAGAAATCTCGTGTAGCGCGCTGGCATAAAAACCGTGGGCAAACACAATTCGGTGATACGGAATGTCATCATCCGCTGGCAGATAAATCGGCTCATCATCGCCTTTTACCAGACGGGTATTATATTCGTCACCAAAGCAATCATTGAAAATATCAATCAGTTGTTGATAGTGGTGAGTATTTGTCATGTTATCTGTTGTGATCATAAGCTTGTTATCATAAAAACTGCCCCAGCCAGACGGCAATATCGTGCCCGTGGCTGTCATAAATCAGCTTGCCGCTCATGATGGCGGAAACCAGCACCAGCATAGGACGAATCAGCTTTTGCCCTTTCGTCATCACCATTTTGGCTCCAAGCCGCGCTCCGAGGATCTGACCAATCAACATCGCGCCCCCGACCACCCAGACCACTTTTCCGCTGAGCATAAAAAACAACAGCCCACCGAAGTTAGAGGTAAAGTTTAGGATCTTGGCATTCGCCGTCGCTTTGGCCAGATTAAAGCCATACAGGGTGACAAAGGCCAGCGCGTAAAACGATCCGGCACCGGGGCCGAAAAAGCCGTCATAAAAACCGACGCAGCCACCTGCCACCATCGCAAACGGCAACGGCGACAGCCGACGCTGCCGATCTTCATCACCGATTTTGGGCGTTAATAAAAAGTAGAGCCCGATGCCAATAATCAGCACTGGCAGCAGTTGGCGTAGAAAATCAGCATTGATCTGCTGGATCAGCCAGGCACCAAAAGTCGAGCCGACAAACGTCAGCGCAATCGCCAGTTTCTGCTCGCCCAGATTGACCGCACGGCGGCGGATGAAATACAGGCTGGCAGAAAAGGATCCGCCGACGGCTTGAAGTTTATTCGTTGCCAGCGCCTGCGCCGGGGATAACCCCGCGGCCAGTAAGGCAGGAATAGTCAATAAACCACCACCACCCGCAATCGAATCAATAAAGCCTGCCAACGCTCCGACAAAAAACAGCACGGCCAGCATTTCTGGCCCAAGCACTAACCAGTCCATAATTATTTTTTATCTCGCGACATAGTGACTCGTTATTTCGCGACAAAATGTCTGTCGAGCAGAGCCTGACAAGACGGAGGCAACGGCGGCGTGGTTTTTTCCGGTGCTTCGGTACTCGGCTGCTTTGGTTGGAACCAGCTGGTTAACTCGGCACCGCATCCGTCACCGACAGGTGGTTCGTCCTGATCCTTACACTCTAGGCTGTCCGCCGGGCAACGCAGGCGAACATGCATATGCGCGCGATGCGCAAACCAAGGGCGAACTTTGCGCAACCAGTCACGATCGTGACCCGCTTCAATACACAGCTGTTTTTTAATCGCCGGATTGACGAAGATGCGCGTCACGTCGCTATCCAGCGCAGCGGTTTTGATCAGGGTGGTGATTTCCGGTCGCCAGACGCGTGGGTTAACGTTCAGTCCGCTGGCATTAACCAAATCGATAGGCTGCGGTTTCAGCAACTGCTGCTCGCTCCAGCGCTGTCTGGGCAATTGCAGCCAGATATCGACATCCAGACCGGATTGGTGACTGGCGTGACCGCTGCTGAAGCGTCCACCGACCGGCATTCCCATATCCCCTACCAGCACATTACCGGAGGTCCTGCGCTTGACCTCGTTGCTCAGGCGGTGAATAAACGCCAGCAGATCGGGGTGACCGAAATAGCGGCGCTGATCGACGCGCATCACCTGATAATCCAGCGACTGCAACGGCAGCGGCTGGGCACCGATGATACAGCCATTGGAAAAACTACCAATTGACTGCGGCGTACCCGCAACCGGATGCGTTATCTCCTGCCAGGGCGTTTTCGCCCATGCAACGTTCGACAGCAGTGGCGCGCTCAGTACCAGCGCGAGAACCCCGACTAACCCTTGTTTCATTATTTTTTACCAGCGAGGAACCTGACTGTTCACATCCCCACACTGTGCACGTTGGCGCAGCAGGTGATCCATTAACACAATCGCCATCATAGCTTCGGCAATCGGCACCGCACGAATCCCCACACAGGGATCGTGACGCCCGCGCGTGACCATTTCAGTCGCTTCGCCCAGACGGTTGATCGTTTTTCCCGGCACCATAATGCTGGAGGTCGGCTTCAACGCCAAGTGCGCGACGATAGGCTGACCGCTGCTGATCCCACCTAAAATGCCGCCAGCGTGATTGCTCTGGAAACCGTCCGGTGTGAGTTCATCACGGTTTTCGCTGCCACGCTTGGTGACAACCGCAAAGCCATCGCCAATTTCGACGCCTTTCACGGCGTTGATGCTCATCAGTGCGTGAGCCAAGTCGGCATCCAGACGATCAAAGACCGGTTCGCCTAATCCGACAGGCACCGATTCCGCCACGACGCTGACCTTCGCGCCAATGGAGTCGCCTTCTTTTTTCAGCGCACGCATCAGTTCATCCAAGGCTTCCAGCTTGTCGATATCTGGGCAGAAGAACGGGTTTTGCTCAACCTGTTCCCAATCTTTTAGCTCGCAGGTGACATCGCCAATCTGCGACAAATAGCCACGAACTTTCACACCATGTTGCTGTTGCAGATATTTCTTCGCAATGGCACCCGCGGCAACACGCATCGCAGTTTCACGCGCGGAAGAGCGGCCACCACCACGGTAATCGCGCAGGCCGTATTTTTGCTCATAGGTGTAATCGGCGTGACCGGGGCGGAAGACATCTTTAATCGCACCATAATCCTGAGAACGCTGATCGGTGTTTTCAATCAACAGGCCAATGCTGGTCCCTGTTGTCACGCCCTCAAAAACACCGGACAGAATCTTGACCTGATCGGGTTCGCGGCGCTGCGTCGTATAGCGGGATGTTCCCGGACGGCGACGATCCAAATCGTGTTGCAGATCCGCTTCCGTTAGCGGGATCCCCGGCGGTACGCCGTCAACAATACATCCCAGCGCAATACCGTGGGATTCACCAAATGTAGTGACGCGGAAAAATTGCCCAATACTGTTGCCTGCCATCACAACTCCTTCGCATGTGTTCTGTTTCTGTCTTACCGTCCAGCAAATGCACCAACGGTAAGACTAATGAATATCGTTACGACCGTTTAATCACGGTAAGCGCTGAAATGCGCTTTGCAATCAACCAGCTGTGACCGCGTTAGCATAAACACGCCGTCACCGCCGTTATCAAATTCCAGCCAGGTGAACGGAATTTCCGGGTATTGATCGATCAGGTGCACCATGCTGTTGCCCACTTCGCAAATCAGCACGCCGTCGTCGCTAAGATAGTCTGGCGCACAGGCCAGAATACGGCGAACCAGATCCAGACCGTCGTTGCCCGCCGCCAACCCCAGCTCAGGCTCGAAACGGAACTCCTGCGGCAGATCGAACATATCTTCTTCATCCACATACGGTGGATTAGTCACGATTAGATCATAGCGAATCGCTGGTAAATCGCGGAACAGATCAGAACGAATCGGCGTCACACGGTATTCCATACCGTGCTGCTGAATATTTTGCTCGGTTACCGCCAGCGCATCGCTGGAGATATCTACCGCATCGACTTCCGCTTCCGGGAACGCCTGCGCGCAGGCAATCGCAATACAGCCGCTGCCAGTACACAAATCCAGAATATGGTTTGGCGTTTTTGGCAGTTGCTCATCAAAATAATTATTGATCAGCTCACCGATGGGAGAACGCGGCACCAGCACACGCTCGTCCACGTAGAATTCCAGGCCGCAGAACCAGGCCTTGTTGGTCAGATAAGCGACCGGAATACGCTCATTGACGCGGCGGATCACACGTTCAACAATGCGCTGCCGTTCGCTGGTAATCAAACGGGACGTGTACATATCTTCAGGAATATCGAGCGGCAGATACAGACTAGGCAAGACTAGCTGTATCGCTTCATCCCAGGGATTATCCGTCCCGTGACCGTAATAGACGTTGGCTGCGTTAAACCGGCTGACAGCCCAGCGCAACATATCCTGAATGGTATGAAGTTCACTGACGGCCTCATCGACGAAAATTTTGTCCAAGGGTGTCCTCCGCAGACAATACTGAATGGCAAATTGGCGCTTAGTTTGCCATGAAGCCCGCGACAAATCAGCAGATATAACCGACTGAACGCGCTCCGATACAGACTTTTATTTAGCGACAGCGGGGAGACAAGGTAAACTGATCGAATGTTGACGCAAGATGAATGAAACATGAGTAAAAAATATTCGCTGAATGACGACGAATTGCAGCTTTTTCGCACGTCAATCACTGGCACAAAAAAGTTGCGTCAGGATACTTATACCCACAAACCGCTGCGCAAAAAACCAGGCGAATTACCCGCCAAACGGGTATTGCAGGAGCAGGTTGATGCCAGTTTTTATTTTTCGGATGAATTTCAGCCACAGCTGGATGCAGAAGGCCCGACGCGCTATGTCCGCCCCGGTGCCAGCCATTATGAATTGAAGAAACTCCGTCGGGGAGATTACTCACCGGAGCTGTTTCTGGATTTACACGGCCTGACGCAGCTTCAGGCGAAGCAGGAATTGGGCGCGCTGTTAGCGGCCTGTCGCCGAGAGCATGTTTACTGCGCCTGCGTGATGCACGGGCACGGCAAACATATACTCAAGCAACAAACGCCGCTCTGGCTGGCACAGCACCCTGACGTGCTGGCTTTTCATCAGGCTCCGAAAGAATTTGGCGGGAATGCTGCGCTGCTGGTTTTGGTCGCGCTAGAGGCTCCTTCGCTTGAGTAGCCCCGTCCTTCTTCAAAGAACAACACGGCGTGTCAGTCCATTACACGCCTCATACCGAAGAAATTCAGGCGTTCGACATTAGGTTAGCATTCAGGATTTCGCGCTCAGCTGCGCCGGGCTGATTTGCCAGTGCAGAACGCCATGACCTGATTCTGCTTCCACCTTCACGCAGGCAATAGCAGAGGTGGCGAACATCGGCGCGGTTTCATTCTGGCATAATTCAGCAACCAGATAACCCACCAGCGGAAGATGCGAAACAACCAGAGCCGCTCCCACACCTTCTCTCGCCAACGTTTGTAGATAATAGCTGACAAGCTGGGCATCACCACCCGGCGTCAGCTCATTCAGACAATCCGCTTCTTCCGGCAGCGGCAGCACGTCATTTACTACCTCAAGCGTTTGCTGGGCGCGCAAATAGGGGCTCACCAGGACACGCTCAATATCAATATCTTGCTCGTTCAACCAACACGCCATCTGACGGGATTCATCACGACCAGCGTCGCTCAATGGCCGAACGGCATCACTCGCTGCATCAAGTACCGCATCACCATGACGCATTATCAACACTTGCATATTACACCGCTATGTTAATGAATATATGGTATATCCTCATACTTCAGACAGTATGGGGATTGGCTTTTCTGCCATGTTGGCATACCTGTAAGGTAAACCACTTAGGGTATAACTCTCGTATTACTGTAGGTTACCTGAGTTTCTCGCTATGTAAACTCAACAGAGATCAGGTTTGGGTAGAAAAACGTATTATCTCCGCTTCCCACCCACAGCTTGTCAATCAAAATGTGGCAGGATACTGTTATAACGTTAACGGCTCTCAAGACACGTTTTTAGCGCCCCCGTCGCCAACGGGTCAATAATCGTAATGCATCAATGCTCATACCGACCTCGCCTCCATCATTAATCATATGATAAGTAAAAGTTTTATAAATATACGGCAAGACCTACCCACTCGAAATCCATAACCATATTTTCATAATGGTCATTATGTTCACTTACGATAAAATTAAAAAATAGGATACAGAATTCAGTAATAAACAAAAAAACAGCATAAAGCACTGATAAAATCAAAGATGTCAAATTCTTACACTTTTTTAACGCATATCAATTTTTGTGACATTGTTAAACAACCACTCTGGTTCTATCTTTATCTTAAATAGCAATTTTCTTTACTATTCATTTTTATAAACAAAGTAATTACACCGAATATAACGTCATATAATAAAAATAGATTGATCTTCTATTTATGGACGCATGTGGAATTCAGGATAAATCCCGAAGAATTTTTCTGTTATTTATATGCCGGACATTATTCACACCACGGAAGATATAACCTAAATAATTCGAGTTGCAGGACAAAACGTTAGCGTTTTGAACAACGCAAAGCGTTGACCCCGAAGGGGTCCAAATAACGCGGCAAGAGAAGGGCAAATTCGTCGGGAACGAATTTGACCAGCCAATGGCTGGCCTTCGGTGAGAGACAGGATGTCTCTCATTTCATTCCGATGAGCTTACTCAGGTAAGTGATTCGGGTGACTGACAAATCTGCCAGAGCAGATTTGAACGCGGCTTACAGCGGCCCCTACGGGGCGAGGTCCACGCAAGTGGGCCGAGTAGCGTAGCCAACGCACATGCAGCTTGAAGTATGACGGGTATAAAATGAGTAATACGTTTTCTTGATAGCATTACCTTAACCATACGGAACATACTGAAAGTAATAGCGATATCTATTTCAGTAGTGCGACATTTTGTGTCAATGGCTTAGACGTTCAGGAAAAAGAATACCTGCTCCGCGTTTTCCCGAACGGTAATCCATACCTATAAATATCCGTACTGATTACTCGTTATGATTACTTTTGAAATAGTCATTCTTGACGAGCAGTTTTCACGAAAAATCAATGTATTTTCGTGAAGACACTTTCGATGAAAATAAGTTAGAGGAATATAAAGGAATCGTTATGAATTCTAAGCGTATAACATTGCCTATTCTGGCTACACTTTTCACCACATTCGGCTTTTCCCACACCGCAAGCAGCGTGACGATTAACGGCCAGATCCC
Organism: Pectobacterium actinidiae; assembly: GCF_000803315.1. Taxonomy (NCBI): domain Bacteria; kingdom Pseudomonadati; phylum Pseudomonadota; class Gammaproteobacteria; order Enterobacterales; family Pectobacteriaceae; genus Pectobacterium; species Pectobacterium actinidiae. The sequence goes on from NZ_JRMH01000001.1 coordinate 3,075,127, forward strand.
CGTATCCTTAACGATTACCGCCGCCTGCACGGTCAATAACGGGGGCGGCGCAGGAACCACATGGGGAACAATCGACTTTGGGTCCCACTCCGACCTGACTGCCGCAATTGATAGTCAGGTTAGCAGCACCGGAGGCAACGGTATTACAGTCAATTGCTCTGTTGGTACGCCCGCAACATTAAAGATAGGTGCTGGTGCCAACGCTACAGCGTCACTACGCACGCTTGCCCCCGGCACCGGAACCTATAACGTGCCTTACCGTTTATACAGTGATTCAACTCGCTCGACAGAAATCCCACTCAGTAGCACCACCGGTATTGCCATTGTTGCAACGGGTAATCCGCAGTTGGTTCCGATCTATGCGCGCATCCAGCCGTCAGACCAGACCGTTCTGGCTCCTACCGCAGGGTCTTATACGGACACCGTCACAGCCACTATCGAATGGTAATGTCTTATAGGCTGGCATGTTTGCATGTCGGCTTTTTTAGGGTCATTGGCTCACAATAAAGGAGCGGTTATGTCACCACATATCATACGCAATGTCGCGCTTACCGCGTGCGCGCTGCCATTCCTTCTGGTCTTGGGCATGTTCCGCGTCACTATTCAGGCCAGGTAACCGATGGTATTGCGATGCGTCTCCCATCGGCATTGATTTTATCATTTCTGCTGCCCGGTTCCATCATGCCCACGATGACGATGGCACTCACCGTGAGCAGCACATTCGATGTCACGGCTACGATACAAAAAGGCTGTGTTTTTGGCACCAGCACACTCAATAGCCAGCCCAATATGGGTACGCTTAACTTTGGGACACGCAGCGCTACGGCGACCAACGTGGATATCGCGAGCACCAGCGGCGGCGGCTCGATTGTTGCCACCTGTACACCAGGGACGAGCGCCATTATTGAACTGAGCTACGGGGCCAATGGCGGCAGCAGCGCACAACGTTATCTGAAAAATGCGGCGGGAACGCGTCTGTTGGCTTATCAGCTTTACCGCGATGCTGCGCGCACACAGGTCTGGGGAACGGGAAGTCTGGCGCTCAGCATTGTCTCTTTTCCCGCGACAACACAAACCTATACCGTTTACGCCCGCTATTTTGGCGGCACACCTCTGCCTCCCGCAGGGGTGTATACCGATAACGTAACCGTCAGCCTGACTTATTAAAAACAAAACAGGACGAACACAAGGTGAAAAGGAAAATGGCATTTTTTATTCGGGCAATGATCTTTTTATTAAGCAGTTTCGGTTCATTTTGCTTTGCCGCCAGCTCTATTCTCGTTTGGCCGATTTATCAGGTTATTGAATCGGATGAGAACAGCTCCGCGCTGTGGCTGGAAAACAAAGGTAATGCCCCCGTCGGTTTGCAAATCCGCATCATGTCCTGGAAACAAATAGACTTTCAGGATCGCTATGCCGAACAACGTAACGTGATTGCCACCCCGCCGTTCATGACGCTGGAGCCGGGTAAGCGTAATATGATACGCCTGATTCGCGTCAACCCTATCCCCGCGAATACCGAACAGGCTTATCGCATCATCATTGATGAAATTTCCACGCCTTACCAAAAAGATGCCCCGCAGATGGGTCTGCAATTCCAGATGCGTTATCTGCTGCCTCTATTTCTTGATGGTGAAGGCATCTGGACGCATAGTCGCCCAGATAAACGACGCACCAACGTTCAACCTACGTTGCCCCTACTCAGTTGGCGAATCAGCGCGCTTGGAGGAAAAAGCTATCTGTATGTCCGTAATCGCGGCCTGGTGCACGCCCGTCTGAGTAACGTTTATTGGTCAGCCGACCCGAGCGGAAAAGGAAGCCGGATAAAGGTCACCGACGGCTTTTTAGGTTATGTACTACCGGGGCAGGAGATGCGCTGGCCGTTGCCTACAGGCATATCGACACCGGGTGCGGCGATGCAGCTCTTCACCCATCTGATCGATATCACCGATCCGATTTTGATTAAACGCGAATGATGACTCGGTTAACGGCAGAGACGTGTCTAGTGGCCGTGAAGCGATGATGAAGTCAGGTATGAAGCGTAAAACCGTTGCCTTCCCCCTACTCATGTACGCTCCATTTGCGCTGTTTTATTCTGCGACGATTCTCGCGGAAGAATATACCGATCTTCCCGCGCCCCCTAGCGCCATGCCCTCACCCAGCGAATCCGTTTATTATTTAACGCTTTCCGTTAACGGACAGAGCGATAACACCATTACCCCTGTGACGTATCGTGACGGAAACTATTATGTAGATGCAGTCGCGCTGCGTCAGAATCACGTTCGCCTGTCGGAGCAAAGCGTGGGACAGGTCAATATCAGCGCTCTGCCAGACATCACCGTCGAGTACGATCAGGCCATACAGCAGCTACAGCTCACCGTACCTATGCACTGGCTCCCCGAGCAGTCCGTCGAAGGCGGAGGACAGGATATGTCGCATGTCCCTGCCCGCAGCAGCCCCGGCCTGTTGTTCAACTATAACCTTTATTACACTTCGCCTCGGAGTAATTCAGATTCGCTCAGCAGTTGGATGGAGCAGCGCTTTTTTAGCCCTTACGGAACCTTATCCAATTCAGGGATCTACTATTTCACATCGGGCAACAATAATTCACAGCAAGATGGCTATCAGCGTTTCGACACCTACTGGCGTTATAACGATAACGAACGCATGCTTACCTATCAGGTTGGCGACCTGATCAGCAATTCCCTGACGTGGAGCAACTCGGTGCGCATGGGTGGCCTGCGTGTCGCCCGCAATTTCGGTCTTCGCCCGGATATCGTGACCTATCCGATGTTGCAATATACTGGTACGGCGGCCGTACCCAGCACGCTGGATCTGTTTATCAACGGCTATAAAGCCAACAGCACCAGCCTGAATGCTGGCCCCTTCACCCTCACGAATACGCCTTACCTCAACGGCGCAGGGGAAGCGACCGTCATCACCACGGATGCGCAGGGGCGGCAAGTTTCCACCACGATCCCCTTTTACGTCTCCAACTCATTACTGAGGGAGGGATTAAGTGATTTCGATCTGTCCGTTGGCGTTTTGCGTCAGGACTATGGCGTAAAGAATAATGCCTATACTGACGATCCTGCCGTTAGCGGCATCTATCGCTACGGGTTGACCAATAAACTGACGGTATCGGCGCATGGCGAAGCGGTACAGGATCTCTATCTGCTCGGCGCAGGGGCGGATTTCACCGTTGGCCGCTGGGGCACGCTGAGTTCGTCCTACAGTCAGAGCGAAAAAGAAGCCACCGGACACCAATACACGTCGGGCTACTCCTACTACACTTCCGCGTTTGGCCTGAGCTTTCAACACGCTAAACGCAGTGAAGCCTACCGCGATTTAACCGCCGTACTCACCGAAGGCCGCCTTAGTCGGGAAAGCTATCAGGCGACGCTCAGCAGCCAAATCTTCGGTGAAGGCAACGGCTCATTCGGCGTGGGGTATTTCGATATCCGTACGTACGATGCAACCCGTACCCGACTGCTGAATTTTTCTTTTAGCCGTCAGGTCTGGCAAGACAGCTCCATTTACCTCGCGGTTAACAAATCACTGGGAGAAAACGGCTACAGCGCCCAGCTCCAGTTCGTGATGCCTTTTGGTAGAAACGGCAGTATCAATACCGGGATTCAGCGCGACAGCAATGGCGATTATTCACCGCGTGTCGGAGTGAACCGTACCGCGCCAACAGAAGGCGGATTAGGTTGGAACGCCGCGTATGGCGCAGGAAAAACCCCTTATCACCAAGGTTCCCTGAACTGGCGCGGCCCTTATGCCATGCTTGCTGGCGGAACCTATGGCAATGAGGGAAATACCACACAGTGGGGAGAACTGAGCGGCTCGCTAATCTCCATGAACGGTGGGCTTTTCGCCAGTAACCGCATTAACGACGCCTTTATTGTGGTCGATACCGAAGGATACCCCGACGTCCCGGTAAAATATGAAAACCAACTGGTGGGAAAAACCAACAAACACGGCCACTTACTCATCCCGTGGGCGGTGTCCAACTACCCCGCAAAAGTGGAAATTGATACGTTACAACTGCCAGCCAACGTCTCCACCCCACAGGTGGAATCCCGCGTGTCGGTCAAAGAAGGCAGTGGGACCGTCGTACAATTCTCGGTTAATGTCGTCCGTTCTGCCAACATCATGTTACGTAATACGGATGGCAATCCGCTCACCATCGGTACCTGGATAACGGACGAAATCAGCGGTGACACCACGATCAGCGGTTACGAAGGTCTGGCCTATTTCGCCAATCTAGGTACCGCTAATCGCTTACGCTTTACACAAGAAGATGGACAACGTTGCCGAGTGGAATTCTCACTGCCGGAATCACAGACCATGATGGCGACCGTCGGCCCACTTACCTGCCAGACTGACCCCAAAGGATGAAACGATGCTGTATCTGATAACGAAGATTCCTCTCACATTTTCCACCAACTGGCAGGCTGCACGTTGGTTACGTCTGGCTTTCCTGCTGATGGCGCTGTATTACGCGCCTGTTAGCTACGCCGACTGCACGATCTCTTCACCAAGCTCCACCACGTTGGGGCCCTATGCTTCTTCTTTGGTCGGCGTTAACGGTACGCCACAGATCGTGTCATCGGGAAGTGGGTTTCGCTGTACGGGAAGTATATTGAGTTTAGCCAGTACCAATACCATCACTGCCACAATACAAAATGACAGTAACCCCAGTGGTACAACGATGAGAATGCGCAGAGGCACAAGTTCAGATTACGTTCCCTACAGCCTATGTATGGATTCAGGCTGCGCTACACTCTATAACATCGGTTCAACCTACACATGGTCACGCACAACGCTTTTGGATCTGTTCGGCTTGTTTAACTCTCCTGATGGCACCATGCCACTCTTTATTCGAACCAGTATAGGTAACAATGTTGCCGCAGGCAGTTACACGGATACGGTAACCATCAAATGGGATTATAGTATTTGTGTCGTTGGTATATTAGGGATTTGCTCTTACGACACAGGGACGCTGATTTCCACACTCCATCTCAGCATGAACATCACGAATGATTGTCAGATCACCAGTGCGCCAAATATCAGCTTTGGTACGGCGGCGTTCCCCGCAGATTTTGCAGCGGTCAACAACAGCCTCGGGGTTCGCTGTACGCTGCTGGGCGCCTATACCGTCAAGCTCGTCAGCACCCACCCCGATGATGCTAACTGGCGCAGAATGACAGCCACCGTCGGGGGGACGCCTTACTATTTGCAATATCAGCTCTATCGCACGGGAAACATCGCCTGGACCGAGACCAACGATTACAGCGGAACGGGTACAGGGATTACGCAGAGTATCCCGTACACCGCCCGCATTAACGCCATTCAGGCCAGCAAGCCAGAGGGCGCGTATAAAGATACCGTCACGATTAACGTCACGATCAACTAGTGCTAAGGTCTTCATTGGTTGGCGGATAAAATGTCCGCCTATCTTCCCGCATCGCGAGCAGACGTTCACAGGGCGCGAACCGATCGCCATACTGCTGTTGCAGCACCAGCAGCGTTTTCACAACCGTTTCCACGCCCAGGCGATCCATATAGTGGAACGGCCCACCGAGGAAAGGCGGGAAGCCAATGCCAAATACCGCGCCGATATCACCGTCACGGGCGCACTGGATCACCCCTTCATCCAGACAACGTGCCGCCTCATTCAACATCATCATCACAGCACGCTGGCTGATCAGCGCAGGGTCGATATGCGCCTTCGCCGTGACATCCAACAGCGGATAAACCGAGCAGTCTACCTCTCTGCCCGCGTGCCAGAAACGGCGTGTTTTATTGTACCGATAGAACCCTTTCCCATTCTTGCGCCCTTTGCGCCCATCTTTCAGGATCGCATCAAACGCGGGTGGAGAAGTAAAGCGCGTGCCCAGTTCTTCACTCAGCACCGGCACAATTTTGGTCGCGACATCAATGCCAACTTCATCAAGCAACGCAAGCGGACCGACGGGGAAGCCAAAACGCACCAGCGCATAGTCAATCGATTCGATCGGTTCCCCTTCCAGCAGACAATAAGCGGCTTCGTTGATATAAGGCGCTAATATGCGATTCACATAAAAACCGGCACTGTCGCCTACGACAATTGCAGTTTTACCCTGCTTTCTCGCCAGAGCAACCGTCGTTGCGACCGTCTCTGCGCTGGTGTGAGCGTGAGGGATAACTTCAACCAGCGGCATTTTGTCCACCGGGCTAAAATAGTGCAGACCCACAACCTGCTGCGGACGGCGCGCGCCTTCTGCAATCTGGTGGATCGGCAGCGAGGAGGTATTCGATGCGAAAATCGTGTGTGATGCAGCGTGCTCTTCAATCTCCGCCACCATTTGCCGCTTCAGCGCCAGATCTTCAAAAACGGCCTCAATAACGATATCCGCATGTTCAAAACCGCGGTAGTCCGTACTACCGGAAATCAATGTCATCAACCGCTGGCGCTCCGTCGGCTTCATGCGCTTACTCTGGACGCGTTTGGTCAACAGTTGCCAGTTGTATTTCAGCGCATGGTTAATGCCCTGTTCATTGATGTCTTTAATGCGCACCGGCACCTGCCCGCGCGTTGCCGTGACGCTGGCGATCCCCCCGCCCATCAGCCCACCGCCGAGAATACCGACACGGTGGATCGGCTTCGCATCAGAAGCCGCACCAGCGGTTTTCTTTAATGCATTGGAGGCAAAGAACAGATGGCGTAGCGCGGCCGATTCCGGCGTCATCACCAGTTTGCCAAACGCTCTCGCCTCGTGCCGATACCCTTCCTCACGGCCTTTTTCTATGCCCCGACGCACCACCTGAATGATTTTTTCCGTGGCCGGATAGTTGCCGTGTGTTTTCGCCCGCGTTTTGCGTTTCACCATTTTGAACAACACGTGGCGAATCCCCGGACTACTCAGCAGTCGCGAACGCCAGCCCAGCGGCACCGCTTTGCGTTTTCCTTTTTTGAGAATCTCGACTGCGGTCTCCAGCAGGATATCGTGCGGGACGGCCTCATCAACCAGCCCCTGTCGTAATGCCTGACTCGCACGGAGGTGGCGACCGGTAAGCATAAGATCCAGCGCGCTATCCAGACCAATCAGCCGTGGCAAGCGCTGCGTTCCGCCCGAACCGGGAAGAAGGCCAAGCTGCACTTCGGGTAGCCCCAGCACCGTTTTTTCATCCAGCGAGCAGACGCGATAGTCGCAGGCCAATGCCAGCTCCAGCCCACCGCCCAGACAGGCACCGTGGATCGCGGCCACCACGGGGAACGGCAGCGCGGCAACCTGATCAAACGTTTCCTGCCCTTGCTTCGCCAGGTTTTCTGCCTGTTCGGCGCTGCTGCACTGGTTCAACATGGTGATATCCGCCCCGGCGATAAATGAATCAGGCTTGGCGGAAATAAAAATCAGTCCTCTGAGCGTCGCATGTTGCCGCGCCTGCTCGAAGACTGAGAGAATTTGTTCTGCAAATTCGCTCTTTAGCGTGTTCACCTTCTCACCGGGGACATCAATGCAAATAACACCGATGTTGTCCGGCCGAATGGTAAGGGAAAAGGCAGACGGGCTTTTCGTTGCAGGCGATGTTGTTTCCATTGCAGACGATGTTGTCACGGATAAAGGCTGTTGATCGTTCATGGCGTCACCTCCAGTACCATTGCCGCACCCAGCCCGCCAGCCGCACAGGCGGTGGTTAATCCCAGCCCGCCGCCGCGACGACGCAGTTCATTCAGCGTTTGGGTAATCATCCTCGCTCCGGTGGCGGCAAAGGGGTGTCCATAGGCAATGGATCCCCCCAGCACATTGAACTTGTCACGATCTACCTCGCCTAGCGCAGTGTTTCTACCCAGTTGATTCCGGGCGAATTCATCGCTGGCAAACAGTTTGAGATTTGCCAACGTTTGGGCGGCAAACGCTTCGTGCATATCAATGAGCGTCAGATCGGCCAGCGTCACACCAGCCCTTGCCAACGCCAGCGGGGAGGCATAAGCCGGCCCCAGCAACATATCACGCTGCACACCGATGGCGCTGAATGCATAGCTGCGCAGGTAGCCCAGCGGCGTGAGTCCCAGACTTTTGGCCTTAGATTCACTCATCATCAGCACCGCCGCCGCACCATCCGTCAGCGGCGTACTATTGGCCGCCGTGACCGTACCATGTCGGCGATCGAACGCCGGGCGTAAGCGGGAATACTGCTCCAGCGCGGAATCATGGCGCACATTGTTATCTTCGCTCAGCGCCTTGTCATAAGGTGGAACATAAGCCGTCATCACCTCATCGCGCAGCACGCCGGATTCCCAGGCCTGAGCCGCCAGCTTGTGTGAGCGGTGCGCCAGTTCATCCTGCTCTTCACGCGTGATGCCGTAGGTTTTTGCCATCTGCTCGGCGGTATCGCCCATGCGCAATCCGGTGGAATACTCCGCCACAGCGGGCGCAACCGGCAGCAAGTCTTTCGGGCGCAGGCCACTTAACAGTTTCAATTTCTGGCTCAGCGTCCGAGCCTTGTTCATATCCACCAGCGTTCTGGCCAACGCTTTGCTGACGCCAATCGGCAGCACGGAAGAGGAATCTGCGCCACCCGCAATGCCGACCTCCACCGTACCCGCCATAATGCTTTCCGCCACGTTGGCGACCGCCTGAAAGCTGGTGGCGCAAGCACGCGACACGCTGTAGGCATCGGTATGCACACTCATGCCCGTGCCGAGTACGATCTCTCGGGCGATGTTCGGCGCTTCCGGCATTTGAACCACCTGTCCGAACACCAATAGCTCGATCAATTCAGGATCGATCCCAGTGCGAACCAGTAATTCGCTGGTGACGAGTTTTCCTAATTCGATGGCAGGTACGCCATGATAGGCCGTTGCCTGCCGGGCAAATGGGGTGCGTAATCCGCTCACGAACGCAATGCGATCGCCACGACGGGTTATCAGAGGTAATACCTCGCTCATAAACGCTCCTGTTAACCGAAAATAAAGTACGCCCACAACAGGTCAGACCTGATTTCATTGTTAACCAGATAGTTACATTACGCAAAGCTGCGCAACACAAAAATGTGAAGAGCATGCGGTTGTCAGCCAACAGGGCACTCGGGATTGCCGCTGAAGCGGTGATTTCAGCAGCAATCCGATCTATTGCCGTCAGGCAGGGGAATGGGTACGGAGAAAATCGGCTTTCACGCTTTCCAGCAGAGAAGGTTCTGTCAATAGACGGTAGCCCGAGAGCGCCAGCGCCTGGGCTGCCACCAGCAACGCACGATCCCCCTGTGGGGAAACGGCAGCTTCACGAAACGCGGGCGTATGGGCGACAAGATCGTCGGGTCCAATCTTGATATAGCAGTGGCTGACGGGGATAACGTGACTGGCGTTACCAGCATCCGTAGAGCCCATTGCAACGCGTAATTCTTGCGACAGCGTCTCGCCGAGTGCGGTAAGTTCTTCGCCCACGATGGCATCCAGCGGACGGTTAATGATCAGATCCTTAATGGGGTTCTGGAAACGCGCTATTTTCACCGTCGCGCCCGTGGCAAGCGCGGCACCCTCCGCGATTGCTCTTACTTTTTCAGAGACGGCCTGCGCCCTCTTCCAGGTTGATGCCCGGATAAAAAACCGGGCGGCGGCATACTCAGGAATAATATTCGGCGCATCGCCACCATGAGTGATAATGCCATGAATGCGCGCGTCGCCCGGCAGCTGCTGACGCAGAGCGTTAATGCCGGTAAAGAGCTGGATGACCGCATCCAGCGCGTTAATTCCCTCTTCCGGCGAGGCCGAGGCATGCGCTGCACGACCAGTAAAGTGAAAATCCAGCGGATCAACCGCCAGACTGGCGGAAGTCAGATGCGTATCTTTCCAGCCGTGGAACATTAACGCAGCGTCAGTGCCATCAAACACGCCAGCATCCGCAAAGCTTCCTTTGGCGCTGCCGTTGGCACCGCCCTCTTCTGCCGGTGTGCCAAATACCCATACCTCTCCGCCGGTTTGATCCACAACCTGGGACAACGCAATGGCCGCCGCCACACTGCTGGTACCGATCAGGTTATGGCCGCAGGCATGCCCCAACCCCGGTAGCGCATCATATTCGGCCAGATAGCCAATCCGTGGCCCGCTGTTTGCCTGCCCTTTGCGCGCGACGAAGCCTGTTTCATGCCCAGCGATATCCCGCGTTACGGTAAAACCAGCGTCACGCAGCAGCTCGGTCAGGGTTTCAGCGGCAAAATACTCCTGATTGCCCAGTTCCGGTCGGGCATGAATCTGGTGGCTGACCTGTAGATATCGCTGCGCAGCCTGTTCAACATGGGACCGGATGATGCCGCGATGATGGGGGGTTAATTCACTCATTTTGCGCCTCCTGACGTTATCGTTGCGCTAGCAGCCAGCTTAAGCTGGCATGTTTAAGCAACCTGACTTCAGCAAATTGGATTTAAGCGAAAGGCTCACTGTTTTCTCAAATCGACTTCCAGCTGTTTAAGCGTGTCCTGCAAATCTTTGGCTGGCAGATTCACCACAACCGCAACACCTTTCGTATCCTCTTTCACCGCAGCGATCACATCAGGTTGGTGATACAACGCCACAATCCGCTGATAGACCGGGTTATCTTTATCCTTTTCACGGGCGGCAAACACGTTCACGTAAGGCAATGCAGACGGTGCGGTAGGATCGTCCTGAAACAGGATTTTATCGGCGGGTAAACCCGCATCGACCGCCACGCCCTGATTGACCACCGAGGCTGCCACATCTGCTAGCACGCGCGGCGTCTGCTGTGCGACTACTGGCAGAATTTTCAGCTTGCGCGGGTTTTCGATAATATCGTCAGGCGTCGCATGCAAGCCCGCGCCGTCTTTTAACGTCAATAAGCCAGAGGATTGCAGCACGTTGAGCGCACGCCCCTGATTGGAAGGATCGTTTGGCAAAGCAATCTGCGCCCCCTGCGGAATATCCGCCAGAGCACGATACTTCTCCGAATACAGCGCCATAGGCACAATTTGTGTCGCGCCGATCGGCACAATTGTCAGTTGATTGTTCACGTTGAACTGGCTTAGAAAAGCCAGATGTTGAAACGCATTAAGATCGACATCGCCGCTGGCCAACGCTTTATTCGGCAATGCATAGTCCGAAAAGCTGATGAGTTTGATGTTGATGTTTTCCGCTTTCGCTTTTTGCGCCAATACCTTCCAATACGCGTCTTCGCTTCCGGCCACGCCGATTGTCACGTCCACCGGTTTTTGTGCTGCACCCGCCTGCAAGGAGAGCGTCAAAAGCGCCCCCAATACCAACTTTTGCCATTTCATCGTTCGCTCCTTAAATGAATACCGTTTTGAATATCGTGCACCTGACGCGCCGCGCTAGCGCCGCATGATGCGACGAGAGAAATAGTTGCCCGCATGCTGTGCCAGTTGAACCAACACAATCAGAATGACCACAGTGCCCACCATGACGGAGGTGTTAAACCGGTTGTAGCCGTAGGTCATCGCCAGATTTCCCAATCCGCCGCCGCCAACCATTCCGGCAACAGCGGAGAAATCGACCAACGCCACGGTAATAAATGTCAGCCCCATAATCAGCGGGCCCAGAGCTTCCCGAATCAGCACGCCGGTAATGATTTGCAAAGGCGTGGCTCCCAATGCGCGGGCGGCTTCAATCATGCCGGGATCGACCGACATCAGGTTGTTTTCCACCACTCTCGCAATCGCACAGGCGGCAACCAGAATCATGGGGAAAATGGCGGCGGTAATACCGATGGTGGTGCCCACAACCATGCGCGTCATCGGGCTGACCGCGACCAGAAAAATAATGAAGGGAACGGGGCGCACGATGTTGATCAGCAGATTCAGCAACACAAACAGCACGCGATTCTCAAACAAGCCACCTGCGCGACTTAGAAATAACAGCAGGCCCAGGCCAATGCCCAGCACGCTGGCAAACAGCAGCGTCACCAGCACCATTGCCAGCGTTTCACCTGTGGCAACCAGCAGCGTCTGCCAGAATGTCGTCCAATCAACCTTCATCGCTCACCTCCCTGACTTCTACCGTTTGCGCCAGCGTTTCCAGCGCGGCAGCAATGCTGTCCGGTGGGCCAATAAATTCCACAATAAGGCTACCGAACAGTGCCCCCTGCAACTCGCTGATGTTGCCGTAGATAATGTTGTAATCGATAAGCGGGTGCAGGCGTGCCGTCTGTGACAGCAACGGCACGCTGGTTGAACCGTCGTGAAAAATGAGCTGGTATAACGCGCCAGAATGACGGGATTGCAGCGTTTGTAATAACCGGGGAGGAAGACGATCGTTAAAAATAGAACGCACAAAGTTGCGCGTGGTTTTATGCTCGGGGCGAGTGAAAATATCGACCACGCGGCCCTGTTCGATGACGCGGCCTTGTTCCATGACCGCAACCCGATGGCAAATGCGACGGATCACATTCATCTCATGCGTAATCAACAAGATGGTGATGTTATATTGCCGATTGATACTCTCCAGCAGTTGAAGAATATCCTCCGTGGTTTCGGGATCCAGCGCCGAGGTCGCCTCGTCGCAAATCAGGATATCCGGTGAACTGACCAGCGCTCTGGCAATGCCAACGCGCTGCTTTTGCCCTCCGGAAAGCTGTTCGGGATAGTGATCCTTCTTATCTTCCAGACCGACAAAGCGCAGCACTTCATCAACACGTTGCTGTATCTGCTGGCGATCCATTCGAGCCAAACGCAGCGGCCAGGCAACATTTCCCGCCACCGTTCGTGACTGAAATAAATTGAACGTTTGAAAGACCATGCCAATGCGCCGCCGAAGTTGGCGCAGCCCTTCTGCGGAAAGCGCGGTAATATCCTGCTGGTTAACCGTCACTTTTCCTTCCGTTGGCTGTTCCAGCAAATTAACCAGACGCAACAGCGTGCTTTTCCCCGCCCCGCTGAACCCGATGATGCCGAATATCTCCCCTTTATCGATATCCAGCGTGACATCTTTCACCGCATAAAGCGTTTTACCCTGTGTCGTAAACGATTTACTAACATGCTCAAAACTGATCAAAACAGGACTCTACTTGATGTAAAAAATAATACTGAAATTAAATAGAATCACAGAGTTATCTACCAGAAACAAAAAATGCTATCCAATTGCGATTGTTAGCTAAAGACGTGGCAGAAGGGGAAAGAAAGGATGAATTTCAGCGCAACACGTTATCGTGTTGGACAACATCAATTCAGCATCAAAGGAGAAGGAGATAAACAGCAGGGAGAAGCAAAAAAAGGGTCTGGCAGACCAGGCGATAAGACCATGCCTGCCAGAGGAAGACTTAACGCAGGCCGAGCTGGAAAATCATCGTTTCGGCCTGGCAACTGAATGTGAAATCAATATCCAGTTTCACGCCGCCGTCTACCTCTTCCAGCGTGCTGGTGATGTCGCAAGGGTCAGACTCTACCGCACGGGCTTTTTCCGTCAGCGCCGCCAGTACCACTTCCGCCTCAGAACGATCGCCGAAAACCTTGCTGTAAGACGCCGTGCAATCCGTGTTATCCATGATTGTGCCGACATCGACACAGCAGCAGGCTGCGGTTTCTTCAGCACTGCATTTGTTGATTACGTTCGTCATGCTACTTTCCTCTTAAGACTTAAGCCGCGGGAGATTTGATCCAGTTCAAATATTTTTATCTTCCTTATATTTTACTCCCTCATCCTGAAGCAGTGCCAGCACTTCATGCTGACCAGTAATTTTAGTGATATCAATCACATTACGGTGTTATATGGCAGTAAAATCGAGCAATATCTCTTCACGAAAATTAACCAAAACGTTAAGCAGATCTAAATTTCGCATCATTTTAGAAATATTTCGAACACATAAAAGCAACATTCTCGTATTCCCAACTTATACTTTGGCAACTGGTCTGATTTGTCAGGCTGAGAGCGCCCCCTACAATGCGCGTCCCTTGTTACCCCGTGTAACAACGTTAAATAACAAGCATATAAAGAGGTTTTGGTCATGAACCAGAAAAACCTGTTCAAACAATCCACAATTGCTGTTGCGGTGGCCCTGTTTTCAGCAAATGTGTCCGCAGCTGGTTTCCAGCTAAATGAATACTCATCATCGGGTCTGGGACGCGCGTTTTCTGGTGAAGGTGCCGTAGCCGACAATGCGACCTCAGGTAGTCGTAACCCGGCGACCATGACCATGTTTGACCGCCCGTCCTTCTCCGGTGGTGTCACCTATATCAACCCGGATATCGATGTTCAGGGAAAAAACTCCCTGACAGGACAAGACACCAGCGCAAAAAACATTGCACCGCACGCTTGGGTTCCGAACTTGCACTTCATCATGCCGCTTAATGAGCAATGGGCAGTTGGTGCTTCCGCTACCACCAATTATGGTTTGGCAACGGAATTCAATGATAACTATGCCGCAGGTTCTATTGGTGGGCAGACCGATCTGCTGACATCAAACCTGAACCTGAGCGCGGCCTATCGTCTGAACCAACATTTCAGCTTCGGGCTGGGAGTCAATGCTGTCTACGCTGATGCCAAGATTGTTCGTCGTGCGGGTGAACTGGCCAATGTTCCTGTCGCCGCTGGCGGATTACAGGGTGTGGTTGCAGGCCCGTCTTCAGAAGTCGCTCGTTTGGAAGGCAAAGAATGGGGTTACGGCTGGAACGCCGGCATCCTGTATGAAGTCGATGAAAATAACCGCTTTGGCCTGACGTATCGTTCCAAAGTCGATATCGACTTTAACGGTGATTACAGCAACAATCTCCCAACAGTCGCTGGTGGTACTGGTGGCGCAACGATCCCTGGCAAGCTGACGCTGAATCTGCCGGAAATGTGGGAAGCCTCTGCTTACCACCGTGTCGCACCGAAATGGGCAGTGCATTATAGTCTGACCTATACCAGTTGGAGCCACTTCCAGGAGCTGAAAGCGACTGGAAACAGTGGTAACACGCTGTTCCAGAAAGAAGAAAACTTCCGTGATGCTTACCGTATCGCACTCGGTACCACCTACTATCACGATGATAACTGGACGTTCCGTAGCGGTATCGCGTTTGATGACAGCCCCGTACCGGCTGACAAACGTTCTATCTCCATCCCGGATCAGGATCGTTTCTGGTTGAGCGCAGGCACCACCTATGCGTTTAACAAAGACGCGTCTGTTGATGTTGGTGTGTCTTACATGCACGGTAAACAAGTTGATATCAGCGAGCCTATCTCTGATAGAGCGGGTTCTCCAAGTTACACCTTTAGTTCCAAAGGGAAAGCCTGGCTGTACGGCGTGAACTTTAACTACGCGTTCTAATTGCATCTGCCATAACGTGATAAAGCAGGTAAGGCGACTTACCTGCTTTTTTATTTGTCCGTATTACCCGAAACAACGGGACAAAAAAGGCCGCTTTCGCGGCCTTAAATCGTGACGTCCAGCTAACCCGATTACTCAGGCTTAACCTCAATATAATCCAGACCCAGCGTGCTGCTGGTGTAGCTGCGGATTTTATTGGTCATTTCAATGTTCCCGTCCAGCTTCTGACCATAAGAAGGAACAATTTCTTTCAGCTTGCTCTGCCATTCCGGCGTCGCCACTTTATCTTTAAACACTTTTTCCAGCAGGCTCAGCATAATCGGTGCTGCGGTAGACGCGCCCGGAGAGGCACCCAGCAGGGCCGCAATCGAGCCATCTTGTGAACTGACAATCTCCGTCCCCAGCTTCAGCACGCCGCCTTTATCAGCATCTTTCTTGATAACCTGAACACGCTGGCCAGCAATCGTCAGTCTCCAGTCTTCTTTCTTCGCGTTCGGGAAGTATTCCTGCAACGCGGCGAAACGATCGTCGTCATCCATCATGACCTGACTAACCAGATATTTCACCAGGTCGAAGTTATCCAGACCGACGTGTGTCATCGGCATCACGTTGGAGAAGGTCACGGAACCGATCAGATCCCACAGCGAACCATTTTTCAGGAACTTGCTGGAGAAGGTAGCAAACGGTCCGAACAGCAGGACTGGCTTACCGTCAAAAATACGGGTGTCCAGATGAGGAACGGACATCGGTGGCGCACCGACGGAAGCTTTACCGTACACTTTTGCCATGTGGCGCTTCACGATTTCCGGGTTTTCTGTCACCAGGAACTCGCCACCAACCGGGAAGCCACCGTACAGATCGGCTTCAGGAATGCCAGATTTCTGCAACAGCGGCAGCGCTGCCCCACCTGCACCGATAAAGACGAACTTCGCCTTAATCACGCTTTCTTTGTCACCGTTCTTCAGATCGGCGTAAGTCACGCTCCAGGTGTTATCCGCATTACGTTTGATATCACGGACTTCTGAATTCAGGTGCAGCGCAAAGTTGGATTTGGTTTTCATTGCACCAACCAACTGACGCGTGATTTCACCATAGTTCACGTCAGTACCGATAGGCATACGGGTCGCCGCAATCTTCTGAGCCGGATCGCGACCTTCCATCACCAACGGAGCCCACTCTTTGATCGTATTGGGATCGTCAGAGAACTCCATACCACGGTACAGCGTGCTGTGTTGCATCGCATCATAGCGGTGCTTCAGGAAAGCCGTGTTCTCGTCACCCCAGACAAAGCTGATGTGCGGCACGCTATTAATGAAGGAGTGCGGATTATTCAGCACGCCGTTTTTCACCTGATAGGACCAAAACTGGCGCGAGATTTCAAAAGCTTCGGTAATTTCCAGCGCTTTACTAATATTGATTGGGCCGTCGGGATTATCCGGCGTGTAGTTGAGTTCCATGAAAGCAGAGTGACCCGTACCGGCATTATTCCAGCCGTTAGAGCTCTCTTCCGCCACGTTATCCATCCGCTCAACCATGTCGATAGACCAGTCTGGTTGCAGCTCCTGTAAATACACGCCCAGCGTAGAGCTCATAATCCCCCCGCCGATCAGTACCACATCCGTTGTCTTCTCTGTCGTTTTCGCCTCTTCAGCCATCGCCAGTGGGGCGTTAACCACCACGCTCAGGCAGAAGAACATAGCAAGTAGTTTTTTCATGCTTATATCTCTATTTTTATAAGTGCAGGTAAATAGAATTCCGGGCATTCACTAACAGATAGCCGCACCACCATGAGTAAAGGGCATCATTCCTATGACCTTTTTGTTAATCACTTTGTTAACAAAAAAATCAGCGTGCTGACGCATTTCAGCCATGATAGACAGCGCTATCCGTTAAAGACATAGCATTATTGTTATCTGACAGGAGGAAATAAATTTTAGTAAGTAAATAAACGAACAACAATGCCATAACTTTTAAGAAACAAACCACAGAATCATCATGGTAGAAGTAAGTTTAGCAGTGTTTTATAAAAGCAAAAGGCACCCGCAGGTGCCTGTGAAATGCGTGATAATACGCAATGCTATTTTGCTGAATCGATCTCATCGAGCGAGTCTTCAATGGCCGCAGCATTGGGGTTCTTCTGTGGCGTGATTTGCCCATCGCTGGCAAGGAAATCATGCCGCTGGAAGTAGGCCTCACGCACCATCAGGTAAGGATCGGAAGAGTTACTTAGCAACCCGTCGGAATCCAACAGCTGTGCCCGCGTTTCTATTCCTTCGATAACCCACTTGCCCGCCGACATCCAGAACGTCAGATAGCTCAGCATCGGATACAGCGTATCCACCACACCACCGCCGTCTTCACGAGGTGTCACACTGCCGTAGCCAGGCACCACCACATAAGGCCCGTATCCCACGCCATAATTACCCAGCGTGCTACCAAAGCGACGAGACTCTTCTTTCGCCAGCTTAGGATTTGCCATTGAGGCCACGTCAATCAGACCGCCCATGCCGAGCAAGGTATTCAGGAAGAAACGGTTAAAGTGAACCATCGCTTTGTACGGCTTGCCTTCAACGAAGTAGTTCACCATCGTCGCAGGCTCTTCCAGGTTACTGAAAAAGTTTCCCAGCCCATTACGTGCGGGTGTCGGCACATAATCACGCCAGGCCACAGCCGCAGGACGAACCAGATAAGGATCCAGAACGTCATAGTTAAAGCTGAACATGGTACGGTTAAAGCCTTCAAGCGGATCAGAACGTCCTTCTTGAGCTCGATCCCCGGAACTGGCGCAGCCGAGCAGTAACACGCTGGCAAACACCACCCCACTCAGGCGGTAATTCATATCTGTTCTCCCTGATTTATAGTGTGCTATACCCGTCATACTTCACGTTGCATGTGTGTTGGTTACGTTAACTCACCCGAATCACTTACTTGAGTAAGCTCATCGGGATTCCTTAACTTACCGCCTGCCTGCAACACGAATTATTTAGGGTATATACCCGCGACCGAAAATGGGTATTCCCGGTATCAGCCACAGCCTATCGGGCTGAGCGACAAGGGCGGGATATCGGCCAACAGTGTAACATTTTATCGCTCCATCGCTACGTTGGCTTACGCATTACTGCATTTTCAGAGGTTTACCATTTTTCTTATGGGAACAATTCGCAGCGTCGTTGCGACACGCGCTCCAGCGTGGGCGACAGCACGGTATTTCCTTGCTCCCCTCACAGCATAGCACCACCAACCTAAATCAGTGAGCCATGCTGCTCCATCCCATGTTGTAAAAACTGACTACGCTTATCATCGGGGTTGTCGGTGATCGCCCCTCAACGTCAGTACCGTTAGCCACATACCAAACGACCCCTTTGTCGAGAGAATCACTATGAATCCACCTTCAAAATCCAGACAAATCCAGCAAGAGAAAGAAAAGGATGTTGCGGTAGAAAGTGAGGAAAGCACACAAGGAAAAACGATCGATGTAGACGAGGATCACTTGCCTTCCCCCGCCGCCGCGATCCATGAAGAGATTCGTCAGGAAGGACAAAAGGAGCTGGAACGCGATGCAATCGCATTATTGTGGTCGGCGATTGCGGCAGGGATCTCCATGGGAACCTCATTCATGGCGGTCGGCATGCTCCACAACCCTCTGGTTGGCGTACCCGGCGGCTTTCTGCTGGAGTGCTTCGGTTACACCATCGGCTTTGTGATTGTCATCATGGCACGCCAGCAGTTGTTCACCGAAAACACGGTCACAGCGGTGCTTCCCATCATGCATAGGCCCACGCGGAGTAATTTCTACCTGCTTGGCCGATTATGGTTCGTCGTGCTGGCTGGCAACCTGATTGGCACAGCTCTGGCCGCCCTCGCCTTTACCTACATGCCGGTTTTTGATGGCGAAACGCGGGAGGCTTTGGTCGACATCGCGATGAAGGTCATGAAGCACTCGCCAACAGAGATGTTTGCCAATGCCGTTGTCTCCGGTTGGATTATTGCCACGATGGTTTGGATGCTGCCCCGCGCCTACTCCGCCAAACTGTGGATTATCATCATCATGACCTGGATGATTGCTTTCAGTAACCTCACCCACATCGTGGCCGGCGCCTCAGAGATTTTCTATCTGGTGTTCATTGGTCACATCCCTTGGCAGGACTTCATTTGGCCGTTTGCTCTGCCCACATTGGTGGGGAATATCATCGGCGGCACCTTTATTTTCGCACTCATCAGCCATGCGCAAATTCGCAACGACATGAGCAGTTCATCTCACGGAAAACGCCAAAAGCAGCGTGAAAGCGAGGAAACAGAACACCGACAGAAACGCTGATTGCCGACACTTTGAGCAAACGCGCCGTTAAGTGCTTATTCTCAGAGCAAAAATGCGTATAATAGCCGGGCTTCACGTCTCCATAGTTAAATGGATATAACGAGCCCCTCCTAAGGGCTAGTTGCAGGTTCGATTCCTGCTGGGGACACCATTCACACTTATCACAACGTCTACTCCCATCAACAAAAACCTGCAATACCAAATCTTCGCACCAATTCCACCGTATCAACTGGGCGTAACATTTGTTCAGCGGATGACTTGTAAAAGTGCTGATCTAAAAAAGAGTTAACCTCTCCTCAGGTAGTAAAGCCTTGTCACTAAGCATAATATTTTTTAATCTATCTTTATTGTTTTACTGGAACACAGCCTCTCAATGAAACTGGAAGATATTGCTAATTTTGCTGGAAATGTTGTCACTTTTGCTGGGTTGCCAGCACTGATTTTCTTTAATGTTTCCGCTGTTTTATTTTTCTTAAACGAATGGCGTATTCCTTTATTCTGGGGTGCCGCTTCCATCTTTATTTTAGCCTTGATTTATTACATTAGAAATCGAGTCCATCCGAAAAAGTCAACACTTTTTTTATTACTAATGCTTGCTACTGCAACAGGAAGCGCAGTGTTTTATGACCCTTATCCCAAGATTGCACAGATAAGCATTTCCGGTTTCTACCATGAAAAAGAGGGGGCTTGGGTTGGTAGTAATACCGATGAAAATACCCAAGACATCATTCGACAAATGGAAGATACGTGGAATCGTGCAACGTCTAAAGAAAACCCATCATTTCGATTTATTGAGCCTTTTGCTATCAAGAGCTGGCAGTTTCCTACACTGTTTCTAGCACATCGTTCGAAGCAACAAATTATTAAACTGGCAGAAGAAAACTCTCGTTCAGTCGTAAATCTCGTGGGTTTCACCCGCGATAGCAAACTTGATTCTCTGCATTACAGTCTAAATGAGAAAACACTAGCTCCCAACGAGCACGGTACAAGTCATGAAAATCGATGGTTTAATAATCTTTTCGCAAAAATAATTGATCACCCCACACTCATCGATAGCCAAAAACGAGAAGTCATCGCCAAGATCCTTTTTATTGATATCAATGCCCGCGCTCTTAGCATTCGAGTCGGTGAAATGGATGCCATTGGTATGGCCAATTTGATTGCTAACATACAAGATGAAATCGTCGCCTTACAGAAAAAACATTCTTTCATCAAAGACGAACTCAACTACTTGATGGCTGGCTTAACCACGTCTTTCATTGATGTATATGATGATGAATTGCCCAAAGAAATCGCCGCCGATTTTCTGGTTCAGGCACTCAATTTCTATCCCTATTATCCCTATCCGGATAAAGAAAGCTTCCAACGTGCTTATGTTAAAATGAGCTACGCGAATTGGCGTCTGAGCAATGACTCTGAAGATGATGTAACGTTACTTAGCCATTTAACACAAACCACTTATTCTTTGCCAGATATTGAATCTAAAAACGAGGTCATCAACGACTTCAGGAATCATGTTTTCCTTCCACATATTTCCCCTGTGATGTTTTATTATATGTTGGAAATGATGAAAACCGCTCACCCACTACTTGATATCCCATCTCAACAAGTGGAAAAAGTTCGTGAATTGGAAGAATACACAGACAAATTTCTCAGCTATCATCCTGGAATAGCAAATGACTTCATCGAGTTAAAAACCGTACTGCTATATAGTGTATATTACACATGGTACAAGAAGGTCAATTTGGAAAAAGATGCCGCGAGGATATTGAAAAAATATGAAGCGGTTTTGGAAAATAATAAAAACATAACGCCATTTTTAATGACTATTAACGAAAAAAAATTGCGGTAAAAAACAATAATGACGTCATAAACTCACTGACACATAATCCTTTAAATGTAGAAGTGGATTTTTAACGAGAATGAGTATATACCCGTGCTCATTGAAGATGCTTGGTTTTATGCAGCAAGGAGATCATGCTTATCCACTATTAAGATATTTATTAACGACGAACAGAAAACCGAACTTGAGCACCTTCGTGACACCACTCGTGATGGTCGTGTTCGTGACCGCATTAAAGCCGTTCTTCTTGCCTCTGAAGGTTGGACTTCTGCGATGATTGCACAGGCTCTGCGCCTGCATGAAACGACAGTAAACCTGCATATCAACGATTACGTCAACACCCGCAAACTCAAGCCTGAAAATGGTGAATCTGCAAGTCGGCTGAGTGTTGAACGAACTGCTCATTTAATCAGTCATTTATCTCTACATCTGTTCCATCATACTCGCGATATCGTGGCGTATGTCGAGCAGCGCTGTGCTATCCGGTTCAGTATCCCCAGCATGAACAAGTGGCTGCACCGTCAGGGCTTCACTTACAAAAAACCGGCGGGCGTACCCCATAAATTCAGTGAAGAAAAACAGAAGCAGTTCATTGAATATTATGAGAATTTAAAGAGAACGGCGAGCAATGAGCCGATTTTGTTTATCGATGCGGTTCATCCGACACAAGCCACAAAGCTCAGTTATGGATGCATACGGAAAGGGCATAAAAAGTCAGTTAAAACAACGGGAAGCCGAACCTGTCTGAATATACTGGGCGCGCTGAATCTGAGCGATATCGGCGGTACGGTCATTCACGATTACAAAACGATTAATGACTACACTATTGCTCTGTTTTTCATTGAGATACGTAAACGTTACCCTGATTATCGGCAGAAAATCCATGTGATACTGGATAGTGCGGGTTATCACCGAACCCAATTGATTAAAGATTGGGCTTTAGTCGTGAATATAGAGCTTCACTATTTGCCGCCTTACAGTCCGAACCTGAACGCCATAGAGCGTCTATGGAAAGTGATGAACGAGCATGCGAGAAATAATCGCTATTTTGAAAATACCCGCGACTTTCGGGATGCGATATTCAATTTTTTCTCAACCACGCTGCCAGAAATAGCGGACTCACTGACATCAAGAATTCACGACCGCTTTCAGGTACTCAAACCTGCATCTTGAGGTTTATAGGGTATATACTTGCGACCATGAATAACCTTATAATATCGAAAGGATTTATTCATTACTTGTAAGGAATACGTGTTTATTATGAAATGGAGTTATATAAAAAGCGCCGTTTGGCCTTTTCTTTTCCTTCCTCTTTCAAGTGGGGTATATGCGCAAGACTTCTCCACTTTTGTGACAGATTTCACCAATGTGTTGCAAAAAAGTAAATTATCGCAAAAAGACTATAACCAATTTATTGAACTCTCTGATTCCTATTTTATTCCCGCTAGCTATGGTGTAAGCATAGCGAAAAAAGATAAAGTCAGTTATAAAAACAACGAAATAATGCCAAAGCTGGAATCTGACGCCAGTTTTATCTTCAATGGTTCAGGTGGAAAAGCAGCTTTTATTTCATTTCTGCAAGAAATAAAAAACCTATCGCCGTCAGAGAAATATTTCGAGAAAACCTATAAAGATGCGGGGTCGGTTTTCGTCATGAATTATTATACGTTGTCATCAGGTATCATTAATATACAGATGGACATCGTTTCTCCTCCTGGCATCAAAGGAATGGTCATCAATCTGCTTAACGAAAGGGAATCTGAACTTAAACAAGAAGCAGGCGAAGGAGCTTATATATATCAATTCAAAAAAATAAATGAGACCTATAAGATGGTCGGCGCTAACGCCTATTCATCTTCAGACAAACGAATCTGCATGTCCTGCTAACGTGATTTGAATGGAATTGAAAATGATAAAAATCATAATAAAAACGCTATTATTGACAATACTTCTATCACACTATGTCAATGCAAATAATCTTGTATGTCGTAGTCCTCTCGTCATTCAGTCGTTAATCAAAGAAGATCAAGAGAAAGCACAACCCATCAGAGAACGTGTATCTTTAGAGACAATTAAAAAAATTGAATTTGAATATGACATCATTATCACAAAACTTAAAACAAAAAATAACCTAAGCTGTTTTGGCAAAGCCAAGATAAAAATCCCATCCGATGTAGTAGATTTTTTAAAATACTATCCTATTATGGAAAATGGAGACTCTAAAGCAAAAAGCATTTATCTTCTCAATATCCCCCCACACAAAAAGGGCGATGAATACATCGTATTAGACCGTATTTATTATAATGTTCATATTGCTGATAATCAGCAAGAAACCAATATTATGTATCCACATGATGAGTCAGTCTCGCACACACTTTATGGGCTGGCCTGGTTACAAGAAAATGCAGCAAGGTTGGAAGATCAATCGCCACGTTTTAAATATAATAAAGCCATTGTCGAATTCAGGGAGGCTAATAGTGCGTTAAATACTTACTGGAGCAACCTGCCAGACTATATTAAAGGGCAACTGAAAGAGGATGCGCGACAGTGGATAAAAACCAAAAATAAACAATGTGGCGCAATAGAAACCATCGCAAGTCAAAATCGTTCTCTGGAAGATCAGGCAACAATTTATACCTGCCAACAGCAGATGACCAAGGAAAGGCTGACACAGCTTGGATTGACTGAAAACAAGGACAAGAAATGAAAAAGCGCCTCTATATTATGATTGGCATTATCCTTACTTGCACGTCAGCGTATGCGAAGGAAGACTTTCAGTGCAGCGATCTCAACGCAGTGGAAGTCGTTAAAAAAACGTTTTCCGATCGCGCAAAATCCATGTTCTCTAAATCTCCTTCTCAGTCTGTTGATGCTGTGAGCGTGATGTATTCTAAATTATCCACTCAGCCACGCTGGGGAAAAACATTCTCATGTAGCCTTCGGGTTGAAATTCCCGTGAGTCAGGAAGTCGTCAATATTATTCTTAATGAAGACGATCTGATGTACACAAAAGATGAAATGAGTAAGATCGACAATAACCTTTTCACTAAAACAGGTGAAAGCAAAGACAATAGACTCAGCGATAACAGAATCGTCATTCCGTCCTTTGCCTACGATCTCAGTGTTCTTGATAATGGCAAGGAAATAAAAGTAGAGAAAAAATCTTATGACGCCCTATCCAGAGCGATTTATGCCGTAGCCTGGCTCAGTGAAAACGCTGAAAAAATCACAAAAAACGCGCAAGAAAAAACGCTTGCAAGAGAAAAGGAAGAATATCTTTTCTTTTTCACCGACGTCTATGGAATAGTGGAAGACGCACCTGAAGATATGAAAAAAAAGTTCCACGTTTCTCAAGAAACATGGGTTAAAGACAGAAATAAAAAATGCGGTGATGTCGAATCATTAGATGCTAACAATCTTTCAATTAAAGAACAGATTCATGCTTATCGCTGCCATAATGCAACAATGAATGAACAAATATCGAGTTTATCACCAGACGAGAGTTAAAGATAATATCGATGTTGCTTCAGGCTATTGCCTAATATTTTAGCAATGGCCTGAATATAAACCTCTCACCCAATTTACCCGACCTGGCCGAGCAAAATCATCAGCGAATCAACTATCGCTTGGTTGTACAGGACGCTCAAGATAGGTAGACAGAACAATATACGAGCGCGTTGAACTAACGCCCGGCACGGCGTAAAGCTGGAACAGGAGCTTTTCGAGCGACTGCGCGTCTTCTGTGCGGATCTTGAGGATCATAGCCGTATCGCCAGCAACAGAATGTACTTCTTCAACATCAGAATTACGCGTTATCTCCATCAGTTCGGATGAAACGCCCCAGCCACTGGTGTCAACGTGCACAAATGCCAGAAGATTCTTTTTTATCGCGACAGGATCGAGCAACGCGGCCGTTTTCCGTATCACGCCGTCGCGCCGAAGCCGTTTCACCCGTTCATGCGCGGCAGGAGCCGAAAGCGCAACTTTTTCCCCCAGTTCGGCATAGCTCAACGTGGCATCTTCAACCAGTTCCCTTAATAATCTTCGGTCAATGGCATCAATATCCCGTGTAGGAATGACTTTTGGCTTAATGTCATCTTTATTTATTTTCATTCTCTCATTCCTTATTTAAAACTAATACTGTTTGGTTAATAGTGTTTTCTCAGAATCATATTAAGCAAAAAGCGAAATTTCAATGTCACAACATCAACATGCTGAATTGCATCCCCATTCACGCGCGCTTCGTGTTCCTGGCGCGGCTTATGTCTTGACGTTCTGTATCGGCGTGATTGGATCCAATTCGCTACTCATGGGTCCCATCGCTCCCGAGATAGCACTATCGTTCAAGAGCATCGCCCAGTCAGTGATGCTGGCGTCGGCCGCGTTTGGTCTGGGAACCGCGCTAAGCGCCCTGTTTTTAGCGCGATACATCGATCGATTTGGCGCTGTTAGGATGTTGAAGAACGCCATGACCCTGCTGGTCATTGCCTTACTTTCCAGCGCTATTGCTTCTTCCGTCGAATGGCTGATAGCCAGCCAGCTCGTTGCCGGTATTGCATCCGGCGTCGCGATTCCGGCGATTTACACCACCGCTGCTGCTATCGCTCCCAAGGGATTGGAAAATAAAACCACTGGCGTTGTTCTTACCGGCTGGACATTAAGCCTTGTCGCCGGCGTTTCACTCGCGTCGATTCTGGCAGAACAGTTTCACTGGCGTGTCGTTTATCTGGGGATCGGCGCGCTTGCCGTTTTGGCTATCGTCATCCTTTCCCGTCTGAGTAATCAGGATGAAAATATCACGCGAGCCTCATCATCACCGCTTGCGGCACTGAGCGTGCCCGGCGTGAAATCGCTATTGGCTGCGTGTGGCGGGTTCATGACCGCCTTTTATGGGGCTTACGGCTATCTGGGGGACTATCTGTATAGTGAACTGCATCAACCGCTCAGTGCTAACGGCCTGATTGCGCTTTGCTACGGTATCGGTTTTGGCTCAGCGGCTTTTCTGGATTCGATGATAAGCAAAGTAAACCCTAAAGTGGCAATGCCATCCTCATTCCTGACAGTCGCCACGGTGTATCTCATTTTTGCCCTGTCAGGAAATAGCCTGCCAGTTATCTGCATTCTGATGCTTTTTCTTGGCACCGCTAACCACCTGTGCGTGAATTTACTGATCACTGGACTAAACACAACCGATACGTCGAAACGCGGTGCAATTATGGGGCTTAACAGCGCGGTTACCTATTTAGCCGTCTTTATCGGGAATACGCTTTTTGGTGCACTCTACCTACATTGGGGTTATACAACGGTGCTATATGCGGCGGTAGGTTTTGTGGTGATGTCCATCCTGTTCACCGTACAAATTCGAACGACCAGAAAGCGCTGAATGGCATTAATACCTTTTATCTCTTATCCAGCAGGATTTTTTGTAGCGGCACACTGAATGTGTGCCCCTGACAAGACTAGTGCAGCCCCGTCACGACTTCCCACGATACCAATATCACGTAGAGTGTGTAATTAGGTGAGCATATTTCAAGGACAGATTGCTACTGATGATTATCAAAATCAATATAAAAATCGCTATATGTCGAAAAACGCGTAGCAGGAAAAAACCTAATAATGAGAGGTATAAAAAATTATACCTCCCTTACCGTCATAACTATTTCGACGCCGTTAAACTAGCAGCCGTAAATTCTGGATAACCAGCTGGCCGACCATTATTCAGGTTAGTCAGGAAATTACTGTCTTTAAGCGGAATCGAGGCGGAACCATAGTCGAATGCATTTAATCGGTTACGCAGTTCTTCGTTACTAATACCGTCACCTGACATCGCATACCAGCTGACAATATCCGGCGTCACAAAGTTGCCGTAAGGGTTTTCCGCCTGTTCATTTGTTTTGGCAAACCGGAAAGCGTGCGTTAACGCACCGTCTTTGTGGTACACAAATTTTAGGTGACCGCCCTGCTTATCGATATTCGCTGCGGCTTCCGTCGTCAGTTTGCCGTGTGCACTGAAGCTGCCATGCGTTACTGCGCCGTTTTTAGTCCAGATGGCAACATGTTCCCAGTCATGTCGATGACCCGTATTCAAACCGCCCACTACCTGATCTTTTAAGAAATAGAGCGCATAGAAGCTACCACAATAGCGAGAGCCACCGGAATCAATACAGGCGTATCGGTGCAAGGTATTTGACGAGTCGAGAAAATTCCCCCATCGGCACCCGCCTGTCAGACTTCCTGTCGGCTTCAAACCACCGTTTTGTAACCCGCCTCGGCTAAACCCGGCACTGGGCAAACAGCCGTCACTGTCGAAATCAAATACCGGCGCAATCTCAAGCGCATTAATGCCTGACGGTAGCGCTTGATCCAACTTAGAGAAATTATCCGCATGCGCAGAAAAAGCGACACACAATATAGACATCGCCATGATCGTTTTCTTTCCTGAAAGCATTTTCACTCCTTTAGCAGAAAATAGCCCTTTTATGGACTCGTACCTTTACAGTTACAATGAAGATATATGCCCGTCATACTTCAAGTTGCATGTGCGTTGGCTGCGCTACTCGGCCCACTTGCGTGGATCTCGCCCCGTAGGGGCCGCTGCAAGCAGCGTTCAAATCTGCTCTGGCAGATTTGTCAGTCACCCGAATCACTTATCTGAGTAAGCTCATCGGGATGAAATGAGAGACATCCTGTCTCTCACCGAAGGCCAGCCATTGGCTGGTCAAATTCGTTCCCGACGAATTTGTCCTTCTCTTGCCGCGTTATTCGGCCTTATGGCCTCACCCCTTCGGGGTCAGCGCAAGCGCTGTTCAAAACGCTAGCGTTTTGTCCTGAAACTCGAATTATTTAGGGTATAACGTAATATTGACAAAAAAATTAAGGCGGGAATATTTTTAACAAGAAAGGCGTGGAAATAAAAATCATTTATTTCCAACAATGAACAAAAACATATTTAGCCTGCAAAATAATACAGGGTATTTATCTATGAAAAGCCGCTAACGTTCCTAATCCGTTCGAATATTTACTCACTAACTACATCATAACGCTGGCTTGCCTCATCAAAACGGTATTCCAGCAGAATATCGCCTCCACCGTGGGAATAGCAGTTCAGCATGATGCTGCGATTGTCTTCACCATTTTCAATATTCATATAAACAGGTGTCATGAAGAAACCAAACTGACATTGTTGAAAATCAGGCTGGAGAAGCTGATCGACATTGCCGCTCTTCTTGTTAATCGCCTTGATTCCCTCAACGACCATTCCTGCATCGCTGTTTTGATACACGCCGACGAAACTGTGAGTCGCCGTTTGCCCCCAGAAAGGAACATCGACCTGCCCTTCGACCTTGGCGGGCTGTTCGCTATCGTCAAAGGATGCCACACGCCGCAGGCTAACATCATAACGCGCCTTCCCATTTGACCACTCGCCGCGAAGTTCTTCCCCTACCTCGGTCAATTTAAAGGGGCAGTGAGTCATATCGATGCCGGACTTAACGCCCTGAACGATATATTTATCGTAGTCCTGCGGGGTATGGATTTCGCAGATTTCAAGCGAAGTCTCGGAGAGTCGCCCATACAGAGGGATCGGCGCTCTGTATTTATCGTAAAAGTAGCTCCCAAGCAGATTTTTATCTTGCTCAATACTGTATTTCTGCAACGAAAAATGAACCGGATAAGGCCCAATATGGCCTTCGTAATTGCTCACGACGTACCAGCCAGCTTGCGCTCCCCATGTTGCCGTCCACAGTCCACAGGCTATTAAGGTTGATATCCCTGCTTTCATACATTCATCCTGTCTACCCGCATATTTTAAGCCACTGATGTGTTAGCTTTTCTGCAACTCGCGTTGTATTTTTGGTGTGTCAATCATGACACCGCATCATTCAAAAACAACTTAGCGTATCAGGCTAATCATGGTGGCAGCAGGGGCAGATTTCTACCTCAGATACCGTCATGGCGGTTGTGCCTTCGCAATCCCATTCGACACGGACGGGCTGCGCTTCCTGCCCTGAGTGGTGCAAATACTTATCGACCGGGACTTCCGTCATACCGGTAATCATCTCTGTAGCGATAAGCTCATCACCAACAAAAACGCGAGCAGTTGCCAGTGAGGCTTCGCGCGTTTCGCCAACTTGCCGATACAAATAATTAACCGTCAGTTTAATACTGGGCATAGCACGTCTTAACAGGGAAAAAACAAGAAAAACAGTGTATCGCGTTCCCCCGCACTTGTAGAGCATATATGAGGCAAGGGTTATCACTACATCACGCTAATACCATGATAGTTTTATATTTTTTAAAAATGGAGAGGTTTGGTCACATAAATTCGCACGATTGGTAATCAAAAAGTTAAATCTTATGCCTTTTGGATATTAATGAAGCAGAAAAAACAGCCGATACCTTTTCTGATAGGGTGTTTTTTTAATGCAATTGCATTTTGCATAAATAGTGTTTGGCATAAATACTTTTTACATTAACTGTGTTCTCACTGAACCATTTTGTTAACGTCATAATGTTGAACAATAGGAAATTATCTCCAGCAGATTGTCCCGTCTTCCACGGAAGACAATTATCCTGCTTGTGTTGGTGACCTGAATTTTAACGATTACGATATTAACGTCTGTGGTTTTAATACACTGAAGTAACTCACTGGTAAAACCATTACCAGCATTAAATAGATATAAGAAGGAGTTATACTGTGGTGATTCCAGATATTCAACTCGTGAATGCGACTACCCCGGCAACCATGCCTCCGATTGGTGCGGCTGCTAACCCGACTGTCGTTGCAGCTATCAGCCCGGGGAATAAAACCGACACATCAACAAACTCCGACTCTCAAAATATGCCGGGTTCGAACGAGAGCACCAAAGTTACGCTCTCTTCTCAAAAGAATCGCACTGCGGAAGAAAAAGAGACGCCTCCGCCAGAGCAGGTTAAGACACAGCAGAAAGCCGCCACCGAATACTCGCTGGCAATGACGGGTATTCCTTTGTACAACGGCAAACTCATTTCCGTAGTGAAGTACCCGGATGGTAATTCTGAAATGTTCGATGCCTTTACCGGACAGCGCATCACACAAGAAGACCTGGCACTCATGGGCGCACTTCATAGTTCTGGTGGCGAACAGGTATTACATTTTGAAAGCAAAACGTCATATAGCAATTTATCTGCTGCCGAAGTTTATCAGCAGATTCAGGAAATGCTGCATGGCTCAGGCGATCAAGAAGCGGTTTCTTAATAAAAACAGATGCCAAGACAACTATATTCATTGCCCTGGCATTAAAGAAAAATATAACGTTATCTTAATAATGTAATATGACTATTTGATGGAAACTGTCCGATTAATGAGTATCAATGAGCGCCTCTGAGAACTCAGCGAGTCTTGTCAGACCATATTCCCAGGGACCAAATCCCGCTTCTGCATTAATGTGCCCAGCCTCACCAACATCAACCAGTTCACTGTCCCACGCATGCGCCCAGTATTGGGCGCGAGTGAAACTCATCAACGGATCGTTATGACTGGCAAATGTCAGTGCCGGAACCGATAGCGGTGCCGCCTGAATGCGATCGTCAATCTCAAAACGCATCGGTTCGGCAGGTGCCACCAGCATCACACCGGCGATCCCTTCCTGACCCTGCTGCACAACGTGACAGGAAGCCAGCGCACCAAAACTGTGGCCGATCAGAACCACGGGCTGTGTACAAACGCTAAGTTCACGACGGATCGCCAGCACCCAGCGATCCAGATCGGCCTGATACCATTCCCGCTGTTGTATACGGTGCCAGTGAGGGAAACGCCGTTCCCAATGGCTTTGCCAGTGTTCGTCATCGCTGTCCCGCAATCCTGGTACCAGCACCATCGTTAGCTGCTGGCTCACTTCCGTTAGCCGCCGATCGATTTCTGTTGTCTGCATCCGCTCTTAACGCTCCTGTCTGTTAGCCGTGCCCCTTCTGTCTGGTATATCAGCCACCGATTACTTTAACAATCTGGCCTTGCAGCTTTTTCCTTTGATTTTGCCTTTCTGGAGCTGCTGCAACGCGCGTTTGGCGCTGGCTTTACGGATAGCGACATAAGCATGCAGCGGGAACATATCAATTTTCCCCACTTCCGCCGCTGTTAATCCTGCATCGCCGGTTAACGCACCGAGGATATCGCCGGGACGAATTTTGGCTTTTCTGCCACCATCAATGCACAGCGTCATCATCTCAGGTTCGAGCGCAACCTCGCCACTGCGGCCAATCTCATCCGCCGGAGTCCATTTAATACGCATACCGAGATAATCTTCAATCAGATTAGCGCGGTTCATTTCCTGTGGTGTACACAGGCTCACCGCTAGCCCCTTCGTGCCCGCACGACCCGTTCTGCCAATGCGATGAACGTGAACCTCAGGATCGAAAGCCAGCTCAAAATTCACGACCAGCTCCAGCTCTTTGATATCGAGACCGCGAGCCGCAACATCGGTTGCCACCAGCACACGGCAACTGCGGTTAGCAAAACGCACCAGAACCTGATCGCGATCGCGCTGTTCCAGGTCGCCATGCAGCGCTAATACGCTAATCCCACGCATGTCCAGCGCGTCAAATACGCTTTGGCAATCACGCTTCGTGTTACAGAACACTACGCAGGACGAAGGCTGATAATTACCCAAAATGGCAATTAACAGCGGCAAGCGCTGCTCTTTCGTCGTCTCATAGAAACGTTGTTCAATGGCCGACTCTTCTACACCGTCTGCAATCTCGAAACGTTGCGGCTGACGTTGAACGCGTGCGCTGATCCGCTCGATCTCTTCTGGGTACGTAGCGGAAAATAGCAGAGTTTGACGATCGGGCGGCGTATAGGAAATCACATCATCAATCGCGTCAGTAAAACCCATATCCAGCATGCGATCGGCTTCATCCAGCACCAGCACTTTCAGGCTACCTAGAGACAAAGACTGCTTGCGTAAATGATCCTGAATACGTCCCGGTGTCCCGACAACAATATGCGGAGCATGAACCAGCGAATCGAGCTGCAGCCCCATCGGCTGACCGCCGCACAGTGTCAGAATCTTAATGTTTTGCGCAAAACGCGCCAGACGACGCAGCTCTTTGCTGACCTGATCGGCCAGTTCGCGCGTCGGGCACAGCACCAGCGCCTGCGTGGTAAAGTCGCTCACGACAATGCGATCCAGCAACCCAATGCCAAATGCTGCCGTTTTGCCGCTACCGGTTTTCGCCTTGGCCCGCACGTCTGCGCCGCTCAGAACGGCTGGCAGCGTCGCCGCCTGGACTGGCGTCATGTCGGTATAGCCCAGTTCATTAAGATTAGATAACTGCTCTGCGGGCAGCGCGAGGGAAGAAAAAGAGGTTGTACTCACAGTGATTACTCTACCAAGGACGAGATAACGAAAGGTGACGCCGAGCTAAAGAGCGGCGCAGATATGCCGCAATCATAGCAGAGTTCGTCATCGTTGACCGATTTACCTCCCATTCTGCGACTAAAACAGCGAGGCGAATCCTTCGCTCATCAGAAAGCCTTGTCCTTCAGGAGATAAAAGGTAGTTCGCCAGCAGCCGCGCCTCACGCCGGGCAGGCTTCATCACGGCCAGCATGTACTCGGCATCAATACGATAGGGAGCGGGTAAATGAACCACATGCAGATCCGGTTGATTGAGCAGTAACGGCAGATAGCTGGCATAGCCAATGTGCATATCGCTCTGCCCGGTCCGAATCAGGTAGCTCCCCGCCGTCATACCAGTTGGGATGGCATGGTCAAGCGCTCCGCCCACCAGTGGTTTCGCTTTGTCGCGCAGTTGATTTCCCCATCCCCGATGCAGATGTTCGATGCGATCAAAGAGTTGAAACGCATAATCCCCACCGGGATCGCTGCCGGGCGTTGAGGTTGACAGCACAAAACGCGGGTCACGCAGCGCCATCAGCCAGGATTGCGTAGTCAGTTCCGGCACGTTACGCATCACAATACACAGGTGGTTGCGCGTAAACACGATGGTTTCCTCCGCCAGTCCCAGCGCTTTCAAGCGTAAAGGGTGCGCGCAGTTCGCCGAGGCGAAAATATCCACCGCATCGCCGTGCATCATTTTTTCACTCAGTAGCCCCGCCGGGCCGAAAGTCGGCGTCACGTCTATCGCATAACGTTCGCTAAATGTTGCCAACAGCGGAGCGAATGCAAGGCGCAGACTGCCAGCCGCATACAGGCGAAGGGGAGTAGTCATAGTGGCTCCGTCATGGTCAATATCGATATCAGCGCATAATACGGCTGCGGCGCGATGTCCACACAGACCTGACGCATCGGAATGCCGTACAGCCGCGACAGGTTATCCTCCGTGACAACCCCATCACAGCGGCCATAAAGATAGTGCTGATTATCCATCAGAAGCAGCGCTCGATCGGCAATAGCCAGCGCGTGAGAAGGATCGTGCGTGGTCAGAAGAATGCTCAAGCGCTGCGTTTTAGCCAGATGCTTCAATAATCGCAGCACCTGCGCCTGGTTTTGCACATCAAGCGCCGCCGTCGGTTCGTCCAGAATCAATACCTGACACTCCGAGGCCAACGCACGCGCAATTAGCACGAGCTGCCGTTGCCCGCCGGACAACGCACTAAACTCACATTCAGCAAGGGAGGCGATTCCCAGCATGGTGAGTGCATTTAGAGCAACGCTGATGTCATGCGCAGAAGGCATGGCAAACAGCCGAACACGCGCAGCACGCCCCATCAGCACCATATCCAGAACGCTATAAGAAAACGGCGGCGTAAATATCTGTGGCACAAAACCAATGTGTCCATCACGCAGGATCGTCCCGGAAAGCGGTGATAAATGCCCCATCAGCGTATTCAGCAGTGTCGTTTTTCCTCTGCCGTTCGCGCCCAGAATCACCGTAATTTCCCCTTCCTGACAGCACAGATTCAACGGTGAAAAAAAGCCCTGCCCCTGTTGGTAGCCATACACCAATTCTTCTGTCGATAACCTGATGGTAGGCATATTAGCGTCCTCTCCCCTGTCGCTGTGTTTTATACAACAGCACGGCAAAAAGCGGTGCGCCGAGTAACGCAGTCAGAATACCTAGCGGAATCTCCGCCTCGCTGAGATTCCGCGCCAGATCGTCCACCAGCACCATAAAGCCTCCACCCAGCCAGAGCGACACGGGCAGCAAGCGACGATGATCGGCACCTACCAGCATGCGTGCGACATGAGGAATCACCAGACCAATCCAGCCAATACTCCCGCTGACCGCCACCTGAGCGGCGACTATCGCGGCACACAAGCTCAAAATCAGCCAGCGCAAAGGCGATACGGCGACACCCAGCGCACGCGCATCCTGCTCGCCCATCGACAACACGTTGATGTGCCAACGCAGCCGCAGCAGTAGCCCGCCGGCAAGGCCTAGCGGCACCGCCATTGTCATCAGCGAGTTCCAGTGTGCGGTAGCAAAGCTGCCTAACAGCCAGAAAACGATGCTCGGCAATTTCTCTTCGGTATCCGCCAGATATTGCATCAGGCTAACCAGCGCACCAAAAAAGCCGCTGAGGATGACGCCGGCCAGAATCAGGATCAGCACATTCTGTTTGCCGAATGCGGCGGCCATCATGAAAATCAGCAAGAGCGCCAGCATGCCGAACGTAAACGCAGACAACAGTAAAAACAACGGCGTCCAGCTTAATAGAATCGCCAGCGTGCCACCGAAGGCCGCGCCTGCGGACACACCGATGATATGCGGATCGACCAGCGGATTACGGAAAACGCCTTGCAGCGTGGCTCCGCTCAGCGCCAGCGCCGCGCCTGCACACCAGGCTAATAACACGCGGGGTAAACGTACGCTCCACACCACTTGCCGCTCGATATCCCCAAGCAAGGGATTGTTGCCAGACAGCGGCTCGACAAGGATCTGGATGATGCGCCACGGGGATAAGCTAAAACGCCCTATCCCCAGTGAACACACGGCAATCAACAGCGTGGACACCACCACCGTCAGCAGCGTGATCCGGTAGGTGCGATAACTCATTGTGCCGCAGAGGCGTCCGCACGGTAGTCCATACGGTAGAAGCGTTGGTAATACGCGTCGGCGGCTTTTTGCATATCGATATCGGTAAAGCGCTCAGGGTACAGCTTTTTCGCCATCCATAATTCGCCAATCGCTAATGCTTCCGGCATCGGGTACCCCCAGGCTTTGGCGTATTCCGGCATCAGATACACATGATGCTGTTTCACCGCATCAATCGCCTGCCAGGCCGGATCGTTGACGATCTGCGTCACGACATCCGGGTAGCGATCCTGCACGAAAATCACCTGCGGATTCCAGGCCAGCACATTTTCAATCGATACCTGTTTAAAGCCTTTTATTGAGGCTGCCGCCACATTCAGCGCCCCTGCATGCGACATCATCAGGCCGGTATATTTTCCTGAGCCGTAGGTTGTCAGGTCTGGGTTAGCCATATACACGCGAATTCGCTTTTCTTCTGGAATAGACTCCAGACGCGCACTCACCTTTTGCCGCTGCGTAAACGTAAAGTCGATCAGCGCTTCCGCCTGTTTCTGGCGCTCAACGACGTCACCAATCAGCCGAATCCCTGCCTTCAGCCCTTCGTTATATGCCGTGTTTTCATCGCTCATCGTAGGATTGATTTTGTCGGCTTCTCCCGGCTGATCCTGACGCAGCGAGATCGCCACGACCGGAATGCCTGTCCGCTCAATCTGCGCAATCATTTCCGGCGGCGCATAGTTAGCGACAAAAACCACCTGTGGCGACAGCTTTAGCAGGCTTTCAATATTCACCTGTGTGAGATCGCCCGGCATCGGTAAATCCACCAGACGCGGAGCGAGCCGCACATAATGCTCGCCCAGTTGCTTCTTCCAACTGGAAAGCACACCCACTACGCTCTCTTGTGCATCCAACTGCACCAGCAGATTTAAGGTTTGATGCTGTAACACCACCACGCGATTAACGTGATCGGGAATCGTGACATTACGCCCCAGTTGATCGGTCACCTGACGCGCCGCCCAGGCATTGGAAAACACCAAAAACAGCCCGGCAACCCACAGCGTGTAGCCAAATTTCTTTATCATGTTGGTATCCTGATTTTCGCTATATATAAAATGATACAGCGACAGCGAGAAAGAAAATACTGATCTCGCTCATAATAATATTTAGATACCAATTTTGGGGTAGATAATCCCGAGTGGATTATTTCCTAAATAACAGGCGCACTATTTACGTGAACACAGCCAAAATCCCTGACAAAAAAGCGTATTTATCCTGCTAACGTTTGGTCAGATAAACTGAATTATTACGTTAAAAAAATGATATTTATTCTCACTATTAATCGCGTAGAGTGATCCCATCACTGAATTTGCAGAACCTTGCTGTGCAGAGCGAGCCTGAATATAAGGATAAATACCCTATGAAGAAAATCGGCTTTTTATCATTCGGCCACTGGTCACCGTCACAGCAATCTGGCACGCGTTCAGCGGCTGACGCACTACTGCAATCTATCGACCTTGCCGTTGCCGCTGAGGAACTGGGCGCTGACGGCGCTTATTTCAGGGTGCACCACTTTGCTCGCCAGTTGGGGTCACCTTTCCCACTGCTGTCTGCGATTGGCGCGAAAACTAAAAACATCGAGATTGGCACTGGCGTCATCGACATGCGCTACGAAAACCCGTTGTACATGGCTGAAAACGCCAGCGCCGCCGATCTGATCTCTGGCGGACGCTTGCAGCTCGGCATCAGCCGTGGCTCGCCTGAACAGGTGATCGATGGCTGGCGCTACTTTGGCTACCAGCCGACAGAAGGGGAATCGGAAGCAGATATGGCGCGGCGTCATACCGAAGTGCTGTTGGATGTGCTGCGTGGCGAAGGGTTTGCAAAACCGAATCCGCAGCCCATGTTCCCGAATCCACCAGGTCTGCTACGTCTGGAACCTTATTCTGAAGGGCTACGTGAACGAATTTGGTGGGGTGCCGGATCAAATGCTACGGCGGTATGGGCGGCGAAGCTGGGCATGAACCTGCAAAGCTCCACGTTAAAAGATGATGAGACGGGTGAGCCTTTCCATATCCAGCAGGCACAGCAAATTCGTGCCTATCGTGCAGCCTGGGCTGAGGCGGGTCATACACGCACACCACGCGTCTCCGTCAGCCGGAGTATTTTTGCACTGATGGATCACCGCGATCGCGCCTATTTCGGCGGAAGCAGTAATGATAGCGACAAGGTGGGTTTTCTGGATGAAAACACGCGCGCGATTTTCGGCCGTAGCTATGCCGCCGAACCGGAAGCGCTCATCCAGCAGCTCAAACAGGATGAGGCGATTGCCGAAGCAGATACGCTATTGCTAACGGTGCCGAATCAACTGGGCGTGGATTACAATGCGCATGTGATCGAATCGATCCTGAAACATATCGCGCCCGCGATGGGGTGGAGAGCGTAGGCCTGCGACCTGACTCATTCAAGCCTATCCAATAGGCGTCAAACCAACGATAACAGCGTTAAGGATCGGGGAAATTGAGGGGCTATTTTTACTCAAATTTTCCCGGTTTTTTCAGCCTCTGAAACGGCTCAACGCTTTTTAATGCTATTTTGAAAATATAGTTTCTGGACCTCTTGAATTCCCCCCCTCACTCGGCGTAGATTTAGCGCCGATCCCGTCATAACTGGTGTGACTCTGGTGATGACAACGGGAAAGATTACCCTTCGGTGATATAACCGGCAGCGTAATTATTTCCTTCCATAATAAAACGCACAATCGGGATCGTTGCTGGCGTGGTTTCTGCTGGAGAACAAATCGGTGAAGTATTTTTTTATGGGTATCTCATTCTGTTTAGTCGTTTGGGTGAGTACCTTTATGCTGATGGTAGAATAACCGGTCATTTGCCTGACAACGCTTTTATTCGCTGAAGGGCATAGAGAGATAAAAAAGGCTGATGGTATTTATACCCTCAGCCTATTTTTATGCCTGCCGAACGGTGTTCAGCCGATGATTCGTATTGCTTTCGTTATTCTCTACAGATTGAATCCGTTCATTATTACGCCGAACACACCGCCCATCGCCAGCCAGGGCCCAAAAGCCAGCGGTTTAGCCGTATCCTCTTTACGCAACACGCGCCAGATAAGCGTAACAACCAGCCCGCTCAGCGCCGCCACCAAAACCAGATTTGGCAATGCCTGCCAGCCTAGCCAGGCACCCAACGCAGCCAGCAACTTAAAGTCACCGTATCCCAACGCTTCTTTGCCCGTTGTGTATTTGAATGCCCAATAAAGTAGCCACAGAGATAAATAACCGGCCATCGCGCCAACTACGGCATCGTTCAATGAGACAAATGTCCCCGACAGATTAAACAGCAGCCCCATCCATAGAAGCGACAGCGTAAGCACATCCGGTAGCAACAGCGTTTTTATATCAATAACGGTCAGCACCAACAGGAAGGACAGCAAGATCAACGCCCCCCACAGCGCCATACCGGGCTGCCAGAGCAAACCCGCCGTCAGAAAAGCCAGCATGGCGATCGCCTCCACCAGCGGATATTGCACAGATACCGATTGATGGCAGCAGCGGGATCGGCCACGCAACCACAGCCAACTGAATAGCGGGATATTGTCTTTTACCGCAATAGCCTGCTGGCAATGTGGGCAAGCCGAAGGCGGCCACCACAGGTTGTAGCGCGTATCACGCCCGGAATCGGCGGTGCCCGTTTCAAGCGCGATGTCCTGCCGCCAGCGACGCTCCAGCATAATCGGCAAGCGGTAAATCACCACGTTCAAAAAACTGCCAACAATCAACCCCAACACACCCAGCGCTCCAAACCACCACGCCGGAAACAGCTGTGCGAATTCCCTTAAATCGTCCACGTTAGTCCCTGATTGTTGATAAAGAAACGGTATGAATGAGCGGTTTATTTTGTGCTCGACGATGCAGCAATGACAACGCTTACCGCTATTACAGTAGCCGCCCCTGAAAATTCAGCGTTCTGACACCCTGTTCATCGGCTTTACCCGTGGTTGCCAGCAGTTTTTTCATCGTCGCGGGCAAGTCATTCCCGCTGCTAAGCCGCCCCGTAAAACGATATTCGCCTTTCGGGGTAACGCTGCCTTTGCCAGACAATTGCAGATGTGAGGAGGTCTGCCGCAGGCTCGCTTCTAGCGCACCTTGTTGGCAGCGTAACGTGGCCTGTGGCGTAGCGAGCACCAATCCCCCCAGCGGTGTCTTGACCCGTGCTCCCTGCCAGGTGATGTTGGCATCCAGCGATTGGCAGCCTGAACGGTCTACCGTCGCCTCCTGTAGATTGAGCTGCACGTTTCCTTCAGCCCCGATGGGTACAATAAAACGCATATGGCTGAATAAATAGCTCGCCGGTACAGAAAGCTGCCATTGATAAAACTGCGGCTGCTGCCAGCCGCGAATGATCCCGCTGCCTGCAATGCCCTCTGGTTTTTTAAACGCAATCTCCAGCGCGGGCATAAAATCCGAGAACGTGATATTCCAGTGCATATCATCCAGCATTAACGTGCGCCAGCGAAACCGTTGCAGGCTCCCCTGCCACACCGTTCCGGCGGCCTCCGCGATCACCATTCCGGCGGGCAGCGGCACGGCCGTAAGCAGACGGGCAGGCGCATAGCACACCAGGAACAGCCCATAGGCCAGAACCAGCACAATACCTGTACCGATACCGGACTTAAGCTTCATCCGTCCGTTCCAGCATCAATCTGGTAACATCTACGATTCCTGGGCTTTGCTCGACGGCATTCACATCCAGCGATATCACTTTCACGCCGTTTTTCTGTTCCAGTTCGCCAAGCCAGCGCAGCAGACTAGTAAAGTCACTCTGCCCCAGCGTCACCGATGCCTGACTGCCCTGTGGTTGTAAGCGCACGACGGTTAGTCCGTAACGCTTGGTACTTTGCGAAATCAAAATCGGCAGGCTGACGTCTCGCTGACTATTGTCCCCCTGCGCCTGATTTTCCTGCGGAATCGATGAGGCCTGTTTCTGCATCCAGTTGACCGTCTGTTGCTCGCGGGAAATCGTACGCTCCCACAGATCTTCCCGCTCCTGCCACGGCTGGAGGATAGCGTAATACACCACACAGAGCAGAAGCACCGCCGCACACACCACCATAAGCTGGCGCTCGCGCTGGCTCATCGCCTGCCAGCGTTGCCGTAATTCATTCATTGCTGGCTCCTTAATGTTACGCGGCCTTCAACCCGATCGTTTTCCTGCCGCATCTCTCCCGCCTGTACCTGATAATAAGCGGCAGCCTGCTGCTGAAATTGCTCTAGTTCCTGATAGGACGTGCCCTGCAACGCCAGCCGGAATTCGCCCGCAGTGCCGTCGTAAGACAGCGACTGAATTTTGATCGCGCTATTCTGTGTCATAAGCTGCTGTAAGGGGGTCAATTGATCGACCAGTGCTTTCCCAGTTCCTCCGGCTGCCGTGCGTTGCAGGTGCTGCTGCATCTGCGCGCGCGGGTTAACGACATTCGTCTCAGAAGGGAAAATCTGCCGATAGACGCGCACGCTTTCCTGCCGCCAATGCTCGGCCTGTTGATAAAGCTGATAGTGTGCCCAGCCAGTATCCGCCACGACAAGCAGGAGGTAACAGGCAAATGCGATCCCAACGCCGCGCCACGGCAGCAGGGTGTTTTGCCAGGCTTTATCCGGCGCATAATCGCCTTGCCGCAGATCGACCGAGGCAGGTAACTGCGCCGTTGCAGCCAGCGTGAAGAGATCTGTTTCGGGCTGTGCCTTCCATTCGCCATCGTCTTGCCACTCGTACTGCGACAGCTCACCGCCGACCGATACAGCGCTATAGCTGTATATTGCAGGCAGCGGCATAGACGCTTTCAGTAGGTCACCGCACCAGGAGGATTCCGCCGCCATCGCCTGACCCGTCGGCTGACGAAACAGCCACATGTCATCATGCTGCAACGCACTCCAGCCATCCTGGTGTTTCGGCAATACGCGGGCATCGGGCAATAACATATTGACGCTGAGCCCCAGCGCATCGCACTGTGCCAACCAACGCTGCATCCGGTTTTTTTCCACCACGGCAACCGTGCCGTCGTCGCCATGAATTTCCAGCACAGCAAAATGCAGCTTTTCTATTTCCGTCGCCAGTTGGTCTTCCAGCATGAAAGGCACGACTTGCGCCAGCTGACGCCGAGCCTGCCGGGGCAACGTCAGAGTATAAAACGTCACGTCAGTGGCCGGAACCAGAACGCGGGTAAATGCCACGGACGGATAACCCGCCAGCGCCTGACGAACCTGCTCTACGCTACCGCGCCCGTAACTCAGTAAACTTTCCCCATTGGATGAACGCACCTGCCATTCGATCTCCCCCTGTTCTTCCACCGGAAGACGAACAATGAGGCACGGATGTCGAGCGACCGTTCCTTTATTTAATGGGGTTTTTGCGGCTTTTCGCTTCCATTTTCCCGCTATTTTCATGGATTCACCGTCCTATATCCTCCATATTGCCGCTGCACGACCTGTATCTTTTGTCCACTCAGATGAAGCAAGCTACGTTGATGAAAATCGCTGTCGCCGACACGCACCTGAAGTTTTACAAAGAACCATTCACTTTTTACTGTCAGCACTCGCTGCGCGGTATTTTTACTGTTCGGGGGCAATAGCCCGGTTTGTTGCAGAACCTCAAGGCTTGCCCACCCCATACGTGGCCGCTGTTGCACCAGCGCTTTTGCCTGCGACATCGTCATTTCATTGAGGAACAAGGCGGATAACAGCGGGGCATCAAATTCAGTTAGCGTGTTGATATTAATGGACATCGCATCCACTGGCAGCGCACAGACATAAGGCAATAGCCGACGATAGAGATCGCTGTCCATGCCATATACTGCACGTAATTCGCTGATTTCACTCATTCTCTGATTAGCGGTACGATAAGGCACTGGCAACGTGGCATAGACGTCGTCCTCCGCACCGTTCGCCGACGGATAATTATCCGCATCAATCCAGTCGCGCACCGCCGCAGTGATTTTTTCTGCACGATCCGCATCTTCGCCCAGATTTTTCAATAGCAAACGGAAAACCTGCGCTGGATAAGGTGTCTTCACCAGCGTGCTCTCGTTATCCACGCCTTGATTGATCGCATTCAGATTAAAGCAGGTACGCGCATCGCTAATTTGTCCAATAATCTCCCCGCCATCGACCGGGAAACGCTGCTCCGGCTGCGACCAGCTCTGCCCGGCAAACGTGCGCCCCGGCATATTCCGCGCATCGCGCTGTAATATCTGCCCACTTAGCGTTTCCGCTCCCAAGGCATACCATTTCGCCTGCTGACGGCT
Organism: Pectobacterium actinidiae; assembly: GCF_000803315.1. NCBI lineage: Bacteria > Pseudomonadati > Pseudomonadota > Gammaproteobacteria > Enterobacterales > Pectobacteriaceae > Pectobacterium > Pectobacterium actinidiae. The sequence continues at coordinate 3,117,835 of NZ_JRMH01000001.1, forward strand.
CAAATGACTTTCGGTACGCAAAAACGCTTTACCTGTGCGTTCCGTAATCACCGCGGCAATCGTCACCATTAATGCCAGAATCAGGAGCACTACCAGCAGTGCCGCGCCGCGCTGACGCGACCTCATTTCACCGGTCCGGTGGTAATCAAAAATATACGCGACATTTCTCCGTAATCCCTTAAGGTCAGCACCACTTCAATCCCTTGTGGCAATTGCGTACTGTTGTCCCAGCGATCGCGCCAGGTTTTATTGCTGAAAAAGCGTAGACGGAAGCCATCGACCTGCGTGAGAAGCGGTTTTACGCCGGGTTCGAGCCCCTCAATCGGATCGGGAGTCACGTGCGTTAACCGTTCCAACGTGTGTTCCCGTAGCCGGTAGGCTACAGGCTGAAGTTCAGAGCGCGGCAGAATACCAAACGGGTTCTGCCAGCCATTGCGCATAAAGCTAACGCCCCAGTCATCACTTTTTAACTGATCGCGACCGGCGTAAAATATCGAGGTACTTCCTCTGCTGCCGCGTGCGATCATCTGGGAGAAATCGTTGTCCATTTGTGAAAACGCGCGCTGTATTTCAGCCAGACGCTCGGCCTTGCGCTGCGAAATTTCGTCATTACGCATCACACCATTCAGCACCTGAAACGCACTGAGACTCAGCGCCGCAAAAATAGCGATCGCCAGAATCATTTCCAGCAGCGTAAAACCCTGCTGGCCTTTGTGTCGTACAGGCTCTTGCGACCGTCTTGTTTGACTACACATCCTTGTTTTACTACACATTATTGCTTCACCACATAGGTACGCAGGGAAGCATCGGCGGCAAAAGCATCTTTATTACGTCGCACTTCTACATCCAGCGCTTTGGTCTGAGGGTCACCCGTTTCTACGCCCTGCCAGCGCCAATGCCAGCGCAGGCCAGCGAACTGCGTTTCGCCTCTCACCCACGACGCTTCCGGCCAGCGTTGTTCCAGCCGCAGTTGAACCTGCTGGTTTTCCGCCACCCAGCCTGCAAATGTCTTCTCTTCCAGTCGGCTCAGGCTACTTGCCTGTCTGGCCGTCGTTTGTAAAACGGCAATGCCCGCCAGCGCAAAAACACTCAGCGCGACCAACACCTCCACCAGCGTCATCCCTTTCTGTCGTCTCATCGTTTCTTACCCTGACTCATCGAGGTCACAAACCGCCCGTTGCTATCTACCTGGAGCCAATTCGAGAGCGCTTTGTTTTCAGACTTGACGAGCAGACGGAAAGGGGTGATTTCGCCACCGGGCAAAATCAGGATATCGGGGTCTTCACCACTCTGCGTTTTATCCACTTTTTTCCCATCGGCCTGAAGCAACTCAAGCCGCAATGCATCGGGCAGCGTCGCCGCTGCGCTCACTCGATGCGGTTGCCACGGCTGCCACTGATAGCCCTGCCAGCGATCGCCGCTCGGGATCGGCGTCCCTTCCGATGCCGCAGGTCGCTGGAGTTGATAAAACTGCCAGCGATTGGGATGGATACGAACACCCAGCATGTATTCGTTAACCTGACTGCTTTCAGCGGCAAACTCTAGCTGCGCCTGAAAACGAGCCAACTGCCAGGCGCTGTCATTTTGGCGCTCGGGAGGAAACGCCATGACCACCATGCCAGCCGCGATGCCAGCCAGTAACACGACCAGCATCATTTCCAGCAGGGTGAACCCCTGCTGCTTCCTCGTTGACCGCTTCATTGCGCTTTTGCCGTCCTTTTCCCGCCGCCATCGATAGCCACTACCCACAACCCATCGGCAACAAAGACCGACGTCTTTATTTCTTATCAAGATTCCAGTTGCCGATGTCATCTTCCGTTCCCGGCATGCCATCTGGCCCCAGAGAGAAGATATCCAGTTTGCCGTGCTGACCAGGATTCAGCAGTTGATAATCCGTGCCCCACGGATCCTGCGGCAGGCGGCGAATATAGCCATCGGCGGGATAATTACGCGGTTCCGGCTGTACCGTCGGCTTCGTTACCAACGCCTTCAGCCCCTGTTCTGTGGACGGATAGCGGTTGTTATCCAGCTTGTACATGTCGAGTGCGCTTTCCAGAGACACAATATCGCTGACGGCTTTTTGCCGATCCGCCTTTTCCTTATTCCCCATCAGATTCGGCACCACCAGACTCGCCAGTACGCCGAGAATGACGATCACCACCATAATTTCCAACAGGGTAAAACCACGCTGACCATAACTATGCTGCCCACCACTACGCTGAGACTGTTGCATCCTTACTTTTCCTCGTTCAATTGTTGGTTCTCTTACGAACTCATTAACGTATTCAGTTGCAGAATCGGTTGTAAAATCGCGAGTACGATAAACAACACCACCGCCGCCATGCTCACCACCAGCAGAGGCTCAAATAACCCCAGCGCCAGCGTCATCTGCGAACTGAATTCCCGATCCTGATTATCCGCCGCCCGTTCCAGCATGCTGTCCAGCTCGCCGCTGCGTTCACCGCTGGCAATCATATGGCGCATCATTGGGGGGAAAAGCGCCGTCTGTTCCAGCGCTTTGTGCAGGCTGACGCCCTCTCGTACCGCATCCGTCGCCAGAGAGAGTCGATGGCGGGCATAGTCATTGCTCATGACATCGCCGCTAATGCGCATCGCTTGTAACAGCGGCACCGCACTGGCGTTAAGAATACTGAGCGTTCGTGCATAGCGAGCCGTATTTAAGCCACGCGCTATGCGGCCGATGAGCGGTAAATGCAGCAGGCGTCGATGAAAACTGACGCGCCGCTTTTCCTGCCGCAGCATCACGCGAAACGCCATAAACCCTGCCAGAAATGCCAGCAGCATCCACGGCCCAAACGTGCGTACAGCATCGCTCATCCCCATCAACACGCGGGTTGAAAGCGGCAACGCCTGCTTCATATGAATAAACTGCTCGACAACTTTCGGCACCACGACAGACAGCAAAATGCTGACCACGGCAATCGCGACCACGGTTAGCACACACGGGTAGATCATCGCTTGCTGGATGCGACTGCGCATCTGCTGGCGCTGCTCGGTGTAGTCCGCTAACCGGTTCAGCACGGCATCAAGGTGACCGGACGTCTCGCCTGCGGCGACCATCGCGCAGTACAGCCGTTCAAAGCTACTGGGGAAGCATTTCATGGCATCAGCCAGCGAGTGACCTTCCATGACCTTGCTGCGCACCGCCGCCATCAATTGGCTCAGATGTGGCTTTTCGCTCTGTTTTGACACTGCATCCAGCGCTTCCTCCAGCGGCAACGACGCCGCCACCAGCGTAGCCAACTGGCGAGTCAATAGCGCCAAATCTGAGGTGCTGATCCGAATTTTGCGGCGTAGGGAAAATCCTGTGGAACTGGATTTCTGCTGGTCACCGCGGTTTTCATCAACCGACAGCGGCACCAGCCCGCGCTCCCGCAATAGCTGACGCGCCTGTCTGGCAGAGTCGGCCTCCTGAGTGCCACGGCATTTTTTCCCCTGCGCATCCAGCGCCTGATAGTGGTACTGTGCCATCTCATTCCTCTTTGGTTACGCGGATCACTTCTTCCCAAGTCGTGAGCCCCGCCAGTACCTTATCCAGCCCATCCTGACGGATGCTGGTTCGGCTCCCCCCCAGAATCTGCGCAATCGCCATTTCACCGTCACTGCGGTGGATCGCGGCGCGGACATCGTCATTAATCAGCACCAGCTCATGAATGCCGATACGTCCCCGGTAGCCGGTAAAGCTACACTGTGGGCAGCCAACGGGATTATGCAGCAACGTACCGGGCGCGATCCCCATCTGTTCAGCCTGAACCGGATCGACCGGATGCGGTTGACGGCAGTCAGGACACAGCGTCCTGACCAGACGCTGCGCAAGCACCCCCAGCAGAGAAGTTGACAGCAGGAAAGGCTCGACGCCCATATCCTGCAAACGAGACAGCGCGCCCAGCGCACTATTAGTATGCAGTGTGGATAACACGAGGTGACCGGTCAGCGATGCCTGCACGGCAATCTGCGCCGTTTCACCATCACGAATTTCCCCCACCAGCACAACGTCGGGATCCTGACGCAAAATGGCACGCAGCCCGCGGGCAAACGTCATATCGACTTTGGCGTTGACCTGCGTTTGCCCAATGCCTTCCAACTCATATTCGATGGGATCTTCCACCGTCATGATGTTGCGTTCCGAGGCATTCAGACGACTGAGCGCAGCGTAAAGCGTGGTACTTTTCCCCGACCCTGTTGGGCCGGTAACCAGAATAATGCCATGGGGACGATGGATCAGGCTGTCCAGCAGTTGGCGATTGCGTTCCGACATACCCAGCAGCTCAAGATCGAGCTTAACGCTGTTTTTATCCAGCAAACGCAGCACGACGCGCTCGCCGTAATTCGACGGCAGCGTGGAGACACGAACGTCAATCGCCCGCCCCCCTACTCGCAGCGCCATACGCCCATCCTGCGGGACGCGCTTTTCGGCAATATCCAGCTTTGCCATGACCTTGATACGCGACACCAGTAGCGATGCCAGTTTACGCTGTGGGCGCAAAATCTCACGCAATACGCCGTCAACGCGGAAGCGGATCAGCAAATAGCGTTCATACGTTTCGATATGAATATCTGACGCTTTATTCTTAATCGCTTCGGTCAACATGGCGTTGATGAGGCGGATAATCGGCGCATCGTCGTCGGCATCGAGCAAGTCATCGCTGTCTGGCAATTCCTCCACCAGCGTATAAAAGTCCATCTCATTGCCGATGTCTTCCATCAGACGGCGAGCCTCTTCTGAGTCGCGCTGATAGCTAATAACTAATTGCCGTTCAAATTCGTCTTCCGTAACGCGCTCAATCTTGAGCGGGCAGCCCGCAATCCGGCGCGCTTCCAGCAAAGCGGTTGGCGGCGTTTGCGCGACGCAAATCGTCTGTAGGCTTGCGTCATTTTCCCTCTGCAACAGCAGAATTTGCTGCGATCGCGCATAGGCAAAAGGCAATATGGGACGTAATTCTATAATCTGGGAGGCTACGTCACTCATTTCCCGCCCGCCGGATAGAACGCCACAATGGAGGATTGAACCTGACGGAACGTATAAGCATTCCCACCTTCCGGCAGACGCAGCAAATCGTTATTCAAAAGCCCCCCTGCACTGCCGTTCACGTCCCGCTGCTTCTCTTCTTCAGCATTGAACGAATGGTACTTACTGGCAGAGGCGCTCTGGTATTGGCTGCGATCGCGAATAATGGAAGGACGAATAAACAGCATCAGGTTACGCTTTTTCGTTTCCGTGCTGTTAGAACGGAACAAATATCCCAGCACGGGAATATCCCCCAACAGGGGCACTTTACTCGCAGACTCATTGGTACTTTTATCCAGCAAGCCGCCCACCACCACGGTTTCGCCGCTGCTGACCAGTACCGCGTTATTAACGGTACGCGTATTGAATGTTGCCCCCAGGTCAGTGCTGCTGCTGGAGGCCGCATCTGCCACGCTGGAGACTTCTTGTTCGATCTCAAGCAGGACGGAGTCACCTTCGTTAATTTGCGGCTTCACTTTCAGTTTGATACCGACCGTTTTACGTTCCACCGTTTGGAAAACGTTGTCGCCGGATGTCGTCTGCGAACCCGCTAATACGGGTACTTCCTGGCCGACGTTAAACGTCGCTTCCATATTGTCCAACGTCACGATGCTGGGCGTCGCCAGAATATCGTTCTTGCTGTTTTTGGACAGTGCCGTCAGCAGCATGCCCCAGTTGCCCTGATAGAAACCGGCTGCAATCCCGTTGAAACCGCCAAGTGCACTTGTCGCTGCCGTGCCAAGCGTTCCATCACGTCGAAATTGATCCGCCCCGGCCATCATTGTCGTGATCGGTAACCCGGTATTCGTAAATTGCGTTACCCCCGCATTTTTATTCGCCCACTGCACGCCGAGATTCATCCCATCGGCATCCTGGACTTCCGCAATGATCGCCTCAACTAACACCTGCGGACGGCGGATATCCAACTGTGAAATGACCTGTTCCAGATCGCGCATAATGTCCGGTGCGGCATTCACAATCAGCGAGTTGGTTTGCTCATGTGCCTTAATCGAGATGTCTTTGCGCAGTGCGGGCAGCGCATTTTGCTGATCGGTTTGGATACTGTCGCCAACGCCGGTGAGCACTTCGACCAGATCGGCAGCCTTGGCGTATTTGAGGTAGATAACCTTGGTGTTGCCCTGTACCGCCTGCTGGCGATCGAGCTGCTTGATCATATCAATCACACGCTGGCGTGAATTCGGCTCGCCGCGCACCAGCACCGAGTTGGTTCGCTCGTCAGCTACTACGTTGGCGGTCAACATGCCAGGCAAGGCGGATTTCTCATCCATCTTGTTCAGTTCATTCACCATCTTCACCACTTCCGTTGAGGAAGCGTAAGACAGCGGTATGCTGGTCACATTTCGATCGCCCGTCTTATCAACCCGTTCGACAATCGTCATCAACCGCTGGATCACCCCCGCGCGGCCGGTCATCAGCAGCACGTTCGACGGTTCGTAATGCACCACGCTCCCGGCACCGGCGTTGTCATTCAACTGGCGCAGCAGCGGCGCCAAATCGCGAGCGGCGACGTTGTTGACGGGCACGACACGCGTCACCACCTCATCCCCAATCCCTGGTTGTTCATCAGTTGCCAGCGGCATGGATGTGGATTTCGCATCCTTCGAGCGAATAATTTTCAGGACGCTGTTATCCATCGGAATCACGGTAAATCCATAGACATCCAGCACGCTCAGGAAGAACTGGTAATACTGCTCTTCGTTCATCATGTCATAGCTGCGTACGGTAATCGTTCCGCTGACCGATGGATCGATAATGACCGTCTTATTCAGATTCTTACTGACGGTATTGATAAACTCCTGAATATCCGTGCCCTTAAAGCTGGCGGAGAATTCGGCACTCCACGCCAATGATGACGCCATCAGCAGAACACTCCCACTGAGCAATAACATGCTCTTGCGACGTACCTGACCAAGCCATTGGTTTTTATTCTTCGAAAAAACCTGACGCTTAAAAAATCCCTGTCCCTTGCTAAACAAATTAGTGGTCTCCATCCAGTGCCAGATATATATCCTGCTGTTGACCATCACGCTCGACGGTCAAATTAAATTTGCTCATCCCTGCCAGTTGCGCCATCGCCTGCTGTGCTTGATCGGCATCACGTAAATCTATGCCGTTTAATGACACAGCGAGATCGTTATCCTGCAAACCTGCGCGGTAGAAAAGATCGGGATTTTTGCCGGGGTTTAACTGATATCCTTTCAGGACGTCTTCTTCCGTGACGGGAGAAATGGTCAGGTAGTCTTGCGCCGAGAAGGGATCTTTTTGTATCTCATCTTTCACCTGGTTAAATGCGCCAGAAGGCGTCGGCGCGCCAGCCGCTTCTTCTTCCTGATACAAATGCAGCGCCTCATAGCGCCCCTGATACTGGAGCACGACACGATCGGCAGAGATAGTCACAATTTTGGCTTCATAGCCCGGTATGGCATCGCCGACGTTACGGCTGTATTGCTGACTATCTTTAGCGATGATGGCAATCGAACGCTTGGCGTCTTCACTCGCCAACACCCCAGTCAGGCTGATATTTAACGATGTCAGCGGAATATCACCGGATAATGCGGCGTCGTTAACAGCAGACGCATCCGCATCGGGGGCATGGCCAAATAGGGTAAAATCACCCGGCGTAGCGGGTTTTTCCTTCGCCTGAGCAGGCGTGACCGACACGCCAACAATGCGTGAGTCTTCAGGTAGGAGAAGGCGCCAGGTCAATACAGCCAACTGCTGACAAATCAGCAGCAAAATTAGCCCCAACATAATACGTCGGATCAACGGAGCTGGCAGTGACCGAAAAGTAGCAACCAACGAAGTAAAAGACGGATCTTTGAAAGCTTGCAATCGTGCCATAGGTAATCATCCATAATACTCCCCACGCCGATTAGCGTGGGGAAAATGCCTTATTCCGTTGCGGCTTCCCGGGTGAGGGTCTCATCACCGCTGGTCGTCAGCGCGGCATCATTATTTACACGGTCTTCGAGCCTGATATTTTCAATATGACCGAAATTCCAGGCTCCCGGTACATTCTCAAAAATGACATTTTTAAATTCACTGTTCTTCAGGAACGTAATATCTGTGGCTTTTACATTTTTGAATTTTACATTCTCAAAATGCAAACCTTGGTGATAGGCATCACGTCCAAAAGAGAACTTATACGCATCAGCCATTTCAGCCACAGTCATCCCATCGACCATGATGCTGTTTTTCTTCGCTGTACCATCAACCGTAACGTTGGAAACGGTCACATCACGGAACTGTGCGGGTTCAGCGGCAGGCTGGGTATCGTTCACGTCCGCTTTATATTTAATCGTGAACACAAACGGTTCGTTGACAATATCACGCATCGCGTTATTACGGAATACCACGTCACGCGAGCCACCACCATAATAGGGTCGACTCTTCATACGCAGGCCAACATCCGTCTTATTCATTACGTTATCTTCAGCAACAATTTTTTCAATCCAGGCACCGGTATGGCTACCCGTGACCACCGCGCCATGCCCACGGCGGAAGTAGTTATTGAAGATCCAGGCACCGCTCTGCGCTTTTTGTCCCAGCGTAGCGACTTCGGCACCGTATCCCGCCGCAAAGTTTACGCTGTCATCACCCGTATCAAAAAAGTTATTGAATACCATGACATTCTGGCTATTGCCGAATTCAATACCATCCGCATTATTGGCATCGTACGTCGTGTGTACCAGCGCATTCATCGCCACATTTTCCGATTCCAGCACCATCACGCCGTGGAAAGCCGGGTTCAGAATCGTCAGCCCTTCCAGGTACATGTTGCTCACGCCGCGCAACGTCATCAGGCTGGAACGTCGATTTTTGTACGCCTCATCCAGCGGCATTCCTTCAGCAACAGCCTTTGCCGTTTGGTCTTTTGCCAGAATACCGTCACTACCGACATTGGCCGCTTTACTCGCACGGTAGAGCGGTAACTCATTCTTTAACTCATCAATTTCAGTAATGTTTGTATCGCTGGCTTTAACGCCACGCGTCCAGCCGTTGCCATCAATTGTGCCCTGCCCGACGATACGAATATTTTTAAACGTGCCGGCATGGCTGCTACCCTGATCGTCCGCTTCCAGTACGTTAATCAGAGAAGGCGGACGCTTCGGTAATTTAGGTGAACTGTAAGGATAGAGATAGTAGCCCCGGGCGAGTGGGTAATCATCACCATTTGCTGACCCGAGCAATATCGCACCTTTCGCGACTTCAAACGTCATATCGCTGTGCAGGAACAGCGCCCCCGTTTTAAACGTGCCGCCGTCAACCACGACTTTACACCCTTTCGGATACGCAGCTGGCGTACAGTCATCAATCGCCTTCTGAATCGCCACCGTGTCGTTGGTTACGCCATCCCCTTTCGCACCATAGTTGGTCACATTCAGTGAAGCTGGCGTAGCCGTCGTTTTCTGCACGACGGTTTCACTATCAACGGATTCTTTGCCGTCGTCATAAAGCGCACGCACCGTGAAGCGGTATTCCGTTTCCGGCGACAGATTAGCCACCTTGAAATTATGGAAGCTGACGCGGATATGCCAGTTATCGGTATCGATAGCATTGTAGAAGTTATCGATATACGGCTTGGCTGGCGAATGGGTGTTCTGGTTATCAATGGTTCCGCCCAGCAAGGTACCATTCATGTAGACACGGTAATCCTTAATGCCTGCGGCAGGTTTGGTCGGTTTCTCCCAGGCCAGTACCACGCTGTTGTCATCATAGGCTAACGTCGGCACTTTCAGATTTTGTGGCGCGGCGGAACGATCAACACCGACATTCGGCGTTGAGTCACTATCGCTGCATCCGGCAATCAGGCCACTCAAAACAACTGTCGCGCAGAGCGTAAGACGGGTACGAGGTAAAAAGTCAGTCATAGCATTTCCTGTATTTTTACTATTATTTTGTCCGATGTATTTCGCCCTGAGGCAGGCTCGTTGCCATAGAGCGAAACCTATCGGCAGAGGGTTTACAGATAAAAATAATGAGTTGGAACAGAGGTTCTACGGCAAAGAAATATCCAGTTTTCCCGCCCCAGCATTCTCCAATACATATTTCTCAACGGCGGCGATGGATTTCCCTACGCTATACACATAAGGCGGGCTCCACTCCAGTTCATTGGTGCAGGTTTCCAGCGCCCATGCCGGTACAGCCTTCCCAGACGTTGTAGCCGCGGCTTTCTCGGCTTCTTGCAATGCGCCGCATTTGTCTACTGCGATTTGATTCAAATTACTTGCCGGATTGCCATTGAACCAGGAGCCGTTGTCTTTAAATTTGCTTCCCTTGTAAGCACCGATGATCAAATTTTCATCCGCACCGCCCCCCTGGAAATTAAACACGTTACTTTCGGAAAGAATGGATGAATCGAACCCCATCCCAATGGCATACAGAATAGAGTAATTCGTATCCGTTGCCCCGCGATGGTAGTTATTCAGCAAATGCACCTGACCAAAACGAACACGCGGCGAACGCTGTACGCTGTTGTCCCATAAATTGCCTTCAAAGGTGATTCGATATTCCCCTTTATCACCATCGCCGGAGCCAATTAATACCGTTTTGTCATGTTGGGCGAAAATGTTGTAGGAAATCGTCAGGTAGTCGGCACCATCTTCTATATCCAGTAAACCGTCGTGGCGCTGGATATGCTTACCAAATAGCACCGGTTCTAAATGGTCTGGATATTCACCGTCCGTAAATGTGCAGTGATCGATCCAGACATTTTTACTGGCATTAATCGATACGGAATCATAACGCGCATTCCAGTTACCTTTATCGCCGTCGCCCGCATCCCAGGCTGGGGCAAAGTCACGCGGTGCCTGAAACGTAATATTACGGATAATAATGTTGCTGTTATCCGTTTTACCGAACGTATGGCTTAGGGTATTGAGGGATAAATAGCCTTCCACCAGTTTGGCCTCACTACCCACGCCTAAAATCGTGGTATTTGGCGGTACCTGAAATTGAATCTGCGCCTTCTGGTTATTGGCATACTGCGAACGTTGACCATTCTGCTTTTTCAACAGGTTAAGCTGTGTACTGGCCGCCGCCGCGTCGCTTCCACCAGCATCCACTGTCGCTTTCAACTGCGCCATATAATTCTGATCGAACGCTTTGACGTATAAATCAAAATCAAACGTTGTTTTATTCGGTTTGGTTTTATAATCCTCGGCGTTGGCATAGCGCCCATTACCTAAATCATCGCCACGGATAGTCCCTTGCCAGTAGATAATCTTGGGTTCTAATTTTGCCTTCAATTCTGCATCGGCATCACCGGCGATATAACGAGGACTGCGGATATTATTTAATGCATCTTTTAATTCCTGACGGCTGGTGACGACATAAATACTATTTTCATGTGCGCCCTCGCCTCCCGTCGTCGCATAAAATTTACCATCCGTATTATGATATTGCGCAGCCCAACCAAACGGTGCCATTTTCACCTGTAAATCGGGTGGAGCCGCTTCTTCCACGGGCTTATGACTATTATCACACCCAGAAAGCACGATCCCAGAAAGCGCAATAGCTACCGCACAGGTGCGTAAACGACCAGTCCTCATAACCGTTCTAAACATTTTATCCCTCAGTATTTTTTAATTATTAAAATAAAAAATAAATCCGCACAAAACCCTGCGATATTAATCGCATACTTTAAAAGTACTTTTATTCTTAATGTCGTGGCAGATTGACACTTCCCTTATTGATAAAAAAGCAGCGCACTATCTGTAGTAAAAAACCACATAATAATACTGCCCATTTAACGCGCGGGACTGTTAATTAAATGATGATGGCACCACCCCACACTGATTGATTATCGACCAACAAAAAGAAACATCATACCTACAATGGTAAAACATGGTTTCATTAAAGCAAATTCACACGTTTTTTTTGCGACCCGCATCAAGATTCCATCTGTGATTATTATGACTGTAATAGTTTTTAATCAAAATGGAGGAACTGTCACATAACCGAGAGATTCAGTTTTCTGGCGCTTTCTATTTTTTGCAAAATAAGGCAGACGGCACCATCCTACTCACCCGACTTTGGTTTATGATGTGATGCTACACGGACTAAGTACCTCCTAAATAATGAAGGATGAGCGCGTGGACAACGCACCGGACGCACCGACACACTCACAACCAGCGCTGCTTGCCAGATACCCGATGCCCGGTTATCTGATGGTTATTTATGCTCTGCTTTTTATCACGCTCGGCTGGTTCAGCCATCAGCGCTGGGGAAGCCCTGCTTCTCCTGAGCTCGCTTTGGCTGCTCAAGCAGCTACCTTGCCTGCGGCAGAAGAACAAACGCCAGCCACTCCCGCGGCTACGCCTCACCAGGCAGCCCCCCATACCGACACGCCAGCCCCCACAGAGAAAAGGACCACGCTGCCGCTACCCGCCATCAGCAATGGTGAGATTCCACCACTGACCTACAGCGCACACGTTTATACGTCGGATGAGGCCAAGCGCAGCATCACGCTCAACGGCCTGCAATTCCGTGAAGGGGATTCGCCAATAGAAGGGCTGACCTTAGAGCAGATCCAGCAGGATATGAGCATTTTCAGCGTAGAAGGCGAGGTGTTTATTCTGGAAGCACTAGAAGATTGGCCGGGCGGAAAATTCAACGAGAATGAACGTTCCGCCGACAATGAAAGTGGAAGCGCTGCGCCTTAGCCTTGGCTGCGAATGGCGTCAATAAACGGCGTCAGCGTACGGTTAAATTCCGAACACTGCGCCTCTTTTGGCGTACTGTCTTTCAATAGCCCTTGATACAGGCTTTCGCTGCGCTGCGGTAAAGCCTGATAGCTCGCGACATTCCAGCCTCGCTGTTTCGCGACAGCCAACGCGACATTGGCAATCGTCGCATCATCAGGCAGATCGCTGCGGTTACACGTCGATTTAAGATAGCGGGTGGCCGCAACCAGCGATGCCAGTTGATTCAGTTGATCGTTAGGAGAAACCGTTACCGCAGAAGACTGACCTGCCACCATTCCTTGTTGGGCAGACGTTCCTGTTTGTTGGCACCCGGCCAGCGTGACGCAAAGTAGCGTTAACGCAGAAATTTTAGACAAAGATAATGACATGACTAACTCATCCTGATTGAGATTAACGGTAGGCATTCTAGCAAATGATAAGCCGCTGTCACGGCATGTTTATGTGCTCCCGGTCAGGCGACCGGGAGCCGCGGTTATCAGAAAATCACTATCAGGCAGCAGTGCCCTTGCCGGGTAAGGATTTGCTGGTCGGTAAGAGACCGTCAGCGCGGAACATAGCCTTAATACCGCGCACCGCCTGCCGAATACGATCCTGATTCTCAATTAAGGCGAACCGAACATGGGTATCACCATAATCGCCAAAGCCAATACCGGGTGAAACGCAAACCTTCGCTTCCGACAGCAGTCGCTTGGCAAACTCCAATGACCCCATATGCGCATAAGCTTCAGGAATTTTCGCCCAGACGTACATTGACGCTTTCGGCTCATCGACCATCCAGCCTGCCTCGTGCAGACCACGAACCAAAACGTTACGGCGCTGACGATACTGCTCGGCAATATCCCGCACACACTGCTGATCGCCTTCCAACGCAGCAATCGCCGCCACCTGCAACGGCGTAAACGTGCCGTAATCGTGGTAGCTCTTAATCCGCGCCAGCGCGCTGACTAACTCAGGGTTGCCGACCATAAAGCCGATGCGCCAGCCCGCCATGTTGTAGCTTTTTGACAGCGTGAAGAACTCTACCGCGATGTCCTTCGCGCCGGGAACCTGCATGATCGACGGCGCTTTCCACCCGTCATACACAATATCGGCATAAGCCAGATCGTGGATCACTAACACGCCGTACTGTTTCGCCAACGCCACAACGCGTTCAAAGAAATCCAGCTCAACACACTGCGCTGTCGGGTTCGACGGAAAACCGAGAATCATCATTTTCGGCTTCGGAATACTCTCGCGGATAGCGCGTTCTAATTCATTGAAGAAATCGACACCGTCTACCAGCGGCACAGAACGCACCTGCGCACCGGCAATCACCGCACCATAAATGTGAATCGGGTAACTGGGGTTAGGCACCAGCACCGTATCGCCATGATCCAATGTAGCCAGCATCAGGTGCGCCAGCCCCTCTTTGGAGCCAATCGTGACGATAGCTTCGCTTTCAGGATCGATATCAACCTCATAGCGATCGGCGTACCAGCGGGAAATAGCACGGCGTAGGCGCGGAATACCTCGGGATGTCGAGTATCCGTGAGTATCTTCGCGTTGTGCAACCGTACAGAGTTTTTCCACGATATGAGGAGGTGTCGGGCCGTCAGGGTTACCCATGCTGAAATCGATAATATCTTCGCCGCGACGACGCGCAGCCATTTTTAATTCAGCAGTGATATTAAATACATACGGGGGAAGACGATCGATGCGCGTAAAACGGCGCGGAGAAGTAGAATCAGCCATAACATCCTCAAATTAACGTGAGCGCCCGGACCGTCCGAGCGACGCAGCGCCTGTAAAAAGACGCTCTACTCAACATCATTCAAATCGCAGAACCGCGTTTTCATTGACTATCGCGATACAGGCGACCTGAAGTGTGATGAGCTTATTCAAGCTATCTCAGATAATTCGCGCTGTCGATACCGTACTCATAAATTTTTCCAGCCCGGAATTAAGCCTTATCAATTTCTGGCTAAAATCGCGAAAAATGGAGAATACGCACCGGAAGAAGCATTACACTTGATGACCCACTCAGGCCTTGTAAATAAGGCACTTATGCCAGTGAGCAACAGGATAGTTAATCCAAGAGTAAGCTTATGACTGAGATGCGATATTTCACCGAAAGTTGGCCAATAGAAGGCGCCTTTACCATTTCACGCGGCAGCAAGCGCCAGGCGGATGTCGTTGTGGTGGCGCTCCAGTCCGACAACGTGGCAGGCTACGGCGAGTGCGTCCCTTATTCACGCTACGGCGAGTCCCTCGACAGCGTAATGGAACAGATTGCCTCACTGCACAGCGACTTTCGTAACGGTTTAGATCGGAAGGCGCTGCAAACCATCCTGCCCGCAGGCGCAGCACGCAATGCGCTCGATTGCGCATTCTGGGATCTGGAGTGCAAACAACATCAGCAGCGCATTTGGCAGCGTTTGGCTCTCCCTTCGCCTACAGCG
Organism: Pectobacterium actinidiae; assembly: GCF_000803315.1. Lineage (NCBI taxonomy): Bacteria > Pseudomonadati > Pseudomonadota > Gammaproteobacteria > Enterobacterales > Pectobacteriaceae > Pectobacterium > Pectobacterium actinidiae. Next base: position 3,133,029 of record NZ_JRMH01000001.1, read on the forward strand.
CTAGTGACAGCCTATACGCTATCGCTGGATACGCCAGACCGTATGCGCCACGCCGCAAAACACAATGCCACTCGCCCTCTTCTCAAGCTAAAACTGGCGGATGCAGACGATCTGGCCAGAGTGGCTGCCGTGCGCGAAGGCGCGCCACTGGCACGCCTGATTGTCGACGCTAATGAAGGATGGGACACCGAACGCTATCTGACGCTGGTTCCTGAACTTTCCGCGCTTGGCGTAACAATGATCGAGCAGCCTTTCCCGACAGGCAAAGACGATGTGCTGGCAGACTTGCCCCGCCCGATTCCTGTCTGTGCCGATGAATCCTGCCATGATAGTCAGTCGCTGGCTGCTCTGGTCGGCCGCTATGACATGATCAATATCAAATTGGATAAAACGGGCGGACTGACTGAAGCCCTGCGCCTGCGACAATACGCGCAGGAGCAAGGTTTAAAAATTATGGTCGGTTGCATGGTGAGCACATCGCTTTCAATGGCACCCGCATTTGTCGTAGCGCAAGGTGCCGCTGTGGTCGATTTGGATGGCCCGCTGCTCTTGCAACGCGATCGCACTAACGGGCTGCACTATAACGGTAGCGAAATATTACCGCCCGACGCATTATTGTGGGGATAACGCGCGTTAACCTGCATTGAGCAACTATTAAGGAGTGTTGTGATGCAACGTCTTGTTTATGTTGATGGACAGTATTTAGAAGAAAATGAAGCAAAAATTTCTGTATTTGACCGTGGTTTCCTGTTCGCCGATGCCGTCTATGAAGTGACGGCAGTCATTGATGGCAAGCTGGTTGATTTCCCCGACCATATCACTCGCCTGCAACGCTCCTGCCGCGAGCTGTCGCTCACATTGCCTGTCACACCTGAGGCACTCAAAGAGATTCACGATGAGCTGATCAATAAAAACGATCTGAAAGAAGGCGCGATCTATTTACAGCTTAGCCGTGGCAATGCGGGCGATCGTGACTTCTATTTCCCTTCTGCCGACGTCAAATCCACGCTGGTTTTATTCACTCAGGCACGTTCGTTGGTCGGTAACCCAAAAGCCACAACCGGCCTGCACGTTGTCACCACCGAGGATATTCGCTGGCATCGTCGGGACATCAAAACCGTCAGCCTGCTCGCCGCCAGCCTGGCAAAAGAGTATGCCCATGCCAGTCAGGCCGATGATGCTTTCTTTGTTGAAGAAGGTTTCATTACCGAAGGCAGTTCCTGCAACTGCTACATCGTCCTGCATGACAACACGGTGGTAACCCGCCCACTGAGCAACGCGATTCTGCACGGCATTACACGTCAGTCGCTGCTCAAGCTGGCAGAAAAGGATGGCATTGCGCTGGAAGAGCGCTTTTTTACGCCGGAAGAGGCGTATCACGCCAAAGAGATTTTTGTCAGTTCTGCCACCATGCTCGTTCTCCCTGTCGTGATGCTGGATGGAAAAACGATCGGCGACGGCAAGCCCGGAAAAATTACTCAGCGATTGCGTGAAATCTATCTTGATATGATTAAACAGCAGGGAGAATAGCCGCGACTTACGCCCTGTAAGCACGGCTTCGATGTGCATCCGTTACTCGTTCAATGCCGAATAACGGATGGCTGAGCACATTATTTATCCTCACCCGAAATGCCATCAGGCAGCGCAAATCCTGAGTTTTCCAGCACCATCTTCTGCGGTACGGCCAGCGGAATATTTGATGCCCGTAGCCGCTTGATGATCTCAAACAGCAGATCGCTCTTCGCTTCCGATACCATTCTCGGGCTGCTGACATAGCCGGTAACGCTCAACACCATGCCCGTTGGGTTCAACTGGCTGAATTTCACTGACGGCGCGGGTGACTCCAGAATCGCATCATGATTGATGTAAGCATCCAGCAAAAGCGTTCGAACCTCTTCAGGATCGATATCGAGCGGGAACGTCAGCGCCAGCGTGGCAACCCCAAACGGGTTCCCCATCGTAATATTGCGCACGTTCTGAGAAATAAATTGAGAGTTCGGCACAATCACCGTCGAACGATCGCCCAGCTGAATTTCCGTCGCCCGCACGTTAATCCGCCGGATATCCCCTTCAACCCCGCTGATACTGACCGAGTCGCCGACTTTCACCGGGCGCTCCGTCAACAAAATCAGGCCGGAGATAAAGTTCTTCACGATCTCCTGTAAGCCAAAACCGATACCCACCGACAGCGCACTGACAATCCATGCCAGCTTGTTCCATTCAATCCCTAATGTCGCCAACGTCAGAAGGATAATCAGGATGTAGCCGATGTTGCTGAACAGCGTCACCAGCGACGCCCGGATTCCGCGTTCTAAGGTCGTTTTAGGAAGGAATTCATCTTCCAGCCAGCGTTTTGAAGTACGTAAAACATAAACCCCAACCACCAGAAAGAGCACAGCATTGACCAAATGGGCAGGCACGATGCTCAGGGTTTCCAGCCCTTTCCCGCCCCAGATTTCAACAGCTTTTTGCACCAGTTCCAGAGGGGTCGTCGTACCAAATGTTCCGTTCAGTAATGCGACGGCTGCCATTAAAATTAACAGGACTTTACCACCGGCCGACAGAATCAATGTGGCCTGAGCCAAATGCCGATCGTCCAGATTAAGCGAATTTTTCATCCGCTTACCGCAGGCATTGTTGGGAGAAAAGAGGCTTTCGCAGATATCGGTAATAAACGTTGAGAACAAATACAGGCAGGAGAACACCATGCCGATCCACACCAGTTCGAACGCCAGGAAGCGAGCCAGTGAGATATAGCCGATGACCAGCGACACCAAAATAGCAAAAGCCGTCGCCAATACCGCAAGATGAATAATGCCGGATAATGTCGAACGCGCTTCCGGCTGTTCTCCTGAGTGCACCATCTGCCGACGGATCTGATCGCTTTTCAGCGCGATCGTCCCCGCAGTAAAGGCTAAGAACAACGCAGATAAGCCATTCACCATAATGGTTGCCGCGACCGATGTCCCTACCGTCGCCGTGACTTGTTCAATAAAACCGAAAATCAGAATAATGCCAGCGGCAACGACGGGAAACGGCTTCATCGCTTTTGCGACAGGGTTAGCAATCGCAGGCAAACGCCAGGAAGGGCGTTGATTCGAAAGAAACGCCCGCCCCAATCCAGCGATCATCGAACAGAAAATTGCCTGTCGCACCAGCGCATCAAGGAACGACACGACACGCTCTGAAGCCTCACCATGACGCGTAAACGTAAAATCGATCAGATTTACCGCAATACCAATCGTGACCACGGTTGAAATAACCGACGCCGTGGCTAAAAAGCTCCGCCGCAGACGCCCTTCTGGCAGCCAGTTAATTCCCGCCCAGGCAAGACATTTCTCCATATACCGACGCCCCGCCGAACTCATGGCCATGGCGATCAAAATCAGAAGTGCAGAACCGTAACGCCAGTCCGGCTCCCAGGCGGCCGTAAAGGCATCACTTAATTGATCCTGAAAGGTGCTCAGGCGGCGGACATCTTCAGCCTGTGGAGCCACAAGCGGAGCCCAGAAGCGCCCACCCAGAATGCTACCGGAATTCAATGCCAGTTGAGTTTTCAGCGCATTACGGCGCAGAGTAACAATTTGCGCGGACAAATTGGCCGCTCCGGTGCGTAAAGCCTGAATCTGCTCAATCTGCGCATCCATTTTTGCTTTTTGCGCATTCAGGCTGTTTCGCTTACGCGTCACTTCGCTGGTTTCATTAATGCTGGAGCCGGATTCTGGTGCTGGCCCTAAAACATCCAACTGAGCCTGAATTTGAGCGCGCTGCGGCGCTACCGCATTAGCAAGATCATTAGCGTTATTCACCAACTCTTGCGTAGTGTCATTCAACGCGCCAAATTTGCTGTCGTTATTTGTGCCTGAAACCTGCTGCTTGATGTTATCTAACTGTTTTTGCAGCTTGATCAACTCGGCATCAACATTAATTTTTACAGGCGCATCGGTCTGTGCGGGCTGTGGGTCAGGGTCAGAATCCGCACTCGCCGCCGATGCAAATCCAACAGGCAGCAACAACATCGCCAGCAGACAAACGCGCAAGAATGCGGATGAAAGAATGTTCATAAATCAAAAGGTTCCAAAGTTCGACAAAATAGCGGATCCACAAATGACCGGGCGACAAACCCGGCACGTGAAAGCAGCCCACACTCATTCAAAACCCAACGAATGCCAGCGTAGTGTACCAATAGCGCAGGATGCAGAATACGTCCGATCATAACTTGAAAAGAATTACTGAACGCATCTAGCAGATAAAACTGAAATTTTCATTGCTATGTGTAGTTCATGTGAACGAGGCTCGCAATTGTGCAAAAAAATCACACCAGAGAAAGCAACATTCACCAAAGTTGTACAGGGATTCGCCGTATAGCGTAAATCCAGCGCCAACCCGTTGACTCATTGGGGCGTGTGGGTATAATCCAGCCCACTGTTGCGACAAGCAACAGCCATTTCTTTTTTGAAATGCGCCCTTAGCTCAGTTGGATAGAGCAACGGCCTTCTAAGCCGTAGGTCACAGGTTCGAGCCCTGTAGGGCGTACCATTTTAAGTTCTCCCAGACTCTACCGAATTCAACAAAACCCCGTTATATTCATTGATACCACTAGGATTTTCTGTCGCTGAGCTCCACCGAGGTCAACCCAGCATACTGGAAATCAAGTCGATGTTGGGGGCCTCTATGGGGGCTCTTCTTGTTCAATGACTATTAGGGGCCCCCACGATGCCACTTAATGCTCGACAGATAGAAACCGCCAAGCCACAAGACAAAGAATACAAACTCACTGACGGTTCAGGCCTTTATCTTCTGATAAAGCCGAACGGAGCCAAATATTGGCGTTTGAAGTACCGCGTTGCAGGTAAAGAGAAAAAATTATCTATTGGCGTTTATCCTGATATCCCGCTGGCTGAAGCGAGGCTAAAACGGGAAGAGGCTCGAAAAATCGTCGCCTCAGGTGGCGATCCTAGTGAAAAAAAGCAGGTTGAAAGACAGGCTAAAAAAATCAACATTGATAACACCTTCAAAGCCATTGCTCTCGAATGGCATGAATATAAGCGTCCTAACTGGTCGAAGGGTTACGCTGAAGACCTGATGGAAGCGTTTGAGAACGACATCTTCCCTGATATTGGTAAACGGCCTGTCGCTGAGGTTAAGCCGCTGGAAATGCTAACCACGCTGCGCAAACTGGAAAAGCGTGGTGTACTCGACAAATTGCGTAAAATTCGCCAAGCCTGTAATCAGGTGTTCCGCTATGCGATTGTCACTGGCAGGGCGGAAAACAATCCGGCATCAGAACTGGCAAGCGCCCTTCCCCCACCAAAGGCTACGCACTACCCTCACCTGCTGCCGGATGAACTGCCGGATTTTCTTCGCGCGTTATCAACTTACTCAGGCAGTAAGGTCACACAACTGGCTACACGTATCCTGATGCTTACCGGCGTTCGTACTATCGAATTACGACAAGCAGAATGGAAGGAGTTTGATTTTGAAAAAGGGCTTTGGGAAGTGCCGAAAGAACGCATGAAAATGCGCCGCCCTCACCTCGTTCCCCTTTCCAATCAAGTGATCGATGCATTGCAACAGCTATTCGCCGTTACCGGACGCTACAATCTGGTTTTCCCTGGACGTAACGACATCACCAAACCGATGAGTGAAGCTAGTATCAACCAAGTACTTAAACGGATTGGTTATCACGGCAAAGCGACAGGCCACGGCTTTCGGCACACGATGAGCACCATACTACACGAACAAGGGTATAACACCGCCTGGATTGAATTGCAGCTTGCCCATGTGGATAAAAATACTATTCGTGGGACGTATAACCATGCGCAGTATTTGGAGCAGCGTAGAGGAATGTTGCAGTGGTATGGAGATTTTATTGATGGGCTGGAGCATGAGGATGCAAGGAAGGTTGTGGTGATGGGGAAGCGAAAGTAGGTAGTAAGACATTTAGCAGAAAGGATGTCCAAGTATATTTTTTAGCATAAGAATATAAATAGCCATCCTCATAGCTAGATGGCTATTTAATTTTTCAAATTGTATGTATACACGTTTTAATTCTACGTGATTTTTCAAGGACACACATGAGAGCAACCTCTTATTTTATAAAAAATAATTAGCTACTTAAATAAACGGTAGCGATCATCATTCAATTTCAACTTACATCTGTTGGTTATGCGTTCGTAATGTCATGATGCCTCATTTTCAATAATCTAAAATCAATATTTTAAGGCAGTTTCCCTTATCCTTCTGGCAACATTTTTCGGGAATGCTCTATTTCAAATCCATCTGGTACAGGTTTAAAGGGTTTACCTGGAGAACGATAGCTACTTTGAAATTGTCGTAAAGAATGTACGTCAATCTCACCAATTACACAGTAATCGGTAATACCGCCTTTGACTCGCAGTACATCACGCCTCCAGCTATCTTTGAAGGGGCCACGGATGCGGCTATCTCCATACTGACGGTCATTGCATTGGATGATGTAAGCATGGATATCCAGCGCAGCAGATTCGACCAATGCATTGAAAGTTTCAGTATCCTGATTCCACTCTGGCACAAACAGCGCGTCAACGTTGCCACGCAGCGCTGCGCGGTAACTAATATTGGTCAGCTCACTACAAATCAACAAGGAAAAACGAAAATCACCGTGTTGAATGATGGGAGGCGTTGTCCATTTCTTTTCTGGTTTCATTTCTAGCCCTGCTAGTCGTTGTAATTCCTGCTCTTCATGCAGTGCTGGGCGTTGTTTGTCCTGACGGTAAATCATTAGTGACGGAAAACCCAACCCATCATGAGACAAGGAAGCCCATACCTGATTGCGCACCCGCGCTTTACTGGCATGTAAATATTCAATACCGGCGACAAGTGAAATCCCTCGACCTTGTAACTTACGGGCAATCCTAATAAACCAGTGCGCAGGGAGTGAGAGCTCCGGCAGAATTAAGTAACGACTGTTATGTGGTTGGGCTATCACACCGTCAAGCACGCGACATAATCGAGTGTAACGGTTGGCATCCGGATCGGCTGAACGCATGACCGCCGCAGTCCAGCTTGCCATGGACGTTTTCCAGCTGGAGACGGCAACCCCATATTTTCCAGCAGATTGGCCGTCAGGAATCTGCAATACGCCTTGTTTATCGACACAAGGTGTTTTATTACCGAGGACAAAACCACGAACAGCGAGAACAACCACTCGCATTTCTGGCCGAGCTGAGGCTGTATAAGCCTCATTGTTTAGAATAAAGAGTTCCGGCAGGCTGAAAGGCCGTGTAGCAAATAACAGTCCATGTGGCAGAATTTTAAATTTGCACCATTTCGCTACTACCTGATTACCAAAAACGACATTATCAGGCAGTAATTCTGCTGCTTTCGCACAGTGGGCTACTGTTTTCGGAGCGGGTATGCCCCGTTGAGCAATCATCTCTTTTGGTAGACCGATAAAGCGAAAAGGCATGTGTGCTAAGTCGAAAGAGAATAACCTCGCCTGCTGTTCTTGGTAGCCCTTTAATGAAAAATCACGCCCCAAATATTCTATGTCTAGCCCAAACCGGCTGTGCCAATTTTTCAAATGGTCATTCCAGGTTTGCTTACCTACCTTGGAAATACGTGGAGGAAATGCTGCAACGATAGCTTCAAGCACACTGCTAAAAAGCTGAGTCCTCCATTTGCCAATAATCTCTTCTTCAGAAAGGAGGTTATCATCAGGACACGCCTTGATCGCAAGAAGGCATTTATCTCGTACTTCATTGCAAATATTCTCGAGCGCGAAGATAAGTTTGCGCAGTTCGACAAAATCCTCACAGGCCGTGGCCAACCGAATCACTCGGGGTAGGTACACCGATAAATCAAAAAATTGTGGCAGAACAATCACATGATCAATAAATGCTCGGAAAAAAGCCTGGCGATGGCCTTTCCATGTGCCCGGTTGCAGGTCACGCTCATAGGCTTCAAAGTCGCGTAGTTTGATGGCAAAACCAGCCCTACGCATAGTCAGTGCATCTGCTTTACGCAAATTATCAGCAACTTCGCCATTACTTTGAGTTGCAGCAAGCAAATCAGTACCAACATTGTTGGAGGAATGCGGTAACCGAGGCATGGCTCGCCACTCGCTGGCTCGTTCATAAATCTGATGAGCAATAGCTTCCACCAAGGTTTTGCCTGGATCACCAGCCAAGATAAACACTTTATTCTTTGCATTTGCAAAACGTATCTGGCTGTCATTCAGATAGGTTGGTTGAAAACTGATCTGTTTGTTTTCCTCGCCCCTCACCCAGTCCAGTTTGCCGGAAGAACGAGCGAACAACCATTGCCATAGATCTGCCATGGAATGAAAATTTGCACCATTTTCCATGACCAGCATGATGTCATCAACATACCGCCCGTAATAGATAGGTGCGACTTGCTGCTCAATGACGCGATCCAGCTCGATCAGAGCTACGTTGGCAACAACAGCTGAAGCAGGGAGACCTACTGGTAATCCTTTCTTCAACGGAGTCTCCATTGCCCATGCTTTTAACGCATTAATAAATAAACGATTAAGTTTGCTTTGCTCAGCAGTGAGTTCCAACTCCAAAATATCTTTGACGAAGGTTGGATCAAGCATAAAACTGGGATTCAGTTCGTGATAGAAAGAACTAACATCAGCAGTGAGTGCTACGATTCTTTTGCTGTCACTTAGCGCGCTCCGCATAGCGTTAATGCCATTGTCACGCCAATCACGAAAAGGTTTGAGATAAGGTTGAAAAGAACCAATTGAAAGTGAATTGATGTTCTTTCCATCGAGAGTACGGCGCAGGCGGTTACCGTAAGCACAGGTAGATAATTTGGCATCAAAAAGATGTCCGACTTTCAACATCCAGAGAGTCGAGAGAACATGAAAATCCAGGCTGCATTGAGCCATTACTCGAAACTCGGCTTTGATTTTTTTTTGCTCGTTTTTCTCAGCCATTGAGTTGCAAGCATACGTCCACTTTTCAGCAGGTGAAGAAAATATGAGGCCGTTAGCTTGCGGCTCGCGCTGCTGTTCCCAGCAAGTCATGTCTACAGATTTGGTGGCCAGAAACCAGTTTCCAGTAAACTCATTCTCTTCCACCCATGATTCGTCGTCTCCCTGTATTTTTCCCAGCAGATCCGTCAAATTCGCGTGGAGGGATTCTTCGTATTCCGCAATTGCTTCCAGTGAAACATGGGATGAATAGTACAGATCGACTTTCGCTTTGCGGTAGGCAAGGCCAAGGTCTTCAAGGCTAATAATCATGCCATTCCTCTTTAAAAATAACTACATTGTCAGCTTCTAAATTACCGTCAGCCAGTTGGAAGCAACCGCTTTTATTGGCGAGAATGTAACTGTTTCAATAAAACGAATCATCCACTTTTAGAAGTCTTCATAAATACTGATTTCTTGTATAGTTGGAAAGAGATACTCCTTTGGACATTACAATTCGGCATTCCAATTTCCGAAATAACGCTTTAATTTCTCTACCGTGTGTCGCCACTTCGGCGCGGTAGGCTTGCAGACCGTATTTTGGTTACCGAAGAACCCCACTTCGTTCACCGCGTCTTGTTCACTGCGGGTTTCCAGCCATTTTACGGGAACAAAATACTCGGATTTATCGGGATCATCCGCATTCAGACGATAGAGATCGCGATACTTCAGCACATCCATCGCCAGCTTTTCTCCGTCGTCAGTGTTGATGGTGAAGCTACTGGCAGGCTCAACAGCCCCCTGCACAATACCGACGCCAACATAACCCGTTGCCGGAATTTTTACCCAAATGCGATTGCCAGGCTGAAGCTGTTTTAATGTCTGACTGTACCAGCTTCCACCGCCCGCACTGATAAAGTTGTAGTGTCGCGCCTCTTCCCAGTTGCGGCTTTGCATGTCGCCAAACGAGACGTAAAACTCCCCGTTCCAGGGCTCCTTTGCGTTGGCACTTGTGGCTGTGGCCTGTGCGGCATTGGTTTGCGTCTCACTCGGGTCGAGAAGCCACGTGCGGCTTAAGAACTGTTCATCACCGTGCTGGAATACCTTAAAGAACAGCACGTTAATCGAAATACCGTTTTTGCTCAGATAATCCACGATGCGTTCGGTGGACGAATCCAGCTCAGCCGCCACAATGATGATTTGGTGCGACTGGTTGAGTGATTCCTCTTCCAGTTCAGAGTTAAAACGTCGTTTGAACGCCTCACCGAGATTCCCACCACCGGAGAATTTTTCATAAATCTGCGACAGACGCTCGGCGGTTAAGTCATCTACCCAGGAGGCGTAATCCAGCGCCTGCGCCACCACTTCACGCGGCGTGCGATCGCGCTTGAGTTCAATCAGGATCAGCGAGGCATCCGGCGCAATCGCCAGCAGGTCGATACGCCCTTTATCGAGCGTATTTTCCTGATGGCCGATGATCATCCACTGATCAGAGAGGATAGTGGGGTCGTTTAAAATCATCTTCTCCAGCAGTTGCTCGCTGGCGAGTTTGCAGATGGTTAGCGGCTGGGGATTATCTCCTACCCGCCAGATTGCATGATGAACCGGCATCGTCTGTTCCTTAGTTTAATGCTACGTCAGTGAGTGCATCCGCCAGATGGAGTTGGGTTTGCTGGGCGGATTGCAGGCGGGATTTGAGTGTGTCACCGAGGTTTAATAGTTCCTTAACTCTTGCAATTATTTGATATTGTTCTTCTTTCGTGGGGAGAGGGATAAGGTAATTTTTTACAGTAGAAACGTTAATTCTTGGTGCCGCTCCACCCGTTGTCATCTGTCGAGCTAAAATTGTAATCAATGGACTGTTCAGAACAATCTCAAGATACTCAGATAAAACCCTATCACCAGAACGAATTAACATCATTCTTTGTCCAAGACATACTTTAACGTCTTCGGGAATTCGGCACGCAACACCTAATACCCCACCTTCACGGCTGTAAAGAATATCATTAAAAGATGGTTCTAAGCGCTGAATCCTTTCGAGATATGTTTGTTCACTTACATGACGAGAATCATTTAACTCTAAATAACCCGGCTTAATTTGATTGGTTCTAACACAAATGAATCCTTTATCAGCCCACTTTGGTGTTGAATGCGGACAATTGCTGGTTACAGAAGAGGTTTTTCTGTTGACGATAACTGTTTTCAAGGCGGTACCGTTCCGCGACAGACACATTCACACCATAAACTGTGCGAGTATAGTCCAGTGCTGCATGATCACTATCGATACGTGCGTTTTCAAGAAGCAGATGCCGCAGGTAGCGCCTGAAGCTCGCAAAATGGCTTCCAGAAAAAGTTGTGAATTTAACCGCGTAGTATTCGAAGGGGAAATTTGTCGGATCCTGCTGCAAAACTTGTCGAATGTCCTCGCCATATTCGTCAAGCATCGGTGCAATTCGCATTCTGAGGCCATCGGCATCTATGCCAGCCAGATTCTGTCGGCCATTGAGATCAGGATTGTTACCTTGATGAAGAAAGACGTCAGCGATAAGTACTGGTAGCAGATCAGCCCGACGTTCACCCGCCAGAAAATTCTCCACCGCAGATTGTGAAATAAGGGATTCAACGCCCAGAGTTTCAACACGATGTCTACTGTCACTCAAAACCAAATCAAGAGCTAGTAAGATGCTACTTTTACCCGATTCATTATCACCGATGAATATGTTTCGATCAGCATTGAAAAACAGGTCCAGGCGCGGAAACTTTTTAAAATTTTGCAGTATCAATCGAGTAATTACAGGCATGCTAAAGTCCCTATTTATGAGCGATCTAACATTATCTCCAACAAAGTGAAATTTTGTAAACTTCAACTATCAAGATAAAAACCTTACCGAAACATGATCTTACCAGTGATTTTCTTGTTTTTTTGAGAGCTGTATCCAAAATACATGGTCAGTTCAGGTTTAGAGGATATTCTAGTGCTTCTGGCTTCGATGGTTGGTTGTTACTACGAACGGAAATTGACCATCGACTAAAACCTTGTAAGCAGAGTAAGCCGTCCCTTAAGGCCAAGCAGACGGCATAGAGTTAATGGATTACAGGGTATACTGGTGGAGGTGGCGGATAGTCTTCATTGGCAGAATGGCTCTGCTTCCAGCCTCAGTACGTAATACACCTAACCTCGGTATTAGCCTGGCAGAAATAATCTGACGCGCCATACGCAAATCTGGCAGAGAAACTGCTGTTAGGCTCAGCTTGTGGAAGTTATGAATTTTTCTCGTACTAATACCCTGATAGACGGCAGCCTGCTATTCGGGTTTTGGTAAAATGGGGAGTGAGGGAGTATGAATACGTGACTACTAGCGAGATTGATCAATACGCTGCTGCACCCAAGCTTCTACTTCGCTTTTCAGCCAGCGTGAGCTACGTCCGAGCTTAATCGGTTTTGGGAATGCGCCCTCCTGAATCAGTTTGTAAAACCACTTATCGGTAAGCTGTGTAAATTTCGTAATAAACACCATGTCGACCAGCTGATCGTTCAACAGGGATGTAGTGTTACTCATGGAAAATCTCCTTTAAGTCAGTAATTTAAAGGAGGAATGGCTGATTATTGATGTAGAATGCAGCCCTCCTCAGTGGATGGAAGGCTGCGTAAAAAACTAAATAACAGGAGTACTAACCCCTTGGCTACGTTTTCGCTAATAGCCAGTGTGATCATTAAGGTGCGGATTGTTTCTATGAATTGCTTAGCATTAGGCTGTGCATCCCATTGTGCGCACTTTCCTGCTGTACTGTTTGTCACGATGTTTCGCCATATACTCAATGCGGCTACTTATGACGTCAAAGTTGGTACTTTTGTTTGCGTTTGCCCAATATAGGTAATAGCAAGGATTTTTGGGGAATGTGACAAGTGTGCGGTGTTTCTCTGCATCCAGATTCAATGCGCTGCACCATGCCTGAATGATCATATCCGCCAAATTTCCTTTTTGTGTGTAATCACCGAGCGTATAAAACGCATCTTTATTGAACATGAGCAGTGCGTGGTAATGGATTTTCGTACCACATTGATTTTGCTCCCTGACCCAGACATAGTGCAGGTCTGACTGATGAATCTGTTTACCGGGGTTGTGCTTTACCTGTCGTTTGTATTTGGCTATGAGTCGGGATTTTAGTGCGGGGGGAAAGGAACCAATAGCCCTATTGTCTTCTACATGATAGTTATCGGGGAAATGCAAATCAACGCGAACAATAAGCGTTCTATGGTGAGCCAGCAAGGCTAATTCCAACGTCTTTTTAATTTTATAAAGGTAATAGATATTATATTTTTTAAGGTATGTCTTACTCATGGAATTGTCTCAATGAATGTTGTATTTCAGACAATACACACCCCTTTAAAAATAAAATCTCGTGGTTAGTGGTAATGGCCAACTCGTTGTCCTGTTACTATCAATGACTGCTGTACACCCTAATTCCAAGGTTATCTCATCCCATGTGGCTCAAGTACCTATACCTCCCAGCATAAGATATGCATGTACGATGTCTTACTTGTCATTGATGATGATTGAAATAGGATCTAATGCTTATCATCATAGTGTTATGTGTATTAATCCCTTCTTTAATAGATATTATCCAATCCGATAGATTTTCCTGATTCTCAAAATCGAAGAAGCGCGGTGTTACCTGGCTTCTGTACCCGATTTTTGTCTTTTGATGGCGAATTTTTACTCTGGAGTTATCTCTTCTTGCTCTCCCATAAAAGCTTTGAGGAAGTTATGTGCGGGCGCATCTCTTTGCCAGTCATGGTTTTGTGCATCGGGTTCCAGATGTTGTGAATGATCTTTTTTTGCCTAGCCATAAAGCCGTTTTTTCGTCTGAAGCATTAGTGGGAGCTGCATTTCTGTGATTACAACTGATGGTCTGTGGCGTAATTTTTTACGGAACCGCTTACTGAGCAAGGATCTATGGGGAAAAGGTGATTTTCCTTGGGTATCCTTTATCATCAGCCTTACACGGCATAAAAATTTACAAACCATTGTATAAATTAGTTTTGTTTAAAAGTAGGTCACTTTTTAGTGACCTACTTTTTATTTGATTGATTAAATAAAGTGACTTACTATGACGAAGTATCCAGCGGTTAAAGGTCAATCGAACATGGCAAGCAAGCATAAAATTACAACCTACTTTTCCAATACGACAACCTATGACTGGGTGACAAATGCAGCAGCCGAACAGGGGGTGACAAAGTCGGGATATCTCGAAGGGTTAATCAGGCAGGAGATGGAACGCAATCAGGAAAAAACGATAATAAAATCAGGGATAATGATTTATGAAGTCTACACACCAAAAGAGCAATCTTGTCTATTATCTGAGCAATTCGAGCTTGCTATTTCCCCTTTAGATCTCGAAACCAAACGTAACAAATATTACAATGACATGATTCATGAGAGTCTCAATACTGCTGTATATAATGATTTTTATGGGGAGGTGACAAAAAAGTACATTCAATTACCTGACAGTGATTACTATGTTATTTTGCTAAAAACGGAATTTGAGGGAAGGATATCTACAATCAAAAAGGGGTCATTAAACCTAGCATATCATGTGATATATCAACCTTTTATTATCACTCAAGATTTATGGGATAAGCATGATGGTCGCTATGATTTTTTCAATATTCGCTATCTGAGGCAAACAGATCTTATCAATAAACAGTGGGAGCGGACTATCCCTAATAGGTATGTAGGTGTTGCACCCATTTTTGATAGGAAAAGATTGGGTAATGATAAGGGTGGGTTCTTTATTCCGGTATTGCGAGAGCCTCAAGCTTGGCAAGAAATAATTAACGATAAAACAATTCAAAAGAATCTGTCTCCTAATAAAGATGCTATTCTGGGTGTTACGGTTTCATCCAATAAGGAAAGATTTAATTTAAAAGGCTGCGAATCATTCAAAGAACCTTATTAATCACTCCGATTAAAGTTGCATTATTTTATAGCAATACATTATTCCTGTGATATTCGATAATGTGGTTATTACAGGATATAAAATGAAACAGGTATCTCAACCATACGTATTACTTACACCCGTACTTTCATCGTTACCTGATGATATTGCTGGCCGTATTCGTTATCAGCTTGATAAGGCTATTCATTATGCTCCCGTTATTGGTTTGATGGGAAAAAGTGGCGCTGGTAAATCCAGCCTGTGTAATACGCTTTTCAGCCCACCTCCAGCCAGAGTGGATGCCGTCAACGGGTGTACTCGGTGTGTTCAACGCTATCAGGTAAGTTACAAGTCGCATACCCTTAGCCTTATTGATTTTCCTGGTGTGGGTGAAACGCCAGGGCTCGACAAGATCTACTTTCGTCTTTATCAGGAATGGGCTGAGAAGTTGGATTTGATTATCTGGGTGCTGAAAGCAGATGAACGCGCCTGGAATGAGGATATCCAATGTTACAGAAAACTCCTTCAGGCCGGTGCTGATCCGGCCAGATTTCTTTTTGTTCTCAGCCAGGCGGACAAAATTGAACCTTGTCGCGAGTGGAAGAATAACCGCCCTTCTGAGCGTCAGTATAAAAATCTGATGCTCAAGACAGAACGAGTGGAATCAACCTTTAAACCTGTACACCCTGTTGTAGCTATCTCTGCTTCGGAAGGGTACAACCTGCACCAGTGGGTGGAAACATTCATCATGGCATTACCAGCCAGAGCCAGTGGTGCCGTTGTCGGCCGATTGGGAACCGTGTATAGAACAGAAAACGTGATTGGCAGTGCTCGTGAGCGTTTTGCCGATGCGGTTGGAGACATATTTGATGAGACAATCGGCAACATACTCACTTCCCAGGCTTTTTCAACAGTTCTGCTAACAGTAAGAGAACGTCTGATTTCACTGGCTAAATCACTTTGGCATATCTTCTTTTAATTCCTTTTCTGTTGGTGGCGTTATCACTTTCCTGATGATCTGTTTTAACGATCGAATACTGATTTATGATAGTTTATGCCGATTAATAAATTATTATCGATCGGTTTTATGATAGATAATGACGATCGATTTATACGTATCGATCTGAATTAACGATTATCTCTCCTTTCGCTATCCCTATACGATCTTTCACCAGCCAGCTAAAGCTATTCCTTCTGTCACTCAATCTAATTAACTGGTTAATAAGGATTATTTTCCTATTCCATCCATTTTTTCACTTTCAAAGGGTCACTTCACTATGTTTAAACCGTATCCGCTTTCCAAATATGATAGTCACGCCTGGTCTATGGCTATCGGGCTTCCCATCATCTGGGGTGTTTCTGTGATTTTTCTGCCACAACAAGTAGCCCTAACGCTCTATACCGTCTTCTCTCTGGTTTGGGTATTACTGGACCGTCTGCAACTGATGAAACAGGAAAAAGAGGCACCGGCAGTCTGGTGGTTTGTATTGCCAATGGTCTATCTACGCCAGCGTGATGAAAGGCAAGGAAAACCGTGGCGTTTATTGCAGGTATGGTTGCTTTGTACTGTCCTCTCCGTGTTGGTTGGTAATCATTTTAAAAGTCAGTCAGGGACAGATCGTCTGGCACAAAGTGCCTGTCCTGTTGTTACAAAGATTATGAAACGTCAGGGAATTGAAGAGCATTGCATTCGAGTTACTGATGTAAAAGAAGAAGTTAAAGGGCGCTTTTATCAGGCCTATGCATTGATGAATACCGGTTTTAAACAGCCGTTAACGATTGAAATCCGAGCAGATAACACCATCTATGTCACGCTCGCAGATGAAAAATAACAACTGGGCATCATGAGGAACTATTTATATGAAAAATATAATGATAATCACGCTATTGGCTATATCGCTATGGAGTTCTCAGTTGTGTGCCGCTGCTTATGATCCCAAGCCAATTAGCTATAAGAATTCTATTGTTGACACCGTTGATGTTAGACACAACAAAATAGCGGCAGGTGTTGATGATTTTATCATTATCGGTAAAAAGGGACGCAACACGGAGAAATTCGTTCTGACGTGTTATGCCAAAGACAATCAGCTAAATATCCGGTACTACCTGAAAGGTATTTACGGCGACAACGTCGAAGGCGCAACAGGAGTGACCGTGCAGTATTATCCTGATGATATTCATCAAATGAATAACAATGCTGACCATGCTAAAACACTCATGGATAGCCTCCACTCGGCTAATCTGGCAAAAGTGATTTCCAATATGCTGGATTATCGAACAGGCTCGTTTGTTTTTCATTTCTATTATAACGATGGCACCTTTGATCATAATCCGATGGGATGGAGCTATCAGTATCCTGCGACCTTGCTTGCCAAAAAGCTGGGACAGGCCCTGATTGATGCCAATGCAAGGCACTGCGATATCAAACGCGGATACAGTTCGCTTTCTGCGCTTTCTGCTCCCTAACGTTGTGTTTGTTTATCTGCTCTGAAGATGACTGGCCCACAGGGTATCTGATGGGCCAACTCACGTACTTTCCCTTGCGCCATAACAGCCACAGGCGACGATGAATCAATACTGAAAAGAATAGGGCGGCCACTCTGACCTGTTCTTTTTCTATTCATTTCCTCTCTTTCTGTTCAATTACAAGGATTCACCATGTCATGTAATTCATTGGCAGGCAGCGTTGCGTCCAAAGAACAGCGCATCATCCAGATGGCGCTGTTCCTGCTGGAAAAACGGGTACGTAAAAATGCGAGGCAGTTCAAAACCTCGGAGGACACCAAAAGTTGGTTACTGCTAGAGCTCAGCGGCCTGGAGCGTGAAGTCTTTATGGTGCTGTATCTGGATAACCAGCATCGCCTGATAGAAAAGGAAATTATTGCGCTGGGTGGTATCAACAGTACCGAAGTGCATCCGCGTGAAATCCTCAAATCTTCACTGCGTCATAACGCCGCAGCCGTGATACTGGCCCACAATCATCCTTCCGGCTGGGCAGAGCCCAGTCAGGCCGATCGCCATATCACTGACACACTGAAAAATTCCCTCTCACCGCTTGATATCAGAGTACTTGATCACCTGGTGATTGGCGGCGATGAGGTGGTGTCGTTTGCTGAACGTGGCTGGCTGTGATGATCTCACTTACCACTGCTCTCTTATAAGGAAAGCACTATGTCATTATCAGATTCCCCGGAATGGGGACTAAAACGTGCCGTTACTCCGCAATTCGGAGCTAGGCTGGTTCAGGAAGGTCACTCTCTTCATTATCTGGCAGATCGGGCCAGTGTTATCGGTGCGTTCAGCAAAACAGAAGCTCGTCATCTGGAACAGATCTTTCCTGAGTTGATTAAGCAGTTGGAACAGAAGCTACGCACGGGGGAACTGAATCCCCATAAACAAGGCTGCATCACGCTGCATTGCAACGAATGGACCTGTGAAGCCGATACGCTGGGCAGTTTTGGCTACGTGTATATTGTTATTTATCCAATTTCTGCTGCAACACAATAATCCGCTGCTTCTCTCCCCGTCCTTGGCAATTCCCTGATTTTATCGACTTAACCTGAAGAGAGTATTTCCATGCAAACATCACCTGCAATCCCGCCTCGGGAGGAACAATCCTGCCCGTTACCCATAGCCGTCTGGCATCAACTTCTGACCTATCTACTGGAAAAGCACTACGGCCTCACGCTGAATGACACGCCGTTCTGTGAGGAAAATGTGATTCAGGAGCATATCGATGCTGGCGTCACGTTGGTCAATGCCGTCAATTTTCTGGTGGAAAAATACGAACTGGTGCGTATCGATCGCAACGGCTTTAACTGGCAGGAGCAATCGCCGTTTCTCACTGCCGTTGATGTTCTCCGTGCCAGACGTGCTACCGGCTTGCTCAAAGCATAAAGACTGCGAGCCGCTTTCCAGTTACATCTCACCAAATCTATTTATTCTTCTCTCCGATGCATAATGCGCCAGCCCTGACCGGTTGGCGCATTTGCTTTTATGTATGGACCACAAATGATGCAAACTGAACCCGAGGTTTTGACCGAACACACCGAGCTGATTTGCTCGACCAACATTGAGCGTATCGTTACCGGACGTGATGCCGCGCTACAACAGATAGAACAACTCCTTAATCAGCTACAGTCGATCTCAACGCTAACGGCGACTATCGGTGGCGGCACCGCCGAAGACTGGGCATTAAAGCAAGGGCATCGCTACGATTGCTGGCTGACAGAAACGCCAGCTAAAGCGATGTCAGCCATCACTCGCACGTTGGATCGCAATATCTGGCGTGACCTGATGCTGAAATCCGGCATGCTGTCGCTGATGGATGCCGAAGCACGTAGCCAGTGGCATAAAAATCTGGATGAAGGTGAGCTACCCGCCATCAGTGAAGCCAATATTCTCAGCACCTTTGAGCAACTCCACCAAAGTAAGCTGGAGGTATTTGAGCGTGGGGTAATCAACGTATTCAAAGGACTATCGTGGGATTACAAGACCAATCACCCTTGTTACTTTGGTAAGAAAATCATCATCAATAATCTGGTGACATATAACCGTTGGGGCTTTGGCTTGAACTGGGGCTGGCGACGCGATCAACTGGCCGACCTGGAGCGTATGCTGTACTTGTTGGATGGCAAACCCATTCCTGACAACCGAGGCGATATCACTATCCGACTGATGGACCATATCCGTGATAATCCTCACAAGCAGGAATATGAAGATGAGTTCTTCAGCGTGCGTTACTTTCAGAAAGGCACCGGGCATCTCACCTTCAAGTGTCCTGACCTGATCGATCAGATGAACGATATAATCGCTAAACATTATCCGGGGATGTTGGCGGCGAGGTGATTAACCAATCATGTCACACAGGTATATCCCATTGACATATCCCATCAATATTCTATGCTATCGATAGCACAAAATTTCTCCAAGGAGATCGCCATGGAAAAAACTACAGTATTTAAAAGTAACCGCAGCCAAGCGGTACGGCTCCCCAAAGCCGTTGCACTGCCCGATGATGTGAAGCAGGTTGATATCGTTGCGATTGGTCGCACACGTATCATTACTCCGGCAGGGGAAAGCTGGGACAGTTGGTTCGAAGAACAAGGAGTAACACCTGACTTTATGATCACCAGAGAGCAACCCGATGATCAGATCAGGGAAGATTTCTGATGCTGAAATATCTGCTCGATACCAATATTTGTATTTACACCATCAAGAACAAGCCGCAGGAAGTCAGGGACGCTTTCTACCGCCATTACGGGCAGTTTGCTATCAGTGCTATCACGTTGATGGAACTGATCTATGGTGCGGAGAAATCGGTAAACCCAGAAAAGAATCTCGCCGTGATTGAAGGTTTTTCTGCTCGTCTGGAAGTGCAAACTTATGGCTTTGACGCTGCCATACATACCGGGCAAATTCGTGCCGAGCTGGCAAAACAAGGAACCCCCATCGGCCCGTATGATGCCATGCTAGCGGGTCATGCTCGGTCAGCAGGTTTGATACTGGTAACGAACAACGTGCGTGAATTTGAGCGAGTGCCTGGGCTACGAGTAGAAAACTGGGTAAGCCAATAAGCTGTATTCTGCCCTACCCCAATACAGGATATAATCCACCGCCTACTGCGGATAACCCGCAAAAAAATCCAGCCAGAAAGGTTTGGGGGCCCATTTGGGGGCCACTACGTTTTTCGAACTGGTGAAAATCCTTTTATTTCAATATAGATACGTGGCTAATTCGAATCCTGTAGGGTAAACAGACGTCAATCGACGTCTTTTTTTATGCCTAAAATTCAGTGGATTAGCTATAAATTCGCTGTTTTCAGTCAACCAGACTCTGCCGACATCTCCGTACATCAAGTAGGATTTGTTGGTATAAGTGATGGTACAAGCCCGTTCAATGAATTCTTATCCCAACAGCCAGCGTATGCCGACACCTCAATATGAAAATGTTAACTACCTTGTGCAAACAGGAGGAACGCAGCATATTGGAAAAGTGACAATTAAATATTAAGATCAGTAATTATAAAACTTAATCAATTATAATTTTCTCACTATGTTTATCAGTTGCGGAAAATTACAAACGCCAAGGAACGTTAATCAACGGAAGCAGGTCAACTTTGTTTGCGTTCATCATATTTTCTGCATTTATGCTGATAGAAAAAATCAACCTCTTTCAGCATAGCTACCTTTAAGGACGAATATGTCAAACGAAATTTTCAGATCAAGCAGAATAAAACTTTGCGCTCCCAGAGCGGAAGATGCCAAAGAAGTTTGCGTATGGCATGAGGATGCCTACTATCTACGCAACGTTGATACAGAGCCGGCTTATCCAATATCAGAAGAGAAAGCTGAAAAAGAAATCAAAGGTGGTAGTGGTGATTTCTACTTTCATTTGAGAACGCTGGATGACGACAGGCTGATAGGCTGATAGGCTTTGCCACCTTGCACAGTATCGAATGGAATAATCAACTGGCCAACCTTGCTATTGGCATAGGTAATCAAAACGATCGCGGTAAGGGGTTTGGAGGCGAAGCTCTGAAGCTGATTATGCGTTACGCTTTTATGGAGCTTAACTTGTTCCGATTGAGTCTGGAAGTCATTGCCTACAACACTAACGCAGTTAACCTTTATCTCAGGAGCGGTTTTATTAAAGAAGGCGTCATCAGGGAGGCGGTATACCGTGATAATCAGCGTCATGACCGCATCGCTATGGGTATTCTTCGTACTGACTGGCTAAAAGAGAATGTCAGTGGCATTACATATTAACAGCCACTTTCCATACCAGTCAGACGTTCACATGTACAACTGAAAGGCCCGTAAACCACGGGTCCTTTAGCATGTTAAAACGAAGCTGTGTTTATATGTAGTTCCGGTTTAATCATCTCAGCCCCCTGAACACTTCAATTATCCTCATCACGGAATATCGATTAAAATATAGAGTCAGTTTTATCTCTCTGGTTATTATCAGGTTAAATTACTACTTGTAATTCAGTCACTCTCGGCTGTTGGAAATATTGCAGTTCAATTCAGTGGGTAGTGTAAATACCCAGTATTCTTGCCCTATAAACAAAAAAACCCAGATAAACATCCGGGTCTTTAAGCAGTCAGCAAAACCGTCGCCACCTCAGGCTTAGCCGCGGTTCTCTTCGATGTAACGAGCCAAGTCCGCCGGGGTTTTCAGCACGGTGGCGACTTCGGTTGGTGGGATCACGCAGCCGTAAACGTCCTGCACTTCCAGCACCAAATCGACCGCCAGAATAGAGTCGAGAATATCGGACTCAATTAGCTCATCGTTAAAACCCACTTTACGGGATAAGATCTTTTCAAACAGCGCGAGTATTTCTTGTTCCATCATTTTTTCCTGAGTAATTAGATTGTGCGGGCATGAGTGTCCAGCAGTTTACGGTCGATTTTGCCGTTAGGGTTAAGCGGCAACGCGTCTTTGATAATAATTTGGGAAGGCACCATGTAGGGTGGGATCACCTTCGAGAGCGACGTTTTAATCGCTTCTGGCGCTAAGTTCGTCACGCAGAACGCGGCGATGCGAAGAACACCACCACCCGATTTCATTAGCGGCAGAACCACCGCTTCGCTGATGTCGGATATCGCCAGCAGGCGGTTTTCAATTTCGTTGATTTCAATACGGTAACCATTCAGTTTGATCTGGCTGTCATTGCGTCCCTGACAGTACAGTAGCCCGTCTTCGTAGCCCAGGTCGCCGGTTCTGTAGCCCCGGAACGCTTCGCTCTCCCGATGCAGCAGTTTTTCCGCATTCTCTTTCGCGAGCCCAAGGTAGCCGCGCATCACGTTTTTGCCCCAGATGATCAGCTCACCTTCAGGGGTAATTTCCATTCTGGAGTCCGGCATCATCGCGCCAACCGGTAGCAGGTCGTTTTCACTGTGCAGGATGTCATCGGTGATTTCTATGACGGTGGTCGCGATCGTTGCTTCCGTTGGGCCATAGGAGTTGAGAATTTTGGCGTATGGGAAGCGGCGGCGTAACTGTTTTACCAGCGCCTTGTTGAGCACTTCGCCAATGAACACAAAAACGTTAAGCTCAGGCAAATATTCACTGTTGAACTGGGGAGACAGCAGCCTCTGGTAGGCGAAAGAAGGCGTTGAAACCCAGACAGAAACGCCGTTGTCTTTCAGGCGGTCGAGCCAGTTTTCTGTCGCGATATCCTCTTTCGCATTCAGAACGATGTGCCCTCCGGTTGCCAGATTCGCCAGCAGCGGAATCAGAGAGAGATCGAAGCTAAATACCGCATGGTTCATCAACACCGGTACATCTGGAAGCGCAAAGTCCTCGTGTACCCACTTCATGAAATGCCACAGGCTTTCACGCCCGATCTGCACCCCTTTAGGTTTTCCGGTACTGCCGGAGGTGAACATGATATAAGCGAGATCTTGCTCGACCAACGCCTGCCCTGCCTCACCGGTAGCAATGAACTGTCTGGTCGCCACATCGTAATAATAAGGGGCGCTCGCCAGATGACAAATCTCGTTGAGCCGCTCCTGCGGATAGATGCAATCCACCGGGATATACGGAATGTTGTGCAGCAGGCAGCTATAGATTGCCACGGCAAACTCGGCCTGCTGATGTCCGTACAACACAACCGGCGAGCCAACAGGCTGCTGACAATGCTGATAGCGATCAAGCCAGTCGGTAACGGCGACAGATAGCTGTTGCCAGGTCATCGCGTCATCACTTCCGCTAATCGCCAACTGATCTGGGTTCGCGGGGGCGAGTAATACCGCCCGGAGGAAATCTTGCAGTTCCTGAAGCTCTGAGTGAAGGTTCATAGAGGAGACATTCCGCTAAAAATGTAGAGGGAGGCCGCAGCGCTTGCCAGCGTCAGAATGCGACCGATGAACACAATAACCGGATGATGTAGACAACTGCTCAGTGCTGGACTGCGTTTAGCTGACCACTGGAGCATGTTGTGAGCAACGGAAATGGCACCAAACAGCGCGCCGCTAATGACATAGTGTCGTTCGAGCCCGTTCCATGCCCCCATACAAAACAGAGTGCAGAAGATGCCAATATTCTGCGCCAGCGTTTTGTTCTGTCGGAAAAAATCGAGCTTCATCAGATTCATATAAATCGGCATAAAGACCACATCCCTCAGCCATTCAGACAGGCTGATGTGGAAGCGCCGCCAGAAATCCTGCGGATTTTTAGCCAGAATAGGCATATTGAAGTTTGCTGGAATGTTCAGGCCAAATAAGCGCCCTGCCCCGATAGCCATATTGCTGTAACCGGCAAAATCAAAGTAAAGGTAAGCGCTGTAGGCCAATGACATCACCACACCCACGCTTAACGTAAACGGGCGATGGCTCCACGACTCAATCACCAGGTTATTGATCAGCATGGCAAATAAGAACTTCTGAATAATGCCGGTAAAAATTTGTTCCATCGCGACTAAAAACTGCTCACGAGTAATGATGAAGACCGGTTTATTAATGTCATTCACCCATGTACGCCAGCGATACATCGGGCCAGCCAGAATAATAAAAGGCATAAAGAGGTAGCAGAAGTAGTGCAGGAAATGCTGACCATCTTTTTTGCTGCGATAAAGCAGCACATCAATGGCGCGGAAAGTCATAAAAGACAGGCCGATCATGCCCCAGTGGTTGTTGAGGTGTAATTTCACCAGGAACAGCGGGAGCAACGTCAGGCTGACTGCTTGCCAGGTTTTTAACCAACCTTTCTCTTTTAAGGTGACGAGAATATAAAAACTCAGGAACACGGCTACGGGAACAATGTAATCCCCCTGGAAAATATACCCCCAGCCAAACACTGCCAATACGGAGAAGGCGGATAAATACGTTAGCCGATAACTGAATACGCGATTAACCAGCGCAAACAATAATGCGGAGGAAAATAGAAGGAAAAAAAACATTCCAGAGCTGTACATCATTCATCCTTCAGAATTTTTGATATTCGAAATGCACTTTTAAACTCATGCTTTCATCAACAGAGGTCCACGCAACGAGGGTGACCGCGAGAAAGAGATAAAGGAAAAAAAGGCGAATGGCGGTTTTCATCATTTAAAACTCTCCGCAATAAATTGATCCATCGCGACCCATGCCGGTTCAGTGGGGTGCAGACGATCCCAATTCCAGCCGTTCTGATAGGGCTGCGCATACATATCAAAATAACGAACCTGATTTTCTTCCAGCATCGACCTGATCTGGCTGTCGACCGGCTGGAATTTCTGGGAGTTATTAATCGCCCACGGATTAATCGGATCGACAATAACCACAAACTGGGCATTGCGCGCTTTCAGCAGTTGGATCGTCGCCCGTAATGCTTGCATCTGTGCAGGCACAATCGGTGCGTTATCCCACTCTTCCGGCGTTTGATCGTCGGCAAACACAGATTTATCCATCCACAATGTCTCAGCACTTTGCTGACGAGACTGGTTGAGCACATGAGCCTGATTCAACTCGTGATTCCAGTCGGGAATCATGTCAGCGGCAATCTTATGAGGCCACGGTTGTGCAGACTGAGAAACAATATGTAGCATCGCCAGCCAGTCGTTTTTTATCAGCTCGCAGAAATTAGCAAATTGATAACTCACTTCCTGCCAGATAATTTGCGGATCCCAACCATAGACCTTCATTTGGCCAAAGGTTAAATGGCTGATTTCTTCTTTATCGATATGCTGTAAGTAATTGACCAAAAAGGGACGCGTCTGCTCATCCTGCATCAGCGGATCAAAAATAGATGCAGGGAAATTGTTGGCAAAAATGGCCGGGGGAATACCGTCTGAATAAAAACTATCGGGTGCCAGCAGCAAAACAACTTTACTGTTCGCGTTAAGATCGTTTTTAAAGCGCGAGAGCAGTAAAAAATGTGTGACGCTATCGACATAGCTATCGCCATAGGCCACAACCGGACGATGTAGCTGGTTATTAAAGTAATTATAGACAGCGTAATGTTCGTCTTCAGATGTCGAAACCTCAGAAGCGCCGAGAAAGAAAATCGCATTCCCCTGTAAGGCATGGGAAATGGTGGCGATCTTTTCATTTTGTTCTTTTGCCGTCCCTTCCATTGTGTTAATCAGCGGCTGGAATGTCAGCGTCGGATCAACACTCTTCACCAGCGGAGGAACGCTAAGAAACAGGATGGCAAGGGTAGCCATCAGGATATGTAAGCAGAGAGTATTTTTGATTTTCATTATAAAGTAAGACTACATAATATTTATTGTTTAAAATTTGTGAATTTTTATCTTCACGGTAAATCTATCCCTGTATTTTTGGATTATATACCAGGCTTATCTGCGATGATGAGCGTTGCTGTGTAACGGTATGTACAGTGTTTATGTCCGTCACATAATAGGGCAAACGCCCCCAACGAGCTCGAGGCAGGAGAGGGGTTCTCTGACATTCATTCGCCCTTACGCGGTTCGAATATGCTGTAGTAAAAGTTCGGTGGCAGGAACTGGCTAAGGCTCAGTTTGCTAACGATTGTGGGGATGATGGGGTTCAGTAATCTTTGGTACGATGAATAAGTACCTTATAGCATAATCCTCGCTTTCCTTTTTATTTCATCTGACAAGCCGTTCTCTTAATGTTAATTTAATAAACACACGTTCTAACTTACTCGCTCGGCATGCCTCTCCATGTTTTACAGAGCGATGTATAATTGCAAAAAAGAGTAAGAGAATAACTGATGAAAAACTATCAGACTACTATCCCTCGGATATTAATCGCCTCAATAATTCTATTTGTTATCGCCTGTTCATCCAACGCGAAAAAATCCCTAAACGATGAAACGCTAGAGTGTATGAAGTACCGCACGATGATAACGGCCCCCTTGCCGCCAGCAGAAATAGTGAAGTTAGAAAATCAGTGTGAACGATCCAGGCATTAATACCGTGGGGATCATCAGCACAGATCCCCAAAATTTCTATAGCACTCATAGCAATCGATAACACTAATGATGGAGAGCCAATAAATCGCTCAGTCATGCTATGCAAGAACCACAACGCTACCGATTGAGATGCCCGTGGTTATTCTTTAATGTCCATCAAGGCAAGGTGCTGCTTTATTTCTTCAATCAGCTTTTCTGGCCCACCTTCTTGTACAAAATCAGCAAGCGTAAATTTGAAGCCTATTGTCTTAACCAACCCCTTATTACCTAATTCAACCTCAGACTCAAGCTCAGGATAGTGTGAATTGCTCCAGACTCGATCAAATACATTATTATTTTGTATCTTCTTAGTTGGGCTAAATAGGTAAATTGCCAGATAACTTTCTGCTTGCTCTGCCGTTTTTTCTAGTTTGCAAGCATCTGGCTCCTGTTTCATATACGTTTCTTCACGATACTCCCATTCAAGTTCTCCGTCCGTAATAAGCCTGATATCTAAAATATAATCATCTGGACAGAAATAGCGTGACGCGGATTTTTTAAAGAAGGTAAAAGAGGTATCCATCAATGGTAAAAAATTCCATCCCCAGTGCTTGAATGGGCTCACACCTTTTGATGGTGAAGGGTCAAAACTAATAGGAATCCATTGAAGAAACTGCACATCCATCAATTCTCTCACCCGTTCTATCCGGGGCAATACCTGCTGATAAAATCCTGCGCAGATACGGTGTGCCTGTCTGACTTGTTGAAGCGAGTCTTCAATATTCATTCTTAACATCCTTATTTTTTGTCAGAAAAAGAAGAGAAAATATTTTTAGTTCCCTCATGCAGAGGAAACGCAATAATAAACTGAGATAATGTTTTATACTCTGGTAGCGCTACTCGAATACCATATAAGGAAAGTGCAGACAGGCAATCCCGAACAATATGCTGTTCATGAATATGAACACTCTGTAAAGATAGTAATGCATTCTTAGCATTATGCCATTCTCGCTGTATTACCTTGGTGTTATCTTTGTAGTCTTCTATTAATTTACTATTAAACCTTCCTAACGATTTGGGAATATTCCCTAATGCAATAAAAAAAAGTCGTTCTTTTTTTCTTTCATCCTGATGGTAGGCAGCAATCTCTCGTTGCCATTGTTGATGGTATTGCCAACCCCCCTCAGGTGGTTTAACTTCAATCAAAATATCGGCTTTTTCAAACTCCAGAATAACATCAGGTTCAACACTACTCTGGTCAACATTTTTCATGTCCAATGAATAACGAGGCCAAAAATTTACCTGACGATATTCACCTAATTCTGATTCAGATAAGCCAAGAAACTCACGAATAAACAGGAAACGACTTTCTGCACTCAAATAACCAATTCGTGTCCAGAATGCTGCCGTCAATAAATCCTCTCGTTTCTTAAAGACATTACGCCAGCTCTCTGGCGCTCTCCCTTCTATTTCCACTCTGCCTGCTTTTCCTTGCATAATGGCCTGAAGCATCTAATTCTCCTGATAAACCTAATAGATCACTCGGAAGGTACTCTGTCTACATGGTGTGACCTGAACGCCAGAACTACTACTAACTAGACCGAGTCGTGCCGATCATAACATCGCTCTCCAACGATGAACTACGGCTAATTAGCAAAACAAGCCGGAAAATCCGCGATAAAATGCGTTCCATCCAACCGCTAACGCGGGTAACGCAGCGCCTCCACAAACAGTGAAAAAGCAGTGGTATGCTGTTTACGGCTGGGATAATACAGGTAGTAGCCTGGAAACGGCGGGCACCATTCCGTTAGTACCCGAATCAGGCGTCCGCTGGCAATGTCATCTCGCACCGAATCTTCCGGCACATAGGCCAGACCAAGCCCAATGCGTGCCGCGTCGATCCGCTGGCGCAGGCTATTCATGGTCAGTTGTCCCTCAACACGTACCTTAATTTCCCGACCATTTTTTTCAAACTCCCACGCGTAGATACCCCCCATCGTCGGCAGACGCATGTTAATACAGCGGTGATGCTGTAAATCCTGTGGCGTCGCGGGGGCAGGATTGCGTGCTAAATAATTCGGGGAACCGACCACCGCCATGCTCATTTCCGGTGCGATACGCACGGCAATCATGTCTTTCGCCACCTGTTCACCCAAGCGAATACCCGCATCAAAGCGGCCGAGAACAATATCGGCTAAGGCGTTATCCATCGTAATTTCGACGTTAATATCGGGATAATTCGCCAAAAATGGCTTTAACATCGGCCATAATACCGAATCAACCGCATGCTCCCCCGCCGTGATACGAATGTTGCCCGCAGGCCGCTCGCGCATGTCGCCCAGCGCAATCAACTCGCTCTCAATATCTGCGAAGTGCGGGCCGAGGCTATGCGCCAGCTTCTCCCCCGCTTCCGTCGGGGCGACGCTGCGCGTGGTGCGGGTCAGCAGCCGCACGCCGAGTCGCTCTTCAAGACCGCGAATTGAATGGCTTAGTGCCGACTGAGAAAGCCCAAGCTTCGCCGCCGCTTTGGTAAAACTGCGTTCTCTTGCCACCACAAGGAATGAAATGAGGTCATTAAAATTTTCTTTTAACATCAGAGTCCCCAAAGAGTGGTGTCGTGAATGATGTCCATGTGAAGCGGCCAATCGCTAATTAAGCCACGCTGAAAATCAGCAGCAAGACAAAGCGCCTGCATTACGCGGCACGATTAATGAATATAATTCATAGCTACTTGCCTGTTTTGCCCTCTGGTGCTCTCTCATGAATCGCAGTAATGTTTTTCAACATCGCTTGCGACAGCCCGCAGGGTGACGGACAGACAAGGATGTCCGTCATAAATAAAAAGTGAAATGGCTTGCTGCCTCTGCCGTAATGTTATCCATGTTAGCCCGGCTACGACTGCCGGAAGAGAGGAAAAATTGAAAATTACCCGCAGTGGTTCACACCCGTCCCAGCCTGGCTCGGAAAGCTATTTTTCCGGCAATGTACGTATCGATGCGCCCTTTCAGGGCACCGCCCCCGCTCGGGTTGGCGGCGCGACGGTCACTTTTGAGCCCCGCGCACGCACCGCATGGCATACCCATCCGCTCGGTCAGACGCTGATCGTCACACAGGGACGAGGCTGGCTTCAGGAATGGGGTGGCGACATTCAGGAAATCAATCAGGGCGATATCGTCTGGATACCCGAAGGCGTAAAACACTGGCACGGCGCGACAGCACAAACCGCGATGACGCACATTGCCATTGCCGAGTCACTTAACGGTAGCCCGGTCGACTGGCTGGAAAAAGTCAGCGATGAGCAGTACGAAAACGGGAAATAGCATAAGGAAAAAATCGGCGCAGGGTCGAAGCAGCAAAGCCACTCAGCGTGAAGACTGAATGGCTTTTTCCCCTTGCTCAGCGATGCAGCTAGCGCATGTGGAGATTGACGCCAGAAACCTCTTTCCTGAGTTCAATTATCTCTTCAGCCAGCTCACGGCACAGCATCGCATTCATCAGGTGATCTTGCGCGTGCACGACGATAAGTTCGATATTGGTTTTTTCCTTACTCTGCTCGCCAATAAATCCGGTCTGGATCAATTGCGCCCGGTTCAGCGCCACCGCCGCCATTTTTAATAATTCATCGACGTGATCCCACTCTCCCCGGCGAGCGGATCTCAGTGCTTCCATTGCACAGGAACGTGTTTCGCCAGATTTAACAATAAGCTCAATCATCCGCGTTTCTACATCCATTTTTCCATCCCCCGAATATCAGTTGCTGTGTCACCTTTTTGTTGGTCAATTAACCCAAAATTGCAGACAAGCGCACATGACACCGAAGCAAATACGGTGCATTTGTTGTATCGCTACTTATAGCCTGCACAATAAATATAGATGATGAACCAATATTTGTTTCTGTAAATCATGATGTTATATCTCATTTCCGATGAAATAAATTTCACAGAAGCGTCAGCTTGTTTGTTTGGTGGCTGGGAGGTGTGGCAGCGCCGCGAACTGCTTGACGCCTTTCGCCAAACCATGACGCTGGCACTGAGCGGTGCCGCACTCACGACGCTCGCGGCTATCCCAATGGCCTGGCTGACGATCCGCCACCCCAGCCGCCAGTTTCGGTTTTTGGAAGGGTGTAATTACATCACCAGCTCTCTGCCGGGTATCGTCGTCGCACTGACGCTGCACGTCCACCACGCAGATGCCAGTATCATTGAACTGAAAACCGTCAGTCACGCCGCTTTCGCGATAGGCCAACAGGTCAGCCTGAGCGTGAACGGTACGGCACACGTTTTCAGTCAATAATCACCTTTGCAGGCGGCTTAGCGCACCGCCTGAGTGTTACGGCTCACCAGCCAGACGCCTAGCAGAATAATCAGGACACCGAGGGTTTTATGCAGGCTCATCGGTTCATTCAGCCACGGCAGGAAAACCGCCGCCAGATAAACCACCGCGTAGCTCAGGCTAATCAACGGATAGGCGCGGCTTAACGGCAGATAGCGCAGCACCATGAACCAGCACCC
The DNA here is from genome assembly GCF_000803315.1 of Pectobacterium actinidiae. NCBI lineage: Bacteria > Pseudomonadati > Pseudomonadota > Gammaproteobacteria > Enterobacterales > Pectobacteriaceae > Pectobacterium > Pectobacterium actinidiae. The sequence continues at coordinate 3,164,259 of NZ_JRMH01000001.1, forward strand.
CATCGACAGCCCGTAGCAGATCACCCCGGTCAGCACCACAGCCGCAGGCCAGCCTGCCACCAACAAGCTGAGCGACGGCCAGTGCGCGAAGGAGATGCTCGGCAGCGCCAGCATGCCGCTTTTCATTAACACCTGCGCGGTGCTGGCTAGCACAATGCTGATAATCGCCCAGGCATAGCCTCTTTTTGCCATCATCCCCCCTGCATCAGATAGATACCGGTGACAATTAGCGCAATACCCCACCAGTGGTGCCTGTCCACACGCTCGCCAAACCCGTAGTGCGCCAGCAGCGTGACCAGAACGAAATTAATACTCAGCAGCGGATACGCCACGCCAAGCGGGAGATGCTGCAACACCACCAGCCACAGCAGCAGCCCGATACCGAGCAGCAAGGCCGCCACCATCAGCCATCCCAGCGTCACGCGCTGGCGTCGATGCGTCGGCAAACGCCGCCAGCACTCCGCCGCCTGTTTCTGGCACAGTTGCCCTAAACTAGTCAGCAGGCAGACGACGGCAACCAAGAGATAACTCATGGCGCGACCTGCTTATAAAACAGCAGTACGTAACGGTGCGATTTTCTCAACTGATTCGGCACAGGCAGATTGCGGTACTCATCATCGCTGTCCCGGTCGATTTTCAGCACCAGCGCGACATTTCCGCTACGCCGTTTCTCGGCAAGCCAGTCTGGAAACGCCTCCTCATCGACAAAGCGATCAGCGGAATCCGCATAGTTCAGCCCATAGTTCAGCTCGCCCCGCGCTTTAAATAAGGTGATATCGCTACGCTTCAACTCCCACGCCAGTCCGGCCGCCAGCCCCACTTCGTCGCTAAGAACATAGCGGCTGTCTTGCAGCAACGGCTGGTGGCTACGAATAAAGGTTTGGGGGTTCTTTGAATCCACCACGCTCGCCGGCATACTCCCGCCAACGAGCAGCGCCAGAAATAATGGACAGCCCGCGACCAGATAGCCCCACGCCCGCTGCTTTTTCAGGCTGACAGCGGCAAAGGCCACCCAGCCGATAAAACAGACCACACCCGAGACGATGGTCAGCCCTTCTCCCGACTGATAGAAATGCGGCACGATGATGCCGAGGCCAAGCGCGACAACGGCGAGCACCAGCACAGTGCCGAAGGCAATATTGAGCCAGCTATTGATGCGCAATACTCGTTCTCGTACGGCGGGTGCCAGCCCGGCAATCCATGCCGCCATCAGCAACGCCAGCGGTGCAAAGCACGGCAGAATATAAGTCAGCAACTTACCCTTAGCGATGCTGAAAAACAGCAGCGGCATCACCATCCAACACAGCAGAAGGAACCGCTCCGGGTGCGCCTTCCGTTCCGTCCAGCCACTGCGCAACGCGCCCGGCAGCAGCGCTAGCCAGGGGAACGTTCCGAGAATCAAAACCGGCAGGTAATACCAGAACGGAGCCTTATGCTGTGCATCGTCTTCGGCAAAACGCTGGATATGCTCAACCCAAAAAAAGTAATGCCAGTAATCGGCTTCGCGTGCATGCACCGCCAGCGCCCACGGCGCACTCAGCAATACCGCGACAACAACTGCCAGCGGCCCGAACAGCAACAGTTCCTTAATCCGCTTTTGCGCCAGCGCCACCGGTAGCACACTGATGACCGGCAACGCCAGCGCCAGAAAGCCTTTGGTCATAAACCCCATGCCACAGGCCAGCCCCATCAGCCCCCAGGCTACGAGCCGTTCACCCGTCAACGTAGCCCGCAAGATCAGAGCGTGACTGAACAGCGCCGCCGTCATCCAGAGCGTCACCATCGGATCGAGCACGCTGTAGGTGCCGATGCCATACACAAGCAGTGAGGTGAGATAGATCATCGTCGCCAGCAGCGCGGTGCGCTGGTTTTTCCACAGCAGCATCGCCAGCCAGAACACCAGCAGCGCGCTCAACCCGGTAGAAAATACCGCGGCAAAGCGCACGGCAAAATTGGTATGACCTAATAACCACTGACTGATGTTATTCAGCCAGTATCCCGCCACGGGTTTCTCAAAATAGCGAATACCCAACAAATGCGGCACGATCCAATCGCCCCGCTGAAGCATCTCGCGACTGATTTCGGCATAGCGTGTTTCGTCCGGCGACCACAGCAAACGACCGTTCAGCGGCAACAGGTAGAGTAATGCAAATAACACCATTACCACGGTGCTTTTCCGTTTTATCAGGTTTTTTTCCATGCTATCTCCCGCTCTCTTTATTCTTCCACTTGCACGCCAAGCCACCCTTCCCGTCCGGGGAACGGCGCACGTTTAATCCGCCCGACGGGCAACGTGGCTCGGTCATCAGGCAGCAATGAGGAAAGCGGACAAAATTCGATGTGCTGCTGACGGGCACGAAGCAGCAACTGACGGAACAACGCCAGCTTCGCACCGCCTTCAACCTCCGCATGGATGGTGTAGACCGGCACGCCGCGGTCATGCTGGATGGCATCAAGAATGAAATCGTTAAATTCGCCGTCGCTCACGCGCTCGCCGATGACTTCATCGTAGGTCGGCAAGGTGACCGGGATCTGCACGGTACCCAAATCACCATTTTTCAGGCGTGGTCGGAAAGGTCGGGTGCCGCGGCAGTCGCTGTTATAGCCCAGATTCCAGCGCTGCTTCATCTCGACAACGCGCGAATCGGCTCGCCAGCCCGCCACAGCGGAACAGTGCACCGGCGATAGCAGAATCGATGTTAGTTCGTCCATGCCTTCACGGAATTGCGCGGCCAACTGTGTATCCGACCAGCGGGCAACATTCGCCTGCCAGCCGTGATGATCCCACGCGTGTAGCCCCACCTCATGCCCGGCGTCGTGCGTCTGGCGGATTAACGCGCCAAACCGTGCGCCGATACGACGCCCCGGCCACGCCGTACCAGCCAGCAAGATATCCCAGCCGTAGAGCGAGGCCGCATTGGAGCGCAGCATCTTCCATAAAAAGCGCGGGCGTAGCAGGCGCCACAGGTGACGCCCCATGTTGTCCGGCCCGACGCTAAAAAAGACACTCGCCTGAATATCGAATTCCGCCAGTACATCCAGCAGCGCAGGCACGCCGTCCCGCGTACCGCGCCAGGTATCGACATCTATCCGCAGGCCAACACGCGTCATCGCTGCGCTTCCTTGGCGTCAGCGGTATTCTGGAGGTCAACGGTACGCAGGAAATAATCCAGCGTTTCCGCGACTGTTTGCTCCATCTTCACCGTCGGTTCCCATTCCAGCAGGCGTTTAGCGTTGCGAATGCTCGGCGTGCGGTGCGCGACATCCTGATAACCTTTGCCGTAATAGCTGCTGCTTTCCACGTCAATAAATCCGGCGAACGGTGGGAAGCAGTCACGCAGCGGGTGTGCATTAAAGCTGGTCAGCAGCATTTCGCCCAGTTCGCGGATACTGGCTTCATTATGCGGATTACCGATGTTGATGATCTGGCCGTCACACTGGCCGTTGCGGTTTTCAATAATGCGGAACAGCGCTTCAATGCCGTCATGAATGTCGGTAAAGCAGCGCTTCTGCGCGCCGCCATCCACCAGCTTGATTGGCGATCCTTCCACCAGATTGAGGATCAACTGGGTAATGGCACGAGAGCTGCCGATGCGTGCGGCATCCAGCGTATCCAGACGCGGCCCCATCCAGTTAAACGGACGGAACAGCGTGAAACGCAGGCCGTTTTTCGCGCCGTACGCCCAGATCACCCGATCCAGCAATTGCTTGGATACGGAGTAGATCCAGCGCTGCTTGTTGATCGGCCCGACAATCAGGCGCGAGGTATCTTCATCAAACTCGTTGTCGTCACACATGCCGTACACTTCAGAAGTGGACGGGAAAACGATGCGTTTGTTGTAGCGCACGCAGTCGCGCACGATTTTCAGGTTCTCTTCAAAGTCCAGTTCAAACACGCGCAGCGGGTTACGGGTGTATTCAATCGGCGTGGCAATCGCCACCAGCGGCAGAATGACATCGCATTTCTTGATGTGGTATTCGATCCATTCGTTATGGATGCTGATATCGCCTTCCACAAAATGGAAACGCGGATCGCCAAGAAAACGGGCGATGGCATCCGAGCTGATATCCAGCCCGTAGATCTCATAGCGTTCGTCGCGCAGCAGGCGTTCGGTCAGATGGTTACCGATAAAACCGTTCACGCCGAGGATCAGGACGCGCGTGCGGCGTCGTTGCACGCGGCTGGCGAGGTTACCCAGCCGCGCCAGCGGCATCATGCCCATTTCTGCCGCCAGTCGGCTACCCGACATATACAGCCCTGCTTCACTCTGCCCGCTGACGATCTCAAGCGCGTCTTCACCACAGGACACCACCAGCGGCGACGTCGAGATAATCGCGCCAGGCTTACCACCTATCTTGTCCTTTACAACGCGCGCGCGCCAAATCGTCACTTTACGCTCACCGAGAAACGTAAACGCGCCCGGATACGGCTCCGTCACCGCGCGGATCAGGTTGTTAATCTCACGGGCGCTTTTGTGCCAGTCGATCAGCCCATCAGCCGCCGCGCGACGTCCGAAATAGCTGGCTCGGCTTTCATCCTGCGGCGTCAGCGTAATCTCACGCGAGCGGATCAACGGTAATTGCTGCGCCAGCAAAGCGGCAGCGGCGGTACGGCATTTTCCATGCAGAGTCAGCGCAGTGTCTTCCTCGTCAATCGCCACCACGGCCTGGGCGACGATATCACCCGCATCGGCGCGGGACACCATCTTGTGCAGCGTCACGCCCGTTTGCGTTTCACCGTTCACCAGCACCCAATTCACCGGCGCACGTCCCCGGTAGCGCGGTAGCAGTGAACCGTGGAGATTGAACGCGCCAAACGCTGGCAACTGGAGAATGTCATCGCTTAATAACGTGCGGTAATAGAAGGAAAAAATAACGTCTGGTACCAGTTCCCGAATGCGGTTCACCCAGAGCGGATGGTTAATGTCTTCCGGTGCAAACACCGGCACGTCCATTTCCGCAGCCGCTTTCGCCACCGACCCATAGAAGTGATTCTCGCCCGGTGCATCGCTGTGCGTGAACACGGCTTGAATCTCATAGCCCGCGAGCTTTAACGCCTCAAGACCGACGCAGCCGATATCATGGTAGGCAAATACGATCGTTTTCATTCTTCTTCATCCCGTAAACTGGTGGTCAGTGGCGTTGCCGCACTCACTGTTTTTTGCACAAAATAGCGTGGTCGGGCACGGACATCGGTATAGATACGGCCGATGTATTCCCCCAATAGCCCCATCCCGACGAACTGCGCGCCGATAAACATGAACAACACGGCAAACAGCGTGAACACGCCCTCTGCCGCCCATTCCGCACCGAGGAACAGACGCAGGCCGATCAACAGCAGCGCCAGCAGGAAGCCCGACAGCGCAACCACGCTGCCGATCAGGCTGAGTATGCGCAGCGGTGTCGTCGTCAGGCAGGTCAGCAGGTCGTACATCAGGTTAATCAGCTTCAAAAAGCTGTATTTGGACGTGCCGAATTCGCGCTCGGCATGCATCACGTCGATCTCGATGGTTTTCCGGGCGAAGGTATTGGCAAGGATAGGAATAAAGGTGCTGCGTTCGTGGCAGCGCAGCATCGCGATGACAATGTGACGACGATACGCGCGCAGCATACAGCCGTAATCCACCATCGATTTCCCGGTTGAACGCCGGATCATCATATTGATGGTTTTCGAGGCCAGTTTGCGAAACAGCGAATCCTTCCGGTTTGCCCGTACGGTGCCGACCACGTCATACCCTTGCGCGGCGTACTCAACCAGCCGCGGGATTTCTTCCGGCGGATTCTGTAAATCGGCATCAAGCGTGATCACTACGTCACCCACCGCCTGCTGAAACCCAGCCATGATGGCCGAGTGCTGACCATAGTTGCGATTCAACAGCACGGTAATAATGTGCTTTTCCGGGTCACTCGCCGCCTCAGTCAGCAGATCCGCCGAACGATCGCTGCTGCCGTCATCAACCAGAATAATTTCCCAGGGTTTACCAATCTGCCGACAGGCTGCCAGCGTCCGTTCGATCAGTACCGGCAGACTTTCTTCTTCGTTATAAACGGGAATCACAATAGAAACATTTTTGATGTCATCACTCACGAACAGACTCCAGAATCGAGGTTAGCGCCGCAACGACGCGATCGACATCGCTGTCCTGCATATCGGGGAACAGCGGCAGCGTCATCAGCGATGCCGAATTCCATTCCGTTGCCGGCAGGTGCAAGTGGGGATAGCGCTCACGGTAGTATTTCTGCGTATGCACCGCTCTGAAATGCAGCCCGGTGCCAATGCCGCGCGTTTGCAGCGCCGCCATCAGAGCATCGCGTGAAATACCGCACTGCGCTTCATCTACGCGCACCATAAACAGGTGCCAGGCGTGCAGATGGGGATAGTCAGGAACGGCCAGCGGCGGGAGCGGCAGCGAGCGCAACTGGGTGAGATAACGTGCTGCAAGCTGCTGGCGACGGGCGTTAATCGCCGGGAGTTTATCCAGTTGAACCAGCGCAATCGCCGCATTGATATCCGCCAGATTGTATTTAAACCCCGGCGTCACCACTTCGGCCTGCGGCTTGCGCCCCTGCAATTGTCTATCGAACGCATCCACGCCCAGCCCGTGAAACTTCAGGCTGCGTAGTCGTTCGGCAAGTACCTCGTCATCCGTCACCACCATGCCGCCTTCCGCACAGGTGATATTTTTAATCGCGTGAAACGAGAATATGGCGGTGCCACGCGCACCGATCCATTCATCACGATATTGCGTACCGACGGCGTGCGCCGCATCCTCTATCAGCGGGATACCGTAGCGTTCGCTGATATCATGCAGCGCCGTCAGATCGGCCGGAGCGCCAGCGTAATGCACGGGAATAATCGCTTTGGTCTTCGGAGTGATGGCCGCCTCCACATCCTGTGGTCGCACCATCAGCGTATGCCGATCCACATCGACCATCACCGGTTCAGCCCCCAAGAGCGTGATGATATTGACGGTTGAAACCCAGGTTTGGGATGGCGTAATCACCTCGTCACCGGGGCCAATACCGAGCGCCATCAGCGTGACGTGCATTCCGCCCGTTGCCGAACTGACCGCAATCGCCTGTCGGCACCCTATTCGCTGGCAAAACGCCTGCTCTAATTGCTGACATTTCGGCCCCGTGGTTATCCAGCCGGATTGTAATACTTCAGCCACGGCAGCAATTTCCTCTTCGCCCATGTTCGGGCGAGAAAAAGGCAAAAAATCCGTCATAACGTATTCCCAAAATAAATAATGGCGAGAAATCATCATTCAGCAGTCTAAATAATGAAGCCTTAAGCCAACCTTAATTTATTACGACAATCATAAAACCACAGATAAACGGCACGACATGACAAAACAGCCAAAAGACATAACTAATTACAATGCAAAAATGAACTTTTCGAGAATAACCGAAGAGCAAAATATTGGTTTATTGATTGACGGAAAAATCAATCTTCGCCGAATAAATCTCGCGTATAGACTTTCCCCATCACATCTTTTAATTCATCGGCATAACGATTGGTAATAATAATGTCACACTGCTGTTTGAAACTGTCGAGTTGATGAATGATAGGGAAATCTAAAAAATCATCATCATCAATCCCGGGTTCATAAATCACCACGTTGATTCCTTTCGCTTTTATCCTTTTCATAATGCCCTGAATGGAAGAGAAGCGAAAATTAGTCGACCCCGCTTTCATGATGAGGCGATGGACGCCGACGGTCTTCGGGTGGCGACGAATAATCGTGTCGGCAATGAAGTCTTTTCTCGTATGGTTAGCCTCTACGATAGCCTTGATCAGGTTATTCGGCACGGTACGATAATTGGCCAAAAGCTGCCGGGTATCCTTTGGTAAACAGTAGCCGCCATAGCCGAAAGAAGGATTGTTGTAGTAATCGCCAATACGCGGATCGAGACATACGCCTTCAATAATCTGCCGGGCATTCAGTCCTAGCGATTCAGCATAGCTGTCCAACTCGTTAAAGTAGGCCACGCGCATCGCCAGAAAAGTATTCGCAAACAGTTTTATCGCTTCAGCCTCGGTTGGATCGGTAAACAGCACGCGAATATCTTTTTTTAATGCACATTCCATCAATACGTTAGCGAAGAATCTTGCCCTTTCTGACCGCTCACCCACCACAATCCGCGACGGGTAAAGACTGTCGTGCAGCGCCTTTCCCTCACGTAAAAACTCGGGCGAAAAAATGATGTTACCCGTATCCAACTGCTGGCTGATTTTCTCCGTGAAGCCAACGGGCACCGTCGATTTAATCACCATAATGGCCTGCGGATTAATCGCCAGCACGTCGCGAATCACCGCCTCTACCGATGACGTGTTGAAATAGTTGGTTTGCGGATCGTAATCCGTCGGCGTCGCGATAATCACGAACTGCGCATCGCGATACGCCTCACGCTTATCCAGCGTAGCGGAAAAATTCAGCGTCTCATGTTGTAAAAAACGCGCAATCTCGGCGTCATTAATCGGCGATTTTCGTTGATTCAACAACGCCACTTTTTCAGCTACAATATCCAACGCCACAACCTGATGCTGTTGCGCTAATAATAATCCATTCGATAAACCGACATATCCCGTTCCACTAATCGCTATTTTCATGAAGGGCTCTTTATTTCATCGCTGACTAAAAAAATATTCCGCCGCAGTATCTTTCTTCTGTTTTCATCTGAATAGAGGCGTAACATGTCAATTTATTTCTTATTTCTCTCCTACGATACACGCCCCTCATTCACAAATACTGTTTTCCTTATCCGCCGATAACATCAGCAGCACAATATCCTTATCATTAGCAATTCCAGTTAAACGCCGATTAAACATAGCGCATTTAATGATAAATAAAGATCTCCTTACACCTTGTGACTTTTTTAATTATTAGCGTAAAAATAAATTTCCATGACGTTATGTAACATAACGTTTTTTATCTTAGATAATTTTAATGAATAAACACGATGACACCTGTTTGTTTTAACTTCTTCATCAACCGTACATGGAGGGAGTATGTAGATGCTTTACTTTTTTTACCAAAGCGTCTTGCTATTGGATAAAAGCCGACAAAAAACATAAGCAGATCTCATCAATGGCAGCGCAAATGACAGAAACGTCTACACTTATCATCAGTCATTTCTTTGGCTAAGGATGGGAAGGATAATGAAGGTCAGCACACGCAACAAAGCCAGCCACTATCAGATGCCGCTCCAGAAATTGATGATCGTCTTTATGTTATTCATCATCACCACGGTAGTGGCGCTGAACGGATGGGCGATATTCAATTCCCACCAACAGCTTATCGATTCTACGGAAAAAAATGCCAAGAATCTGTCCCTGTCGCTGGCGCGTCATGCCGAAGATACGTTTTTACAAGTCGATATCCTGTTACAGGATTTACAAGAGCGCATCGAGAAGGATGGGCAATCGCCCACACAATTGAATCGTCTGGCCGATATTCTGAAAAGCCGTAAAGCGACACTGCCGCAGTTGCATGGCATTTTCATCTACGACAACAGAGGCGAATGGCTGGTGAACTCAGGAATGTCAAAACCAGCCCATGCCAATAATGCTGACAGAGAGTATTTCAAGTATCACCAGAACAACGTCAACCATTCCTTATACATCGGTAGCGTGATTCAGAGCCGCTCTACTGGCGATCTGATCATCCCCGTTTCCATGCGTATCAATAAACCAGACGGCAGTTTTGACGGCGTGCTGCTCGCCACCGTCTCGCTGAACTATTTTAAACAATATTATGGCTACTACTCCCTGGGGAATATGGATGTGCTCGCTATTCTGCTTTCCGATGGGCGAATTCTGTACGGCCGGCCTTACGATGATTCATACGTCAACCGCAATGTGTCCAACGGCCCGCTCTTTTCAGAGCACCTGAAGCAGTCAGAAAGCGGCACCGCAACGTTCGTCTCCACGCTCGATCACATCGAACGGATTTATGGTTACACCAAATTAAAGCGCTATCCTATCGTCATTGCAGCGGGTTACGATCTCAATCTGGTGCTCGATAAATGGCGGAGGGACAACCTGATCTACGGTGCCATTACGCTCATTCTTCTGTTCACGATTACCCTGCTCGGCCTGATTGTACTGAGACAAATTCGTATGAATTTGAAAAATCAGATCGATTTAACCATCGTGCGTGATGAACTCACGTCGGTTAACCACACGCTGCAAACGCTGGCGCTGTTCGATGGCCTGACGGGCTTAGCTAACCGCCGCCAGTTCGATATTTTCCTGCAACAAACCCTATTGCAGGCTGCGGAGAAGCGGCAGTGTATCGCGCTGATCATGTTCGACGTCGACGCTTTCAAGAAATATAACGACCACTATGGGCATGTGGCAGGCGATGAGTGTTTGCGCAAGATTGGTAATATCTTGAGCAATATGCTGAGGCATAACGAAAATTTGGTCGCCCGCTATGGCGGTGAGGAATTCGCTATCATTATCACCGAGGCCGATAAGCAAAGCGCGGCGGCGCTTGCTCAGCGTGCGCTGGATTTAGTACGCGAGGAAAAGATCCCGCATGAAATCACGCTGTTCCCGGAAAAAATCGTCACCATTAGCGCCGGTGTCTACGTGTTCTGCGTTGATAACCCACCACCTGCGGCATCGTCCGTTATCGATATTGCCGATGCTGCACTGTATCGCGCCAAACATGGCGGTAAAAACCGTATTGAGGTGAGTGAATAGCGGCAGCAATTGGAATTAATGTTGATGCAATACCTGACAGCACGCGCAGCTTCTGACAAAATAGCGGCCATCTCCCCCCTATTTCAAATTGATGGGTCTTTTCTCAGATGGCAGCAAAGATTATTGATGGTAAAACGATTGCGCAGCAGGTCAAAGACGAAGTTGCCGCACGGGTCACGCAGCGTTTAGCAGAAGGAAAGCGCGCACCGGGTCTGGCTGTTGTGCTGGTCGGTGAGAACCCCGCGTCACAGATTTATGTCGCCAGCAAGCGCAAGGTGTGCGAAGAAGTCGGCTTTATTTCCCGCTCTTATGATTTACCCATCACCACAACGGAATCTGAGCTGTTAGCGCTCATCGACCAGCTCAACGCCGATCGGACGATTGACGGTATTCTGGTTCAGCTTCCTCTGCCGGAAGGCATCGATAACACCAAAGTGATTGAACGCATCGCGCCAAGTAAAGATGTGGATGGCTTCCATCCTTACAACGTGGGTCGTCTGTGCCAGCGAGCGCCAATGCTGCGCGCCTGTACGCCACGCGGCATCATCACACTGTTGGAACGTTATAATATCGACACCTTCGGGCTGAATGCCGTTGTGGTCGGTGCATCCAATATTGTTGGTCGTCCGATGAGTCTGGAACTGCTGCTGGCTGGCTGTACGACTACCGTCACGCACCGTTTCACCAAAAATCTGCGCCACCATGTTGAAAACGCCGATCTGTTGGTTGTCGCGGTCGGAAAACCGGGCTTCATCCCCGGCGAATGGATTAAACCGGGTGCAGTTGTACTGGACGTGGGCATCAACCGTCTGGAAAGCGGCAAAGTGGTCGGTGATGTGGAGTTTGAAACGGCGCAGGAAAGAGCGTCTTACATCAGCCCCGTACCGGGCGGCGTCGGGCCAATGACCGTTGCCACGCTGATTCAAAACACGCTCCAGGCGTGTGAAGAGTATCATGACCACGCCGAATAATTGGCGATAAGGTCAAACACCGATAAGCAGGAATTTATGGCAACCTTTAATCTTGAAAAACATCCACACGTTGAGCTGTGCGATCTCTTGAAACTGCTGGGCTGGAGCGAAAGTGGCGCAGCAGCCAAACTGTCTATCGCCGCAGGCGACGTAACCGTTGACGGCCAAACGGAAACACGTAAGCGTTGCAAAATCGTTGCCGGGCAAACCGTTCAGTTCAATGGCGAAACGGTAAAAGTCACCGAGTAACCCTGACGGCGTCGATCATGGCGAAAAAAAGCCCGCGATTCATCTCGCGGGCTTTTTTACTGAAACGTATGCTTGGAAGAAAGCGTTACTTACGACGCCAGATCGTTCCCTGCGGGCCATCTTCAAGCACGATCCCCATTTCATTCAAGCGATCGCGAGCCTGATCTGCCAGCGCCCAGTCTTTCGCCGCACGCGCATCTTTACGCTGCTGGATTAACGCTTCGATTTCTTTCACTTCATCGTCATCCACCTGCACGCCATTTTGCAGGAACTGCTCAGGATCCTGCTCCAGCAGGCCGAGCACGCCGGACAGTTTACGCAGTGCCGATGCCAACTGGTTCGCTGCCAGCACGTCTTCCGTTTTTAGGCGGTTAACTTCACGCGCCATATCAAACAGTACCGAGTAGGCTTCCGGCGTGTTGAAATCGTCGTCCATCGCTTCGCGGAAACGGGCTTCAAACTCGTCACCGCCCTGCGCCGCCACGCTAGCATCCGTTCCACGCAGCGCCGTATACAGGCGATCCAGCGCCGCACGCGCCTGTTTCAGGTTGTCTTCGCTGTAGTTCAACTGGCTACGATAGTGGCCTGACATCAGGAAGTAACGCACGGTTTCCGGATCGTAATACGCCAGCACGTCGCGTACGGTGAAGAAGTTATTGAGCGACTTTGACATCTTTTCGCGGTCAACCATCACCATGCCTGAGTGCATCCAGTAATTCACATACGAGCCGTCGTGTGCACAGCTGGACTGCGCGATCTCGTTTTCGTGGTGCGGGAACATCAAATCTGAACCGCCGCCGTGAATATCAAAATGCGTGCCCAGCTGTTTACAGTTCATGGCAGAACATTCGATGTGCCAGCCAGGGCGCCCTTCCCCCCACGGAGAAGACCAGTGAGGCTCACCCGGCTTGGACATTTTCCACAGCACGAAGTCCATCGGGTTACGCTTCACTTCGGTAATTTCAACGCGCGCGCCAGCCTGCAACTGATCCAGATCCTGACGAGACAGCACACCATAGCCCGGCGCGGTATCAACAGAGAACATCACATCACCATTACTCGCGACATAGGCGTGGCGACGGGCAATCAGCGTTTCCACCATTTCGATGATATCGGCAATATGGTGCGTTGCACGCGGTTCGGCATCAGGGCGCAGAATATTCAATGCATCAAAATCAGCGTGCATCTCTGCGATCATTCGAGTCGTCAGTTGGTCGCTGGTTTCCCCATTCTCTATCGCACGTTTAATAATTTTGTCGTCAATATCGGTGACATTACGCACATACTTCAGTGAATATCCCAGATACCGCAAATACCGCGCCACTACATCAAACGCCACGAAAGTACGCCCGTGACCGATATGACACAGGTCATAAACGGTGATGCCACACACATACATTCCTACCTGACCGGCATGGATGGGTTTAAATTCCTCTTTTTGGCGACTCAGCGTATTAAAAATCTTTAGCATCAGGGCGTTCCAGTGTTTTTATAAAAAATGGTTTTCACAAAAAATGGGCTTCACAAAAACGTGGTCTTAACAAAGACATCGTGTTCACACGATAGGTCGATCACATTCGCTACTCGCGTCAGTAATATCAATGTATTCAGGGTTGATACCCCAACGGCGTATTGAAACCTGAACCCTACTGTATTGCAAGGTTAATAAGAGAGGGAATCGGTGAGAAAGGATAAAAATGAAATGACCCGGAAAATCCGGGCCATTTCACATCATTGGCGATGACTGACAAAAGCCATCCGCTGACAAAAAACTCAGCGCCAACGCGGATTGGACATCACAGAATATTTACCGCTACCGAGCAGAGCAATGGCAATACCGGCAAAGAAGAACACGGCCGTGCCTTCAACACCCCAGGCACCAGTTTTTGCCAGCGTAACAAAACCATCCGGGTGAACCAGCAACGTCGCCACCACCATCGTGAAGGAGAAGATCAACGCAGAAGGACGAGTAAGAATCCCGAGAATCATCAGGATCGGGGTGATAACTTCTCCGACATACACACCGTAACCAATAAAAGCAGGGAGCCCTGCACCAGCCAGCATGCCTTCAATCCCACCAATGCCGCCATGTACCTTGTGCCAGCCATGAAACAGCATCAGAACACTGAAAGACACACGCAAAAACAGCTTGCCAAAATCCGGTTTGTCTAACAGACGATTAACACCATCCAGAATACCCAGCATAGTTCACCTATCTCTTTAGAGTTATTTAGGAAAATAAGAATTACTCCCAGATTAATCTGAGTGATAAAAAAAGAATACGTTGATTATGCAAAACATTGATCTGAGGCAAAAAAAATCTCATTCAAATTAATTAACTGTCATTCTATTAATTAATCAATTTATTTGTTTTTAAAAGTCCATCCTGCCTGATTAACGCCTCGTTGCGCAATCTTCTGTAGCACACGCCTTTCCTGATAACGGCCAAAATCAGCGTAGTACACATTTTTATACGATTTTCCCATTCAGCCAACCGCCAACATCTGCACGGTAATCGCGAAGTACTGACTCAATCGACCAGTTATGCTATAACAGCGCTCTTGTTGTTCACTGTATTTTGTGAACTGCACTCTTATCACTAAGGCTATCTAGGGTTCATTATTATGATTACGCTTCATACCAACCACGGCGATATCGTTATTAACACGTTTGCAGACAAAGCGCCGGTTACCGTAGAAAACTTCCTGAACTACTGTCGCAGCGGTTTTTATGACAACACGATTTTTCACCGCGTGATTAATGGTTTTATGATTCAGGGCGGCGGCTTCGCTCCCGGCATGGATCAGAAAGAAACCAATGCGACAATCAAAAATGAAGCCAACAACGGCCTGAAAAATACCCGTGGCACGCTGGCGATGGCACGTACTAACGATCCGCACTCTGCGACTGCCCAGTTCTTTATCAACCTCGTTGATAACGATTTCCTGAACTTCCGTTCAGAGCGTGCCGATGGCTGGGGCTACTGCGTTTTCGCTGAAGTCACCGAAGGCATGGACGTTGTTGATAAAATCAAAGGCGTTGCTACCGGCCGCAGCGGCATGCACCAGGATGTACCGAAAGAAGACGTGGTGATTACCCACGTAACGGTCAGCGAATAATCCTGCCTGCATGGCAACGTTGTTTATTGCCGATCTGCATTTAAGTGTTCATGAACCGGCGATTACCGCCGGTTTTCTGCGTTTTTTACGCCATGATGCGATCCATGCCGATGCGCTGTACATACTTGGCGACCTGTTCGACGCCTGGATTGGTGACGACGATCCCCAGCCGCTACATGCCACTGTCGCTAAGGAACTGCATGCCTTACATCAGCGCGGCATCCCCTGCTATTTCGTGCACGGTAACCGTGATTTTCTGATCGGTAAGCGTTTCGCCAAGCAAAGCGGAATGACACTGCTGCCGACAGAAACGGTGCTCAATCTCTACGACCAAAAGATCCTCATTCTGCATGGTGATACCTTGTGCACTGACGATCGGCATTATCAGCAATTCCGCCGTCGGGTACACAACCCCTTTATTCAATGGCTATTCCTGCGGTTGCCTTTATCGATGCGTCTGAAGATCGCGGCGAAAATGCGGGCCACCAGTCAGCACGAAAACCAGAAAAAATCGCAGCAAATTATGGATGTTAATCACCATGCCGTGATTGAACGCTTACAGCATTATCAAGTGGAGACGATGATCCACGGCCACACGCACCGCCCGGCCATTCATCAAGTCGAGCTTGGTGAGTCTTCTGGTCGTCGCGCCGTTCTCGGTGCCTGGCATGAAGAAGGGTCGATGATTAAGGTCACACCACAAAATATCGAACTGATTTCCTTCCCATTTTAATGCGTTTCCTGCCATTGACTTAACGGTCGCTCGCCTTATTCCCCCTTCATTTCCGCATACGCAACCGTTTTCCTCGCCATAATGGCGTGGTATGCTCTACGCCCTCAACGTCAGGCCCTCCCTGTCTGGCAGACGTAAATGCGTCACGAACACGTACAATTACAGGTACAACCACAGGAGCATTACAGGCATGTCATCCAACGTTGCCCCGGCTAAAATTGCCATCATCATGGGTTCAAAGAGTGACTGGGCCACCATGCAGTTTGCTGCGGAAATCCTCACCACGCTGAACATTCCTTTTCATACCGAAGTCGTTTCCGCACACCGGACGCCGGACAAGCTATTCAGCTTCGCAGAGCAAGCAGCACAGAACGGTTTTGATGTGATTATCGCGGGCGCAGGCGGCGCAGCACACCTGCCGGGTATGCTGGCAGCAAAAACGCTGGTTCCCGTGCTTGGCGTGCCGGTACAAAGCTCAACGCTGAGCGGGGTAGACAGCCTGTATTCCATCGTCCAAATGCCTCGTGGTATCCCGGTCGGCACGTTGGCGATTGGCAAAGCGGGCGCTGCGAATGCGGCTCTGCTGGCCGCACAAATTCTTGCCCTGCATGATAATGGCATCGCCACCCGATTGGCAGACTGGCGTCAGGCGCAAACCGATGATGTCCTCTCTCATCCCGATCCGCGGGAGGAGGCATGAAACCGGTCTGCGTATTAGGCAATGGTCAATTGGGCAGAATGCTGCGCCAGGCTGGTGAACCGCTAGGCATTGCGGTTTACCCCGTCGGGCTGGATGCAGAGCCGGAATCAGTTCCGTTCCATAATAGTGTCATTACCGCCGAGATCGAACGCTGGCCGGAAACCGCCCTCACCCGCGAGTTAGCCGAGCACACAGCGTTTGCGAACCGCGATATTTTCCCGCGTCTGGCCGATCGCCTGACGCAAAAGCAGTTGCTGGACTCGCTGAATCTGGCAACGGCCCCTTGGCAACTGCTGGCTAGCGCCGAGGAATGGCCACACGTCTTCGCCTCATTAGGCGAGTTAGCAATCGTTAAACGTCGTGTCGGTGGTTACGATGGCCGTGGACAATGGCGCTTGCGCGAGGGCGAACAGCAGACATTGCCCGCAGACTGCTACGGCGAGTGTATCGTTGAGAAAGGCATTAACTTTTCCGGCGAAGTTTCGCTAGTGGGTGCCCGCAATGCGCACGGCAAATGTGTGTTCTACCCGCTCACTCATAACCTGCATCAAGATGGCATTCTGCGCACCAGCGTGGCGTTCCCTCAACCCGATCCGCAGTTGCAACAGCAGGCAGAGCAGATGCTGTCTGCAATAATGAATGCGCTGGGTTATGTCGGCGTGATGGCGATGGAATGCTTTATTGTCGGCGACCACCTGCTCATTAACGAGTTGGCTCCACGCGTACACAATAGCGGGCATTGGACGCAAAATGGCGCGTCGATCAGCCAGTTTGAATTGCACCTGCGCGCTATTCTGGACTTGCCGCTGCCGGTACCGGTTGTCGAAACGCCGTCGGTAATGGTCAATCTGATCGGCACTGACGTGAATATCGACTGGCTGGCGCTGCCGCTGGTACATCTGCACTGGTATGAGAAAGACGTTCGTCCTGGCCGCAAAGTTGGACATCTCAATCTGCCGTCGTCGGACACCGCACAGTTGCAACGCACGCTGCAATCGCTGGCTCCTCTCTTGCCAGAGGAATACCACAGCGGTCTGGCGTGGGCAGAAGAAAAGCTCACTGCCTGACAGATTAGTGACCGTTATCCGGCAGGTTGCAATCTGCCGGATAACGCTTATCGAATAACAACGCATCGGGTTGTGATGCGATGCAACAGCAGGAACCGTACTATCGACAGATCCACGAAAGAGAAAAACCATCATTACGCGTGACATCAGCAAAATTGCGTTTATTATTTCATCTGCTCTTTATTTTATTTATTGTTCATTTTTCATCACCCAGCAATTAAATAAAGTATCAATAACGAGCCGTTAAAAATATTAAAAATAAAGTATCAAAATTGATATTTAAATTTGCGCGGAAATTTATTAAAATATTTCCCGTCAATTCATTTCTGTGATCGCCTCAATATTATTCGCTGACCACCACGATATAGAATGCCGCCACAAAACAGTATTGACCTGCTGACATAATTAGCAACATGTCTTGTTCATTTTTCAAACTCTGTAACGGCAACTTGCCGATACTGTAATTTTTATAATCCACATCATGTGGCAATACTCTTGTAACGGGGTATTAATATGTTCACCGAGGAGAAATCAGTATATGAGCACCATTCAAGATAGCAGCCAGGTGTTAGAACAGGCTTCAGGATGGCGTAAAAGCGACACCGTCTGGATGCTGGGCCTCTATGGCACGGCTATCGGCGCTGGCGTATTATTCTTACCTATCAATGCGGGTATTGGTGGACTAATTCCGTTAATTATCATGGCACTGATTGCCTTCCCGATGACATATTATTCTCACCGTGCCTTATGCCGTTTTGTATTATCCGGCAAGAAAGGCGGCGAAGATATTACCGAAGTTGTTGAAGAACATTTCGGCGTCGGCGCAGGTAAATTAATCACTTTACTTTATTTTTTCGCTATTTATCCGATTCTATTAGTTTATAGCGTCGCCATCACCAATACGGTAGATAGCTTTATTACTCACCAATTACATCTGCCTTCTCCGCCGCGTGCCGTGCTGTCATTAATATTGATTCTCGGGCTAATGTTTATTGTTCGCTTCGGTGAAGCAATGATCGTTAAGGCAATGAGCATTCTGGTTTATCCTTTTGTTGCCGTACTGATGTTGCTGGCGCTTTATTTAGTTCCGAACTGGAATACCTCTGTTTTTGAGAATATTTCTCTGAGTTCCAGCATCACGGGCAACGGTCTGTTGGCGACATTATGGCTGGCAATTCCGGTGATGGTCTTCTCCTTCAACCACTCACCAATCATCTCCTCTTTCGCCGTTGCCAAACGTAAAGAATATGGTGATGACGCAGAGAAAAAATGTTCACGCATTCTGTCTTACAGCCACATCATGATGGTGCTGACCGTGATGTTCTTCGTCTTCAGCTGTGTACTGAGCCTTTCTCCGGCTGAGCTGATGGAAGCGAAAGCACAGAACATTTCTATTCTGTCCTATCTGGCGAACCACTTTAACAACCCGGTAATCGGCTATCTGGCTCCGGTTATTGCCACCATCGCGATCTCTAAATCGTTCCTGGGTCACTACCTGGGCGCTGGCGAAGGTTTTAACGGTATGATCGTGAAAACCCTACGTAGCAGAGGCAAAACCATTTCCCACACCAAACTGAACCGCATCACGGCGCTGTTCATGCTGATCACCACCTGGATTGTTGCGACGAAGAACCCAAGCATTCTCGGTATGATCGAAACGTTGGGCGGCCCGATTATCGCCTGCCTGCTGTTCCTGATGCCGATGTACGCCATCCAGAAAGTCCCAGCGATGAAGAAATACAGCGGCCACATCAGCAACGTCTTTGTCACCCTGATGGGACTGATCGCTATTTCCGCCATTGTTTACAGCCTGCGCGATCTGCTGTAAGCCCCCACGCTACTTTAACGCCGATACGTTATTTTCTAGCCATACCCTAAATAATTCGAGTTGTAGGAAGGCGGCAACCACACGAATCCCCAGGAGCTTACATAAGTAAGTGACTGGGGTGAGTGAGGGAAGCCAACGCACATACGGCTTGAAGTATGACGGGTATGCGGCGTTTTTTTTCAAGGAAATCGCTATGGTCAGCGTATTTGATATCTTCAAAATCGGTATCGGCCCGTCCAGTTCTCATACCGTCGGCCCAATGAAAGCGGGTAAAATGTTCACTGACGATCTGGTGAATCGCGCGCTTATCTCATCGGTGACACGCATCGTCGTTGATATTTACGGCTCACTCTCCCTGACGGGGAAAGGGCACCACACCGATATCGCCATCATTATGGGGCTCGCAGGTAACCTGCCAGATAGAGTAAATATCGATAGTATTCCGGCGTTTATTCAACAGGTGAAAGACACGCAGCGGCTGCCGATGCTCAACGGTCAGTATGAGGTCAGCTTCCCGCTGGAATCCTCCCTGCGTTTCCAACCTGAGAACCTGCCGTTGCACGAAAACGGCATGACTATTCGCGCGTATAATCAACAAGAACTGGTCTATAGCAAAACGTATTACTCCATTGGGGGGGGATTCGTCGTCGATCAGGAAAACTTCGGCAAACCCAATCTGGCAGAGGAAAGCGCACCCTACCCGTTCTTTTCTGCCCAGAAACTGCTGCAACCCTGTCACGATCACTGCCTGTCTTTATCCGCCATCGTCCTGAAAAACGAGATTGCGATGCATGGACGGGAAGCGCTTGAGCATTATTTTGCCGATGTGTGGAAAACCATGCAGGACTGCATGCATCGCGGCATGAATACCGAAGGCGTGTTACCTGGCCCATTGCGTGTTCCGCGCCGTGCATCGGCACTGCATCGCCTGCTGTTCATTAACGATCGTTTTTCTAACGACCCGATGGATGCGATGGACTGGGTTAATATGTTCGCGATGGCCGTATCAGAAGAAAATGCGGCTGGCGGACGTGTCGTCACCGCACCAACTAACGGGGCGTGCGGCATTATCCCCGCCGTACTGGCCTATTACGATCGCTACGTTCAACCCGTCACCCCAGAATCTTACCTGCGCTACTTCCTGGCATCCGGAGCTATCGGCATGCTCTACAAAATGAACGCGTCTATTTCCGGTGCCGAAGTGGGCTGTCAGGGAGAAGTCGGTGTGGCCTGCTCGATGGCCGCAGCCGGTCTGGCTGAGTTGCTCGGCGCGAACCCTGAACAAGTCTGCATCGCGGCGGAAATCGGCATGGAGCATAATCTGGGACTGACCTGTGACCCGGTAGCCGGTCAGGTTCAGGTGCCGTGCATTGAACGCAACGCCATCGCCTCCGTGAAGGCGATCAACGCCGCTAGAATGGCAATGCGCCGCACCAGCGAGCCACGTGTATCTCTGGATAAGGTCATTGAAACCATGTATGAAACTGGCAAAGACATGAACGCCAAGTACCGTGAAACGTCTCGTGGGGGATTGGCGATTAAAGTGGTTTTGTGCGAATAGAGAAGACTAGAGCAACCTTGTCGCGTTAAGTGCCTGACAGATCAACGCGACAATCGGGGATTAGGCATAAGGGTTAATGCGAGTAACTCCGCATTAGCCCTTTATTTTTTATCGCTTTCAGGCAGCGACCAGACAATGTTGTTTTCAGCCGCCGCGATGTACCAGTCCACGGTACTGTTAGCCGGTTTTTTGATATTTTCATGCTTGGTGAGCGCTTTGGCAGGAAACGTAGCGGCCTTCTTTCTGATACGCAGCGGCGTCTGTTTTTTCTCACCGCTAATCTGTGCATGGAAGGATTCCACTTCGGCATCGAAAAGCACGCCTTCAATCTGATGCAAACGATTCAATCCACGCAGAATAGAAAGCAGGCTACTCAGCGTAATGGATTCGCCCATTTCTGCACGCTTGATCGTCGCAATCCCTAGCCCTGCCCGTTCGGCGAGATCGACCTGCGATAGACGTTGCTGAATTCTGGAGTCTTTTATTCTCCGGCACAGCTCGGTAATAATTTCGCCTTCGTTCATGGTACTGAATTTCATCTTACCCGCCACTTGCCAGAGTCAAAAGATTTGCGCGCATTTTATCATCAATTTTTCAAATGGCACGGACAATTGATGAACGGTATCCATAATTTTCTTAGGTCATTAAAACGTAGTGGTCTGATGAAATTTCACCCAAAACGCCCGGTAATATAATCCTCCGTGCGGCGCTGCGCCGGAGAAGTGAACAGATCGTCCGTACGATTGTATTCGATCAGTTTGCCCTGATTGATAAACGCGGTGTAATCAGACACGCGAGCCGCCTGCTGCATGTTGTGCGTCACCAGCACCAGCGTGAAATGCTGCTTTAGCGTTCCCATCAGCTCTTCAACAATCAGCGTAGAAATCGGGTCGAGCGCGGAGGTCGGTTCATCCAGCAACAACACTTCCGGCTCAATGGCGATCGCCCGGGCGATGACCAGGCGCTGCTGCTGCCCGCTGGATAGCGTCAGCGCGTTGTCGCTCAATCGATCCTTTACCTCATGCCAAAGTGCCGCCGCCCGCAGCGCATGCTCAACGGCATCATCCAGAAAACGGCGATCGCGCAGTCCCTGCAACCTCAGGCCATAAATCACATTTTCATAGATCGATTTGGGAAACGGATTCGGCCGTTGAAAAACCATACCGACCCGACGGCGCAACGTGGCAACATCCAACTGTGGGTCGTTGATAGGCATCCCGTTCAGCCAGATATCGCCTTCGGTGCGGCAGTCGTCCACCAGATCGTTCATGCGATTAAAGCAGCGTAACAGCGTAGATTTGCCACAGCCCGACGGCCCAATCAGCGCCGTCACCTGATTCTTAGGAATGCGAATCGAAATATCGTTCAGAGCCTGTTTATTGCCATAGTACAGATTCAGATGTTCCACGGTTAACGTCGTCTGCTCATCACTCAGTTGATGAACATCAGGCAACGGTGCCATCTCCTTTTGTGTCATAAATCCCATAACTTCATCCTACTTTCAGAGTGATAACGAACGATATTTCTCACGCAAAACATGGCGAATGCCAATCGCCGCAAGGTTCAACCCAACCACAATCAACACCAGCAGCAGTGCGGTGATGTACACCAGCGGCCTTGCGGCTTCTACGTCTGGGCTTTGGAAAGCCAGATCGTAGATTTGGAATCCCAGATGCATAAATTTTCGCTCAAGATGCAGATAAGGGAAAATGTCATCAACCGGTAACACGGGAACTGACTTCACCACACCAACCAACATCAGCGGTGCGGTTTCTCCTGCGGCACGCGCCACGGCGAGAATTAAGCCCGTCATCATCGCGGGAACCGCCATCGGCAGCACAACGTGCCACAGCGTTTCAGCTTTGGTCGCTCCCAGCGCTAATGAACCGTGGCGCACGGACATAGGAATGCGCGACAGCCCTTCCTCCGTCGCCACAATCACCACTGGCAGCGTCAGCAGTGCCAGCGTCAGCGACGCCCACAGCAGCCCCGGCGTACCAAACGTCGGATTCGGCAGCGCTTCAGAATAGAACAGTTGGTCCAACGTGCCGCCGATGAGATACACAAAAAAACCTAACCCGAACACGCCATAAACAATGGAAGGCACCCCAGCCAGATTGACAACGGCAATCCGCACCCAGCGCGTTAAGCTGTTTTTCCCCGCGTACTCATGCAGATAAACCGCAGCAATCACCCCTAGCGGCATCACGATAATAGACATCAACACCACCATCAGCACCGTGCCAAAAATGGCGGGGAAAAGGTGGCCCGCGCTGTTGCTGTCCGGCGAATAGTGCACCAACATGAATTTCGCCTGCTCGCCCCAGTGGCTGACTTTCTCCCACAGGTTCATCGCATTTGGATACCAGGCCTGTTCAATGTCCCTGAGCGGAATAAGATGGACGCTGCCGTTCGCGTCGCGTAGCTGTACGGTATCGCGATTAATCTCCAGATTGAGTAAAGTTAACTGGTGCGACAGCTCATCGAAGCGGCGTTGCAGCTCAATACGTTCAGCCTGAAGGCGCGCTAACGCCTGATTATCCAGCGTATTGGCCTGCTGCCGCTTTTTCTCTTCCAGCCGCAGCGCCTCAAACTGCTGGTTGATCTTCGCCATCTCCCCCATGCGGATGGCCTGCGTCTTCGCGAGCAACCCCTGCACCTGCTGGACGCGATGCTGTAACGTGGCGGGGAAATCCGTCGCCACCAGCGGCTGCTCACCCTCCAACATGCCAGCCAGATAACCATAGGCCGTACCATTATTGGTACGCTTCAACACCAGAATGTCGGCAGGTTTATCAAAGCGAACAATGTCGCGCGACAGCAGCGCACGAAAGCTCTGCCCATAGATTTCACGCTGGCCAATTTTGATCAAATAACGGGTTTCAGCGTCACCGGGCGAAGAGGACAAACCGGCCTGTTCCAACTGCTGGGACGAAAGCGTCTGCTCCGCATAAATTTCCCCCATCAGCGCACGCTGTACACCGTGTTCAGGCTGCAACGTCAGCAGCCAAACGGGTTGCGGCCACAGATAGCGCATCCCCTGCCCGGCCAACAGCACGATGATCGTCAGCATCGCCAGCAGGCTAATCGAAATGGACGATGCGGTCAGCCACACCCAGGGCCTTCCCGAACGGAACCAGCGCGTCACGCGTTTTCTCCTTCATCACGGTAGCGTTGGCGTAAGCGCTGTCGGATAGTTTCAGCCAGCGTGTTCACGATAAACGTGAAAACAAATAGCGTTAATGCCGTTAAAAACAGCACCCGATAGTGACCGCTGTTCGTCACCGCTTCCGGCATTTCAATCGCGATATTCGCCGCCAGCGAACGCAGCCCCTGAAGCAGCCCCTCATCCATAATCGGCGTATTACCCGTCGCCATGAGCACAATCATGGTTTCCCCCACGGCGCGACCAAAACTCAGCATCAACGCGGCGAAAATTCCAGCACTGGCGGACGGCAGCACGACACGCCACAGGGTTTGCCACGCCGTCGCCCCCAGCGCCAACGATCCCTGACTTAAGCGAGCCGGTACGCTGAACAACGCATCTTCCGCCAGCGAAAAAATCAGCGGGATCAGCGCGAAGCCGAGAGCAACGCCCGCCACCAGCGTATTGCGTTGAACAAAATCATCGCCTAACCACTGATATAGCGGCTGTCCCAATACGGCGATTTCGATAGGCGGCGCAAGCCAACAGCCAGCCACAAATGTCAGCGAAATGGCGGGGATAAGGAATAGCACGTCCCAGCCCATAGGGAAACGGGCGCGCCAGCGCGTCGGCAGGCACTCAATCAGCCAGCCGCAGCCAAGCACGACTAGCATCCATAAAATCGGCATGACCAGAATGGCTGACAGATACGTCGCAAAATGCGGAGCCAGCCAAATGGCCGCAATCAGGCCGACAACCACCGTCGGCAGCGCGCCCATGATTTCCAGCGTGGGTTTAATCCAGCGTCGCAACGTCGGCGACATAAAACAGGCGGTATAAATCGCGGCGGACAGCGCCAGCGGTGTCGCAAAGAGCATGGCGTAAATCGCCGCTTTCATCGTGCCTAACATCAGCGGCATCATACTGAATTTGGCCTGATAGCTGTCATCCGCCGACGTGGATTGCCAGATATAGGCAGGCTCCGGGTAGTTTTCGTACCACAGCTTTTGCCACAGCCCGCGCCAGCCAATATCGGGATACGGGTTATCAACCTGATAGCGATGCCAGCCCTGCGCCGTTTCAACCAGCATGGCAGATCCGTGCGGCGAAAACGCCAGCCCCTGCGCATGAGCCGGTAACGTCTGCGTCAGCAGCGCATGCGACTGCTTGCTGGCAAACAGCGACAGTTCGCCCTGAGCGTTCAATGTGGCAAAGACTCGCCGCTGCGCCTCCGTTGCCAACAACACCGATTCGCCCACAACGTGCGGAAACTGACGAATCTCTGTCAGCGTCGCGCCCTTTTCGCTCGGCACGTCAAACCATTGGCTAATCTGCCCGTCAGCAGCCTGTACCAGCAGCGATCGTCCACCAGACAACAGTGCCAGATGCAGAGGTTCCGCCAGTTGTAACTGACGCTGTTCCCGCAGCGTCACCGCGTTCGCCTCCACCTGCCACAGCGTTAATGTCTTACCGCTGAGCACATAGACTTGCTGCCCGTCTGGCGTCAGCAGCAGTTGGTTAATCATCCCCGCCGGAAGCGTAATCTGCGCCCGTTGCCGTACGCCATTGTTATCAACCTCGGCAATAATCAAGGCATTTTCCTGCCCGATCGCCGCCACAACAGCCTGCTTTTCACCCACCGCAGCCATTGCCAAATGACGCAGCGGCTGCGCCGGTAACCCAAGCGAATACGCCTGCTCACCCAGCGGATACTCCCAGACAGGAGAATGATTTTCCGTACGTGACACCATACGTGACAATATAGGCTGAACGAAAATCAGGCGGCCATCAGGCTGACTCAGGGCATAAATCTGTCGCTCCCCCTGACTCTGCGCCAGCAAACTCAGCGCGGGCACCAGTTGAATACGCGACATCGGCTGGTTTTCCGCAAACGAAATAAACTCGCCATAGCCCTGACGGTCGATGCGAAACCCAATTTGCCCGTTGTCGCTCAGTCCCAGCGCCAGTGACGGCTCCGCACTGTGGCGCTGTACCGTTTTATGGCCGTTAATGGTGGGAGAAAGGAACAGTGGCGTCACCACATACAGCAGATAGAAGAAAATTAACAGCAGCATAGCCAAAACCAGCAGCCCGCTGCCCGCAACAATGCGGTGAGTCAAACGATCGACCCACGCTCGTCGACGATCTCGATACTGTGATGTGTTGACTATTTTTACCATTGTTCTCGCCGTTAGAGTGAAGCCGCCAGAGTCGTGTTGCTAACGTATTGCGGGTAGCATATGTTGCCTTTACGCCCATAATATGACAATGGTAAGTCTGTCTATGAATTAGATTTTATCGTCATCAACACGCCATAATGTTGTTGTACCCTATCTCCACAGCAGAAGGGTATGAATATTGGATGAACCTTCAGTACATGAGTTGAGCGGAGTGACAATGGGTCAGGACAAACTCTACATAGAGAAAGAATTAAGTTGGTTATCCTTTAATGAACGAGTACTTCAGGAAGCAGCAGATAAAAGCAACCCGTTAATCGAACGCATGCGCTTTCTGGGCATCTACTCCAGCAACCTTGATGAATTTTATAAAGTCCGTTTTGCCGATTTGAAAAGACGCATTCTGATTAACGAAGAACAAGGTCTGGACGGCAATCTGCGACATCTTTTAGGCAAAATTCAGGCGCGCGTACTCAAAACTGATCAAATCTTCGATAGCCTGTACAATGAGTTACTGCTGGAGATGGCGCGTAACCAGATTTTTCTGGTCAATGAACGTCAGGTTTCCCCTACTCAGCAAGAGTGGCTGAGGGACTACTTCCGACAATATTTGCGTCCGCATATCACGCCAATACTCATCTTTAACGAAACCAATCTGGTTGAGTTTCTGAAGGATAGCTATACCTATCTTGCTGTCGAAATTATTCGTGGCGACGAGATCAGCTACGCATTGCTTGAAATTCCTTCGGATAAAATACCGCGCTTCGTCAACCTGCCAGCAGAAGCGCCGCGCCGTCGTAAGACCATGATCCTCATCGATAACATTCTGCGTTATTGTCTGGATGACATCTTCAAGGGCTTCTTTGATTATGACGCGCTGAATGCGTACTCCATGAAAATGACGCGCGATGCAGAATACGATCTGGTTACGGAGATGGAGTCCAGCCTGCTGGAGTTGATGTCTTCCAGTCTGAAACAGCGCTTAACCGCGGAGCCGGTGAGATTTGTGTATCAGCGCGACATGCCGGATGCCATGGTCGAAATGCTACTGGAGAAACTGGGTATCTCTTCCTATGACTCCGTTATCCCCGGTGGGCGTTATCATAATTTCAAAGACTTTATTTCTTTCCCGAACGTCGGACGTGCCAATCTGGTCAATAAGCCCTTGCCACGTCTGCGGCACACCGGATTCAACCATTTTCGCAATGGGTTTGATGCGATCCGTGAGCGCGATGTTCTGCTCTATTACCCGTACCATACCTTCGAGCACGTATTGGAACTGCTGCGACAAGCCTCTTTCGACCCTAACGTGCTGTCCATCAAAATCAACATTTACCGCGTCGCCAAAGACTCGCGCATTATTAATTCGATGATCCACGCGGCACATAACGGCAAGAAAGTGACGGTAGTGGTAGAGCTACAGGCACGCTTTGACGAAGAAGCAAACATCCATTGGGCCAAGCGCCTGACGGAAGCTGGTGTACACGTCATTTTCTCTGTACCTGGGCTGAAGATTCACGCCAAGCTGTTCCTGATTTCCCGCCGCGAAGGGGAAAACATCGTGCGTTACGCGCATATCGGCACCGGTAACTTCAACGAGAAAACCGCCCGTCTGTATACGGATTACTCGCTGTTGACCGCCGACGAGCGCATTACCAACGAAGTCCGTCGCGTCTTCAACTTCATTGAAAACCCCTACCGCCCGGTCAGCTTCGAGCACCTGCTGGTGTCACCGCAAAACTCCCGCGACAAGCTTTACCAACTGATCAATACCGAGATCGAAAACGCGCTGGCGAATCGTGATGCAGGCATTACGCTTAAGGTAAATAATCTGGTGGATAAAGGGCTGGCGGAAAAGCTGTATCAGGCTTCGTCTGCGGGCGTGAAAATTAATCTGCTGGTACGCGGCATGTGCTCACTGATCCCTAATTTGCCGGGGATCAGCGAAAATATTCAGGTCATCAGTATTCTTGACCGCTATCTGGAACACGATCGGGTGTATGTCTTCAACAACGGCGGGGACAAGAAAGTCTACCTCTCTTCCGCAGACTGGATGACACGCAACATTGATTATCGCATTGAAGTCGCAGTGGAAATTCTGGATCCCATTTTGAAAAACCGCGTGCTGGAAACGCTGGATATTCTGTTCAGCGATACGGTGAAAGCCCGTGTCATTGATAAAGAATCGAGCAACCGCTATGTCTCACGCGGCAACAAGCGTAAAGTACGCGCGCAAAATGCCATTTACGACTACATCAAGGCGTTGGAGCAACCTGGAGATAAGCCTGAATAATGCCGTTAACGAACAATGAAAAAACCGAGATAAAGCCGCAAGAATTCGCGGCTATCGACCTGGGCTCCAATAGTTTTCACATGGTGATCGCACGCGTGGTAAACGGTGCGCTTCAGGTATTGGGGCGTTTAAAACAGCGAGTACATCTGGCCGACGGGCTGGACAGCAAAAACATGCTCAGCGAAGAAGCTATTCAACGCGGCCTGAGCTGTCTGGCGCTGTTTGCTGAACGCCTGCAAGGCTTCCCTGCCATGAACGTTTCTATCGTCGGAACGCACGCGCTGCGTCAGGCGGCTAACGCGCAGGAATTTTTGCGCCGCGCGGCGGACATCATTCCCTATCCGATAGAGATCATTTCTGGCCATGAAGAAGCCCGCCTGATTTTTATGGGCGTGGAGCATACACAGCCGGAAAAAGGCCGCAAGCTGGTCATCGATATCGGCGGTGGTTCTACCGAGCTGGTTATCGGTGAAGATTTCGAGCCGATGCTGGTAGAAAGCCGTCGTATGGGGTGCGTCAGCTTCGCACAGCAATTTTTCCCGAATGGTGAAATTAGCGAAGCCAACTTCAAGCGCGCCCGGTTGGCCGCAGCGCAAAAGCTGGAAACGCTGTCCTGGGAATACCGCATATACGGCTGGAAATTCGCCCTCGGTGCGTCTGGAACGATCAAAGCCACGCATGAAATTCTGGTGGAGATGGGAGAGAAAGACGGCCTGATTACCCCCGAGCGACTGGAAATGCTACGCACGCAAATCTTGCAGTTTAAGCACTTCAAAGCGCTGAGTCTGCCGGGTCTGTCCGAAGATCGTCAGTCAGTGCTGGTGCCCGGTCTGGCTATTCTGTGTGGTATTTTTGATGCGTTGGCAATCAAAGAATTACGTCTGTCCGATGGTGCGCTGCGCGAAGGCGTGCTGTACGAAATGGAAGGGCGTTTCCGCCATCAGGATATTCGTATCCGTACCGCGCAGAGTCTGGCGACCCATTACAATATCGACCGCGAGCAGGCGCGACGCGTACGGGAAACCACGCAGCAGCTTTATGCGCAGTGGGCAGAGCAAAATCCTAATCTGGTGCATCCACAGCTTGAGGCTATTTTAAACTGGGCTTCTATGCTGCATGAAGTGGGATTAGGCATTAACCATAGCGGCATGCACCGTCATTCCGCTTACATTCTGCAAAATACCAATCTGCCCGGCTTCAATCAGGAGCAGCAGCTTGTCCTGTCAATGATCGTACGGTTGCACCGTAAAGCGATCAAGCTGGAAGAATTGCCGCGGTTGAACCTGTTCAAAAAGAAACAGTATTTGCCCATGATACAACTCTTGCGCCTCGCCACGCTGTTGAATAACCAGCGTCAGGCAACGACAACGCCGGAATCGTTACGGCTGCAAACTGATGACAACTACTGGACACTGACGTTCCCACGCGACTTCTTTACCAACAACACGCTGGTACAGCTGGATTTGGAACGAGAACAGGAATATTGGCAGGACGTCACAGGCTGGAAGCTGATGATTGAGGAAGAAAAAACCTGACTGATGAAAACGTTACGTGGGAATCCGAGCCTGCACCGGACGGTGCCGTAGCGCAAAATCGCGCAGCGGTGCTGGTCGGTTAGGGCTGATTAACGTAAAGTTTACAGAGATGGGGCCGATACCAAAATGATGGCTGGCGAGAATTTTTCGCCAACGTCGTGCAACCTCGGTGGAAAGGCGCGCTTCCTTTCCATACCGGATATCAATCCAACTCAGTGTTAAGGAGAGTGAAATGGATGTATCACAGATTGCATCACTCGCGACCGACCTCAGCAACATGCGTACCAGCAATGAGGCCAGTGCGCTTGTGCTGAAAAAAGCGCTCGATAGCCAAGAGGCTGTTGCTTTAGGTATTTTGCAGGCATTACCACCTCTGCCAGCAAATCCGGCGATTGGGCGTAACGTCAATACCACGGCGTAATTCCCTTGTACTACACAACCCGCTTATCCGTTTTTGAGCGGGTTTTTTGCTGATTCCCTTTTAATGCCCTTTCCTTTTCACACCGGCCTCTAACGTCTCTCTCCTTGCACCGAACGTGCGAAAACCGGATCGACCATCATCTTTTTCACTGAGGTACATTGACCTCGCCTACTGCTTGTGCCTAAATAAACAACAGCGAATGTTCGCTTTTATAGAGGATTAACTGGTAATGTCCACGCTTACCCACAGACGACGATTATCGATACGCCCGCGACGAAGTGGCTCTCGGATCGCCCGTGCTGTTTTACTCATCAGCTTCATCATTCTTTTAGGCCGTTTTGCCTACTCCACCATTACCGCGTTTGGTCATCATCAAGACAAACAGCAGCAGCGTGCTGAACAATTACTGCTTCCTGCCAACGTACTCGCCAATCAGAAAGAATAGCGCTTAACCAATCCGTTCCTTATATTCTCTTGTTCTTCATCAGGCTTGTTGCCTTCCTATTGCTGCGCCTGTCATTCATGCCCGTTGTCATTCAGGTGATGCCATACCAATAAAAAAACGTCGGGAACGTTTTTCTACGTTGCGTAGCAACGGCCCGAAGGGTGACGGACGAGGATATCCGTCATAAAAAAAACGGCAGTGCGAATCCTCCGCAGCCACCGTTTTCATCAACCAACAGTACGTTTGTTTCAAACCGGACTTAGACGATAGTCAGAGTCACGTCGATGTTGCCGCGCGTTGCATTGGAATATGGGCAAACAATATGGGCTTTCTGCACTAAATCTTCAGCCACGGCGCGATCCAGGCCCGGCAGGGAAATTTTCAACTCAACTTCGATACCAAACCCGGTCGGGATGGCACCGATACCTACGCTACCATTTACCGTGGTATCAGCCGGGACCGCGATTTTGTCACGCGCACCGACAAATTTCATCGCGCCAAGGAAACAGGCAGAATAGCCCGCGGCGAACAGCTGCTCTGGGTTCGTCCCTTCACCGCCTGCGCCACCCAGCTCACGTGGGGTCGTCAATTTAATATCAACCGCGTTATCGGAAGACACCGCACGACCATCACGACCACCGGTGGCCTGAGCATGAGCAACGTATAATACTTTTTCAATAGACATAATGTGACTCCAGATAGTTAGGAATGGCCTAAGAGAGTGTAGATGTGACTCAGACGTCACTTAAATAGCGAAAAATTAAATCGCGAACTACTTATTTATTTAAAAAAACGACGTCGATAAGATGACGCTGGCTAACTGATTTCGCGGTGCGCAAGGCAATCGCGAGTATCTTCAAAGATGCTCAATCAGATTCTTACGCAGCGTCTCTAAATCTTTTTTGATCGTCTGCAACTGGTCAAGATGGCATTCCGTCGCGCAAAACACGCTTTCAGGAATCTCTCGAGCCTGTTGCTGAAGTGCTCGTCCTGCTTCAGTTAACCCGACCAGCACCTGACGTTCATCTTCTGTTCCTCGATTACGTACCACTAAGCCTGCGCTTTGTAAGCGCTTGAGCAACGGCGTTAGCGTGGCAGAATCAAGATACAGACGCTCGCCTAGCTCAGACACCGTCAAACCATCACGCTCCCACAGCACCAGCATCACCAGATATTGGGGATAGGTCAGATTCAATTCAGACAGCAAACGACGATACAGTTTATTCATCGCCAAATTGGCTGAATACAGTGCGAAGCACAGCTGTCCATCCAGTTTGTAAGCGTTATCGTTCATCGTCTCTGCCATCGGTATCGGTTACGTTTCTGGAACTGACTATATATCGCCCAAAACTAAGTAGCAAGCGATTTAATAATTCGTTAGATAAAAATGCATCAAAAACACGTCTGGGTACTATCGCATACCTTTCAAACGGCGATTCGCCAGTATTCCTATTCTTAATCTACTGATTTTGCGCTACGTTTAATAAAACACGGATAAAAAACAGATCGAGCATAAAACATTATGTCGAGTGTAAAAAAACTTACCGACCTCCGGCGCCGCATCTCCCTTCTGCTGTTGGAAAATAAAGAACTGGTTGAAGATATTATCAACCGGCAGCCGCGCTTGACGGAACGCGACGGCGGTGACACGGCGTTAAGTAACAAAATCGGGCTGCGTGACAAAAGTATCCTGCTCGATCAAACCGCAGAAATCAGCGAGCTTATCATCGGGCTACATGCCGCTGACCTTGCCGATTTGCTGGAGTCTTTACCGCAGGATGAACGTCTGGCGCTATGGCGACTTATCCCGATAGCGAAGCGCGGCCACGTGTTGATTGAGGCCTCTGACAGCATTTCTGACGATCTGATCGGCGATATGCAGGACAAAGAAATCCTGAGAGCGGTTCGGATACTGGATGTCGACGAGCAGGCTCAGCTGTCGCGCCTCGTTCCTCGTCATCTGCTGGGCAGAATACTGACGTCGCTTGAGCCGAAGCAGCGCGCGCAGCTACGCGCCGCCATCAATTATGATGAAGACTGTCTCGGCCACATGATGGATTTCAAGCTCATCACCGTGCGCGCCGATGTTACGCTCGCGACCGTACAGCGCTATCTGCGCTACCGCAAAAAGATCCCCAATTCCACCGATAAGCTGTTTGTTACCGATCGTAAGAACACGCTGATCGGCGAGCTGTCGCTGGCCAGTATCCTGCTCCACTCGCCCCAGGCTCTGGTTACTGACGTCATGGATGCTCAACCGTTGAGGTTCCAGCCTGAAGATAAAGTCGAAGAGGCCGCAGGGGCTTTTGAACGTTACGATTTAATTTCCAGCGCCGTGGTCGATAGCAAAGGGAAACTCATGGGACGCCTGACGATTGAGGACATCTTCGACGTTGTAAACCGGGAAAGCGACAGCAATCTGCGGCGTTCAGGGGGGTTAACACCTTCTGAAGATGTCTACGCACCTGTGTATAAATCGTTCCGCAACCGCTGGGCATGGCTGGCTATCAATCTTTGTACGGCACTTATTGCCTCACGGGTCATCGGCCTGTTTGAACATACGTTGTCCCATTTGGTGGCGCTGGCGACGCTCATGCCGATTGTTGCCGGAATCGGCGGAAATACCGGCAACCAGACGATCACCATGATTGTGCGTGCACTGGCGTTGCATCAGCTTGAACACGGCAAGAAATCGTACCTGCTGCTAAAAGAATTAGGCGTTGCGCTGGTAAACGGGGTGATATGGGGCACGATTATGGGCGTGGTAACCTTCCTACTTTATGGCAACGCCGCAATGGGTGGCGTGATGATGCTGGCGATTCTGCTGAACTTGCTGCTCGCCGCGTTGATGGGCGTCGCTATCCCGCTGATCATGATGAAACTCGGCCGCGATCCGGCCATCGGCTCCAGCGTCATGATCACTGCCATCACCGATACCGGTGGTTTCTTTATCTTTCTTGGACTAGCAACGCTGCTTCTGCTTCCTTAAGTATATGAATGTAAAAAAGGGTTTTATGAATAAAACCCTTTTTACCTGCCATTACCGGACGAGGCTTAACTCACACGCCCTGCACCGCCGGATGCCTGACACAGATAGATCGACGGCTGAAGCCCGGTGCGTGCCGGATATTCACGTTCAATCACCTGTTTAACTTCGTCAGTCAGCGCCGAAGGAATAAGGGCAACGATGCAGCCACCGAAACCGCCGCCGGTCATACGCACACCGCCCCGCTCACCAACATACTCCTGAATCAGATCCACCAGCGCATCAATCGGGGGCACGGTAATTTCAAAATCATCGCGCATGGAGACATGCGATTCGGCCATCAACATAAACAAACGGTGTGCATCCTGGCGTGCCAGCGCATCGGCCGCTTCCAGCGTACGACGGTTTTCGGTAATAACATGCCGCGCACGGCGTACCGCCACCGGATCCAGTCCCTCGATTCCGGCTTCAAATTGCGACAGTGAAACATCGCGCAGCGCCTTGACGTTAAAGTGACGCGCCGCCGATTCACACTGTTGGCGGCGTGTGTTGTATTCGCTATCCACCAGCCCACGACGCACGTTAGAATTCACGATCAGGACGTCAACGCCATCGAGCATACGCACAGAGCGACCTTCCAGGGAGCGACAATCGATCAACAGCGCCTGACCGACACGCCCTTGAGCGGAAATAAACTGATCCATAATACCGCAGCTACAGCCGACAAAATCGTTTTCCGCCTGCTGACCATTCAACGCCACATCCAACTGGCTGATATCCAGATCATTCAGCTCTTTAAACGTCTGCCCGATAGCCACTTCCAGCGAGGCCGACGAGCTTAGCCCTGCGCCAGAAGGCACATTACCGGAGACCACCATATCCATGCCGGTGAGCGGCAGGCCGCGCGCCAGCAAAAATTTCACCGTTCCACGAATATAGTTCGCCCAGGTATAGTCCGGGTGAGGCACAATCTCTTTGGCGAGATCGAATTCATCCTGCTGGTTGTCAAAATCCACCGCCACCACCCGTACGATACCATCCTGGCGTACCGCCGCGCTGACTACCGTCTGGTAATCGATAGCACAAGGCAAGACAAAACCATCGTTATAGTCGGTGTGCTCACCAATCAGGTTGACCCGGCCGGGAGCCTGAATAGCCGCGTGCGGCGCATAGCCAAATAATCGGACAAAAACAGACTCGGTTAACTGACGTAGAGAATCAATACGGCTCATAAAATGACCTCAAATTTGCTCACGAAAATGGATATCACTCACGCTGCGTAAACGTTCAGCGGCCTGCTCTGCCGTCAGATCACGCTGTGCCTCAGCCAGCATTTCATAGCCGACCATAAATTTGCGCACGCTGGCGGAACGTAATAACGGGGGATAAAAATGGGCATGTAGCTGCCAGTGTGTAATGTCATCCCCCTTGAACGGCGCGCCATGCCACCCCATCGAATAGGGGAATGAGCATTGGAACAGGTTGTCGTAACGGCTGGTCAGCTTTTTCAGGATCAGCGCCAGACAGTCACGCTGAACGTCATTTAGCTGTGGCAACCGCTGTACGGCGAACTTGGGCAGTACCAGCGTTTCAAACGGCCACGACGCCCAGTAAGGGACAACCGCCAACCAGTGATCCGTTTCCACTACGATGCGCGAACCGTCAGCCTGTTCGCGGCGAACGTAGTCCAGCAGTAGCGGCGAACCGTGACGGGAGAAATAGTCTCGCTGCTGCTCATCTTCACGCTGTACTTCGTTCGGCAGAAAATCGTTAGCCCAAACCTGCCCGTGCGGATGGGGATTGGAGCACCCCATCATCGTCCCTTTATTCTCAAAGACCTGAACCCACGGATATCGCTTGCCCAGCTCTTCAGTCTGTTCGCTCCACGTCTCGATCACCGCTTTCAACGCTGGCAGCGAAAGCTGTGGCAGACTTTTGCTGTGATCGGGAGAAAAACAGATTACGCGGCTGACGCCACGAGCTTGCTGAACACGGAAAAGCTCATCATCGCCCGATGGTGCATCCGGCGTGTCCTCCATCAGAGCTGAAAAGTCATTCGTAAAAACAAAGGTGCCCTGATAGTGCGGATTGATATCGCCAGTAATCCGTTTATTGCCCGCACATAGGTAGCAGGTCGGATCGTAAGGCGGCGGCGTAGAACGATCCGGTTCATCCTGCTGACCCTGCCAGGGGCGCTTTGCGCGATGCGGAGAAACCAGAATCCATTCGCCTTTCAGTGGATTAAAACGGCGGTGCGGATGTTCAGTTGGCTCAAACTGCATAAGCTATTCCTCAATACAAAATATACATTCGGTACAGCAGCGGGCACCATCGCAGCCAATTGTATGGCGCTAACAGCCCGTCAGCGGCCTGGAAAAGGCATCAGGTCAGTCTGTAAACATAGCCAGAGAAACACCTGAATGTAATCAGTTTCACTCTATGTTATGGATAAAATAGCTGTAATAATGCTGAATACCGATAGCTTGCTATCGTTTATCTATCACACGAGTGTAATCGGTTACCCTAAATTTAAACCTCAGACTGGTATTTTGGAAGAGAGAAATAGCCGATGATTGTTGATAGCGATCACATAAGTACGGTCTGGATCAAAAAGGAAGCGTGGTCGGATAGGTAACATCCCCCAAAAACCTGTACATTTATAAATATAAGTAATCGATTTTTCTTTTAACTTGTGCGTTAGGCTGCGCTCCGCCTCACAACGCATTTGACCGCTCAGGAATGCCAATGGCCACAATAAAGGATGTTGCTCGTCTATCAGGTGTATCAGTCGCTACGGTTTCACGCGTGATTAATAACTCACCCAAAGCCAGTACCGCCTCAAAGGAAGCCGTACACAAGGCCATGGCGGAGCTGCAATATCATCCGAACGCTAACGCCAGAGCGCTCGCACATCAGAGTGCAGAAACCATGGGACTGGTCGTTGCCGATGTATCCGATCCTTTTTTCGGGACGATGGTTAAATCTGTCGAACAAATTGCACAGGCAACGGGCAATTTTCTGCTGATAGGTAACGGCTACCACAATGCCGAGCAGGAAAAGAAAGCCATTGAACAGCTAATTCGCCACCGCTGTGCGGGGTTGATCGTGCATGCAAAAATGCTTTCAGATGAGGAACTGGCGGCGCTGATGAGCCACATTCCTGACATGGTGCTCATCAACCGCACATTACCCGGTTATGAAAACCGCTGTGTTGCACTCGACGACCGCTACGGCTCCTGGCTAGCAACACGTCATTTAATTCAGGAAGGGCATCAACGGATCGGTTTCCTTTGCTCTAATCACCAAATTTCCGACTCCGCCGATCGCCTGCAAGGCTATGTGGATGCGCTGCAAGAGCACGGCATCGCACGGGACGAACGTCTCATCGCACGCGCCTCGCCAGACGAGGTGGGCGGAGAATCTGCCATGATGGAACTCCTGAGTCGAGGCGGCAATATGACGGCAGTGGTGTGCTACAACGATTCCATGGCCGCGGGCGCGCTTTCTGTCTTGAGCGATAACAGTATCAGCGTACCGCAGGACATGTCGGTCGTCGGGTTTGATGACGTATTGATCGCCCGCTATCTTCGCCCTCGTCTGACCACTGTGCACTATCCGGTTTCCGCGATGGCGATTCAGGCAGCAGAATTAGCCATCGCGTTATCCCACGGTAAACAGCTCAGCGAAACCACGAATATGTTTAGCCCGACGCTGGTGCGTCGTCATTCCGTCAGCCCCCCTGTTAGTAAGAAATAACAACGTTCAACACAGCTTGCCGACTCATCAGGCGAGCTGTGCTTTTCACTTCCCCCAGTTTTCTTCCTCCCTGTAGCGACCTTTTTTGTGATTCCAGAAATGTTTCCAACTCGGCAACGCATCACGCCTTTTAGGCAACGTTTCGAATGCTGATATAAAAAATTTTATGCTGCATTTGAATAACACAGCCAATAGGTGTAACCAGTTACATACCATTACACAGCAAATAACATCGCATCATGACTGATAAATACTCGAAACACGGCGTGTAACATCGTTAAGTCAGTGTAAATTTTGGTGTAACTATTTTGTATTTTGTGAGAACAATCATGTCACGCGCCATTTTATTCCCCCATAATCCTTCGCCATGAGTGGAAGCGTTTTACCTCCGTTCACGTCATGTTATTTGGAACATCCACATTCTTACCCGAATAAGCGAAAGGTATATTATGAAAAGAAAACTGCTGACGACATCCATTGCGCTGAGTTTGGCAATGCTGGCAACCCCTTCTTATTCTGTTGATTTTTCAGGATACTTCCGTTCTGGCGTGGGTGTATCAAACCACGGAAAACAACAGACCGCCGATAAAGAATATGTGGGAAGATTGGGTAACGAAGATGACACCTACGGCGAAATCCAATTAGGACAGCAGCTGTATAACGAAAATGGGAAAACGTTTTACTTCGACAGTATGATCTCCATGTTCTCCAACGGCTCGAACGATAATGAAACCACAAAAGATGATGATGCCGAGTTTGGTTTACGCCAGTTAAATCTTCAGGCGAAAGGCTTTGTACCTGGGTTACCGGATGCCACGGTCTGGGCGGGGAAACGTTACTACCAGCGCCATGATTTGCACATCATCGATACTAAATACTGGAACATCTCCGGTGCAGGTGCCGGGATCGAAAACGTCAAAGCCGGTGAAGGCGCGTTCTCGTTTGCCTGGATCCGTGCCGATGCCGAAAACATGAACGTCGACTGTAGCAACAGCTTGAATAATCAGGAGTGTTCTTCCAGACAAGATACCTACAACGACCTGAACATTAACTATCTGGATGCGCGCTATGCGGGCTGGAAGCCGTGGGACGGCGCGTGGACCGAGTTTGGTATCTCCTACGCGATGCCGAATGAGGCGGACACGCAGAAAAATATCTTCCTCGCGGAAGGCCAAAAATTCGATCCGAAAGACTCGATGATGATCACCGGTGAACTCAGCCACTACTTCTCTGGCCTCAAGTCCAACCAGAAACTCGTGCTGCAATACGCCGATAAAGGGCTGGCACACAACATGGTCGATCAGGGCGGCGGCTGGTATGACGTCTGGAACATCAATGCCAATGCCAAAGGCTATCGTGTCATTCAGGCTGGTGACCTACCGATCACGGATACTATTTCTCTGAGCCATGTTCTGACCTACGGTAAAGCGGATA
This sequence comes from Pectobacterium actinidiae, assembly GCF_000803315.1. Classification (NCBI taxonomy): domain Bacteria; kingdom Pseudomonadati; phylum Pseudomonadota; class Gammaproteobacteria; order Enterobacterales; family Pectobacteriaceae; genus Pectobacterium; species Pectobacterium actinidiae. The sequence continues at coordinate 3,203,390 of NZ_JRMH01000001.1, forward strand.
AAATCAGCCTATTTCGTGACAGCACAGAATTATTGTCTGCGGTAGGCCGCGGCCAATATGCCTGGACCAAAAACCAGAAAACCTATCTGGAAGCGGGTGCGTACCAGAAAAAGGATAGTTGGACCAGCGGCACGGAAAGTAAATATAGCGGCCAGAAATACACGCTGGCACACGCTTTCAGCGCCGATATTCCGATGCTGACACGCCCGGAACTGCGCTTCTTCGTTTCTTACCTGAACGGTGGTAATGAAAATAGAAACCGCTTCAACGACGATCGCAGCAACGCAGTGAACGTCGGTATTCAAGCGGAAGCCTGGTGGTAATACGGCACTAACCCTCAGCCCGACGGGCTCATCATTCTCGTCGGGCATTTCCCAAAAGGCTTTCTACGGAAAGCCTTTTTCTATTGCGAGTAACACTCGCTATCAAATTTTCACTGCATCATATGCGGTAGTACGAAAATTTCGTGCGTGTTAACTACCGAGCAAATCTGTGATGTCATCACACGCCCGACAAGGCGCGCTCAATCGCCGCAGCGCCTTGACCACTGGCTTTTCGGCGCTAATTGCGTCGCTACGCGATACCTTCGGCGTGCGTGACCGCTATTCGGGCCGCCAGTGACGCGTTCCCGACGCGGCACTGCCTTTCGCGGCATCCATGCCGCTCACCCGGCAATCACGCCCACCTCAGCGCAATTTTTTACGCCAGAGAAACCCAAAACAGCGGAATATTGAGAGACAGAAGATTTTATCAGCAGCATAAACAGCGCCCGCAAAGGGCGCTGTTTATGTTTAGAAGGGATTTTGGCTATTGAGATTCAGCGATGCAGTCGCTTAACTAGGCGCTGATACGCAGGCCATCGGCGTTGAACACTAGACAGTTATTCGGGGAGAAGAAGACCTCAATATGTTCATACGGTTTGAAAGCACTGTCGCCCGCAAGCAGCAGTTTGAAGTTATCAATCCCGCAGCATTGGCCAAACAGATAAGTACTGTTACCTAAACGCTCGACGACCTCACAGCCGAATGACAGGCGAATTCCCTCACCTTCCGGCGAAACGTGTTCCGGCCGTAGCCCCAGAGTAACCGTGCTGCCAACGGTCAGTTCACCAGTGCGAATCGGCAACTCAAGCTGCAACTGCTCGGCCACATTCACCGTCAGGCTATCCGGCGTCCAGTCAACCACCTGCGCTGGTAGAAAATTCATTTTTGGCGAGCCGATAAAGCCCGCAACAAACTGGTTAACCGGATGATAATAAAGCTCCATCGGCGATCCCACCTGCTCGACTTTACCGTAATTCATGACCACAATTTTATCGGCCAGCGTCATGGCTTCGACCTGATCGTGCGTCACGTAAATCATCGTCGTTTTCAATTCCTGATGCAGTTTGGCAATATGCAAACGCATATCCACGCGCAGCTCTGCATCCAGGTTCGACAGCGGTTCATCAAACAGGAAAACTTTCGGGTTACGCACGATAGCGCGCCCTATCGCCACGCGCTGACGCTGCCCACCAGATAGCTCCTTCGGCTTGCGCTCCAGCAGGTGAGACAGTTGCAGCGTCTTCGCCACCATCTCGATTTGGTGCTTAATCTGGTCTTTCGGTACACCATTCACACGCAGGCCATAACCCATATTCTCAGCAACGGTCATGTGCGGATACAGCGCATAAGACTGGAACACCATAGCCACGCCACGGTGAGCAGGGGCAACATCATTCACGACGGCCTCATCAATCATGATTTCACCGCCCGTGACATCTTCCAGTCCGGCAATCATTCTCAGCAACGTCGACTTACCGCAGCCAGACGGCCCAACAAAAACGGCGAACTCTCCATCTGCAATCGTCAGATTCACATCGTGAAGCGTAATCGTTTTGCCAAAATGCTTACTCACTTTATCCAACTGGATCGACGCCATAACAGTAACCTCTTGATAATTTTGCTTTTCAGGATATAAGCGCTGAGTCACAACGGCCCAGTGGTCGTCTACTCAAAATGGCTCGGTAGCCCTTCCAGACGTATCCACATCCGGCCAGGTTTACCTGCACGCTGGTCATAATCGCAATATAACAGCATGGTGTAACCGTTTGCACAAACAGGGGGTTACTTTTGTGCATAAGATCACAGCCTTTACATGTTTCGCTGGCAGACGTGGCGCACTCTGCTTAATGTAATCGCCACTGGTGTAACCGTTACCCTAGTTTGTGGAAAACGCATAATAAAGCGTCACACGCCACACAGCGACGATCACCAAACCACGTGTACTGTTAGATGCCTCATTCCCTGCGGTGTACTGCTGTGCGATGTAACGTTACACCCGCATCACACAGGGACGGCAAAAACGGCGAAAGCGGAAAGTACGCGACGATTTCCTACCATGATGGGCCCACCAGGGCTTTGAGGACTAATGATGAAAATGAAAACACTGACCACCGTCATCATGATTTCACTGGGTATCACCGGCGTACTCAGCAAATCAGCGCTGGCAGCCGACAAAGAACTTCTGGTATGGGAAGATATCAAGAAATCCGACGGCATCGCCGACGCGATCAAAGCCTTTGAAAAACAGAATAATGTCAAAATCAACGTGCTGGAAACGCCTTACGCGCAGCAGATTGAGAAACTCCGTCTGGATGGCCCGGCAGGCATCGGTCCGGATGTGATCGTGATGCCACACGATCAGGTCGGTACCGCCGTGGTTCAGGGATTGATCAGCGAACTAAAGCTGGATCAGACGTTCCTGTCGAGTTTCACCAAACCGGCACTGGAAGCACAAACCTATAACGGTAAGCTATACGGCGTGCCAAAAGCGGTTGAAACCACCGTGCTGGTGTACAACAAAGACCTAATGCCACAACCGCCGGAAAAATTCGACGACTTGTTCACGTTCTCCAAACAGCAACGTGCCGAAGGCCGCTATGGTCTGCTGGCGAAATTTGACGAAATTTATTACGCCTACGGCGTCATCGCTGGGATGGGTGGCTACATTTTCGGGCAGAACAGCAACGGTTCACCAAACGTAAAAGACATCGGTCTGGATAAACAAGCCACCATCGATGCCGTCAACTATATCAAGAAATTCTATGCCGATGGCCTGTTCCCGCCGGGTATCGTCGGTGAAACCGGCGCTAACGCCATCGATTCCCTGTTCACCGAGAAAAAAGCCGCAGCCGTAATTACCGGTCCGTGGGCGTTCCAGCCGTACAAAAACGCGGGCGTAAACTATGGCGTTGCCCCACTGCCGCTGCTGCCAAACGGCGAGCACCCGCGTTCGCTGCTGGGCGTCAAAGGCTACAGCATCTCCACCTACTCCAAAAACAAAGAGCTGGCGCAGAAATTCATTGAGTTCATCAATCAGCCTGAGTACGCCAAAGTTCGCTTCCAGTTAACCGGTGAAATCCCACCAATCGCGGCGCTGGTTGACGATCCGCTAATTAAGGACGACGAAAAATCCCGTGCTGTCGCGATCCAGTCTGGCTATGCCGTTCCTATGCCGAGCGTACCGGAAATGCAGGAAGTCTGGACGCCAGCAAACAGTGCGCTGCAACTGAGCGTGACAGGCAAGCAGGACACCAAAGCGGCGCTGGAATCTGCCGTGAAGGTTATCAAAATGCAGATCGAAGCTAACCACAGTAACCAGTAATCCCCCGCACCACCGTGGGTCAACGTGGGGCCCCCTGTTTATCCCTGAAAACGTTCGGGATGTGGGGGTACCCATGTTTTTAAGAAAATGGAGGTAGATGTGACCGTCAACGCCAGCGGCCTTACGCCACAAGAGAGAGGATGTCGCCACGCCAGAACGGCTGTATTGCTGGCGATCGTCCCCGGACTTGGACAGATTTATAATCGCCAGTTCGTCAAAGGCGCATTGTTCTTTATCATCATGGTCTGCTTCATCGGCATATTCCATGATTTCCTGCGGAACGGCGCCTGGGGGCTCATCACGCTGGGCACTGAGCTGCCGCGCGATCACTCTATTTTTCTGCTGGCAAAAGGCATTATCAGCGTAATCGTCGCCGCCTTTGGCGTCGGTGTTTACTATTTCAGCCTGCGCGATGCCTACGTGTGCGGTGCCAGACGCGATAAAGGTCTGCCGTTGAACAGCGTGAAGAAGCAATATCAAATGCTGCTGAGCGAAGGCTTTCCTTATCTGATGATCACGCCCGGCTTCATCCTGTTGGTCTTTGTCGTGGTTTTCCCGATTATTTTCGGTTTTTCCATTGCCTTTACCAATTACAACCTCTATCACACGCCACCTGCCAAGCTGGTCGATTGGGTAGGGATGACAAACTTTATCAATATCTTCCGGCTCGACCTCTGGCGTTCAACGTTCTTTGACGTGCTGCAATGGACGGTGATTTGGACGCTGATTGCGACCACACTCCAGTGCGCCGTGGGCATCCTGCTGGCGATTTTGGTGAACCAGAAAGGCCTGCGTTTCAAACCACTGATCCGCACTATCCTAATCCTGCCGTGGGCGGTGCCGGGCTTCGTCACTATTCTGGTCTTCGCGGGGATGTTTAACGAAACGTTTGGCGTGATTAATAACGGGATTCTGGCCGCATTGGGGATTGAACCCAAAGCGTGGATGACCGATCCATTTTGGACCAAAACCGCGCTGATTTTGATGCAAACCTGGTTAGGTTTCCCGTTTGTGTTCGCCATGACCACCGGCGTATTGCAGGCTATTCCTGATGATTTGTACGAAGCCGCAACCATTGACGGAGCGAGCAGTTGGTACAAGCTGACCACCATCACACTGCCGCTGGTGCTCTACTCCATCGCGCCGATCATCATCACGCAGTACACGTTCAACTTTAATAATTTCAACATCATCTATCTGTTCAACAACGGCGGACCGGCGGTGATCGGCTCTAACGCGGGCGGGACGGATATTCTAGTGTCCTGGATTTATAAGCTGACCATGTCTTCTTCCCAATATGCAATCGCAGCCAGCATCACCATTCTGCTGTCGATTTTTGTCGTGGGCGTCGCGCTGTGGCAGTTCCGCGCCACCAATTCCTTCAAACAAGACAACATGGCATAGGAAAGCGCGCAGATGAAAAAACACAGCGTTAAACGCCAGAATTTTATCAAACTCGGCCTGACCTACCTGCTGCTGGCGATGGTGGCCGTCATCATTATTTATCCACTGATCTGGACGGTTGGCGCGTCGCTGAACCCCGGCAACAGCCTGCTCAATACGTCAATCATCCCAGACAACTTCTCCTTCATTCACTATGAGGAGCTGTTTAACGGCCAGATTGACTACGCGGCGTGGTACTGGAATTCGATGAAAATCAGCTTCCTGACCATGATTCTGACGCTCGTCAGCGTCAGTTTCACCGCCTATTCCTTCTCTCGCTTCCGCTTTCGTGGCCGCCAAAACGGGCTGATGCTGTTTTTACTCTTACAGATGATCCCGCAGTTTTCCGCGTTGATCGCCATCTTCGTACTGGCGCAGATGCTGGGGCTGGTAAACAGCCATATTGCACTGGTGCTGGTTTACGTCGGCGGCATGATCCCGATGAATACCTATCTGATGAAAGGCTATCTGGATGCCATCCCGAAAGATCTGGATGAGTCCGCGCGTATGGACGGCGCAGGCAACTTCCGCATCTTTATCGAGATCATTATGCCGCTGTCTAAACCGATCATCGCGGTGATCGCCCTGTTCTCGTTTACCGGCCCGCTGGGTGACTTCATTCTCTCCAGCACCATCCTGCGCACACCGGATCAGTACACGCTGCCCATCGGGCTCTACAACCTGGTGTCGCAGAAGATGGGCGCCAGTTACACCACCTACGCCGCTGGAGCCGTGCTGATCGCGGTACCGGTCGCCATTCTTTATCTTTCATTGCAAAAGTACTTTGTCTCCGGCCTGACCTCAGGCGGAACCAAAGGGTAATTACTCAACATCTGTACCAATTCCAGGAACGTAAAATGAAAATGAAAAAACGCGTACTGATGGCCGCCATGCTCGCAACTGGCCTGTTGACCTTCTCCCTGCCGCAGACCCTGCATGCCGCAGAGAATGTGACGATCAATAAGTTGACGAACGTCCCTGCCGATTTCATCAAAGGCGCGGATATTTCCATGCTAAACGAGGTGGAAAAGCACGGCGGAAAATTTTATGACGAACATGGCAAACAGAAAGATGCCATGTTGATCCTGAAAGAGAACGGCATTAACTATATTCGTTTGCGCATCTGGAACGACCCAAAAGATGCGGCAGGCAACGGTTACGGCGGCGGTAACAACGATCTGGCTACCACGCTGGCGCTGGCTAAACGCGCCAAAGCGAACGGTATGAAAATACTGCTGGATTTCCACTACAGCGATTTCTGGACCGACCCAGCCCACCAAAACAAACCCAAAGCCTGGTCTGGCCTAAGCGCAGAACAGCTCACAACTGCCGTACATGACTACACCAAAGCCACCATTAGCGAATTCCAGAAAGCGGGCGTCATGCCGGATATGGTGCAGATCGGTAACGAATTGAACGGCGGGATGCTGTGGCCGGAAGGAAAAAGTTGGGGTCAGGGTGGCGGTGAATTTGATCGCCTCGCGGCGATGTTGAAAGCCGGTATTCAGGGCGTGAAGGAAGTACAGGGCGCGAATAACGTCAAAATCATGCTGCATCTGGCGGAAGGCACCAAAAACGACACCTTTATCTGGTGGTTCGATGAGATCGTCAAACGTAATGTCCCGTTTGATGTCATCGGTGCCTCGTTCTACACCTACTGGAACGGCCCCATCAGCGCGTTGCAGTACAACATGAACGACGTCACCAAACGCTACAATAAAGACATCATCGTGGTTGAAGCCGCCTATGCTTACACGCTGGAAAACTGCGATAACGCGGAAAACAGCTTTCAGCAAAAAGAGTTGGATGCAGGCGGCTACCCCGCTTCCGTTCAGGGTCAGGCCAATTACCTGCACGATCTGATGCAAAGCGTCATCAACGTCCCCAATCAGCGTGGTAAAGGCGTCTTCTATTGGGAACCCATCTGGCTGCCAACGCCCGGCGCAACCTGGGCCACGAAAGCGGGCATGAAATACAACAAAGACGAATGGAAAGAAGGCAACGCGCGGGAAAATCAGGCGCTGTTCGATTGCAAAGGCAACGTACTGCCTTCCATCAAAGCGTTTAAGTAAGTCGTAAACCGTATTCAGAGCGTGACAACCCGTTTAACTGAACAAGAGCGGCGATAATGGGATAGAAGAGTAAAGCGTTTGCGCCAGGGATGGCGCAACCCGAGCGTACAGGGATGTATTCACAGCGTCTTTACGATCTACCCATCATCGCCGCATAAGCACATTGCCAGCTATCTCGAACACGCAAACCGTATTCAACGCGTTGACAACCCGTTTAGGAGAAAACGATGTTCAAATTCCCCCCGCTAAGCAGCAAGGTGCCTGTTCTGCTGCACGGCGCTGACTATAACCCTGACCAATGGCTGGACGACCCAGCGGTTCTGGAAAAAGACATTGAGATGATGAAGCAGACCCAGTGCAACGTCATGTCCGTGGGCATTTTCAGCTGGTCTGGTATTGAGCCGGAAGAAGGTCGCTACGAATTTGGCTGGCTGGATAGCATCCTCGACACGCTGTATGCCAACGGTATCTTCGTTTTTCTGGCAACACCGAGCGGCGCACGCCCGGCTTGGCTGTCGCAGAAATACCCTGATGTACTGCGCGTTGGCAGCAACCGCGTGCGGGCGCTGCACGGTGGCCGCCATAACCACTGCCTGAGCTCGCCGAACTATCGCGAGAAAGTGAAACAAATCAACACCCGGTTGGCAAAACGTTACTCGCACCATCCTGCAGTAATCGGCTGGCATATTTCCAACGAATACAGCGGCGAGTGCCATTGCGATACCTGCCGCAGTACCTTCCAGAGCTGGTTGAAAGCACGCTACGGCACGATAGACGCGTTGAATAAAGCGTGGTGGAGCACCTTCTGGAGCCACACCTACACCGACTGGTCACAGTTAGAACCCCCGTCGCCTATCGGTGAAGTCTCCATCCACGGCCTGAATCTGGACTGGAAACGCTTTAACACCTCACAGGTCAGCGATTTCTGTGCCGCAGAAATTGCACCGCTAAAAGCCGAAAACCCGTCTCTGCCAACCACGACGAACTTCATGGAATACTTCTATGATTACGACTACTGGCAGTTGGCGAAGGTGATCGACTTCATCTCCTGGGACAGCTACCCGCTGTGGCATAACGCGGAAGATGACTGCACGCTGGGTGCCTACACCGCGATGTATCACGACCTGATGCGTACGCTAAAAGGTGGAAAGCCGTTCTACCTGATGGAATCAACGCCAAGCCTGACCAACTGGCAACCGATCAGTAAACTGAAAAAGCCGGGCATGCATATCCTGTCTTCACTTCAGGCCGTCGCACACGGGTCAGACTCCGTGCAGTATTTCCAGTGGCGTAAGAGCCGCGGTTCCGTTGAGAAATTCCACGGTGCCGTCGTCGATCATGTTGGGCATATCGACACCCGCGTTGGGCGTGAAGTGCAGGAGTTGGGTGACATACTCAACAAACTCGCACCGGTAGCAGGCAGTCGGGTTGACGCCAAAGTCGCCATCATTTTCGACTGGGAAAGCCGCTGGGCAATGGACAACGCCCAAGGGCCGCGCAACGCGGGGCTGTTCTATGAGAAAACCGTCACCGAACATTATCGTACGTTCTGGGAACAGGGCGTGGCGGTAGATATCATCAACGCCGATGTCGATCTCAGCGGTTATCAGCTCGTGATCGCACCGATGCTCTACATGGTACGCGAGGGCTTTGCCGAACGTGTCGATGCTTTCGTCAAACAGGGTGGCCGTTTTGTCACCACCTATTGGTCTGGCGTCGTCAACGAAACCGATCTGTGTCATCAAAACGGTTTCCCAGGCCCGCTGCGTCCTATCATGGGAATATGGGCAGAAGAAATCGATGGGCTGTACGATCATGAAAGCAACAGCATCAGCGGTCTGGACGGCAACGAGCAACGTCTGGTCGGCCCGTATCAGGTCACCCACCTGTGCGAGTTAATTCATCTCGAAGGCGCGCGGGCACTGGCAACCTATGACAGCGATTTCTACGCGGGTCGCCCAGCTGTTACGGTCAATGACTACGGCAAGGGGCAGGCCTATTACATCGCATCGCGCAACGATCTCGCCTTCCAGCGTGATTTCTTCACCACGCTGATACAAACGCTGGATTTACCGCGCGCGCTACCGTCCGACCTCCCCTACGGCGTTGTCGCTCACCGTCGTGATGACGGGGAAAGTGAGTTTATCTTCGTACAGAATTACACGGCAACGCCACAGTACATTACGTTGCCTGCCACCTACGAGGAAATGACCACAGGTAGCACACTTTCAGGGGCGCTCGACCTGTCAGGCTACGGCTGCCGGATTCTACGCCGCGCATTACAGTAAGGCTCATGCTTGTCGGTTAAGCATTACGCTACCGGGCGAACACGGTGCAGACGTTCCTACGGAACCTCATCACCGTGTTTCGCCTAACAGTAATGTTACGTAAACGGCATTATCATACGCACGCTGATAAACAAACGAAGAGGTGACTACGATGGGCAAGATTCACAATTTTCGGAAATTGTTCGCATCAATGTTGGGTAAGCAAATTACCGAGATTGAAATCGCTTCACCGCTAGACAAAGAAAACTTGCAGCAGTTGGTAACCGCCTTTGGCGGCAAAGAAAATATCGTCAGTCTGGATGCCTGCATCACCCGCCTGCGGGTCGAGGTTCATAGCCTGCGACTGGTTAACAGCGACAGTTTGCAAAAGCTGGGCGCTATCGGCGTGATTATTGTCGGTCATCAGGTACAGGCCATTTTCGGCACCCAATCGGATAACCTGCGCCGCGAACTAGCCGCCTGGTTTGAGGATGATGGCGCAGAAGCGCGCTAAATGCTCGCAGTCTCTTAGTTACATTTTTATGCCACTATTGAGGCAGTTTCGTGCGCGATAAATGTTGTGAATGTACGAATACCTTGCCGTTATCTGGCGTAAAAAATTATGCAGCGGTGAGCTTGACCGCCGAGTGAGCGACAGGACGTCGCGAAAACCAGTGCCGCGTCGGGAACGCGTCACTGGTGGCTCGATTAGCGGTCATGAACACCGATGGGACCGCGTAGCGGCATAATTCCCGCCAAAAGCCGGGGTTCATAGGGGGCTGGCGTAGCCCCCTATGTCGGGCGCGTGCTACGAGGTAGCATGAAAATGGCGGTATGATGGCGCACGAAACTATTCCCACATCCGCATGTAATTTCCACACCCGCATATAAAAGTGTAATGAAGAAACACCTGCGAAGAAGGCGAACTCCTTAATAACGACTCGCACGATCCAGCAGCTCAATATCTTCTGCTGGCAGCACCAGTCGCGTCGCACTCGCCAGTTCGGCAACCTGCTCCAGCGATGTCGCACTGGCGATCGGTGCCGTGATGCTCGGGCGGGCGATCAGCCATGCCAGCGCGACCTGCGATGGTGTCGTCTGATGCGCATTCGCCACGCTATCCAACGCTTCCAAAATGGTGCGACCGCGCTCATTCAGGTATTTTTCTACGACGCCCTGCCCGCGTGCACTTTTCGACGCATCCTTAGGCTGACGATACTTACCTGACAGAAACCCGCTAGCCAGAGAATAGTAGCTAATCACGCCAATCCCCTGCTCACGCACCAACGGCTCTAGCGCGGCTTCATAACCCTGCCGATCGTACAAATTGTATTCCGGTTGCAGCGTTTCATAACGCGCCAGATGGTTGGCTTGACTGACTTTCAGCGCCTCAGCCAGACGCGCCGCGCTGTAGTTGGATGCCCCAATCGCGCGTACTTTCCCTTCTTTAATCAACGCATCAAACGTAGCCAGCGTTTCTTCCAGTGGCGTATCTTTGTCGTCCGTATGTGCCTGATAGAGATCGATATAGTCCGTCTGCAAGCGTTGTAATGAGGCCTCGACGGCCTGACGAATATAGCGAGGAGACAGCCCTTTCTTGCCCTCCCCCAAATCCATACCCACCTTGGTCGCGATAATCACCTTGTCGCGTTGGCCACTTTTTTTCAGCCAGTTACCGATGATCGTTTCAGACTCACCGCCCTGATTACCGGGTGCCCAGCGCGAGTAAACATCGGCGGTATCAATGAAATTTAGCCCATGCGCCAATAACGCATCCAGCAGGCTGAACGATGTCGACTCATCGACCGTCCAGCCAAAGACGTTACCGCCGAACGAGAAAGGCGGAACCACGATCCCTGAACGTCCAAGCTCGCGTGTAGTATTTGATACTGACATAATCACTCTCCTTTTGAATCATGCAGAAAACATCATGAAAAATACCCGCCTACCTGCAACGTGGGTATACCAATGTGACTTTCTGTTGAGGGATAAGAATAATGAATGAACAGAAAAGTGCGAATAACGAGACGTAGCATTTAGTTTAGATAAAATCCCAAGGTATAATTGTTTTTTTGCGTCCCTCCTCTCATTTTTAATGCACGCGTTACATAAAATGACGTGGAAAATTAGGCCTGCCTCATATTTGGAGCACACATGTCCCTGTCCCATATTGCGCAATTTATTTTGGCGCTGGTTGTTGTTACGGCGCTGGCGCTGCTTGTCTGCCGCGATCGTAAAAGCATTCGTATTCGTTTTATTATTCAGCTACTCGTCATCGAGATTCTGCTTGCTTACTTCTTCCTGTACTCAAACGTGGGTTTAGGTATCGTCAAAGGGTTCGCCGCAGTATTTGACAAATTACTCGGATTTGCAGGCCAAGGGACGGACTTCGTATTCGGTGACATGGTGAATAGTGAGAAGAACCTGATTTCCTTCTTCTTTAAAGTGCTCTGCCCTATCGTCTTCATTTCCGCGCTGATCGGTATCCTGCAACACATTAAAGTGCTGCCGATCATCATCCGCGCCATTGGTACCGTTCTTTCCAAAGTGAACGGCATGGGTAAGCTGGAATCCTTTAACGCAGTCAGTTCACTGATTCTCGGCCAGTCCGAAAACTTCATTGCCTACAAAGACATTCTGGGCAAGATGTCCGAAAAACGCATGTACACTATGTCCGCGACCGCCATGTCGACCGTGTCGATGTCTATCGTCGGTGCGTACATGTCTATGCTGGATGCCAAATTTGTCGTTGCCGCGCTGATTCTGAACATGTTCAGTACCTTCATCGTGCTGTCGCTGATCAACCCTTACAAAGTCGGTGAAGAGCCGGAATTGCAGTTGGGTAACCTGCATGAAAATCAGAGCTTCTTTGAAATGCTGGGCGAATACATTCTGGCAGGTTTCAAAGTTGCCGTTATCGTGGCAGCCATGTTGATCGGCTTCATTGCACTGATTGCCGCGGTTAATGCGATTTTCAGCGCCATTTTTGGCATCAGCTTCCAGGAAGTCCTCGGCTACGCGTTCTATCCGTTCGCCTGGATCATGGGTATCCCGTCTCACGAAGCCCTTCAGGTTGGTAGCATCATGGCAACCAAACTGGTTTCTAACGAATTTGTGGCGATGCTGGAACTGCAAAAAGTCGCAGGCGAACTGTCTCCGCGCAGCGTGGGCATCCTGTCAGTGTTCCTGGTGTCCTTCGCCAACTTCTCGTCGATTGGTATTATTGCCGGCGCGATTAAAGGCCTGAACGAACAACAAGGCAACGTGGTTTCCCGTTTTGGCCTGAAACTGGTTTATGGTTCTACGCTGGTGAGCATCCTTTCTGCCGCTATCGCCGGTCTGGTGCTGTAACCTTTCATCGTGTTATAAAATTTTTATCCCTACCCATCCGGCAGCCTCGCGCTGCCGGGTTCTTTCCTACAAATCCTGACATATCTTCTATAATTTCTTCATTTTTGTCCGGCTTCCCTTGTTTAAACTAGTAAAATGCGGCCATTGGCTAATGTTGATCACTTAAGCCTTATTTTAGGAGAAACACGGGGATGAGGTTCCCGCAGGGACACCTCGTCCCGTGGTCGCTCCGTGTATCTCGGTTCTTAAACGATCGGCACGCGGTCATTGGTCCAATAACACGCTGAGTATGATAGCCAACGCACATGCCGCATGAAGTATGACGGGTAGATCGTACTTCACACGCAATCTGGAGAGAGTAATCCATCACTATGAATGCCAAACGTATCCGAGGCCTGCTGGTACTTGCCGCCATTATCGCTATTGCCGTGCTGATCTGGCGCCATTTTACCCAGACACCGCCTGCCTCCCCTGGCACAAGTGAACAGCACGCGGCCCGTACGTCACATGCGGGAAATAGTACCAGTGGCGGCGGACGCCGCGCCGCGATGCGTACGCTGGCACCCGTACAGGCGGCGCTGACACAATCCGCTTCCGTGCCTTATTACCTCTCCGGTTTAGGCACCGTGATGGCGGCCAACACCGTGACGCTGCGCAGTCGGGTGAACGGTCAGTTGATGGCACTCCACTTTCAGGAAGGGCAGCAGGTTAAAGCTGGCGACCTGCTGGCAGAAATCGATCCCCGTCCTTTTCAGGTTGAGCTGACGCAGGCGCAGGGACAGTTGGCAAAAGATCGGGCAGTGCTGGCTAATGCCCAACAGGATTTAGCACGCTATCAGCAACTGGTGAAAACCAACCTGATCTCCCGTCAGGAGCTGGATGCGCAGACCGCCGCCGTTCGTCAGGCAGAAGGCACGCTAAAAGCCGATGAAGGTGCCGTCGCCAGCGCACAGCTCCAGTTGGATTACAGCAAAATCACCGCGCCTATCAGTGGTCGGATCGGCTTAAAGCAGGTCGATATAGGGAATTACATCACCAGCGGCGATACTAATGGGATTGTCGTGATTACGCAGACTTACCCTATTGATGTCGTCTTTACCGTACCGGAAGCGGACATCTCCACGATTCTGAGTGCGCAGAAATCCGATCAGCCGCCTGTGGTAGAAGCCTGGGATCGCGCCAATCAAAAGAAACTCTCGCAGGGCATCCTGCTGAGCATGGACAACCAGATCGACACCACCACGGGCACGATCAAGCTCAAGGCGCGTTTTGACAATCTGGACGATGCCCTGTTCCCGAACCAGTTCGTGAATATCCGCATGAAGGTCGACACGCTGAAAAATGCCGTCGTCGCACCATCCGCCGCCGTACAAATGGGCAATGAAGGCCGCTTCGTCTGGATTCTGAATGATAAAAATGAAGTGAGTAAGCGTCAGGTTACCACCAGTATTCAGTACGGCCAGTTGGTTGTGGTGACCGCCGGGCTGGACGCCAATGTTCAGGTTGTGACTGACGGCATCGACCGCCTGACCGAAGGCGCGAAAGTGGAAGTCGTGCCCTCAGCGTTGACGGAGAAAACGCCCGCCATCGCTGGGGAGAAATCCTGATGCAGGATACCGTTCCAGCCAACGGCGGTGGGCCGTCTCGCCTGTTTATTCTGCGTCCAGTCGCAACGACGCTGCTGATGATCGCCATTTTGTTAGCCGGTATTATCGGCTATCGGGCGCTACCCGTTTCTGCGCTGCCCGAAGTCGATTATCCAACGATTCAGGTCATTACCCTCTATCCCGGTGCCAGCCCCGATGTGGTGACCTCGGCGATTACCGCGCCGCTGGAGCGGCAGTTCGGCCAGATGTCCGGGCTAAAACAGATGTCGACACAGAGCGCTGGCGGCGCATCCGTCATCACGCTCCAGTTCCAGCTTGAGCTATCGATGGACGTCGCCGAACAGGATGTGCAGGCCGCTATCAATGCGGCCAGCAACCTGCTGCCGAGCGATCTACCCTATCCGCCGACCTACAGCAAAGTGAATCCGGCGGATCCGCCGATTATGACGCTTGCCGTCACCTCCAGCGCCATGTCGATGACACAGGTTCAGGATATGGTGGACAACCGCATCGCGCAGAAAATTTCACAGGTGGCGGGCGTCGGTCTGGTGTCATTAGCCGGTGGCCAACGTCCGGCAGTGCGGGTAAGGCTGAACGCCCCTGCGCTAGCGGCGTACGGCTTGACCAGCGAAACGATCCGCACCGCCATTACCGCCGCCAATGTGAATTCCGCCAAGGGGAGCCTGGATGGCCCGACACGTTCAGTCACGCTCTCCGCCAACGATCAAATGAAATCCGTTGATGATTACCGCAAGCTGATTGTCGCGTGGAAGAATGGCGCGCCAGTGCGGCTTCAGGATGTCGCGACTATCGAACAGGCCGCCGAAAACATTCATCTCGGTGCCTGGGCGAATCGACAGCAGGCGATCATTATCAACATTCAGCGCCAGCCGGGCGCCAACGTCATCACGACCACGGACAGCATTAGCAAGATGCTGCCCGCGTTAAAAGCCAGTCTGCCGAACTCAGTCAACGTCACCACGTTGACTGACCGCACCACCAGCATTCGCGCCTCGGTGAAAGACGTCCAGTTTGAACTGCTGCTGGCTATCGCGCTGGTCGTCATGGTGATTTACCTGTTCTTGCGTAACGCTGTCGCCACGCTGATCCCCAGCATTGCCGTGCCACTGTCGCTGATTGGCACCTTTGCCGCGATGTATTTTCTCGGCTTCTCCATCAACAACCTGACGCTCATGGCGCTCACCATCGCCACTGGTTTCGTGGTGGATGATGCCATTGTGGTGATTGAAAACATCGCCCGCTATATCGAAAAAGGGGAAAAGCCGCTTAACGCGGCGCTAAAAGGTGCGGGAGAAATCGGCTTCACCATTATTTCTCTGACCTTTTCGCTCATCGCCGTGCTGATCCCGTTGCTGTTTATGGGTGATATCGTCGGACGCCTGTTCCGCGAATTCGCCGTCACGCTGGCGGTATCCATCCTGATTTCCGCTGTCGTTTCGCTCACGCTGACACCCATGATGTGCGCCCGAATGCTGAGCCATCAGTCACTGCGTAAACAGAACCGTTTTACCCGCGCCAGCGAACGGTTCTTCACTCGCCTGATTGATGCCTACGGCGTCTGGCTGCGCAAGGTGCTGAATCATCCGTGGCTGACGCTTAGCGTCGCACTCGGTACGCTGCTGCTGACGATTCTGCTCTATATCGTGATCCCAAAAGGCTTCTTCCCGATACAGGATAACGGCATTATTCAGGGCACCGTGCAAGCGCCGCAGACGGTCTCGTTCAGCAGCATGGCCGACCGCCAACAGCGCGTCGCGTCCATCATCATGAAAGATCCGGCGGTCGAGAGCGTATCCTCGTTTATCGGCGTTGATGGCACGAATGCCGCGCTGAACAGCGGCCGACTGCAAATCAACCTAAAGCCGCTCAGTGAACGTAGCGAACGCATTCCGGAGATCATCAGTCGCTTGCAACAGCAAACAGCACAAATTCCCGGCATCCAGCTCTATCTGCAACCGGTACAGGATCTCACCATCGACACCCAAATTAGCCGCACGCAATACCAGTTTACGTTGCAGGCGATGTCGTTGGACGAGCTGAGCGAGTGGGTGCCGACGCTGATGACCGAACTAAAAACGCTGCCGCAGCTAGAGGATGTCAGCAGCGACTGGCAAGATGGCGCGGCGGTCGCCTACGTCAACGTGAACCGCGACAGCGCCAGCCGTTTGGGTATTACGATGTCACAGGTCGACAGCGCGCTGTACAACGCCTTTGGTCAGCGACTGGTTTCCACCATCTATACGCAGGCCAGCCAATACCGCGTGGTGCTGGAACACGATACGACCAACAATACCGGTCTGGACGCATTGAACGACGTGCGCCTTATCAGCAGCGACGGCGGCACCATTCCGCTCAGCAGCATCGCCACCATTGAAGAGCGTCAGGGGCCGCTGGCGATCAACCATATCGACCAGTTCCCCTCGACGACGATCTCTTTCAACGTCGCCAGCGGCTATGCGTTAGGCGAAGCGGTTGATGCCATCACGCAGGCCGAGCAGCAGATGAACCTGCCTGCGGATATCACCACTCGCTTTCAGGGCAGTACGCTGGCGTTCCAGTCAGCACTGAGCAGCACGGTATGGCTTATCGTGGCGGCAATTGTCGCGATGTACATTGTGCTCGGCGTGCTGTACGAAAGCTTTATTCATCCGATCACCATCTTGTCTACGCTGCCAACGGCGGGCGTCGGTGCACTGCTGGCGCTCATGATGGCGGGGAACGAGCTGGATGTGATCGCCATTATCGGGATCATATTGCTCATTGGGATCGTGAAGAAAAATGCCATCATGATGATCGACTTCGCACTGGCGGCGGAGCGAGAACAGGGGATGAAACCGTATGATGCGATTTATCAGGCCTGTCTGCTGCGTTTCCGACCGATTTTGATGACCACCATGGCGGCGCTGCTGAGTGCGCTACCGCTGATGCTGAGCACTGGCGTCGGCGCAGAGCTGCGCCAGCCGCTGGGAATCTGTATGGTCGGAGGCCTGATCATGAGCCAAATCCTGACGCTGTTTACGACACCGGTGATCTACCTGCTGTTTGACCGTCTGGCGACGCGTTTCCGCCGTTTAGCGCGTCAGGAGGAAGAGGCCGAGTGAAGTTCTTCGCCCTGTTTATCCACCGCCCCGTCGCCACCCTGCTGCTGACGCTGGCTATCGCGCTCTGTGGCGTATTAGGCTTCCGCCTGTTGCCGGTGTCGCCGCTGCCGCAGGTGGATTTCCCGGTGATCTCGGTCAGCGCCTCGTTGCCCGGTGCCTCGCCGGAAACCATGGCTTCTGCCGTCGCCACGCCCCTGGAGCGCGCGCTCGGCAGGATCGCGGGCGTTAGCGAGATGACCTCCACCAGCTCGCTCGGCAGCACCCGCGTCATTCTGGTATTTAATCTCGACAGGGATATCAACGGTGCAGCGCGTGATGTACAGGCGGCCATTAACGCGGCACAAAATCTGTTGCCATCCGGCATGTCCAGCCGCCCGACCTACCGCAAAGTCAATCCGTCCGACGCGCCCGTCATGATTCTGACGCTGACCTCGGAAACCTACAGTCAGGGGCAACTGTACGACTTTGCTTCTACCCAACTGTCGCAGAAAATTTCACAGATGGAAGGCGTCGGCGATGTCTCCATCGGCGGAAGTTCACTGCCTGCCGTGCGCGTCGCGCTGAATCCGGTAGCCTTGTTTAATCAGGGAATTTCCCTCGATGAGGTGCGGCAGGCCATCGCACAGGCGAACGTACGTCAGCCGCTGGGGAATGTGGAAAACAGCCAGAAAAGCTGGCAGATACAAACCAACGATGCGCTAAAAACCGCCGATGCCTACGCGCCGCTGATTATCCACTACAACAACGGCGCTGCCGTCCGCCTGAGCGACGTCGCCACGGTAGAAGATTCAGTCCAGAACGCCCGTAACGCGGGGATGGCGAACGCGAAGCCTGCGATTTTGGTGATGATTCGCCGTGCGCCGGATGCCAACATTATCACCACGGTAGACAATATCCGCGCCGCGATGCCGGAACTACGTGCCAGCCTGCCTGCCGAAATACAGCTGGATGTCGCGCAGGATCGCTCCCCCACCATTCGCGCCTCGTTGGCGGAAGTCGAGCAATCGCTGGTTATCGCCGTCGCGCTGGTTATTCTGGTCGTCTTCCTGTTCCTACGTTCAGCCCGCGCGACCGCCATTCCGGCACTGGCCGTCCCGGTTTCGCTGATCGGCACCTTCGCCGCCATGTACCTGTGCGGCTTTAGTCTGAACAACCTGTCGCTGATGGCGCTTACCATTGCCACCGGTTTCGTGGTGGATGACGCCATCGTGGTGCTGGAGAATATTTCCCGCCACATCGAGGCCGGCATGAAGCCGTTACAGGCCTCGCTTCAGGGCGTGCGCGAAGTGGGGTTTACCGTCTTATCGATGAGTTTGTCGCTGGTGGCGGTGTTCATTCCTTTGCTGCTGATGGATGGCTTGCCGGGGCGACTATTCCGCGAATTCGCCGTCACGCTGTCGGTAGCGATCATGATTTCGCTGCTGATCTCGCTGACGCTGACGCCGATGCTGTGCGCCCGCCTGCTACGTGCCGTTCCCAAGCGTAGCCAGCCGCGCACCCGTGGTTTTAACCGCGTATTGCTCGCCATGCAGCAAGGCTACGGGCGTTCATTGAAGTGGGTGCTCAACCATGCACGTTGGGTGTTGCTGCTCCTGCTGGGCACCATTGCACTCAACGTCTGGCTGTACATCAGCATTCCCAAGACTTTTTTCCCAGAGCAGGACACAGGCCGACTGATGGGCTTTATTCAGGCCGATCAGAGTATTTCTTTTCAGGCTATGACGGTGAAACTCCAAAACTTCATGACCATCGTCAGTAGCGATCCGGCGGTGGATAACGTGAACGGGTTTACCGGCGGTTCGCGCACCAACAGCGGGTCGATGTTTATTTCGCTTAAGCCGCTGTCCGAACGTGATGTATCGGCACAGCAAGTGATCAGTCGCCTGCGCGTCAAGCTGGCAAAAGAACCCGGTGCCAACCTGTTTTTAATGCCGGTGCAGGATATTCGTATCGGCGGGCGGGAATCGAGCGCCGGATACCAATACACGCTGCTGTCTGACGATCTAAGCGAGCTACGCGCCTGGGAACCCAAGATTCGTGCTGCTTTCAGCAAACTCCCTGAGCTGGCCGACGTGAATTCCGATCAGCAGGATAAAGGCGCGGAAATGGCGCTGACCTACGATCGTGATGCGATGGCGCAGCTCGGCATCAGCGTTTCTGCCGCTAACGCACTACTCAATAACGCCTTCGGACAGCGTCAGATTTCAACCATTTACCAGCCACTAAACCAATATAAGGTGGTGATGGAAGTGGACGACGCCTACACGCAGGACGTCAGTTCACTCGACAAAATGTTCGTGATCAATAATGAAGGTAAGCCCATCCCGCTCTCTTATTTCGCCAGTTGGAAGCCGATCAACGCGCCGCTGTCGGTGAACCATCAGGGGCTGTCTGCCGCCTCGACGATCTCTTTTAATCTGCCGGAGGGCACCGATCTTTCCAACGCCACGGCGGCGATAGAAAGAACCATGACATCGCTGGGCGTGCCGTCCGCAGTACGCGGTCAGTTCTCCGGTACGGCACAGGCGTTCCAGCAGTCGCAGTCTTCGCAACTGTTGCTGATTCTGGCGGCGATTATCACCGTGTATATCGTGCTGGGCGTGTTGTATGAAAGCTATGTGCACCCGCTGACGATTCTGTCTACCCTGCCCTCGGCGGGCGTGGGTGCGCTGCTGGCGCTGGAGTGGTTCGGCGCACCGTTTAGTCTGGTGGCACTCATTGGCATCATGCTGCTGATTGGGATCGTGAAGAAGAACGCGATCATGATGGTGGATTTTGCGCTGGTGGCGCAGCGCAGCGGCGGGTTGAGCGCACAGGATGCGATTTTTCAGGCCTGCCTGCTGCGTTTCCGCCCGATTATGATGACCACGCTAGCGGCACTGTTTGGCGCACTGCCGCTGGTACTGACCAGCGGCGACGGCGCGGAACTGCGCCAACCGCTCGGCATCACGATCGTCGGCGGACTGGTGATGAGCCAAATCCTCACGCTGTACACCACACCGGTGGTGTATCTGTTTTTCGACAAGCTAAGGGGGATTCGGCGTAAAGCCCCGGAGAAGGATTTGTCATTGTCGTGACTGAACATGAACAACGATAAAGATCTAATAACATGCTATTTCAGGGGGGGAGGTTTCGTGCGCTCAAGCTTCACCGTTTTTCTAATAGCGCCCCGAACGCGCCCGACCAAGGGCGGCTCAATTGCCGTCGCCCTTGGAACCCTGGCTATTGGCGGGAAATTATGCCGCTTTGCGGTGCCTTCGGGAAAAGCATCCTCTTTACGGACCGCCGCTGACGCGTTCCCTACGCGGCATCGGCTTGCGCGGCATCCATGCCGCTTATCCGAGAGTCTGCATTTCCCTCAGCATAATTTACGCCAGGGAAAATACTCAGCGCACGAAACCTCTCCGAGATAATAATATTCGTGCTTTGAGAGCACCATGCGAAATGTGAGGACACCACCGACTATGCCCAATGTATTCAACAATCAAGAAGGTCATGAAAGATGACCCAACCAGCCTCCGTCCGCTGGCAGCTCTGGATTGTTGCCTTTGGCTTTTTTATGCAGACGCTGGATACCACCATCGTGAATACCGCGCTGCCTTCAATGGCCGCGAGTCTGAATGAAAGCCCGCTGCATATGCATTCGGTGATTGTTTCCTATGTGCTGACCGTCGCCGTGATGTTGCCCGCCAGCGGCTGGCTAGCCGATCGCATCGGCGTGAAGAATATCTTTTTCGCCGCGATTCTGCTGTTTACGCTCGGGTCACTGCTGTGCGCCCGTTCGGAAACGTTGAACGAACTGCTGGCCTCTCGCGTCATTCAAGGTATTGGCGGCGCGATGATGGTGCCAGTAGGCCGCCTGACGGTGATGAAGATCGTCCCGCGCGATCAGTATATGGCGGCCATGACATTCGTGACGCTACCCGGCCAGATTGGCCCATTAATGGGGCCCGCGCTTGGCGGTTTTCTGGTGGAATACGCCAGCTGGCACTGGATTTTCCTCATCAACCTGCCCGTTGGCATTATCGGCGCGCTGGCAACCTGGTTCCTGATGCCCAACTACACCATGCGCACCCAACGCTTCGACATCAGCGGCTTCCTCTGGCTTGCCGTCGGTATGGCCACACTGACATTGGCGTTAGACGGCAACCGCAGTCTGGGCATTCCGCCGATTGCCATTTTCGCGTTAATCGCCATTGGGCTGATCGCACTACTGAGCTACTGGCTGCACGCCCGCCACAACAAACGGGCGCTGTTTAACCTGCATCTGTTCGACACATCCACTTTTTCTATCGGCCTGACAGGCGGGCTTTTGGCACGCATCGGCAGCGGCATGTTGCCGTTTATGACGCCGCTATTTTTACAGCTAGGAATGGGATTTTCTCCGTTCCATGCCGGGCTGATGATGGTGCCAATGGTGCTAGGCAGCATGGGAATGAAGCGGGTCGTCGTACAGGTCGTTAACCGATTCGGCTACCGCCGCGTGCTGATGGTCTCCACGCTGCTGTTGGCGCTGGTCACGGCGCTGTTTGCACTGGTCGCGCTTATGAAATGGATCTGGATGATCCCGATTGTGCTGTTCTTCCTCGGTACGGTGAATGCCGTTCGCTTCTCCACCATGAACACGCTGACGTTGAAGGATCTGCCGGATACGCTTGCCAGCGGCGGCAATAGCCTGCTGTCGATGACCATGCAGTTGTCCACCAGCCTCGGTGTGAGTATCGCGGGTATTCTGCTGGGGATGTTCTCTCAACCGCACATGGCAGCGGGAAGCGGAGACACTAACATGGTATTTATTTACACCTATCTCAGCATGATCGTTATCATCGCCCTGCCCGTGTTAATTTTTAATCGCGTGCCAATGGACAGCGTCAAGCAGTCAACGCTGCCGCGTCAATCGTGAGGTCGTTATGAAATTCGGCATTACCGCTAAACTGTTTCTCGCGATTTTCGCCACCTGCATGCTAGTGCTGGTAACCATGCACTGGGGCGTACGCGTTAGCTTCGAGCGCGGCTTTATCGACTACATTAAGCGCGGCAACGAACAGCGGGTGACACAACTGCGCGATGCGCTGGCGGAACAGTATCAGCAGCACGGCAACTGGTCATTCCTGCGTAACAATGAGCGTCTGGTGTTCAAAATGCTGCACTCGATGGATCAAAACAACGATACCGACAACAGTATGCAGGGATGGCGAGTCCGTCTCTGGGTGCTCGATACCGGTAAACGTAAACTGTTTGGCTCTCCAGCGCCCATTCCCAATGAAGGCACCTGGCAGCCTATTCAGGTACAAAACCAGACGGTCGGCTGGATTGTCGCCTCGCCCGTTGAACGCCTGACCCGTAACGCCGACATCAGTTTCGATCAACAGCAACAGCGCACCAGTTGGCTGATTGTCGCACTCTCGACGCTGCTCGCGATTATTGCCACCTGGCTCACCTCGCGTGGCCTGCTCGCGCCCGTTAAGCGGTTGGTCAACGGCATGCACAGTTTGGCATCGGGGGATTTCAGCACCCGCGTAACGGCAAGCTCGCACGATGAATTGGGTAGGCTGGCACAGGATTTCAACCAGCTTGCCATCACGCTGGAAAAAAATGAGCAGTCCCGCCGCGCATTTATGGCCGATGTCTCCCACGAATTACGCACGCCGCTGGCGGTGCTGCGTGGCGAGCTGGAAGCCTTGCAGGATGGCGTGCGCAAACCCGACTCGAATTCACTGCATTCACTCCAGTCTGAGGTGACGACGCTCACCAAACTCGTGGACGACCTGCATCAGCTCACCTTGTCCGATCGCGGGGCGCTGGCCTACCGTAAAACGGCAGTGGACGTGGTGCAAATTCTGCATATTGCTATTGCCGCGTTTCATGAGCGTTTCCAGAAAAAGCAGATTACGCTCACCATCGATTTACCAACTCAGGCTGGCGTCTTTGGTGACCCGGACCGACTCAGTCAACTATTTAATAATCTGCTGGAAAATAGCCTGCGCTATACTGATGAGCGGGGTCAGTTAGCCATTACGGTGGTTCAGCAGCATAAACGCTGGGCGATTATCTGGCAGGACAGCGCCCCCGGCGTGACCGACGAGCAGCTTACGCTGATTTTCGAGCGCTTTTATCGTGCAGAAAGTTCGCGTAACCGCGCCAGCGGCGGCTCTGGTCTGGGGCTGGCGATCTGCAATAATATCGTTGAGGCACATAGCGGACGGCTGTATGCTGAACATTCACCATTAGGGGGAGTGATGATTACCATTGAGCTTCCCTTGCACGTACTTGATTGAGAACCACGCCTAAATAAGCAGAGCTATGACAACCGCACCCGATTTCGCTATGGCGTCACCGATTCTGATCGTCGAAGATGAACCCAAATTGGGGCAACTGCTGGTGGATTACCTTCAGGCAGCGGACTATGCCACGCACTGGCTGCCCAACGGCAACGATGTCGTCGAGTGGGTGCGGCAGCATTCCCCTTCACTCATTTTGCTGGATTTAATGCTGCCGGGCTGCGACGGCCTGACGCTCTGCCGCACTATCCGCCAGTTTTCCAATGTGCCGATTATTATGGTTACCGCTCGCAGCGAGGAGATTGATCGCCTGCTGGGGCTGGAAATTGGTGCCGACGATTATATTTGTAAGCCCTTCAGCCCGCGCGAAGTGGTGGTGCGCGTCAGAACGCTGCTGCGCCGCTGCGGCTGGCAAAATGACGGGCTGAAATCCACAGAGAAAACCGAAACGGCCCTGTTGATTGATAAAAGCGGCTTTCAGGCCAGCTATCTGGGGCAAAATCTCGATCTCACGCCGGCGGAGTTTCGCCTGCTCAAAACGCTCTCCACCGAGCCGGGGAAGGTGTTTTCTCGCGAAGCGCTGCTGGATAAGCTCTACGACGATTATCGTGTCGTGACCGACCGCACTATCGATAGCCATATAAAAAACCTGCGTCGTAAGCTGGAACAGCTGGATGAAGAGACCTCATTCATCCGTACGGTATACGGCATCGGCTATCGCTGGGAAGCCGCCCCCTGTAATGAGGTATAACGCCAACCGCCTTATGATGTTATGGAGACCATTGTGAACGGACCCGATCCTGATAACCGCTACCCCATGGCCGGTTTCCCCCAAGTGTGTTTCATCAAGAACATTGTCACCAATCCGAATATTGAAATTGGCGACTACACCTATTACGACGATCCCGATGGTGCGGAAAATTTCGAGCAAAATGTGCTCTACCACTATCCGTTTATCGGCGATAAATTAGTCATCGGGAAATTTTGCGCTATCGCGCGTGGCGTAAAATTTATGATGAACGGCGCCAACCATCGACTTTCCGGCTTGTCTACCTACCCGTTTCAGATTTTTGGCAACGGCTGGGAAAAAGTGACGCCGAAGCCAGAGGATCTGCCATACAAAGGCGACACGCTCATCGGCAATGATGTCTGGATTGGCTATGACGTGCTGATCATGCCCGGCATCCGCATTGGAAATGGTGCCATCATTGCGTCGCGCGCCGTGGTCACTGCCGATGTACCCGCTTATACGGTCGTTGGCGGCAATCCGGCCAAAATCCTTAAAGCCCGTTTTGCGCCGGACGTCATCGATGCATTGGAAACGCTGTGCTGGTGGGATTGGCCGCTAGAAAAAATCACGCGTCATCTGGACATCATCGCGGCTGGCGATATTGCGGCTTTGCAAGCAGGCCATCTGTCAGAGTAACCGTCTCCGTTCCACATGAATCCATTCCACACGAAGAAGAGGCTCCCACGCCAATGACTGCGCTATTTTCCGAAACCACCAGAATCGAGACACCCCGCCTGCTGCTGCGTCCGCTCTATCGTGATGATGCCCCTGCGCTGTTCGCTTTTATGTCCGACCCCGTCGTCATGCGTTTCTGGAATCACCCGCCCTGGCAGCACATCGCACAGGCACATGACGCGATTGCCGAATACTGGAGCGCGCTGTGTGCTGGGCAGCACATGAAGCTGGGTCTGGAAGTGAAAGAGAGCGGCGAACTGATCGGCACCTGCGTGCTGTTCAATCTTGAGATTGAGTCTAAACGCGCCGAAATCGGCTACTGTCTGGCAGCGAGTGCGCAAGGCAAAGGCTATATGGCGGAAGCGCTCTCTGCCCTGCGGGATTTTGCTTTTGAAACGGCCGGCCTAACCCGACTGGAAGCAGAAATCGATTCTCGCAACGTGGCCTCAGCCCGCTCGCTGGAACGGCTGGGATTCGCGCAGGAAGGACTGTTAAAGCAGCGGTGGATCGTGGACGGCGAGGTGTCCGACTCTGCGCTATACGGCCTGCTGGCGGCTAAGCGTTAGCCTAATGTTGATCCTTTAAAGATCGAGATACCAGTACGAGCACAGGGACTGTGCGAGTAAATCCATGCTTAAGTGACCGGTATTAGGTTCTAGCTTCCCATGCTGTCAAAAATACTGTCTGACTTAATGAAAATTTTGTCATTTTCTCTTTTCCCACGGCTGTTACCATTTTAGACCTACAATAATGACAGGTATCTACCCGCACTTGATGCGGAACATCGGTCACCTGCAACAGTACGGATAAGGGGAAAATAGATGTCAGGCTTAGTGAATGGCAAATGGGTTAATGGTGATGTCGCAGCAGAAGAGATCAAAAACGGGGCGTTCCACCGCGAAGAAACCAAATTTCGACAAACCGAACTGGTGCCAGAGGCGGGGCGTTACCAGCTTTTTGTCTCCTACCTCTGCCCGTGGGCCTCGCGCACGCTGATTTTCCGCAAGCTGAAAGGATTGGAAAACATCATTTCGCTCTCGATTGCTAATCCGCGTATCGCCGATAACGGCTGGGAATTTGCCACGCCACAGGATGCCGGCGAGCATGTGGGTGAGATAAACTACCTGCACCAACTGTACACCGCCAGCGTGCCCGACTACACCGGAAAAGTATCAGTCCCTGTACTGTGGGATCGGGTAGAAGGCCGCATCGTCAACAATGAATCGGCAGACATCATCCGCATGCTAAACAGCGAATTTAACGATCTGACCGGTAACCATCTTGATTTCTACCCGTCTGAACTGCACGGAGAGATCGACCGCTGGAACGAAACCGTCTACCACAACGTCAATAACGGCGTGTATAAAACCGGCTTCGCCAAAACGCAGGAACACTACAACGAGGCTGTCACCACGCTCTTCGCCACGCTGGACGAGTTGAACGATCATCTGGGTAGCCATCGCTATATTCTCGGCGACACGCTGACTGAGGCCGACTGGCGTTTATTTGTGACGCTGGTACGTTTTGACGTGGCCTATCACGGCGCGTTCAAATGTAATCTGAAGCGTATTGCCGACTACCCGAACCTGTCGAACTACCTGCGTGAACTGTACCAGTGGCCGGGTGTCGCGGAGACGGTCAATATCGACCATATCAAAGCAGGCTATTACGGTATTGCCTGGCTGAACCCGACGCAGATTGTGCCGGTTGGCCCACAGGTCGATTTATATCAGCTCCACAACCGCGAAACGCTCGGAAAATCCCGTATCGCCACGCGTTAATACGGCCTGATCTGGCCTGTTCTAGTAATGGCAGGCCATTCTTTATTTAGGTCAAACGATTGATTTACGTCAAACAATAGGCCCACTTTTCGTGTGCGTCTACTGCAATTTCCCCCTATTAGCGCTAGAATCCTCCGCCTTTAACTGCTTCCGCCGTGGAGCAGCCTGACTTGTGATCAGAATCGAGAGATACCATGTTTAAACCGGAACTGCTTTCTCCGGCCGGTACGCTGAAAAATATGCGCTACGCCTTTGCCTATGGCGCGGACGCGATTTATGCCGGTCAACCCCGCTACAGCCTGCGCGTGCGCAATAACGAATTCAACCATCAGACGCTGGCGCAAGCCATTAATGAAGCGCATGAGCTGGGCAAGAAATTCTATGTGGTCGTTAACATCGCGCCGCACAATGCCAAACTGAAAACCTTCCTGCGCGATCTGCAACCCGTGATCGAAATGGGGCCGGATGCGCTGATCATGTCCGATCCGGGTTTGATTATGCTGGTGCGGGAAAACTTCCCACAGATGGATGTCCACCTTTCCGTTCAGGCCAACGCGGTCAACTGGGCGACGGTGAAATTCTGGCAGCAGATGGGGCTGACGCGTGTGATTCTGTCCCGCGAACTGTCGCTGGAAGAGATTGCGGAAATCCGCCAAAACGTCCCGGATATGGAGCTGGAGATCTTCGTTCACGGCGCGCTGTGCATGGCTTACTCTGGTCGCTGCCTGCTGTCCGGTTACATCAATAAACGCGACCCGAACCAAGGCACCTGCACCAATGCCTGCCGCTGGGAATATAAGGTTCAGGAAGGCAAAGAGGACGACATCGGGAATATCGTTCATCAGCACGAACCTATTGCGGTGAAAAACGTTGAACCCGCGCTGGGCATCGGCCAACCGACCGACAAAGTCTTTATGCTGGAAGAAAACATGCGCCCCGGCGAGTATATGAGCGCATTTGAAGACGAGCACGGCACCTACATCATGAACTCCCGCGATCTGCGTGCCATCCAGCACGTTGAACGCCTGACACAAATGCAGGTTCATTCGCTGAAAATCGAAGGCCGCACCAAGTCATTCTATTATTGCGCCCGTACCGCGCAGGTGTATCGCCGCGCGATTGATGATGCCGTCGCGGGTAAACCGTTCGACCCAACGCTGCTGGAAACGCTGGAAGGCCTGGCGCACCGTGGCTACACCGAAGGCTTCCTGCGTCGCCACGTGCATGAAGATTACCAGAACTACGACTACGGCTATTCTGTTTCCGACCGTCAGCAGTTTGTTGGTGAATTCACTGGCGTACGCCGTGATGGACTAGCAGAAGTCGAAGTGAAGAATAAGTTTTCCTGCGGCGACAGCGTGGAAATGATGACGCCAAACGGCAATATTCAATTCACCATCGACGCGATGCAGAATACCAAAGGGCAGCCGACCGATGTTGCGCCGGGTAACGGCCATATCGTTTACCTGCCCGTACCGGACGACGTCTCACTGGACTATGCGCTCCTGCTGCGCAATCTGCCGGGCACTACCACGCGTGATCCTAACGCGGAATAAGCTGGCCATGTTGCCGGATGTCCTAACCATCCGGCAATGCCTCTCACAAGCCGATCCCTTCCTTGTAGTATGCCCCCCTATTATCGACCTTTCTCAACCGCAAATCGGTACGTCAATCGCTCGGAGGTATCGTTACAAAGCTCAGGGTTTTTTAACGAATATTAGAAACAGATCACATCAATTCGCTGGTGTTGTGGTTAATATTGCGTCGCTGAGAAAACATAGAACGAAAAATAAGCGTAGTGATACTACTAGGAACCACCTCCTTGGCCAGCTCAATCTCCCTTGAGCTGGCTTTTCTTTTTCTCCCGCCCGCTGATTTTCTCCACCGCAAACATTCACCGACTCTTCTGATTTCTACCTATCAATTTAGTGACTATTATTAATCCCACTATCCTGCTGAGGAGAAATAGGCCATGGAAAAAAATCCGGTGACGCTGCTGATTCTGAATGGGAAAAGCGCGGGTAATGAAGAACTTCGCGAGGCCATTGGTGAGCGACGCAAGAACGGCTACACGCTGCATGTCCGCGTGACCTGGGAGTACGGCGACGCCAAGCGCTATGTGGAAGAGGCGATCCAACTTAACGCAGATAACGTGATCGCCGCTGGTGGCGATGGCACCGTCAATGAAGTTGCCGCCGCATTAGCGATACAGCCGGAAGCGGTTCGCCCATGTCTGGGTATTGTGCCGCTGGGTACGGCCAATGATTTCGCCACCAGCTGTCAGATTCCGATGGAAATGCACAACGCGCTGACGCTGGCGATCAAGGGTCGTGCCACCGCCATTGATATCGCCAAAGTGAACGACAGCCACTACTTCATCAACATGGCAACAGGCGGATTTGCCACACGCATTACCACCGAGACACCGGCCAAGATGAAGGCCGCGCTGGGGAGTGCTTCATACGTGCTGCACGCGCTCTTTCGCATGGACATGCTGCAAGCCGAGCGCTGTGAGATTCGCGGGCCGGATTTTCACTGGTCGGGTGATACGCTGGTTATTGCAGTAGGGAATGGTCGTCAGGCTGGCGGCGGGCAACAGCTTTGCCCGGAAGCGCTAATCAACGATGGGATGCTGGAACTAAGCGTGCTGTCGGCAACAGAGCTGCTGCCGAACATGCTTCAAGCCTGGTTTACCGGCAGCGAAAACCAGAACATGATTTCCGCTACCCTGCCGTGGCTGGAGATCACCGCCCCAGACGATATGACGTTTAATCTGGACGGTGAACCGCTCACCGCCAAACGTTTCCATATTGAGATACTGCCTGCTGCGATTCACTGCCGACTGCCGCCCCAGTGCTCGATGCTGGAATAGCGGCGCGTTTCGACTATTCCTGTTTCAACTATTCTCGCTTCAGGCGATTACTGTTTGCCAGGTACAGCGTCACCACCAGCAGCAGGATCGCCGCGGAATACACCAGCGTATCCGACGGGCTTTTGTGATCGACAATAATCAGGCGAATGATGGCCGTAATGCCGATGTAGATAAAATAGCGCAGCGGAAAGTGATAACCGGACTGGAAATACTTCACGATCAGCGCAATAAACTCAAAATAAAGGAAATAGATCACAATGCCTTCTATCAGTTGATAGGAGGAATCTTTTTCATTGGAGATCAACAGCACTTTCGCCAGATGGAACGTTTCCTTGACTAAAAAAACTACCAGAATGATCGCCAGCACCAGCAGGCCGATATTGAGTATCGTCTGAAGCGCCTTGGCAGCTATCGCACTACGAGCAGAACCTGCCATATGTTATCCCCACATCCTATTTCACATTAACACCAAGAATTCACTGCAAAATAACCGGATGCCCTCACACTGTCACGCCAAAATACGCTTAATTTAGTTTGAAATTAGTGGCAAATATGTCATGCAAAGTACAAGTCAATTTACTTATACCCGTCATACTTCAGGCTGCATGGGCGTTTTACCACCAGCGGTGGAAATGGTGTACGGGGCCGATTCCGTGCCCAACCTCCAGCGTGTCGGCCTGCTGTAACGCCTGCTGTAAATAGTCTTTCGCTACCTTGACCGTCTCGCCCCAGCTATCGTGACGTGGTCGCAGCGCGGCCAGTGCGGCAGACAGCGTGCAGCCGGTGCCGTGCGTATGGCGTGTATTCACGCGTGGGGAGCTAAAACGCTGTGGTTCGCCCTCACAGCTGAACAGCCAGTCCGGGCTTTCCGCTTCGCTAAGATGGCCGCCTTTCATCAGCACCGCCTGGCACCCCATCGCCAGCAACGCTTCGCCCTGCTCACGCATTTCCCACTCGTTGGTAGCAGGTGACGTATTCAGCAACGCCGCGGCTTCCGGCAGATTGGGCGTAATCAGGGAAACCAGCGGCAGCAGTTCACGACGGATCGATTCCACCGCCTCGGGCGCGAGTAGCGGATCGCCACTTTTCGCCAGCATTACCGTATCTAACACCACGAAAGGCACAGCGTAATGACGCAGGCGCTCGGCAACCGCATCGACGATATCGGTCTGCGCCAGCATGCCAATCTTAGCGCTGTCGATACGCACATCGCTCAGCACGGAATCCAGCTGCGCCGCGACAAAATCCGGCTCAATCCGGTAGACGGACTGCACGCCACGCGTATTTTGCGCCACCAGCGCGGTAATGACCGACGTGCCGTAAGCACCCAGCGCGGAAAACGCTTTTAAATCCGCCTGAATTCCCGCACCGCCGCTCGGATCGGTGCCCGCAATCGTCAACGCATTGATACGCTTCATGCCAGATCCTCCGCGCGCAGAGTATAGAGTCTGTCGAGGAAGTTGGGGATAAAACTCCCCGTTCCTTGCGACGCCGAAGCCGCCTGCTGCCCCGCTAACGCCATGACATAGCATGCCGCCGCTACGTGGGATAAACGGTCCCCCTCCAAAGAGCAGAAACCGGCCACGACTGCCGACAGCGCACAGCCCGTGCCAACCACGCGCGTCATCATGCTATCGCCGCCGCTTACCGCAATATCACGTTCACCGTCCGTGACATAATCCACCGCGCCGGTCACCGCAACAATCGTCCCCACCTCTCGTGCCAGTTCACGCGCAGCAGGGAGCGCCGCCAGCGAATCATCGGCGCTATCCACGCCACGGCCTTGTACAGCTAACCCCGCTAGCGCCATGATTTCAGATGCATTGCCACGAATCGCCGCGGGTTTCCACGCCAGCAATTCCCGACAAAATTCACTCCGGAAGGTCAACCCACCAACGGCAACCGGATCGAGCACCCACGGCGTACCCGCCTGATGCGCGCTGTTTACCGCCGCTCGCATCGCCTCAGCGCGCGTGCGCTCCAGCGTGCCGACATTAATTAGCAACGCATCCGCCACCGCGCTGAACTGTGCGGCTTCTTCGGGATCGATCACCATCGCAGGCGACGCATTCAGCGCCAGCAGCACATTGGCAGTAAAAGATTGCACCACATCGTTGGTCAGGCAGTGCACCAGCGGCGAAGCAGAACGGAATTGAGTGAGTGAGATTGCTGCCTGAGCGGCAGAAAAGTCGGCAGGTCGAATGTTCATAGGTCTCCCAACCGGCGTGGAAGAAGGCGGCAACCGGTGGGGCATACCGTGACTTCCCTACGCTGGCATTATCCAGATCAGGTGGTACGGGTATTTCTCAGCCTTCACAAAGAAGGGCACCCCGAGTCATGTACTTAGACTTCGCAGCATAAGTAAGTGACGCCAGTAAAGCAAGCCATCGCCCGTGCGACGCTCCCCGACACAAAATGAAAAACCACAGGCACATTGTGACATAGAGAAAAATGCCATAACCCTTTAGACTGGCTAATCAAACCCATACGGAGGAAATTGTGATGACGATAATCAAGAGTTATGCCGCGCCGGAAGCAGGGGCAGCGCTGGAGTTGTATGAGTTTGATGCAGGTGAACTACAGGCAGAAGACGTTGAAGTCGTGGTTGATTACTGCGGCGTATGCCATTCCGATCTGTCGATGATCGATAACGAATGGGGCATGTCGAACTATCCGCTGGTTGCCGGGCATGAAGTGATTGGCCGTGTACACGCGCTGGGTGACGCGGCGAAAAGCAAAGGATTAAAGGTTGGTCAGCGCGTCGGTATTGGCTGGACAGCGCGCAGCTGTGGGCACTGCGATGCCTGTATCAGCGGCAGTCAAACTAACTGTCAGCAAGGCAGCGTGCCGACCATCCTGAATAAAGGCGGTTTTGCCGATAAGATCCGCGCGAACTGGCAGTGGGCTATCCCACTCCCTGACACCATTGATATCGAATCAGCAGGTCCGTTGCTGTGCGGCGGCATCACCGTCTTCAAACCGCTGTTAATGCACCATGTCACCGCAACCAGCCGCGTCGGCGTGATCGGTATCGGCGGCCTGGGACATATCGCGATTAAGCTCCTGCACGCCATGGGTTGTGAAGTCACAGCATTCAGTTCGAACCCGGCGAAAGAGCAGGAAGTACTGGCCATGGGTGCCGATAAAGTCGTCAACAGCCGCGATCCGCAGGCGCTGACCGCTCTGGCAGGCCAGTTCGATCTGATCATCAACACCGTGAGTGTCGATCTGGAATGGCAGCCCTACTTCAACGCGCTCGCTTATAACGGGAAATTCCATACCGTCGGCGCAGTGATGAAGCCATTCAGCGTTCCGGCTTTCACGCTTATCGCGGGTGACCGCAGCGTTTCTGGTTCTTCTACTGGTTCACCGCATGAGCTGCGTTCTCTGATGAAGCTCGCCGCACGTGCCAACGTGAAGCCGCAGACGGAACTGTTCCCGATGTCGAAAATCAATGATGCCATCCAGCACGTACGTGACGGCAAAGCCCGTTACCGTGTTGTACTGAAAGCCGATTTTTAATCGGTAAAGACGCCTGAGCGATCGGGCGTCTGCTTTTTACCCATGAGTCAGATTATCGTCATTCTCTGGACCACACCGGTCGGCACCACGCTACTGAATGCATTCAACAAATTTCATGATAGGATTGGAAAGTGATGCAAGAGGAGATCCACAATGCCTTTTAAAGAGTATGACCACGACTTCATTGATAAAAATAAGAAGACATCCTCGTCAGTAAGATTTGCCCTTTTATTATCGGTATTAATCATTATATTTAATCTCCTGTTCTTCAAGCCGCGCAACTTTCAGGAGCAGTTACACAATAATCCGGGGGTTTATACCGATTCGATTGCGCTGATTTTTCTTTTTTTTATCTTGTCATGCACCAGTAAAATATCCCTTAACCATACTTCAGCCTTATCCATTCGCCTCGGGCTCCATGTCTGGATAGGCTCAGCCACGTTTGACTTCATGGATGAATTTATCTATCAGCCTAAGCTGGTTGGGTATTATGTTGAGGACATGCTGAGAATTATTGGTATGTTTGGCGTTGGATTCGGTGTCTATACCCTGATACAACAAATCAATAATAAGTATGTCGAAGCCAGAATACAGTCATTTAGCGATGAACTCACACAGCTTCCTAATCGTCGGTTTTTTATTAACGAATTAAAAAAGCTCGAAGCGAAAACACCCTATTTATTTATTATCGATATCGACAATTTCAAAGTCATTAATGATAAATATGGACATACGAAAGGCGACGAAATATTAAGCAAATTTGGTCATATTCTTTCCCGTTTCGATAACAGTGAGATCGTCGCAACCCGAATCGGAGGCGAAGAGTTCGCGATTATTCTGTATGCCGGAACACAGAATCGGGCAGAGAAGCTGGCAAGAGAAGTGCTAAAAAATGCGAACAAAATCATTATCAAGAATATGCACCACCTTTCTGTCAGCATTGGGGCGGGTAAAAAACAGCCTCACGAACCCACCGAACACTTTATGAAACGTGTGGATGTCGCGCTTTACCAAGCCAAAAATACCGGTAAAGGCAAGGTAGAATGGGCTCTGGAACCGAAGGAAAAAACGTCGTAGTTCGCCTCTCGCCATACCAATAACACGGCCGCACGGACGCGCCCCCCTCCCTGAATTATCATAAACCCTACTCATTTCCACAACGGCGCCCCCTGCTTGCCACCTATCATTCTGTAACAAAATTAAACACTTCCTGATTAATCAACTCACTGACCAGGGTGTACTTTTTTATAGGTAGAACCGAAAACATAACCTCCACAAAACATTCAGTGAAAGGAAGACGAATGAAAGCAGCCATCGTTACAAAGGATCATTCCGTTGAGATTCAGGATAAAAAACTGCGCCCCCTCCAGCACGGCGAAGCCCTGCTAAGCATGGAGTGCTGTGGCGTTTGCCACACCGATCTGCACGTTAAAGACGGGGATTTTGGCGACGTTACCGGCATCACGCTTGGCCATGAGGGCATTGGCATCGTCAAAGAAGTGGGTCCGGGAGTGACCTCACTGAAGCCCGGCGATCGCGCCAGCGTGGCCTGGTTCTATCAGGGCTGCGGCCACTGTGAATATTGTAATAGCGGTAACGAAACCCTGTGTCGCGAAGTAAAAAACGCGGGCTACTCTGTTGATGGCGGAATGGCAGAAGAGTGCATCGTCGTTGCCGATTACGCAGTAAAAGTGCCGGATGGTCTGGACTCTGCCGCTGCCAGCAGTATTACCTGTGCGGGCGTGACAACCTACAAAGCGGTAAAAATCTCACAAATCAAACCAGGACAATGGATCGCCATTTATGGTCTGGGCGGATTGGGGAATCTGGCGCTGCAATACGCCAAAAATGTCTTTAATGCGAAGGTCATCGCGATTGATGTCAACGACGCCCAATTAGCTTTTGCCAAAGAGATGGGCGCGGATCTGGTCATTAACCCTGCGAAGGAAGATGCTGCAAAAATCATTCAGGAAAAAGTGGGCGGCGCGCATTCAGCCGTAGTCACTGCCGTTGCCCGTGCAGCATTTAACTCCGCAGTCGATGCCCTTCGCGCGGGCGGACGCCTTGTTGCCGTCGGCCTGCCACCGGAATCCATGGATTTGAATATTCCGCGTCTGGTGCTGGATGGCATTCAGGTAGTAGGATCGCTGGTTGGCACGCGTGAAGACCTGAAAGAAGCATTCCAGTTTGCGGCAGAAGGGAAAGTGAAACCGAAAGTGACTCGTCGCCCGCTGAAAGACATCAACGCTATTTTCGCTGAAATGAAAGGCGGAAAAATTACAGGTCGCATGGTAATTGATCTGTCAATGTAAACGGCGTTTTGAATATAAACGGGATAGCACTGCGCTATCCCATTTTTTATATTTAGCCAAGCGCTTGCGTATTACCAGAGCACACAAGCTGCTTACTTTTAATAGGGTACACCTCGATGTCAGGACGCGTGAAAAAGGCCATTTCCCACGGGTTCTTGGTGACGTATTCGTGGCGCACCTTTTCGTAGAGCGGAATACATAGGAATTAAGAGCGATAAATATGATGGCTCACGTCATTATTTCAGCACCAGCATAGTGATACCCACGCCGACCAGCATTAGACAAAACGCGCCGCGCAAATAAGCGACCGGAAGTTTATGAGCCACCGCGACACCCCAGGACACGCTGATGATCCCCCCCAGCGCCAGTGGTAAACCGATACTCCAGTCAACATTACCCGCTTGCGAATAAGACAGTAGCGCCGCCAGTGCGCCCGGCACGACGAGAATTAACGCCATTCCCTGCGCCTGCGTTTGTGCAAAGGCAAACAGGGTAACCAGCACTGGCACCACCACCAGACCACCGCCAACGGTAAAAATACCGGATATAAACCCACTCGCCACACCAATCAACGGCAGATATTTGGGCGATAGCGCCATCTCCGGCTTTTGGCTTCGCTTCTTGCTATACCACTGCCACATATAGTACGTCGCCAGCACCAACAGAAAAGTGGCAAACGCACGCTGGAGGTTGTGAACATCAATCGATGACGCCATGTGAGCGGCAAAGTAGGCAGACCCCGTCGCAAAAACACACATGGTCAACGCCACCCGCGTATCAATGCGGTTACGCTGACGATAGCGTAGAAAACCAATCAGCACGTTAGGCGTAATCATCACCAGCGCAGTTCCCTGTGCCATATGCTGATCCATCCCAAAGAGCACGCCCAGAATCGGAATCGCGATCAGCCCACCGCCAATCCCCAACATTCCTCCGCAAAATCCCAGCCCGATCCCCAAAAGCAAACACAACAACATATCGCTGAACATCATTAAGCTAAACATAACGTAACCAAGTCACCCATCGGGCAAAAATAGAGAGAGGACAACGCCATCCTAGGCGCAGAGCCGCATTTTGATAATCCCTGAATACTCAATGACCCTTTCCTGTCAGGAAAACCATCTGCTGTGCTAAATTACAGCGTGACATAAGAAATGTACCCGCATACTGCGCGGTATCAATACGCCCTGCTTTTCTGCCCTGCTGAGGACTCTCGATAGCTAATGATTAACCCTACGCATTTTGACCTCCAGTCGCTCCGCATCTTTTTGCAAGTTGCCCAAACCGGCAGCCTGACCAAAGCCGCAGAAAAATTCCACATTACGCTTTCGGCTTTAAGTAAACGCATCGCCGAACTGGAGCGTACCGTGGACTGTGCGCTATTTATCCGCATGCCGCGCGGCCTAACGCTAACTCCGGCAGGCAAGGAATTAGTGAATCTTGCAGGTAATGTGCTAAGCAACGTGGAGCGCATGGCGAGTGAAATGAATGACTACGCCGTTGGCGTGCGCGGCCACGTACACATGTGGGCGAACACCTCGGCGATTATTCAGTTTCTCCCGCAAGATCTGGCGTCATTCCTTCTGGCCCGGCCGCTCATTCGTATTAACCTGGAGGAAAAGCTCAGTAAGACCGTGGTGACGGCACTCGCGATGGGAGAAGCCGATATCGGCATCTTCGCTGACAATGTCGGCTCGCAGGGAGTCGAGAAGATTCCTTATCGTCAGGACAAACTTGTCGTACTCGTTCCACCCCAGCACCCGCTTTCCGCAAGACCAGAAGTCAGCTTCAACGACACGCTGGGCTACGACTATGTCGGCCTCAATAACGGCAGCTCGTTGCTAAAACAGCTGAAAGACGCTTCGGATGAGCTGGGGAGAGTGCTGCGCCTGCGGGTGCAGGTCAGCAGCTTTGACGGCATTTGTCGCATGATCGAAGCAGGGCTGGGGATCAGCGTCTTGCCGGAAGGGGCAATTCGCCAAGGCGTACTCGGCACCGGGTTACGCGCCATCAACCTCACCGACGAGTGGGCGTCACGCCAGCTCTGGCTAGGCGTGAAATCCGGCGCAACATTGCAGCCCGAAGTCGCTAATCTGCTGACACATCTGCGGCAGTGCGGCGCATAAAAGGTGAAGACCTGCCCTTATCCCTCTTCGCTACCTGTTTTCTCATAGCCGAGGCGACCAACAAAGGGTAAACGCAGCGCGGGCGGGTTCATATCCACGCCCATGTTCAGCCCCAGAATGTTGGCCTCAATCCCCTCTTCAATACCCATCGTGATACCCAACACGCCTAGCAGTGAGATCTGCACGCCGCTTCCCGATGGCGACAGCCCAACCGGGCGCGAGATCGGGCGGTAATCTTTACCAATGGCATTAGCTGGCATATCCAGCTTGAGTGCGGGCACTTCGCGGCCAATGTGCGCCAAAAACGTATTGCTATTCGGCCCCGGCCAGGCGTGGTAGGTATTCGGCCACGGATAGCTTTTGATCGCGGCCTCAATCTGCGGGATCATGGCTTCCGCCTTATCGCCACGGTGCTCCACCAACAGCTTCGGTTTCGCGCCATACCAATACGCATCGGCCACCGAACGGTTAAGACGGACGACGTTATCGCTCCCCCACCTCACGACCTCATAACGGCGATATTGGGTTTCCCCCGCTTTCTTGAAAATGATCCACGGGTGTACCGCCACCAACCCGCGCCAGCCGTAAGTCGGCGCAGCATAAACCTGCACGATAGCCGTCTGGCGAAATTGCACAGGGTTCGGTGCCAAGCCGGAAGAATCACGCTTGGCAGACCACCAGCTTTGTCCATTGAACGTTTCGCCGTTGCGCGTTGACTGCGCCCAGCTTTGCCAA
Organism: Pectobacterium actinidiae; assembly: GCF_000803315.1. Lineage (NCBI taxonomy): Bacteria > Pseudomonadati > Pseudomonadota > Gammaproteobacteria > Enterobacterales > Pectobacteriaceae > Pectobacterium > Pectobacterium actinidiae. The sequence continues at coordinate 3,241,991 of NZ_JRMH01000001.1, forward strand.
AAAGACAGCAACAGCACACAAATAAACCCAATCCCCAAGAATTTGAGGTACGTCATAGGCCAAATAGCTCACAGAAAAGAGATGGAAAAGAATCGATACGCCTGCGGACGGGCGCCCACAGTGAAAATCGGTCAAACAATCATTCCGCTAGTTTACTGCCAGTTGGCAGCGAGGTTAAGAGATTGGGTGAAACATTGACCTATTTTTACGTTGCGTGAGGGATATCAAGTAAAACGTTTCCTTTTATTCTCAGCATTGATGTCACATTCTATACCCTAAATAATTCGAGTTGCGTGAAGACAGCAACCGAGCGAATCTCGGGAGCTTACTCAGGTAAGTGACTGGGGTGAGTAAGGGCGGCCAACGCACAAGCAGCTTGAAGTATTTAGTGTATAGACGCTGTCGTTGCCGAGAATGATTTGATCGTTTGCCGAATAACCATGAGTGGCCGACATATCAACGATTTCGACCATTGGAAAGCCTCCGGCAAGTCTGTTCGTTTCATAGGTATGAATATGCACCGTATTGAGGAAGGCCGCATCAAAGAAACCTGGCACTTTGAAAACTTTGATGGATTAAAAGCAGCAGAAACCGCCTGATTGGCTGTACTCGAATTCCCCGGTTGCCCGAGTTAAATCACATTAACTCGGACAAGTCATGCAATAAAAAACAAGTAAATATAAAGATCGTTACCACGGAAAAGGCATAGTAGGTCAGTTGCTAGCTGAAGCTGAAAAATTGCCTTAGAAGAAGGCTGTATCTTCGTCTATTTGGAGCCAATGAGCTTCAATGCTCCCGGTTCTTATGGGAAGAAAGGATATAAAGTTATTGAAAAAGTTGAAAACTCGCCCTCACCTGGAGAGTCACATTATTTCTTTATCAAGAATCTAAAAAAACCATCACATAAAGTAGAATGAAGCAGTACATTTTTCATCTTAGTTAACGGTCTCTTCACTGGTTACGGCCACCTATCGTGTTACAGAGCTAGAGAGCCAAGTGCAAGAGCAACCAAGGCTTCAAGCTCATCTCGGGTTGCACCGTCCCTCGCTTGAAATGAGATCATTTGCATGATGCCATGTATGAACGCTGAGCGTTGCTGAATGTCGCAGTCAGGGGAAAGTTCTCCAGCAGCACGAGCATGTTTAAGACGCGTATGTATGAGTTCACGCGTCTTATCTCGCGCAGCTTTGAGATGCGTCCGTGCCGCCTCATTCTCCGTTAGGCAGTTCACGACCCCAAGAATTAGTAGACAGCCACCGGGGCGCATGGATAAAGCAATATCAATACTGGCTTGAAACATGCGCAACAAGCCTTCATTCAGGTTTGCAGCATTGTCTAATTCTTGCATCGGTATTGCACCGACCGTTGTAATGTAGTAATCCACCGATTCACAAAAGGCTTCTTCTTTGGAACCGAAGGCTGCATAAAAGCTGGGAGGGGCAATGCCAGCTGCTGCCGTGAGATCGACCAATTGCGCCCCTTCATAGCCGCGCGCCCAGAACACCTCCATCATCGCATGAAGGGCTTTGTCCCGCTCAAAAGCGCGCGGGCGACCACGTTGAGCCATTACGTCTTCCTTTTTTTAATTTTTACTACAATATTCTATTGACCTGAGCTTTTGTAGACAATAGCATTTATTTAAATCTTACTACAAAAAAGGATCATATAATGAGTATTTCCCCCGGCGCTGTTGTCGAAGAATTCTTTCGCCGTACCGGATCAAACGACCCAGTCGAAAGGATCGCGGAACTCGTCAGCGAACAGGTCGATTGGTTTGTGGCTGGCGACACAAGCATTGTACCCTGGATTGGTCGCAAGATAGGAAAAGCCGGAGCTGCGGAGTTTTACACGCAGATCAAGGAACAGATCGCATCAGAATCTTTCGAAGTGCACGAAATCCTGACACGAGGCAATCGGGTTGTCGTGCTCGGAGAGCTTGCCTCTCGCATTTTACGAACGGGTAAACTGATCGAGTCAGAATTTTGCTTCGACTTCACTGTAGAAAATGGCGAAATCGTCCGGTTTCGTCTTTTCGAAGATAGTTTCGCTGTGGCAAAAGCCGCCATATAATTGCACTAGCACACACAAATAAGGGTATACCTTAGCCACTTTGGGTTCGTAAATATCAACCACAGTTCTTTAACCGGTCATATAGCTTGTTCTCAACCTTGCAGATAGCCAATTCGTCGGCATTGTAGCTTGGTAATGCCGTAAGTCAGGCGATTAGCAGGCTTCTTTTACCTGAAGTCTTCAAAGTATTTGTTCCTGAGTATTGGAAGCCGCGATCTTGTTCTTGGAACTGAATACTTGATGATACGAAAATTTGTCAGATAGTTTAGGCTAAACAGCAAAAAACCCGCAGTTACGCGGGCTTAGAAGTACTTTACTGCTTTTACGTGCAGGCTGTTGCAAGACGCGAAATCATTCCCACTCAATCGTGGCTGGTGGCTTACCCGACACGTCGTAAACCACGCGGGAGATGCCGTCGACTTCGTTGATGATGCGGTTGGATACGCGGCCTAAGAAGTCGTATGGCAGGTGTGCCCAGTGCGCGGTCATAAAGTCGATGGTTTCTACCGCACGCAGCGAGACAACCCAATCGTATTTACGGCCATCGCCCATCACGCCCACGGAACGAACCGGCAGGAAGACGGTGAATGCCTGACTGACTTTGTTGTACAGGTCAGCTTTGTGCAGTTCTTCGATGAAGATCGCATCCGCACGACGCAGCAGGTCACAGTATTCTTTCTTCACTTCACCCAGCACGCGCACGCCCAGACCTGGGCCAGGGAACGGGTGACGGTACAGCATGTTGTACGGCAGACCCAGTTCCAGACCGATCTTACGCACTTCGTCTTTGAACAGCTCTTTCAGCGGCTCAACCAGACCCAGCTTCATCTCTTTCGGCAGGCCACCCACGTTGTGGTGGGACTTGATCACATGCGCTTTGCCAGTCGCAGAAGCCGCAGATTCGATCACGTCTGGGTAGATGGTACCTTGCGCCAACCATTTCACATCAGCTTGCTTACTGGCTTCTTCATCGAACACTTCAACAAACACGCGACCGATGATTTTACGCTTGGCTTCTGGATCGTTTTCGCCAGCCAGTTCGCCCAGGAAGCGATTTTCCGCCGCCACATGCACAATGTTCAGACCGAAATGATCGCCGAACATTTCCAGCACCTGATCGGCTTCGTTCAGGCGCAGCAGGCCGTTATCAACAAACACGCAGGTCAGACGATCGCCAATCGCACGGTGCAGCAGCATTGCGGTGACGGAAGAATCCACGCCGCCAGACAGGCCCAAAATCACCTGATCGTTGCCAACCTGCTCACGAATACGGTTCACCGCATCGTCGATAATCTTGGCTGGCGTCCACAGGGCTTCACACTGGCAGATATCAAGAACAAAACGTTCTAACATGCGCTGACCCTGACGGGTGTGCGTCACTTCCGGGTGGAACTGCACGCCGTAAAAACGCTTCTCTTCGTTCGCCATAATGGCAAACGGACAGGTATCAGTGCTGGCAACGGTCTCAAACCCTTCTGGGATAGCCGTTACTTTGTCACCGTGGCTCATCCAGACATCCAGCAGCGGTGCGCCAGCGGCGCTCAACGCATCCTGAATATCACGCACCAGCGCGCTATCCGTTTTAACTTCCACCTGCGCATAACCAAACTCACGCTCGTTGGAACCTTCAACGTGGCCGCCCAGTTGCATCGCCATCGTCTGCATGCCATAGCACACGCCTAATACCGGTACGCCAGCATTGAACACGTATTCTGGCGCACGCGGGCTGCCAAACTCAGTGGTGCTTTCCGGGCCACCGGACAGGATGATCCCGTTCGGATTAAACCCGCGAATCTGTGCTTCCGTGACATCCCATGCCCACAGTTCACAGTAAACGCCCAGCTCACGCACGCGACGTGCCACCAATTGCGTGTACTGCGAGCCGAAATCCAGAATAAGAATGCGGTGTTGATGAATGTTTTGAGTCATGAGGAGCATGTTCCAAAAAGCAAAAGACAAAAGCGAAAAGTAAACCCAGCTAACCGCTCAGCCTTACGCAAAGGCAGAGCGGCGCAAAATAGTACAGGGTTTATAGCGTTAAATCACCTTATGAACCCATACGGTAGTTCGGTGACTCTTTAGTGATGGTAACGTCGTGAACGTGGCTTTCCTGAATGCCTGCGCCGCTGATACGTACAAACTCAGCCTGCGTGCGCAGTGCGTCGATAGTAGCGCAACCGGTCAGACCCATGCAGGAGCGCAAGCCGCCCATTTGCTGATGAACGATCTCTTTCAGACGGCCTTTATAAGCTACGCGGCCTTCGATACCTTCCGGCACCAGTTTGTCGGCAGCGTTATCGGTCTGGAAGTAACGGTCTGATGAACCTTTGGACATCGCGCCCAGTGAGCCCATGCCGCGATAGGATTTGAATGAACGCCCTTGGTACAGTTCGATTTCGCCCGGGGATTCTTCCGTACCCGCCAGCATAGAACCGACCATGACACAGGCTGCGCCTGCCGCGATGGCTTTAGCGATGTCGCCGGAGAAGCGGATACCGCCATCGGCGATGACCGGAATCCCCGTGCCTTCCAGCGCTTCAACCGCATCGGAAATCGCCGTAATTTGCGGTACACCCACGCCAGTCACGATACGGGTGGTACAGATAGAGCCAGGGCCGATACCCACTTTCACCGCGCTAACGCCCGCTTCAACCAGCGCTTTCGCGCCTGCGCCCGTCGCGACGTTGCCGCCGATAATTTCGAGGTTCGGGTATTTCGCGCGCGTTTCACGAATACGCTGTAATACACCTTCGGAATGGCCGTGTGAGGAGTCGATCAGCAGTACGTCAACGCCCGCGGCAACTAACGCATCAACGCGCTCTTCGTTACCCGCACCCGCACCAACCGCTGCGCCAACGCGCAGGCGGCCGTGCTCGTCTTTACAGGCGTTCGGTTTACGTTCTGCTTTCTGGAAATCTTTTACCGTGATCATGCCGATCAGGTGGAATTTGTCGTCAACGACCAGCGCTTTCTCGACGCGTTTTTCGTGCATTTTTTGCAGCACGACATCACGCGCTTCGCCTTCTTTAACGGTGACCAGACGCTCTTTCGGCGTCATGAACGCGCTAACCGGTTTTTCCAAATCGGTCACAAAACGCACGTCACGACCAGTGATGATACCGACCAGTTCGTTGTCTTTTGCCACGACAGGGTAGCCAGCGAAGCCATTGCGCTCGGTCAGCTCTTTCATTTCACGCAGCGTGGTTTCTGGCGTCACGGTCTGTGGATCAACCACCACGCCGCTTTCGTGTTTTTTCACGCGGCTAACTTCTTCAGCCTGACGATCAATGGACATATTTTTGTGAATAAAGCCCAGACCGCCTTCCTGCGCCAGCGCAATAGCCAGGCCAGATTCGGTAACGGTATCCATCGCTGCGGACAGCATAGGAATATTCAGGCGAATGTTTTTCGTCAACTGCGTGGACAGATCGGCAGTGTTTGGCAGAACGGTAGAATGAGCGGGAACCAGGAGGACGTCATCAAACGTCAGTGCTTCTTTAGCGATACGTAGCATGGGCAATATCTCACCAAGGTGGATGTAAGAATAGATAAAATATTGCCGTGGCATTATACAGAGCGTAATCGGTTGCCTCCAGCATTATTTTACTAAAATGCTTGATTACCTGTTTCAGGTAGGTAGTATCGATCAATTAAGTGACTGTTTTAAAATTTGATCTGGCTCACAATGTCTCAATTTCCCTCCTCTGCAATTTTTACCGTTAGCCGCCTGAATCAGACGGTTAGACAACTGTTGGAAATGGAAATGGGCCAGATTTGGCTCTCCGGCGAAATCTCCAACCTTTCTCAGCCCTCATCCGGCCATTGGTATTTCACGCTGAAAGACGAACGTGCACAGGTGCGCTGCGCGATGTTTCGTACCAGCAACCGTAGAGTGACGTTCCGCCCGCAAAACGGTCAGCAGGTGCTGATTCGGGCGAGCATTACGCTGTATGAACCCCGTGGCGACTATCAGCTACTGGCGGAAAGCATGCAGCCCGCAGGTGATGGCCTGCTACAGCAGCAGTTTGAACAGCTCAAGCAACGTCTCGCCGCCGAAGGGCTGTTCGACCAGCAGTTTAAGCAAGTGCTTCCCTCTCCTGCCAAACAGGTCGGTGTGATTACATCAGCCAGCGGTGCCGCCCTACACGATATCTTGCAGGTGTTACAGCGCCGCGATCCATCACTGCCGGTGATCGTGTATCCCACATCAGTGCAAGGCGCAGAAGCACCGTTACAAATTGTCCGCGCCATCGAGTTGGCTAACCAGCGGGATGAGTGTGATGTGTTAATCGTCGGGCGCGGCGGCGGTTCGCTGGAAGATCTCTGGAGTTTTAATGACGAACGGGTCGCCCGCGCGATTTTCGCCAGCCGCATTCCTATCGTCAGCGCTGTGGGTCATGAAACCGATGTCACCATCGCCGATTTCGTCGGTGACCTGCGTGCGCCCACGCCATCCGCCGCTGCCGAGTTAGTGAGTCGTAACCAACTGGAGCTGTTACGCCAAATACAGTCCCAGCGTCAGCGGCTGGAAATGGCGATGGATTACTACCTTGCCCAGCGCAACCGGGAATTCACCCGCCTGCACCACCGCTTGCAACAGCAGCATCCACAGCTGCGGCTGGCACGTCAGCAGGCCCAGTTGGTCAAATTACGCCAACGGCTGGATGATGCCATGCAGCAACAGCTTCGGCAGATATCACGCCGGAGTGAACGCTTACAACAGCGTCTGATGCAACAGCAGCCGCAAACCCGTATTCATCGTGCCCAGCAGCGTTTGCAACAGCTTAGCTATCAGATGCAAAGTGCGGTGGAACGTCAGTTGAATCAGAGCAAGCAGAAGCTAGGCATCGCCTGTTCGCGACTGGAAGGCGTTAGCCCGCTCGCAACGCTGGCGCGCGGCTATAATGTCACCACCGCACCAGACGGCAAGGTGCTGAAAAACGTCGCACAAATCACACCCGGTGAGACACTGAAAACCCGTTTGCAGGACGGCTGGGTAGAAAGTCAGGTCACGACGCTGATGACGAATTCAAATTCCGCGAAAAAGCGGCAAAAAACCGCATCTAAGACGCCAAAATAACGCGAACAGCATAAAACACGCGAATGGGGATTTATCCTAAAAACAACGGCGGTCCCCCATTCTTACCTCTGACATCTGAACTATACTCATTTCCAGTTCACTAATTCATATTCACCGCTTTCATCGCACGGGTTCCGAACCCTGCGCGGTGACGCGGATGGGATAAAAGACAGTGAACTTTATTGATCGTCTGTGTTACCCCAATGGTTGCCTTTCAAGGAGATGAGGTATGAAGTCCAGACCGATTTGTAGCGTGATCCCCCCTTACATTTTGCATCGTATTATCGCAAACGGCACAGACGAGCAGCGCCACTGCGCGCAACAGACGCTGATGCACGTTCAGTCATTAATGGTCAGTCACAACGCGCGCCCGGAACCCCATGAAAAATTATCCGCCGGGCAGGTAAATCGCAACATTCACGATGCCGAACAGCAACAACAATTGCCCGGCAAGCTGGTGCGCGCTGAAGGCCAACCCAGCAACGGCGATATCGCCGTAGATGAGGCCTACAACTATCTGGGCGTCACCTATGATTTCTTCTGGAAAATTTTCCAACGTAACTCTCTGGACGCCGAGGGGCTACCGCTGGCTGGTACAGTACATTACGGTCAGGATTATCAGAATGCCTTCTGGAACGGGCAGCAGATGGTGTTCGGAGATGGCGACGGCAAAATCTTTAATCGCTTCACGATTGCGCTGGATGTGGTCGCGCATGAACTCGCTCACGGCATTACCGAACATGAGGCAGGACTGATTTATTTTCGTCAGTCCGGCGCGCTTAACGAATCACTTTCCGACGTCTTTGGTTCCATGGTCAAGCAGTACCATTTGGGGCAAACCGCTGAGCAGGCGGACTGGTTTATCGGTGCCGATCTGCTGGCAGACGGTATTCACGGGATGGGGCTGCGGTCGATGTCTCACCCAGGCACCGCATATGATGATGAACTGCTCGGTATCGATCCCCAGCCTTCTCACATGAGCGAATATGTGAACACGCGTGAAGACAACGGCGGTGTACACCTGAACTCAGGCATTCCCAACCGGGCATTCTATCTGACGGCCATCGCGCTGGGCGGGCATTCCTGGGAAAAAGCCGGCCGCATCTGGTACGACACACTGTGCGATAAAGCGCTGCCACAAAATGCAGATTTCGAAATTTTCGCGCGCCACACCATTCAGCATGCCGCTAAGCGTTTTAATCACACCGTTGCCGATATCGTCATGCAGTCGTGGGAAACGGTAGGTGTGGAGGTTCGGCAGGAGTTCTTATGAAGACGCTGCCAGAGCTTAACGACGATGCCATCATTGAGCTGGCGCGTGAAGGGGGATTGGCCTTTATCCCCAAGCTGGCGGTGCCGCGACGTTTCGCGCTCGCCAGCGTACCGTCATCCGAACGGGAACGCATTTGTAACGCAATTCGTGATGCCTTTCCTCAGGCACGCGAACACGGTGAACCAGACGGCCCAGGGCGCGGTGACCAGTTCTATTACCGCATCCACATCAGCTACTGCCACCCACAGCAGAATCAATATACCGATGTTATCCTGCTGATCCCCGAAAACCGTGCGCCATCAGAGTTGGCTGAGCTGTGGCGCAACGGCGTACAGGAGTCATAACGGGTTTACTCGACCGGTGCGTAGCTGAACACGACTCGCCGTTTGGAAATCATCCCGTGCTGCTGGCAGAAATAATCCACCGCACCGCAGGCTTTCAGTTCCTGAAGCAAGTGCTTACATTCAGGACACGTAGCCTCACGTAAATAATGCTGCCGGCATCCCTCGCACAGGAACGAACCGCCAGGCTGCCACATCATCGCCTGGTGACAATCAGGACAAAGCGCATCCATCTTTTCCCCCGTTTCTGTTATCAATAACGAACCAACGTCATCAGACATTAAATCACATCAAGCGAACGCAGCACGTACAGCCCAATGGCAATCATGAAAAACGCACCAACCGTCGTCAGCCCAATAATATTGGCCGCCAGCGTCGCGTTTCCGCCCATCGCTCGCGTCATCGCATAGCTGCCAGCTGCGGTCGGCGTTGAGGAAAACAGAAAAATAATCCCCAGTTCAACACCGCGAAAACCGACCAGCCACCCACCCAACGTGAGTAATCCTGGCACAACGAGTATTTTCGCAAGGGAGGACAGCACGGCAACATTGGATGAACGAAACATACTACGCCATTCCAGACTCGCACCTGCACATAACAGCGCCAAAGGCAGCGCCATTGAGGAAATAAAGCCACCCGTTTGTTTAATCACACTCGGCATTGGCAGCTGACTCTGCCCATATGCAGCACCAAGAAGCAGGCCAATAATCAGTGGGTTCGTTACAATGCCGCGCAACAGTTGACTGACAGGGATCTTCTGTTCAGGGGATTCCCGCTGCAAACTGCGTGTTAACGTAATAACTGACAGCGCGTTGAACATAATCACCGTCACCATCAGATACAGAGAACCGATAGCGACACCTTCATCACCATAAGCACTCATCGCAAAAGCCAATCCCATCACGCCCGTATTAGAACGGAACCCACCTTGCACAAAAATGCCACGTTCTTTTGGGTCTTTAACTACACGTACCGCCGCAATTTCCAGTAACAGAAATGTCGCTAATGTTCCTATCGTCCCATAAACCACCAGCGGCCACTGGCTTGCGAAAGATTGGTGGTTACCTGCAACGCTAAAAAACAGCAGACAGGGAAGAGAAAGATTGAATACAACGCGCATGGCGGTATCACAAAACGCATCATTAAGCAGATTGAGTTTGCGTAACGCGATACCAAGCAACAACATCAGTACATTAGGCATCGTAACGTTAAATGCAAAACTCCAGGTTTCCCAGGACATGACTTTCCTTGATTGCTATTTGTTTTGTTAACTACGGTTCGTTTTGTCAGAGACAAAACGGGGCGAATATCGCTATTCACCCCATTAATACATCACTTACTTTTTTTAAGATGCGACATCAATCGCTTACGCTTGCGTAGCTGGTTTGGCGTCAGCGTATTTCGCTTGTCTGCAAAGGGGTTTTCCCCTTCTTTAAACTGAATACGAATTGGCGTACCCATCACTTCCAGCGAACGACGGTAGTAGTTCATCAGGTAGCGCTTGTAGGAATCCGGCAGGTCTTTCACCTGATTCCCGTGGATCACCACAATCGGCGGGTTATAACCACCGGCGTGCGCATATTTCAGCTTCACGCGGCGGCCTCGCACCAGCGGCGGCTGGTGATCGTCTGATGCCATTTGCATGATACGGGTCAACATCGCCGTACTGACGCGACGAGTGGCGCACGAATAGGCTTCGGTTACCGACTCAAACAGGTTACCTACACCGCTACCGTGTAGCGCAGAAATAAAGTGAATACGGGCAAAATCGATAAAGCCGAGGCGCAGATCCAGCGTCTCTTTCACCTGTTCACGCACTTCCTGCGACAGACCATCCCACTTGTTCACCACAATCACCAGTGAGCGCCCACTATTGAGGATAAAGCCCAACAGCGAGAGATCTTGATCGGAAATACCTTCACGCGCGTCGATAACCAGCAGCACTACGTTGGCATCCTCAATCGCCTGCAACGTCTTGATGACGGAGAATTTTTCCACCGTTTCCGTCACTTTGCCGCGTTTACGTACACCGGCGGTATCAATCAGAACGTATTCACGTTCATCACGCACCATCGGGATGTAGATACTATCACGCGTCGTGCCAGGCATGTCGAACACCACCACGCGCTCTTCACCCAGAATACGGTTAGTCAGCGTGGACTTACCCACATTCGGACGCCCAACAATCGCCAGTTTAATCGGCAAATCTTCGGGGTTGAAATCGTCTTCTGCTTCTTCTTCACTGGCCTGCTCTTCCGCTTCTAACGCTGCCCAGTAAGCCGCGTTCTCTTCTTCTTCGGTTAGCTCGACCGGTTCTTCTATTTCATCCTGCACAAACGGCAGCAGAACCGTTTCCAGCAGCGACGTTACGCCACGGCCATGAGACGCCGCGATCGCGTACACTTCGCCCATTCCGAGCGAGTAGAAATCCGCCGTGACCATATCCGGGTCAAGGCCATCGGTTTTGTTAGCGACCAGCACGGTCGTCTTTTCGCGGCTACGCAAATGCTTGGCAATGCCTTCATCCGCAGGCATCAACCCCGCACGGGCATCCACCATGAACAGCACGATATCCGCTTCTTCGATCGCGACCAGCGATTGGCCCGCCATGCGCGTTTCCACGCCGTCTTCCGTGCCGTCGATGCCACCGGTATCAACGATAATAAATTCATGCCCTTCCACTTCTGCACGACCATACTTGCGGTCACGAGTCAGCCCAGGGAAATCCGCCACTAATGCATCACGAGTGCGCGTTAAGCGGTTAAATAGCGTGGATTTCCCCACATTCGGGCGCCCGACCAGCGCGACGACAGGTATCATTGTTACAACCTCATTACTTATATTTCAATACGTTACAGCGAAATACTCGCTGACGATAAAAAGACGAAACGGCCCCTGATAGTGTCAGGAGCCGTTATACGAGCACACCCAAAAGCGCGGTGCTCCAAATCAATACGGTTACTTAGCGAGTGAACGCGTAGACATCACCGTTTTTCGCCTGAATCAGCAGCTTGTCGCTGGCAACCACAGGCTTGCTCAGGAAGCCCGAGCTATCCACTTTTTGCTGCGCCACGAAGCGGCCATCCGCCGTATTCAGCCAGTGCAGATACCCTTCGGTATCGCCGACAACCAAATAGCCATTATACAGCGCCGGAGCCGTTAAGTTACGGTGCAGCAGATCGCTTTGACGCCACAGACTCACGCCGCCATTGGTGTTCAATGCAACAACGCGATCGTCCTGATCGACCAGATAGATACGGTCGCCGTCGATGATGAAATCATGCACGGAACCCAGTTCACGCTTCCACAACACCTGACCAGAACGCAGATCTAGCGCAGTCATGTTGCCATTGTAACCCAGCGCGTAAACCACTTCGCCCGCAACAACCGGTGTCGTGTCGACATCGTTCAGACGATCGATTTCGGTGGCACCACTCGGCTGTGAAATACGCTGTTGCCAGATGAGCTGACCCTGATTGATCATTACGGCGTTCACACGACCGTTATCCCCCCCCACAATCGCCGCACCAAATGCGGTTGTCGGGGCAGATTCGCCGCGCAGAGACAGCGTAGGCATATCCAGATTGACGCTCCACTTGATTGCGCCATCCGCTTCATTCAATGCCTGCAACATGCCATTACTGGTGTGAATCAGTACCACACCGTCGCTGACGACAGGGCGAGACAACGCTTCGCCAGCCACTTTGGTCTGCCATACCGGCGTACCATCTTCTGCATTCAGCGCATAAACCTGCGCCCTTTCGCTGCCGACATAGACATGGTTACCAGAAACCGTTACGCCACCAGACAGCAGCGCCGGATTATTGCGGGAGAAGAAATTGGTCTTCTCTGACAGATCGGCACGCCAAATCTCTTTACCGTCACTCAGATCCATCGCTTTTACGGTGCCGCGACGATCGGCAGCAAAAACGCGGTTATCCTGCCATGCGGGGTGAAGATTGGAATAAAACTCGCCAATACCACTCCCAACCGAGCTGTTCCACACCTTGGTTGGCGTGAACTGGTTTTCCACCTGCGGCAGTGGAGACATAGTGACAACATCTTCTTCGCTATTAAACAGCGAGCATCCGCTCAGCAGGGCAACAGAAACCAGTCCTACCAAAAGTGTTTTACGCAATTGCATGGAATTCCTCTTAGCTGGACAGGTTATTCAGTTTCATACGCAGTAACGCTTGCTGTGCCTGCGATGGATTGGAAGACAACCCTTTGTTGTAGGCATCACGCGCAGCCTGATTATCCCCTTTGCTCACCAAGATATCGCCACGCACTTCCGCAGCCTGTGACGCCCAACCTTCGAGCTTGATGGCATCCAACGTTTTCAGCGCGTCATCCGCTTTGTTTTCTTGCAACTGAACCCGCGCCAAACGCAGATTCACCACGGCCAGCAGGTCGGCATCTTTAGTCTGAGACTGCGCCTGCACCAACTGCTGTGCTGCTTTAGCAAAATCTTTCTGATCAACATAATGACGAGCCAGTTCCAGAGACGCCAGCGCACCATAAGTATTCTTATTCTCGGCCGTAAATTTTTCGGTTGCCGTAATCGCATCGGCTTTGCCTTCGGCCAATTGCTCCGTCACCTGCTGATAAGATGCAGATGCCGCCATCACGCTGTCATTTTGGTGGCTTTGCCAGAAACGCCAGCCAACCAGTGCGCCGACGCCCAGCACAACACCGACAACTAACGCCTTTCCGTTCTCCGCGAGGAAACGACGTAGTGCATCAACCTGTTCATTCTCTGTGGTATAGACTTCCACGGTGTCTCTCTCCTCAATCCAGTAACGTTGCCAGCCGCGATGCGACGTCGGCCTGTGCCAATGTATCCTGTTCGCCATTGCTCAGGTTTTTAACCACAACCTGACCGGCCGCCACTTCATTTTCGCCTAATACCAATGCGACGCGTGCGCCCCATTTATCAGCGCGAGCGAATTGTTTCTTAAAGTTGCCACCGCCGTAGTTGGTCATCAGTTTCAACTGCGGCAGCGCATCACGTAATTTCTCCGCTAGCTGCATCGCAGCAGCCTGCGTTCCTGCGCCGGAAGAAATCAGATAAGCATCCACACCTGGCTGTGCTTTGAAATCTGGATTGACAGACTGCACCAGCAGAACCAAACGCTCCAGCCCCATCGCAAAACCAACCGCTGGCGTCGCGTGCCCGCCAAGTTGTTCCACCATACCATCATAACGCCCACCGGCACAGACCGTGCCCTGCGCGCCCAGACTGGTCGTCACCCACTCAAATACGGTGCGGTTATAGTAATCCAAACCGCGAACCAGACGTGGATTAACGGTATATGGGATACCGGACTGCGTTAAAAGTTCACCCAGCGCTTCAAAGTGTGCTCGCGATTCGTCATCGAGATAGTCCGTCAGCACCGGTGCGTCATTCAGCAACACCTGAATCTGCGGATTTTTCGTATCCAGAACGCGCAGCGGATTGGTATACATCCGGCGTAGGCAGTCTTCATCCAGCTGATCTTTATGCTGTTCGAGGAACGCCACTAGCGCTTCGCGATAGCGCGCACGCGCGTCTAACGAACCAATCGAGTTCAGTTCCAGCTTCACATGATCGGCGATGCCCAGCACACGCCACCAGCGAGCCGTCATCAGGATCAGTTCAGCATCAATATCCGGCCCTTGCAGACCAAACACTTCACAGCCCAACTGATGAAACTGGCGATAGCGCCCTTTCTGCGGACGCTCGTAGCGGAACATCGGGCCGACATACCACAGTCGCTGTTCCTGATTATAGAGAATACCGTGCTCAATACCGGCGCGGACACAGCCTGCCGTCCCTTCCGGGCGAAGAGTCAGGCTATCGCCATTGCGATCGTCAAAGGTATACATCTCTTTTTCGACGACATCGGTCACTTCACCGATAGCACGCTTAAACAGCGGTGTTTGCTCGACAATCGGCAAACGGATTTCATTATAGCCGTAGCCGCTAAGCACCTGTTTCAGGCTGTTTTCAATACGCTGCCACAATGCCGTTTCGGCTGGCAGGTAATCGTTCATGCCACGGATGGCTTGAATATTTTTTGCCACGTCAGTTCTCTATGCGTTTTTCAAAAAATAAACCCGATTATAGAGGGATTGGCGTCGCATCTTCAATGCGGGGCCTCCCCATCGGGTTCAGGAATCGTGAATTAGGCGGGTGACGGCAGACCGTCACACCGACAAGGTTATTTATCGACCAGATTGACGGTAATACGCTGATTTTCGTCCATCATGGAGGCTTTTGCGCGGATCTTGGCTTCTAGCTGATCGATCATCTGTTCGTTATCGAAGCGCTCTCTCTGCCGCACGCCGTCTTCATAGAAGCCACTCTTATTGTGTCCACCGGTGACACCAATGGTCGACACCAGCGCTTCACCGGGGCCATTCACCACGCAGCCAATAATCGAGACATCCATCGGCGTGATAAGATCTTCCAGCCGTTGTTCCAGTGCGTTAACCGTACCGATTACGTCAAATTCCTGGCGAGAGCAGGTCGGGCAAGCAATGAAGTTGATCCCGCGCGCACGAATGCGCAGTGACTTCAGGATATCGAAGCCAACTTTCACTTCTTCAACCGGATCGGCTGCCAGCGAGATGCGCAGCGTGTCGCCAATACCTTCAGACAGCAGCAGGCCGAGGCCGATAGCCGATTTCACCGCACCGCTTCGTGCACCACCTGCTTCGGTGATACCAAGGTGCAACGGTTGATCGATACGCGCAGCCAGCAGACGATAGGATTGCACCGCGAGAAAAACATCCGAAGCTTTGACGCTGACTTTAAACTGATCGAAGTTCAGGCGGTCGAGGATATCGACGTGGCGCATTGCCGATTCGAGCAGCGCTTCCGGCGTTGGCTCACCGTATTTTTCCTGCAAATCTTTTTCCAACGAGCCGCCGTTAACACCAATGCGGATCGGGATATTATTGTAACGCGCACAGTCAACAACCGAGCGAATGCGCTCTTCGTTACCAATATTACCGGGGTTAATGCGCAGACAGTCGACGCCGTATTCTGCGACTTTCAGCGCAATACGGTAGTCAAAATGAATGTCGGCGACGAGCGGGACATTCACCTGCTGTTTGATAAGCTTAAAAGCTTCTGCCGCATCCATTGTTGGTACGGAGACGCGGACAATGTCGACGCCAACACGCTCTAGCGCTTTAATTTGGTTGACGGTGGCTTCAACGTCGGTGGTTCGAGTGTTGGTCATGGATTGCACCGCAATCGGCGCGCCATCACCAACAGGCACCTTGCCGACGTAAATCCGTGTTGATTTTCGACGGGTTATGGGTGCAGCGTTATGCATTACTTCATCTCCAACATTGCAGTCTTACTTGAACAACATGTTATTCGGCCGTCAACGTCAAGCGTGCAACCTGACTGCTGCGCACGAATCGGCTTAAATCGACTGGCTTACCTTGAAATTGAATCTGTACCGCAGCAGGCGCACCAATTTTAAGCTTATAGGGTGCCTGACCATCCAGATTCAGTGTGCCACCATTGCGCTGCATGCCGCTGAACAGTTTCTTACCGCTGGCATCCGTGACTTCTAACCAGCAATCAGCCGTGAAGGTCATTACCAATGCATGAGCCGCAGAGGCTGGATTGGTTTCCGCTACCGTACCCGCAGCAGGTGCGACAGCCCCAGCCCCCAACAAAACATTGCCCGCAGCTTGTGGCTGTGTGGCGTTCGCCTGCGAAGGGGATTGGCTGGACGGTGCAGCAGACGGTGTAGAAGCAGAAGAAGGCGTTGAAGGTCTCTCCGATGCAGTGGCAGAAAGGTCGACTGGCGTCGAAGCCGGTGCCGTAGCAGAATCCGGTACTGCCGTTTCCTGCGCGGTGCTGTTGTCCATTAGCGGAACGGACTGCCCTTCCGTTTGTGCCTGTACCGAGCTAGCGTGATCAACCATGCTGTTGATTTCCGCCTGCTGAGCCTGATGGTTTTGCCACCACCATGCGCCCGTTAGCCCCAGAACAACCAGCACGACCAGCCAGGTGATGGTCATCAACCAGCCATCACGCTTTTTGCGACTTTTTTTCAGCGAAAAACTCTGCATCGGCGAAACAGAGATCGTTTTAGGGATAGCCTGTTTATCCACGGCAGGAAGCAGTTCATCTTCGGGTAAATGAACCAGTTTGGCATAAGAACGGATATAGCCGCGCAGAAAAGTCGGCGCTAAATCGGCTGGAGTCGTACCGTCTTCAATATCGCGAACGGTGGTAATTTTAAGGCACAAACGCTCAGCAATAGTTTGCTGAGTCAGCCCAAGGCGTTCACGCGCCTCACGCAGACGTTCACCGGGTAGTTTTGCTTCTGTTGTATCTTGGGTGGCTTCAGTATTCATTAGCTAAGAAATGCTGGTACTGTTTAGATTGTGGAAAACTTCGCGCCAGCACGTTGCCATAACGTTCTTTATCGCCATCATGGCCCGCTAACGCGGCGAAACGAATCTGTAACCATAAGCTTTCGGCACTGGCCGGAAGAGTATGCTGATAAACATCAAGCAGCAGCCGCGCTTGCTCATTTTTCCCGGCAGCAAACTGTTTGTTCGCTTCCGCCAGCAAGGCACTGCCTTTCGTCGGGTCATACTTCAGTGCCCGACTTAATAAATTGCGCGCGTCTTCAGTCTGTCCGGCGTTGAAAAAGCAGTATCCCGCATTTTCCAACGCATCAGCAACCTGACTGTAATCAGGAAGTTGTGCAGCCGCACTAAACTGTCGCTGAGCCGCTACATACTGCCCTAAACTACACAGAAACGCACCGTAATTATTCATGACGCTGCCATTTTCCGGCGCCATGTTCAACACATGCTGATAACGCTGTTCAGCCAGACGGTTTTCACCTATCCGCTGCTCGTAAAGCGCCATTCCCAACTGTGTTCGATAATCCTGCGGAGCCATTGCTACCGCCTTCTCAAGATTCTGCCGAGCCGAATCCAGATTATTGTGTGCCAGATAGGTCAACCCTAACTGCAAGCGGGTTTGGGCAACCGCTGGATTTGTCGTCTCCTGAGGCGAATGCACACACCCCACCAGCAACAGCACTGCGAACAAGCTACTCAGCCAGTTCATTCCCTGTGATAAAGACATTCCCTGCAATAGTGGCTTTGTCATCCCTGTTCCCTCGCCTTGTCGTCCTAGCCAGCCATCCTTGACTGCGAAGTTACCTGAATATGAACAGGGTGGCAGCAAGAGCTAACAACAACGCGGCGCGCCTCGCAATTTGCTTACTATTGCTCTGCAAATTAGCTCAGCAGACGACGTCGGGTTAGCGCTTACGTTAACCCGCGGCCATTTGCTATCAGACCGCTTTCACCGTGATAGGTTCACCGGCCATTTTCTTCTTCAGCGTACGTTTGGTTCTGTCTACGACTTCACCCGCCAGCTGACCGCAGGCAGCATCAATATCATCACCACGGGTTTTACGTACGATCGTCGTGAAGCCATATTCCATCAGTACCTTGGAGAAACGGTCAACGCGGCTGTTTGAACTGCGGCCATACGGCGCGCCTGGGAACGGGTTCCACGGAATCAAGTTGATCTTGCACGGTGTATCTTTCAGGCATGCCGCCAGTTGATGTGCGTGCTCGGTGCCGTCATTGATATGATCCAACATCACATACTCAACGGTAACACGTCCCTGATTCGCATTTGACTTCTCCAGATAGCGGCGTACCGCGCTCAGGAACGTTTCGATATTGTACTTTTTGTTGATCGGCATGATTTCGTTGCGGATGTCGTCGGTTGGCGCATGCAGTGAAATCGCCAGCGCGACATCGATCATATCGCCCAATTTATCCAACGCAGGCACCACACCTGACGTGGACAGCGTCACGCGACGCTTGGACAAACCAAAGCCGAAGTCATCCAGCATAATTTCCATCGCTGGCACCACGTTAGTCAGGTTCAGCAAGGGTTCGCCCATGCCCATCATCACAACGTTGGTGATCGGGCGCTGACCGGTGACTTTAAACGCACCGATGATCTTCGCCGCACGCCACACCTGGCCGATAATTTCCGATACGCGCAGGTTGCGGTTAAAGCCCTGCTGCGCCGTTGAGCAGAATTTACACTCCAGCGCACAACCTACCTGAGACGAGACACATAGCGTGGCGCGATCTTCTTCTGGAATATAAACCGTTTCAACCCGTTGACCACCCACCAGAATCGCCCACTTGATGGTGCCGTCGGACGAGCGCTGTTCGTCCACCACTTCAGGGGCGCGAATTTCAGCGATCTCCTGCAATTTGCTGCGGAAGACTTTGTTAATATCCGTCATCTGGTTGAAGTCATCACAGCAGTAGTGATAAATCCACTTCATAACCTGGTCGGCGCGGAACGGTTTCTCTCCCATCGATATGAAGAGGTCACGCATTTGCTGGCGGTTAAGATCCAACAGATTGATTTTTTCCGCACTGGCTTTGACGGATTGAGAGGCATCAGCGGACGCCGGGGAGAATTCAGACACGGTTTGCTCGGATACGGTAGTGTTAGATGCGGTAATGTTAGATGCCGTCGTTTCAGACACGACGGTTTCAGACGCGATTTGCTTAGACATTGTCAATCCTGGCCTCGTTATTACACGTTATGGCACTAAAAAGAAGGTTGAATTCGATGGTAATCACCAAAGAAACGCCCCGGACAAGTGCAGGCTCATCCGGGGCGCAGCATTGTACAAAGTTTAAAACAGGTAAGCTACCATCACCGCTTTTTTTCTGTGTCATTACTTCGGTGTCGCGCACTAACGCAACAATAAGGAAGCAACATCACAGGCTGACCTGTTATCACGCACAAAAAAATTTATCGTGCGTAACCTTTATTTCATTTACGCGCGAGGGCAAATTTCGTCATCGCTGAAGAAATAGGCGATTTCACGCTGAGCAGATTCGATAGAATCAGAACCATGTACCGCGTTCGCCGTGAAGCTGTCTGCGTAATCAGCACGCAGCGTCCCCGCCAGTGCATTTGCCGGGTTCGTGGCACCCATGATGTCACGGTTACGTTGAACGGCGTTTTCACCTTCCAGCACCTGCACCATGATTGGGCCAGACATCATGAATTCGACCAGGCCATCAAAGAACGGCTTGCCTTTATGTTCAGCGTAGAAACCTTCCGCTTGCTCACGGCTCAGACGCAGCATTTTAGCCGCAACAATGGTAAAACCTGCGCTTTCAAAGCGTGCGTAAATCGAACCAATGGCATTCTTGGCAACCGCGTTAGGTTTTACGATGGAGAAGGTACGTTCTATCGTCATATTGACCTCATTAACTAAACTGTCAGATTGCAGCCGGATTATAAGAATTGTATACCCGGCTAGTGAAAGTGGCGCAAATTATAGGTGCAGAGACCTTTGTTGCCTACCAAGGAAATAACATTTTATTAAAAAAATGTTACCTCTTATTCCTTCTTCATTAACGATTACGCCACGCACTTTTTCGTCCCCCACAGGCCTTGCGCGAAATGTAACAAATCATCCGCGATCACAGTTCTGAAGGTTACTTGTAACGTTATAGGTTATTTGTTTTTAAAACAATAAGATAACTAGAATTCCCTTATCGTTCACTGCTAGCCTTGCTGTTGTACCCACCATAATGGCCAGTAAGAGGGCTGATAATGAAAAGAGCGGTCAATGCATTGCAAAATTTCGGCAAGTCCCTGTATGGGCCGGTGCTGATACTCCCGATTGTCGGGCTATTCATCGCATTCGGGAATGTGTTCGGTAACGGCAATTTAGCGGGCTATATCCCTTTACTTAATCACCCCTTAATTCAGGATTTTGGTCAACTGGTTTCCAAATCTGCCGTAGCGATTCTGGCTAATTTGGCGCTGGTGTTCGCCGTCGGGATCCCGATCGGACTGGCGAAACGCGATAAGGGCTACGCTGCGCTGATCGGTCTGGTGATGTTTATCATCTTTATTAACGCCATGAATATCACGCTGCAATTGCAGGGCAAACTCGTGCCTGCCGCAGAAATGCGCTCCGCCGGGCAAGGCATGGTGCTGGGCGTTCAGGTGCTGGAGATGGGCGTTTTCGCCGGTATCTTGATCGGCGGATTCGCAGGCTATCTGTATAACCGCTATTCCAGTAAACAGTTTAACGGCGTGATGGCGATCTATTCCGGCCACTGCTTCGTCGCTATTCTGGTGATTCCGCTAGCAATTGCGCTAGGCTTTGCGATGAGCGCGCTGTGGCCGTTTGCTCAACAGGGTATTACCTGGCTGGCCTTCGCTATTAAAGGTGCAGGTCCTGTTGGCATCGCGATTTATGGCTTTCTGGAACGCGTGTTGATCCCCACCGGGCTCCATCATCTGGTCTATACCCCATTCCTGTACACCGAACTGGGCGGAACCGCAGAGGTGTGCGGCAAGCTGTATCAGGGCGCACGTAACATCTATTTTGCTGAAATGGCCTGTCAGGACGTCAAGCAGCTGAGTTCTACCGTGGTCTGGGATGCGCGCGGTATCAGTAAAATGTTTGGTCTGACGGCCGCTGCGCTGGCGATGTACGTCACCGCGAAGCCAGAAAAACGGCTGGCCGCCAAAGCCATCCTGATTCCGGCTGCTTTTACTTCTTTCTTGCTAGGCGTCACCGAACCGCTGGAGTTTTCCTTCCTGTTCGTCGCTCCCATGCTGTTTGCCGTCCACGCCGTGCTGACTGGCATAGGAATGATGCTGTTCTCCATCATGGGCGTGCATGCAATTGGCGCTAACGGCGTCATCGACTTCCTGCTTTATAACCTGCCGCTGGGTATCGAAAAATCCAACTGGCCGATGTACATCGTGGTCGGGCTGACGATGTCGGTGATTTATTTCTTCGTCTTCCGCTTCTTAATTCTGTACTTCGACATGCCAACACCAGGGCGTGAAACCGATGAGGAAGAGACGCGGCTGTATTCCAAAACCGAATATCAGTCCAAGACAGAGAATCAGGCAAAAACGCAGGACGCCGTGAAAGGCGATGCTCAGCTTGTTGGCGCCACCATCATCGCCGGGTTGGGTGGCAAACCCAATATCGAGGTGGTGGATAACTGCTACACCCGCCTGCGGGTCACACTCATCGACCCCGCTTTGGTAGATGAACAACAGCTTAAGAACACCGGTGCGAAAGCCGTTATCCGACAGGGTAACAACGTACAGGTGGTTTACGGACTTCACGTCAAAACTATACGCGAAGCAGTTGAAAACGCGCTTTAACAGGAGACTGACCATGACGAAATCCCCATTTATTCTGACGATTGCCGGCGGCGGCAGCACCTATACCCCGGGCATCGTAAAAAGTCTGATGGTACGTCTTGCGGATTTCCCGCTGGCAGAGATTCGTTTGTATGACATTGACGGCCAGCGGCAAGACATCATCGCGCCAGTGGTGGAAAAGGTGATTCGCGACCACAGTGACAGCATTGTCTTTACCGTCACAACCGACCCGGAAACCGCGTTTAGCGGCGCTAACTTTGTCTTTGCCCAGATGCGTGTCGGGCAGTACAAGATGCGCGAACAGGACGAGAAAATCCCACTACGTCACGGTGTCGTTGGGCAGGAAACCTGTGGCCCCGGCGGACTGGCCTACGGCCTGCGCACCATTTTGCCAATGGCTGAGCTGATCGATCTGGTTGAGCGCTATGCGCATAAAGAGGCGTGGATCGTCAATTACTCTAACCCTGCTGCGATCGTTGCCGAAGGCGTACGCCGTCTGCGTCCTAACGCCCGCGTGCTGAATATTTGCGATATGCCCGTTGCCGCGATGCGTAACATCGCCGCTGTGCTAGGCGTCGATCGTCATGACATCACGGTAGACTATTTTGGGCTGAACCACTTTGGCTGGTTTACCCGCGTGCTGGTCGATGGCGTGGATCGTATGCCAGAACTGCGCCAGCATATCGCCCGCTACGGCCTGTTGACCGCCGATGCCGCCGATACCGATCCGCAACACGCCGATCCGTCATGGGTGAAAACCTGGCGCAACATCAAACCAATCATGGATCATTTCCCGGAATTCGTACCGAATCCGTATTTGCAGTACTACCTGATGCCGAACCAGATCGTTGAGCATCAGGATCCCGACTACACGCGCGCCAATGAAGTGATGGACGGGCGTGAGAAGAAGCTGTTTGCAGCAGCGGCCAGCTACAAGGAAACCGGTATTCTGTCGGATGCGTTCCACGTTGGCGTGCACGGTTCGTTCATCGTTGATGTCGCCTGTTCGCTGGCGTTCGATCTGCGCCAGCGCCACCTGGTCATCGTCGAAAACCAAGGTGCTATCGCCAATCTGCCTTACGACGCGATGGTGGAAGTTCCGGCTTATATCACTGCACAAGGGCCAGAGCCAGTGAGAATGGGAAATGTCCCACAGTTCCATCGCGCCTTGTTGGAGCAGCAGTTGGCATCTGAACAGTTGCTGGTTGAAGCCACGCTGGAAGGCAGCTACGAGAAGGCCTTGCAGGCATTTACCCTGAACCGTACCGTGCCAACCATGCAGCACGCCAAAGCCATTCTGGACGAGATGATTGAAGCCAATCAGGATTACTGGCCGCAATTAAAACAAGCATATAGAGACGGCATCGCCCAATAATCTGCGACTTGTCGGATGAGGGAAAATCGCTGACAATGAATCTATCATTGCACATCGGAGCCGAATTCGTCGGCTCCAGCGTGGAGGAGCTATGTCAGCATCGTCTTCTGATTTGCCCGTTTCTCATGAGCGGTTTGTCTCCGCAGACTGGCTTGCCAGCCACCTGAATGACAACAGCATTACGATCATCGACGCCCGTATGCTACCACCGGGCAACAGCAACCGTGATATTCATGCCGAATACCGCGCCGGTCATCTGCCTGGCGCGGTTTTTTTTGATATTGAAACGCTGTCCGATCACAGCACCGACTTGCCGCATATGATGCCAACGCGAGAGGACTTCGCACGCGCAATGGGTGAGCTGGGGATCGATGACCAGCAGCATCTGGTGATTTACGATGAAGGCAACCTCTTCTCCGCGCCGCGTGCGTGGTGGATGCTGCACACCTTCGGCGCGACATCCCTTTCAATCCTGAGCGGTGGTCTGGCAAGCTGGACAGCGCAGAACCTACCGCTGGAACAGGGCGATGTGGCACCTAAGCCAACCACGTTTCACGCCATGTTGGATGAAAGCGCGATTCGCTCCCGCGACGACGTGCTCTCCATCAGCCGGGATAAATCAGAACAGATTGTCGATGCCCGCCCTGCCCCGCGTTTTAATGCTGAGGTGGATGAGCCGCGACCCGGCCTGCATCGCGGCCATATTCCCAACAGTTTGAACGTACCGTGGACCGATTTAGTGAGCCATGGTGCGCTAAAACCCAATGCCGAACTGGCAACCATTCTTCACAAGCACGGCGTGGATTTCACCCGTCCCATCGTCGCCAGCTGCGGCTCCGGCGTAACGGCATCTGTCGTCGTGCTGGCGCTAACGCAGTTAAATGTCCCAAATGTGACGCTGTATGATGGTTCATGGAGCGACTGGGGTAGCCGCGATGATGTCCCGATTGCGCGTGATTAATCCCGCTCGGCATTTTACTGCCTGTTGGTCAGGAGCTGTGGGTGGATAATCGGCTGGCCTCCTTAATGCAGCACGGTCAGGTGCTGACGCGCGCGGAATACCGCGTGCTGGCTTTTATCGCCGAACACTCATCGCTGATAGGCAAAATCACGGTGCGGGAGCTGGCGCAGAAGACCTATGTTTCCACAGCAACCATCATGCGGTTATGCCAGAAAATCGGCTTTAGCGGCTACAGTGAATTCATTTATCACTGCAAAACACTGCTCACGGATAATCCGCGTCTGGTTCCCTCTCCCGTCGTTACGCCCAATGACGCGTCGCTTCCTGATGCTTTTCAGCATTTTATCGACAATTATCAGCGCACGTTTGCCTACATTAGCTATCAGGATAGAGCCGCGTTCAGCGCTATCCTGCGACAAGAAAGCCACTTCTTTCTGTACGGCGCGGGATTTTCCCATCTGTTTGCCGAATATTTGGCGAAGAAACTTCAGGTGCTGGGGAAAGATGCGTTCTCTTCTGGGTTAGGGGACAGTCGAGGTATTTTTCTCAATAACGCACCAAAATATCAGGTGTTTATCGCCATCTCTCGCAGTGGGGAAACCGAGCAGGTATTGGATAAGGCGCGCATCGCCAAAAACATTGGCATGAAGGTGATCGCGTTTACCCGTGCGTCGTTGAACTCGTTAGGCGAGTTAGCCGATTTGCACTTCCGGCTCTACGATGATGCGGTTCACTATGCGGCGGAAGCCGGTGAAATTAGCTCATTTGAATCGAATCTGGTGATGCTGATCGATTTACTGCTGTTGCAGGCAACAGCGGAAAAATCGTAATCCGCCGTTGCTTGTATCAATTTACATACCCTATATACCCTAAATAATTCGAGTTGCGTGACAAAACGCTAGCGTTTTGAACAACGCCAAAGCGTTGACCCTTTAGGGCAAGGCCCATTTATGAGCCTTGTAACGCGGCAACCGCACGACAAATCGGTCTAAAACCGATTTGAACAGCGCTAGCGCTGGCCCGAAGGGTGAACCTCATAAAATGAGGTTCATTAATCCCCAGGAGCTTACACAGGTAAGTGACTGGGGTGAGTAAGGACAAATCGGCCTCGCCGATTTGAACGCCGCTTGCGGCGGCCCTTCAGGGCGAGGCTAAGGATGAGCCGAGTATTGCCAACGCACAAGCAGCTTGAAGTATGACGGGTATCAGGCGTTGCCGGTAGCCTTAAACTCCCTCAGGAAACTCCCCCACTTGCGCTCGTAAAACGGCGTAGTGTGCTTAATCATGTAGTGGCTAATGCCCGGTTCGCCTTCTTTCACCAGACACAGATCGACAGGGCGTTCGTCCGGTAACGTATCGCTGGCGACGCTGCCTGCTTCACGGATGATGGTTTCTTCATCCTGATCGGCATCAATCCCAATCAATAGATGCGGCTGTTCTTCTCCCGGCTCCTGAATCTGCGCCAGAAACGCCCGTTTTACATGACGATGCTTGGTAAACAGCTGCGTCAGGGAGTCGATCATCTGTGCTGGCATCTCGGCTGGCTGGCTCAGCATGACCTGCATATCTTCTTCAACAACACGCTGCTGAACAAAACCATTACCTTCGCCAGACAGAATATGTTCAATTTCCTGTGGCAAAAACTCTTTGCCATACGGCAGTTTAGGATTGAGGAACAGCGTGACGCCCTGTGTCATTTCAAACAGTGAACGCGTCGGCAGGGCCAGAAAAGACGCTTCTTCCGTAATCACGCTCTGTAAGGCTTCCAGAGAAGAGAAGAAGGGAATCGCGGATGAGCCATCGTCTTTTTCCCAGTGCTGAATGTTCACATTACTGCCCGCATGCAGCACCACCTCACCGGATTCATCCCCGTCATCGGTAGTGCCCAGCACAAACACCGTGGCTTCCATCAGTTCACTGAAAAACTCAGGACGATGTGCAGGTTCCGTGGCAGCCAGAATCAGCACTTCTTCCAGTTTATTACGTGGCGAAAACTCCATACTTTCCTCAACATGATTACGTTAAAAAAACCGACGCTTTAAGGCCTGAATCGACTACTTGGCGTTGCTCAGCAAGAGATTCGCCAGCGTGCGCACGCCGAGTCCCGTTGCGCCTGTCGCCCACTGATCCACCGCGCCTTTACGGTACGTCGCGGAACAGTCGATGTGCAGCCAGCCCTGCTGGTAATTTTTCACAAAGTGCGACAGGAAGGCCGCCGCCGTGCTGGCACCCGCAGTATGCGCACCACTGGCAATATTGTTCAGATCGGCAAAGCTGGACGGTAGATGGCTGCGGTGGAACTCTTCCAGCGGCAAACGCCAGAACGGTTCGTTTTCTTCTTTCGCACTTTCCTGCAATGCCGCCACCAGCTCATCATCAAAGCTGAACAGCGCGTGGTAATCGTTACCCAGCGCCATTTTCG
The DNA here is from genome assembly GCF_000803315.1 of Pectobacterium actinidiae. Lineage (NCBI taxonomy): Bacteria > Pseudomonadati > Pseudomonadota > Gammaproteobacteria > Enterobacterales > Pectobacteriaceae > Pectobacterium > Pectobacterium actinidiae. Next base: position 3,268,723 of record NZ_JRMH01000001.1, read on the forward strand.
CTGCGCCCGTCAACGTTGCACAGTCGATGATCCACTGTGGATTCTGCTCGGAAGCATCAATCAGGCCATCCGCCAGTACCAAACGCCCTTCCGCGTCGGTGTTCATGACTTCAACCGTTTTACCGTTGCGGTAGCGAATGATGTCGCCCAGTCGGAACGCATTGCCGCTCACCATGTTGTCCGCACAGCACAGGTACAGCTTCACGCGCTGTTGCAAACCACGCGCCGCTGCCAGCGCCAGTGCGCCCGTCAGGGTGGCCGCACCGCCCATGTCCGATTTCATGGAATCCATAGAGCCGCTGGGTTTCAGGCTATAGCCGCCGGTATCAAACGTAATACCTTTACCTACCAGACAAGCGAATACCGGTGCATCCGGGTTACCCGTCGGGTTATAGTCCAGCGCCAGCAGCACTGGCTGACGTTCAGAACCGCGACCGACCGTGTGCAGACCGGCATAATTTTGCTCACGCAGGTCTTCACCTTTGGTGATGCGGTAGCTGATAGCATCACACGCGACATCACACAGCAGGTCGACCGCACGGGTCGCCAACTGCTCTGGCCCCAGATCTTCAGCAGGCAGGTTGATGGTGTCACGTACCCAGTCCACAATTTTCAGTCGGTCATTAAATTCTTTCTGGTCAGCGTCATTCAGTTCTGCCCATTCAACCGTTCTTTGCCCTTTCGGCCCGCGATACCCTTGCCAAAATGCCCAGCTGTTTGCCAGATCCCAACCTTCACCGGCTAATTTAACGTGTTTAATCCCCTGCCCGTCGATCTTGCGGGCAGCACACTGGATCGTTGCCAGTGCTGCTTTACCATTCAGTGGCGCTCCTGCATGAATGGTAAAACCCTGCTCATTCACACTCAGCGTCGCTTTTTCTCCCCAGCGCGCATCAGCAGGTTCAGTGGAGAGTGAAATCAGCATGGTAGTGTTCGTCATAGTGCTTCTCCGATAATAGGTATTCCTGCCACTTTTCATGTTTGCAGGTGATGTTCATAGTTGCAGACGTTCTGCTTATCAATGCGTGTTTATAAACGCTTCGCTTATAAACACTCGGTTTGCAGATAAATAAACGGTGCATCATGACATGCAAATGTTACGAATTTTGGCACGGCCACCCAAGGCCGCCCCGTCATGTTGCTATTCTGCTTCATCTAACCAGACCAGCAGGATCGCTTCCAGAATTTTTTCATTGGAGGCATCCGGCCGATCGTCAAACTCATCTAACTCGCAGATCCACTGGTGCATGTCCGTGAAACGCACAGTTTTCGGATCGAGATCGGGAAACTGATCGTAAAGCGCTTCACCGATAGCTCGACTGTCTGTCCATTTTAATCCCATCGTGATTTCTCCCTCTTCGGATCAATGCTCACGCGCATGGTTGATCGTATAACGAGGGATCTCGACAACCAGATCGTCCCCGGCGATACGCGCCTGACAGCCCAGACGGCTTTCCGGCTCCAGCCCCCAGGCTTTATCCAGCATGTCGTCTTCGTCTTCCGTACTTTCCACCAGCGAGTCAAAGCCTTCGCGCACGATGCAGTGACAGGTGGTACAAGCACAAGATTTCTCGCAAGCGTGCTCAACGTCAATACCGTTACGCAGGGCGACTTCCAAAATGCTTTCACCGCGTTCCGCTTCCAAAACCGCGCCTTCAGGACACAGATCCTGATGCGGTAAAAATACTATCTTAGGCATGTTACACCTCATCCACAGAATGGCCTGCCAGCGCGCGACGGATAGAGGCATCCATGCGACGAGCGGCGAATTCCTGGGTTTGTTGATCGACTGTTTTAATCGCGGCTTCAATTGCCACGGGATCGCTTCCCTGCATCATCGTATGCAGGTGTTCGGATGCCGCGACAATCACGCCTTTTTCGTCATGGCTCAATAATTCTGCGTCAGCCACCAGCGCACTTTGTAAGCTTTCCAGCACGCGTGCCGCTTCCACTTTCTGCTCTGCCAAACGACGCGCGCCGATATCTTCCTTCGCATTCAGCATCGAATCGGTGATCATCGTGGCAATTTCAGTATCGCTCAAACCGTATGACGGTTTAACCTGAATGGATGCCTCAACGCCCGTTGATTTTTCCATCGCCGTGACGCTCAGCAGGCCATCTGCATCAACCTGAAAGGTCACACGAATGTGAGCCCCACCAGCAGGTAGCGGCGGCAGACCGCGCAGTGAGAAGCGCGCAAGCGAGCGGCAATCCGTCACCATTTCGCGTTCACCTTGCAAGACGTGGATCATCATGCCGCTCTGGCCGTCTTTGAACGTGGTAAATTCCTGTGCGCGGGCAACCGGGATCGTGGTATTGCGCGGAATGATTTTTTCCACCAGCCCGCCCATCGTCTCCAGCCCCAGCGACAAGGGGATCACATCCAGCAGCAGCATTTCGCTGTCTGGCTTGTTGCCCACCAGAATATCCGCCTGAATCGCCGCACCGATAGCCACAACCTTGTCTGGATCGATCGACGTCAGCGGCGTGCGGCCAAAAAATGTCCCCACCTGCTCACGCACCAGTGGAACACGCGTCGATCCGCCCACCATCACGACTTCCAGCACGTTTTCTGCCGTCAGCCCCGCGTCTTTCAGCGTACGACGGCAGGACAACAGCGTGCGTTTCACCAGCGGAGCAATCAGCGCATCAAGCTGTTCACGGGTGATATCGCCCTGCCAACCCGCGACATCCACACGCACCGACTCAGCGCTGCTGAGTGAAACTTTAGCCTTCACCGCCGCGTGGCGAAAAGCATGATCCAACTGGCGATTGTCACGATCGTGAATACCCGCCTGCTCACGCAGCCACTCTGCCAGCAGATGATCGAAATCATCACCACCCAATGCAGAATCGCCGCCCGTCGCCAGCACTTCAAAAACGCCACGGCTCAGGCGAAGAATGGAAATATCAAAGGTACCGCCGCCCAGATCGTAAATGGCAATCACACCTTCTTTACCGGAATCCAGCCCGTAGGCAATCGCGGCCGCAGTCGGTTCGTTCAGTAGGCGCAAAACGTGTAGCCCAGCAAGACGTGCCGCGTCTTTGGTGCCCTGACGCTGTGCGTCATCGAAATAAGCGGGAACGGTAATCACCACGCCATCGGGCACGCCGCCTAACGCTGCTTCCGCACGCGTAGCTAGCGCGGACAAAATATCCGCCGACACCTGTACAGGATTGAGGTTGCCAGCCGACGTCTGAATCAGCGGCAGGCCGTTATCGCTGGCATGAAAGCGATAGGGTAAATGCGGGTAACGCTGCTGAATATCGTCCAGAGAACGCCCCATCAGGCGTTTAACTGAACTGACGGTATTTTCCAAATCGTGGGCAGCAGTGTCGCGCGCGTGCCAGCCGACGCTGTGCCCATCGTGACGATAGTGAACAACCGACGGCAGCAGGTCGCGTCCGTCGCTATCCGTTAGCGTCTGAGCTTCGCCGCTACGTACGGTAGCAACAAGAGAATGGGTAGTGCCTAAATCAATACCGACAGCCAGACGGCGCTGGTGAGGTGCGGCGCTAAGGCCAGGTTCACTAATTTGTAATAAGGCCATATTGAGCTTCCATCAATTGGCTGGCGAAAAAACCGTTATGGTAATCACCATCGAGTTTTCCGCCGAATTAACCCGTTTATCTGTCCAGCAATTTTTCTTCGAGTTCTTCAACCTGTTGCTGGAGCTTGTCTAAAAAGCGTAGCTTGCGCACGGTATCCGCGGCGTCTGCCCACGTCTCATTATCGAGTTCATCACGCATGTGAGAACGGCGCTTAACGATCGTTGCCTGCAACCGCTCAGCGAAGGCCGTCAGCGCCTCGTCGGCATCAGAAAGCTGCGAGATCGCCTCCAGCTCTTCGCGCCGTTCCAGCTGTTCCATCAGGAATGCCGTGTCCTTCATCGTATGCTGTTCGTTGTTCACATCAAAACCGTGCAGCGACAACATATACTCCGCGCGTTTCAACGGATGCTTGAGCGCCTGATAGGCGTTATTGATCGTCGCTGCCTGCTGTACCGCCAGCATGCGCTCGCGCTCTGGGCTGGCAGCATAACGGTCAGGATGGAACTGCCGTTGCAAATCCTGAAAACGAGATGCAAGCAGACCGCCATCCACATCATAGCGAATGGGCAACCCGAATAACGTAAAGTAATCCATAGTGGTACTCTGGGAGTTCTGGGTAGCAGCGCAAGCCATTAATCAATCGCACGCTCACTACCCAAGAGGGGTCAGACGTTGAAACTTTCGCCGCAACCACATTCGCCGGAAATGTTCGGATTATTGAACTTAAAGCCTTCGTTCAGCCCTTCTTTGACGAAATCCAACTCGGTTCCGTCAAGATAGACCAGACTTTTGCCGTCCACGATGACTTTGACGCCTTTGTCTTCAAAGACCGTATCACCGTCGTTCAAATCATCAACAAACTCCAGCACATACGCCATACCGGAACAGCCGGACGTCCGTACGCCAAGACGCAATCCAAGGCCTTTGCCCCGGTTTGCGATGAAAGCGCTCACGCGTTGTGCCGCACTTTCGCTCAAAGAAATCGACATACTGTTACCTCGATCGTTCGCCACCTCGACCGGAATCAGGCACCGAGAGAAACGGTGCCCCGACGAGTTCAGCCGCAGAGATTACTGCGCGTCGCGTTTACTTTTGTAATCCGCAATCGCTGCCTTGATAGCGTCTTCCGCCAAAATGGAGCAGTGAATCTTCACTGGCGGTAGCTCAAGCTCTTCGGCAATCTGCGTGTTCTTAATCGCTTCAGCTTCATTCAGCGATTTGCCTTTTACCCACTCGGTGACCAGCGAGCTGGAGGCAATGGCAGAACCACAACCGTATGTCTTGAAGCGGGCATCTTCGATGATACCCTCATTGTTGACTTTTATCTGCAACTTCATCACATCGCCGCACGCTGGCGCGCCGACCATGCCGCTGCCGATAGAAGGATCGGCGTTGTCGAATGAACCCACATTGCGTGGATTTTCATAGTGATCAATTACTTTTTCGCTGTAAGCCATGATAGTCGTCCCCGCTCTGGTGAATTAATGATGCGCCCACTCGATGCTGCTGATATCCACGCCCTGCTTGAACATTTCCCACAGCGGAGAAAGATCGCGCAGACGACCGATAGATTTACGTACCAGCTCGATGGTGTAGTCGATCTCTTCTTCGGTGGTAAAACGCCCCAGCGAGAAACGGATCGAGCTATGTGCCAGCTCATCATTCATGCCCAGCGCGCGTAGCACGTAGGAGGGCTCCAGACTGGCCGACGTACAGGCAGAACCGGACGATACCGCCAGATCCTTGAGCGCCATAATCAGCGATTCACCTTCAACATAGTTGAAGCTGACGTTCAGGATGTTAGGCACGCCCTGTTCAATATCACCATTCAGGTAGACTTCTTCAATATCATTAATACCGTTCCACAGACGATCGCGCAGCGCACGCAGGCGATCCATTTCTGCGGTCATCTCTTCTTTTGCGATGCGGTAGGCTTCGCCCATGCCGACAATTTGGTGCACAGGCAGAGTGCCAGAACGCATACCGCGCTCATGGCCGCCGCCGTGCATCTGCGCTTCGAGACGAATACGGGGTTTACGACGAACATACAGTGCCCCGATTCCCTTCGGCCCATAGATTTTATGGCCGGAGAAAGACATCAGATCCACTTTTAACTGGTTGAGATCGATAGGCAGCTTGCCTACGCTCTGCGTGGCATCGACATGGAACACGATGCCCCGGCTACGGCACATGTCACCGATAGCAGCGATATCCTGCACAACGCCGATTTCATTATTGACGTGCATGATGGAAACCAGAATGGTGTCCTCACGCATTGCCGCTTCGAGTTCAGCCAGATCGATAATGCCGTTACGCTGCGGGGCCAGATAAGTCACCTCAAAGCCTTCGCGTTCAAGCTGACGACAGGTATCCAGCACGGCTTTGTGTTCGGTCTTACTGGTGATGATGTGCTTGCCCTTCTTCTGATAGAAGTTGGCAACACCTTTAATTGCGAGGTTATCGGCTTCGGTCGCGCCTGACGTGAAAACGATCTCACGCGGGTCGGCACCGACCAGTTCAGCAATTTGGTTACGGGCGATATCAACCGCCTCTTCCGCCTGCCAGCCAAAACGGTGGGAACGGGAAGCCGGATTACCGAACGTACCGTCCAACGTCAAACATTGCATCATTTTCTCAGCGACGCGCGGGTCAACCGGCGTAGTAGCTGAGTAGTCGAGATAGATAGGTAACTTCATTGCTCATAAACTCCGTACATCACTTCAAAACGTACAATGCGTTTTGTTTTATTGACAGGCTGTTTATACCCGCAGCCTCTCGGGCCAATGCAAAAAATCTGACGATGTTATCGTTGGAACAATTTATCGTCAGAACACGCCGTGATAGTCGGACTAACGCCAACGCCACATTGGGTAATGTGGTCAGGATTATGCGGCTATCGGAAAGGCAAAACGTGACGAGCAAGGGTGCTAGTCACGTTGAAGGTGTATCAGGCGCGCAGGTTAACGTTAATCGTTTCCTGGATACGTCCATTGGCGGTGCGGCGCGTGTCAGCATCCTGACGATCCGCCACATCCAGCACTTCCTTATTGTTCACCAGCTCATCCAGCGTGATGTTATTCAGGAAGTCGGTAATACGGTCACTCAGATCGCGCCACAGCGTGTGAGTCAGGCAGCGATCGCCACCCTGGCAGCCTTCGCGGCCCTGGCAGCGCGTTGCATCAACAGATTCATCGACGGCCGAAATGACCATACCAACAGCGATTTCATTCGCATTTTTACCCAGCAGGTAACCGCCGCCTGGGCCACGAACGCTGGCAACCAGTCCGTTCTTGCGCAGGCGCGAAAACAGCTGCTCCAGGTAAGACAGTGAAATACCCTGGCGTTCAGAAATATCCGCCAATGGAACGGGTCCTTCCTGGGAGTGCAGAGCCACATCGAGCATGGCGGTAACGGCGTAACGGCCTTTGGATGTCAGTCTCATGATAGTGGTACCTGTAGATAAAACATGTATTATGAAAACATGTATTGGCAGAACATACCGCGAGTCTGACATTCCTGAGTGTTTTAGTCAACTATTTAACCGAGTAAAACACTCAAGTATTATTCGTCGTGTGTTTTTTGTACCGAGCTCAGTATCCCACGCAAGATATTCAGTTCCTGACTTTCAGGCCTGGCGCGGGTAAACAGGCGGCGCAGTTTGTTCATCACCTGCCCTTGATGTGCCGGTCGGATAAATCCGGTTTGCAGCAGCGTCTGTTCAAGATGCTGATAAAACCGCTCCAGATCGTCGACCAGCGGGTACGGCGACTCTTCGTGTTCCGGCTGCCCAGCTTGTAAGCGATCCAAATGCGCGATGCGCACTTCATACGCAATGATCTGTACCGCCATCGCCAGATTGAGCGAGCTGTATTCCGGGTTCGCAGGAATCGCCACGTGATAATGGCATTTCTGAAGCTCTTCATTCGTCAGCCCCACGCGTTCACGCCCAAACACCAGCGCGACCGGCGCGTGTTCCGCTTCCTGCGCGCTACGAACGCCGCACTCACGCGGTTCCAGCATCGGCCAGGGTAAGGTTCGAGAACGTGCGCTGGTGCCAACGACCAGACCACATCCTTCGAGCGCCTGATCGAACGAATCCACAATGGTGGCATTGCCGATAACATCGCTGGCGCCTGCCGCCAACGCAATTGCCTGCGAATCAGGCTTCACCAATGGGTTGACCAAATAAAGTTTGCTTAATCCCATGGTTTTCATCGCCCTGGCCACTGACCCCATATTGCCAGTGTGCGACGTTTCAACCAGAACAATGCGAATATTGTCTAACATATGTACTCTATTGTGCGAAAGGAAGTCGTGCGAAAAGGAAACCGCCGTACTCTAACACAAACTTCGCTATTTGACTTTTCTCCTGCTATACTCTGCGCCGCTTTCCGTTCTTTAACATTCCAGTGGACCGATACCATGCATCCGATGCTCAACATCGCTATACGCGCTGCGCGTAAAGCCGGTAATTTAATTGCCAAAAACTATGAAACGCCAGACGCCGTCGAAGCTAGCCAGAAAGGCAGCAACGATTTTGTGACCAACGTTGATCGGGATGCAGAACGTCTGATCGTTGAAGTCATCCGTAAGTCTTACCCACAGCACACCATTATTGGTGAAGAATGTGGCGAGCTGGTTGGCGAAGATCCGGCAGTACAATGGGTTATCGATCCTCTGGATGGCACCACCAACTTCATCAAACGTTTACCTCACTTCGCTGTTTCTATCGCGGTCCGCATTAAAGGCCGTACCGAAGTTGCTGTCGTTTACGATCCTATGCGTAATGAACTGTTTACCGCGACTCGTGGTCAAGGCGCACAGCTGAACGGCTACCGCCTGCGCAGCAGCACTGCCCGCGATCTGGAAGGCACCGTACTGGCAACAGGTTTCCCTTTCAAATTAAAACAACACAGCAAAAGCTATATCAACGTCATCGGTGCGCTGTTCACCCACTGTGCGGATTTCCGCCGTACGGGTTCTGCTGCACTGGATCTGGCCTATGTGGCCGCGGGTCGCGTTGACGGTTTCTTTGAAATCGGCCTGAAGCCATGGGATTTTGCCGGTGGCGAACTGCTGGTACGTGAAGCTGGCGGGATCGTGACGGACTTCGTTGGCGGCCATAACTATCTGACATCCGGCAATCTGGTTGCAGGTAACCCGCGCGTGGTGAAATCCATTCTGGGCACCATCCGTGAAGAACTGAGCGACGCACTGAAACGCTAATTCCGACCCACTCTGGCCCAATAAAACGAAATTGGGCCAGAGTTGTTATTTTTCTTTACATATGAATCCTGTATACGCATTGTTTATCCTTATACGATAATAATTATCAAACTCATTACACTGATAAATTGTGAATTAGGATCGCCACCATGTTAAGAAAATCAGTAAGATCACTCTTTCTGACCGCACTCCTCACCACTCCGCTTTTCAGCTACGCTACCCAATATCCTCTTACTGTCACCGATTTCGACGGAAGAAGTGTTACCATTAAACAAGAGCCACAGCGCATCATTCTGCAAGATGGGCGCGATATTATGACGATGGCATTGCTTGACCGCGATAATCCCTTTCAGCGTCTGGTCGCCTGGAACAATCTGGCGAAAAAACAGGACACCGCAACCTGGGATATGCTGAAAGGAAAATGGCCTCAGTCCGTTGGCATTCTGGATATGGGCTTCAGTGACAAAGGCAACGTCGATCTGGAAAGCGTACTGTCAAAACAGCCGGATCTGATGATTGCCCAGCTGCGAGCAAAAGCAGCACTGAAGGAAAGCGGTGTGATCGACAAGCTCAGCGCGCTGAATATTCCCGTGCTGTTCGTCGATTATGAAGTGAATCCGGCTAAAGATACCGCTCCCAGCGTCGACCTGTTAGGAAAAGTTCTGAACCGTGAAGCCAATGCCAAAGCGTATACCGATTTCTATCGTCAACACTTCGATGCTATTCAGCAGAAAACCGCTGCAATCACCCCGAAACCTAACGTCTTTATTGAACCGATTGCTGGCAACTCAGACTCCTGCTGCTTCACACACAGCAACAGCGGCTGGGGCGGATTGATTGAAGCGGTCGGCGCGAAAAATATTGGTTCGGATTTACTGCCGGGCGCCTCAGGCTTTGTCTCGCTGGAAAAAATTATCAGCATGAAACCTGACGTCTACATTATGACAGGCTCTAAGCGTGGTAACAGTCAGGTACTGCCGTTAGGCTATGGCGCCAGCATAGAAGACGTTCGTAATCAGGCCACTACGTTGCTAAACCGCACTGGCATCAGCCAAATTCCGGCGGTTCAGGCGAAACACGTTTACGGCGTTTACCACCATTTCTACAACCATCCTTACAACATTGTTGGTATGGAATATCTGGCAAAGGACATTTATCCTCAGGCGTTTTCCAGCCTGAATCCTGATGACACGTATCACCATATCATTCAGAATTTTACCTCGCTGCCTGACAGTGACTTTATCTTTGCCTGGAAACAAGGTGAGTAATTTTTCATGAGTACAACCACTGAACCGGGTATCCGCAATACTGCCGCGGATGCCAACACCATTATGGACAACTATCGCGGCATTATTCGACGCCGCGTGGGTGTTATGGCGATACTGCTGTTGATCATCATCGGCTCGTTGTTGCTGGATTTCACGATGGGGCCTTCAGGGCTGACGCTTGATGTGCTTTGGCAGACGCTGACCGATCCGGCCAGCGCTGATGCCGGTACACGCGTGATCGTCTGGGATATTCGTCTGCCTTACGCGCTGATGGCTATCGTGGTCGGGCTGGCGCTTGGTCTGGCCGGTGCAGAAATGCAAACGATCCTGAACAACCCGCTGGCCAGTCCGTTTACACTCGGCGTTTCTTCCGCCGCCGCATTCGGTGCCGCGCTGGCTATCGTCCTCGGTATCGGCATCCCCGGTATCCCGGCTCAGTGGTTTATCTCCGCAAACGCCTTTATCTTTGCGCTGCTGGCAGCGTTACTGCTTGATGGTATTACGCGCTGGACGCAGGTCGCGACCTCCGGCGTCGTGCTGTTCGGTATCGCGCTGGTGTTCACCTTCAACGCGCTGGTTTCCATGCTCCAGTTCATCGCCAACGAAGACACGCTGCAAGGTCTGGTGTTCTGGACGATGGGCAGCCTGGCCCGCGCCTCGTGGGAAAAATTAGGCATCCTACTGTTGGTGCTGGCTATCGTGATGCCCATTTCATTGATGAGCTCATGGAAGCTGACCGCGCTGCGGTTGGGTGAAGATCGCGCGGTGAGTTTTGGCATTAACGTCCGCCGCCTGCGTTTGGCGACGCTGCTGCGCATCAGTATTTTGTCCGCCATTTCGGTCGCGTTTGTTGGCCCCATTGGCTTTATCGGTCTGGTTGCTCCGCATATCGCACGTATGATTTTCGGTGAAGACCACCGCTTCTATCTGCCGGCCAGTGCGTTAACTGGCGCGCTGGTGCTGTCGATGGCATCCGTTGCCTCGAAAAACCTCATCCCCGGCGTCATTATCCCGGTCGGGATCGTCACATCACTGGTTGGCGTCCCCTTCTTCCTGAGTATTATCCTGCGCCACAGAGGAAACGTATGAACCAGCAAACCTTTTCTGGATTACGCCTTTCCCACTTTCGCGCCGGTTACCCCAAGCGTCAGGTGATCAGTGATCTGTCCGTCCCGCAGTTGCCGCGCGGAAAAATTACCGTGCTGCTCGGTCCCAACGGCAGCGGTAAATCCACGCTGTTGCGGGCAATGGCAGGTCTGAATGCTTCCGAAGGCGAGCTGTGGTTGGATGACACCAACCTGATGGCGTTACCTTTTGCGCAGCGGGCGGAAAAAGTCGTTTATTTGCCGCAATCCCTGCCTGCGGGCGTTCACCTGCACGTGCTGGAATCGATTATCGTCGCACAGCGCGCGTCCGGCGGCATGCACAGCGCCGAAAAGCAGGATGAAGTGATGGGCCTGCTGCGTCAGTTAGGCATTGAACATCTGGCGTTGAGCTATCTCGATCAGCTCTCCGGCGGACAGAAACAGCTGGTTGGGCTGGCGCAATCGCTGATCCGTCAACCTTCGCTACTCCTGCTGGACGAACCGCTTAGCGCACTGGATTTGAACTATCAGTTCCACGTGATGGATTTGGTACGCAAGGAAACGCGCAAGCGCAACATCATCACCGTCGTGGTAGTGCATGACATCAATATCGCGCTACGTCATGGCGACCATGTATTGATGCTGCAAAACGGTAATTTGATTGCCAATGGCGCACCGGCCGAGGTGATTAGCCCTGAAAGCCTGTCAGCAGTCTATGGCGTACGTGGACGCATCGAGCGCTGTTCGCAGGGTGTGCCGCAGGTGATTATCGACGGGCTGGTCAGCGAACCGACCATCTAAGTACTTCGCAAAAAAAAGCACTGACCAACAAGGTTCAGTGCTTTTTATTATCAAGTCTACTGTCTCACAGCGTTATTTCTTCGCTGGCAGCGTGACCCAGTAGCCTGGTTGATACGGGAGCGGCAGGAACTTCTCATGGAAGGTGCGGAATGTCGCATCAGGATCGATATCCTTGAACAGCTCCGGGTGCATCCATTTTGCCAATACCTGAATCGCCACAAACTGATACGGGCTGTCATAGAACTGATGCCAGATAGCATGGGCATGACCATTGGTCGCTACCGGCAACGTTTTGAATGCCGAGCGCTCCATCAATTTTTGCAGGCGTTGCAGCGCTTCCTTCTGATCGGCTCCCGGTCCGACGCCAACCCAGCCATTCGCTGTGTTGTAGTTTTTCCAGTTAGCCCCTGTCACCACCACCACATCCGGGCGAGAGCTGATAATCTGTTCAGGATTCAGCGTACCAAACGTGCCAGGAATGATGTTCTTGGCAATGTTGTCACCGCCAGCGGCCTCAACCATGCGGCCAAAGTTCTCATCACCAAATGACATGCAGCACTCTTCGTCATAGCCGCCAGCACGGTCAATCATCACTTTCGGACGTGGGCCCTGATAGTTCTTCAACCGATCGGTGACAAGCTCAATCTGCTCACGACGGAACTTAATGATCTCTTCCGCACGCTGTGGTTTGCCAACCAGTTGGCCCATGATGTGAATGCTTTTTTCTGCGTTCTCAAACGGCTTCTCGCGGAAATCGATGAACACCACCGGAATACCCAGCGAACTGAGTTTCTCAATCAACTTGCCTTCATCCGTCGCCGCTTTTGATTCCAGATTCATCAGTACCAAATCCGGCTTCAGCGTCAATGCCTGCTCGACGTTGAAGGTGCCGTCTTTCGCTCCGCCAAAGGTCGGCAGCTTTTTAATTTCCGGGTATTTCTTTTCGTAAGCCAGATAGCCGTCGTAATCGGCTTTCGGCAAATCGTCACGCCAGCCAACTACGCGCTGGAACGGAGCCTCGGTATCAAAGGCAGCCAGCAGATAAATCTGTCGACCTTCCCCTAAGATAATCCGCTTCACTTCGGATTTGATTTCTACCTTCCTGCCACTAACGTCTTCAATAACAATCGGGTTAGCGCTGGCGATAACGCTAGCACTCAGCCCCAACAGAGCAACGACTGAAAACAGCCATTTCTTCATTATTATTCCCTTCTGCGATTATGGTTATAAATGATAATAGTTATCATTATTGAAATAATATCCTGCCGTGATTAACAGAAGCAATGGGTTTTTAACGCAGCGTTAATAAAAGGTAAAATTAACCGGAGAATGGCCGAATGCCGCCCATCATCGCGGGCTGTGCACTGAGATAAAGCAGGACGCCGGAGCCAACTAAAATCAGCCCGCCGGCAAACGCCAGAAGAGAAAAAGCCGCACGTTGCCACACGGGCGAGGCACGGTTTGCACCTAAGCGCTCAACCACGCGACGGCAGTAAAAAACCAACACGGCCAGTGCCGAGATTGTGATCGCCGTTCCGGCAGCCATCACCAGCGCAGAGGCCACGCCCCACCAATACACGCCGATCACTTTAGAGAAAAGCAGCACCAGAATAGCGCCAGAGCACGGGCGCATCCCCATCGCCAACACAATCATCAGCCGCGTACGCCAGCTGCTATCGCGCTCAAGTTCCTCATTGCTCGGGAGATGGCGGTGCCCGCAGCCGCAGTCGGCATCGTGCTGATGAGGAGAAGAGGAAAGCACAGGCATCGGGCGAAGCGCCATACGTCTATCGGTCGGTACGTTGAGCTGGGCTGCATTCAAAGAATCTACGTGCAAAGGCGTCACGCGCAAAATCGTCGCAGGCTTAGGCTGCCGAACAAGGGCGATATACAGCTGTTTCAACGCGCGGAAACAGAGCAGTAGCCCCAGCCCCGCCACGAGCACGAAGCTCCCCTTCTCCATCCAGAAACTGCTGTCATGCAACGTTCGACTCGACAGTTGTAAAATCCCTAATACCACGGTCACCAGCGCGACTGCCATCAGCCCCTGAACCAGCGACGCAGCAAGCGTCAACTTCAGGCTGCTTTTCAGCTTCGACGGATGTGTCGCCAGATAGGTCATGATGACGACTTTACCGTGCCCCGGCCCGACGGCATGAAGCACGCCATAGACCAGACTGAACATCATCAGGCTCAGCCCCGCCTGATGCGGCTGCTGTTCCACCATCTGCAACAGATGCGACATCTGCTGATGCAGCGATTTCTGCCAGATCGCGCTTTGCAGCACGATTTGCGGCCAGTATCCGACGATGTAATGCAGCGCTGAGGCCAGCAGTGCCAAAAACAGCCACAGCGGCCACAGATCGCGCAATCGGCTCAACAACGGGCGCTGACGCGGCAGCGAGCCGAGGTTCACTGACATTGCAATGTCACCCGCTGTGCAAACTGTTTCCCCAGTTCCATGTCTTCATCCGGCGCATCGTTCTTATCCAGCGACAGCGCATAGGATTGCAGTTCAGCGTTAGGTTCCGGCGTAACGAGCGAAGTTTTACAACGTGAAGCCAGCGCAGGTGCGAGCGTAACGGCCTTGTCATTCTGGTAGGACATATCGACAAAGTAGGTAGGATCGTAAGTAGAAATCAGCAAAGGCTTGCCCGCCAGCGGCTGTGGATGCGCCAGCGGCAGCACAAACTCCAGTACTGCCTGATTGCCTTTGCGGGAAAGATGATACTCCGTTGGCATCGGTGCATATTTCACGGGCTGACCATCACGATAAATATCGGTGAAATAGTGCTGCCCTAACACATTAGCCATCACTTCCGCCGCCAGTTTTTTCCAGACTTCAGAGTCCTTCTTCGCTTTCCCAGCGTCATACAACAGGTCGGCAGACGTGATGGGATCCATCGTCCACAGCATACGTAAACCAGTGATGTTGTCGTTCTTGCTCTCAACTGTCGTCTGCATATCAATAAAACTGTGTGGGTGAGCGAAAACGGGCTGGCCGAATGCCAAACCTGTCATCAGCAACGTTATCCGTCCGCACCACCGTTTCAAAGCGTTATAATGTAACATTATTTTTACCACACTACGTTATCTTGACAGTACACGCCATTTCTTACGCCTTTTCGACAGCAGTATGGTGGCTGACAGAAGGCCGAATAAACAAGGCCGGAACCGCCAGCAGCGCCATCACCCAGAACGTGCCGCCCTGCAGGTGTTCGAACAGGAAACCGGACACCATCGTCATCACCGCGATACTCCCGCCCATTGCCAACGCGGAATACACCGCCTGTAGCCGCAGAATGTCACCACCGGTACGTGCAGCGATAAAGCGCATAGCCGCCAGATGGCACACGGTGAACGTACCGCAGTGCAATATCTGTATCACAATCAGCCACGGCAGAGCCACTGTCACGCCCATCAAACCCCAGCGCACCACGCCGCATACGGCCGAGAGCAAAAGAAGCTGTCTCGCACTCCAGCGTCGGAACAGGCGCTGGCTGAAAGTAAAGATGACAATCTCCGCAACCACGCCTAACGACCAGAGATAGCCAATAATCGAGGCGGAATAGCCCGAATCCTGCCAATAAATGACGCTGAAACCATAGTAAGCCGCGTGTGCCCCTTGCAGCAGCGACACGCAAAGCAGAAAACGCCATACCGCGGGTTCGGTCAGCAACGTTTTCCACGGTGTGACGTTGACCGATTGGGCTGTCGACGCTGCCGCTTGCGGCATCACGCTGGGACGAAGCAGCATGCCTAATAGCATCACAACCAGCCCCGCGCTGAGGATTGCCAAAATCGCCGGATGTCCCCAGATAGCGACCAGTTCACCCGTTGCAGCAGAAGCGATAACAAACGCTATCGAGCCCCAGACGCGCACCTTGCCATAATCCATCACGACCTGCCGCTGCCAGGTCGCGGCTAATGCATCGGTCAGCGGCACCAGCGGTGCGAAAAACAGGTTAAACCCGATCATCACTATCATCAGCCACAGCCAGGCATTCCCCAGCCAGAAACCGACGGCCAGCGCCAGTGACAGCAACGCCAGCCCACGTAATACCGTAATCAATTTGGACGGATCTTTCACGCTGGGCGTGATGACCAGACTGCCGACGAAGCGCGCCACTAGCCCCGCCCCCAGCAGCATGCCGATGGACTCAGCGGACAGCCCTTCGCCTTTCAGCCATCCGCCCCAAAACGGCAGGAAAACACCATAGCAAAAAAAATAGGTGAAATAGCTCAGCGCCAACCAGCGCGTCGATTGCAAAACCATGATTCCTCCCTTTCGGTGACGAACTCCCCTAGCTTCGGCACTTTTTTGCCGGTTACTGTGTCAGAGTGCACACGGCGGCGCAACGCGTTATTCGTCATTAAACGCGAACGGAGATACCAGCCCGATCGACAGGCATAAAAAATTTCCGGGAGAAATTTTTAACGTTGCGTCAGCAACGGCCCGCAGGGATAGCCGCCATAAAAAACGCCAGCACTCAGGCTGGCGTTTGGGAAGTGTTCCGACAGTGATGTCAGAGAAAATGCCGAATTATGCGTAAACTGGGAAGCGGGCGCAGATATCCAGAACTTTCTGTTTCACGCGTTCAATGGTCGCTTCGTCGTTGATGTTGTCTAACACATCACAGATCCAGCCAGCCAGTTCACGCACTTCCGCTTCTTTAAAGCCGCGACGAGTTGCCGCTGGCGTACCGATACGGATACCGGAAGTCACAAACGGGCTCTTCGGATCGTTAGGCACGCTGTTTTTGTTCACGGTGATGTTCGCACGGCCCAGCGCAGCATCAGCTTCTTTACCGGTCAGGTTTTTGCTCACCAGATCCAGCAGGAACAGATGGTTGCTGGTTGCACCAGAAACGACATTAAAACCACGTGACAGGAAAACTTCAACCATTGCTTTGGCGTTTTTCGCGACCTGCTGCTGATAAACCTTGAATTCAGGCTCCATCGCTTCTTTCAGCGCAACCGCTTTACCCGCGATAACGTGCATCAACGGGCCGCCCTGACCGCCTGGGAAAACAGCTGAGTTCAGTTTTTTGTACAGCTCTTCGTCGCCGCCTTTCGCCAGAATCAGGCCACCGCGTGGACCAGCCAGCGTTTTGTGCGTGGTGGTGGTCACAATGTGAGCATGAGGAACCGGGTTAGGGTAAACATCTGCGGCAATCAGACCGGCAACGTGTGCCATATCAACAAACAGGTAAGCACCGATGCTGTCAGCGATTTCACGCATCTTCGCCCAGTCAACCACGCCAGAGTAAGCAGAGAAACCGCCAACGATCATTTTTGGCTTATGCGTACGCGCCAGTTCAGCCATTTCGTCGTAGTCGATCTTGCCGCTTTCGTCGATACCATAAGGAATGACGTTATACAGTTTACCCGACAGGTTAACCGGAGAACCGTGCGTCAGGTGGCCACCGTGCGCCAGGTTCATCCCCAGAATGGTGTCGCCCGGTTGCAGCAGCGCAGTGTAAACGGCAAAGTTCGCCTGAGAGCCGGAGTGCGGCTGCACGTTGGCATAATCGGCACCGAACAGCGCTTTCGCACGGTCGATCGCCAGTTGCTCAACGATATCAACATACTCACAGCCGCCGTAGTAACGTTTGCCCGGATAACCTTCAGCATACTTGTTCGTCAGCTGAGACCCTTGAGCCTGCATAACGCGTGGGCTGGTGTAGTTTTCTGACGCAATCAGTTCAATGTGCTCTTCCTGACGCACCACTTCTTGCTCCATTGCTTGCCACAGGTCGGCATCATAATCGGCAATGTTCATTTCACGCTTTAACATCCGGATCTCCTGACTCAGCTAACATAAATATACTGGGAATTAATGGCCCATTAGGGAATTGGGCTACCCTTTTGGGGAATGGCGTATAGTGTAAACCGTTTTTCCCTAATGAAGATAGGTCTTGACAGAGGTTTTTACGCAAACGATTAGCTACAGGCAGCACAAGGCTTCAGCAAACATCTACTGCGCGGTGGCAAACGGATTTTTCTTCATTCTCAATCTGCTATTTCTTCATGTTATTCCCTTTGACTCTCCCTAAAAGCCCCTACCACCAAAAAGGTAATTTACAGCGGCGGACAAACCCAATAAGATGCATGTAAAATACAACTTATAAGTCATACCAATAAGGAGTCACCATGCTGGATAACCACACTATCGCCATCGTTAAATCGACTATTCCTCTGCTGGCGGAAACAGGCCCGAAACTGACCGCACATTTTTACGATCGCATGTTTACGCACAACCCTGAGCTCAAAGATATTTTTAACATGAGCAACCAGCGCAATGGCGATCAGCGTGAAGCGCTGTTTAATGCCATTTGTGCTTATGCGACGAATATTGAAAACCTGGCCGCACTGCTGCCTGCGGTTGAGCGCATCGCCCAGAAGCATGCCAGCTTTAACATTCAGGCCGATCAGTATCAGATCGTGGGTAATCACTTATTGGCCACGCTGGATGAACTGTTTAGCCCAGGACAAGACGTGCTGGATGCCTGGGGTAAAGCCTATGGTGTGTTAGCCAATGTCTTCATCCAGCGCGAAGGCGATATCTACCGCAGCACCGAAGCGAAAAACGGCGGCTGGAGCGGTGTCCGGCCTTTCCGTATTGTGAACAAGCAGCCGCAAAGTTCGGTGATCACCAGCTTTACACTGGAGCCCACCGACGGCCAGCCTATTGCTGATTTTCAGCCAGGCCAATATCTGGCGGTTTACATCAAGCATGACAGTTTTGCCAATCAGGAAATTCGCCAATATTCTCTAACCCATGCACCGAATGGTAAGTCCTACCGAATCGCAGTTAAACGTGAAGCACAAGGCACCGTTTCTGGCTATCTGCATGATACCGCTCGCGAAGGCGATATCATTCATCTGGCGGCTCCGCACGGCGATTTCTTCCTTGATATCCCAACCGACACACCCGTTGCCCTGATTTCCGGTGGCGTGGGGCAAACCCCGATGCTGGGCATGCTACATACGCTAAAACAACAGGATCATCAGGCGAAGGTGCTATGGCTGCACGCGGCAGAAAACGGCACAGCGCATGCGTTTGCTGATGAAATCGAACAAACGGGTCATTCGCTACCACAGTTCCAGCATCATATTTGGTATCGCGAACCGCAGCAGGCCGATCGTCCAGGTGAAGATTACCATCACAGCGGACTGATGCAGTTGGCCTCATTACACGATGAATTAACCACGCCTAATATGCATTATTACCTGTGCGGCCCTGTGGTTTTCATGCAGTTTGTCGCACAACAACTGCTGGCTATGGGCATCCCCATGGAGCAACTGCATTACGAATGTTTTGGTCCGCATAAAGTTGTCTAACCCTCATTGATAACGGATCAAACCCAAAGGTCGCTTTTGCGGCCTTTTTTCATCTTTCAGAAAACCACCAGAACATACCCTAAATAATTCAAGTTGCGTGAAGGCGGCAACTGCGCGAGTCCCCAGGAGCTTACACAGATAAGTGACTGGGGTGAGTAAGGGCGGCCAACGCGCAAGCAGCTTGAAGTATGACGGGTATAAAACACCTTATTGATCACAAATCTCTATGCCAGTACGGCAGTGCTCCGCTAAAAAAGAGGTGGGTCACAAAAAACAAGACATTATTAAAATAACATTTCACTTTTAATGAATAGTTATTTCATCAAAGAGGCCTCGTTTAGGCATCGGCTTGGGTGCACAATAAAAGTCCGACGTTCTCGCTAAAAGCCGTGACAAGAACGATAAAAAACAGCGACCTTTCTTTGATAATGCTTGGATTCATTAACCGTTTTCGATTAACCAACAAGGGATATGTCTGACCATGGCAAAACGTTTTTCAGAAAGTGTAGCTTTAGCTCTGATACTTTCCGCCCCTTTCACACTGGTACACGCTAAAACGCCCGCCGCGGCACACCAGACCGCCGCGCCGGACAACGTCAACTTACTGTCGGGTTCAACGCTGGGTGAAAAAACCGGCTTATCCGGTAATGTTACCGTACGGGATATTCACCTGCCCGCCACCATCATCATTAGAGACCAACAAGGCCAGAAGCGGCAGACACAGACTGATGAGCAGGGAAAATATCACCTTGATATCTCTGGCCTTACGCCACCTTTACGTCTGTTAGCCATTGAATCTGGCGGCAATAACTGCCTGCTGAATAATATTTCTCGTGCAATCTGCCTGTCCGCTGTCGCCCCTTCATTGCAGGACGGCAAAGAAAATATCGCCAATATCAATCCGCTGACTGACCGCATTACCTCGGATATCGCGGTAGCAGCAGGCTACATTGGTCCACAACAGCTAACGGACGATACGGCATCACCAAAACTGGACGCCGCAGCATGGAAAAAAGCCTATGCTGATTTTCATGCTGGCTTTAATGACGCACTAAAACAGGTCGGCGTCAGTGCGCCCAAGAGTTTCGATCCTCTGACTTACCCCACGACTCAGCAGGATGCCGTCACCAAAATCGTCAGTGTCATTAACCATAACCGCAACTATCACAACAATACGGGCTATTCCGGCCACACCGTGCTAACTGACAGTGCGTTCCACCCGATTGTCGGCCTGAACGATAAAGGCGACTATGAACCGCTGGATTATCGCTCTGCCCGCAAGAATCTGGACGCGATCCAAAAAGCGCAAACCCGCATTTTCATCGTTGGCGACTCGACAGCAGCCACCTATGAAAAGGGGCGTTTCCCACGCATGGGATGGGGACAGGTTTTTGAACAACAGTTCAGTAAAAATAGCGGTGTAAAAGTCGTCAATGGCGCGCGTTCAGGCCGTAGCTCACGCGACTACTTTTACGAAGGCTGGTTCCGCCAGATGCAGCCGCTGATGAAAGAAGGTGATTTCCTGTTTATCCAAATGGGACACAACGATCAAAACTGTAACGGGGCGAAAGCGGTGCGTGGTCCAGCCGATGTCGCTAACCTCTGTACTTACCCGAACGATGCAGCAGGAAAAAAACAGGCTCCGCAGGGGAAAGCCGATATGTCATTCCAGACATCGCTGGAGCGCTACATCACTTTTGCCCGCCAGCACAAACTCACACCGGTTCTGCTTACCCCGACCACCCGAGTGAAAACCGCTGAAGGCAAAGAGGGTACTCCTGCCGTACACAGCCACTTCACCAAGCAAAATTCAGAAAATGGTTACGCCTTCATCGGCGATTACAGCCAGACCATTAAGAATACAGCAGCCGATAATAAGGTGATTTTACTGGACGTTGAGCCAGCCACTATCGCGCTGGCGAATCAGGGTAACAGCGACCACTGGAAACAATACTGGCTGGTGATCGATCCGAAGAAATATCCTTTTTATCGCGATCAGGCGGGTAGCCTGAGCAAACCGGATACCACCCATTTTCAGAAAAAAGGCGCTATCGCCGTGGCAGGGATTGTTGCTGATGCTGTTCGGCAGGATCCCGCTTTAGCATCGCTGGCGGAAAAAACAATCAGTAAACACAAGTAGTCATTAGTCAGGCAAAACGATAAGACAGAATCGCGCGCGGCAGGCTTCACCGCCGCGCGTTATGTACCCTTCCCTATACCAACTAAAGGACTATGGACATGATAGACACCTCACACCTCTGCAAGACGCTGACCCTAGCTATGTTAATTTCCGCGCCTCTGTCGTTAGCACAGGCTGCTGACTACAATGCGCTCGTTTCCGCCAGCGCAGGGGATGCCAAAGCCTACAAAACCATTACTGAAGCCATTGCCAGCGCACCAGCAGACAGCTCGCCATTTGTTATCTATGTGAAAAATGGCGTCTACCATGAGCGCCTGACAATTACGCGCCCCAACATTCATTTAAAGGGCGAAAGCCGTAACGGCACCGTGATCACCGCGACCACCGCAGCCGGAATGCTCAAACCCGATGGTAGCAAGTGGGGGACTTACGGCAGCAACACGGTGAAAGTCGATGCGCCTGACTTCAGTGCCCGTTCGCTGACCATCCGCAATGATTTTGATTACCCCGCCAATCAGGCTAAAGCCAGTGACGATCCGACTAAACTAAAAGACTCACAGGCCGTTGCTCTGCTGGTTGCCGAAAATAGCGATCGTGCATGGTTCCATGATGTCAGTTTGGTCGGCTACCAAGACACATTGTATGTGAAGGGCGGACGTAGCTTCTTCTCACAATGTCGGATCAGCGGTACCGTTGATTTCATCTTTGGCAACGGCACTGCGCTGTTTGACGACTGTGACATCGTCGCGCGTAACCGCACCGATGTGAAAGATCAGCCGCTTGGCTATCTCACCGCCCCAAGCACCGACATTAAGCAAAAATATGGATTGGTCATTACCAATAGTCGGGTGACCAAAGAGAAAGACGTTCCGGCGAAAAGCTATGGTCTGGGCCGCCCGTGGCACCCAACGACGACCTTTGAAGATGGCCGCTATGCCGATCCTAACGCGATCGGGCAAACGGTGTTCCTGAACACCAGCATGGATGATCACATCTATGGCTGGGACAAAATGTCAGGCAAAGATAAACAAGGCGAGAAAATCTGGTTCTATCCGCAGGATTCGCGCTTTTTTGAGTATAAATCCAAAGGCGCAGGTGCCGAGAAAAACGATCAGCGCCGTCAATTAAGCGACGCGGAAGCAGCAGAATACACCGCAGACAAGGTGTTGGCAGGCTGGGTTCCTACCGCGCCGAAAGGGAAGTAGGAATAAATGTGACGAAGCCAGCCCTCATCAGGCTGGCCTCTAAAGCGGTATTGACGGGTGAGACGAAACGATTAAATCGCTTCTTCGTCCTCTTCACCGGTACGGATACGGACAACGCGTGCCACGTCAAAGACAAAGATTTTACCATCGCCGATTTTACCCGTTTGCGCAGTTTGCGTGATGGTTTCCACACAGGTATCGACGATATCATCCGCTACGACAATTTCGATTTTTACTTTTGGCAGAAAATCGACCATGTATTCTGCGCCACGATACAGCTCGGTGTGGCCTTTCTGACGACCAAAGCCTTTAACTTCCGTTACCGTCATCCCTGTGATGCCCACTTCAGCTAACGCTTCACGCACATCGTCCAGTTTGAACGGCTTAATAATCGCATCAATTTTCTTCATGGAGGAACCTTTGTGTTATCTATGTTGCGGCCAAAGCCGGGCATCAGCAAGTGAACAGCATGTCAGAACTCAGGCGGACAATCCATCCATATCCACCCGGCATCACGCTGTAGACGTGCGACCCGCTCTCTCAGCACTAGTCTTTAAAATCGTTGGCATCCAGCTCGTGACGACCCAACAGTTTATAAAATTCCGTTCGGTTACGCCCGGCCATTCGCGCGGCCTGCGTCACGTTACCCTTTGCGATCTGTAATAGTTTTCGCAGGTAGTTAAGTTCAAACTGATGACGTGCTTCAACAAACGTTGGCAGCGCGGTGTTTTCACCTTCCAGCGCTTGTTCAACCAACGCATCGCTAATCACTGGTGCGCTGGTCAATGCCACACACTGTTCGATGACATTCACCAGTTGACGCACGTTACCCGGCCAGCTTGCCGTCATCAAGCGCTTCATCGCATCGGTTGAAAAGGTGCGCACAAAAGGCTTGTGGCGATTAGCGGATTCACGCAGCAGATGATTTGCCAGCATCGGGATATCTTCAGCACGTTCATGCAGCGCTGGCAGCTTCATGTTCACCACATTGAGCCGATAATAGAGATCTTCACGAAATTCGTTCTTCTCCATCGCCTTCGGCAAATCACGGTGCGTGGCGGAAATAATCCGCACATCAATGTCCAAATCACGGTTGCTACCCAGCGGGCGGACTTTTCGCTCCTGTAAAACACGTAGCAGCTTAACTTGTAAAGACAGCGGCATATCGCCAATTTCATCTAAAAACAGCGTACCGCCTTCCGCCGCCTGAAAAAGCCCTTCACGGCTACTGACCGCACCGGTAAAAGCCCCTTTCGCATGGCCAAACAGCTCCGATTCCAGCAATGGCTCCGGCAGCGCGCCACAGTTAATCGCAATAAAGGCTTTCTTCGCTCGCGGGCTCGCCGCATGAATGGCCTGAGCCAGCACCTCTTTCCCGGTTCCGCTTTGACCATTAATTAGCACGCTGACGTCCGACTGCGCGACCATTCTGGCCTGTTCCAGCAGACGCAGCATAATGGGGCTACGCGTCACGATGGTTTCACGCCAGCTTTCATCGCCCGCCGGAGCGGACAATGCCAGCGCTTCGTCTATCGCTTTGTAAAGCGCATCACGGTCGACAGGCTTCGTCAGAAAGCTAAATACGCCCTGCTGCGTAGCCGCAACCGCATCGGGAATGGAACCGTGAGCGGTTAAAATGATCACCGGCATTCCCGGCTGATAGCGCTGAATTTCAGAAAACAGCGCCATGCCATCCATTTCGTCCATACGGAGATCGCTGATCACCAAATCGAACGTCTCGCGCGTTAACAGCCGCAGCGCCTCCTGGCCGCTCTCCGCCGTCATCACGCTAAATCCTTCGCTAGTCAGGCGCATGCCCAACAGTTTCAGCAGGCTAGGGTCATCATCCACGAGCAACAAACTCGCCGTTTTTCGGGCTGTCATTGTCTTGTTGACTCCTTCTTCGTCGTCGGTTTGTCCGTATGTGATTCCATCGGCGGCGTATAGGTATCATCCGCATCAACTGGCTCATTTCTGGATTTCGTTGCCGAATTGCGCGAACCGTCTTTATTCCCACTCCCGCTATTCGCACCGGAACTCCCGCGACGATCGCCGTCGTTATCTGGCATTTCCCCCGACAGTTGCTTACGAGACGACAGTTGGCGCTCAATATCCGTCAAATTTTCCAGTTTCTGCGTGGTCGTTTCTAACTGATATTGCAGGTGACTTTGCTGCACACGCAGGGCATCTAGCTGTTTGTCGCTGGATTCCTGCAAGCGCTTATAACGCAGGCGCTCATCCGATAGCGCCAAAAACAGCGTTTGTCTGTCACGCCAGGTTTGCATTAGCGGGCGCAGCGCCGCAGGGAAAGCCAGACGGTATAAATTGATCTGTTCCAGCACCTGACGGCGTTCAGCCTGAGTGATACCAGCATTATCTAGCAGGATGCCCTGTTTAAACACGCTGTCCCAGCTATCTCCCGCAACCAGCTCGGCTTCCTCACGAGCCTGGAGTTGAGTCAAACGCCCGGCACAGTCCATCGCCCGTAACCAGTAAAGCGCGTTATTCATGGATTCACGATCGTCTATCTGCCACAGATGCTCACATTGCGCGATACGGAAATCGGCAACCTGCTCTTTCGGCGGTGTTGCCTCTGTTTCCAGCAACGCCGTGCCGCTGCTCACATGGCTATTACACGCAGCCAAAACGAGCGGCGATGACACAATCGCCGCCGTCAAAAGACGGGAAAATACGCTGCTCGCAAGCCATCCCTTCATAAACCCTACATTCATTATTTATTCATTCTCGGACTATTGGTTATCGGACAATAAGGGCAGCTCGATGCGAAAACACACATCAGCATAGTCCACGGTGATTAGGCTAAGCTCACCACGCATACGACGAATGCAATCACGCGCGATGCTCAGTCCCAATCCGCTTCCCTTGACTGCACCACGGCGCTGATGGCTTCCCTGATAAAAGGGCTCAAAAATCATGCTCCGCTCTGCATCGGGAATGGGCGTACCATTGTTGGCGACATCAATCTGAACGCGATTGCCAATCTGACGGCTATAAATCCAAATGTTACCGGATTCCTTACCGTAGTGCACCGCATTGGAATAGAGATTATCAATCACTCGCATCAACAGCGTCGTCTCTGCCCAACAGTGCTCAACGGCCAGCGTCACATCGGTATGAATCATTTTGGCGCGGGCTGGTAAGCTATGGGACGACACGACAATATCGACGATCTCTTCGATTTCAACCCGCTCCAGCTCGGTCGGCGTATCCGCCAACTTGCGATTATAGTCCAACAGTTGATCGATCAGCTGTAGCAGATGGCGGCTGCTGCTATCAAGAATAGCGACCACCTCTTTCTGATCGGCAGTCAGCGGACCGACCACCTCATCAGCCAGCAATTCGGTGCCTTCACGCAGACTCGCCAGCGGCGTTTTCAGCTCATGGGAAATATGGCGTAAAAACTCATGTCGCTGCGACTCCAGCCAGGACAAACGCTCGCTCAGCCAGATAATGCGCTGCGCCAGTGTTCGAATCTCACGCGGCCCCTTGAAAGTGCTGGTGTTGCCCAGCGAGCGACCTTCGCCAAGGCGGTTGATCATCCGCTCCACGCCATTAACCGGCCCAATGATCATCCGCGTAAAGAGGACGACCAACAGCACGCTGACCAGAAACAAGAGCAGCGCCTGCCAGCCAAAGAACTGGCCGCGTTCGGAAATAGCCTGCTGGAGCTGTTGCCCGCGGGAGAAAACAACGTCACGCGTTACCTGCACCATTTGTCCATTGGCGCGAGAGAACCCTTCCAGCAGGCTGGACGCCGTTTGCTCTGGGCCACTGTTATGGCAGCGTATTTCGCCAAGCTGAGTCAGGAACTGACGTAACGTCTGGTAATAGCGGGGATCGGGCAGTACCTGCGCGTGAGAATCCAGCATTTGCAAATACTGTTTACGTTGGTTCTGATAGAGCGTCGCCAACGTCTGATCGTCCAATACGCAGTATTGCCGATAGCTACGTTCCATCGCCAGCGCGACGCTGGTCATCGCTTCACTGCGGCGGGCATCCGTCAGCGTTGTCCGGTTAATATCCGCAGCCTGTTCGCTCAGCATGTTCAGGCTTTGATAAGCCTGATAGGCCAGTACCAACAGCGGCAGCAAAACCAGCAAGAACGCCATAATTACTAATTGCCGCAGAGAACGCGGGAATAAACGCCATCGTTTCAAAGAAATCATCTCGTTACCTATCGAATCCGCTCTGATGCTAACTGAGTCTTATAAAAGTTCAACGTTTTCCCTTACGACATGCGCAATGCTTCGCAATACGGCATGAATCCCCATGTAACGACGTAAAAAGTAACGCCGTAAAAGCGATCGAGGGGGATTCTCTGGGGGATGTGGCGGATATGAAACGTGGCGCGGCCAGAAGAATCGCTCCCTCTGGCCGCGTAACTGAATAGGCGGTGCCTCACTCAACGTGTCGCCCGATGCTTGATAACGTTCGTTTTCACGTACGGTTATCGGTCTGGTGGACGATAGGCACCCTTTCTTTTGGCATCATTCCAGATGTTATGAGCGAAAATATTTGCCAGTCAGCAACGCAATCATAACCAGTTGAATGAGCAACTCTCATTAAAATGCACTTCGCATGCCAACTTTGAAAAAAAACAACACAACACACTGATTATTAATACATTTTAATTTAAACATCACTAGTAAATACATAGTTAAGAATGCGAATAACGGAAATACACGCTAAAGAGACGATTTATGTCGCTAAAAACAGACAGCTTTATGACGCGGCAACATCACTCATATAAATCAAAAAGTTAAATGTCACCAATTAGAGACATCAAAAAATCAGTCCGTCGCAAAAAAACGACAAACAGAGAAAACAGACGTAAAAAAGGAGCCGAAGCTCCTTTCTTTTACTGACTTTAACTTAGCCCAGCTGTCTGCGCGCGTTGCGGAACATACGCATCCACGGACCATCCTCGCCCCACTCTTCTGGGTGCCAAGAGTTACTGACGGTACGGAACACACGCTCAGGGTGCGGCATCATGACGGTTGCCCGACCGCTGGTGCTGGTCACTGCCGTAATACCGTTTGGCGAGCCATTCGGGTTAGCCGGATAGTTCTCGGCTACCTGACCGTAGTGGTTGATATAACGCAGCGCCACCAGACCGTATTCTTCAATCGCCGCCAAATGCGCATCGTCGCGGACTTCAACCTGCCCTTCGCCGTGTGAAACGGCAATCGGCATGCGCGATCCTGCCATGTCATTCATGAACAGAGACGGGCTTTTCTCCACTTCGACCAGACTGAAGCGCGCTTCAAAGCGATCGGATTTATTGCGGACAAAACGCGGCCAGAGATCGGCACCAGGAATCAGTTCACGTAGGTTCGACATCATCTGACAGCCGTTACACACGCCCAGCGCCAGCGTCTGTGGACGCAAGAAGAATTCCGCGAATTCATCACGCACGCGAGAGTTGAACAGAATGGATTTAGCCCAGCCTTCACCCGCACCCAGCACATCACCATAAGAGAAACCGCCACACGCCACCAGCGCCTGGAAATCCTGCAAGTTACGGCGATTTGCTAGCAGGTCACTCATATGGATGTCGATGGCATCAAAGCCCGCACGGTGGAACGCCGCTGCCATTTCTACATGAGAGTTCACACCCTGCTCACGCAGGACCGCCACTTTAGGGCGGACATTTTTAGCAATATAAGGCGCGGCGATATCTTCCTGCGGATCGAAGGTCAGCGACACGTTCAGGCCAGGGTCGTTATCATCCTGTCTGGCGATATGTTCCTGATCGGCACACTGCGGGTTATCACGCAGGCGCTGCATCTGCCAGCTGGTTTCAGCCCACCAGCGACGCAGCGTTGAACGGCTTTCCTGATAGATCGCTTCTGCACCCTGATTGATGGTGAAACGCGTTCCTTCTTCAGCATGACCGAGGTAGTGCACGCAGTCTGCCAAACCATGCATCGCCAGAACCGCTTCCACTTCCGCACGACGGGCAGCAGGAATCTGAATGACTGCGCCAAGTTCTTCGTTAAACAGCGTCGCCAGCGTATCCTCACCCTGAGACGCGATATCAACTGTCACGCCACAGTGTCCGGCAAACGCCATCTCAGCCAGCGTAACCAACAGACCACCGTCTGAACGGTCGTGGTAGGCCAGAAGCGCTTTGTCCGCGACCAGCTGTTGCATGGCATTAAAGAAGCCTGCCAGTTGCTCTGGACTATGAACATCTGCCGTCTTACGACCCAACTGGCGGTAAACCTGCGCCAGCGCCGTCGCGCCCAGTGCTTTATTGCCTGCACCCAGATCGATCAGCAACAGTGCATTATCCTGTCCGGTACGCAGCTGTGGCGTTACCGTGTTACGCACGTCTTCCACGCGAGCAAACGCAGAGATCACCAGCGACATCGGCGAGGTTACCGCGCGATCTTCGCCCTCTTCCTGCCAGCGGGTTTTCATCGACATGGAGTCTTTACCCACTGGGATCGTCAGACCCAGCGCCGGGCATAGTTCCTCACCCACGGCTTTCACCGCATCGTACAGTCCGGCGTCTTCGCCCGGGTGGCCTGCTGCCGCCATCCAGTTAGCAGACAGCTTCACGCGAGTCAGCGGGCCAATATGCGTGGCCGCAATGTTCGTCAGCGCCTCACCCACGGCCAAACGTGCGGAGGCCGCAAAGTTACGCAGCGCAACGGGCGCACGTTCACCGATAGACATCGCCTCGCCGTAATAGCTATCAAGGCTGGCGGTGGTCACCGCACAGTCAGCCACCGGCACCTGCCACGGGCCGACCATCTGATCGCGTGCCACCATACCGGTAACAGAGCGGTCACCAATGGTGATCAGGAAGGTTTTTTCAGCGACAACAGGCAAATGCAGCACGCGCTCAACCGCTTCAGCCAGGTAGATTTCATCACGCTGTAGCGGCGTGCCTTCTACCTGCTTGCGCTCAACGTCACGCAGCATCTTCGGCGTTTTGCCCAGCAGCACATCCAGCGGTAAGTCGATAGGCTGGTTGTTGAAGTGACGATCGTTCATCGTCAGATGCAGTTCTTCCGTCGCTTCACCAATCACCGCATAAGGGGCTCGTTCGCGGCGGCAAATTTCATCAAACTGTGCCAGCTGTTCTGGCGCAACAGCCAGAACGTAGCGCTCCTGCGATTCGTTACACCAGACTTCCAACGGGCTCATGCCCGGCTCATCGTTCAGAATATCGCGCAGTTCAAAGCGACCACCACGACCACCGTCGCTCACCAGCTCTGGCATTGCGTTGGACAGACCACCTGCACCAACATCATGGATAAATAAGATCGGGTTGGCTTCACCCAATTGCCAGCAGCGGTCGATCACTTCCTGACAGCGACGTTCCATTTCCGGGTTATCACGCTGTACAGAAGCAAAATCCAGATCCGCATCGGACTGACCCGATGCCATAGAAGAGGCTGCCCCGCCGCCCAGACCAATATTCATCGACGGCCCGCCCAGTACAATCAGTTTGGCCCCGACGCTAATTTCGCCTTTTTTGACGTGATCGGCGCGAATGTTACCAATGCCGCCCGCCAGCATGATCGGTTTATGGTAGCCGCGCACCTCTGTGCCGTTGTGGCTATCGATACGCTCTTCATAAGTACGGAAATAGCCCGTCAGTGCAGGACGGCCGAATTCGTTGTTGAATGCCGCGCCGCCCAGTGGGCCTTCGGTCATGATATCCAACGCGCTGACAATACGCTCTGGCTTGCCGAACTCTTCTTCTTCCCACGGCTGAATAAAGCCTGGAATGCGCAGGTTCGATACGGAGAAGCCGACCAGACCCGCTTTCGGTTTGGAGCCACGACCTGTCGCGCCTTCGTCACGGATTTCACCGCCGGATCCTGTTGCTGCGCCCGGCCACGGTGAAATGGCGGTTGGGTGGTTATGCGTTTCAACCTTCATCAGGATATGGGCATCTTCCTGATGGTAATCATATTGTCCGTTGGTATCGGTGTAAAAACGGCCGACGGCGGAGCCTTCCATGACGGCGGCATTATCTTTATAGGCGGAGAGAACGTGATCGGGCGTGTGTTCAAAGGTGTTCTTGATCATTTTGAACAGTGACTTCGGCTGAGTGACGCCGTCAATCACCCAATCCGCGTTGAAAATCTTGTGCCGACAGTGCTCAGAGTTCGCCTGTGCGAACATATACAGTTCAATATCGGTTGGGTTACGACCCAGTTTGGTGAAGGCTTCCAGCAGATAATCAATTTCATCGTCTGCCAATGCCAGCCCCAGACGGACGTTCGCCTCTTCCAGCGCCTGACGCCCTTGCAACAGAATTTCGATGCGCTTGAAAGGTGCAGGTTGATGATGAGAGAACAGCGCTTCGGCCTGTTTCAGGTCGCTAAATACGCTTTCCATCATCCGGTCATGCAGCAGTGCCCCCAGTTGCTGCCACTGTTCATCGCTCAGCGTAGGCGCATGAATATAGAAAGCCAGACCGCGTTCCAGACGCAGCACTTTGCTTAACCCACAGTTATGGGCGATATCCGTTGCTTTGGAAGACCACGGTGAAATCGTGCCGGGACGCGGCGTGACCAGTAACAGATGGCCTTGCGGCTCGTGCTCCGCGAGAGAAGGACCATACTTCAGCAAACGTGTCAGTTTGGCCTGTTCATCGTTGTTCAGCGGGGCGCTGACATCGGCGAAATGTACGTATTCAGCATAGATATCGCTGACCGGCAAAACGTGCTCTTTGCAGCGGACCAGCAATTTATTAATACGAAAAGCCGATAAAGCAGGTGAACCACGCAGTATTTCCATAATCTAAAGTTCTCTCGTCTTCGATGCACTGGCTGCGATACAGCCATTGGGCACAACAGGGGGGAAACGCGCATATTATAGAGAATCCTTCCCTCGGACGAAACCGTTTGCGTGGCGATAATTTCACTTCGCGTCCGACGAATGATTAATCGGTGACCAAATCAATAAAAGTTGCACACTGGCGGTTTGTTAAGCAAAATGCCCCCACTCTGGGAAATGACGTATAAAAAAACTGCCGTTACAGACAGCCTGGCCACACGGCCACCGAGAGATAACTATTTGAAGCCTTTAAAATTAAATTATTTTTTCATCGGGATTATCACGTTACTGCTGGCGTTAGCGCTATGGCCTAGTATTCCCTGGCGCAGTAGCCAGGATGTACAGCTCAGGCAGATCCTCTCACGCGGTGAGTTGCGTATCAGCACGGTCAACTCACCGCTGACTTATGCAATGAGCAACGGATCCCCAACAGGTCTGGACTATGAACTGGCAAAACGGTTCGCCGATTACCTCGGCGTAAAGCTGGTGGTTTCGTCACGCAAAAATCTTGACGAGCTGTTCGACGATCTGGACAGTGATGATGCAGACCTGCTGGCTGCCGGACTGATCTACAACCGCGAGCGTCTGGAACGTTTCCGCGCCGGCCCAACCTACTATTCCATTTCACAGCAGATAGTGTACCGCCTTGGTTCACCTCGCCCAAAAACGCTGGATAAGCTGCAAGGCCGCCTCGTCGTAACGTCGGGTTCTGCCCACGCCGCTACCTTGCGCGATCTAAAAGCAGAAAAATATCCGCAGCTAAACTGGGAGTCGGCTTCCGATCAGAGCACGCAGGACTTACTGAAGCAGGTTGCCGACGGCAAACTGGACTATACGCTGGGTGATTCGGTCACCATTGGCTTAATGCAGCGAATTCATCCGCAGCTCGCCGTCGCCTTCGATCTCAGCGATGAAGAACCTGTTACCTGGTATATGCGACGTTCACACGATGATAGCCTGTCCGCCGCGCTGCTGGATTTCTTCAGCCAGATTGTCGAAGACGGTACGCTCGCACGTCTGGAGGAGAAGTATCTCGGCCATGTTGGCGAATTTGACTATGTCGATACCACCACGTTCCTGAGCGCGATTGATGAAACACTGCCGGACCTGCGCCCGCTGTTTGAAAAATATGCCACCGATATCGACTGGAAGCTGCTGGCCGCTATCTCCTATCAGGAATCACACTGGAACCCGCTGGCGACCTCCCCTACCGGCGTGCGCGGGCTGATGATGCTCACGCGTAACACGGCAGAAAGCCTGAACGTCACCGATCGGGTCGACCCGGAGCAAAGCATTCGCGGCGGCGCGCAATATATGTCGCATATGATGCAGAAAATGCCGGACACTATCCCAGAAGATGAAAAAATCTGGTTTGCGCTGGCGTCCTACAACATGGGGTACGCCCATCTGCTTGATGCGCGTAAATTGACAGAAAAACAGAAGGGAAACCCCGACAGTTGGGTTGATGTGAAAATGCGCCTGCCGATGCTGAGCCAGAAACGCTATTACACGCAAACCACCTACGGCTACGCGCGCGGACATGAAGCCTATAACTACGTGGAAAACATTCGGCGTTATATGGTGAGTCTGGAAGGTTACCTGATAGAAAAAGAAGCCAAAGCGCAGCAGCAAACCCAGATCGCACAAGGCTATCCGGCGGTTCCGTTCAGCAAAGTACCGGAATAAACCTGCATAAAACGCCGCTACTCCTGCGCGGCGTTTTTTTCATTTTTTTCTGCCGCCCGACGGGCTTTATGCTGCTCACGTCGCAGCCGAAAGAATGCGCTGAGCGTTGCGGAGCATTCATCCGCCAGAATGCCGGATTCAATCATGATCTGATGATTCATGCCGGGGTGTCGCAGAATGTCCACCAGCGACCCCGCCGCCCCCGTTTTCTCATCTGACGCACCGTAAACCAAACGGCCAATACGGCTGTGTATCATCGCGCCCGCACACATGATGCATGGCTCCAGCGTGACATACAGCGTTGTCTCCAGTAGACGGTAGTTCTGCAACACCAGCCCTCCCTGCCGTAACGCCATAATCTCAGCGTGCGCGGTAGGATCGTGATGCCCAATCGGCCGGTTCCACCCTTCGCCGATCGCCTCGTTATCCAGCACCAGCACCGCGCCAACTGGCACCTCACCTTCATCTTGAGCACGCTGAGCCAGCGTCAATGCATGGCGCATCCAGTATTCATCATTACGCGGGCTACTCACGTTTCCTCACTTAGAACCTATCTCATTAAGGCTATTTTACTTGCCATTTTGGCGGCGCATTATACCTATATGGATGGCGTATTGAAGGCGTTACTCCAACTGTTGCAGGCTGCCTTCGGGCGTCACGCGCCAGCGATGCTCAC
This sequence comes from Pectobacterium actinidiae, assembly GCF_000803315.1. Classification (NCBI taxonomy): domain Bacteria; kingdom Pseudomonadati; phylum Pseudomonadota; class Gammaproteobacteria; order Enterobacterales; family Pectobacteriaceae; genus Pectobacterium; species Pectobacterium actinidiae. The sequence continues at coordinate 3,302,526 of NZ_JRMH01000001.1, forward strand.
AGAAATAGAGCAGCGGATTGTCTTGCTTACTGTCGCTATAGCCGCTGTAGAGTTTGAGCGGCGCGCCCAAACGCTGCTCCATCTGCGTCACTTTTTCATGTCCCAGACAGCGCAGCGTTAATACCCAGCCGCCATAGCGGCGTGTAATCTGGCTTCCCATCAGGCGCACGCCGGGCAGAAAAGGCGAATCATGATAGACCTGTTCCACCAGCCGCTGCGGCGACCCAGTCACCAGCCAGACCTGTGCCTCGCTGTCTTCAAGATAGGTTTTCAGCCGCTGCTGAACCTGCGGAAACGGAATGACATCATGACGAAACTCGCCGACAAACTGCTTTTCCAGTTGAACCAGCTCATCTTCATCACGCCCAAACGTAATCGCCCATAGCAGCCAGCTCATCGGCCATCGAGCCGCGCGACCACGAATCAATAACCCCAGCCCGATAATCGGTAATAGCGGGATAACCAGAACAAGATTTAACGGCAACCGACGAAGTAAAAAACGCAAAAAGCTGCCAAACATGTCCTGCTGATGCAACGTGCCATCCAGATCAAAAAAAACAATGCGTTGCTCTCGCTTATCACTCAAAACGTTTCTCCCGACTTACACCAAGATAATCTTATCCGCCAATTAGCGCCTCACGCAGATAACCGTTGTGTTGTTTCAGACGCTCACGCGCCGCTCCCACGTCAATATTAGCCAGAAGCATCAAAATTGCAGGCTTAACCTCATTATCCGCCTGTACCAGCGCCTGCTGCGCTTGCTCCCGATCAGCCCCCGTTGCTTCAACGACGATGCGGCAAGCCCGGTCCAACAGCTTCACGTTGGTTGCCTTCACATCAACCATCAAATTCTGGTACACCTTCCCCAGCTTAACCATTGCGCCGGTAGAAATCATATTTAGGACCAATTTTTGCGCCGTTCCTGACTTCAACCGCGTCGAGCCAGTTAACGCTTCCGGGCCAACCACGGGAGAAATCGCCACCTGTGCTTCTTGTGCAATGGGCGAATGCGGATTGCAGGAGATCGCCGCCGTCCGGCAGCCAACGTTGTGCGCATAGCGTAAAGCGCCAATCACATACGGCGTTCGGCCTGATGCCGCAAGGCCGACAACCATATCCACAGCGGTTAAATTCAGCGCTTTTAGGTCCGCCTCACCGAGTGCGGGATCGTCTTCCGCCCCTTCAACCGCCTTCAGCAGTGCGCCCGGCCCACCAGCAATCAGGCCGATAACCAGCCCGTGCGGTACGCCAAACGTCGGCGGGCACTCTGAGGCATCCAGCACCCCCAAACGGCCGCTGGTTCCCGCCCCCAGATAGATCAGCCGTCCGCCTTCCTGCAACGACGCCGCAGCCAGATCGACAGCCTCGACAATCGCGGGTAAAACCAGCGCAATGGCTTCAGGCACTTTCCGATCTTCCTGATTAAACGCATGCATCATTTCCAGCGTAGAGAGCTGATCCAGCGCCATCGTGGCCGGATTCCGAGTTTCGGAAACCAGCGTCCCTAAATTAAGGTTCTTTCCATCCATCACATCTGAACGCATTCAGCTACCTCATGCTTTATATCAGCGCGCTATACGCTTATGACAAACAATCATTTTCACCACTATACTGCTTTTGAGACCTAGGAAAGTACGCTATTCTGCATCGAATTCACGCTCCACATTCATCTCGCAAGGTAAACAGAGAAACCTCAGTGCTGCTCCCCGGGTTCAGACTCTCCAGTTACAGGCTTTTCTTTATTAGCTGTCTGCTGTTTCTGCTGGCGGGTTCCCTACGTGCGGACTGGGATTTTATTACCATTAATCAGCGGACCGAGCAGCTTTATGGCCCGGCAACGCCCGATGCCCGCCGCCGAATAGATGAATGGCAGACGCTGTTAGTCAATTCCCGTAATAAAGAAGAAAAGGCTCTGCTGAGCAGCGTGAATCAATTTTTCAATGACCGTATGCTGTTTCGCGATGATATTGTTGTCTGGAATCAGGAAGATTACTGGGCTACACCGATTGAAGCACTGCGTAAAGGTGCCGGGGACTGCGAGGATTATGCGCTCGCCAAGTATTTTACGCTGCGCCATTTAGGCGTTTCGGCGGATAAATTACGTATTACTTATGTTAAAGCCCTACGTCTGAATAAAGCACATATGGTGCTAACCTATTATCCCACGCCGACCTCGATTCCACTGGTGCTGGATAATCTGACCGACAAGATCCAACCTGCGACAGAGCGCAATGATTTAGTGCCGGTGTATGCCTTTAATGGCGGTGGCCTCTGGTTGCCGGGCGCGAGCGGCAGCAACAAACGTGTCGGTGACAGTAAGCGACTTTCACGCTGGCAGGATGTCTTAACCAAAATGCGTGCCGAAGGGTTTTCAATTGAGGAGTAAGGGTAGGCTATGTCTCTATACAAACAATTACTGATAGCCATCTGCCTGTTTGTGCTAATTATTTTCAGCGGGAGTTTCTTCGTCAGCCTGGAAAATTCGCGTGAACAGTACAATAACCAGCTTCACTCTCACGCGCAGGATGCCGCGACCGCATTGGGGCTTTCCCTGACGCCGAACATCGATGACCCGGCGATGGTAGAGCTGATGGTCAGCTCAATTTTCGACAGCGGCTATTTTTCCAGTATTCGCGTGCGGGATTTAAAAACCGGCAACGTCACGTTGGAACGCACCGCATCGCCAGATATCCCTGACGTGCCGCGCTGGTTTGTTCAGTTAGTGAACCTGCAACCCGGCGCGGGCGAAGCCATCGTGATGCGCGGCTGGGAACAGGCGGCAAAAGTCGAAGTTGTCAGCCATCCGATGTTCGCGGTGACTCGACTGTGGCGCAGCAGTACGGCCTCTTTCCTGTGGCTGCTCGGCTGTGGCACGCTGGGCGTGTTCCTCGGTGCACTGTTCCTGCGCCGCCAGCTACGCCCGCTCGATTATATCGTCGACCAGTCGCTGGCGATTACCCGTCGTGAATTCCTTAGCCAGCCAGATTTACCCAATACGCCCGAATTTCGCCGCGTCGCGCAGGCGATGAACCTGATGGTCAGCAAGCTCAAAACGCTGTTCGAAGAGGAAGCGGAGCGAAGCGAGCGCCTACGTCAGGAAGCCTATCAGGATCCTCAGACTGGATTGAATAACCGCCGCGCGTTTGACATGCAGTTCAACGACAAACTGGCCGATGAAGAAACCGCGCCCGGCTTTCTTATCATGATTCGCGTGCAGGATCTGGCGGGAATGAACCAGCGGTTGGGCGGTCAGCGTACCGATGCGCTATTAGCCTCCGTCGGGCATATCCTGCGTAAAACGCAAAAGCAGCATACGAATGCTGAGAGCCTTCTGGCACGTATCCGTGGCGGAGAATTTGCGCTGTTCTGCCCAGGGCTGGTCGATAAAGAAGCCTATGCGCTGATTGGCGAACTGACGCGCAACATTGAAACGTTGCATCTGACAGGCGAAACCGATGTCTCCCCTGTCGCCCAATTCGGCATGGTGCCTTTCCGACCCGGAGACACCGCGCAATCCCTGTTTATTCAGGGCGATCAGGCGCTCACGAGAGCCGAAAGCGATACCGATACCAGCGCGCCTCACGAGATTCCATCCGTCAGTACCGAACAGCTCGAAACCGATCGCCATAGGTGGTTTAACCTGCTCGATCCTATTCTGGAACAGGAACGCTTGCAGCTTTTCCTGCAACCGGTCGTCGCCTGTGACGATCCCAGCCAAGTGTTACATCACAAGGTACTGGCTCGCATTCAGGATGCGCAAGGTAACAGTATCGCCGCAGGTCGCTTCCTACCGTGGATTCAACGCTTTGGCTGGGATACCCGTCTGGATCAAACGATGCTGCGCGAAGTGCTGGACTATCTCCGTCGGCACGACGGCAATCTGGCGCTAAGCCTGTCCGGCACCACAGTCCTGAATCTTCATCTGCTCGCCGATCTGCTTGCCCCATTGAAGCATCAGCCTGACGTTGCCAGACGACTGATTCTGGAGCTGGATGAGAACCAATTGCCAGACAGCGCCCAATTGGAAGCCTTAATCAAGCTGCTGAATGAGCATGGCTGTGCGCTGGGGCTACAACATTTTGGTGGGCGCTTTAATATGATTGGCAATCTGTCCCAATGGGGGCTGGCTTATCTGAAAGTCGATGGCAGCTACATCCGCAACATCGATCAGGAAGACGATAAGCAAATGTTTATCGAAGCGCTGTATCGCGCCACCAACAGTATTGCGCTGCCGCTTATCGCTGAACGTGTTGAAACCGCCGGTGAGCTTAAAGTGCTTCAGGAGATGGGATTGCAGGGAGCGATGGGACGGCTGCTGGGTGAACCGGCACCCGCGGTCAGAGTCTGATGCAACATCGTTTTAGCTAACGGCCTTAACGCCCCGGCTTCTCACGACAAGATTGAGAAGCCGGAGCCATAATGAAAAGCAGGGATCGACGCTAAGATATCCTCTCTCTACAACATCATTTCTTCAAAACATCGTCTCTTCATCGTCGCCAATCAGCTTGTTTAATCCGCCATTCAACGCTTCACGCGCCTGCGCACGGTTGATCAACTTCAGCTGTGCCGCCTGAGGGAAATCGGTAATGCTCACTACGCCTTTTTGAATCAAAACCTGAATTAAATCCTCCAGCACGCGCACCATTTCCAGATCGCTTTGCCGCAGTTGCTGAAGGCTGGACATCGCTGCCTGATGGCTGCGGAACCAGGCCTGCGCCTCACGCGAATCATCAGGTAACTCGCCATTCATTTCAGGAAAAGGGCTCTGCTCTACCTTCATCAGGTGGCCATCACTGTCGCGCTGGATATAAAACATTTTCGGAGACCTTTTAAGTTTTTGATAAAGACAGGAGCCAGATCGGCTCCTTTTCCCCTTTCCTGTCAGCTAGACGATTCAGGCTTGCTGACCAGACTCTCCAGCGACGGTAATGCGCCGTTATAATGTTCCAAGGTAATCGACACTGCAACCGTTCCGCCTTTATCCTCCGTAAAGTTCCCCGCCGTGCTCACTTCAATCGTCGGTGAACCCTGATTATCGGTGATACGAATATAGCGGCTGATATCGGTTCCTTCCTCCAGTTCGCCAACCAGATCGCTTAAATCAATCCGGTCACCCTCTTTGGCATTAAAGTCTTTGATCACATCGTTGCCAATATCGCCTGCCTGCCACTTAAAGGTATCCGCGCCCGCACCGCCGATGAGCGTATCGCCCCCCGCGCCACCAATCAGGATGTCGTCTCCGCTACCGCCATAAAGTAGGTCGTTACCCTCTCCGCCAATCAGCGTATCGTTTCCGCCCTGCCCGAAAAGAATATCATTCCCTGCTCCACCGCTGAGTGTGTCATTGCCATCGTTCGCCGACGACAGATCAAACTCGGCGCTGTGCGTTGCAATGTAGCTATGCATCTCTTTCGCAGTGGGTACACCGGTTTGCATACCTAACTGCTTGCCGATGTAATTCTGCAAGGCGGTGATACCATTGCCGTCGATATTAGGAAACGACACGACATCGCCGAACAGAATGTCATTCCCTAACCCGCCATTTAGCTGATCATTACCTGCATGTATCGACTCGCTGCTGCCCAGAATCGCTTTATTAAGGTTAGATGGGTCAATATGATCCTGAACCACGCCATCCGTGTCGTAGAGTTTCAACGTATCGCCATGTAAATCCGCACCAATACCGATCGCTTCAATGGTTGACTGCTTCTTCAGCAAACTGAAGGCCTGAGCCGCATTCGTGTTACTGACATCGCGATTGCCTGAGTTATCCACCCAATACCAGTTGCCGCGGTAGTCCTGCGCCCAGTAGCTGCTGTTATTACCCACGCCGCCCAAAGAGGAGATTTCATACGTTCCATCCCCCTGCGCGTGTACTTGCCCAATGACTGTCCCGACGACTTTATTACTCTTATCGCTCCAGGCATACTGATAGACGTTTCCTTTTCTATCAATGACTTCACGGACGGCACCGCGAACATCCATAGAATAAGACTGCCCAGGGGTGTAGGTAATATTGTCGATGTTCAGCGACTGCCACCAGTCACTCACGCGTACTTCATTGGATTCATTGGTTTGATAGTAGGTCGGCTCACCATCGGTAATAAAATACGTCAGGTTATTTCCCACATTCTTTTTCACCGTATCGCTCTGGAACCAGTTCGCCGTTGTCTTGAATACATCTTCGTAGTTGGTTCCGCCTCCTGAAGCCGATCCCCCGACCATTGAATTCAATACGGCAGTCAGCTTATTCAGCGCATTGGTATCATTCAGATTTACGGAGATGGTTTTCCCCACCTGCGTATCAAAGTCAGCGAGAAAAACGTTCACCGTACCGGAATTCACACCGCTAGCGCTGTTGATCAGACTTTTGAACACATTACTTAACGACGTACGTGTACTTTCGATATCCGTTGACGACATACTGCCGGATGAGTCGACCATAAACGCAATGTTGTAATTCTGCCCTTCAATGATCTGCAAACCAGACACATCCGCCACCATCAGATCGTGGCTATGCGTGCCGGACATGCTGTCATCACCGACGGTACCGATACTCATTCCATACTGTTCAACACCGCCAGCAGAGTAGCTGGTCGCCGTATCATGGTTAGCAATTTCCGTCGATGTCGCCTGCGCCACCACGTTGAACTTACCCGCATCAACAGGGACTTCAAGGGTGATCTTCCCTGCCAGCGTCTGGGCGTTGTTGGCATTTTTGATGAGATACGCGCCATCGTCTCCAACGGTATACGTCACATTGTTAATGTGGTCAGTCAGCACCGTTCCTTTCGGGATCCCTGTGAGCGTAATCCCTGACAGGGTTTCACTACCGTCGCGGTCAGTCAGTGCTGCCGAAACATCAAGCGTATGCGTTTGTGTACCGGCCTGACCGGGCACCGTTTCCACCGTCGCGCTATTAGTACCCGGCGTGTATGTTGTGCCGTCGCTATAGATAACGCCTTCAATATTGTTGCTGACCTGCGAGGTAAACGAGCCTGACTTGCCGCTGCCATCGGTATAATTGACCTTCAGCCCGTCCAGCGTGTTAACCGATGTATCCTGATTATTGTTCGTGCTATAGGTTGCGTTATAGGTGTAACCCGTCTCTTTCATGACGAACACATAGTCGGAATGTGCACTACTGCCGTTACTCGTCCGGTTACCGTTAAACGAATCCAGATCGCGATGATCTTTGCGATCGGCCGCCCAATCACTCTGTCTATAGAAATACCCACTGTTGGAATGCACAACAAAGATATCGCTATAGCTGCCGTCCCCACTGGTATTGCCCTGACTGTAGTACGCCACTTTACCGGTGCCGACTACAGTAGGTACCGGATCCCCTTCGGTCAGCCAAACGCGGACACCGTTGCCCACGGCGACAATTTTCCCATTTTGTACGTCGAAGCCACCATTAGCGCTACCGCCATTGACCTTAATAATTTCCGCAGAGGTCGGTGTTGTCGCGCCACTGGTGATGCTCAGGCTCACTACCGGTGCATCCGCTACTGCCGCAATACCAATATGCAACGCAGCGTTATCGCCCGTATTACCAGCACTATCGACAGGCCGATAACCAATATCCCCCAGCGCTGCGCCTGAGACATTACTCGCTGGTGTAAAGCGTAGATCGGTGTTGCCCGCCGTAAAAGTTTGCCCAGCGGTGACCGCTTTCCAACTCCCGCTATCGTTAAAATAGAGCGTGCCAACGCTGGCAGGCGGCAGAGATGAAATCACGATGCTTGTGGTATCGTTCGATACACCCAGATCGCTCCAGCCAATGTGCAGCGGTGTATCTTCTGTACCCGACACCGTGTTGTTGTGTGCGGCTGGCGGCGTAATATCCATGATGGCCTGACTGTTATCATGTGCCTGATTACCTGCTGCATCGGTCGCCGTCGCCCCAGCAGTAATCTTGCCTTCCGCTAACGTGCTCAGATCGACATTTGTCTGCCATTTTCCGTTCGTCACGGGCACGTCATGTAGCGTAACCGATTTACCATTCACATCGGTAAAGACCAGATCGACCTTATTCTCGTTGCTGGTACCACTGACTACGGCGTTTTTCGACTCACTCAAGCTGACATAGCCATCGTTACCGGCGAAATTCGTAATATCAATTTCTGGGGCAGTCGTATCCACACTGTAGACATGATGGGTATTCGCGGTGGTGGCATTCCCCGCCGTATCGCGCGTAGTTACGCTGGCGTTAATGTCACTATTGGCAGCCAGCAAGGATCCCTGAACGTTGATACTCCAGGTTTTGCCATCGGTATTCACTGTTGTCTGATACGTTTCAGTGCCGATTTTCACGGTCACTACGTCGCCAACTTTGACCTCATTACCAACTTTACCGGTCACCGCAATAGTCTGGCCGGACTCGCTGGCATTGATCACATTGTCAGCGGTGACATCATCAATAGAAATTGAGGCAACCGGTGCAACGGTATCGACACCATAGGCATGATTCGTGTTAGCTGTGGTGACGTTGCCTGCGGTATCGCGAGTAGTGACCGTAGCACTCACATCACCATTGGCTGCCAGCACAGAACCCAGAACATTCACGCTCCAGGTTTTGCCATCCGCATTCACCGTGGTCTGATAGGTCTCGGTGCCGACTTTAACGGTAACCGCATCGCCTGCTTTTACATCGTTATCGACTTTACCCGTCACGGCAATTGTCTGGCCGGATTCACTGGCATTGATGACATTGTCAGCGGTGACATCATCAATAGAGATAGACGCGGTTGGTGCAACCGTGTCCACGCCATAAGTGTGGCTAGTGTTCGCAGTGGTGATATTGCCTACCGTATCGCGAGTAGTGACAGTCGCACTCACATCACCGTTTGCTGCAAGCACTGAACCCGGTACGTTGACACTCCAGGTCTTGCCGTCGGTATTCACCGTGGTCTGATAGGTTTCGGTACCGACTTTAACGGTAACCGCGTCGCCGGCTTTGACGTCGTTATCGACTTTACCCGTCACCGCTATCGTCTGACCGGATTCACTGACATTGATCACATTGTCAGCGGTGACATCATCGATAGAGATAGAGGCGGTTGGCGCAACGGTATCTACACCGTAAGCATGACTGGTGTTCGCGATCGTGATATTGCCTGCCGTATCGCGCGTGGTCACCGTCGCACTCACATCACCATTGGCGGCCAGTACCGAACCCGGAATGTTCACGCTCCAGGTTTTGCCATCCGCATTCACCGTTGTCTGATAGGTCTCGGTACCAACTGTCACCGTGATCGCATCGCCAGCCTGAACTTCATTGCCGACCTGACCAGTCACCGCAATGGTCTGGCCGGACTCGCTGGCGTTAATCATATTGTCAGCGGTGACATCATCGATAGAGATAGAGGCGGTTGGCGCAACGGTATCGACACCATACGCGTGGCTGGTGTTCGCAGTGGTGATATTGCCTGCGGTATCGCGGGTAGTCACTGTAGCGGAGATATCGCCGTTGGCGGCAAGAATAGAACCCGGAACGTTGACGCTCCAGGTTTTACCATCAGCATTGACCGTGGTCTGGTACGTTTCGGTACCGACTTTTACGGTAACCGCATCCCCAGCCTTCACGTCGTTATCGACTTTACCCGTCACGGCAATGGTCTGACCGGACTCGCTGGCATTGATGACATTGTCAGTGGTGACATCATCAATAGAGATAGACGCCGTTGGCGCAACGGTATCCACACCGTAAGTGTGATTCGTGTTCGCTGTAGTAACGTTACCCGTCACCGTGGTCTGGTAAGTCTCGGTACCAACAGTCACCGTGATCGCATCGCCCGCGTTGACCTCATTACCCACCTGACCGGTCACCGCGATAGTCTGACCGGACTCGGTCGCGTTGATGACGTTATCGGACGTGACATTATCAATAGTAATTGAGGCGGTTGGCGCAATGGTATCTACACCGTAAGCGTGAGAAGTATTGGCGGTAGTGGCGTTACCTGCGGTATCACGCGTGGTCACGGTCGCACTCACATCGCTGTTTGCGGCCAGTACCGAACCGGGAACGTTCACGCTCCAGGTTTTACCATCCGCATTGACGGTGGTCTGATAGGTCTCGGTACCAACAGTCACCGTAACCGCGTCACCCGCTTTCACTTCATTGCCTACCTGACCAGTGACCGCAATCGTCTGGCCGGACTCGCTGGCATTGATGACATTATCTGACGTGACATCATCAATAGAAATTGAGGCGATTGGCGCAACGGTATCTACACCGTAAGCATGAGAAGTATTGGCGGTAGTGGCGTTACCCGCGGCATCAAGGGTGGTGACGGTCGCACTCACATCGCTGTTCGCGGCCAGTACCGAACCCGGAACGTTCACACTCCAGGTTTTGCCATCAGCATTGACGGTGGTCTGGTAGGTCTCGGTACCAACAGTCACCGTGATCGCATCGCCCGCTTTAACTTCATTGCCGACCTGACCGGTGACCGCAATCGTCTGGCCGGATTCACTGGCATTGATGACATTATCTGACGTGACATCATCAATAGAGATAGAGGCTGTTGGCGCAACGGTATCCACGCCATAAGCGTGGCTGGTGTTCGCAGTGCTGATGTTGCCTGCGGTATCGCGAGTAGTGACAGTTGCACTCACATCGCTGTTTGCGGCCAGTACCGAACCGGGAACGTTCACACTCCAGGTTTTGCCATCCGTATTGACGGTGGTCTGATAGGTTTCCGTGCCGACTTTAACCGTAATAGCGTCGCCCGCTTTGACTTCATTGCCGACCTGACCGGTGACCGCAATCGTCTGGCCAGACTCGCTGGCATTGATGACATTATCTGACGTGACATTATCGACAAAGATCGAGGCGGTTGGCGCAACCGTATCAACGCCATAAGCGTGGATGGTATTTGCAGTGGTGACATTGCCTGCGGTATCACGGGTAGTGACGATCGCAGAGATATCACCATTCGCGGCCAGCACCGATCCCGGAACGTTGACGCTCCAGGTTTTACCATCGGTATTCACCGTGGTCTGATAGGTCTCGGAGCCAACAGTCACCGTGATCGCGTCGCCCGCTTTGACTTCATTGCCCACCTGACCGGTGACCGCAATCGTCTGACCGGACTCGGTCGCGTTGATGACGTTATCGGACGTGACATTATCAATAGTAATTGAGGCGGTTGGCGCAACGGTATCTACACCATAAGCGTGGCTGGTGTTAGCCGTGGTGACGTTACCTGCTGCATCACGCGTCGTGACGGTAGCACTCACATCACCATTCGCGGCCAGCACAGCACCCGGAATATTCACACTCCAGGTTTTGCCATCTGCATTGACCGTGGTCTGGTACGTTTCGGTACCGACTTTAACAGTAACCGCATCACCGGCTTTGACGTCGTTATCAACTTTACCCGTCACGGCAATGGTCTGGCCGGACTCGGCGGCATTAATCACGTTATCCGACGTCACATCGTCGATAGATATTGATGCCGTTGGTGCCACCGTATCGACACCATAAGCATGAGTCGTGTTAGCCGTCGTGACGTTGCCTGCCGTATCGCGCGTGGTGACGGTAGCACTCACATCGCCATTGGCGGCTAATACAGAGCCCGGCACGTTCACGCTCCAGGTTTTACCATCCGCATTGACGGTCGTCTGGTAGGTTTCGGTACCGACTTTAACGGTAACCGCATCCCCAGCCTTCACGTCGTTATCGACTTTACCCGTCACGGCAATGGTCTGACCGGACTCGCTGGCATTGATGACGTTATCGGACGTGACATTGTCGATAGAGATTGATGCCACTGGCGCAACGGTGTCCACACCGTAAGCATGAGTCGTATTAGCGGTAGTGGCGTTACCTGCTGCATCACGCGTAGTGACCGTAGCACCCACATCACCGTTGGCGGCCAACACCGAATCCGGTACATTGACGCTCCAGGTTTTGCCATCCGCATTGACGGTGGTCTGGTAGGTCTCGGTACCAACAGTCACCGTAACCGCGTCACCCGCTTTGACTTCGTTGCCGACTTGCCCCGTCACGGAGATTGTCTGGCCGGATTCACTGGCGTTAATCACGTTATCGGACGTGACATCATCGATAGAGATTGATGCCACTGGCGCAACGGTATCGACACCGTAAGCATGAGAAGTATTGGCGGTAGTGGCGTTACCCGCAGCATCACGAGTAGTGACCGTAGCACTCACATCGCTATTGGCTGCCAGCACAGATCCCGGAACATTCACGCTCCAGGTTTTGCCATCCGCATTCACCGTTGTCTGATAGGTCTCGGTACCAACGGTCACCGTGATCGCATCGCCCGCTTTAACTTCATTGCCAACTTTACCGGTGACCGCAATCGTCTGACCCGATTCGCTGGCGTTAATCACGTTATCGGACGTGACATCATCGATAGAGATTGAGGCCACTGGCGCAACGGTATCGACACCATACGCGTGGCTGGTGTTCGCGGTCGTGATATTGCCTGCGGTATCGCGAGTAGTGACAGTCGCGCTCACATCGCTGTTTGCGGCCAGTACCGAACCGGGAACGTTAACGCTCCAGGTTTTGCCATCCGCATTCACCGTCGTCTGGTAGGTTTCGGTGCCAACAATCACCGTGATCGCATCGCCTGCTTTCACATCGTTATCGACTTTACCGGTCACGGCAATGGTTTGGCCGGATTCGCTGGCATTAATCACGTTATCGGACGTGACATCATCGATAGTAATTGAGGCAGTTGGCGCAACGGTATCTACACCATAAGCGTGGCTGGTGTTTGCAGTGGTGACGTTACCCGCGGCATCACGAGTAGTGACCGTAGCACTCACATCACCATTCACTGCCAGCACAGAACCCGGAACGTTCACACTCCAGGTTTTACCATCAGCATTGACTGTCGTCTGGTAAGTCTCGGTGCCGACTTTAACGGTAACCGCATCGCCTGCTTTTACATCGTTATCGACTTTACCCGTCACGGCAATCGTCTGGCCGGACTCGCTGGCATTGATAACGTTATCCGACGTGACATCATCGATAGTAATTGAGGCGGTTGGCGCAACGGTATCGACACCATAAGCATGGCTGGTGTTCGCTGTGGTGACATTGCCTGCGGTATCGCGGGTCGTCACTGTAGCGGAGATATCGCCGTTGGCGGCAAGAACAGAACCCGGAACGTTCACGCTCCAGGTTTTGCCATCGGTATTCACCGTTGTCTGATAGGTTTCGGTACCGACTTTAACGGTAACCGCGTCGCCCGCTTTGACCTCATTACCCACCTGACCAGTCACCGCAAGCGTCTGACCGGACTCGGTAGCATTGATGACATTATCGGACGTAACATTATCAATAGTAATCGAGGCGGTTGGCGCAACCGTATCAACACCATAGGCATGAGTCGTATTGGCGGTGGTGGCGTTACCTGCGGTATCACGGGTAGTGACGGTCGCAGAGATATCACCATTCGCGGCCAGCACAGAACCGGGAACATTCACGCTCCAGGTTTTGCCATCCGCATTGACGGTGGTCTGGTAGATCTCGGTACCAACAGTCACCGTGATCGCATCGCCAGCCTGAACTTCATTACCCACCTGACCGGTCACCGCAATGGTCTGACCCGATTCGCTGGCATTAATGACGTTATCCGACGTGACATCATCGACAGAAATTGAGGCGACAGGGGGTAAGGTATCGACCGTTATCGTTTCACTTCCACCCGTACCAGGAATGCCCGCAGCATCGGTGTAGCTGCCGTCAGGAATGCTGACGCGGACTTCTCCCTCAAAATTGGCAGTTGGCGTCAATGTCGCCGTCCAGCGAGTAGGATCGTTAGGATCCTGCACCAGATTCGTTACCGAACCATTTGTGACGGTGATATCACTGAGGTCAAAACCAACGGGCGGTGTTGTGAAAACGAAACTGATTGTGCCATCACTGTTTATGACAATAGTGACAGAAGGGGGAGTGGTGGTGGTATCCACTGCTGTAGTCAGCAACGTGGATGAATCTACGCCATCCGGAACGGATAAAGCTTGGTCAGTAAGCGATGCGCTCGCGGTATCATAACCAATGGTGGTCGTAACGACTTCGGCGGTTAAATCCAGAATTACCGCTGGATTGAAATGCCCACCACCGCCGTCACCCGCCTCTCCAGTGTCATCATTACCCGCGGCAGTAGCTTCTAATACTTGCGTTGGGTCGGCGCCCTGAGCAATAGCATCTTGTATAGCAGCGACATCGCCGGCGACATCCGTATTTGTCTGAGAAGACGCATTACTAATATCGCTCCAGCGGCTATCGCGCCCCAGATCCAATGTTTTGCCATCCGGTAATGTGATTGAAACCGCGCCGTTAGCGCCGGTCACGACCTCTTCACCGCTGTAAACTCGATCGCCAGCAACCAGCAATCTTTGGCTTCCATCAAGCGCGACGATAAAAACTTGTCCAATAACGAATTTAATGACACCAATCACACCGTTCAAATTCTTTCTCCTTGATATCTATAATTATTTTTATAATGTGGCGATATTGCGGCTATAGATTTTTGCTATCATCCTGATAAGGTTGATTTGCTGTGTGTCGTCCTGACATTTTATGAAAAAAAGCGTTACGATAGTGCTGTCGTTATGCGTCAAACGCTTGACTCAATGACCGATATAATAAAAAATTCAGAATATTCTTTCCAGAACTTTACTCATTTAGAGTAACTCTTATTTTTCTCATATTCGCGTTCTTCTGGAATAAAAATAACATATTGATATAAAAGGAATAAAATAAAATCAATTCGTTAAGCGTTTATATGACACTCAAACACTTTAATAGGAATAATCACAAATAAGGTTTTTGTGAAGGAAAACTGCTGATGATGCGTAGAGACCATTTTGCTTTATTATCTTTTATTACCTTTTTTTCCACAGCGACACATGCCGAGACAATTCAGGATGCGATAAAAAACACGCTCTATACGCATCCTGAAGTAAGTGCTTCCATTAATAGCCGTTTTTCTGCCGAACACGATTTACGTGCGGCAAAAGGCGGGTATCTCCCCTCCATCACGCTGAGTGCAGGCGTTGGCCGCGAAGAAACCGATAGCCCCTCAACACGCGCCAGCGCTAATAAGCGTGTTGAACTCAGCCGACAGGAATCGAGTATCAATTTAAGTCAGACGGTATTTGATGGCTTCGCCACCTCCAGCGAAGTGGGCAGACAACGCGCCACGGTCAATTCTCGCGCCTATAAAGTATTAAACACCAGTGAATCGACGGCGTTAGATACCGTTCAGGTATATCTTAATGTGCTGCAGCGTCAGGAATTTGTTCGTCTGGCAGAAGCTAACCTTGCAAGCCATGAACGCATCTATGATCAAATCAGGCTACGCAGCGAACAAGGCGTTGGGCGATTGGCCGATTTGGATCAGGCCGAAGCACGTCTTGCACAGGCCCGTAACAACGTTCTGACGGAAAAAACCAATCTGGACGATGCCAAAATCAACTACATGAGCGTTGTGGGCAAGGTGCCGGAGAATTTGGTGATGCCCGATGCTTCTGCAATAAAGCTTCCAGCCTCATTGGATGAAGCCCAACGCATCATGCTGACTAACAGCCCGGCGCTGAAGTCTGCAGAATCAGATATTGAAGCTACTCAGCAGCAATATGAGACATCAAAATCAACGTTTTACCCACGCCTCAACGTTGAACTCTCTCGCACGATGGATAACAACGTTGACGGGACGCGCGGTCAAAATAATGAATGGCAGGCGATGCTACGCATGCGCTACAACCTGTATGAAGGCGGTAGCAGCAAAGCCAACATGGAATCAAAAGCCTATCAGGTAAAAGAAGCGCAGGATGTGCGAAATAATGCCCTGCGCCTGCTGAGCGAAGAACTTAAGCTAGCTTGGTCAGCGTTAAATAACTCGCGTCAGCAGTTGCCGATTGCCGCTGAATATGCCGACCGCAGTATGAAAGTACGTACCGCGTATCAGAAGCAATTTGGCCTGGGAGAAAGGACGCTGCTGGACCTGCTGGACAGTGAAAACGAACTGTTCACCGCACAGCGCCGTTTGGTTGAAGTTCGCTTCACTTCCCTCTATACCGAATACCGGATCGCATCCCGTATGGGAGAGCTATTAAACCGTTTGGCGATCCCGGCGCCTGATGCTGGTACCAGCTTGACAAACGTCACCTCCCACGCAGAGCTGCCGAGTCTTAATTAATATATTTCATTGGTCAGACGGCGATAAATTATGGTTTATATGCGGGGGAATTACGTTGCGTAAGGAACGTTCAGTTAAATGAAGTTGCATTCAGTACAAGAGACAAATGGTTCTGATCAATCAGTTGCCGAGGAGTCTATCGTCCAAGAGTCTGTTGTTCATGAACCGCAGATCGTTCATGAACCCATCGTTCATGAAAATAGTGACCCGCGCAGCCGTCATGACGACCCGTTATTGGATAGTTTGCTGATCCTCTGCACCTTGCAGGGGAAATCCGTCAGTCGTACTACTCTCACCGCCGGGCTACCCTTAGCCAACCAGCGATTATCGGTAAAATTGCTCCCAAGAGCTGCCGCACGCGCGGGGTTACAAGGGCGCGTTCTCAAACGTTCTCTGAATAAAATTTCCGAGATGTCGCTCCCCGCGATGTTGCTGTTACGCGAAGGACGCGCGGCGATTCTGTTAGGCTGGAATGCTGACGGCAGCGCGCGTCTGATGCCCAGTGAAACAGAAGGCGGAGAAATTTCGGTCGAGCACAATACGCTGCAACAGAATTACCTTGGTCTGGTGATGTTCGCCCAGCCCCGCCATCAGTTCGATCTGCAAAATCCGTCACTGATCCCCCGAACCAAATCCTGGTTCAAAGATACGCTTAAGCTTTCGCGTTCACTCTATCTTGATGCCGTCCTTGCCAGTTTGCTGGTGAACATTATCGCACTTGCCACGCCGCTGTTCGTGATGAATGTCTACGACCGCGTTGTGCCGAATCAGGCAACGGCGACACTATGGGTACTGGCTATCGGCGTCACCGGCGCTTTTGTTTTCGATTTGATTCTCAAAACGCTACGCGGCATTTGCCTCGATATGGCGGGCAAAAAAACCGACCTGATTATTTCCGCCACGTTATTTGAGCGCATTACCGGTATGTCGATGAAAGCCCGACCGCCGAGAGTTGGTAGCTTTGCACAGAACATTCATGAATTTCAGTCACTCAGAGACTTCCTTTCTTCACTGACGCTGACGACGCTGATCGATTTTCCTTTTACGTTGCTTCTGCTGCTGGTTATCGGCATCATCGGCGGCCCGCTGGTCTGGGTTTCCATACTGGCCTACCCTATCGCCCTGTTGGCGAGTTGGGCGATGCAAAAACCGCTGTCCGCCACCATTGAGAAAACCATGCACCTTGCCAGTGAACGGCAGGCTACGCTGATCGAAACCTTAAGCTGTCTGGATGCGATCAAGGTCAATAATGCCGAAAGTGAGCGGCAGCACCAGTGGGAACAGACTATTGGCAGCCTGAGCAAACTGGAAATGCGGGCTAAGGCGCTGTCTTCGCTGGCGGTAAATTTGACACAGTGGTTCCAGCAATTTGCTGGCGTTGCCATGATTGTCGTCGGCGTCTATATGCTGATTAACGGCAAACTCAGTATGGGTGGGCTGATTGCCTGTTACATGCTGAACGGCAGAGCGCTCATGCCGTTGGGGCAACTGTCTGGTCTGGTTAGCCGTTACCAGCAGGCACGTTTAACGATGCAAACCACCGAACAAATGATGCAACTGCCGCAAGAGCGTAGCGATAACGAACGCCCGTTGAAGCGCGAGAGTATCCGAGGTGCTATCGAGTTTCGCGATGTGACGTTCAATTACCCAGAACAGAAAACCAGTTCACTGCAAAGTATCAGCTTGACTATCGCCCCCGGAGAGAAAGTGGGCGTCATTGGCCGCAGTGGCTCGGGCAAAAGCTCGCTGCAAAAACTGATCGTGAATCTCTATCAGCCCAATACAGGCAATATTTTGATCGATGGCGTCGATGCCCGTCAGTTGGATGTCAGCGATTTACGCCACAATATCGGCTATGTTCCTCAGGATATTCAGCTATTCAGTGGATCGCTACGCAATAACCTCATTAGCGGTGCACGCTATGTCGAAGACGAAGCGATGCTGCGAGCCGCAGAGATTTCAGGGGTGAATGAGTTTGCTCGTCTGCACCCCGATGGCTATAACCTTCAGGTTGGTGAACGCGGTCAACAACTCTCCGGCGGGCAGCGTCAGGCTGTCGCGATAGCCAGAGCCCTGCTGCTCGATCCACCGATTCTGGTGCTAGATGAACCCACCAGTTCGATGGATAACACGAGCGAAGACCGGCTCAAGCAAGCTCTGGCTCCCGTGATCGCAGAGAAAACGCTCTTACTCGTCACCCACCGGGTTTCCATGCTGGCGCTGGTCGATCGTTTAGTGATTGTCGACAAAGGTAAAATTATTGCTGATGGGCCGAAAGCTATCGTGATGGATGCGTTGAAGAAGGGGCAGATCAATGCGTCTCGGTAAATATATCAAACGAATCAAACGGTATTTTGTCGGTGGAGATGAAGAAAGCCTACAAACCATGCCAGAAGTGAGTCGGGCAATGGCTGAAGATTCCCCACGTTCTATTCGCTTTACGCTGTGGGCTATCGGGGCTTTTTTCCTGTTTTTTATCCTGTGGGCCGGACTCGCGAATATCGATGAAGTTACTCGCGGCGATGGTAAAGCGATCCCCTCCTCCCGGCTGCAAAAAATCCAAAACCTGGAAGGCGGTATTATCACGGAGGTGTTCATTCGTGAGGGGCAAGTCGTCAATGCGGGCGATCCGTTGCTGCGCCTTGATGATACTCGCTTTGCTTCTAACGTCGGTGAAACCGAAGCTGACCGGCTTGCGCTACTGTCGCGAATTGAGCGCCTGAACGCCGAAATCAACGGTCAAGAGCTTGTGCTTTCCGAAGAGATCACGACGCAAGCGCCTAAAATCGCGGCAGGAGAAAAAGAGCTTTATAACAGCCGCCGTCAGCAATTACATAATGAGATATCAGGTCTGGAAGAGCAATTGGTCCAGCGCCGTCAGGAACTGCGGGATTTCTCATCCAAGGAGATTCAGTTCCGTAATAGTCTTGGTCTGCTCCAGCAAGAAATTAAAATGTCAGAACCGCTGATAGCAGAAGGCGCGATTTCTAAAGTAGAGGTTTTACGCCTGCGCCGTGCTGAAGTTGAAACCCGTGGGCAGCTTGATTCCATCAAACTTTCCATTCCGCGGGCAGAGTCTGCGATTAAAGAGAGCGAAAATAAAATAGAGGAAACGCGCAGCCGCTATAAAAGCGAGGCGTTATCTCAGCTTAGTGAAGCACAAACTAGCCTGAACAAAATCGAAGCCACAGGTAAAGCGCTCGAAGATCGGGTAAACCGAACGCTGGTCGTCTCCCCTGTTCGCGGTATCGTGCAGCAAGTTCTGGTGAATACCATCGGGGGAGTGATTCAACCGGGTAGCGATCTGGTGGAAATTGTTCCTCTGGATGACAAGCTGTTAGTCGAGGCTAAAATTCGCCCTCAGGATATTGCGTTTTTACACCCAGGTCAGGATGCCATAATAAAATTGACGGCCTACGACTACACTATCTATGGTGGCCTAAAAGGTCAGTTGGAACAAATCAGCCCGGACACTGTTACAGATAAAGAAGGAAATAGCTTTTATATTATTCGCTTACGGACTGATAAGAATTATTTAGGCTCAGCCGATAAACCGCTTCTTATCATTCCTGGCATGGTGGCCTCTGTTGATATAATCACAGGCAAGAAAACGATCCTCAGCTATTTGTTAAAGCCAATTATTCGGGCAAAAGCAGAAGCACTACGAGAAAGATAATAAAAAAGGCGCTCGACAGAGCGCCTTTTTTATTTCATTTATCAATGATCGTTCATATTGTGATAAATCTGAGTTTGGCTGCGCCCCATGGCTTTAGCTTGGTACATGGCGGAATCGGCATTAATTGCCAGCGTCAGAGAATCGGTGCCGTGTTCTGGATACAGCGCAATACCGATACTGCACGATATATCCAGCTTTTTCCCATTGATCTCAAAAGGTTTATTCAATGCGTTATGGATTTTATCTGCAACATAAAGTGTATTATCAATTTCCTTAATACCCTGAAGCAGAATAATGAATTCATCACCGCTACGACGATATACCGTATCCGAATCCCGAACCGCACCACGCATACGTGCAGCCGCTTCTTTTAATAGCAAATCGCCAACAGCATGCCCAAACGAATCGTTTATCTGTTTAAATTTATCGAGATCCAAGAACATCAGTGCAATTTTTCTACCCGTTTGTTTGGATAACAGAATCGCTTGTTCCATTTGCTCAGCAAACGTCAGGCCATTAGCCAGTGACGTTAATGAGTCATAGTGCGCCAGTTGACGATAGTGCTCTTCGCTCCGCCGCAGCATATCAATCGCATGATATCGCTCTATGGCGATCGCAATCAGTTGTGCCGACTTTTCGATAGAGAAAATTTCCTCTTCGGTCGGCACATACACTTTACGATGATAAACACTTAAAACACCTAATATTTCTTTGTTCTGACCAATGATAGGTTCAGACCAGCAGGAACGCAGCCCGGCATATAACGCGAGCCCTTTATATAAAGACCAATGCGGATGCACGGAAATATCGTCAGCAATCACGCGTTTTCCGGTATAGGCCGCTGTACCAAACGAAGCCACACCATCGGCAATTTTCACGTTGTGAATGGCATTTTTATAAAAACCTGGCAGGCTCGGTGCCGATCCAAGCGTCAAACATTTCTTTTCTTTATCAACGAGCAGTACAGAACAAACGATACGACCAGGGTTTTTTTCCTCAACGCTGAAAATGATCGCATCCAGGATATCCTTCAGCGGCGCGCCGCTTGATAACAACTCCAGCGCACGATTGTATGAATTATCATGATGTTCCTGCGATTTTCGCTCGGTAATATCTAACTTAATGCCGACATACTGGGTCGTGTTACTCGCCTTATTATATATTTTAACGATATTGGCCTTTTCCCAATACAACTGCCCATCTTTACGCCGGTTAACGAACTCACCACTCCAAACATTACCTTTATTTATGGTAGTCCACAGATCTTCATAGACGCTGGCGTTGGTCATGCCAGAGTTTAATATATTCGTTTTTTTGCCAATAACTTCATCCGGCATATAGCCAGACATAGTAATAAACTGACGATTGACGTAAATAATTTCACAATTTTCATCTGCGATCATAATTGAGGCAGGACTATATTCCATCGCAAAGAAAGTCATGTTGAGGAAATCTTGTTTTTTCTGCTCAGTTTTAAATTTTTGTTTGATTTTTCTATTTTTTACAGAAGAAAACAATAACAATAACAACAACAGGGTTATTATAATTTCATACACAATAACACTCTCCTCAGGCCCGAGCGGTCCTGATCGTACAAATCACAATGCTGATGACGAAAAATCCCGGTAACAAACCCCTACCCCGTAAATTTTCAGGATGGGTGCATTTCCGGAGAGCAGAAAGGATGAAAGAAAAAACGCTCCGTGAAGCAGGAGTGTTTAGAAACATAGCAACGTAAGCATAAAGCCCTCGCATATGACTGTGCGCAGATAAAAACAACAAATTCAAAAGAGTATCTTAATTTAATAGTAGTAATTGTTCGGGTTATAAGCTTTTCTAATGGAATAAAAGAATATTCCTAAGGGTACATGGCAATATATTCTGAACATCAAATTTTTGTAAGCAAATCAATTATACCAATAAGTATCATTGTTTTAATCAACAAAATCTATCACAAAGTGATTTTCGATCGTTAACAGTAAACATTATATTTTTTTACCATTAAAAATCAAATAATTAAAAGAAAAAAATAAAATCATTAACGCAAGCGTCTGATTATATATGTCATAATTTGATGCAAAATTCACAACGCTTCTCCTCATGGCTTTATTGAAATTAAACACTGCCATAACAAATAAAATAAGAATTAAATAACAAAAATAGAACAAAAATCAGCATTATGAATTGATATTCAGAAAAAGAGGACAGCTAGCGAAAGAGGCGGCATTTTGTACAGCCATGAAATATTAGGAAATATAATGAATTACTATGAAGGAGAAAAAAATGGATGGGTATACAGCAGTACTCTAATGTGAAAAGTGATAGCCTAAACAATAGGTTATCACCTAGAGTTCGATCTTCAACATCTCAAAATTCTCAAACGGCTGAGGGCGCGAGAGGTAGTATCCCTGGGCAGCATAAGCATGCGATGTCTGAACAATAGCCCACTCTTCCTGTGTTTCTATTCCTTCAATGACCACATAATTGCAAAAACGCGATAGCAAAGCGATCAGTGCAGGGAAAACGGTTTTCCCTTCGCTACTTTGTTGCAGGAGAATGAAGAGCTCACGTGCCACTTTGATGCAATCATACTGGGCCAGCATGAGTGATGAAAAATTCGCCATACCGCAACCGAAATCATCCAGCCACAGTGTTTGTGCTTCTGGGAGCTTGGTTAAGATTTCTTTTGGCAGCCCTCCCTGATTCTCGACCATTTCAAAACGAATCCAGGGCATTGAAGCGATCAGACGTTTGGCTTCCAGATTATTTTGCAACGCCAGTAGCGTCATACCATCAATGTTGACGGAGGCAAAAAGATCGTCGCGAATAAATCGAAAACTCCACTGAGATAGAAGTTGCAGTTGTTCTACAATAATTAACAGTCGGGTTTCAACATCGATATTCGCGAAGTATTTTTCAGGAGAGATGAATTTTTGCGGCAGGGTAGGAAAAAAAACGGAAGTCAGTAACTCAATAGCCATTAATTTACCGGATGTTCGGTAAATGGGCTGAAAAGTATACCGCCGTTGGCATTGGAGCCAGTAATCAGCGCCTAATGGCTCCGCGTCTCCCTGTTGGAGAAACCCTGCCCCAACCTGATTAAAATGACCTTCCTGCTGCACTATGAGTTCCGCCATTAAACTGACACTATTAGTTATAAAATTATATCATACGGACATGCACCGTCATCGACTCTCCAGATGCAAACGTCATCGGTAATACCGATTAAATCAATGTCCATGATATTACAAAAATAAGTGGTTCAATATCACAACTAAATTTATTTAAATTGTAAATCAATAAATTAAAACCCAAGAAACACAGTTGCACTGGCTGATTCATACAGTTTAAAGGATAGGTATAAAACCAATTTAACGAACAGATGGTAATTTTACCCTGTAACCTCACTATTTATGCTGCCAATAGGTTGCATGCTGAAGGACTCTGAAAACACGTGAAACCCGCATCGGAAGAAAGGCACATTGAAGACACTGGCAGCCAATTTGCCAGTATATTTTCCATCAATGACAGTTACGCGTGTTTAAACGAGCAGCAACGGGTATAATCTGCGCCCTGTTTGTAAGGTAGAAGAACATCATGGCGTTACTCATCACCCATAAATGCATCAACTGTGACATGTGTGAGCCCGAGTGTCCTAATCAGGCTATTTCCATGGGCATGGACATTTATGAAATTGACACCACCCTCTGTACTGAGTGCGTAGGCCACTACGACACCCCTACGTGTCAGAAAGTCTGTCCGATCGACAATACGATCGTCAAAGATCCAAACCATATTGAAGGCAATGAGCAGCTGTGGGAAAAATACGTGCTCATGCACCATGCCGACAGGATTTAAGCATCCGTTTACGAACGATCAGCTTTCGATAATCACCGTCGCACAGGCATAACGTCTTTCGTCAGCCAGCGTTACATGGACGTATCTGACGCCCATTTGTTCAGCCAGCTCTGCCGCTTTAGCAAAAAATCGCAGGCAAGGTTTGCCCAGTTCGTCATTAAAAACTTCAAACTGGTTGAACGCGAGCCCGTTACGGATTCCGGTGCCGAAAGCTTTTGCCGCCGCTTCTTTCACAGCAAAGCGCTTGGCGAGGAAACGGACAGGCTGCTGATGCTGCTGATAATGCGTCCATTCAGCATCCGTCAGAATGCGGCGGGCCAATCGCTCGCCTGAGCGTTCAATCACCGCGTCAATACGAGCGATTTCGACAATATCTGTTCCGAGCCCAAGAATCGCCATCAGCGGCGTGCTTCTCGCATCAGATTCTTCATTTCTGCAACGGCATCCTTCAGACCGCTCATCACCGCACGACCAATAATCGCATGCCCAATATTCAATTCGTACATTTCCGGCAACGCAGCGATCGGCTGCACGTTATGGTACGTCAGACCGTGACCGGCATTGACCTTGAGCCCCTGCGCCGCGGCGTAAGTGGCAGCATCACGAATGCGCTCGAACTCATGCTGGCGCGTTTCGTCGTCTGGCGCATCGGCATACGCCCCAGTATGGATTTC
Source organism: Pectobacterium actinidiae (assembly GCF_000803315.1). Lineage (NCBI taxonomy): Bacteria > Pseudomonadati > Pseudomonadota > Gammaproteobacteria > Enterobacterales > Pectobacteriaceae > Pectobacterium > Pectobacterium actinidiae. The sequence goes on from NZ_JRMH01000001.1 coordinate 3,326,921, forward strand.
GATATAGGGCGCACCGCTAGCCACGGCGGCATCGATTTGCCGTTTATCCGCATCAATGAAGAGTGAAACCAAGATGTTAGCCTGACTAAGCCTGGCCACTGCGCTATCGATTTTCTCCTGCTGCCCTGCAACATCCAGCCCACCTTCGGTTGTCACTTCCTGGCGTTTTTCCGGTACCAGACAGCAAAAATGCGGCTTCACCTCACAGGCGATGTTCAGCATTTCTTCCGTGACAGCCATTTCCAGATTCATGCGAGTTTGGAGCGTGTCTCTCAGAATCCGTACATCACGATCCGTGATATGACGACGATCTTCACGTAAATGCACAGTGATGCCATCCGCCCCCGCATGCTCAGCGATAAAAGCAGCCTGAACGGGGTCGGGATACGCCGTTCCACGCGCATTGCGCAGCGTTGCAATATGATCGATGTTAACGCCAAGCAGCAGTTCAGCCATGATAAATCCTCGGTAAAGTCATGCACGATATGTGGCAGTTTACACCGATGTCACAGCGTCAGGGTACTGAGGAAACGGGATTATTTATCAGAAGACGTGGGTTTGGACAAATTAGCAGCAGGAATAAACTGGCGGAACAGTTCACGACTTTTCAGCGGTTTTCCCCCCAGATACGGCTTTAACGCGATACGAGTGAAACGCTTTGCCGCCCTCAATGTGCCAACATCAGGAAATTCACGCGACGCCAGCGAACGTAACTCATGCCCGGTAAAACTTTTATTATCGACCACCAGGCTGGCAATAAATCCCCTTTCCTCTCGATACTGGTAAGTCATGGTATCCGCAACCGGTTCGCCGCTACCCGCACAATGCAGGAAATCAACGCCGTATCCCAGATAGCTCAGTAACGCTAACTCGAAGCGTCTTAATGCTGGCTCTGGAGAAGCATCTTGTGCAGCAAGATGTTGTAAACAGTGGAGATAATCGAAGAAAAGAGCGGAGTAATTGGTTTCATGTTCCAGCACGCGAGACAGTAACTCGTTAACGTATAGACCGCTATAGAGCATCGTACCAGTCAGTGGTAGCGCGAGCGAGACAGGCTCAGCGCTGCGTAATGTTTTCACTTCTCCCCGCCCACTCCAACGCACCAGTAGCGGAGTGAAAGGCTGTAAACAGCCTTTCAGGCTAGAGCGACGGGCTCGCGCGCCTTTAGCCAGCACACGAACTCGACCATCGCTTTCGCTGAACAGATCCAGCAATAAGCTGGTTTCGCTATAAGGTCGCCCATGCAAGACAAATGCGCGCTGCCAGCCTTCCATCGGCGTGAACCTTACAGGTCTTCGCTATAACCCAGACTGCGCAGGGCACGTTCGTCATCTGCCCAACCGGATTTCACTTTAACCCATAGCTCAAGGTGCACTTTGGCCTCAAACATCTCTTCCATATCCTGACGAGACTCAATACCAATGGTTTTGATTTTCGCACCTTTGTTACCAATGACCATCTTCTTCTGGCCTTCACGCTCAACCAGAATCAGGCCATTGATGTCATAACCGCCACGCTCGTTAGTCACGAAACGCTCGATTTCGACCGTTACGGAATACGGCAATTCTTCACCCAGAAAGCGCATCAGTTTTTCACGGATGATTTCCGATGCCATAAAGCGCTGTGAGCGATCGGTAATGTAATCTTCCGGGAAGTGGTGCGTTGCCTGCGGTAAGTGTTTACGTACAATGCTGGCAATCGTGTCGACATTCGTGCCCTTCTCAGCCGAGATCGGAACGACATCAAGAAAATCCATCTGCTGACTGAGGAACTGGATATGCGGCAGCAGCTTAGTTTTATCCGTGACGTTATCAACTTTATTGATCGCCAACAGCACAGGAAGTTTCTGATCGCGCAGCTTATTCAACACCATTTCATCGTCGTCATTCCAGTGTGTCCCTTCAACAACGAAAATGATCAGCTCAACGTCACCGATTGAACTGCTGGCAGCACGGTTCATCAGGCGGTTAATCGCCCGTTTTTCTTCAATGTGCAATCCCGGCGTATCCACATAAATAGCCTGATAAGGCCCTTCAGTGTGAATACCCATGATGCGGTGCCGCGTCGTCTGGGGCTTACGCGACGTAATAGAAATCTTCTGCCCCAGTAATTGATTCAGTAACGTCGATTTACCGACGTTTGGTCGACCAACAATCGCGACAAAACCGCAGTGTGTCTGTACTTCGCTCATTCAAGCTCCAGTTTTTTCAACGCTTGTTCAGCCGCAGCCTGTTCGGCTTTACGACGGCTCGATCCTGTACCAATGACCGACTCATTAAAGCCGCTCACCTGACAGTGGATAGTAAATTCCTGATCGTGTGCTTCCCCACGAACCTGCACCACCAAATACGTTGGCAGAGGTAAGTGACGCCCTTGCAAAAATTCCTGCAATCGCGTTTTCGGATCTTTTTGCTTATCGCCGGGACTGATTTCATCCAAACGCGTCTGATACCAGTTCAGGATCAAACGTTCGATGGTCTGGATGTCGCTGTCGAGGAAAATACCGCCAATCAGCGCTTCGACTGTATCCGCTAAGATCGACTCACGTCGGAAACCACCACTTTTTAATTCACCCGGACCGAGGCGTAAGCACTCTCCCAGTTCGAATTCGCGCGCGATTTCCGCCAGCGTATTTCCTCGCACCAACGTCGCTCGCATCCGACTCATGTCCCCTTCATCAACTTTGGGAAAACGATGATACAGCGCATTAGCGATCACAAAACTCAGGATGGAGTCACCCAGGAATTCGAGTCTTTCATTATGTTTGCTGCTGGCGCTACGGTGCGTCAACGCCTGTAACAAAAGATCGTACTGCTGAAAAGTATAGCCCAGCTTTCTTTGTAAACGATTTATCAGGATGGGATTCATGTGTTACCAATAGATCAATGATGCGTCAAAAACAGCAGCATACGGAACAGCCCTGCTTACCAATTCGGTCAAAACTGTTTCGTTTGCATTGGCTCCCATAAGGGAGCCTGCCTTTTTGCCCGTCATACTTCGCGTTACCTGTGCGTTAGCGTGGTTAAAACGCTAACGTGTTGTCCTGCAACACGTACTATTTAGGGCTCGTTCTTTCAAAAGAGCGTTACAGAAAATATTCTACAACGGACAGCATCAGAATGCTGCCTGTATCTTATTTCGGTTACTGCTTACTTTGCTTAATGAATACCGCCAATGCGACTCAAACGCACGCCGGTAGGCCATTCGCCTTCCTGCTTCTCGAAACTCATCCAGATAGCGGTAGCTTTACCGACCAGATTTCTCTCCGGCACAAAGCCCCAATAGCGACTATCCAAACTGTTGTCGCGGTTATCGCCCATCATGAAGTAGTTTCCTGCTGGGACAACCCATGTCGCAAGCTGCTGCTGCGATTGCTGGTAATAACCACCGAGCTGATCCTGCTGACCCGGCACCAACAGAATATTATGCGTTACATTGCCTAATGACTCTTTGCGTGCGCCCATACGGACCCCTTCCACGCTGTTGTCATTAGCAGGCACCTCATAAAATCCGCTGCGTGATTCCAGCCCAGGCTGGTTGAAGGTCTGAACAAAATCGCTAGGCTGTACGTTACTGTATGTCACTGCCAGTGCCGTATCGCACGCCTGTTGCCCCTGACAGGATGGACGAATCGTCACCTGTTTGGTTATCGGGTTATAGCTAACGCGATCGCCTGGTACACCGACTACTCGCTTGATGAAGTCCACTTTAGGATCGGACGGGTATTTAAACACGACCACGTCGCCACGCTTCGGGTGACCCGTTTCGATCAGCGTTTTTTGCGTGAAGGGTTCTTTAATCCCATAAGCAAATTTTTCCACCAGAATAAAGTCACCGATCAACAGCGTCGGCATCATCGAACCCGATGGAATTTGAAACGGTTCATAAATGAAGGAGCGCACAACCAATACCAAAGCTACAACCGGGAACACGGACGCAATCGTCTCAATCCAGCCTGGTTGTTGAATCGCTTTCGATGAAACCGCGCCATCAGCCAGATCGGCACCGCTCATCGCAGCAAATTTCTTCCGGCGAGCAGGAGCCCAGACCAAGCGTTCTAAACACCAGACAATCCCCGTGACCAGCGTCACCAATGCCAGAATTACGGCAAACATATTGGCCATGCCAACTCCTCAGAATTTATTTACTGTCTTTGCCGACGTGCAGAATTGCCAGAAACGCCTCTTGCGGCAGTTCGACATTACCGACCTGCTTCATACGCTTCTTACCGTCTTTCTGTTTCTGCAACAGTTTCTTCTTACGGCTGACGTCGCCACCATAACACTTGGCCAGTACGTTTTTACGCAATTGCTTAACCGTAGAACGCGCAATAATGTGGTTACCAATTGCGGCCTGAATCGCGATATCAAACTGCTGACGCGGGATCAGTTCTTTCATTTTTTCGACGAACTCACGGCCACGATACTGTGAATTATCACGGTGCGTGATCAGGGCGAGAGCATCCACACGTTCGTTGTTGATCAAGACATCAACACGCACCATGTCCGATGCCTGGAAGCGTTTGAAGCCGTAATCCAGTGATGCATAGCCACGAGAGGTTGATTTCAGGCGATCAAAGAAATCGAGCACCACTTCTGCCATCGGGATGTCATACGTCAACGCAACCTGGTTACCGTGGTACACCATGTTCGTCTGAACGCCACGTTTCTCAATACAAAGCGTAATCACGTTGCCCAGATATTCCTGAGGCATCAACATGTGACACTCGGCAATCGGTTCGCGCAGTTCCTGAATATTATTCAGCGGAGGCAGTTTCGACGGGCTATCAACATAAATGGTTTCTTTCGCCGTCGTTTCTACTTCATACACAACCGTCGGTGCCGTAGTGATCAATTCCAGATCGTACTCACGTTCCAGACGCTCCTGAATGATCTCCATGTGCAGCAGCCCAAGGAAACCACAGCGGAAACCAAAGCCCAGCGCAGTAGAACTTTCTGGTTCATAGAACAGTGAGGCATCGTTGAGGCTCAGTTTGCCCAACGCATCACGGAATGCTTCATAGTCGTCGGAACTGATCGGGAACAGACCGGCATAGACCTGCGGTTTGACTTTTTTGAAGCCCGGCAACGCTTTTTCAGCCGGTTGACGCGCCAGCGTCAGCGTATCCCCAACTGGCGCCCCCAAAATATCTTTGATAGCGCACACCAACCAGCCTACTTCGCCGCAGTTCAATACATCGCGGTCGATCTGCTTCGGTGTAAAAATACCGAGACGGTCGGCGTTATACACCTGACCCGTGCTCATTACCTTAATTTTGTCGCCTTTGCGCATCGTGCCGTTTTTGATACGCACCAGTGACACAACACCAAGGTAGTTATCAAACCAGGAGTCGATAATCAGCGCCTGCAGCGGTTCATCAGGGCTACCTTCCGGCGGCGGAATATCACGCACCAGACGTTCCAGAACATCCGGCACGCCAATCCCCGTTTTTGCGGAGCAGCGCACCGCATCGGTAGCATCAATGCCGACGATGTCTTCAATTTCCTGAGCAACACGATCTGGATCCGCGGCAGGCAGGTCGATCTTATTCAGAACCGGCACCACTTCCAGGTTCATATCCAGCGCGGTATAGCAGTTTGCCAGCGTTTGAGCTTCAACACCCTGCCCAGCGTCAACGACAAGCAGAGCACCTTCACAGGCGGCGAGCGAACGTGAAACTTCATAAGAGAAGTCAACGTGCCCAGGCGTATCGATGAAGTTTAACTGGTAGGTTTGGCCGTCCTGCGCTTTATAATCCAGCGTGACGCTTTGCGCTTTAATCGTTATTCCACGTTCACGTTCCAGATCCATGGAATCCAGAACCTGCGCAGCCATTTCACGTTCGGTTAAACCGCCGCAAATCTGGATAATACGGTCAGATAACGTTGATTTACCGTGGTCGATATGGGCAATAATGGAGAAATTTCGTATATGCTTCATTATAAAAATTTTTCTACCTTGATATTCCTGAAATTCTTGCCGATGGGCATGCGCATAGGTGAAAACAGCAGCGATGTTATTCCACCTGAATCGCAGCATTCTACATGCGAGAAGCGTGAAAACCTAGTCATGTCCGGTGCATTCCCCTTGATTATGACGGTTTTATTTGGAATAGCAGAACAACAAGAGGAAAGCAGGAAGTAAAGTGTCATTACGTGGCAAACATCGTGTCGAAAGATAACAAACAAGTAAGCAATGTTTCCTCACCGCGCGCCGTTTACGCTCGGGTGAACAGGTCAATTTTGTAATAGAGTGCCCGGCAGTGCGATTTGCAGGATAACAGGCTCATAACGCTTATTCTTACCCAACTGCTTCGCCCAGCGCTTCACGCCGATAAACGCTACGCCACCGCCCAACAGCGCACCAATAACCGCGGCCAGATCGGTGCCGAATAACGTTTGGCAGATCGCCGCGCCAAGCAACAGGCCAACCAGCGGAACGAAATAAACCAGAGCAGCGGAAAACAGCAATCTCCCCTCAGAAATCCCCAATTCCACTTTTTGTCCCACTTCTAACGGCTGATCGTAAGGAACATACAGCGTATTTTCGGCAGAAAGCCCAAGCTGACTTAATAAACCTGTTCCACACGACGAGCGGGATTTGCAACTACCGCACCCCGCGCTCGACTCACACTGCAGTTCTACGATTCCATCCCGCCATGAAACCACTGTCGCCCATTCTCTGATCACGGTTGCGCCTTCAAAATAATGCTGTCGGCCACACGTTTAGCCGTAGAAGGAGGAATATCGCCGACGACGGTAATCTCTCGGTCGCCTTTCATGACCGTGTGGATAGAACGTCGTCCCGTGAGCACAGACTGTTCCTCGTTCACGTCAGAAGACGGGCTAATGTTAATCGAAAAGCTGAACAAACCATCGCTATACAGACGTGTTTCAAGCGGAATGGACGAACCAGGCAATACTTTTTTGTTGTGCGAAAGCTGTTTCATCCCGACAGGCAGCCATTCCGGCATCCAGGTAAACTCGCCTTTCTCTACAGCAGGTGCGGGTAGCGCGGGAGGAAGCTTGAGCCCTTCCAGCGGACGCATCACGCTCACGACATCATCGTCAACAATCAATGATGTCGTTAAGAATTGCTCCAACCGTCTGTCGCCATTGCGATCCTGTAAATCAATGCGCAGTGGAAGTTTCGAGTCCGCATCAATCCACACGGTATAGCTGTAGCGTGTGCCATCGCGTGAGATGACCCGAATGCCTGATGCCAGGCGATCGGCAATGCGTACCCGTCCATCAGCAGGAACAAAATCATAATAGGGCGATAGTTTCTGAAAATCAGCGAAGACCAAAGAAGGGAGAGAATCAACGATATGATCGCTGGTAAGCGTAAACGGCTCAAAACCAGGATCGAAATAACTGACCTCATTACCACGCTGCAAAATCTCGCGTCGCGGCCCGTCCATAAACAGCAACTGCGCTAAAGCACGGTTGTTGACCACAGCATGACGGTACCGTACCGACTCGAACCCTTGCGGGGTAATGTTAATAAAGGAAATTTCGTAATTCAGAGAACGAATAGCGCCATTCATCTGTTGCAACAACGCGCCCGGTTCAACATTCTGAGCCGGGGCGAAAGTAGAATAAAACAGACTGCCAATCAGAAAACAGGCAGCGGACCAAACACGCTTCATTACCGGGGCTGTGTTCCTAATGATTGAGTACCGGGAACCTGAATTGCCGCTTGCTGATCGTCCTGCGGCAGAGCGTGTTCAGCATGCAGTCGGCGCTGTAATTCGTAGTCCTGCAAAATAGCATTGAGGCGATTACGCTGCATGTCGGATTTTTGTTGACCGCTGTTAGGGGAAACATTTTCTGACGGCACGCCCAAACTGACGGGAGAGGCTGTGCCCATAGCAGGTAAGGTGCTGAACACGCCGGATTCCACAACATGCTCAGAAGCATTGCCCTGCTGGTAATTTTGTACGCCAACAATCACCGCTAAAGATACGCAGGCTGCAACACCGACTTGCGTCAGTTGACTGCCCCACGGGCGGATTTTGTGCCAGAAAGGCATCTTGGTCCACTGGACAGGCTGTGGCTGAGATTCAGGCTGCGCTTGTGGAACCAGACGAACAGGTTCTTTTTCGATTGCAGCGGCAACACGAGAAGCGATGTCGAGGTGGATCACGTTTTCACTCACATCACCACGCATCGCATCACGAATCAGATGATAACTTTGCCAACTTTGCTGCAACGCATCATCCCGTGACAGTGCGCCTAACAGTTCGGAATCTACTGCTTCGCCATCCATTAAAGCGGAAAGTTTCTCTTTCTGCATACCGACACCCTTACCTTGTCAAATCCATCATTAGTCATGCGGATAGCTGAAAACACTAGCTAGCGCTGAATAAGCGGTTGTACTTTATTATCAATCGCTTCCCGAGCCCGGAAAATACGAGAACGAACAGTGCCGACGGGACAATCCATAATAACGGCGATCTCTTCGTAGCTTAAACCGTCCAACTCACGCAGCGTAATCGCTAAACGTAGATCTTCCGGTAAAGACTCAATAGTTCGGAAAACAATGCTTCGTAATTCTTCTGACAACATTAAATTCTCAGGGTTCGATATTTCTTTCAGTGCACCCGCATTTTCATAGTTTTCCGCATCATTGGCATCAATGTCGCTGGAAGGCGGACGGCGCCCCTGAGCGACCAAATAATTTTTGGCCGTATTCACTGCGATACGATACAGCCATGTATAGAACGCACTATCGCCGCGGAATGACTCTAACGCGCGATAGGCTTTAATAAACGATTCCTGTACCACGTCCGGCACGTCCCCTTGGGGAACATACCGCGATACCAGGCTCGCTACCTTATGCTGATAACGAACGACCAACAAGTTAAACGATTTTTGATCGCCTTTTTGGACTCGCTCGACCAAAACCTGATCTGCCAGTTGCTCGCTCATCCGAGGTAATCTCTACTCAAACCGTTCTCCACGCGTAAAATAGTACTGCCAGCTATATAAGTCATATTTAGAGCAAGCTCCTCATTAGAACCAAGACATCCAATAAAGTTCCGGGTCATCATTTTTCTTTTGCTTAGCGCCGTTACTCGTCTTTACGATGCGTGTCATGACGCATTGTCTTCATCTGAGGTTCTACGCTCCTCCGAGGATGATACGATAAATCCGGGGTATTCGCACGATTCAGCATGCCCCAGCCTTCGCTTATTTATAGCGTAGAGAGGGGGATAAAAACCAATACAGCAATCAACCATTGGGTGCTACCATCGAATTTCCTCTTCTTTTTGCATCCACGACACGACCATGCAAACGACCACTGAATACGTCTGTGATGTTTTAATCATTGGCAGCGGCGCTGCCGGGCTTTCACTGGCGCTGCGTTTGGCTTCACAGGCCAACGTGACGGTATTAAGCAAAGGCCCGCTCAACGAAGGCGCAACGTTTTATGCTCAGGGCGGCATCGCCGCCGTTTTCGATGAAACTGACACGATAGACTCCCATATCGAAGATACCCTGATCGCCGGTGATGGCCTGTGTGAACGGGAAGCCGTTGAGTTTATCGCCAGCAATGCCAAACACTGCGTGCAATGGCTTATCGAACAAGGCGTGCTATTCGATACCGAAACCAGCACCAGCGGCGAAGAACGCTATCATCTCACGCGCGAAGGCGGGCACAGCCACCGTCGGATTCTGCACGCGGCGGATGCAACCGGAAAAGAAGTGGAAAATACGCTAGTGCAGAAAGCGCTATCTCATCCGAACATTCGGATTATGGAACGCTGTAACGCTGTCGATTTGATTACCTCGAATAAGCTGGGTTTGCCCGGCACACGCCGTATTGTCGGTGCTTATATCTGGAACCGTGAACGGGAGCGCGTAGAATCCTGCCGGGCGAAAACGGTGGTTCTGGCGACCGGCGGCGCATCCAAAGTTTATCAATACACCACGAATCCCGATATTTCCTCTGGTGACGGCATCGCCATGGCCTGGCGCGCGGGTTGCCGCGTGGCAAATCTGGAGTTCAATCAGTTTCACCCGACCTGCCTGTTCCACCCGCAGGCGCGAAACTTCCTGCTAACGGAAGCGCTGCGCGGTGAAGGCGCGTACCTTAAACGTCCTGACGGCACACGCTTTATGCCCGATTTTGATGCCAGAGGCGAACTGGCACCGCGCGACGTCGTCGCCCGTGCCATTGACCATGAGATGAAACGGCTTGGCGCAGACTGTATGTATCTGGATATTAGCCACAAGCCCGAAGCCTTCATCAAACAACACTTTCCCACTATCGATGAAAAGCTACAGTCTCTCGGTATCGACCTGACGCGTGAACCGATACCCATCGTACCCGCTGCACACTATACCTGCGGCGGCGTGCTGGTCGATCAACACGGCCGCACCGATCTTGACGGCCTGTATGCGATTGGCGAAGTCAGCTATACCGGATTACATGGCGCAAACCGCATGGCGTCCAATTCACTGCTTGAGTGTCTGGTTTACGGCTGGTCAGCCGCAGAGGATATTTTACAGCGCTTGCCGCAAATCAAAGCGGTGAAAAAGCTACCAGATTGGGATGAAAGCCAGGTCGACAACTCCGACGAACAAGTGGTGATCCAGCATAACTGGCACGAACTGCGCCTATTTATGTGGGATTACGTTGGGATCGTGCGAACGACCAAACGACTGGAACGGGCACAACGCCGCATCCAACTGCTTCAGCAGGAAATCAATGAGTACTACGCCCACTTCCGCATTTCCAACAATTTGCTGGAGCTGCGTAATCTGGTACAGGTCGCCGAACTCATCGTCCGCTGCGCATTGGAAAGAAAAGAAAGCCGCGGACTGCATTATACTCTGGATTACCCAGAGCAGTTCGACGCCCCAACGCCAACCATTCTGGTGCCATAGCTCATAAAAAACAGTTCACTCAGAAAAGGCAGACGCGGTTAACACGGCGTCTGCTTCCTACATAAAAAGATAAAAATCTTTTGTCAGCTGTTGGAAATCCATCGAGTAATGTCTTTCTGCATCACGAATTGCCAGTGAAGCATTCACGCATTCTCTTTCCTGACGAGACAGCGCCAGCAAAACGCGATGCGCAGGTTTCTCTTCCTGCTCAGATACGCGAAGCTGCTGGTGAACGTACCAATTGTGCTGCTGCGCCAGCGGAATAAAATACTCAGCGACCTGAACCGGCAGCACCACGCAAAAAAGCCCTTCAGGCATCAGCAGTTGATGCGCACAGCGTAACAGCGCTTCATGAGTTAACAAGGTGGTGTAGCGAGCCTGATCGCGCTGAGCGGATCCGCACGCGATCCCCGGCGGGAAATAAGGCGGATTACTGATAATCAACGAATAGTCGGCGGCTCGGTTCTCAGCAAAACCGACGATATCCTCAGCATACACCGTGATTCTGTCAGCCCACGACGAGGCGGCAATGTTTTCCTTCGCCTGCTGGCTGGCAGCACTGTCCAGCTCGACGGCATCAATCCGAACATGCGGATCCGTACGTTGCGCCAACATCAGCGCGAGAAGACCGGAACCGCTGCCGATATCCAGGATCCGCGTGGCTGAGGACACCGGCGTCCAGGCACCCAGCAAAATGCCGTCGGTACCCACCTTCATGGCACAGCGATCGTGCGCCACAAAGAATTGCTTGAAGGTAAAACCATCCCGACGCAATGTCAGTTTATTATCAGCCCGATGACTCATGAAAATAAGATTCCAAACACAAACCGCAGTAGCATAGGTGAAACATCAATGCAGGAAAAGTGCCGATGTCTGCTTAAACAGGTGAAGAAACCGACCAATCCGTCTATAATCGGCGCCCCAAATAGAGGTAGACCATGACTGTAACCAATTTTTCCGAGCTCGATCTTGATGAAAGCCTGTTAGACGCCCTGCGTGACATGGGCTACGAGCGCCCGACCGTGATTCAGGCTGAGGCGATCCCTCCAGCGATGGAAGGCCGCGACGTATTAGGCTCCGCGCCAACAGGAACAGGTAAAACCGCCGCCTATCTGCTGCCGGTTTTGCAGCATCTTATCGATTTCCCTCGTAAAAAATCGGGTCCACCTCGTATTCTGATCCTCACGCCAACCCGTGAACTCGCCATGCAGGTGGCCGATCAAGCGCGAGCGTTTGCTGCACATACGCATCTGGATATCGCCACGATCACTGGCGGCGTGGCCTACATGAACCACGCAGAAGTCTTCAGTGAAAATCAGGATATCGTCGTTGCGACGACGGGCCGTTTGCTGCAATACATTAAAGAAGAAAACTTCGATTGCCGCGCGGTAGAAACGCTCATTCTGGATGAAGCAGACAGAATGTTGGATATGGGCTTTGCCCAGGATATTGAACACATTGCGGGAGAAACCCGCTGGCGCAAGCAAACGTTGCTGTTTTCTGCGACGCTGGAAGGGGACGCGATCAAGGATTTCGCCGAGCGTCTGCTCAACGATCCCGTTGAAATCGAATCTGACCCATCGCGTCGGGAACGTAAAAAAATTCTGCAATGGTATTACCGCGCCGACGATCTTAAACACAAAACAGCGCTACTCTGCCATCAGTTAAAACAGCCGGACGTTACGCGTTCTATCGTCTTTGTTCGCAAGCGTGAGCGCGTGCATGAGCTGGTTGCCTGGCTGCGTGAAGCGGGCATTAACTCCTGCTATCTCGAAGGCGAAATGGTGCAAGCTAAACGTAATGAGGCGATCAAACGTCTCAGCGACGGGCGTGTCAACGTGCTGGTAGCAACGGATATCGCAGCGCGTGGTATTGATATTAACGATGTCAGCCACGTATTTAATTTCGATTTACCGCGCACCTCGGACACCTATCTTCACCGTATTGGCCGCACCGGTCGCGCTGGTCGTAAAGGCTGTGCCATCTCTTTTGTCGAAGCACACGACCATCTGCTGCTGGGGAAAATCAGTCGCTACCTGAATGAACCGCTAAAACCGCGCGTCATTGAGGAACTCCGCCCAGAGACGAAAGCACCAAGCGCCAAAACGACGGGGAAACCGTCGAAAAAAGTGCTGGCTAAGCGGCAAGAGAAAAAAGAGAAGGAAAAAGAAAAGGTTAAGGTAAAAGTTCGCCATCGCGATGCTAAAAATATTGGTAAGCGCCGTCAACCAACGCAGAAAACCGACGAACCGTCTGCCAAATAAAAATTTATTAAAGCAAGATGTAAAAAAGGGAGCCTCGGCTCCCTTTCTGTTAAGGCTCGAATTACAGGCTTGCGGTAAAAGTACGAGCGATAACGTCGCGCTGCTGTTCTGGCGTCAGTGAGTTGAAACGCACAGCGTAGCCAGATACGCGAATGGTCAGCTGCGGATAGTTTTCCGGATGCTTAACCGCATCTTCCAGCGTCTCACGGCGCAGAACGTTTACGTTCAGGTGCTGACCGCCTTCCACACGTACTTCAGGTTTGATTTCCAGCGGAATTTCACGATACTCGATCTGACCCAGATCGCTCACGGGAACGATTTGATCTTCGCTATAACCTGATTTGGCACACACGCAACGCGCCTGTGATTTTTCTTCATCCAGCAACCAGAAGGAATTGATCAGCGCGCTGTCGTTAGCCTTGGTGATTTGAATACCAGTAACCATAATTGCCTCCGTAAAACGGCGTGTTAATGTCTTAGTTAAAAACGAGCGTACTTAAAAACTGACGTAGTTAAAATCGCTATCGGTAAAAAATGGCCAGATTTCGTAACGATCGTACAAAGCTCTTTGTATCTAGCTTCCTATATACCAGCCTGATAACTGGATATCCTTGACTTAAATCAATTTTAAAACCCCGCAACTTGGCTGCCTGATGGCAATATATTGTTTTATATCAATTTTACCAATACACCGAATTGCAAATATTTTTGTAAATTTTCAATTTTTTTTCAAAAAAGGGTCCTTTCATCCCGGCAATAGCGGTTACGGTTTTACCTCGGCACGATAGATCGGTAAGCTACCTACAACACCATTCAACCTGTAAAAAAAGAGTGCATGATGGCGACCTCTCTCACTTGGCATGACGTGCTGGCACAAGAAAAGCAGCAGCCTTACTTCATAAATACCCTTGAATTCGTTGGGAAAGAACGTGCAGCGGGTAAAACTATCTATCCCCCGCAGAAGGATGTTTTCAACGCGTTCCGCTTTACCGAACTGCATCAGGTCAAAGTCGTCATTCTGGGACAAGATCCCTATCACGGCCCGAATCAGGCGCACGGGCTGTCATTTTCGGTACGTCCGGGTGTACCCGCTCCGCCTTCTCTGGGTAATATTTATAAGGAACTTGCGAGCGACATCCCTGGATTTGAAATTCCACGACACGGTTTTCTGCAAAGCTGGGCGGAGCAAGGCGTTTTACTGCTCAACACGGTATTAACCGTTGAAGCTGGACAGGCGCACTCGCATGCTAATTTGGGCTGGGAAACGTTTACTGACCGCGTCATCGCGGCATTGAATGAACAACGGGAAGGCCTGGTTTTTCTGCTGTGGGGCTCTCATGCGCAGAAGAAAGGCAACATCATTGACCAAAAGCGTCATCATATTCTGAAATCGCCACACCCTTCTCCACTGTCTGCACATCGTGGTTTCCTGGGCTGTAAGCATTTTTCTCGGGCTAATCAGCTTTTGGAACAGCAAGGACTATCGCCAATAGACTGGACGCCAAGGCTCCCAGAAGAGGCTTAAGCGATAACGGTTTGGTTGTCTTCAACACGAAGGCGACCAACTGTCGTTTACAAGGAATCGTTGAGAAGGAATCGTTTACAAGAAATCGTTGAGAAGGAATCGTTTACAAGAAATCGCTGACTAAGATATTGAATGAAAACGTTGATTGAATGCAGATAGATCCAAAAGGGATAAATAAGAGCAAATCGATGATTTGGTGGAGCTAAGCGGGATCGAACCGCTGACCTCTTGCATGCCATGCAAGCGCTCTCCCAGCTGAGCTATAGCCCCACAACGTGTAGAATGTTCGTGATAATCAACCAAACAGAGGGAGTGTTTGGTGGAGCTAAGCGGGATCGAACCGCTGACCTCTTGCATGCCATGCAAGCGCTCTCCCAGTTGAGCTATAGCCCCGTATCTTACAGCATCACCGAGAAGGTAAGTACTGTGCGAACGCGTCGCATAATATGAAACCCGATTCGCAGTGTCAACGGCTAAATCCGGTTATCCGATTAACCGCTGAAAAAGACGCCAAGGGTGAGAAAAAACAGGCGGCAATTTCGATGTCATCTCATCATTAGCACAATAAAAAAGCTGCTAACGATAACGCGATTTATTATCATCATTTCACGTTACGCTTCTGCCTCCTATATAAGCCTCATCACATGCGCTATTTTCCTATGATTGTATTTTCTCTGATGGTATCTGCCTCTGGCGTGTTACCTGTTCGGGGCCAGCCGACCATTCCTGATATGACCGAACAAGCAAAAGCTCAATTTGAGATCAGGCACGTTGACATAAAAAGCAATGGGCATGCCTATCGGCTTTTCATCGCGCAGCCCCACCAACCTGCACCTGAAGGTGGTTATTCAATTCTGTACATGCTGGATGGCAATGCTCAGTTTCCCGTTGCCGTAAACAGCTATAATGCGAAAAACGGCGCAGCACCGCTGATCGTCGCCGTCGGTTATCCGATCGATAAGCCTTACGATGTTCCCGCCAGAACACGCGACTACACGCCACCGACAACCCTGACTGACCCAGATTTTGCCGCAGGCGGCGAAGCCGAAGCGTTTTATCAATTCCTGCAATCCACGGTAAAGCCTTGGGTTGAAGCAAACTACATCGTCAATAAGCAGAAACAAACGCTGGCTGGGCACTCTTTCGGCGGTCTGTTTACGCTCTATACGCTTTTTAACCACACCGAATCTTTCCAGCATTATGTTGCCGCAAGCCCGTCTATCTGGTGGGGAAATGGCGTTGTGATTCCGGCAAGAACGCCGCTGCTCACTACACCACCGCGGTCAATCACCATCACGGCAGGGGAAAATGAAGATGAGCCTGCCAAAATGCAGGCGGGTAAACCTGTTGATGAAAAGCGGGCTGAACGGCTCAGCCAAAGAAAAATGGTGGAAAGAGCAACGGCACTGGTCGCACAGCTAAATGAACAAGGTTCAAAAGCTGACTTTATTCTGTTTTCCGGTAAAGGGCACGGCGACGTGATCCCCGATGCCATTGGTAAAGCGGTTGCTATTGCCGGTCAATAATCCCCATACCACACCATAAAAAAAATGAACCCCGACTTCTGGCCGGGGTTCATTTTATATAACGCTATTCACACGATAGCGATTACTGCTGCGCTTCGCGCTCGGCAATGAACGCCAGTGCTTTATCAATACGCGCCAGCGAACGCTGTTGACCAATCGCGTGCACCGTAACGTCAACGCCTGGAGACTGGCCAGCACCCGTGACCGCAACGCGCAGCGGCATCCCGACTTTGCCCATGCCCTGACCCAGTTCATCCGCCGTGCCCTGAATGGCGTGATGGATGTTCTCAGCCGTCCAGTTCGTCATCGCGGCCAATTTCTCGCGCACCAGTTCAAGCGGCTGACGCGCAACCGGGCGCAGGTGTTTCTTCGCCGCATCGGCGTCAAACTCAGCAAAATCTTCATAGAAATAACGGCAGGAATCCGCCATTTCTTTCAGCGTTTTGCAACGTTCGCCCAGTAAACCAACCAGTTCACTCAATTGCGGACCGGTACGGGTATCAATCCCAGCCTGTTCAATATGCCATGACAGATGCGTTGCCACGTATTCTGCGGGTAAATGGTTAATGTAATGATGATTTAACCATTGCAGCTTCTCAGTGTTGAAGGCGCTCGCCGATTTGCTGACAGCATCCAAAGAGAACAGAGACTTCATCTCATCAATAGAGAAGATTTCCTGATCGCCAGACGACCAGCCTAAACGCACCAGATAGTTCAGAAGTGCTTCCGGCAGATAACCGTCATCACGGTATTGCATCACACCGACAGCGCCGTGACGTTTGGACAATTTCTTACCATCGTCGCCCAGAATCATCGACACATGCGCATAGTCTGGCACGGGTGCGCCCAGCGCTTTCAGGATGTTGATCTGGCGCGGCGTGTTGTTGATATGGTCTTCACCACGGATAACGTGCGTGATTTCCATATCCCAGTCATCGATAACGACACAGAAATTGTAGGTCGGTGAACCGTCAGTACGACGGATAATCAGGTCATCGAGCTCCTGATTGCTGAATTCAATCGGCCCGCGGATGCGGTCATTGAAGATGACCGAGCCTTCCTGCGGGTTGAGGAAACGCACAACGTGCGGCTCATTATCAGCATGATGTTCGTGAGAACCACGGCAACAGCCGTCGTAACGTGGTTTTTCGCCGTTTTCCATCTGCTTTTCACGCAGCGCTTCCAGACGTTCTTTAGAGCAATAGCATTTATATGCCGTACCGTTTTCCAGCATCTGGTCAATAACGGCGTTGTAACGGTCAAAGCGTTTAGTTTGGTAGTACGGGCCTTCATCCCAGTTCAGGCTCAGCCAGTTCATACCATCCATAATGGCATCAATCGCGTCCTGAGTTGAACGCTCCAGATCGGTATCTTCAATACGCAGCACGAATTCGCCGCCCTGATGACGGGCAAACAGCCAAGAGTACAGTGCGGTGCGAGCGCCGCCGACGTGAAGATAGCCAGTAGGACTAGGGGCGAAACGGGTTTTGATTTTCATTTGGGATTACAGCCTTATTACGCAACGGCTGTCGGCATAGACCGACATAAGCTCAGAGAACAAAAGTGGACAACATTCTATCACTCTGCTTCGATTCCTCAACGCCGTAACATGCCGCACAGGCTTTTATTCTGATAGCAATCGCAAGATAACAGGCTGAATTGCGCAAGGATGCAGCACCAACGGCGATAAATACGACGCCTTGACTAATTTTGCAACGAACAATCATTTTAGTTTTAAAAAGCGTTGACTCATATTCAAGGATCCCTATAATGCGACTCCACACAGCGGGGGTGATTAGCTCAGCTGGGAGAGCACCTCCCTTACAAGGAGGGGGTCGGCGGTTCGATCCCGTCATCACCCACCACTCTTTACGGGTTTTAAGTAAAAGTGTCTCGCTGTGTAGAGTAAGAAGATTTGAGATTGGGTGATTAGCTCAGCTGGGAGAGCACCTCCCTTACAAGGAGGGGGTCGGCGGTTCGATCCCGTCATCACCCACCAATCTCATACCAGCTGGTCTTCTTATTAGAAGTTGAAGTAAAAGTAGTTCAGAAGTGGGTGATTAGCTCAGCTGGGAGAGCACCTCCCTTACAAGGAGGGGGTCGGCGGTTCGATCCCGTCATCACCCACCACTTCTGCGGGTCGTTAGCTCAGTCGGTAGAGCAGTTGACTTTTAATCAATTGGTCGCAGGTTCGAATCCTGCACGACCCACCACTTCCGCAAAGTGATTCCTCTCTGAAGTAAACTCACCAAACATTATCTATTGCACGAGTCGTGTAGCTCAGACAAAACCATTGAATATGGTTTTGACAACGCTTGCAAAGGCGCCTTTCTGCTATCTGTTATTCTCAAAATTTGAATCAACAACAGATTCAAACCAGCATTGGCCCCAAATAAATGAGGCCAGATAATTGCACAAAATCTCATGTCATACGTCAAGCCGAAGGCTTTTACGGATACCAGCATCCAGGAGACTCGGCGCAAATCGACGCAATAACGCCAGATGAGCTGCCTCCGTACCAGACGTATAGCGGATTTTCGGGTGTTTCGCACGAGCCACTTTTAGCACAACCTTGGCGACGACAGCCGGATCGTCTGCATTTTCCATTGCCTTCTTCACCACTTTGCCTAACTCGCGCCGTACAGACGCATATTCATCCAGCATCGCATCCGGCAATACATTGTTCGCTTCAAACTGCGTCTTCGTATAAGCCGGTTCTATGACGGAAACCCGGATACCACGCGTACGTAATTCATGGTCCAGCGCTTCAGAATAGCCTTCGACCGCATGCTTGCTGGCCGCATAAAGTGCCATATAGGGCATCGGCACCATACCAAGAATAGAACCGATATTGATGACCCGCCCCGCCCTCTGCTGACGCATGTGAGGCACAACGGCCTGAACCATCCTGACAATGCCCAAAAAATTGGTGTCAAAGATCGCCTGAGCCTGTTCAAGCGAACTTTCTTCCGCACCTGCCGGACTCAGTCCAAAACCCGCATTGTTCACCAACAGGTCGATACGCCCTTCTCGCCGAATAAGTTCACTCACCGCCTCTTTCACTGACTTATCGCTGGTCACATCCAAAGAGAGCATTTCAAACCGTTTATTTCCTAACTGTGCACCTCGCCTGCTGGTTCCGTATACGGTATAACCCGCCAGCGCCAACTGCTCCGCGATAGCCTCTCCAATCCCCGATGAAGCGCCAGTAACCAGCGCGACGACGTTATCTGACGCCATAAAAGACTCCTTACCTAAATTAAAGGTCAAACATTTAAATGATGACTAACATATATAATGAGAAAATAAAGCCGACATGATGCAGGAACAATTCGATGTCGGCATAAAAAGACGTTCCATACCGCAGCCGGATCGGCCGCAGCACTTGAACATCACGCGAGTACGGCTAAATCCGCAGCATCAAAACCGCGTAATTTATCAGTCTGTCCAGAACGCACTTTTTGCACCCACTGTGCATCAGAGAGTAGTACCCGACCGACAGCGATCAAATCAAACTCTTCGCGCTCCATTCGCGCATACAGATTGTCCAACGCAGCTGTACCAGAACCTTCGCCACCAAATGCAGCAAAAAAGTCTGAGGTCAGCCCCACCGAACCCACGCTGATTGTCGCTGCGCCTGTGAGCTTCTTCGCCCAACCGGCGAAGTTAAGCCCCTCTGCCCCGTCAATCTCAGGAAATTCCGGCTCCCAGAAACGGCGCTGTGAACAATGGAGAACATCCACTCCGGCCTCAACCAGTGGTGCTAACCAGTCCGTCATCTCCTGTGGAGAGGCGGCAAGCCGTGCGCTGTAGTCCTGCTGCTTCCACTGACTCACACGCAGGATCAGTGGAAAGTCCTGCCCGACAGCCGCTCGGACAGCACGGATAACCTCTGCGGCAAAGTGAGAACGTTCACGGATCGTTGTTCCACCGAAAGCATCTGTACGCTTGTTCGTCCCTGGCCAGAAGAATTGATCGATCAGGTAACCATGTGCGCCATGCAGTTCCAGCGTGTCGAATCCCAGCCGTTTGGCATCGGCTGCCGCACGGGCGAAAGCCGCCACGGTATCGGCAATGTCTTCTTCCGTCATCACCACACCGCGAGGCTCATCCGGGCCAACCAGCCCTGAAGGGCTTTCAACAGGTGCATCCGGTTCCCAGCCGCGGCCATGCGTTGATCCCGTATGCCAAATTTGTGGCCCAATACGACCACCAGCGGCATGCACCGCTTGAGCCACCGCATCCCAGCCTGCCAGCGCCGCCTCACCGTGGAAAAACGGAATCCCTGGCATGTTGCGCGAAGCGGGACGATCGACCACCGTCCCCTCCGTCAGAATCAGTCCTACGCCCCCTTCGGCGCGGCGGCGGTAATATTCCGCATTCGCCGGGCCGGGAATCCCGCTTTCCGCCATACCCCGGGTCATCGGAGCCATAACGATGCGATTAGGAAGAGTCAAATCTTTCACCGTGAAAGGGCTAAACAGAATATCGTCAGACATGGATATTTCCTTTTTAAGGTTTAACGCCATGGCGGCGTTGAACATTGATTAAAAATGCAATACATGCGGTTAAACAACCCCCGTTAGCATTCATTGTCTCTCATAAAGAGGATGTCACTTTGCTTGCACATATAGATGATGTATGACATATATAATAAATGTCAACCGACATTTAAAAGTAAGGAAAATAGAATGAAATACACAACGTTTGGGCGTAACACAGGCCTACGTGTCTCCGAGCTGGCCCTCGGAACAGGAAATTTTGGCACTGGTTGGGGCTATGGTTCTGAAAAAGAACAAGCGAAACAGGTCTTTGATCGTTATGCCAACGCGGGCGGTAATTTCATTGATACGGCAGATGCTTACCAGTTCGGTCAATCTGAGCAGATGGTTGGAGAATTCATTGCCGCCGACCGCGATCATTTTGTCGTGGCGACAAAATACACTTTAAGCGCCATGCCGGAAGCAGGAATATCTCGAACCGGCAATAGCCGTAAGAACATGATCTCATCTGTAGAAAACAGCCTTAAGCGACTGAACACCGATCGTATTGATGTGCTGTGGGCGCACTTTGATGACCAATTAACACCGCTGGAAGAGATTGTTCGTACTTTCGACGATCTCATTCGGGCAGGAAAAATCCAGTACGCAGGCTTCTCTAATTTCCCTGCCTGGCGCATTGCCCGAGCGGACACCATCGCAGAATTGCGCGGCTGGTCGCGAATTGCTGGTATTCAAGTGGAATACAGTCTGGTGCAGCGCACCGCAGAGCGGGAACTGTTGCCGATGGCTGAAGCGATAGGGCTGGCAGCAACGCTTTGGTCTCCACTGGGTGGCGGCCTGCTGACGGGCAAATACCGTCAAAGCAAAGAAGGCCGTCTGACCGGTTTTGGCGGAAGATTAGTGCATACCGAGCAAGACACCGCGTTGCTGGATGAGGTATTCAGCGTCGCGCAGGAACTAAACGTATTACCGATACAGATCGCTATCGCCTGGTTGCGCCACAAATCCGCCCGCGCCAGCACCAGCCAGATCCCCATTCTGGGTTCCCGCACTCTGGCGCAGTTGGACGATACGCTGCTCGCATTGGATGTCACGCTAAGCGACGATCAGGTCGCCCGTCTGGACAAAGTCAGTGCGATTTCACTGGGAACGCCGCACGATCAAATCGCGGCTACCTTGCCCAAGGCTCAGGGAGGCGACAGCTCCCATCTCATTGCACCGTGGCCACCACGTGCCTGATCTGCTATTGATGAAGGTCATCATCTATTGAGTCTGGCTTTTCCATACCCTAAGATGATGCCTGACAGAAAAAGGAGAACAAAATGGCCCGTGTATCAAAGCAGCAGATGGAGCGTAATCGAGAGGAGATCATTCAGGTGTCTTCACAGCTCTTTCGTGAACGGGGCCTGAACGGTGTCAGCGTGAACGATTTGATGGCCGCAGCGGGGCTAACCCACGGCGGCTTTTATGGTCATTTTGCTTCTAAAGATGAGCTAGTCGCCATAGCCAGTCGCAAGGCGCTGGAAGATTCCGCTTCTCACTGGAAGGAGATAAACCAATGCTCAGCTCAACATGATTTGAGAACCTTGGTGGAACACTACCTTTCCCCTACTCACCGTGATAGTGCGAAGGATGGCTGTGCGCTCACCGCGCTAGCCAGCGACATAGCCAGAGAAAGTGAAGGCAAGCCGGTACACGAGGTTTATCTCAGCGGTGTCAAAATCATGCTGGATAGGCTGGAATCACTTTCCACAATAGAAGATAAAGCGCAGCGCAGGCTGCATGCTCTGGCACAATTTTCCCTGTTATCCGGCGCATTAACGCTGGCACGCGCCACTGCGGGTGATGCCTTGTCGGATGACTTTCTCTACGCCGCTAAAAAGGCGCTGCTTGACGAAGCCTGACTCCCCGTAGAAAAGGGGCCGAACGTATCTGCCGATGCCCCAAACCGTATTCACACTTAAAACACCAATACCTGACTCAGGCCGCTCCTTTTCATAACGCCTTGTTATTGCGTTATTCCCATCCATCATTAGACCGGCACAACCGCAGTGCTATGCTTATCGGCGTCCGCATGCTTCACATAATTTTTTGACAGAAAATATCAAATTTATTGGTTTTCTATTCAGCCCCTAAATCGACGACACTGCCGCACTATACAAAGCATTGCCAATAAGCATTACTAATAAACATTTTTGCTCACTTATAAGGTTGTCTATTATGATTTCTCAGTTGAATCAGTGGTTCACGCGTTTAACCGATCATCCTGATGCAGGTAAACTTTTACTGCGTTTAACCGTAGGTATTCTGCTGCTGTTTCACGGGGTAGCAAAAATTGAACACGGTGTGGGTTGGATCGTACAAATGCTGCAAGGCGCAGGACTGCCTGGTTTTATTGCTTATGGCGTTTATATCGGCGAGGTTGTTGCCCCAATCTTAATTATTCTGGGCGTATTTACCCGCATTTCCGGCCTGATTGCCGCACTGACGCTGGTTGTTGCGACACTGATGGTTGGCACCGGTAAATTCTTCACCCTGACCAACGTGGGTGCCTGGGCGTTAGAAGTCGAAGCTCTCTATTTCTTTGCGGGCATTATCATTATGCTGGTTGGCAGCGGTCGCTACTCTATTGCTTCCAACCCTGCTTATCGCTAATTCCCGCTATCCGGTAGGTATTGACGATAAAAGCAAAAACCCGCGAATTTCGCGGGTTTTTTCATGCCTGAGAGCCGCCGATTAGATTTCCCAATCGTGGCTGTAACGCTTGGGTTTGAACTGAATCACATCGCCTTTCTGTAGCCCGTGTAGGCTTGCATCATCTTTTGCGACTTCTGCTTCAATCAGCTCCGACTGTTCGCCCAGTTTCAGCGACAGACGCGTTAAGGCTCCGAGTGGGCGAATATCGCGCACCGTCACCGCCTGATAGCCATCCTGAGCCTGAACGGATAGCGATACCTCATGTGGACGGAACAGAATCGTCTCTTCCGTCTGCGCCACTTTCAACCGGTTACTGTCGCCAAGGAAATGGTAAACAAACTCGCTGGCCGGGTTGTTATACACTTCCGCCGGCGTACCAATTTGTTCGATGACACCTTTGTTCATCAGCACGATGCGGTCGGCGACTTCCATCGCTTCTTCCTGATCGTGCGTCACAAATACCGACGTCAGATCGATATCCTCATGTAGCTGAGACAGCCAGCGACGCAGCTCTTTACGCACCTTGGCATCCAACGCGCCAAAGGGTTCATCCAGCAGCAGGATGCTCGGTTCAACGATCAGCGCACGCGCCAGTGCGATACGCTGGCGCTGGCCGCCGGAAAGCTGTTCAGGATAGCGATCCCCCAGCCAGTCCAACTGCACCAGATTTAGCAGCTCATGTACTTTCTTTTCGATTTCACTCTTTGATGGCCGGATATTTTTCGGCTTCATTCGCAGCCCAAACGCAACGTTATCGAACACCGTCATATGGCGGAACAGCGCGTAGTGCTGAAAGACGAATCCCACATTGCGCTTACGCACATCGTGGACGGACACGTCCTGACCGTGAAAAATAATGCTACCGCTATCGGGCTGTTCCAGCCCAGCAATGATGCGCAGCAGCGTGGTCTTACCACAGCCCGATGGCCCCAGCAGCGCCACCAGCTCGCCGCTGTGGATCGACAAATTAATCTCGTTCAGCGCCCGGAACTGGCCAAATTGTTTATTAATATTGCGAATCTCAATGCTCATTTTTGGCCAACTCCTGTTGTTTCTGTATTTGCTTCGTCAATCGGCTCTCACTCCACTGGCGCAGTAACAGTACGACCAGTGACATAATTAGCAGCAGGATCGCCACACTGAAAGCCGCAACGATGTTGTACTCGTTATAAAGAATTTCGATATGCAACGGCAGCGTGTTAGTCAGGCCGCGAATATGGCCGGAAATAACGGAAACGGCACCAAATTCCCCCATCGCGCGCGCGGTACACAGCACCACGCCGTAAATCAGCGCCCATTTCACATTCGGCAGCGTAATGTGCCAGAACATTTGCCAGCCGTTCGCCCCCAGCAGCCGCGCCGCTTCTTCTTCTTGCGAGCCCTGCTCTTCCATCAGCGGAATCAGCTCACGGGCAACATAAGGCAGCGTGACGAAAATTGTCGCCAGTACGATGCCAGGCACGGCGTAAACAATTTGCAAATCGTGTTCAAGCAGGAAGGGATAGATTTTGCTTTGCGCCCCAAACAACAGCACATACACCAGTCCCGCCACCACGGGGGAAACGGAAAATGGCAAATCAATCAGCGCCAGCAGAAAGCTCTTGCCACGAAATTCGAATTTCGTCACACACCATGCCGTCGCCAGCCCAAACACCACGTTTAACGGCACGGAAATGACGGTCGCGAGTAACGTCAACTTAAGCGCAGAGATCGCATCCGGTTCGGTAATCGCATCCCAAAATGCGCCGACGCCTTTATCCAGCCCCTGAGTGACCACCATCATCAGCGGCAGTACCAGAATCAGGAAAAAAACAACCCACGCTAATGAAACCAGAATGTAATAGGCTGCGGGCTGTTTTTTTCTTTTAGCCGCGCTGGCCTGAGCGGAAATAACCTGTTCCATGACGACCAGCCCTTACAGTTTCGGTTGAATGCGGCGCTGCAACACGTTAATCAGCAGCAGCATAATGAAAGAAACCAGCAGCATGAACACGCCGATCCCGGTTGCGCCTTTGTAATCATACTGATCGAGCTTGGAGACGATCAGCAGCGGCAGGATTTCGGTTTTAAACGGAATATTCCCCGCGATAAACACCACGGAACCGTACTCCCCGACGCCGCGGGCAAAGGCCAGCGCAAAGCCCGTCAGCCAGGCGGGTAACAGCGCAGGAAGCAGCACATGGCGGAAAACCTGAAGCGGGCGCGCGCCAAGGCAGGCAGCGGCTTCTTCCACTTCTTTGGGAATATCGGCGAGCACGGGTTGCAACGTTCTGACCACGAAAGGCAGCGTAACGAAAATGAGCGCCAGCGTGATGCCAATGCCGGTGTAGGCAATTTTGAACGGAAAAAGCGAGCCAATCAGGCCATTCGGCGCATACAACGCCGTCAGCGCAATCCCCGCCACGGCGGTTGGCAGCGCGAAGGGCATATCGATCATGGCATCGATCACTTTACGACCGGGGAAAGTATAACGCACGAGTACCCACGCTAGCAGCGTGCCAAGGATACCGTTAATAAAGGCCGCGGCCAGTGCCGTACCAAACGAAAGCCGCAGGGAGAAAAGCACCTGTCGGCTGGTTATCAGATCCCAAAACTGGCCGAACGTTAGTTGGCTGGCATACAAAAACATCCCCGCCAACGGAATGAGGACAATTAACCCTAAATAGCTCAGGCTAAACCCTAACGTTAGCCCGAAACCGGGAATCACTGAGGAAGAACGTTGTGACATACCGTGCCTTTAATTTTCATACTCACTATCCAGCCAACAACTGCTTGCCGACGCGCGCTACCTGACGGAAGGTTTAAGGCTGCTATCAACTAATGCCACTCGTTTAAGCATCGAGATACACGGAGCGACCACAGAGGGGAAACCTCCCTGCGGGAACCTCCCCCTGTATCTCCCCTAATAACGGGCTTAAGTGACCAGTATTACGCTGTCGCCAGCCTTTTAACCTGAAAAAAGCCGCTACGGTGATAGCGGCCTTAATCCGTCAGACGTTAAAACTTACTTATTGATCTCTTTAAAGATTGCGTCGAACACGCCGCCATCGTTAAAGAATTTATCCTGTGCCGCTTTCCAGCCGCCGAAATCCTTATCAATCGTCACCAGATTCACTGGCGCAAACTGATCTTTAAACTCTTCGGCAATCTTGGCGTTACGTGGGCGGTAGAAATTTTTACCAATGATGCGCTGTGCTTCATCGCTGTAGAGGTATTGCAGATAAGCTTCAGCCTGCTTCTGCGTTCCCTTACGCTCAACCACTTTGTCGACAACGGCAACCGGTGGTTCAGCCAGAATCGACAGAGACGGTGTCACGATCTCAAGCTGATCGCCGCCCTGCTCTTGCAGAGACAGGTACGCTTCGTTTTCCCATGCCAGCAGCACATCGCCTAACTGACGCTGTACAAAGCTGATGGTTGCTCCACGCGCACCGGTATCCAGTACTGGCGCATGGCGATACAATTCCGTGACAAATTTCAGTGCGGTTTCATCATTGCCACCCGGTTGCGCTTTGGCATACGCCCACGCAGCCAGGAAGTTCCAACGTGCGCCACCCGAGGTTTTCGGGTTTGGCGTGATCACTTCAACGCCTGGCTTCACCAGATCGTTCCAGTCTTTGATTTGCTTCGGATTGCCTTTGCGTACCAGAAAAACGATGGTGGAGGTATAAGGTGTGCTGTTGTCAGGCAGACGCGCCTGCCATTTAGGGTCGATCAGCTGTTGGTTCAGGTTTAATGCATCAATATCACCAGCCAGTGCCAGCGTCACCACGTCAGCCTGCAAACCATCAATTACCGAGCGCGCCTGCTTTCCAGAACCGCCGTGTGAATTTTTGATGGTGATATCTTCACCCGTGGTCGCTTTCCAATGCTTGATAAACGCCGCATTGTATTGCTGGTATAGCTCACGCGTCGGATCGTAAGACACGTTTAATAATTCGGTAGCCGCCGAGGCTACACCAGAAAATAACAGCGCTGCCGTAGCAACAGATAACCCCAGACGACGTATTGACATTCTTATCACTCCCTAACCTTAATGCTTGAAAGTATTTAGATAAAATAATGACGAATGTGGCTGGTTAGGCCGTTTATGCGGTTATCGAACTGACAACGACAATATGGGAGTGACAATAGTGGATATAGGGAAGGGGCAAAAATATTGTTTCGCGATAATTTATGCTATCGCGTTATATTGTTAATGGTTATGTAATAGTTTTCAATCTAAGCAATTTTGTTGCAGCGGAAATCTTTTTACAACGGGATATGAGATAACCCTGATGCCTTGCGGCATCAGGTGAATACGGCGGAGAATAGGCTTAAGCGGATGCGCACCTTTCTGCCCTACTCTTCTTCATCCAACTGCAAAGCCACGTATAGCAGCAGACGGTCGTCGAAATTCCCCAGATCTAACCCTGTCAGTTCAGAGATGCGGTTAAGGCGATATTCCAGCGTATTACGGTGAATAAACAGCGCTTTCGCCGTCGCGCCAGGTTGAACGTTATTACGGAACCAGGCACCCAGCGTCCGACGCAGCAGGCCATTGCCATCCATTGCTTTAAGCTTCGAGAGCGGACGCACCAGCTCGTTTGCCTGCCAGCCGCCGCGCAGGCTATCCAGCAATACGGGCAACATCAAATCCTGATAGTAATAACAGCGCTGGGCGGGCATACGCTGTTTGCCTACGCTCATGGTCGTTCGCGCCGTGCGGTAAGAGCGCGCGATGCTGCCGGGGCCAGCAAAATAGTTTCCCAGCGCCAGCCGTACCCGCAGCCGGCTGCTTTCCGCCATACGCGACATCAGCGTATCCACCCGACGCCGGTGCTCCTCTGCATCCCAGCGCCCGTGGCTGTTCAGCGCCGGTTTTAGCACCACCATTTCCGTTAGAGAAACGATGGCGATGAGGTTGTCACGCTCCGGCGTAGTCAGCAACGTCTGCAACTGCTGTAGCTCCGCCATGGCGGAGTCGACACCGAGCTGCCCGCTGTCGACTTCGATCACCGCAGCAACGCGGGGCTTATTCAGATCAATGCCTAAGCGCTGCGCCCACTCCATGAGAGCGGGAGACAGATCGTCGGTGCGAATCAGGTTCAACACCAGTTCTTCGCGCAGACGGCTGTCCTGCGCCAGCATATGCAGCAGCCTCGCTTGCTCCAGCATCATTTCCGCCGTCATACAGACAAGCTCGCCGTATTGCCGTAGCTGGCTGGGGTTTCCCGTCAGGCCGATGACGCCAACAATTTCGCCATCAATGCGCAGGGGTAAATTGATACCAGGACGCACGCCGTGCAGGTGACGCGCGACGGCATCATCAATATCGACGACTCGCCCCTGCGAAAGCGCCAGCAGCGCGCCTTCGTGCAACTCCCCCAATCGTTCCTGATCGCCACTGCCGATAATCTTACCGCGAGCATCCATCACGTTGATATTGCTATCAATGATCTGCATGGTCCGCGCGACAATATCCTGTGCCATCTTGGCATTGAGATGATACGACGCCATTTTTACCTCTGAGAGGAACATTGACAATTGCACCAGCATACCGTCACACGGTGCGCCACACATTGTGCAAATTAACAAAGAAACAGGAATTAGGTTAAATCTGTGGAAGAACTCACAAAAGCACTTTCAGGGAGAAGCGAGAGGTAGCCGGGCACCCGCGTGCCCGACCAGAAGACTAACGTAACAAATTGTCTTAAAAGGTAATTATTAACTTACACGCCGAACCGTTCGATTACTGAGCCAGCAGATAAATCGTGCTGTCACCGCGACGCACGTTTAAAGCCAATACGGCTGGTTTGCTATCCAGAATTTTACGCAACTCGCCAATATTCTGTATCGCCTGCTGGTTAACGCCAAGAATAATGTCGTCCTTCTTCAGGCCAATTTTAGCCGCCGCAGAACCGGGTTTAACGTTATCGACCTTGACGCCTTTTTTGTCGTCCACCTGAGTATTGCTCAGCTCGGCACCTTCAATGCCAGAGTAGAGATTACCGGAGGCCACCTGAGCCTGATTGCTCTGTTGCAGCGTCACCTCAACCGTCAGCGGTTTACCCTCGCGCAGCAACCCCAGCGCGACTTTACTGCCCACCGGCAACGACCCAACCTGCGCGCGCAGGGCAGAGAAGCTGCTGATCGCCTTACCATTCAGCGTGACGATCACATCGCCCGCTTTGATGCCCGCCTCATCTGCCGCCGACTTCGGCCGCACCTGGCTTACAAACGCACCGCGCTGTGCATCAACTTTCATCGCCTGAGCCAGCTCGGAGTTCAGCTCCGTCCCGGTGATACCCAGCTCGCCGCGCTTCACTTCGCCAAATTCGACAATCTGTGCAACGACGCTTTTCACCATATTGCTGGGGATAGCAAAACCAATCCCGATATTGCCACCATCTGGAGCAAGAATCGCAGTATTCAGCCCAACCAGTTCCCCATTCAGGTTCACCAGCGCCCCACCGGAATTCCCCCGGTTGATCGCCGCATCGGTCTGAATAAAGTTCTCGTAGTTTTCAATATTCAACCCGCTACGCCCCAACGCAGACACAATGCCCGATGTCGCCGTTTCCCCTAAACCATACGGGTTACCAATCGCTACCGTATAATCACCGACCCGCAGTTGCTCGGAATCCGCGATCTTAATCGCCGTCAGATTTTTAAAATCTTTCAACTGCACCAGCGCGATATCTGAACGTGTGTCTTTGCCTAATACTTTGCCGTCATACTTACGACCATCGCTGAGTCGGACCTGAATTTTATCAGCGTTATCCACCACATGGCTGTTGGTCACCACATAGCCTTTCTCTGCATTAATCACGACGCCTGCACCCAGCGCCTGGAAATTTTCCTGCTGCGGTGGCTGACCGTCGTCATCACCTTCTCCCTGACACATCGGCGATGACTGGAACGGCGATCCCTCCTGACAGAAAGGCGAGTTTTCACCAAAAAACGGCTGAAGCTGCGGTGGGATCCCTTCTTTTCCCGCATTGGTGGTATGCCCTTCTACATAGATGCTCACCACAGAAGGCATGACCTTTTCCAGCATAGGAGCCAAACTGGGTAATTGACCCGATGACGCGGCAGACGCCGCTGACTCTGCGGCATTTGCCGTGGTAGAACCCATCGCCATCGCCAGACTTAACGCCAGCGCACTCAAAACCAGTGATTTTCTTTTCATAGGAGGCTATCTCATAGTAATCAACACGCGAGTCTTACGGCCCGTGTACCCGACACCGGGTACACTCAATGGTCGTGCTGTATGAGATAAATATGGATCAACAAGGTTCCCAAGGGGAAGATCGTGAAGCGTAAGGAAATATTGAACGGCTTTACAAAAGTCGCGATTTCCGTTGCTGCCTGTTCATCGCTAATCTGCCGCCATCAGCTTGCGGTATTCGTCGTAGGCGTACAAATCGGTCATACCACTGATGTAATCCTGAATCAGACGTGCCCGATAATAATATTCACGGACGATCCGCTCGGATTCAGGTAACCCTTCCAACCCAGTGACCGCTTCGCAATAGGCCAGACAATGTTTACTGGATAGCTTGTGGTAAAGCCGCGTTTCAATCGGATAGCGCCTGTGCATATCGTCGCGGACAAGCTGACTGAAATCCTGATAGGGCATGTCGAGCAGCGGGCTATAAATATCCAGGAGGCCGCGAATCACACGGTCGCCCTGTAGCTCCAACTGTTCAACTTCATGGTGGTTAAAAACGTGCTTTAAGGCGACGCGTTTGAAAATGCCTAACAGGCGGTTCTGCGGGCTGTCGTCCTCAAGCAACGCCTGATTGAACGATCCGGCATAGACTTCCGGCAGGTTGTCAATAAAACGCTGCGCGGCATGCGGCACCATCTGCCCAACGGTATGAACACGGAGATTCATGAAGAACTGATCGTCGTGGCTACGCCATTGAAAGCGCTCACGCTCTTTGTAAGCACGTTCAATCGTTTTAGCGAAAATGTCTTTCTCTGTCCCCTCGCCCCAGTTCTCGCGCAGACGCTCGTAAAGCTCTTCGATCGTGAGAATCTCTTTCTCGACGGCATCTTCCAGATCCGCGATACAGTAAGATACATCATCGGCCGCTTCCATAATGTAGCTCAGCGGATGACGATGAAATTCGCCCATATCCAGTTCTTCACGCAGCGTGGCGACAAACGCTTCCTCTGCCAGATAGTAACCCGGCTTTTTCATCAAATAATGGTAATCCGCCGGAAGCTCGCCGTGCCAATACGCCGGGCGGGTATATTTCAGGATACAAGCGACCTGACCGTAGGTAAGATTGAGCTTCAGCAACGTATGCACCAGACGGATCGCCTGTGCGTTGCCTTCAAAATGACTCAGATCCTGCCGAATCTGCCCGCGTAATTCGTCCAGTCCATCTTGCTGCATCCGCAGCACAGGGACTTTACAGTCATCGACGCGTTCCGGGGACTCACTGTCCAGATAGTGGCTATCCAGCAATTTTCTGAACCATTGATTAATCGCAGATTCGCCAAAATGCCCAAACGGCGGATTGCCGATGTCATGCATCAGGCACGCCATTTCGACCAAACTTTCAAACGGCGTTTGTCTGTCGTCCAGACCTAACGATGCCAGCCGCCCATCGACTTGCAAGCGGTGCAGAATCTCTTTGGCGATATAGCGGCCAACCTGCTGAACTTCCATCGAATGAGTCAGACGGGAGCGGACAGCCGCATTACGTTCTAGCGGAAAGACCTGGGTTTTTTGCTGTAAACGGCGGATGGCAGCAGAGTTGATGATACGACCCCGGTCGCTCTCAAACTGGCGCACAATCGCATAGCCATCATCAGCCGTTTTAGTCCGACTGAAATGTCGCTGAAAGCTCATTTTTTTGGCGAAATCGATATCAGACATACGGTTCTCCATGTCATCCCGCTACAGCACAATGATGGACACTCCATCTCATCCCGCTAGCCATGATAGACTAACATCCGCGATATACACCTAATGCTGGTCATTTAACGATCGAGATACACGGTGCGACCACAGGGGTGAGGCATCCCTGCGGAACCTCCCCCTGTGTTTCCCCTAAAATGGGACTTCAGTGACCAGCATTAGCGACACGCCTTCCATTTATAACAGAATTTGCGGGGAACCTTATGAAAGTCGGTATTATCGGTGCGATGGAACAAGAAGTCACACTGCTGCGCGATCGGATTGAAAACCGTCAGACCTTCCAGCGTGCGGGTTGCGAAATCTACACCGGACACATCAACGGCGTAGACGTCGCGCTGCTGAAATCTGGTATCGGTAAAGTCTCCGCCGCGCTGGGTACCACGCTACTGCTGGAACACAGCAAGCCGGACGTCGTGATTAACACCGGTTCCGCTGGCGGACTGGCACCCACATTGAACGTTGGTGATATTGTGGTTTCCGATGAAGTACGCTACCACGATGCTGACGTCACGGCCTTTGGCTATGAACCTGGCCAGATGGCAGGCTGCCCTGCCGCTTTCCTTGCTGATGAAAAACTCATCTCGCTGGCGCAGGAAGCAATTGCCGAGCTACAGCTGAACGCCGTGCGCGGCCTGGTTGTCAGCGGTGATGCCTTCATTAACGGCGCAGAACCGTTAGCCCGTATCCGCACCACGTTCCCGAAGGCCATTGCCGTAGAAATGGAAGCCACGGCTATCGCACATGTCTGCCATCAGTTCGCCGTGCCGTTTGTCGTGGTGCGCGCCATCTCTGATGTCGCCGATAAAGAATCACACCTGAGTTTTGATGAGTTCCTGAGCGTTGCCGCACAGCAATCCACACGGATGGTTGAAGCGATTCTGGCCAAGCTGGCCGCACGCTAATCGTGACCTTCAGGTTCCTCTGCTGGCTGACCGGGCTACTGCTCTGCACTGCCGCTTATGCCATTCCACAGCGTGTTATCAGTCTCGCCCCCCACGCGACGGAAATGGCCTATGCGGCAGGCATGGGCGAACAGTTGATTGCGGTTAGCGCCTGGTCAGATTACCCGCCAGAAGCGGAAAAGCTGGAACAGGTTGCTTCCTGGCAGGGAATCAACCTGGAGCGGATCCTCGCTCTCAAGCCCGATCTGATTCTGGCCTGGCGCGAGGGGAACCCGCAGCGTCCTCTGGAACAGCTCGCCCACTTCTCGATTCCCATCGTGTATCTGGATGCGAAGACGTTAGACGATATCCCGGCGTCATTGCGACAGCTGGCGACCTATAGCCGTCATCCTGAGCAAGCCGAACGAGCAGCAAAGGATTTTCAGCAGAAAATAGGCGAACTCCAGCACGCTGGCGATAGGCATAACGTCACGCCATTACGGGTATTCATTCAATTCGGCACTCAGCCGCTGTTTACCTCTTCGAAGGCGACGCTGCAAAGCCAGATCGTTTCACTGTGCGGTGCCGAAAATGTCTTTAGCGACAGCACAGTGCCTTGGCCGCAGGTCAGTCGTGAACAAGTGTTAAGGCGGCAGCCACAGGCCATTATTGTCGGCGGTACGCCAGATAGCATTGCCAGTGTGCAGACGTTTTGGCAACCACAGCTAGCCGTTCCGGTGATTGCCGTTAACGAAGACTGGTTTAGCCGCAGCGGCCCTCGTTTGCTATTGGCAGCCCAGCAGATCTGTTCTCAATTAGCAGAATTAAAACCTACGTCTTCGTCAGCGAGATGACAGCCAATTAACATAGTGAAATCATACCGATAACAATAGATTCATTAATATACAAGTTGTAACACTAGCAGACTTTTATTTCGCCAATATTTGCCGATAATCTGAACGTAACGGTGGAATCATAGACACCAATAAAAGGTGTCAGCTACCACTCGCAATAAAGCCAAAGCAATACGAAGTTTGAAAATTTTGAACCGATATCGGTTCCTTTAACACCAGGTAAAATAAACATGAAAAGTGCGTTGCTTTGCGCAGGTCTGCTGATCGCGGCTTGTGGTACTGCTTATGCAGGAAGTAGCGGTGGGCAAATTAATGCCCAATTGACGATGCTACCGGCATGCGGCGTAACGCCTCAATCCGGTCAATATCAAATGAAATGTAACGTAGCCTCTGTACCACAACCTAAAATTACTGAGTCACGCATTCCTGTCGCTCAGGCAAAATTTTCGACTTCTGCGGCAAAAACCGCACAGGGTACGGAAACGCGTCTGATTACGGTTGAATGGTAATCACAGTAAAAACACGAAGCGTATTCTTTTAATTAACGCTTCTTGTGACAAGTTACTTGTTTACTATGCCCTAAATAATTCGAGTTGCGTGACAAAACGTTAGCGTTTTGAACAACGCTCTGCGTTGACCCTTTAGGGCAGGCTCATTTATGGCCTTGTAACGCGGCAACCGAGCGAATCCTCAGGAGCTTACTCAGGTAAGTGACTGGGGTGAGTAAGAGCAGCCAACGCACAAGCAGCTTGAAGTATGACGGGCATATAAAAAACCGTGTCTTGTTGCCAGGACACGGTTTTTTATATTTTTAGTCGGTGAATAACCGCAGTGCAGGATCAGACGCTGAAAGAAGAACCACAGCCGCAGGTGGATTTCGCGTTCGGATTCGTCACGATGAAACGAGAACCTTCCAGCCCTTCAGTATAATCCACCGCACCGCCAACCAGATATTGCAGGCTCATCGGATCAACCACCAGCGCCACACCTTGTTTCTCAATGGTCATATCGCCGTCGTTGATTTGATCATCAAAGGTAAAACCATACTGGAAACCGCTACAGCCACCGCCCGTAATGTATACGCGCAGTTTCAGCTCTGGGTTTTCTTCATCAGCAATCAGGTTTTTCACCTTGCTTGCCGCCGCATCGGTAAATTGCAGAGGCAGTGCTGCTATATCATCGCTCATATTTTTACTCCCAACTCAGGGCTTATCAGGTGATAGACCCATATTCATACGCTTATTATCCGGCAGGATGAGAAAACGTTCAAGATTTGACAGCCCTACCCTAAATAATTCGAGTTTCAGGACAAAACGTTGACGTTTTGAACAATGCGAAGCGTTGGCCCGCTAGGGCGAGGCTCAGAGAGGAGCCGAGTATTGCCAACGCACATGCAACTTGAAGTATGACGGGTAAATTGTTGAAATAATCACCGCATTATGCCGTCTTATACACCACACAGCCAGTACTCTCAGTGGGTATGATGCGGTGTGTTTTCAAGTGAAAACCTGCACAGCGATTTCATAACGGCGGTCAGTTCATTAGAATACCCCTACATTTTACGATCAAGACCAGTCAGGACCGCGTAATGAACAAATCTGAAAGCCTGTATGCTGCGGCACAGCAACTTATTCCCGGCGGAGTGAACTCACCCGTTCGTGCTTTTAACGGCGTCGGTGGTACCCCGCTGTTCATCGAACGGGCTGACGGCGCTTATCTCTACGACGCTGACGAGCAAGCGTACATTGATTACGTGGGGTCGTGGGGTCCGATGGTGCTGGGTCACAATCATCCGGCAATCCGTGATGCGGTAATCGCGGCAGCGGAACGTGGCCTGAGCTTTGGCGCGCCGACAGAAATGGAAGTGCAGATGGCGCGTCTGGTCACCTCACTGGTGCCTAGCATGGATATGGTGCGGATGGTCAACTCCGGTACGGAAGCGACCATGAGCGCGATCCGACTGGCGCGTGGTTACACGGGCCGCGACAAAATCATCAAATTTGAAGGCTGCTATCACGGCCACGCCGACTGTCTGCTGGTGAAAGCCGGTTCCGGCGCGCTGACACTGGGTCAACCGAACTCCCCCGGCGTTCCAGCGGATTTCGCACGCCACACGCTGACCTGCGTCTATAACGATCTGTCATCCGTTCGCGCCGCATTTGAGCAATATCCTGACGAAATCGCCGCAATCATTGTTGAACCTGTCGCAGGCAATATGAACTGCGTTCCACCACTGCCAGATTTCCTTCCCGGCCTGCGCGCCCTGTGCGACGAGTTTGGTGCCCTGTTCATCATCGATGAAGTGATGACCGGCTTCCGCGTTGCGCTGGCAGGTGCACAGTCGCACTACGGCGTGGTGCCGGATCTGACCTGTCTGGGGAAAATCATTGGCGGCGGCATGCCCGTTGGCGCATTCGGCGGTAAGCGTGAAGTAATGCAGGCGCTGGCACCGACCGGCCCGGTTTATCAGGCGGGAACGCTGTCTGGCAACCCGATTGCCATGGCCGCAGGCTTTGCCTGTTTGACCGAAGTGGCGAAACCCGGCGTACACCAAAAGCTCACCGCGTTGACCAATCAACTGGCTGACGGCCTGCTGGCTGCCGCGCAAGCCGAAAATATCCCGCTGGTGGTGAATCAGGCAGGCGGCATGTTCGGTCTGTTCTTCACGGATGCCGAGAGCGTCACCTGCTATCAGGATGTGATGAAGTGCGACGTCGAGCGCTTTAAGCTGTTCTTCCACATGATGCTGGAAGAAGGGATTTACCTCGCGCCGTCCGCGTTTGAAGCGGGCTTTATGTCGTTGGCACACACGCCACAGGACATCGATCGCACCATCGAAGCCGCACAGCTCTGCTTCTCACGCCTGTAAAAGCGAATTGATAGGCGACAGCGTCACTCACCTGACGTTGTCGCTATTTCCTCTGTCGTTTCCGCCTTCATTCTCCCTCTCTCTTCCGCCCCCTACTTTTTTCATCAAGACGATCGTTCGAGAATGACAAGTCGTCTCAGATTGGTTATGAGTAGGTTTATATTCCTGAAAATAGTGGAGAGGTCATGCTAAAGGTTCTAGGGCGCACGTCGTCGATCAACGTTCGGAAAGTGCTGTGGCTGTGCGATGAGTTGGCGATTGCCTTTCACCGCGAAGACTGGGGCGAAGGCTATAAATCACCGCAATCACCGGAGTTTTTGGCGCTCAATCCTAATGCCATGATACCGGTTATTCAGGACGAGGATTTCGTCATGTGGGAATCGAACGCGATTTTGCGTTACCTCGCCAACGCGAAAGATGGAGCCTCGCTCTACCCACAAGATCCGCGTAGCCGTGCTTCGATCGACCAATGGATCGATTGGCAGGCTAACGAGCTCAATCCCTCATGGCGTTACGCCTTTATGTCGCTGGTACGCCAATCTCCCGCACATCAGGATCCGACGCTATTGGCAGCATCCTGCACGCTTTGGTCACGTACCATGGGTATTTTGAATCAGCAGTTGGAGCGAACCGGCCACTACGTTACAGGAAACGCGTTTACGCTGGCCGATATTCCCATCGGGCTATCGGTGAACCGTTGGTATGAAACGCCGCTGGAACACACGGACTACCCCGCCGTCCGCGCCTACTATGAGCGGTTAAGTGCACGCGCAGGCTACCTGACCTGGGGACGTAACGGCACACCATAAAGCTACTCATCAAACTACTCCGCGCTACCCGGACCGATACCGCTCATCT
This sequence comes from Pectobacterium actinidiae, assembly GCF_000803315.1. NCBI lineage: Bacteria > Pseudomonadati > Pseudomonadota > Gammaproteobacteria > Enterobacterales > Pectobacteriaceae > Pectobacterium > Pectobacterium actinidiae. Next base: position 3,364,703 of record NZ_JRMH01000001.1, read on the forward strand.
CACACGCCAGTGCACCCGCGCGCTTGAGCGCATACGTGTAGCGCTCATCAAACGGGTAGCAGCACGATAGCCGAAGCGCGTGTTTACAGCGACCACTCAGCGTATAGAGCTCGCCGGGCGTGACGCAAATCTTCTCTTGCAGCAGGCGATGGAATAATTCCACCCCATCGACATTACCCGGCAATTCCAGCCAAAAGACAAAGCCGCCCTGCGGCTGCGTCGCGCGCGTCCCCTGCGGAAAATGCCGGGCAATCAGCCCGCGCGCCTCATCCATCTGCGCGGCATAGCGACGACGCAGCGTGCGCAGATGGTGATCGTAACCACCAGACTCCAGAAACTGCGCCAGCGTTTCCGATAGCAGCGCCGATTCCGCCATTGACGATACCGCTTTCAGCCGTGCCACTTTGGCGCGGAAACGGCCTGACGCCATCCAGCCGATGCGGAAATCAGGTGCCAGTGTTTTCGTGAAGCTGGAGCAGTAAATCACCCAGCCGTCGCGGTCGAAAGCTTTCACCGTCGGCGACAGCGGCCAGGTAAACTGAAGTTCGCTGTATAACCCATCCTCGATAAGCGGTACCTGATAATCGTTCACCAGCTTTGCCAGCCGTTTTTTATCCGCCAGCGTCATGCTGCACCCTAACGGATTCTGCGCGTTCGGCATGGCGATAATCGCCTGTAACCGCCCCTCTGACAGCAGCAGTTCCAGTGCATCCAGCGCGAGGCCGCGTTGCGGATCGGTAGGAATTTCCACCGTTTTCAATCCCAGACTGGCAAGCAGAGGAAAGAGATAAAAATAGGTTGGCGTTTCCAACCCCACACAGTCGCCCGGCTGCGTCACCGTGCGAAGCGCCAGCTGTAGCGCTTCCATACAGCCGTGGGTGATCGTGATGTCCTCGCGGGTCAATGACATGCCTAAGTCCATCGCTCGCCGCGCCACTTCACGCCGCAGCCGCTCACTGCCCGGCGGCAACGCATAGCGACCAATCAGTTCAGGCTGCCGCCGCAGCAAAGAAGCGGCAATACGGCTGATCTTTTCGGTAGGGTAGAAATCCGCATGCTGTGGGCATGCCAGAGAAATGTTGGTGTAATCCGGGTGCGTCTGGGCAGCGAACACGGTATCAATCAGATCCAGTTTCTCACTGCCCGGCACAATCACCTGCGCACGGTGAGGCTTGCTCTCCGTCAGCGAAGGCAGACGCCCTCGCACAAAATAGCCGGACTGCGGCCGCGCTTCGATCAACCCGCGATCTTCGAGAATACGCCAGGCATTTAATACCGTGTTCACACTTACCTGATGCGATCCGGCGACGCGACGAATAGAAGGCAGGCGACTTCCCGGCGCTAACGTCCCTTGATGAATGGCTGTGGCGAAGGTTTCCGCGAGCTGTTGATAGAGCGTACTTTCTTGTGAGTCGATAATGGACACAGTTCCCCCGCCAGCCAATGAGTACAGTTAACGATTAATGCAGTTTGTACCCATTACAATAATCATTTTGTGTATCTGTAACCATTTATTTTTTCTGCCTACCATAGTGTTCTCACCCCATCATCAGGATAACACCATGCTCGACCCTTCTTTTTTCAGCTACGTCACCGTCATGTCGATCACGCCAGGGCCCAATAATCTGCTGCTGGCGACATCAGGCGTCAATTTTGGCCTGCGTCGCACCTTGCCAATGCTGATGGGTATTTTAATTGGCTGTGCACTACAAACGGCGCTGATGGGCGTGGCATTGGAGCTGTTGCTGAGCTGGCTGAGCATGATCCGCCTGCCCCTTACCGTGCTGGGGTGCGTCTATCTGCTGTGGCTATCGTGGAAAATCGTGCGTTCATCAGCACCGGAATTACAAGGGCGAGTACAGCCGATGACCGTACTGCAAGGGACGTTATTTCAGGCGGTAAACCCAAAAGCCTGGCTGATGTCCAGCAACATCGCGCTGCTGTATACCGCCAGCAACGGTATTTTCCCCACGATGGTCGCCTTTATGGCGCTCAATCTGCCCTGCATTCTCGTTTGGGCCGTGCTCGGCGATCGTATCGGTAAACATCTTCAGGAGCCGTGGAAACTGAAAGCCTTCAACGGCGTCATGGCGCTTTCTCTGGTGCTTACCACGTTCTGGATGCTGGCCGAAGCCATCAACGTCGCGGGTTAATCACACGATTCGGCGGGCTAATCTACCCGCCGACGCTCGCGTTATCTCACCTGCTTGCGTAGCAGATAAACAAAGTAAGGCGCGCCGATAAACGTCGCCAGCAGACCTGCCGGGATCTGCGCCGGAAAGAGGATCATCCTACCAAACCAGTCAGCAGTCACCATCAGTGCGCCACCAATCAATGCCGAGCTGGCGATTTGCGGTAACACGCGGCTAAAGCCCAACATCCGCGCCATATGCGGTGCCATTAAGCCTACAAAGCTCATCGGCCCGACCATCAGGGTTGCCATCGCGGTCAGCACCGATGCCAGCAGCAACACCAGCAGACGGACTGGCGTGACAGCGACGCCAAGCGATCTGGCCGTCGTCGTCCCCAGCGGCAGAATACGCAACCAACGCTGGCACAGCGGGACAATCAGCAACAGCAGAACGGCGATCACCGCCGTGCGTATCGCGTCGGCAGGTTCGACCGCATAGGTTGAGCCCGACAGCCAGGTCAGCACGGTTCCCATACGCGGATCGCCACTGGCCAATAGCAAGGCAATCACAGTAGAGAAAGCCATACTCAGTGCGATCCCCGCCAACAGCATGCGTTGCGTAGAGAACCCGCCGCGTCCGGCGATAATCACCATGATCAGCAGCGTCAATGCCGCACCTGCACTACCCGCAGGAAGCAGCCATACGAATGCATTGCCGGGAATGAAGAACAGCAAGATAATCACGCCAAACGAGGCACCGGAGCTAATCCCCAGCACTTCAGGGCTGCCCATCGGGTTACCCGTCAGTTTCTGAATTAGCGTTCCCGCCACCGCCAGCATCACCCCGGCAGTTAACGCCGCCAGAACCCGAGGCCAGCGCCATGAGAGCAATTGCGCGAGTACATCTCCACCGCCCCATTGCCAACCTTCCGCATCTTTCCCCAACATCAGTGCCACGAACACCACCATTCCCAGCAGTAGGATACCAAGCGCCAGCCATTTTCCCCACAGGCGGCGTTCAGCCGTCGGCGTACTATTACTGTCGACCAATGCGGGTTGACTGCTATTACGCAGGCGCGGCAGCAGCCACAGTAGCAGCGGCGCGCCAATCAGCGCCGTTGCCGCGCCCGTTGGGACGTCTAGCCACACGCGGCTCAGCCAGATAACCCCCTGATCGGCGACGCCGAGCAACAGCGCCCCCAGCAGTGGCGCTAATAAAAGGCGGTGAAGCAAGCGCCGTGCACCCAGCATTTTCGCCAACAGCGGCGCAAACAGGCCGATAAAACCGATAATACCCGCCGCATTCACTAACTGAGCACACAGGAAAATCCCTAGCCCCAGCGCACTCAGACGCGCCAGCGACAACCCAAGCCCCAGATTACGCGCCACACCATCATCCAGCCCCAGCAGGGTTAACGGACGAATCAGAAGCAGCGCCAAACAGAAGCACACCAGAAGACGCGGGAAAACAAACTGCACATTACTCCAGTCCTGCTGGTTCAGCACACCGCTGCTCCACAGGAACAAGCCCTGAAGTTGCTCATGATGGAAAAGCACCAGCAACTGATTGACCGCACTACAGTAGAAACTGAGCACCAGCCCCGCCAGTATCAGCGTTACCGGCGATAAACGCTTACCCCAGGCGACGCCAAAGACCAGCGCACCGACCATGATCGCACCGATCATCGCAGCGACCTGTTGGATCCATTCTCCACCGGGCAGCGCCCAGAGCGTTACCACGGTGATTCCCAACTGCGCCCCTGTGGCAATCCCCAGCGTTGACGGCTCGGCCAGCGGATTACGCAAGACCTGTTGAAATAGCACGCCACACAGCCCCAGCCCCGCACCAATCAGCAGCGCCAGCACCATGCGCGGCAATAGGCTGTAGTGAAACAAAAGCTGCGGCACATTGTTCAAGGCGGGTTGCGTCAGCCCCTGAAACCATTGTGATATCGGCAATTGCTGCTGCAAGTTGTAGCTGCCCATTCCCAGAATCACGAATAACAGAAACCCGACTAAAATAACGGGAAGCACCAGCGGGTGCACAGCACGCTTGTACGCGGCAGACAGAGAATTAGGCATGCTTTCTTGCCTCCAATGCCTGATTCAATACGCGACAGAAGCGCATCGCCGAGAGCGTTCCACCATACAACCAGACGGCTGGCACACGTTGCAAACGCTGTTGACGCACAAACGGCATGGCCTGCCAAAGCGGATTATTTTCAAGCTGGTCAATCGTGGCGCTATCGCCGTGCTCGAAGCAAAGCACATTGGCATCCCCGATATCCGCCAGACGTTCAATGCCCACAATCGTACTGCCCCAGAAACTGGTTTCACCACGCCAGGCATTTTCTATCCCGATGTGATCCATCACCTCCTGAAACAGGCTGTTCTTGCCAATCACCAGTACATGGCGGCTGTCTATCAGCGTGATAAGTAGCAGAGGCCGTTCGGTATACGGTTGAAGCGTGATTCTCTCCTGCCGGAGAAACTGCTCCAGCTCCGTCAGGTGCCGTTCCCCAGCCTCTTTCAAATTTAACGCATCAGCCAGTTTCACGACCGAAGCCTGTGCCGATGTCAACGGTTTCCCCTGATCGCTGCTGAAGCCAAAACCCAGCATCGGCGAAATTTGGGACATTTTCGCAACCGACGGGCCATAGCCTTTAGAATAAAGAATCATGGACGGACGAATCTGCGTCAGCAATTCCAAATTGGGTTCGGTACGCAGCCCCACATCAATCACCGACTCAGGCAGCGCGGGCTCTTTCACCCACAGGTTGTAGTTATGTTTATCCGCAATCGCGAAGGGCGTGATGCCCAACGCCAGAAGCAGTTCAACCGGCAACCACTCCAGCGCCACAATACGCTTCAAATCGGGGAATGTGGCCGTCGCTCCCCGGCTCACCGCCGAGCAAACCAGCGGCGACAGCAGCAGCGCCGTCAGCAAACGACGGCGTAGCGGATCGGGAGGGCATGGAGAAGAAAAAAATTCAGGCATCATGAGCAGGAAAACCGAGTTAACAAACGAAGCTGACCGGCGCGCCACCCGCCGGATGAGGCAGAATGCCCATAGGAATGCCGTAGATGTTTTCCAGCACGTCCCCTTGCATCAGCGCGACAGGCTCACCCTGCGCAATCATGTTACCACCGCGCAACGCCACCAGATGATCGCAGTAGCGGGCAGCCATGTTGATATCATGCAACACTGCAATGACGGTGATGCCGCGCTCACGACTCATGCGCTGAATCAGCGCCAAAACCTCAACCTGATGCGCGATATCCAGTGCGGAGGTCGGTTCATCCAGCAGCAGGCAGCGGCTATCCTGTGCCACCGTCATCGCCAGCCAGGCGCGCTGCCGCTCACCGCCGGACAGGCTATCCACCAGACGGTTAGCAAACGGCTTTAATCCCACCAGCGTGATGGCTTCTTCGACCTTTTCCCGATCGGCACTACCGAAACGGCCCAGTGCGCCATGCCACGGGTAGCGCCCCACCGCAACCAACTCACGCACGGTCATCCCTTCGGCAGCGGGAAGCTGCTGCGGTAAATAGGCAACCTGACGGGCAAACAATTTGCTGTCCCAGCTTCCGGTCGCCTGTTCCCCCAGCAATGCAGTTCCGCTGCTGGCGGGCTGATGGCGACCCAGAATTTTCAGCAATGTCGACTTGCCCGAGCCATTGTGCCCGATCAGCCCACACACTTTCCCCACGGGAAACGTGATAGATAACGGATGTAGCAGCGTGCGCCCGGCGACGGAAAAGCTGACGTCGTCCAGTCTGAAGGTGATGTCAGGCAGTACAGTTTGATTTTGCATAGCGCTTTTGTTTTTTAATGTCACCGAAGGAAAGGGGTGAGCAGAATTCACTATTCCCGCAATCGTCAATCTAAAAGAGAACGATAATGATTACGATAAAGGCAGCATGATAGGCGCAACGGAATGCCAATCGCAAGACTTTTACCTGTCTGCGTTAGAGTGATGGAGCAGGAAAAACGGTATCAGGCAGGACGTGGGGATCGTCCCAAAATAGCAGGGGGCAACAAATGCCCCCAGATTAACTCAGCCTGTTGGTCACATTTTTATGCCACTGTGGAAGCGGTTTCGTGCGCGATAATACCGTCATTTTCATGCTACCTCGTAGCACGCGCCCGACATAGGGGGCTACGCCAGCCCCCTATGAACCCCTGCTTTTGGCGGAAATTATGCCGCTAAAGCGGTGCCTTCGTCGGTATCAGACTTAGAGGACCGCTTGCGACACGTTTACTCGCCCCATAAATGGGGCTCACCCTTCGGGCCAGCACAAGTGCTGTTCAAAAACGTCTTTGACGTTTTTGTCCGACGTGGCGCAAGCTTTCGCCGCGTCCATGCGGCTCATCCTAAGCCTGCTATCTCCTCAGCATAATTTTTTACGCCGGGTAACGGCAAAACCCGCTATACCCCTGTCTTTGTCTATAAGAGACAATAGATTAACCGGGGTAGTGATAAGCATTTATTGACCAAACATTTCTTTGATCCAGTCAGCGACGCCTTCGCCGTTTTGCTGCTCCTGCTGCGCGGAAGGCTGCGGCTGGCTAGCCTGGCACAGTGCCTGCGGGTTATCCGTCCAGACAGGCAATACACGCCCAGCGCTGCTGCCGTTGCAGACAAAGTTACCGCTGGTATCCACCGTCATGGTCGTAATGCCTTCCGGCGGCGTCAGCATCAATGGCAGCGGCGTTTGGTTCTCCAGATAGCGACGATAAATCGTCAGCGCACCGTTCGCCCCAGTCAGTTTGGCCGGGCCGTTGTTATCGCGCCCTACCCAGCTAATCGCCACTTCTTTACCGTCGATCCCGGCAAACCAGCTGTCACGCAGGTCGTTAGTCGTACCGGTTTTCGCTGCCAGATGATAATTCGGGAATTTCACCGCCAGCGAACGCGACGTACCACGCTCGACAACCTGTTGCATACCATATAGCGTCAGATAGGCTGCCTGCGCCGGAACCGCGCGTTCTGCCTGCGGGAAGCTCTGATACAGCACCGTGCCATCTTCCGCAATCACCGAACGCAGAGAGGACAACGGCGCGCGATTGCCGCCGCTGGCGATCGTCTGGTACTCCTGCGCGACTTCCATCGGCGTCAGACTGATCGCCCCCAGCAGCATCGCCGGTACAGGCTGGATCACATTTTCGGGGATCCCTAAACGCTTCAACGTTTCCGTGATCTGATTCAGCCCCACAGCCATCCCCAGATTGACGGTCGGCACGTTCAATGAGTTCGCCAACGCATCAACCAGCATAACGCGGCCACGGAACTCGCGATCGTAGTTCTTCGGCTGCCACAATTGCCCGTTAGACTGTTTGATAGACAGCGGCTCATCCGCCAGCAGGGTATTCAGACGGTAGGTGTCCGGCTGGCTCAGCGCCGTCAGGTAAGTCGGCGGCTTCGCCAACGACCCAACGGGACGACGTGCCTGTAACGCACGGTTAAACCCGGCGTACTGCGTTTGAGAACCACCGACCATCGCACGAACTTCGCCGCTGAAGCGATCGACAATCACCATCGCCGCTTCCAGATCGCTGACGTTACGGCCTGCGCGCAGTGCCGGAACCCCGACTTCCACCGCTTTTTCCGCCGCATCCTGCGAGACTGGATCGAGCGTGGTAAAGATCTTCACGCCGGAAAGATCGTTAACCTTGTCGCCAAGCCGCTGTTGCAGTTCCTGACGCACCATCTGCATAAACGCAGGTTGAGGACTGATTACGCCGCCTTTTGGCTGTACGCCTAACGGACGCGCACTCAGCATGTTGTACAGGTCAGCATCGATAACCTGCTGATTCTGTAACAAACGCAGCACCAGATTGCGTCGCTCTAACGTAATCTGTGGGTTACGCCACGGGTTATACAGCGATGCCCCTTTCACCATGCCCACCAGCAGCGCCTGCTGATCGAGGCTCAGTTCATTCACCGGACGACCAAAGTAATACAGGCTGGCAAGCGGGAAACCGCGGATCTGATCGTTACCACTCTGACCGAGATACACTTCATTCAGATACAGCTCAAGGATACGATCCTTGCTGTAGCGATAATCCATGATCAGCGCCATATAGGCTTCGTTAGCTTTACGCCACAGCGAACGTTCGTTAGTTAGGAATAGGTTCTTAACCAACTGCTGTGTGAGCGTACTGCCGCCCTGTACCGCGCGCCCCGCCGTGATATTCGCTAAGAACGCACGGCCAATGGAATACAGGCTGATACCATCGTGTTCATAAAAATGACGGTCTTCGGTCGCGACCAGCGTATCAACCAGCAGATCGGGGAAGCCGGTACGCGGCACGAACAAACGCTGTTCGCCATTCGGCGACTGCATCATGGTGATCAGTTTCGGATCGAGACGGAAAAAGCCAAAATTACGCTGGTTGTCCAGATTCTGGATCTTTGACAGGCGATCGTTGGCAAACGTCAGGCGCGCCTGAATCTGTCCTTCTTTTCCATCAGGGAAGTCAAACGGACGGCGCAGCATATCGATGCTGTTGCCACGCACGCTGAATTCACCTGGGCGGGTAATACGGCTCACCTGACGATATTGCATGCCTTCCAGCAGACTGATCATCTCTTTCTGGCTATAGGCCATGCCCGGCTCAAGGTTGACCATGCGGCCATAGACAGCGGCAGGCAACTGCCAGACTTTGCCTTCAATACGGCTACGGATCTGGCTGTCGAGGTACACGCCATAGATCGCCATCGCCACAGCAAAGATCAGGAACAGCTTGATCGCCAGCCCCAGCCAGCGGCGTCTTCTTTGCGATTTACGCGTCATGGTGTCATCGCCGTCGTCATAATCATCGTCGTCATAGTCGTCCTGATAATCGTCATAATCTTCATCATCATAGTCGTCATCCCTGCGACGTCGTATGGCCTGCTTGCGTTCAGGCTTACGTTTTGGCGCTTTCCCTTTGCGTCCGATAGGTTCGCGGTCATCCCGAGACATTACAATAACTTCTCCATCAGGTTGTTCACGGCTATCTGCTCTGCGCTCAAGCCGCCTACTCTGTTTCCAGCCCCTTTTTTGGGAAAGCGGAAACGTCTGAAATTAGTGATTCTGATATTTCTTGGTGCGTCTCGTCGGCGCCGTATTCGCCGGGTCGTCCGGCCAGACATGCTTGGGGTAACGCCCCTTCATCTCTTTTTGCACATCGCGGTACGTACCTTGCCAAAATGCCGCTAAATCTCGCGTAATCTGTAGTGGACGCTGTGCGGGTGACAAAAGTTCCAATACCAACGCCACACGCCCTTCCGCCAGCAGCGGACTCTGCTGCTCACCGAACATTTCCTGCATCCGCACCGACAGCACCGGAGGCTTATCGTCATAATAGGCGATAGGCAAGCGACTGCCGCCGGGAGCCGTGTAGTGCGTGGGCAGTGCGCTATCCAGCCGCTGGCGCAGCGACCAGTCCAGCAACCGCAGCAGCGCATCGCTCAAATTAATCTGGTGCAGCGCACGTAAATCACGCACGCCGGCAAGTGACGGCAATAACCAACTATCCAGCGTTGCCAGCAGCGTGTCATCATCCACTCGTGGCCACTCAACCTCAGGCAACCACTGGTGCGCGCACTGTAGCCGGGCGCGTAACTGCAACGCCGCAGCATCCCAGTTTAACGCATCAATCCCCTGCTCCCGAATCCAGGATAACATCGCCTGCTGTAGTGCCTCATCGGAAGGCTTGTTCAGCGGGCGCGTTCGCAGAGTCAGACAACCTATCTGGTCGCGCTGGCTGGCGCGCAGAGTACCCTTTTCTTCGTCCCAGTGCACCACGTTACGTTCATTTATTAATCCGGGTAGCCGCCGTTCCAGCCGTTCAATATCCAACGGCAACGTCAGCAGGATCCGCGCATCTGCGCTTTGCTTGTTTTGCACTAATCGATCGTTCTGTAGCAACGCCGGGGTCAGCAGCCACTCCGTACCTGACAGCGCCTCATCAGGCGACATCATCGCGCCGCTGCCGTTAGCAAGCTGGTAGCGCCCATCCTGACTACGTCGTCGGGCGATGCGGTCAGGAAATGCCAGTGCCAGCAGCCAGTCGGCTTCGTCGCCGTTAATACGTCCCGAGGTCGTCGATAAACGGCGCGTCAGTTGCTTTGCCCGCCGCAGCCAGTGCGGCAATGGGCGATGCAACCAGTCAGCCAGATTGATCGACCCGCCACGTGGCGGCTCTTCGAGTATCGCCGCCAGACATCCGGCTGTGGCCAACGCGTCTGAACTTTGCTGTGATGCGGCATACAGCATCGTCGCCAGGCGGGCATCGCAGCCTAACGCGGCGATCTTCCGCCCCTCGATAGTTAACCGATCCTGCTCATCAGTAATACCAAGCTGGCGCAGCAGTTGACGTGCAGCATAAAGCGCCGGGGCTGGAGGCGTATCCAGCCAGGTTAACTGCGCCACATCAGTACAGCCCCAGAGTAATAAATCCAGCCAGATGCTGCTTAAATCGCTATTCAGTATCTCGGCTTCGCTTTGCGCCGCCGCGCGCTCTGCTTGTTCACGCGAGCACAGATGCCAGCATATGCCGGGGCTTAAACGTCCGGCTCGTCCGGCGCGCTGCACCATCGACGCCTGACTGATTCGCTGCGTCACCAACCGCGTGACACCGCTTTTCACATCAAAACTGGCTACGCGCTCAAGGCCACTGTCCACCACCAGCCGGATGCCTTCAATCGTCAGGCTGGTTTCGGCAATATTGGTGGCTAACACCACCTTACGACGACCCGATTCCGCAGGCAAAATCGCCTTTTGCTGCTCCGCCAGCGTCAATGCACCATATAAAGGACAAAGATCTGTCTCGCTCGACACGCTATTTTCCAGCAGCGCCTGCACACGGCGAATCTCCGCGACGCCGGGCAAAAACAGCAGCAGCGAACCGGCCTCTTCACTGAGTAAACGCCGCACCTGTCGCGCTACGCCCTCTTCTAAACGCTCCTGATTGTTCAACGGCGCATAACACCGCTCAACCGGATAGCTACGGCCTTCGGAAACCACGCAGACGGCATCCGGCAACAGCGTCGCCAGCCGCGCATTGTCGAGCGTTGCGGACATAATCAACAACTTTAAGTCGTCACGCAGCCCTTGTTGCACATCAAGCAACAGCGCCAATGCCAAATCGGCCTGCACGCTGCGCTCGTGAAATTCATCAAGGATGATTAGTGCCACGCCTTGCAGTTCCGCATCCTGTTGCAGCAAACGGGTCAGCATGCCTTCGGTGACAACTTCCAGCTTCGTTGCATCACTCACACAGCTTTCCGACCGCATGCGATAGCCTATGGTTTGCCCCGGCTCTTCACCCAACTGCTGTGCTAGCCGCCAGGCCACGCTCTTCGCCGCCAGACGGCGTGGCTCCAGCATGATAATGCGCCCCTTCAATTGACCCTGTTGCAACAATTGCAGCGGTAGCCAGGTTGATTTCCCCGCCCCTGTTGGCGCATTGAACAGCACCTGAGGCGCGTTATGTAGCGCCGTTATCACATCATCCAGCACGGCGCTGACGGGCGGTAAAATCACAGGCATCTCCGTATAAGGTTAACTTTCAGCGGCGAGCATTGTAGCATCTGGATGAATGTAGCATCTGATGGAATCAGAACAGAGAGATCGCCATGTCAGCCACCCGCCGCCTGTTTTTTGCCTTATCATTGCCGGAAACCACACAGCAAGAAATTATCCGCTGGCGTGCCGAACACTTCCCTCTGGAGGTTGGTCGTCCGGTCGCCGCCGCGAATCTTCATCTGACACTGGCGTTTTTGGGCGATGTCAGCGAGCAAAAAGCGCAGGTCTTACAGACATTAGCGGGCCGCATCCGTCAACCCACGTTTTCCCTTACGCTGAATGACGCTGGACACTGGCCGCGTCCCGGCGTGGTCTGGCTGGGCTGCCGTCGTGCACCGCGCGGGCTGTTACAGTTGGCGGAACTGCTGCGCTCCCAGGCCGCGCGCAACGGCTGCTATCAAACGGCCTTGCCGTTTCATCCGCACATTACGCTATTACGTGGCGCAACTCGCCCCGTTGCCATTCCCCCCGCAACCTTTAGCTGGCAGATCGACATGACGCACTTTTCGCTTTACGAGTCACTTTTCGACAACGGCAAAACCCGCTATCAACAGTTGGAAAGCTGGTCATTTATTAAATAAGTCATCGAGTGGATAAACAAAAAACAGGATACGAATGAACTATACCCCACGCTTACAACCCGCCCGGTTGATTAAACGCTACAAACGCTTTTTGGCCGATGTTTTGACCCCAGAAGGCGAGACGCTCACGCTGCACTGCGCCAATACCGGTGCAATGACGGGCTGTGCCACACCTGGCGATACCGTCTGGTACTCCACATCAGATAACCCTAAACGTAAGTATGCCCAGAGCTGGGAACTGACTGAAACGCAACAACATCACTGGATTTGTGTCAATACTCTGCGTGCCAACACATTATTGTACGAAGCCTTGTTAGAGAATCGCATAGAAGAGCTGGCAGGCTACCCGGACGTAAAAACGGAAGTGAAATACGGTACGGAAAATAGCCGAGTCGACCTGCTTTTACAGGCGCCGGACAGGATTGACTGCTATATTGAGGTGAAATCTGTCACATTATTGCAACATGAATGTGGTTACTTTCCCGATGCGGTTACCCTCAGAGGGCAAAAGCATCTGCGTGAGCTGCAACAAATGGTTGCCAATGGAAAACGTGCTGTCCTTTTTTTCGCCGTGCTCCATTCAGGCATTCAGCAGGTTTCTCCCGCCCGGCATATTGATTCACGCTATGCGGAATTATTTATCGAAGCACAGCAGGCAGGGGTTGAAATTTTATGTTACGGCTCCACATTATGCCCTGATGGTATTAAATTGACACACAAGCTACCGTTATTGGCATGACGTACAAGCATTGCATAACACGCCAAACGCATCATAAAAGGCGTAACACATTGTTTATTATTTAATGTATGTAGGTTGTTCCTCACACTTTATCAGGCCGGTGTCAGGAAGCATTGCCAACCCCATCTCCATCTGCTATTTATAGCGGCCTGTTTTTTCCCCCCGTTGGGGCCGATATACCCAGATAGCTGAAGTTATGGCCAACAACGCCGCAACTTCACTGCATAAAAGGGTATTATGCGTGTCGTGTTATGTAGGAGAAGCAACATGCAAGAAGGGCAAAACCGTAAGACATCTTCTCTGAGCATTCTCGCAATTGCCGGAGTAGAGCCGTACCAGGAGAAGCCGGGCGAAGAATATATGAACGACGCTCAGTTGGCTCATTTCAAGCGTATTCTTGAAGCATGGCGCAACCAACTCATGGATGAAGTGGACCGAACTGTATCGCACATGCGCGATGAAGCCGCAAACTTCCCCGACCCCGTGGATCGTGCTGCGCAGGAAGAAGAGTTCAGTCTCGAACTGCGTAACCGCGATCGTGAGCGCAAGCTGATCAAGAAAATCGCCAAAACCCTGGTGAAAATAGAAGAAGAGGATTTCGGATTCTGCGAATCCTGTGGCGTCGAGATTGGCATCCGCCGTCTGGAGGCTCGTCCGACCGCCGATCTGTGTATCGACTGCAAAACACTGGCAGAGATACGCGAAAAGCAAATGGCGGGATAATCTTCCTGCTCAGAATTGGCTCCTGCCCGTCGCAGGAGCCGACTCCAGGCACGCTACCGCTGATGAACCATGATGTTCATCACTCTATCTTCTGTCTGGATAACACGCTGACGAGATAGCACCCACCTCTTATGTCTGGAACAACTGGTTTCACCAAAACGCATCATTACGTCGGGCGTTTTGCTCCCTCTCCCTCTGGTGACCTGCATTTTGGTTCACTGATCGCCGCACTGGGTAGTTATCTTCAGGCTCGTTCTCAACAAGGGCGCTGGCTGGTACGCATTGAAGACATCGATCCGCCCCGAGAAATTCCCGGCGCCGCCTCCCGTATCCTTGCACAATTAGAACATTACGGCCTGCACTGGGACGGCGAGGTGATTTACCAGTCACAACGGCATGCGCGTTACCGTGAGATTCTTCAACTGCTACAACAGCAGGGAATGAGCTATTACTGCACCTGCACGCGTAGCCGTATTCAGCAGCTAGGTGGGCACTATGACGGCTATTGCCGGACGCGTAACCTGCCTCCCGATAACGCCGCACTACGCCTGCGTCAGACAACGCCGGTATTTCATTTTCACGATAAATTGCGTGGCGAGCTGCATGCTGACAGGGCACTCGCGCAGGAAGATTTCATTATCCACCGTCGCGACGGGCTGTTTGCCTATAATCTGGCCGTCGTGATCGACGATAACGATCAGGAGATTACGGAGATCGTGCGCGGTGCCGATCTTATCGAGCCGACGGTGCGGCAAATTTCGCTCTATCAGCAGTTGGGCTACGCGATCCCTACCTATGTTCATCTGCCGTTGGTGCTGAATACCGAGGGAAATAAGCTTTCCAAGCAGAATCATGCACCGGCGCTGCCGAATAGCGATCCGCGCCCCGTGCTGCTGGCTGCACTGCAATTCTTGAACCAACCGCTGCCGGAGAACGGTCAGGATATGACACTTTCCACCCTTCTGGCGTGGTCTGTCGCGCACTGGTCCCTTGATGTTGTGCCGTTACAGGAGGCAATAAACCCGTCCGCGATCACATCGGCATTCTCAAAGGGGCATTGGTGAGCTATGATTAGCCGCTATTTTTCGTGGCGCGCCATCCTTAGCCGCCCCTTTGGGGGGCGACGCCAATGCTGTGCTGTTGATTTATCCATCACTATCGAGGTGTATTATCTTTTCCCGAGTTGCTAATTTTTGTCGTAAGGTACTGAATCGTGAGAACGAAATGGTCGAATCAGAGGAACCGCGCCAGCATCTGACGGTGATTCCTCGTGACCAACATACTATTTCACGCAGCGATATCAGCGATAACGCGCTGAAAGTACTTTATCGCCTGAACAAAGCGGGCTACGAGGCTTATTTGGTTGGCGGCGGCGTACGCGACCTGCTGCTGGGCAAAAAGCCGAAAGATTTTGATATCACCACTAACGCCACACCCGATCAGGTGCGCAAGTTATTCCGCAACTGTCGTTTGGTCGGGCGTCGTTTCCGTCTCGCCCATATCATGTTCGGGCCAGAGGTGATTGAAGTTGCCACGTTCCGTGGTCACCACGAACAGCATCAGGAACAGCAAGAAGTCAAAAACTCCTCTCAGCAGGCTCAAAGCGGCATGCTGTTACGCGACAATATTTTCGGTTCCGTTGAAGAAGATGCCCAGCGCCGCGATTTCTCGATCAATAGTCTCTATTACAGCATTTCTGATTTCAGCGTACGTGACTATACCAATGGCCTGAACGATCTGCGTCAAGGCATCATCCGTATGATTGGCGATCCTGAAACGCGCTACCGTGAAGACCCGGTGCGTATGCTGCGCGCCGTCCGTTTCGCCGCTAAGCTGAACATGACGGTCAGCCCGGAAACCGCTGAGCCGATTCCTCGTCTGGCCTCATTGCTGCACGATATTCCTGCGGCGCGCATGTTTGAAGAGTCGCTGAAGCTGCTTCAGTCAGGCTATGGCTACCCAACCTATAAAATGCTGTGTGAATACCAGCTGTTCCAGCCACTTTTCCCGCTGCTGAGCCGCTACTTCACACCAAACGGCGATTCCACGCTGGAGCGCATGGTTGCACAGGTACTGAAAAATACCGATCGGCGTCTGCAAAATGACATGCGGGTCAATCCAGCGTTTTTGTTTTCCGCCATGCTGTGGTATCCGCTGGTTGAACACGCACAAAAACTGGCTCAGGAAAGCGGACTGGCTTATTTCGATGCCTTCTCGCTAGCGATGAACGATGTACTGGATGAACAGTGTCGTTCTCTGGCGATCCCTAAACGCATTACCTCTTTAGTTCGTGATATCTGGCAATTGCAAACGCGGCTGTCTCGCCGTCAGGGTAAACGCGCTTATAAGCTGATGGAACATCCTAAATTCCGCGCCGCGTATGACCTGCTTTGCCTGCGTGCCGAAATCGAAAACCATCAGGAGCTGCTGCGTTTGGCTCAATGGTGGGGTGAATTCCAGGTTGCTACGCCGCCGCGTCAGCAAAACATGCTGAAATCGCTGGATGACGGCCCGACGCCGCATCGTCGTTCCCGCCCTCGTCGACCGCGTAAACCGACAACGACACGTAGAGATCCGGCCTGATGACGCGCGTGTATCTGGCGCTGGGCAGCAATCTTGCCCAGCCTTTGCAACAGGTACGCGCAGCATTGTCTGCGCTAGATGCGATCCCACATACGCGCGTCGTTTGCTGCTCCTCGTTTTATCGTAGCCGTCCACTTGGCCCGCAGGATCAGCCGGACTACCTCAACGCCGTTGTTGAACTGGAAACCGCATTAGCGGCCGAATCGCTGCTGGATCACACTCAGGCCATCGAGCTGGAACAAGGTCGCGAACGCAAGGAACATCGCTGGGGTCCACGCACGTTGGATCTGGACATTCTGCTGTTCGGCAATGCCGTCATCCAGACTGAACGTCTGACCGTGCCACATTACGACATGAAGAATCGTGAATTCATGCTCTACCCGCTCGCAGAAATCGCCCCTGAATTGGTATTCCCCGACGGCGAAACACTTGCCCAGCGCTTAACCCACGTCGACCGCAACGGTCTGGCCTTATGGGATGACGAGAAACCAACCGCAACATTCAACCACGAATAACTCCCCCATCAGCAACTTGAAGCGCAACGGGTATATCGCTACACGTCGGCTTACATTAGAATGTCCCCCTCAATTCTTCGCCCTATTGACATAGGAAGACCGTCATGAAACCGACGACTATCTCCCACTTGCGCCAATGGAAACAAGAGCAGCGAAAATTCGCTACGATTACCGCTTACGACGCCAGTTTCTCCCGTTTGTTTTTTGAACAAGGCATCCGCGTAATGCTGGTGGGTGACTCGCTAGGAATGACCGTGCAAGGCCACGATTCCACCTTGCCCGTGACCACAAACGATATCGTTTACCACACGCAGTGTGTCCGCCGTGGCGCACCGCTGGCTTTGGTTCTCTCCGATATGCCTTTTATGACCTATGCCACGCCGGAACAAACATTCAGTCAGGCCGCAGAGCTGATGCGTGCCGGTGCGAATATGGTGAAGCTGGAAGGTGGAAGCTGGCTTGCCCCGACGGTAAAAATGTTGACCGAACGCGCAGTGCCGGTATGTGGTCATCTGGGTCTAACGCCGCAGTCGGTTAACATCTTCGGCGGCTATAAAATTCAGGGCCGGAGCGAAAGCGATGCCAATCAACTATTGGCCGATGCCCTTGCGCTTGAAGAAGCAGGTGCACAGTTGCTTGTGCTGGAATGCGTCCCTGTTGCGCTGGCCAAACGTGTGACGGACGCGCTGTCGATCCCCGTGATCGGGATTGGCGCAGGCAACGTGACTGATGGGCAGATTCTGGTCATGCATGATGCTTTCGGCATTACCGGCGACAACACGCCTAAGTTTGCCAAGAATTTTCTGGCACAAAGCGGCGACATCCGTGCGGCAGTGCGTTTGTATGCACAAGAAGTCGAACAAGGTATCTACCCGGCCGAAGAACATTCATTTCATTAAAAACGAGCATTCCGTTAATCGGGCTTATACCCTAAATAATTCGAGTTTCAGGACAAAACGCTAGCGTTTTGAACAGCGCTTGCGCTGACCCCGAAGGGGTGAGGCCATAAGGCCGAATAACGCGGCAAAAGAAAGAGTCCCGATGAGCTTACTTGAGTAAGTGATTCGGGTGACTGACAAATCTGCCACAGGCAGATTTGAACGCTGCTTGCAGCGGCTCCTACGGGGCGAGATCCACGCAAGTGGGCCGAGTATCGTAGCCAACGCACATGCAGCTTGAAGTATGACGGGTATATTTTTAGGAGTACGAGTGTGTTAATAATCGAAACCCCTCTGCTGCTGCGCCGCGAGGTTCGCCGCTGGCGTCAGGAAGGGAAACGCATTGCTTTGGTTCCCACCATGGGTAACTTGCATGACGGGCACATGACGCTGGTCGATGAAGCCAGAGCGCGTGCCGATATTGTTATTGTCAGCGTTTTTGTCAATCCTATGCAGTTTGAACGGCCAGATGATTTAGCCCGCTACCCCCGGACGTTGCAGGAAGACTGCGAGAAATTGAATCGTCGCGGTGCCGATCTGGTTTTCGCACCGAGCCCGGATGTGATATACCCAAATGGACTAGAGTCGCAAACGTTTGTCGATGTACCCGGTCTGTCTTCCCTGTTGGAAGGTGCCAGCCGTCCCGGTCATTTCCGTGGCGTTGCGACCATCGTCAGCAAGTTGTTCAATCTGGTACAGCCGGATGTAGCCTGCTTTGGTGAGAAAGATTACCAGCAGCTAGCGCTGATTCGGCAGCTTGTCCGCGATATGGGCTATGACATTGATATTATTGGCGTCCCTATCGTGCGTGCAAAAGATGGGTTGGCATTGAGTTCACGTAATGGCTATCTCAGTGCGGAAGAACGCCAATTGGCACCAAAACTTTATCAGGTGATGATGAATCTGTCGGCACAGCTGGACAACGGCTCTCGCCAGATAGACACCTTGTTGGAACAGGCGGCAGATAACCTGCGCGATGCAGGCTTTACGCCTGATGAACTGTTTATTCGCGATGCGGATACGTTGCAACCGCTGAGCGCGGCTAGCACACGAGCCGTGATTTTGATGGCTGCCTGGTTAGGCAAGGCCAGATTGATTGATAACCACCAGGTCGATTTGACTGTATGAACCGAGGTAACGAAGCGATGATACGTACCATGCTGCAAGGCAAGCTGCACCGGGTCAAAGTGACTCAGGCTGACTTGCATTATGAAGGCTCTTGCGCCATCGATCAGGATTTTATGGATGCTGCTGGCATTCTGGAATATGAAGCGATTGATATCTACAACGTTGATAACGGTCAGCGTTTCTCTACCTACGCGATTGCGGGCGAAAGGGGTTCACGCATTATCTCCGTGAACGGTGCCGCTGCTCGCCTTGCCTGCGTCGGCGACAAACTGATTATCTGTTCCTACGTGCAAATGTCCGACGAGCAGGCCAGAAGCCACAGCCCGAAAGTGGCCTATTTCTCTGGCGATAACGAGCTACAGCGTCAGGCAAAAGCGATTCCGGTTCAGGTCGCCTGATCGCTTTAGATAAGCAAAAGGCGGTGTTACCACCGCCTTTTCATTGTCAGCCTTAAACCACCTCCTCGGGAGGTGGTGATTGTCCCTGTGAGGCTATAGCCTGAAGGAAGCCCATGCCAGAAAATTCCAGCTTACTCACCACAAGTAAGAAGGAAATCACTGACATGAGCAGTTATAGAAGTTCAGCACATGTGTTTTGGCGTTGCAAATACCACTTGGTTTGGACCCCAAAATATCGCTACAAGATTTTAACGGGCACAGTAGGGAAAGAGCTTTACCGTTCGATTTACATACTTTGCAATATGAAAGATTGCGAGATATTGGAACTAAATGTTCAACCAGACCATGTTCATCTTGTCGTGATGGTTCCACCGAAACTCTCAATTTCAACGCTAATGGGCGTCCTGAAAGGGCGCACGGCAATTCGTCTCTACAATAAATTCCCGCATATAAGAAAGAAACTGTGGGGCAATCACTTTTGGGCTAGAGGATACTTTGCGGACACGGTGGGAGTGAACGAAGAAATTATCAGACGTTACGTGAGGCATCAGGATAAGAAAGACCAAGAATACGAACAGCAAATGGAGTTATTGCAGGATTAAAACGGACAAGGCCCCCTTCTAGGGGGCCCCACTTAAAGCCACCTCTTCAAGAGGTGGATTTTACTTACAAACTATGTCCGCAGCCCGCGTCCGCGTTCAATCAGCCACCAGACCAGCAGATAAAACACCACGATAAAGGCAATCAGCACAGACATCGTGAACAGCAGCGGCACGTCCTGAATCCCGAGGAAGCCGTAACGGAAACCGCTGATCATGTACACCACCGGGTTCAGCTTGGAAACGGCCTGCCAGAACGGTGGCAGCAGCGTCAGTGAGTAAAACACCCCGCCCAGATAGGTCAGCGGCGTTAACACAAACGTCGGAATCAGGCTGATATCATCAAAGGTTTTCGCAAAAACCGCGTTCAATAAGCCCGCCAGCGAAAACAGCGTCGCCGTCAGCAAGAGCGTCAGAACGATGATCCACCAGGCATGAACATGCAGCGGGACGAAGAACAGCGACACCGCCGTCACCAGAACCCCCACGCACAGGCCACGCGCGATACCGCCGCCAATGTAACCCGCAATAATCACGTGAGTCGGCACTGGCGCAACCAACAGTTCTTCAATATTGCGTTGAAACTTGGCGCTGAAAAAGGAAGAAGCCACGTTGGCATAGGCGTTGGTAATCACCGCCATCATGATCAAGCCGGGCACGATAAACTGCATGTAGGTAAAACCATGCATTTCCCCAATACGCGAACCGATCAGGTTGCCGAAAATAATGAAATACAGCGTCATGGTGATCACTGGCGGCACCAGCGTCTGAATCCAGATACGCCCAAATCGGGTGACTTCTTTCACCCAGATACTCTGCAACGCCACCCAATATAAATGCATCACACCTTTTCTCCCTTACCGTTCACCCCGTCCCCATTAACCAACGTGACAAATAGCTCTTCCAACCGGTTCGCTTTATTACGCATACTTAATATCGTTATGCCCTGCGAGCTTAGCTGGCTGAATAACGCATTCAAACCTTGCTCGCGCATCACATCGACTTCCAGCGTTGACGTATCCATCAGGCGGTACGTATAGCCTTCAAGCTGTGGCAGTGGGCTCTTCGCCGCCAGATCGAAAATAAACGTTTCGGACTTCAACTGAGCAAGCAACTGCTTCATCGAGGTGTTTTCCACCAGCTCTCCCCGCTGGATGATCCCGATGTTGCGGCACAGCATTTCCGCCTCTTCCAGATAATGCGTCGTCAGGATAATGGTGGTGCCCTGCGCATTCAGCTCCTTCAAAAAGCCCCACATGGAACGACGTAATTCGATATCCACGCCCGCAGTTGGTTCATCAAGAATCAGCAACTTAGGCTCATGCATTAATGCACGCGCAATCATCAAGCGACGCTTCATCCCCCCCGACAACATCATCGCCTTTTCGCTGCGTTTCTCCCACAAATCCAGCTGTTTCAGGTATTTTTCGGCACGCTGCAACGCGTCCTGACGTTTCACGCCATAATAGCCGGCCTGATTAACCACAATCTGTAATACCGTTTCGAAGGGATTGAAGTTAAATTCCTGCGGGACTAAACCCAGCTGGCGTTTCGCATTCACTTTGTCCAGCTCAAGGTCATAGCCGAAGACACGAACTTTGCCAGCGGTTTTATTCACCAACGAACTGATAATCCCAATCGTAGTGGATTTTCCCGCGCCATTCGGCCCCAGTAGCGCATAGAAATCCCCCGCTTCCACGTTCAGGTCGATCCCCCGTAACGCCTTGACGCCTCCCGGATAGGTTTTGGTTAATTGCGCCAGTTCCAGTGCATATGTCATAAGAAATGGATTGCCTTATAATCAGTGGGTTCTACAGATTCAAAGTTATGATGGAGATAAACTATCGTTTTTCAAACGAGGCATGTTGCCTTATATTACTCCTCACTGCCCCTTGTTTGTTACAGGTCATTTACTTTCATGAAAGAAATTGAAACGCTCATCGCGAATAACCAGCTCTGGTCTAATACGATGGTGGAAGAGGATCCTGGCTATTTTGAACGTCTGGCGCAGGCACAACGTCCCCGTTTTCTATGGATTGGATGCTCGGACAGTCGCGTACCTGCGGAAAGTCTGACCAGCCTTGAGCCTGGTGAACTGTTTGTTCACCGCAATGTCGCCAATCTGGTTATTCACACCGACCTCAATTGCCTGTCTGTCGTGCAATATGCCGTCGAAG
This sequence comes from Pectobacterium actinidiae, assembly GCF_000803315.1. Taxonomy (NCBI): domain Bacteria; kingdom Pseudomonadati; phylum Pseudomonadota; class Gammaproteobacteria; order Enterobacterales; family Pectobacteriaceae; genus Pectobacterium; species Pectobacterium actinidiae. The sequence goes on from NZ_JRMH01000001.1 coordinate 3,386,791, forward strand.
TTCTCGAAGTCGAACACATCATTATCTGCGGCCACTACGGCTGTGGCGGTGTTCAGGCGGCGGTGGAAAACCCGGAATTGGGTTTGATTAACAACTGGCTGCTGCATATCCGCGATTTGTGGTACAAGCATAGTTCGCTGCTGGGGGAATTGCCTCCCGAACAGCGGCTGAATACGCTCTGTGAAATCAACGTTGTCGAGCAGGTTTATAACCTCGGCCATTCCACTATCATGCAGTCCGCCTGGAAGCGTGGGCAGAAAGTCACCATCCACGGTTGGGTGTACGGTATTCAGGATGGCCGTCTGCGCGATCTGGAAGTGACCGCGACCAACCGGGAGACGCTGGAACAGCGTTATCGCCGCGCGATTTCCTCCCTGCCTTGATACGCTGTCTGACGCCCACTCGCTGGGCGTCGCTCACGGTATCGGCCTTATCTTGTACGCTATTCCTGTGGAACAACCTTGCCGACGTAAGGTAAATGGCGATAGTGCTGGGCATAGTCGATGCCATAACCCACGACGAATTCGTCAGGGATCGAGAACCCAACCCACTCGACTTTCACCGCCACTTCACGGCGCTCTGGTTTGTCCAGCAACGTACAGATAGCCAGCGATTTTGGCGCACGCAGTTGCAGAATTTCCCGCACTTTGCTCAGCGTATTGCCGGAGTCGATAATATCTTCCACGATCAACACATCTTTGCCGCGAATATCTTCATCCAGATCTTTCAGGATCTTAACATCGCGCGTACTGTTCATACCGCTGCCATAGCTGGATGCCGTCATGAAATCCACTTCGTGAGGGACATCAATCGCTCGGCATAAATCGGCCATAAAGATAAACGATCCGCGCAATAACCCCACCAGCACCATATCGCTGCCGCTATCACGGTAGTGTTCGCTGATCTGTTGCCCCAGTTCGGTAACCCGCGCCATCACTTCCTGCTCAGAAATCATGACTTCCACGGTATGTTTCATCATACTGATAACTCTTTGAAGTAAGGTATTCAGCACCATCGGAAAATGAAAGATTCATTATCGATAATGCACCAATGCTGACGTTTGAATCAGCCAGAGCAATGCCCAAGCGCGCGAAGTATACCAGAAACCACACCATGAAGGAGACACCATGAGTAGACCACCAGTGGATGTTTGCTACAAAGTGAATGCCCCACTTTCCAGTCAGCAGTTCATTGAGCTGTTGGCGAAAACTTCATTGGGGCCACGCCGCCCGCTGGATGATGAGACGGCAATTGCAGGTATGCTTAAGCACGCCAACCTGCTGGTTTCCGCCTGGCAAGGGGAGACGCTGGTGGGTATTGCGCGCAGCGTGACGGATTTTCATTTTTGCTGTTATCTGTCCGATCTGGCGGTATCAGAGGACTGTCAGCATGCGGGTATAGGTAAGAAGCTAATTCAACAAACCGCTCAGCAGCTTGAAAAGGGCTGCAAAATCATTTTGCTGGCCGCGCCGCTGGCGGTGGATTACTACCCGAAATTGGGGTTTGAAAAGCACAATAGCACCTGGATCATGCCTGCGTCAGATCTTCACGCAACGGCATAATCATTTCGTTTCAGGGTCGTTAGCCGGATGGTTGACGACCGGCAAAGCAGGATACAAGACCGGCGGATCCGTCTTAATACTTAAACGCACCTGTTGCCCCGGTTCAAACCAGTTGCCGGTCTGCACCAACAGCATCAGTTCCCCCAGCTTTACCCGATATAAGTTTGATGTACCCATGAATAGCCTATCTTCGATCGACGCAGGACCATCGGGATCGAGCGCCAGCGCGATGTCTGCCGGGCGCACCATCCAGTCGCACGGCGAATCGATCGGCTGATTGAGCGGATGTGTCGCATGATGATCGCCCAATGGGCTTTGCCACTGATGGTCGCTCATGATTTTCACGGGCAAATAGTTTGTATTCCCCATAAAATCAGCGACAAAGCGGCTATTCGGCCGATGGTACAGCTCGGATGGATAGCCCTGCTGCATAATTTTCCCCTCATCCAACAGAATCAGATGATCGGCGCAGGCAAAAGCTTCCTCTCGGCTATGCGTGGCAAAAACCGCCGCAACATGGCGCTGTTTGAGAATCTGCCGTAATTCGGTGATCAAGCGGTAGCGGGTCTGGCTGTCCAGACCAGAGAATGGTTCATCCAGCAGCAGCAGTTTCGGTTCACAGGCTAGCGCGCGGGCAATCGCCAGACGCTGCTGCTGTTCATCCGATAACGCGTGTGGATAACGCGCGGCGACATCCTCCAGTTGCAAGAGAGCCAGCATCTCCGCACAGATTGGCTTCACCTCGCTTTCCGGGCGACCATATAAACCAAACGCAATATTGCCTTCCACGGTCAAGTGCGGAAAGAGCGCGTAATCCTGAAAAATCAGCCCAACCTGTCGCAGCTCAGGCAGGACGTACTCTTGCGATGAACTGACAGGCTCCCCCGCCAGCAAGATTTTGCCCTGAGTAATCGACAGCAGGCCAGCGATCGCCTGCAGTAGCACCGTTTTACCGCAGCCGTTCCTGCCCAGTAGGCAAATCGTCTCATCATCACGCACGGAAAATGAGATGTTCTCCAGCACGGGAGACTGCTGGAGCGTACAACTTACGGCCTGAACACTCAGAACATCTATCGACGCGGCCATGTCATTATCCTTTTATATTCAATGCGCGATTCAACCAGAAAACCGGTATCAGCCCCACAGCGACTAACACTAGCGCTGGAAAAGCGAATGACGCAATCTGCTCACTCGCCGTAAAGCGAAAAACATACGTTGCCAACGTATCAACGCCAAAAGGACGCAGCACCAGCGAAACATTCAGCTCTTTCATGCTTTCCGTGAAAATCAGCAGCGCCCCGATGAACAAGCTGCGGCGCAGCAGCGGAATATGCACGCGTGACCAGCGGCTGAGGGGGGAAGCGCCCAGTACGAGACTCGCGCTGTCCAGCGAGCGTGGAATCGCGTCCATACTGCGCTCAAGACTGTCCAGCATCAGACGTCCAAATTTAACGCTATAGGCGAGGATGAGAATAAACAGCGATCCCGCCAGCAAGGCATCAGCGGTAGGTAACCTCGCCGCACTGGCAAACAGATTAATCCCGCGGTCCACCAGCGACAGCAAGGTAAACAGCCCGACAGCCAGTATCGCGCCAGGCAAGGCAAAACTCAGGCTGACCAACCGAACCGGCGCTTGATTGGCAAACACGCCAGCCGTGCGTGTATAGAAGATAAACGACAGCGCCATTAGCGTAATAATGGCTGTTGCGATGGTGGACGCCATTAGGCTATTCATCACTGCATGCAGGAAGCCCATATCCCATACCGACAGCATGTGTCGGAAAGCCAGGAATATCAGAGACAACAGCGGGAACAGGAATGACAGACAAACGATCCCCCAGCAGTAACCGCGAACCACCCTGCTGCGCCACCCGCTCAACACCGGTGGAACCACCAAGGAAGCATTCGACTGAGCTTGATATATTTTCTGCTTCCGACGCCAGAAATTAACCAGAAACATCAAGAGAAAGATCGGGGGCAAAATCAACACACCAAGACGTGCTGCCGCACCGAGATCGCCCTGCTTCTGCCAAATATCCAACACCTGTGTTGTCATGGTTGGAGTATCAAGATAAGACGCCGCGCCATAATCGCCCAATGTTTCGACCACCACTAGCGCACCACCGCAGGCAATCGCAGGCCAGGCAATAGGCAAACATAAGCGGCGGAATACCTGAGCGCGCGTCTGATTCAGTAAACGCGCCGAATGGATAAGGCTGGCAGGTTGCCTCACCAGCGCTTCGCGCACCAGCAGGTAAATATAGGGATAGAGCACCAATGCCAACACCAGACTTATGCAGCCCAACGAAACGACTAGCCCAGCAACGTGAGATTCTCCCCACAATGGTGCTATCTGCCACCCGCCTTCCTGCAACAATTGGGATAGATGCCGCAATACATCAGTATAAAGATAGGCGAGCAGGAACGCGGGCATCGCGAGCGGCAGGCAAAGCGCCCATTGCAGCACGCGATGACCGGGAAAACGGTACATGGCGATAAACCAAGCGGAAGGCAATCCAAACAGGAGGCTGAAGAAAAGCGTACCCACCACAATGACCGCTGAATGTATCAGGTAGGTGGGTAACCCAATTTGCCATAGTTGGGTAAATCCCATCCCATCGGCAAAAAAAGCCTGATAAAAAACCGTTGCTAAAGGAAGCAGCAACAGTCCCGCCAACAACCAACTACTGACGCGCCAGACACCGGAGATCATAGAATAAAAACTGTATTAGATGAGATCGCTGTTATTAATAACAGAGGCTGACGTCGGCGTCATCGTATCAAACAGCGATAAATGGGCTTTAATCCTGCGATTAACTCAAGGTGATTTTCATCACCGATGAGTAATAAAATAAAAAACAACTATTTCAATGAATTACGATTCTCGGTTTCCCCTCTTTTCAACCATCATTTTTTATCGCAATCAGTGGTTTCCCGTAAGAAAACTTGGAACCTCATGGGATATCTGTGATAACGTCATCTGACAACATTTGGAACAGGTTCAACCATGAAAAACTCTGCGCTGGCTCTGCTCCTGCTAAGCCTGATGAGCTTCTCTTCCGCCAGCAAGGCGCTGAATGAATTTGAAGCGGAAGATCTGGCCGATCTGACCGCGATCTTTGTTTATCTGAAAAACCACTGTGGCTATCAAGAGCTGCCGAATGAACAGATTCGTCGGACGCTGGTTGCATTCGCTCAGCAAAATCGCTGGGATCTCAGCAACTATAGTGCCTACGACATGACGGCGATGGGTGAAGAGAGCTATCGCGATCTGAGTAAAATCGCGATTCCTACCCCGAAAAAATGCCAGTCTCTGGCGCGTAACTCGCTTGGTTTGCTCTCCTACGCACAGTAGTTCTTCTCTCCACCTCCGCGCTGACTGAAATTTGACCGTGCACGCGGCAAAAGAGTCGGCTATGATGGCGCGCCAATTTTCATGGCTGTTATCGCGGAGGAAGCCCTAACATGTCCCAGAAAGAAATTTGGTATGAAACCCTGCATGCCAACTTTGGCCAGTATTTTTCGGTTGATCGCGTGCTGTATCACGAGAAGACCGATCATCAAGATCTCATTATCTTTGAAAACGATGCGTTAGGTCGCGTGATGGCGCTTGACGGCGTGGTGCAAACCACCGAGCGCGATGAATTCATCTATCACGAAATGCTCACCCACGTTCCTCTTCTGTCACACGGCAATGCTAAACGCGTCCTGATTATCGGTGGTGGCGATGGCGGCATGCTGCGGGAAGTCAGCCGACACCGTGGCGTCGAACAGATTACGATGGTGGAAATCGATGCCGGAGTGGTGGAATTCTGCCGCCAATATCTGCCCAATCACAGCGCCGGTAGCTATGACGACCCGCGTTTTAATCTGGTGATTGATGACGGCGTTAACTTTGTCAGACAGTGCAGCGAAAAGTTTGACGTCATTATTTCCGATTGTACCGACCCCATCGGCCCCGGTGAAAGCCTGTTCACCTCCGATTTCTATCAGGGCTGCGCCCGCTGCCTGAACGAAGGCGGGATTTTCGTCGCTCAGAATGGCGTGTGCTTCCTGCAACAGGATGAAGCCGTCAGCAGCCATAAAAAACTCAGCCATTATTTCAACGATGTCAGCTTTTATCAGGCAGCGATCCCGACTTATTACGGCGGCATTATGACGTTCGCCTGGGCCAGCAATAACCCAGCGCTGCGCAACATAGACGCCGTAGTCCTGCATCAGCGCTTTGCACACTCTGGTATCACCTGTCGCTATTACACACCGGATGTTCACATCGGCAGCTTTGCCTTGCCACAGTATCTGTTGAACGCGCTACAGAATGCACAATAGTCCATCACTTCGGGTAACCACACCACAACAAGGGGGTGACGTAAATTGCACAAGCTGAAACTACACGGCTTCAACAACCTGACGAAAAGCCTGAGTTTTTGTATCTACGATATCTGTTACACCAAAACGGCCGACGATCGCGATGGCTATATCGCCTACATCGACGAACAATATAACGCGAACCGTTTAACAGAAATCCTCACTGAAACTTGCTCAATTATCGGTGCCAACGTCCTTAACATCGCACGTCAGGACTACGATCCACAGGGCGCCAGCGTGACCATTCTGGTCAGCGAAGAACCCATCGATCCGCGTGACGTGGATACTTCAGAACACCCGGGGCCACTGCCCAACTCCGTCGTTGCTCATCTGGATAAAAGCCATATCTGCGTCCATACCTACCCAGAAAGCCACCCAGAAGGCGGGCTGTGTACCTTTCGTGCGGACATCGAAGTTTCTACCTGTGGCGTAATTTCACCGCTGAAGGCGCTGAACTACCTGATCCACCAGCTTGAATCCGATATTGTGACCATCGACTATCGCGTGCGGGGATTTACCCGTGATGTCAACGGCATAAAACATTTCATCGATCACCAGATCAACTCAGTTCAGAACTTCATGTCCGAGGACATGAAATCGCTCTATCACATGATGGACGTGAACGTGTATCAGGAAAATATCTTCCATACCAAGATGCTATTGAAAGACTTCGACCTGAAACACTACCTGTTCAACGTCAGCCCGGAAGAACTCAGCGCTGCCGAACGAAAAAGAATTACCGATCTGCTGTATCACGAAATGCAGGAAATCTATTACGGCAGAAACCTGCCCGTCCTGTAATCGACACATCTCCCTTTACAAGGCAGTCTCTTAGTTACAAATAGTAAGGGGCATCGAGGATTTTACCGTTATCCGGCGTAAAAATTATGCAGCGGTGGACATGAACACCGAGTGAGCGGCATGGATGCCGCGAAAGCCAGTGCGGCGTCGGGAACGCCTCACTGGCGGCTCGAAAAGGTGATCATGAACGCCGATGGCACCGCGTAGCGGCATGATTTAGCCGGAAGCCTGGGTTCGCAGGGCGGCGGCGACTGAGCGCCCTGCGTCGGGCGCGTGCTATGAAGTAGCATGAAAGCGACAGCATTATTGCGCACGAAACTGTCTCTTAGTCTGCATAAGCACGACTAATCCAGCTCTTCACAGAAGGATGGCTGGATTAGTCATGTTGTCTTTCCCACATTATTTCTGATTTCACAGAACACTATTTCGTCAAAAATGATGCGCCTCACATTTATTTCTTTCTGCATTTTTTACTTGCATTCTCTACCAGCCTTGCTACGTCTGGGTTTGCGGCAATTGGTATAAGGTCAACTAAAAATCATATATCTTGTGTGGTTGAAATTTAAAACACCCACATCTAGTATTCTTTTGTAGCCCTCACATAATAGGTCGCTACCCAGTGGATCGGTTCGGGTGCACATGCCCTGAAGATAGCCGCTCCGACATACTTCTTTCACGCCAAAGGGTAAATACGAATCATGCGTATTACTATTTTCACCAAGCCAGATTGTGTTCAATGCAACGCCACATGCCGTGCGTTGGACAAGCAAGGAATTAACTATCAACTGGTGGACTTAACTGAAGATGAACAGGCGTTACAGCAGGTAAGAGCGTTGGGCTATCAGCAAGTGCCCGTCGTGATGACGGCCGACGATCATTGGAGTGGCTTCCGCCCGGATAAGATCAGTACTCTGAACGCCGCCCTGCAATTGCAGTAAGGGGGGCAATATGAACCCGCTGGTCTATTTCTCCAGCCAGTCGGAAAACACGCATCGCTTCATTTCCAGGGTGGGTTTACCCGCCCTGAGAATCCCGATAGCGACAGAACAGCCTGCTTTGAAAGTTGATCGCCCCTATATTCTGGTTGTCCCCAGCTACGGCGGAGGCAGCACGAAAGGGGCTGTGCCGCGTCAGGTCATCATCTTTCTCAACGATCCGCACAATCGCGCTTATCTGCGCGGCGTGATTGCCGCAGGCAATACCAATTTCGGTGCAGCGTACTGCATCGCTGGCGACATCATTGCGCAGAAATGTCAGGTGCCTTACCTGTACCGCTTTGAATTGCTCGGCACAGCAGAAGACGTTGCAAACGTGCGTAAGGGAGTAACTGAATTTTGGCAACAACAGACCACGTGAGTGCAAAAGCAACCAAGGCCGACGCAGATGCCCACTCACTCGATTACCATGCGCTGAACGCGATGCTCAACCTCTACGACGCAGAGGGGAATATCCAGTTCGAGATGGATAAACTCGCGGCACGCCGTTATTTCCTACAGCATGTAAACCAGAACACCGTGTTCTTCCACAATCTGGAAGAAAAGCTGCGTTATCTGGTGGAAGAAGGCTACTACGAAGCGGACGTGCTGGATCAATATCAGTTCGATTTCATCAAAAGCCTTTTCCAGCAGGCTTACGCTCACAAGTTCCGCTTTCAAACCTTTCTGGGTGCGTTCAAATACTACACGGGCTATACGTTGAAAACCTTTGACGGCAAACGCTATCTGGAGCGCTACGAAGATCGCGTCTGCCTTGTGGCGTTGACTCTCGCCAAAGGGGATACCGTACTCGCTAGCGCGTTGGTCGATGAGATCATCAGTGGACGCTTCCAGCCCGCTACGCCCACGTTCCTCAATTGCGGTAAAAAGCAGCGCGGCGAACTGGTCTCCTGCTTCCTGCTGCGCATTGAAGACAATATGGAATCGATTGGTCGCGCGATTAACTCCGCGCTTCAGCTCTCAAAACGCGGCGGCGGCGTGGCCTTCATGCTCAGCAACATCCGCGAGACCGGCGCGCCGATCAAACGTATCGAAAACCAGTCGTCTGGCATTATCCCGATCATGAAAATGCTGGAGGATGCCTTCTCCTACGCTAACCAGCTTGGGGCGCGTCAGGGCGCGGGGGCGGTGTACCTCAACGCGCATCACCCGGATATTCTGCGTTTTCTGGATACCAAACGGGAAAATGCCGATGAGAAAATCCGCATCAAGACGCTGTCTTTAGGTGTGGTCATCCCCGATATCACGTTCCAGTTGGCGAAGAATAATCAGGTGATGTACCTGTTCTCACCTTATGATGTCGAGCAGGTTTATGGCGTGCCGCTATCGGAAATTAGCGTAACCGAAAAGTACCACGAGATGGTCAACGACAAACGCATCCGTAAATCCCAAATTAAAGCACGCGAATTCTTCCAGATCCTCGCTGAAATCCAGTTCGAATCCGGCTATCCCTACATGATGTTTGAGGATACGGTGAATCGCGCGAACCCGATTCACGGCCGCATCAATATGAGTAACCTGTGCTCTGAGATTTTGCAGGTCAACGAGGCCAGCCTGTACGACGACGATCTTGGCTACAGCCATATTGGTAAAGACATCTCCTGTAACCTCGGTTCGATGAATATCGCCAACGCGATGGCTTCACCCGATTTCGGTCAGACGGTTGAAATGGCGATCCGCGCGCTGACTGCCGTTTCCGATATGAGCCATATCAGCTCCGTGCCATCCATCGAAAAGGGCAATGACCAATCGCATGCTATTGGCTTAGGTCAGATGAACCTGCACGGCTATCTGGCGAAAGAGCGTATTTTTTACGGTACAGAAGAAGCCGTTGATTTCACCAATATCTATTTTTACACCGTCGCCTTCCACGCGATTCGAGCATCGAATGCGTTAGCAATAGAGCGGAACCAGCGTTTTTCAGGCTTTGAACTCTCCAAATACGCCACGGGCGAGTATTTTGATAAATACATTGAGCAGCGCTGGGAACCCACAACGGCACGCGCACGTGAGCTGTTTGAACAATCTGGCATCCACATTCCCACTCAGCAAGACTGGGCGGCACTGCGCGAATCCGTGATTGCGCACGGCATTTACAACCAGAACCTGCAAGCAGTTCCGCCGACCGGTTCGATTTCGTATATCAACCACTCGACATCCAGCATTCACCCGATTGTGTCACGTATCGAGATTCGTAAAGAGGGCAAGATTGGTCGCGTCTACTACCCTGCCCCTTACATGAACAATGACAATCTGGAGTATTACCAGGATGCCTATGAAATCGGGCCACAGAAGATTATCGACACCTATGCCGCCGCAACGCAGCACGTCGATCAAGGGCTGTCGCTAACGCTGTTTTTCCGCGATACCGCCACCACGCGCGACATCAATAAAGCGCAGATCTACGCCTGGACCAAAGGCATTAAGACTATTTATTACATTCGCATACGGCAGATGGCGCTGGAAGGCACCGAAGTTCAGGGCTGTGTGTCCTGTGCTCTCTAAGCCATCGCGGAAGGAAATCGAAGCATGACCGCACTCACTCGCGTCCAGGCGATTAACTGGAACAAAATTGAAGACGACAAAGATTTGGAAGTCTGGAACCGGCTGACGTCTAACTTTTGGCTGCCAGAAAAGGTGCCACTCTCTAACGATATTCCGTCGTGGAGTACGCTGAATGCCCGCGAGCGTCAGTTGACGATCCGTGTGTTCACCGGCCTGACGCTGTTAGACACCATCCAAAATACGCTGGGTGCGCCGACGCTCATGCCCGATGCCGTGACACCACATGAAGAAGCGGTGCTGTCTAACATCAGCTTTATGGAAGCGGTGCATGCCCGTTCATACAGCTCTATTTTCTCGACGCTGTGCCTAACCAGCGAAGTGGATGATGCGTATCGCTGGAGCGAAGAGAATACGGCGCTACAGAAGAAATCCGACATTATTTTGTCGCACTACCGCAGTGACGACCCGCTGATGAAGAAAGTCGCCAGCGTGTTTCTGGAATCGTTCCTGTTCTATTCAGGGTTCTACCTGCCGATGTACTGGTCAAGCCGCGCCAAACTGACCAACACGGCAGACTTGATCCGGCTGATCATCCGCGACGAAGCGGTACACGGCTACTATATTGGCTACAAATTCCAGCGTGGGTTGGCAAAAGCCGATCCCGCTCGTCAGCAGCAGGTGAAAAATTTCGCCTACGATCTGCTACAGGATCTGTACGACAACGAGGTGCTTTATACGCAGGAGCTTTATGACGGCGTCGGCTGGACGGAAGATGTGAAGAAATTCCTCCACTACAACGCGAACAAAGCGCTGATGAATCTGGGTTATGAGGCGCTGTTCCCTGCCAGCATGACGGATGTGAACCCCGCGATTCTCTCGGCGCTATCGCCAAACGCGGATGAGAACCACGACTTCTTCTCTGGCTCCGGTTCATCTTATGTGATCGGTAAAGCCGTCAACACCGAAGACGAAGACTGGGATTTCTAAAAAAACGGCCACCACGTTCTGGGTGGCCACCTTTCTTCTATCATGCAGAAATGAAAAAACCCTGAATCATTGCTGATTCAGGGTCTTCATAATAAGTGGCGGAACGGACGGGGCTCGAACCCGCGACCCCCTGCGTGACAGGCAGGTATTCTAACCAACTGAACTACCGCTCCACTCATGCTCACTGAGCGGGATGAATACTAAGATGATGGCACTATTACGTCAATGCTTTTTATAACTAACCGTTTCTGTTTGCTTATAATTTCATCTTACTGGCTATTCTCTCACCCGTAGTGCGATCAAGCCATTCTTTTTACCGTGCAAAGGACGATATCACGGCGGTGCTATTCTGCCCGCCACAGGCAACTACCGCCTTTTTTAGCAATCAGATCCAGGCGTTGTTCATGCGCCAACAGCTCTGCCTCATCCGCGTAAAGTACCTTTAACGCCGATTGAGGTCGGACGATTCTCTGAATCGTTTCGGTATTCTCACTCTTCTGCTGCGTTTCACCTTCCATAGAAAAAGTCAGAGACGTTTGACCGCCAGTCATCGCCAGATAAACTTCTGCCAGAATCTCGGCATCGAGCAATGCACCGTGCAGCGTACGTTTGCTGTTATCTATCTGGTAGCGATCGCAGAGCGCATCCAAACTGTTACGCTTGCCAGGAAAAATCTTCCGCGCCATCAACAGGCTATCGGTGATCTTACAGAACGTCTCCGTCTTGGGAAGATCTCGGTTCAACAACCGAAATTCGTAATCCATAAAGCCGATATCAAACGTCGCGTTATGAATGACCAACTCCGCGCCACGAATAAAATCGAGAAACTCATCCACGATATCGGCATACATCGGTTTGTCAGCCAGAAACTCATCGCTAATACCGTGTACGTTATACGCTTCGGGATCCACCAAACGATCGGGTTTGATATACACGTGAAAATGACGGCCAGTCAGGCGACGGTTAATCACTTCAACCGCACCGATCTCGATAATTTTATGCCCTTCGTAGTGAACCCCCAGCTTATTCATACCGGTGGTTTCTGTATCCAGGACGATTTGTCGCGTAATTTCAGTGCTCATCGTTTTCGTTTTATGTCAGACTTGCCGTTTTTACCATAAGGGAGAGTCTACCAGAGATGCGCAAACAGGTAGAAATTTTCACCGACGGATCGTGCCTCGGTAATCCCGGCCCCGGCGGCTATGGCGCCCTGCTGCGCTACAAACAGCACGAAAAAGCGCTGAGTGCAGGCTATCGTCTTACGACGAACAACAGAATGGAGCTGATGGCTGCGATTGCAGCGCTTGAAACACTGACTACCGCGTGCGATGTGGTGCTCTGCACTGACAGCCAATATGTTCGTCAGGGAATAACCAGTTGGATTCATAACTGGAAAAAACGTGGCTGGAAAACCGCCGACAAAAAACCCGTCAAAAACGTCGATCTCTGGCAAAAGCTGGATGCCGCGATTCAACATCATTCTGTGCAATGGGAATGGGTAAAAGGGCACGCCGGACATCCTGAAAACGAGCGCTGTGATGAGCTTGCTCGCGCAGCCGCCAGTGCCCCAACGCTTGACGACACAGGCTATCAGGCTGAGTAAATCACCGTAGGCGTCCGCCTCATCTCCGATATATCTTTGTTGCGCCCACCGTGCGGCGCACTGATGCTTTACGCAACCTCGCCCTCATCGGCGTAAACGTCAGCGGAATGGTGCGCTTCCGGGCAATAATCAGCGTCAGGCACCCCAGCATCGGAATATGTTTATTCAACTTCCCCTTGTTTCTTCGCCATGGCGTAACGTGAAAATGGGTCTGATGGATAACCTCATAGTTCAATAATCCCAGCCAGTCCGTTATACGCATTTGAGTAAACATGCGACTGCAATAAGGGTGCTTTTTATTGAGTCTCGGGATCAATTTACCCAAGCCAACCAGACTGATCGGATTAAACATGCTTAGAATTAGCCAACCATCATCGATCAAGACACGATCAACCTCCCGCAGGATACGATGCGGATCCGATGAATAAGACAGCGTTTGCGCGAGCAAGCAGGCATCGATCGACTTTTCAGAGAAAGGTAATTGATGAGCATCGGCTATAACCTGAAGATTATTACCATGTGGAGCAACATTAACCTGATGCGCAATCGCGCACTCTGTTACATGGATTTCCGCGCTTAGCGCTCCTACCTTGATAAGATGAAAACCAAAGAGTTTTGGCCACCATGGCAGCAAAGCCAGTTCAATCGACTCGCGATAAAATCGCCCACAGGTGATATCATCCCATGAATCAGGTGCAACAATGGTCTGAGGGGTTCGTGCCAATTTCATCTTCTGTTCTCGTCCTCAGGCTGCTAGAAAAAAGAGGTGATGAATGAATCTTATCAGTATCCCCGCACTTCAGGACAACTACATTTGGCTATTGAGCAATAAAGAAAATCGCTGTGTGATCGTCGATCCAGGTGAAGCGATCCCCGTGCTTAATGCGCTCGATCAACACGCACTTTTTCCCGAAGCAATCTTGCTCACTCACCATCATAACGACCATGTAGGAGGCGTCAGCAAGCTCCTCAAGCATTACCCTAATCTGCCTGTTTTTGGTCCAAAAGAAACCGCTAAATGCGGCGCAACCTACCTGGTGGAAGAAGGAAATAGCGTCACTTTGTTAAATTCGGAATTTTCTGTAATTGAGGTTCCAGGACACACATCAGGTCATATTGCTTACTATAATGCGCCATTTTTATTCTGTGGTGACACGCTGTTTTCAGCAGGGTGCGGTCGTATCCTTGAAGGAACACCAAAGCAACTGTATGAATCAATTCAAAAAATAGCAGAACTTCCTGATGATACGGTTGTGTGCTGCGCCCATGAATACACGCTATCAAACTTAAGGTTTTCTAATGCGATATTGCCAGAAGATCCCAATATTGACGCTTACCTCCATGAAATCAGTCAGATACGAGGAAAATTGCAGTCTAGTCTACCAACAACCTTAGGACTAGAGAGAAGAATCAACCTATTTCTCCGCTGTCATGAAATTGATTTAAAAAGGAAATTATCAAAGGAACCTGAAAATATAGAGAATTGGCAAGCTTTTGAGATGCTACGCAGCAAGAAAGACTGCTTCTAAAGGTTTAGGTTGTGCTATTCACCTAATCAAAGTATCCTTGCTCGTCTTTTAAGCAACTATTGACCAACATATGAAGGCTAAAGCGATGCTCATCGCCTCAGTCTTGCTGGCGGGTTGTCAGGTCTCCCCTCATGACACCTCGCAACCTAAACAGCATGCACAGAGTTTGTCTTCGGCAAGTCAAAGTGAAGCAGGAAAGTACACAGATGGCCGAGAGGCCTCCGCGCGATGGTTAGATGACGATAGCCTCGCGCAACGAGATCTGTGGAACTTCATTGGCGACGAGCTGAAGATGGAGGTTCCGGAAAACGCCCGGATCCGCGAACAAAAAACGCGTTATTTGAAAAATAAGAGCTATCTCCACGATGTAACATTACGGGCAGAGCCGTACATGTACTGGATAGTCGAGCAGATTAAGCAACGTAAAATGCCGATGGAACTGGTACTGCTACCCATAGTGGAGAGCGCTTTTGATCCAAGTGCCACATCATCCGCCAATGCCGCTGGGCTATGGCAGATTATCCCTGGCACAGGACGTAATTATGGTTTGAAACAAAACCAGTGGTACGACGGACGTCGCGACGTGATTGCGTCTACGACGGCTGCGCTGGATATGATGCAACGACTCAACACAATGTTTGATGGCGACTGGTTATTGACCGTTGCTGCATACAACAGTGGTGAAGGTCGCGTCATGCAAGCGATGAAAGCGAATAAAGCAAAAGGGAAATCAACCAACTTCTGGGCACTGGCGTTACCGCGTGAAACGTCGATATATGTTCCTAAGATGCTGGCTTTGAGCGATATTCTTAAAAACAGTAAGAAGTATGGCGTAAGTCTGCCGCAGCCCAATGAAAGCCGCGCATTAGCAAAGGTTGAACTGGGGCAGCAGATAGAATTGACACAAGCCGCTGAGATGGCTGGGTTGTCGTTGAACAAGCTGAAGAGCTATAACTCGGGCTATAAACGTAATGTTACCGCACCAAATGGGCCACATTACATTATGGTTCCTAAAGCTCACGTTGAGCAGTTGAAAGATTCACTGGCTGATGGCGACATCGCAGCGATTCAACCAACCCGCTTAGCGCAAACACAGCCAACGTCAGCATCACAGCAGTATAAGGTACGCTCAGGTGATACCTTATCAGCAATTGCGGCACGGCTTAATGTCAGCACGAAAGATTTGCAGAGCTGGAACAATCTGCGTAGCGCTGGTGCGCTCAAGGTTGGTCAGACGCTGCAAGTTGCCAAAGCTTCAGGCAATAACAGTTCTATCACCTATCAAGTTAGGAAGGGTGATTCACTGGCAAGCATTGCCAAACGTCATGGCGTAAATATCGCTGATGTGATGCGCTGGAATACTGTTATCAACAAGAATGCCAACATCCAGCCAGGCGATCGTCTGACGCTTTATGTTAGCAGCAATATAAAACCTGATTCTTAACGTCATATCAGAATCAGTAATGAGAACAGCCCTCCTACAGATGTAGAGGGCTGTTTTTTTATAGGCGATTAACTCAGGCTAAACTCGACCAGCAGTGGGTTATGATCTGAGGCTTGAGTCACCAATACAGAAGACTGGTTAACGGTCAGCTCACGATAAAAGACGAAATCGAGCGGTCTACCAAACGCCTTACGCCGCTGGTCATCAACGAAATGTACTTCCTGCAATCCCATCCTTGTCGCAAACCGATTAAGTGCGTTGATACGCTGCTGGCTCCATGCATTAAAATCTCCAGCCATAATTGCCGGTCCCTGATGATGTACAAGTTGCTCTCCAATTGCAGCCAGCTGCTTGGTATAAACCTCAACACCAAAGCTAAAGTTAACCGCATGGATATTAATAACCATCAGTCTTTGGCCATTTTGAAGCGCGTAGACCGTAACCAAAGAGGACTTAGCCAAACGCAACAAGGGTTCTCTTTCACGTAAAGGACAGCAATATACCGGCTGAGCTGCCGATAGAGTCATCACACCGGATGGATGTTGCGGGAGAATAATGGCAGGAACCTGATCGGCAGAAAGGTAGTTAGTGGTTGCAAAACGGATGAGTTCTGGCGTACTTTGCGCTTCCTGCAACAGGACTAACTGAGTACCTTTGCCGAAATTCTGTAATACGGAAAGCCAGTTCGTTCGTTGTTGCTTAAAAATGTTCCACACCATTACACGTAAAACATCTCCCTCCAGCAACAATGAGCCTGTCGGTAGCACTTGCCCCGGATAATGCATTTCCCCGGGAGGAAAGATACGTTCAGCTGGTTGGCCGGCAACATACCTCATTGCATAGGTTCTTTTCCGCACGCCTCATCCACTATCAGTTTTAATACACCCAATACCCTATCAAAAAAGACCCCACTTCGTTATAAGAATTTTATCGCAGACTGGTTATGTACGCCCGCCGATAGGAAAAGGAAAAATAAAATGGTTGGCAAAAAACGTAAAAGGTAGAAATAAAGAGAAAATGATCCAAAATTTCTAATTTTCACATATGCAAAAAGCCCTAAGCGTTAACTTAGGGCTTTTTGCAAATAAGTGGCGGAACGGACGGGGCTCGAACCCGCGACCCCCTGCGTGACAGGCAGGTATTCTAACCAACTGAACTACCGCTCCACCGAATTTCTCTACAACCACCGGATTACTCCGGCTTACTGCTTAATTTGATGCCTGGCAGTTCCCTACTCTCACATGGGGAAGCCCCACACTACCATCGGCGCTACGGCGTTTCACTTCTGAGTTCGGCATGGGGTCAGGTGGGACCACCGCGCTATCGCCGCCAGGCAAATTCTGTTTCATTCCAACCGTCATGTCTCACTTTTTTGTGTCACATAACCACCAGAACCAATCCTAGAACAAGCTGAGTATCGTTTTTTATGAGTCACCCACAAAACACCTTCGGTGTTGTAAGGTTAAGCCTCTCGGGTCATTAGTACTGGTCAGCTCAACGTATCGCTACGCTTACACACCCAGCCTATCTACGTCGTCGTCTTCAACGGCCCTTCAGGGACATCAAGTGTCCAGGGAAGACTCATCTCGAGGCAAGTTTCCCGCTTAGATGCTTTCAGCGGTTATCTCTTCCGCACTTAGCTACCGGGCAATGCAATTGGCATCACAACCCGTACACCAGTGGTGCGTTCACTCCGGTCCTCTCGTACTAGGAGCAACCCCTCTCAATCTTCCAACGCCCACGGCAGATAGGGACCGAACTGTCTCACGACGTTCTAAACCCAGCTCGCGTACCACTTTAAATGGCGAACAGCCATACCCTTGGGACCTACTTCAGCCCCAGGATGTGATGAGCCGACATCGAGGTGCCAAACACCGCCGTCGATATGAACTCTTGGGCGGTATCAGCCTGTTATCCCCGGAGTACCTTTTATCCGTTGAGCGATGGCCCTTCCATTCAGAACCACCGGATCACTAAGACCTGCTTTCGCACCTGCTCGAGCTGTCACTCTCGCAGTCAAGCTAGCTTATGCCTTTGCACTAACCTCCTGATGTCCGACCAGGATTAGCTAACCTTCGTGCTCCTCCGTTACGCTTTGGGAGGAGACCGCCCCAGTCAAACTACCCACCAGACACTGTCCGCAACCCGGATTACGGGTCCACGTTAGAACATCAAACATTAAAGGGTGGTATTTCAAGGTTGGCTCCATGCAGACTGGCGTCCACACTTCAAAGCCTCCCACCTATCCTACACATCAAGGCTCAAGGTTCAGTGTCAAGCTATAGTAAAGGTTCACGGGGTCTTTCCGTCTTGCCGCGGGTACACTGCATCTTCACAGCGAGTTCAATTTCACTGAGTCTCGGGTGGAGACAGCCTGGCCATCATTACGCCATTCGTGCAGGTCGGAACTTACCCGACAAGGAATTTCGCTACCTTAGGACCGTTATAGTTACGGCCGCCGTTTACCGGGGCTTCGATCAAGAGCTTCGCCTTGCGGCTGACCCCATCAATTAACCTTCCGGCACCGGGCAGGCGTCACACCGTATACGTCCACTTTCGTGTTTGCACAGTGCTGTGTTTTTATTAAACAGTTGCAGCCAGCTGGTATCTTCGACTGGTTTCAGCTCCATCCGCAAGGGACTTCACCTACACACCAGCGTGCCTTCTCCCGAAGTTACGGCACCATTTTGCCTAGTTCCTTCACCCGAGTTCTCTCAAGCGCCTGAGTATTCTCTACCTGACCACCTGTGTCGGTTTGGGGGTACGATTTGATGTTACCTGGAGCTTAGAGGCTTTTCCTGGAAGCGTAGCATTGGTTACTTCATCACCGTAGTGACTCGTCATCACGCCTCAGTGTTAATAATGACCCGGATTTACCAAAGTCATCCACCTTCACGCTTAAACCGGGACAACCGTCGCCCGGATAACCTAGCTTTCTCCGTCCCCCTTCGCAGTAACACCGAGTACAGGAATATTAACCTGTTTCCCATCGACTACGCTTTTCAGCCTCGCCTTAGGGGTCGACTCACCCTGCCCCGATTAACGTTGGACAGGAACCCTTGGTCTTCCGGCGTGCGGGTTTTTCACCCGCATTATCGTTACTTATGTCAGCATTCGCACTTCTGATACCTCCAGCAGCCCTCACAGACCACCTTCGACGGCTTACAGAACGCTCCCCTACCCAACAACACCTAAGTGTCGCTTGCCGCAGCTTCGGTGCATGGTTTAGCCCCGTTACATCTTCCGCGCAGGCCGACTCGACCAGTGAGCTATTACGCTTTCTTTAAATGATGGCTGCTTCTAAGCCAACATCCTGGCTGTCTATGCCTTCCCACATCGTTTCCCACTTAACCATGACTTTGGGACCTTAGCTGGCGGTCTGGGTTGTTTCCCTCTTCACGACGAACGTTAGCACCCGCCGTGTGTCTCCCGTGATAACATTCTTCGGTATTCGTAGTTTGCATCGGGTTGGTAAGTCGGGATGACCCCTAGCCGAAACAGTGCTCTACCCCCGAAGATGAATTCACGAGGCGCTACCTAAATAGCTTCGGGGAGAACCAGCTATCTCCCGGTTTGATTGGCCTTTCACCCCCAGCCACAAGTCATCCGCTAATTTTTCAACATTAGTCGGTTCGGTCCTCCAGTTAGTGTTACCCAACCTTCAACCTGCCCATGGCTAGATCACCGGGTTTCGGGTCTATACCCTGCAACTTAACGCCCAGTTAAGACTCGGTTTCCCTGCGGCTCCCCTAAACGGTTAACCTTGCTACAGAATATAAGTCGCTGACCCATTATACAAAAGGTACGCAGTCACCTAACAAGTAGGCTCCCACTGCTTGTACGTACACGGTTTCAGGTTCTATTTCACTCCCCTCGCCGGGGTTCTTTTCGCCTTTCCCTCACGGTACTGGTTCACTATCGGTCAGTCAGGAGTATTTAGCCTTGGAGGATGGTCCCCCCATATTCAGACAGGATGTCACGTGTCCCGCCCTACTCATCGAACTCACAGCCTGTGCATTTTTGTGTACGGGACTATCACCCTTTACTGTGCGACTTTCCAGACGCTTCCACTAACACACAAACTGATTCAGGTTCTGGGCTCCTCCCCGTTCGCTCGCCGCTACTGGGGGAATCTCGGTTGATTTCTTTTCCTCGGGGTACTGAGATGTTTCAGTTCCCCCGGTTCGCCTCATGACACTATGGATTCATGTCATGATAGTGTGTCGAAACACACTGGGTTTCCCCATTCGGGTATCGTCGGGTATAACGCTTCATATCAGCTTACCGACGCTTATCGCAGATTAGCACGCCCTTCATCGCCTCTGACTGCCTAGGCATCCACCGTGTACGCTTAGTCGCTTAACCTCACAACCCGAAGGTGTCTTGAAAGACACTATCGCGCTGCGATTATTTGAGAGACTCATTGACAGACTGACGCATCACTCACACCACATTACTGTGTGTCAGTATGTTCAGCTGTCATGTTTCAATTTTCAGCTTGTTCCAGATTGTTAAAGAGCAATATCGTAAACATGACTCCGAAGAATCATCTTTAAGATATTCATGATAATGTCTTTCACTCATTATCGGATTGGCGTCCCCAAGGGGATTCGAACCCCTGTTACAGCCGTGAAAGGGCAGTGTCCTAGGCCTCTAGACGATGGGGGACACGAAAAATCCGTACCGAATCAGAAATCCGGCACTATCGCGTCAGCATGAGTTTACACTCATCGCATCAACAGGTGCGCTTGCTCAGTATTTTCATCAGACAATCTGTGTGAGCACTTCACTCAACACACATCTTCTTGGTAAGGAGGTGATCCAACCGCAGGTTCCCCTACGGTTACCTTGTTACGACTTCACCCCAGTCATGAATCACAAAGTGGTAAGCGCCCTCCCGAAGGTTAAGCTACCTACTTCTTTTGCAACCCACTCCCATGGTGTGACGGGCGGTGTGTACAAGGCCCGGGAACGTATTCACCGTAGCATTCTGATCTACGATTACTAGCGATTCCGACTTCATGGAGTCGAGTTGCAGACTCCAATCCGGACTACGACGTACTTTATGAGGTCCGCTTGCTCTCGCGAGGTCGCTTCTCTTTGTATACGCCATTGTAGCACGTGTGTAGCCCTACTCGTAAGGGCCATGATGACTTGACGTCATCCCCACCTTCCTCCGGTTTATCACCGGCAGTCTCCTTTGAGTTCCCGACCGAATCGCTGGCAACAAAGGATAAGGGTTGCGCTCGTTGCGGGACTTAACCCAACATTTCACAACACGAGCTGACGACAGCCATGCAGCACCTGTCTCACAGTTCCCGAAGGCACTAAGGTATCTCTACCGAATTCTGTGGATGTCAAGAGTAGGTAAGGTTCTTCGCGTTGCATCGAATTAAACCACATGCTCCACCGCTTGTGCGGGCCCCCGTCAATTCATTTGAGTTTTACCTTGCGGCCGTACTCCCCAGGCGGTCGATTTAACGCGTTAGCTCCGGAAGCCACACCTCAAGGGCACAACCTCCAAATCGACATCGTTTACAGCGTGGACTACCAGGGTATCTAATCCTGTTTGCTCCCCACGCTTTCGCACCTGAGCGTCAGTCTTTGTCCAGGGGCCGCCTTCGCCACCGGTATTCCTCCAGATCTCTACGCATTTTCACCGCTACACCTGGAATTCTACCCCCCTCTACAAGACTCTAGCCTGTCAGTTTTGAATGCAGTTCCCAGGTTAAGCCCGGGGATTTCACATCCAACTTAACAGACCGCCTGCGTGCGCTTTACGCCCAGTCATTCCGATTAACGCTTGCACCCTCCGTATTACCGCGGCTGCTGGCACGGAGTTAGCCGGTGCTTCTTCTGCGGGTAACGTCAATCGATGAGGTTATTAACCTCACCGCCTTCCTCCCCGCTGAAAGTGCTTTACAACCCGAAGGCCTTCTTCACACACGCGGCATGGCTGCATCAGGCTTGCGCCCATTGTGCAATATTCCCCACTGCTGCCTCCCGTAGGAGTCTGGACCGTGTCTCAGTTCCAGTGTGGCTGGTCATCCTCTCAGACCAGCTAGGGATCGTCGCCTAGGTGAGCCATTACCTCACCTACTAGCTAATCCCATCTGGGCACATCTGATGGCGAGAGGCCCGAAGGTCCCCCTCTTTGCTCTTGCGAGGTTATGCGGTATTAGCTACCGTTTCCAGTAGTTATCCCCCTCCATCAGGCAGTTTCCCAGACATTACTCACCCGTCCGCCGCTCGTCACCCAAGGAGCAAGCTCCTCTGTGCTACCGCTCGACTTGCATGTGTTAGGCCTGCCGCCAGCGTTCAATCTGAGCCATGATCAAACTCTTCAATTTAAGATTTGTTTGATTTGCTGAACTCGTCAGCGATGCTCAAAGAATTAAAACTGTTTATTCGTAATGAATTTACTGTTGTTCACTCTTCAAGACTTTTTATATCGTCAAGATACGGTCTTGTGAGTGCCCACACAGATTGTCTGATTATATTGTTAAAGAGCAGCGCGTTGTGGTCTTAACCACAACGCGAGGTGGCGTATACTACGCTTTTCACCTTCAGAGTCAACGCTTATTTTAATGCATTTTCTCTTTCTTTATGACCCGGTTGTGTGTTCACAGCGCCGTTTCGATGGATGCGCATTATAGGGACTTATTGGCATCCGACAAGCGCTAAATGCAAATTATTTTCCAACCGTTCAAAAACAAGTCAAAAAACAGAATTTAGCACACTTACCATACAGAAAATGAATATAAGCTGAGCTCAACACATGAAACAGGGGACATCAATTGGCAGATGTCCCCTGTTATTACTTACCGTTCCAATGACATTAATCTTGTCGTGCGACTATCTGTTCGCCTTCAACATCTAATGTGATCGGTTTACCGGGTATCAATTTCCCCCCCAGTATCTGCTGGGCGAGTGGGTTCTCTATCAGTTGCTGTATTGCTCTTTTGAGCGGACGTGCACCATAAACAGGATCAAACCCGACTTCCCCTAGCATATCTAAAGCAGCCGCCGTAATCGTGACGCTATATCCACGCTCTTCAAGACGCTTGTACAGTCTCTGGAGCTGGATTTGTGCGATAGACGTAATATGTGTCCTTCCCAGTGGATGGAATACCACGACTTCATCGATACGGTTGATAAACTCGGGGCGGAAGCTGTGGCTAACGACTTCAAGCACCATATCTCTCATTTCGGTATAGCTGCGCTCACCAAAACGTTCCTGAATAAGGTCAGATCCCAAGTTTGACGTCATGATGACCACAGTATTACGGAAGTCGACCGTTCTGCCCTGCCCATCAGTAAGGCGGCCATCATCTAATACCTGAAGCAAGATATTAAATACATCAGGGTGTGCCTTTTCGATCTCGTCCAACAAAATGACCGAATAAGGACGACGGCGTACCGCTTCCGTCAGATATCCCCCTTCTTCGTAACCGACATAGCCAGGAGGCGCACCGACCAAACGTGAAACTGAATGTTTCTCCATAAACTCAGACATATCGATACGCACCATCGCGTCGTCACTGTCGAAGAGGAAAGTCGCCAGCGTTTTGCAGAGTTCAGTTTTCCCAACGCCTGTTGGTCCAAGGAACAGGAACGAGCCAATAGGACGATTCGGGTCGGATAACCCTGCTCGACTACGACGGATAGAATTCGCTACCGCTTCAACAGCTTCGTTCTGCCCGATCACTCGCTGGTGCAATTCATCTTCCATGCGTAATAGTTTTTCTTTCTCACTTTCCAACATGCGAGAAACAGGAATCCCAGTCCAACGCGCCAGCACATCAGCGATTTCGACATCCGTTACACGATTACGCCAGCAAATGCATCGTTTTCCCTTCCTGCTGCGTCGCTGCTGCCAGTTGTTTCTCTAGCTCAGGAATTTTGCCGTATTGCAGCTCAGACATTCTGCCAAGATCGCCCTGACGGCGAGCCTGTTCCAGCGCAATTTTCGCCTGTTCTAAAGACGCTTTGATATTCTGTGTTCCCGTGAGTGACGCTTTTTCTGCTTTCCACTCTTCCTCTTGTTGGGAATATTCACGCTCTTTCTGGTCAAGTTCCGCGCTCAGCAATTCAAGCCGCTTTTGGCTGGCTTCATCAGATTCTTTTTTCAGCGCCTGATGCTCCAGCTTTAACTGGATGATTCGGCGTTCAAGCCGATCGAGGGGCTCTGGTTTCGAATCAATTTGAATACGAATACTGGATGCCGCCTCGTCAATCAGGTCAATCGCTTTATCCGGCAATTGGCGATCCGCGATATAGCGATGAGAGAGCATGGCTGCCGCAACAATCGCGGGGTCAGTAATTTGTACATGATGGTGCAATTCATAGCGCTCTTTCAGCCCACGCAGAATCGCAATTGTGTCTTCAACGGTCGGTTCAGCGACAAACACTTTCTGGAAACGACGCTCAAGGGCCGCATCTTTTTCAATATATTGCCGATACTCATCAAGCGTTGTCGCCCCGACGCAATGCAACTCACCACGAGCCAGCGCAGGCTTTAGCATATTGCCGGCATCCATCGCGCCATCGGCTTTACCTGCTCCTACCATAGTATGAAGTTCATCAATAAACAGAATGACGTTACCTTCCTGCTTAGACAGATCGTTGAGCACGCCTTTCAAACGCTCTTCAAACTCGCCACGATATTTCGCACCAGCCACTAGCGCGCCCATATCCAGTGAAAGTACGCGCTTGTTTTTCAGGCCTTCGGGCACTTCGCCATTAACGATGCGCTGAGCTAACCCTTCCACAATCGCGGTTTTACCCACACCAGGCTCACCGATTAATACCGGGTTATTTTTGGTTCGACGTTGTAGGACCTGAATAGTGCGGCGAATTTCTTCATCGCGCCCAATTACTGGGTCGAGTTTGCCTTGTTCCGCACGTTCCGTGAGGTCAATCGTGAATTTCTTTAATGCCTGGCGCTGATCTTCAGCCCCCTGATCGTTCACTTGCTCGCCTCCTCTCACCTGATCGATAGCGTTTGTGACAACTTGCTGCGTGACGCCCGCCTTTTTCAATATCTCCCCCAGCGTACCGCGAGACTCTAAAGCAGCAAGCACGAAAAGTTCCGAGGAAATAAAGGTATCGCCGCGCTTTTGCGCCAGTTTGTCGCACATATTCAATGCGCGGACTAATTCGTTCGAAGGTTGGACATCCCCATCAGTGCCTTCAACCTGAGGCAAACGCGTGATTGCCTGGTCGATTTCGGTTTTCAGGTGGTTAAGATTGGCTCCGGCAACAGTCAGAAGTGGACCAACAGTTCCACCATCCTGATGAAGCAAAGCGCTCATCAAATGAAGTGGTTCAATAAACTGGTGGTCGCGCCCAAGGGCAAGAGACTGGGCATCAGCAAGAGCAAGTTGGAATTTGTTGGTAAGACGATCCAGACGCATAACACCTCCCGTACACTGGTCAAAATTGCTACTGGAGATTAAATGAGGTCATCCCTCAAAAATTTCAAGGTTATTTTGCCAGTCGTGACAGGATTTAAACGTTACTTGTCTTGGATCGTCTTAATTCAATAGGCTATATCAGCCAGATTAAACTTGCCATACGGCCAGTCACACCATCACGCCGATAAGAGAAAAATTTATGAGGTTCACTCACAGTACAGGTATTTCCACCAAAAATTTGCGTTACCCCTGCGGCACGCAAACGCAGACTTGCCAGTTGGTAGATATCGGCAAAAAATTTATTTCCTTCTGGCCGAAATGCAGAGGCCGCAGCCATGTCATGCTGAATAAATGCGTCCCGAACTTCAGGACCGACCTCAAAGGCATCAGGCCCGATAGCGGGCCCCAACCACGCCATAATTTGCTCGGGTTGTGCACGAAAACAGGCTAACGTCTCTTCCAACACCCCTGCGTGCAGCCCGCGCCAGCCAGCATGGGCGGCAGCAACTTCGTCGCCGTTGATTGCACACAAAAGCACGGGCAAACAGTCAGCCGTCATCACCGCACAGACTTTTCCTTTCTTATCGGTATAAGCAGCATCACCGCAAACAGACGTTGGGGATGCACCACCAATACGAATCACATCGGTGCCATGAACCTGTTCCAACCAATACGGCATAGCAGGAAGGCTGGCCATCTCCACCAGCGTTTGCCGATTTGCGGTAACGTGTGCGGGCTCATCGCCCACATGATTCCCCATATTCAGCGAATCATAAGGTGCACGACTACACCCGCCAATACGCGTCGTACTACAAGATTTCACACTTTCTGGCAAAGGCCAGTCGGGGTATATCAGCATAGTCCGTCACCTCTATAAATCGGCACTTATCGTATTGAATATATTACCAGTCGAGCTGATCCTTAAACGCTTCGGTATCCGCTTTCAGCGCATCAATCAGATCGACCATATCCTGTGGCAATTCCGCATGCCATTCCATGTGAATGCCAGTAATAGGATGGTAGAAACGCAACATGGTGGCATGCAGTGCCTGACGATCGAACCCACGAAGCGTTTCAATGAAATCCTCCGACGCGCCTTTTGGCGGGCGAGGACGGCCACCGTAAAGCTGATCGCCAACCAGAGGATGATTAATGTGCGCCATGTGT
Organism: Pectobacterium actinidiae; assembly: GCF_000803315.1. NCBI lineage: Bacteria > Pseudomonadati > Pseudomonadota > Gammaproteobacteria > Enterobacterales > Pectobacteriaceae > Pectobacterium > Pectobacterium actinidiae. The sequence goes on from NZ_JRMH01000001.1 coordinate 3,413,168, forward strand.
ACGCGAATCTGATGGGTACGTCCCGTTTCCAAACGTAACCGCAAACGAGTATGTGCTCGGAAATGTTCCATGATGCGATAATGTGTCACGGCAGGCTTACCCATTGGGTGCACAGCCATATGAGTACGTTTGGTTGCGTGGCGCGCGATAGGTTGCTCGACCATGCCACCCGCTGTCATCGAACCAATCGCAACGGCTTCATATTCACGCGTAATTTCACGAGCCTGTAGCGCCTCAACTAAACGCGTCTGTGCGGGTACGGTTTTCGCAACCACCATGAGCCCAGTCGTATCTTTATCAAGCCGGTGCACAATCCCGGCACGGGGCACATCGGCAATCTCAGGATAATGATGTAACAAGGCATTCAATACCGTGCCATCCGGGTTACCCGCACCGGGGTGAACCACCAGATCTCTGGGTTTATTGATGACCAGAATATCCTGATCTTCGTACACGATATCCAGCTTGATATCCTGTGCTTCCCAGCGTGCTTCTTCTTCAATCAATGCATCAATAGCTACCGATTCGCCGCCAAGTACTTTCTCTTTTGGCTTATTGGTGACATTGCCGTTAATCTGTACTCGATTCTCAAGAATCCACTCTTTTATGCGGGATCGTGAATAATCAGGGAACAATTCGGCCAAAGCCTGATCTAAACGTTGTCCGAGTTGAGATTCGGCCACCGTTGCGGTGAGTTGTACTTGTTGTGCCATATTATGCAGCTTCTTCGTTAACGTTGGGTTTTGACGGCGACGCCGTTTAAAATAATGTACTATTGTAGCTGGTCTAAATCGGGAGCTTCACGGACAGTCTCCCGGAATAACATTCTGAGGATAATCAAAACGTCATGACGCGTATGAAATATCTGGTGGCTGCTGCCACGTTGAGCCTGGCGCTGGCTGGTTGCTCCAGCAATTCCAAAGATGCGGTTCCTGATAGTCCGCCATCTGAAATCTATGCCAATGCTCAACAAAAACTGCAAGACGGCAACTTTAAAGCAGCCATCACGCAGTTGGAAGCACTGGATAACCGGTATCCCTTTGGCCCCTACTCGCAGCAAGTACAGTTGGATTTGATCTACGCCTATTACAAATCCGCAGAGCTGCCATTGGCCCAAGCTTCTATTGACCGCTTCCTGCGACTCAACCCGACCCATCCAAACGTGGATTATGTCCTATACATGCGCGGCCTTACCGATATGGCGTTGGATGATAGTGCGTTACAAGGCTTCTTCGGCGTTGATCGTTCCGATCGCGATCCGCAGTATGCTCGCACCGCATTTCGGGATTTCAGTAAGCTCATTCAGGGATACCCAAATAGCCAATACGCCACCGACGCAAACAAGCGTTTGGTTTACCTCAAAGAGCGTCTGGCCAAGTATGAACTTTCTGTCGCGCAATACTACACGAAACGCGGCGCTTATGTGGCAGTAGTTAATCGCGTTGAGCAAATGCTACGTGATTACCCAGATGCCCAGGCAACGAAAACGGCGTTGCCGTTGATGGAAAATGCCTACCGTGAACTGCAACTGGCCGCACAGGCGGACAAAGTCGCCAAAGTCATCGCGGCGAACCCAGCATAAACGACAAGTAACACACAGTAATAAGACGGCAGCTTCGGTTGCCGTTTTTTATGGTTCGATCGGTTGGCTACACATCGATGATGTAGAAAAAACGGGTCGGCGGGAGTCAACAACAGCGCGGTAACGTCAATACATCCTATCAATAATGGCACAGGCCAGATGCCCCCTCAAGGACTTCCCTCCTATTCCCCATGATGCTTCACAAATCGCGTTTTCTTGACAAAAAGTGACGAAAAAAAGCGATCAATATCACGCTTTTTGTCGCAACTCACTGTATGCTGAAATTATCCAAGACGGACATAGGCAGAGAGGTAAGTTTATATGGCTATTAATATTACCAGTAAGCAAATGGATATCACCCCCGCAATTCGTCAACATGTCGAAGACCGTCTTTCTAAGCTGGATAAGTGGCAAACCCAGTTGATCAACCCGCATATCATTCTGTCAAAAGAGCCTCAGGGTTTTGTGGCTGATGCCACTATCAGTACGCCAAATGGCCCACTGGTTGCCAGTGCCAAGCATGACGATATGTATGCCGCTATCAATGAGCTAATTACCAAGCTCGAACGCCAGTTGGACAAACTCCAGCATAAAGGTGAAGCCCGGCGCGCGGTCGCTAGCGTCAAAGAAGCGAATCTCCAGCCAACTCAAGAAGAGTAATTCATTCTCTTTACCTCAACATAACGCGCCTGAGGGCGCGTTTTTGCATTCCAAACCCCGCAATCCGCACCCTAAAAAGCCAATGCTATCCCTAGTTTAAAATTGCGCTCGGCGATTTTGTATTGACAGGATGAAAAGCCAACAGTTACCTTACCAACTCAAAATCTGGATATCTTCCTGACGAACCGAGTAAACATGATAAATAAACTGTTCTTCTTCGTATTCTTTTTCACCTTCCCCTGATTTGGGAGGCGATTCGTCGTAAGAGCAAGAATACGAAGACGAACAAAAAAGCCTCCTAACCAGGGAGGCTTTTTTTATATAAGAACATAAGACAGGTAACAGCATCATGACAGACAACCCATTACTGGCCCTGCGAGAACGCATCAGCGCATTGGATCTGCAATTAATTGAATTGTTGGCACAAAGACGAGAACTCGCGCTGGACGTTGCCCGCAGCAAATTGCATTCGCATCGCCCAATCCGTGATAAAGAGCGTGAACGTGATTTACTGGATAAACTGACGGCCGCTGGGAAAAAGCATCACCTTGATAGTCATTATATTACCCGCTTATTCCAACTCATCATTGAGGATTCGGTACTAACGCAGCAGGCACTCTTGCAGCATCACCTCAACCAAACAACATCACACTCTGTACGGATTGCGTTTCTCGGTCCGAAGGGCTCTTATTCCCATCTTGCCGCTCGCCAATATGCCGCGCGACACTTCGAACAATTTATTGAATGTGGTTGCCAGAAATTTCACGACATCTTCAACATGGTGGAAACTGGGCAAGCAGACTATGCCGTTCTGCCGATTGAAAACACCAGCTCTGGTTCGATTAACGACGTCTACGACCTGCTGCAGCATACGGCTTTATCCATCGTCGGCGAATTAACCAACCCGATAAATCACTGCGTTTTAGTTGCCACCGATACATCATTGGAACAGATAGAAACGGTTTACAGCCACCCGCAACCGTTCCAGCAGTGCAGCCATTTCATTAACCGTTTTCCACACTGGAAGATTGAATATTGTGAAAGCACGGCTGCGGCAATGGAAAAAGTCGCGGCGCTCAACTCACCAAAAGCAGCAGCGCTCGGCAGCGAAGCCGGTGGCCAACTTTATCAGCTACAGATGCTGGAACACGATCTGGCCAACCAGTCGCAAAACATCACCCGCTTCATTGTATTAGCACGTAAGCCCATTGACGTGACGGAACAAGTTCCGGCAAAAACCACGCTAATTATGGCGACCGGTCAACAGTCAGGTGCGCTGGTGGAAGCCCTGCTGGTACTGCGTGATAACGGCATAGTGATGACCAAGCTGGAATCCAGACCGATCAACGGTAACCCGTGGGAAGAGATGTTCTATCTGGACGTACAGGCCAACCTGCGCAGCGATGCTATGCAGAAAGCGCTAAAAGGATTAGCCCCTATAACCCGCTCGTTAAAAGTATTGGGCTGCTACCCGAGTGAAAACGTCGTCCCCGTCGATGTGAACGAATAATCGATGTAAACGAAGAATTGAAAAAGCCATCCTGGTATCCCGGGATGGCTTCTTAAGCACAACCAAGCATAGTAAACGTATTTATTGACGAATGTCGTTTGCCTGACGCAAAAGCACCCGGCTCTCAGCCTGAAAGCGTTTGGCATAGTCACCAAACCAGTGTTCGACCTTCTTGAACCTGTTGATAAACTCTGCTTTATCCGTCTGCTCCAGTAGTTCAATCGCCTCGCCAAAACGTTTGTAGTAACGCTTAATCAACGCCAGATTATCCTTTGAAGACATAATAATGTCGGCATAAAGCTGCGGATCCTGCGCAAACAGCCGTCCAACCATGATCAGTTCCAGACGATAGATTGGCGACGACAGCGCTAATAGCTGTTCAAGCTGCACATTCTCTTCCGCTAAATGCAGGCCATACGCGAATGTCGCAAAGTGGCGTAGCGCCTGAATGAACATCATGTTCTGATCGTGTTCGACCGCGCTGATACGATGCAGACGCGCGCCCCACACCTGAATCTGTTCCAGTAACCACTGATAAGCTTCCGGCTGCCGACCATCACAATAAACAACAACCTGCTTGGCAAGACTACCACTGTCTGGCCCAAACATGGGGTGCAGCCCCAGAACGGGACCACTGTGCGCCGCCAGCATCGCCTGCAGCGGGCCATTTTTTACCGATGCCAAATCAACCAAAATACAGTCATCTGGTAAAGCAGGCAGACGGGCAATCACCTGTTCAGTAACGTGAATCGGCACGCTAACAATCACCATGCCAGCATCAGACAGCAGTTCATCCGCACGCGGCCAGTCATCTTGCTCCAGAATTCTCACCTGATAGCCCGACAGTGTCAGCATTTTCTCAAACAGGTTGCCCATTTGACCCCGGCCACCGATGATGACGACGGGGCGCAACTGCGGGCACAGCGTTTTAAAGCCTTTGTCGTTTTCACTGGTATAAGACTCACGCATGGTGCGCCGCAGGATATCCTCAATGAGATCCGGCGGAACCCCCATCGACTCTGCTTCTTTACGACGTGAGCTGAGCATGGCCGCTTCACGATCGGGTACATAAATGGGCAAACCATGGCGGCTTTTCACTTCACCCACTTCCGCCACCAAACGCAACCGACGTGATAACAGCGCGACAAGCTCCTTATCTACCTCATCTATCTGATCACGCAATACGGTCAGTTCAGCTACCATCTTTTGTTACTCTCCTGAATGTTTCACTCGTGCAGCGCTCAGCTCTTGATGAACGGAACGCAGCAACGCCTCTGTACTTTCCCAACTGATACAGGCATCCGTGACCGATACACCGTAGCGCATATCTGAACGCGGCTGTTCTGAAGACTGGCTCCCCTCGTTAAGGTGGCTTTCCAGCATCAAACCTATAATGGAACGATTTCCCGCCTTGATTTGTTCAATCGCAGATTCAACAACAAGTGGTTGACGGCGGTAGTCTTTATTCGAATTACCGTGACTACAATCTATCATCAGCGCCGGTCTCAGTCCCGCTTCCTGCATCTGTTTTTCACATTCGGCAACATCCTGCGCACTGTAGTTTGGCTTTTTACCGCCGCGCAGAATCACATGACCATCAATGTTCCCTTGCGTTTGCAGCAGACAAACCTGACCCGTTTGATTGATACCCACAAAGCGATGCGGCATTGCAGCTGCTCTCATCGCATTGATCGCCGTTCCCAGACTGCCATCCGTGCCGTTTTTGAACCCAACAGGCATCGACAGACCAGAAGCCATCTCACGGTGCGTTTGTGATTCCGTGGTACGTGCGCCGATAGCCGACCAACTGAACAAGTCACCCAGGTATTGCGGACTGTTCGGATCAAGCGCTTCCGTTGCCAGCGGCAGTCCCATATTTACCAGTTCTAATAGCAACCCACGCGCAATATGTAGCCCAGATTCCACATCAAATGAACCATCCATGAACGGATCGTTGATGAGCCCTTTCCAGCCCACCGTGGTACGCGGTTTTTCAAAATAAACGCGCATCACAATGTAGAGGCGATCGTTCAGTTCAGTGGCCAGCGACTGTAGGCGGCGCGCATATTCTAACGCAGCATCCGTATCATGAATCGAGCAAGGCCCACAGACGATCAGCAACCGATCATCACGACCATGAATGATATCCGCAATGGTTGCCCTCGCTTGCGCAATATCACGCTGCTCTGCATCGTTAAGCGGAAACTTGGCTTTCAATTCATCGGGAGTAATTAAAACCTGCTCTGCACTGATATTAATATTGTTAAGTGAATCTTTTTGCATGATCCCATTCCTAAAAAAGTTCGGTATGTTCGCGATCGTCTGTAGAGACTACTGTCTGTACAACCTGCCTACGCGTGATGTTTACACCATAACACGAACCGTAAAGATTTCAATCCACTCAGTGTAAATAAAAAGTTACCACTCTAAATATTGCCAGAGAAACGATATCTGTCTGCCCTATCACTTCCCGACGCAACCATGCTAATCCCTGACGTGAATAGTGATAGAATCACACCAACAAGGGGGAAGAATGCTGAAAGCCATAATCATCGATGACGAACAGCTGGCACGTGAAGAACTCAGCCTGCTACTGGAAAATGAGTCTGATATCACCATCATTGCACAATGCAGCAATGCTCTGGAGGCGATACCAGCTATCCATCGGCTACAACCGGATGTGATTTTTCTGGATATACAGATGCCAAAGGTCAGCGGATTAGAGCTGGTTGCCATGTTGGATCCAGAAAATATGCCTTATGTCGTCTTCGTGACAGCTTATGATGAGTACGCGGTGAGGGCATTTGAAGAGCATGCTTTTGACTATTTGCTTAAACCACTAGATGCACAGCGGCTGAGTAAAACGCTAAATCGTTTACGTCGTGGTGTGAGTGTAAATAAAAACGTACAGATAATTTCAGAGCCCTTGCTGCGCCATATTCCCTGTAACGGACACAATCGTATTTTTTTGCTCAAGATTGAAGAAGTCGAGTATCTTTGTTCAGAACTCAGTGGCGTGCATGTCGTGGGCGTCAGCCAGTCTGGCTATACCCAGCTTTCATTGAAAACGCTGGAAGAGAAAACGCCTTTCGTCCGTTGCCATCGTCAATACATGGTTAACACGGAACAGCTGAAAGAAATCCAGTTAATGGAGAACGGCGCAGCAGAAGTACTGACGCATACGGGAAAACACATCCCCGTCAGTCGCCGCTACCTCAAGTTACTGAAAGAAAAATTGGGCATCGCCTGATGCGATGCTTCTTCAGGCCGATGGTCGAAACAGTGAAGGTTTGATGATGAAATACAGTTATGCCTTAGCTGTAATTCTTTTAATAACAGCATGCCAAAGCAACACCCCATCGCTACCCGCTAAAAGTGAGTCAGGCTTCTGGTTCGAAACAGGTTATCAGGATGCCATCTCTGGCATGGTCGTAAAAGACGACAGCACTTTGCAGGAATGGTTTGGTAATCCTCAGGTCGACCGTGAAACCTATCTACGTGGATATCAGGCCGGACAGTCGGCTTTTTGTGATACAAATAACATAGAAGAATGGGGAAAAGCAGGGAAAAACTTTCCCGCTAGCTGCGATGGCGTAGAGAATGCGGAGACACTGCGAACTCACTGGCAGCAGAGCCTGCCTTAACATCCTCCCGAAGAGAAAACGATGATCCATACTCATCAGCAATTTAGCTGGCAAATCGCTATGGCTCATCGTATCTGGTAACAATTCCACTCATTTTTGTACTCACACAGAAATACGTCAGACATACCTCCCCTCTATTATCACTCACATTAAATAGTCACATTAAGTTATTAACAATCTGATACTGAGATAGAGAAAATCATATCTCACTGATAGTTAACGTTATTATTTACGATCGCGATTGACATTATGGAGTACGCACATGTCCGGTTCAAGCAAGCCTCGTAACTCGTCTCCAAATAACGTCCCAAGACTCTTATCACATGCTACCTCATCACAGGAAAGTCATGATGAACGAGTCACCGCGGTAAAGGACAACATTATCGAGTCTGGAGACCATCTCGGCATTTCCGTAAAAGAGCAACTCGCGCTTCTGGATGCTTTTTCCCACCTCGAGTTAGGCCAGTTTTTACTCAAACATCATGGGTTAAATGCGCACTGGACACATAATGTGATAGCACATCGACCCACTCACTACATTAATTCGCTCGAAGAAATTATCTACACCCAGTTACCCAATGTTTTGGCGACGCGCGAACGATTCGGTATTTTCCAACGCCTGCTTCAAGAACTTTTGCGCCCAGATGCCGTCATGGTATCCGTCCCTTGCGGTGTCATGGCCGATTTACTACTGCTGGACTATACACGGCATCGAGATGTGAAATTAATCGGGATCGATCTGGATAAACAGGCGCTAGAAGAAGCTTATAAACTTGCCAGCCAGCAAGGGTTAGAAAACCAGATTTCGTTGGTGCTTACGGATGCCTGGACAATAGATTTGGCAGCACAGGCAGATGTGATTACCAGCAATGGACTCAATGTTTACGAGCAAGATGATGACAAAGTCACCGAACTTTACCGCGTTTTTTACTCTGGACTGAAGCCAGGAGGCACATTGATAACCAGTTTTATGACACCTCCTCCTACGCTGTCCCAAGATTCTCCGTGGATAAACACCAATCCGAAATTGCTAACCCTCCAATATGTGCTTTTCTCACGTATTATTGGGGCAACATGGACAGCGTTTCGAACCCACCAAAAAACACAGTCGCAGCTAGAGCAGGCAGGGTTTACAGATATTCAGTTCATTAACGATCATATGCATATGTACCCAACAGTCATCGCGAATAAGCCATTCTGAACAGAGTAAAAACGGCATCAACACAATATTTTGATCGCCGTAACCGATCAATATTGAAAAATTGATCTGTATAAACGTTTATAAAATAACCACATCTAATGTCATCATGGTACTGAAATTCCAACAATAATGATGGCACCAGGGAAAGCGAAGCCCACCAAGATGGTGGGCTTTTTACTGCCAACACGGCTCATTATGTAGACTCGAACTTTAAGCCAAGTACTTATTTTCAGAAAGAGAGCGACCATACAGCCATTCTCTGTGGACATTTTGCGGCAATCAGGCATAAAAAAAGGGCTTAGCCTCTGGCTAAACCCCTTATTAATAACAACTTTCGGATGTTGCGAAAGCGCTATCTTAGTTAAGACGCTCTTTGATACGAGCTGACTTACCAGTACGCTCACGCAGGTAGTACAGTTTGGCTTTACGCACGGCACCACGACGTTTAACAGCAATGCTGTCAACAACTGGAGAGTGAGTCTGGAATACACGCTCCACGCCTTCGCCGTTAGAAATTTTGCGAACAGTGAATGCAGAATGCAGACCGCGGTTACGAATAGCGATAACCACGCCCTCGAATGCCTGCAGACGTTTTTTGCTACCTTCAACAACCCATACCTTCACTTCTACGGTATCACCCGGACGAAATGCAGGTACGTCCTGCTTCATTTGTTCGTCTTCGATTTGCTTAATAATGTTGCTCATAATATGTCTCTTACCCTAGGTAAACTGATAGTTGGGTTCGCCAGGTCAAACCAGCGTAACCACCTAATACTCTTGTTGCTCAGACTGATATTCACGTTGGAATTCAGCCAGCAACCTTGTTTGCTCGTCAGTCAGAGCTAGGCTTTTCAGAAGTTCAGGTCTTCTAAGCCAGGTTCGGCCCAGCGACTGCTTCAATCGCCAGCGGCGTATTTCCGCATGGTTGCCAGACAGTAACACTGCCGGAACGTCCATGCCTTCCAGTATTTCAGGGCGTGTAAAATGAGGACAATCCAGCAATCCATCAGCAAAAGAATCTTCTTCTGCTGAAGCCTGATGCCCCAGAACGCCCGGTATAAAGCGGGCAACGGAGTCAATCAGGGTCATCGCTGGCAGTTCCCCACCGCTGAGTACGTAATCGCCTATCGACCATTCTTCATCGATTTCGGTTTTAATTACGCGCTCATCAATCCCTTCGTACCGTCCACAGACCAGAATCATCTTCTGGTTCGTAGCGAGTTGATGTACGCCTTGCTGATCTAATTTACGGCCCTGAGGTGATAAATAAATCACTTTCACGCCTTCGCCTGCCGCTGCTTTTGCTGCGTGGATCGCATCCCGTAAAGGTTGCACCATCATCAGCATTCCGGGGCCACCGCCATAAGGTCGATCGTCCACGGTGCGATGCCGATCGTAAGTGAAATCGCGAGGACTCCAATACTGTACGTTCAGCAGGCCATTTTTAACTGCCCGGCCAGTGACTCCGTAATCAGTAATTGCCCGGAACATCTCTGGAAACAGGCTAATCACCCCAATCCACATAGTCTCGTTCCGCTGGGTACTACTGGTCGATTCAGAGTTCAAAAACCAGGATCCCAATCTACTTCAATAGTTTGAGCAGAAAGGTCGACGCGCTTAACAACCTGTTCAGTGAGGAACGGAACCAGCCGTTCCTTGACTCCGAAGGCATCTTTCAGGTTGGCCTTTATTACCATCACATCGTTTGAGCCAGTTTCCATCATGTCGATGATTTTACCTAACTCATAACCGGTTACGGTCACGACCTGACAGCCAATAAGATCCTTCCAGTAATAATCACCTTCGCCCAGATCGGGCAGTTGTGACGAATCTACGACAATTTCACAATTGGTCAGTAAATTAGCCGCATCACGGTCATCAGCACCTTTCACTTTGATGATGAGATCCTGATTGTGATACTTCCAGCCTTCAATCTCGACAAGCTGCCAACCGCTTTTACTCTGGATGAACCAAGGTTGATAATCAAAAATGCTCTCGGCATCTTCGGTGGATGAAAACACTCTGAGCCAACCTCGGATGCCATATGCCGACCCAATCTTCCCCATCACAATCGGGTTAACGGGAGGTTTTGGGCTGAGTTGATTGCTCATTATCACCACCGCAACAGATTATGCTGCTTTTTTAGCGTCTTTGATCAGCGAAGATACGCGATCAGACACAGTTGCACCCAGACCAAGCCAATGCTCGATACGATCCAGATCCAGACGCAGGGCTTCTGCTTGACCAGATGCGATTGGGTTGAAGAAACCTACACGCTCGATGAAACGACCATCACGCGCATTGCGGCTATCGGTCACGACTACTTGATAGAAGGGGCGTTTTTTCGCGCCGCCACGTGCCAAACGAATTGTTACCATAACATCCTCTTTAGTGAATAAAACAACTGGGCCCCATCGAGGAACGGAGCCCAGTATGTCATATAAAAAGCCCGAAAATTTTACTCATTTTGGCGCAAAAAGCAATCTAAAGCGTATAATCACGCCAAGAGTTTCTCTACACCATCGATTTCGGTGCTTAGCGCCCAGGGAATCCAGGTGGCATCATCCCTTTCATACCGCGCATCATTTTCGCTAAACCGCCGTTCTTCATCTTCTTCATCATTCGTTGCATATCATCAAACTGTTTCAGAAGACGGTTCACGTCCTGTACCTGCATACCGGAACCCTGCGCGATACGGCGTTTGCGCGAACCTTTAATAATCTCAGGTTTGGCACGCTCCTGACGCGTCATCGAATTAATGATCGCCTCCATACGCACCAGCACCTTGTCATCCATTTGTGATTTAACATTATCAGGCAGTTGGCCCATGCCCGGCATTTTACTCATCATGCTCGCCATGCCGCCCATATTGCGCATTTGCTTAAGCTGGTCCAGGAAATCGGTCAAATCGAATCCATCGCCCTTCTTCAGCTTATTGGCAAGCTTTTCTGCCTGTGTACGATCGACCTTGCTTTCAATATCTTCGATCAGTGAAAGCACATCGCCCATACCGAGAATGCGTGATGCGACGCGCTCAGGGTAGAACGGCTCCAGCGCTTCGGTTTTTTCGCCGACGCCGAGGAATTTAATTGGCTTGCCTGTAATATGGCGGATAGACAACGCCGCACCGCCGCGGGCGTCACCATCAATTTTGGTGAGGATTACACCAGTCAGCGGCAGCGCCTCATTAAAAGCTTTCGCCGTATTCGCCGCATCCTGCCCCGTCATGGCATCAACCACAAACAGCGTTTCAACTGGATTAATCGCCGCGTGAACCTGCTTGATTTCATCCATCATCGCGTCGTCAACGTGGAGACGACCCGCGGTATCGACTAACAAGACATCATAGAACTTCAGCTTCGCGTGCTGTAACGCCCGCTGTACGATAGCAAGTGGCTTTTCCTGCACGTCTGACGGGAAGAAATCGACACCCACCTGCTCTGCCAACGTTTCCAATTGTTTAATCGCTGCCGGGCGATAAACGTCAGCAGAAACCACCAGCACTTTTTTCTTCTGCTTTTCGCGCAGGAATTTACCCAGCTTGCCTACGCTGGTGGTTTTACCTGCACCTTGCAGGCCGGCCATCAGAACAACTGCTGGCGGCTGAGCGGCAAGATTCAGCTCGGCGTTGATTTCACCCATTGCGCTGACGAGTTCGTTTTTAACAATCTTGACGAACTCCTGACCCGGCGTCAGGCTTTTGTTGACCTCATGTCCAACAGCACGTTCTTTGACACGATTGATAAAATCACGCACCACGGGTAACGCGACGTCGGCTTCCAGTAATGCCATACGCACTTCACGCAGCGTTTCTTTGATGTTTTCTTCAGTCAACCGCCCGCGGCCGCTGATATTGCGCAATGTGCGCGAGAGTCGATCGGTTAAATTTTCAAACATATCTCATGCTCAACGTAAGACAGGCCGCAAGGCGACACGAATGGAAGAGATTATACACAAAAGCGGCAACGATCTCAGCGCTGCTGATGGAGAACTGTTGGTGCCCACGGCGACTAACGCTATACTGATTCTCTATTTTACCTAGTTGATATTTAATAACCTATTTGTATGTCTGTTTTCGCTATTGTGGCGCTTGTCGCCTACACACTCAGCCTCGGACTGATTATCCCCAGTCTGCTGCGCAAGAACAGTGCATATCGTCGGCTGGCAATACTCTCGGCCAGCGCTGCGCTACTCTGTCATGCGGTGGCGCTCTATCAACGCATTTTCGATGTGCAGGTGGGGCAAAACCTCAGCCTGCTGAATATCGGTTCGCTGGTCAGTCTCATTATCTGTACGGTGATGACGATTGTCGCAGCGCGCGATCGCGGCTGGTTTATTCTCCCTGTCGTCTACACCTTTGCGTTGATCAATCTGGCCTTTGCCAGCTTCATGCCGAGTGAATTTATTACGCATCTGGAAGCGTCACCGGGTTTGATGATCCATATCGGTCTGGCACTTTTCTCTTATGCGACCTTGCTGATTGCGGCACTTTATGCGCTCCAGCTTGCCTTGCTTGATTATCTGCTCAAGAACAAAAAGTTGGGGTTTGCAGCTGACATGCCGCCACTGATGGGCATTGAACGTAAGATGTTTCACATCACGCAGATTGGCGTCATCCTGCTCACGTTGACGCTCTGTACCGGTTTGTTTTATATGGATGACCTGATCGATAACAAAGAGAACCTGCACAAGGCCGTCTTCTCCCTGTTTGCCTGGTTCATCTATATTCTGTTGCTCTGGGGGCATTACCACGAAGGGTGGCGGGGACGGCGCGTCGTCTGGTTCAGCCTGATTGGCGCACTGATGCTGACGCTGTCCTACTTCGGCAGCCGGGTTATACAGCACTTCCTCGCGGTCTGACACATTCACGAGCACAAAAAAAGAGAGCCAACATTCGGCTCTCTTTTTTATCTGCGCATATCCAACAAATTAGATATGTAGCTCAGCCAGTTTATCTTTCGGCAGCGCCAGATCGTCATTTTGGTTGATACCAATATCGTGATCCACGATGTGCTGAGCAATTTCCTGCGCTTCCTTCAGTGAATGCATCTCATAGGTGCCACACTGAAATTCGTTCAGCTCAGGAATTTTACGCTGGTCAGTCACTTTCAGAACATCCGCCATCGCCGCTTTCCAGGAATCGGCAACGCGTTGCTCATCAGGCGTACCAATCAAGCTCATGTAGAAACCGGTACGGCATCCCATCGGAGAAATGTCGATAATTTCAACACCATCACCGTTTAAATGATCGCGCATAAAGCCTGCAAACAGGTGCTCTAACGTATGGATGCCGCGCTCTGGCATGACTTCGATGTTCGGACGACAGAAGCGCAGGTCAAATACAGTGATATTGTCGCCATGAGGGGTTTTCATGGTTTTAGCGACCCGAACTGCGGGGGCGGCCATACGGGTATGGTCAACGGTAAAGCTATCTAGTAACGGCATAATGCCACCTCCTCATAGAAAAAATTCATTTTTTCTCGTTTCCGAGAACTTTTCCTTTTTATGCGGGTCTGACTTACTGAAAGACGCGCATTTATTATCATCATCCCTATTAGAGATGTTTATTTGGCCACAGTTTCTGTGGCCTTTTCTTTTTAATGCGTCGCCAGATAGTCGTCAAAACTCATTGTATCTTCAGATTCAATCTGACGTTGACGCTGCCAGGAGCTCTCACTCGCAGCAACCAATTGTTCTTCCGTCAACACCTGCAGCGGCTCACTGCTGAGCATTTTGCGGTATTCTTCCGCTAAATTCAGCCCCACGCTACCATTGCCTTCCTGCTTCATCAACGTTAATAGTCGACCAGAGAATGTCGTTTCTGGATCGTCAAAACCAACAAGTAGCTCATCACATACCTGCTGATAGTGCGGTTGATTGTTTTCAGCATCCAACACTTCCGCAACGCGACGTAAATCCGCAAACAGAGATTTCCCCACCTCAGCAATCGGCTGCTGGATGGTTTCACATCGCATACCCACCGTTTGCCCAGGTTTGCGCCCTTCCAGAATCACTCGGTTCCAGTTTTTACGCGTACACAGCAGCTCATCTGCACTCATTTCCGGCGCATCCGCCAACGCACACCAGATCAGGAATAAATCCAGGAAACGCACCTGACTTTCACTCACTCCGGTCGGAGAGAACGGGTTGATATCCAGTGAGCGCACTTCGATATATTCAATTCCGCCACGCAGCAAGGCATCAGAGGGCGTTTCACCCGCACGCGTCACACGCTTTGGACGAATCGGCGCATAGAGCTCGTTCTCAATCTGTAAGACGTTCGTATTCAATTGTAGATAACGACCATCCTTCTTCATACCAACCTGAGCATATTCTTCAGACGGCGTTTTTATCGCGCGCTTTAATGCGGCGACATAGGTATCAAGATCGTTAAACGTAATCCCCAGATTACTCTGTGATTTATTGGTGTAGCCTAGGTCACTAAGCCGTAGAGAGGTTGCATAAGGCAGATAAAGCATGCCTTTTTCCGTACGCTCAAACGGCAGTGCGGTTTCACGCCCTTTCAGGAAGGAAGAACAGATCGCCGGAGAAGCGCCAAACAGGTAAGGAATCACCCAGCCAAATCGGTAATAGTTGCGGATCAGCCGGAAGTATCCCGCAGAAATGGCTTTTTTCCCGCTTTCTGCATCAGCAACGCCTTCTCGCGCCTGCCAGAATGACAGCGGAAGGGAAAAGTTATAATGCACGCCAGAAATAGTCTGCATCAACGCGCCATAGCGGTTTTTTAGCCCTTCGCGATAAAGCGTTTTGAAGCGCCCAACATTTGATGAACCATACTGCGCCAGCTCGATATTTTGCTCACTGTCGATAAAGCACGGCATGCTCAATGGCCACATCCGCTCGTCACCCAGATTACGGGAAACGTGACGATGAATATCGCGCAGAAACGTCAGCAGGTGATCGACATCTTTGTCGACTGGCGTAATGAACTCCAACAACGCTTCAGCAAAGTCTGTCGTGATCCACGGATGTGCCAACGCCGAGCCCAATATTTCAGGGTGCCCTGTTGTCGCAAGATGTCCGTTTTCTGTTACGCGTAATGTTTCGCGTTCAATTCCACGCTGAATACCCTTCACCGCCAATGGGTGTTTTTCCAGCCAAGAAAGTGCTTCCGAAATGTCCGGGATCAAATCGACCTCCCGTTGTTAAAATGTAATGGTTGTAAGCATAATTGAAACTCAGCAGCACTCACCAGTTCACATTGCAATCTGGTTAAGACCACCACGCCATCCCCTGTAACGTTATACCGGTCAATACGATATACCGCAGCGCTTTTCCAATACCAATGAAAACCGCCGATTGCACCCAGGGCATGCGTAGCCAACCCGCTAACACGCACAATAAATCGCCTACTACCGGCACCCAGCTAAATAACAGCGCAGCACAGCCATAGCGCTGTAACCAGCGCATGGCCACCGTATACCCAGCTTGCTGTTTTGGCTGAGGGAGTAAGCGCCCTATAAAAATATTTGTTAACCCGCCCAGCGTATTTCCTACCGTTGCCACAGCGATCAACAGATAGGGTTTTGCGCTGTCAGCAAGCAATAACGTTACCAGTAGCACTTCCGAGCTACCAGGCAGCAATGTTGCACTGAGCAGACTACTCCAGAAAAGAGAGAAAACAGCCCAGAACTCACTCACAATGTACGGACGTCAACCACGGCCATGTTAGCGCGCTTAGCGGCTTCAATACCGTAGTCCGCATCTTCAAACACAATACAGTGTTCTGGTGCGACAGAAATCAATGTCGCGCAGCGCAGAAAGGTATCGGGGAAAGGCTTATGCTGAATAACATCATCAGCCCCAACGATTGCATCAAAATAATCATTTAACCCCAAATGCGTTAGCAATCTATCAGCCATGCCATGCGTGCTACCCGTGCCAACTGCCATAGGACGCTGTCCGCGATAATGCTTAACAACATCAATCAGCGGCAGTGGTTTTACCGTATCCAGCAGCATTTCCTCAACGACAGCCGTTTTTTCCGCCGCGAGTTGGTGAGGATCAATATCAGCCTGATGGCTGTCGATAATACGCTGTGCAATACGCCAGGTGGGCGAGCCGTTCAATGCAGTCATGGCGCTGGCATCATATCTCATACCATATCGGGCAAGAACCTGAACCCACGCTTTATGGTGCGTCGGTTCGGTATCAAGCAGGGTGCCATCCATATCAAAGATCAGCCCTTGATAGCGATCGTACATCATGGCTCCATGATCACTGAAAAGAGAGCTTACTTTATCGTAAAGTGAAAACGTTGTCGCTGACTCAATAACCTTATAAAAAACAGGTTATTAACTCGATAGTAGTAAGACAGCCTTCATTTACTCGTAGGCTTAATCTCAATAAAAGATAGGAAAGAGGTAAGAATTAATACACGGGAGTGGTGAAAAAATATCGTTCTGATATCAGCAAAATAGAAACCTAGCAGCTGTTGCTGCTAAAAGTAGGTAGAGAGCGGTTGTTAAAACAAAATTACTCTGCGCTTATTGATTAGCACTAAGGCTGGGGTGTTATTTACATCGAGATATGGTGCATCCGGGAGGATTCGAACCTCCGACCGCTCGGTTCGTAGCCGAGTACTCTATCCAGCTGAGCTACGGATGCAGAGTGTGGTGCAGAAATAAAGGGGTGAGCAATTAAACGAGAGACTTAAGAATGGTGTATCCGGGAGGATTACTTGGCTTCGCCTCGCCCTTCGGCGCCGTTGCTAAAGCAACGTTTTCCTCCCTTGTACTTATAGGCCGAATGGGCTGATTACAAGAACAAGATAACAACCTTATCCATATCGAAATATGGTGCATCCGGGAGGATTCGAACCTCCGACCGCTCGGTTCGTAGCCGAGTACTCTATCCAGCTGAGCTACGGATGCATTAATAATTCTTCATCTACGACAAAACTTGCTTTCACTAATTCACTTGCCTTGCAAAGGCAGTATTTAATGGTGCATCCGGGAGGATTCGAACCTCCGACCGCTCGGTTCGTAGCCGAGTACTCTATCCAGCTGAGCTACGGATGCATATTAAATGGCGGTGAGGGAGGGATTCGAACCCTCGATGCAGCTTTTGACCGCATACTCCCTTAGCAGGGGAGCGCCTTCAGCCTCTCGGCCACCTCACCTTACATTACCTGATTCGCTACTAAGAACTTCTTGTTAGTGCTCACCGGTACTGCGTGGCGCACATATTACTTTCCCAGACTTATAAGTCAAACAATTTTTCCCACGTTGTGTTCGTTTGAACAATTCGCATCCAAGACGCGCACTTTCACAACAAAAAGTCTATTTTATCGACAGAAAAACAGGCGGTTACCTTGCCAAAGGCTGCGCACAGTAAAAATGAATATATCGATAAATGTGTGGGGGAAAAGCTGGGAATAACAAGTGCGTCCCGCGAACACGAGACGCATTGTCAATCAATATGACGTTGGTTGAGATTTTTCGGCCTGAATACGCTGATAGATCTCTTCACGGTGGACAGAAACCTCTTTAGGTGCATTAACACCAATACGCACCTGGTTGCCTTTCACTCCTAATACGGTAACCGTTACCTCATCGCCGATCATGAGGGTTTCGCCAACTCGACGAGTCAAAATAAGCATTCTTTGCTCCTTGAAAGATTATAAAGAGTCGGGTCTCTCTGTCTCCCCGCCATTATCCATCATGTGCCGTGAAAACGTAAACCTAGACGATGGTATAACCACACCACCACACCCCGGTTTGTCACTACTTGTTAGTTTAGTCGATATCAGTAGCTTGTGCTTTTGTTATCACAACAACAGGACTGAGCATGTAAAGCTTCAGAATATCTGAAGGTAACACACTTTCTATCCTGCTTGCCGGATCCTTTTCCGCAGACAAAAACGCCACAACCAGAAAGTTATGGCGTTTTGTTGGATAACACGAATGAAACGTTATCTGTCGTTTATAGCTTAGCAGCAACCCAGGATTCAACGCTTGCCAGCGCAGCAGGCAGTGCAGACACGTCTGAACCACCAGCCTGAGCCATATCTGGGCGACCACCGCCTTTACCGCCAACCTGCTGGGCAACAAACCCAATCAGTTCACCAGCTTTTACGCGGTCAGTCAGATCTTTCGTTACACCTGAAATCAAGCTAACCCTGCCTTCTGCCGCCGTTCCGAGAACGATAACAGCAGACCCAAGCTGATTCTTCAGATCGTCAACCATCGTGCGCAGCAGTTTAGGATCCACATTGTCCAGTTGCGTAACCAGCAACTTCACGCCGTTAACTTCTTTTGCTTTGCCAGACAGCGACGAGCTTTCCTGCGCCGCTTGTTGAGCCTTCAACTGCTGAAGCTCTTTCTCCAACGCGCGGGCACGATCCAGAACAGAGCGTACCTTATCCGTCAGGTTGTGACTATCGCCTTTCAGCAATTGCGCGATGTCCTGCAAAACGTCGCTCTGGCGATGTAGCGCGGACAGGGCATTTTCACCCGTGGTCGCTTCAATACGACGCACGCCAGCAGCAGTACCTGACTCAGAAATGATTTGGAACAGACCGATATCACCAGTACGGCTTGCGTGCGTCCCCCCACAAAGTTCAATGGAGAAATCACCCATCGTCAGAACACGGACATGGTCATCGTACTTCTCACCGAACAGCGCCATTGCGCCCTTCGCTCTCGCATCATCCAGCGCCATGACATCCGTTTGCACGGTAAGGTTACGACGGATTTGCGCATTGACGATATCCTCAACCTGACGAATCTGTTCAGGTTTCATCGCTTCCGTATGCGAGAAGTCAAAACGCAGATAGCTATCGTTAACCAGAGAGCCTTTCTGCGCAACGTGGTCGCCCAGAACCTGACGCAGCGCAGCATGCAGCAAGTGCGTCGCAGAGTGGTTCAGACGAATGCGATCGCGGCGTTGACTATCAACATTTGCATCGACACTGTCGTTAACACGCAGCGTACCCTGAGTCAGTTTACCGACATGACCAATTGCCTGACCGTATTTCTGAGTATCCTGAACGGCAAAGCTGACGCCCGCATTTTTCAGTTCGCCCTGGTCGCCAACCTGACCACCGGATTCACCATAAAATGGCGTTTCATTTAGAATCACAACCGCTTCATCACCTGCCGCAATCTGATCAATCGCGTTTCCATTGTGATAAATCGCAATAACCTTCGCTTGCTGCTGCGTTTTTTCATAACCGCAGAATGGCGTGTTTTCATCCACACGGATGAGGCTGTTGTAATCTACGCCGAATCCGCTGGCTTCACGCGCGCGCTGACGCTGCGCCGTCATCGCGGCTTCAAAACCTTCTTCATCAACTTTCAGGCCGCGCTCGCGGCACACATCCGCGGTGAGGTCGACAGGGAAACCATAGGTGTCATACAGGCGGAAGGCTGTTTCACCATCCAGGGTATCCCCTTTCAGGTTTTTAATTTCTTCGTCCAGCAGAGACAAGCCGCGTTCCAGCGTACGGGCAAACTGCTCTTCTTCCGTCTTCAGCGCCTGTTCAACCACTGACTGCTGTTTTTTCAATTCTTCGGCCGCGGGCCCCATGACGTGAATCAGCGGCGCAACGAGTTTGTAGAAGAAAGCATCCGTAGCGCCCAGCATATTCCCGTGGCGTGCAGCGCGGCGGATAATACGGCGCAGAACATAACCACGGTTTTCATTAGATGGCATCACGCCATCGGCAATCAGGAACGCACAAGAGCGGATGTGGTCAGCGATAACACGCAGAGATTTGTTGGTTAAATCTGTCGTTCCGACGGCTTTCGCTACCGCATCAATCAGCGTTTTGAACAAATCAATATCATAGTTTGAATTGACGTGCTGCAAGACGGCAGAAACGCGCTCTAACCCCATGCCGGTATCGACGGAAGGTTTTGGCAGTGGCAGCATTGTGCCGTCAATCTGACGGTTGAACTGCATAAACACCAGGTTCCAGATTTCGATATAGCGATCGCCGTCTTCATCAGGGCTTCCCGGCGGGCCACCTGCGATGTGGTCACCGTGATCGTAGAAAATCTCGGTACATGGACCACACGGCCCCGTTTCACCCATCTGCCAGAAGTTATCAGAGGCGTAAGGTCCACCTTTGTTATCACCAATACGAATAATTCTTTCGCGCGGCACACCAACTTCATCAGCCCAAATGTCGTAGGCTTCATCATCCGTTGCGTACACCGTTACCCACAATTTTTCTTTCGGCAGATTGAACCACTGAGGAGACGTCAGCAGTTCCC
Source organism: Pectobacterium actinidiae (assembly GCF_000803315.1). NCBI lineage: Bacteria > Pseudomonadati > Pseudomonadota > Gammaproteobacteria > Enterobacterales > Pectobacteriaceae > Pectobacterium > Pectobacterium actinidiae. Next base: position 3,434,004 of record NZ_JRMH01000001.1, read on the forward strand.
ACGCATAGCGAATCGCATCATGCTTGAAATAGTCACCGAAGCTGAAGTTACCCAGCATTTCAAAGAAGGTGTGGTGGCGTGCGGTATAACCTACGTTTTCCAGGTCATTATGTTTACCACCGGCACGTACGCAGCGCTGCGAGGTCGTCGCTCGGACATAGCTGCGTTTATCCAGACCGAGGAACACATCTTTGAACTGGTTCATACCCGCATTGGTGAATAACAATGTCGGATCGTTGTTCGGCACCAGAGAGCTGCTATCAACAACCTGGTGTCCCTTACTGTGGAAAAAATCGAGAAACGCTTGACGGATCTCAGCGGTACTCTTGCTCATAATTGTCCTGGAATCAAGCTAGAAGAACAGATCGCGGGCAAGGTTAGTCCAGCATGCTGACGTTACCGAGCAACTCACGAACAAAAAAGTGGGAATAAGATAAATTTTCTTCGATGGGAAGTAAAATCCCGTGTGCGTTCAATCTGAAAAATTCGTATAAATTGACTGGATTTCTTCATGAAAGAAGCCACGATAGAGCAGATATCGCTGATGTTTGACTTTGTCTTTCCATTCATCGGACAGAGGATGCCCGAATTTTCGTTCCACAACCGATTTCGCTAGCGCGCACCAATCGATATCACTCTCGTTTAGTGCTGTGGCTAACGTTGTCTTATCGATTCCTTTCTGACTTAGCTCCATTTTGATCCGCTGGGCACCATAGCCTTTGCGGCTCCGGCTGCTGATATAGCGGCGAGCATAGCGCTCGTCATCCAACCAACCGTGTTCCTTGCAGTACGCAATAGCCGCTTCCACATCTTCTGCCGCAGTTTGGACTGTGGCTTCATCTGCTTCATCTTCTGCGCTTTCTGATTTATATAAATACGCCGCACATTTGCGGCGTATCTCGGTTTCACTATAATCGCGAACAGAAAGCACGTTCATCGCATAGCGTAATGGTTTATTCATTCACCTATCCGCTGGAGTGCTCTGTCACAAGCCACTCAGCCACCATTAAAACTCTTCGTTGCCTTCACCAGCGAATTCATCTTCGTCACGGCCATTTCCCGCTGTGGCTGGCGTCAGCTCATTGCCTTTATGCAGCAGCATTTCACGCAATTTCTTATCCAGTTCCGCAGCAATCGTCGGGTTCTCTTTCAGGAAATTACAGGCATTGGCTTTACCCTGACCAATCTTGTCGCCGTTATAGCTATACCAGGCACCCGCTTTCTCGATCAGCTTGTGTTTCACCCCCAGATCGACCAACTCACCGTGGATATTGATACCTTCGCCGTACAGAATTTGGAATTCAGCCTGTTTGAACGGTGCTGCCACTTTATTCTTCACGACTTTCACGCGAGTTTCGCTGCCGACAACTTCTTCGCCTTCTTTAATAGCGCCAGTACGACGAATATCCAGACGAACAGAGGCATAAAACTTCAGAGCATTACCACCGGTGGTCGTTTCAGGGTTACCGAACATCACACCGATTTTCATACGAATCTGGTTAATGAAGATCAGCAGCGTATTGGCTTGCTTCAGGTTACCCGCCAGTTTACGCATAGCCTGGCTCATCATACGAGCAGCCAGCCCCATATGGGAATCACCGATTTCACCTTCAATTTCGGCTTTCGGCGTTAGTGCTGCAACGGAGTCGACGATGATAACGTCAACAGCGCCAGAGCGCGTTAGTGCATCACAGATCTCCAACGCTTGCTCGCCAGTATCTGGCTGAGAACACAGCAGATTATCGATATCGACACCAAGCTTTTTCGCATAAATCGGATCCAGCGCATGCTCAGCATCGATAAACGCACAGGTTTTGCCTTCGCGCTGAGCGGCGGCAATAACCTGTAAGGTCAGCGTTGTTTTACCAGAAGATTCCGGGCCATAAATCTCAACGATACGCCCCATCGGTAAACCACCGGCACCCAAAGCGATATCAAGTGACAAAGAGCCTGTAGAAATAGTTTCAACATCCATTGAGCGATCCTCGCCCAACCGCATGATAGAACCTTTACCAAATTGCTTTTCGATTTGGCCCAGTGCTGCCGCAAGTGCCTTTTGTTTGTTCTCATCAATAGCCATTTCTGCTCCTGTCATGCGGCGTAAAGCTACTGTCTCTACGCGGCTGCTTAATCATGAATTGCCGAATAATTACTGACATTATACTGTATGCGCATACAGCATCAAGGTTATTTTTTCAGAAACGTGTCGAGCAACGTTTGCAGCGCAAAATGGACCGATTGCAGACGAACCGCGTTTCTGTCTCCGCTGAACCGCATTGTCCGGGTGAATGCCCCCCCCTCTTTGCCTGTGAAGCCAAACCATACCGTACCGACAGGCTTCTCTTCCGTCCCCCCGTCTGGCCCGGCGACACCACTTACTGATATGGAAAAATCAGCATCGACGGCGTGTAACGCTCCTGACGCCATCTCATTAACGACGGCTTCACTCACCGCACCATGCCGTTCCAGTGTCTCTGCGTTCACATTCACCAGACGCTGCTTGGCCAGATTGCTGTATGTCACAAAGCCATAGTCAAACCAGCCAGAGCTACCTGCGATATCGGTAATAGACTTAGCCAGCCAGCCTCCGGTGCAGGATTCTGCACACGTCAACGTGGCACCACGCGCCTTCAATTTCTCACCCACCAAAGCACTTAACCGCAGAATGTCAGCTTCCGTCATTGCCGCCTCATCTTAATCAAGGATTGTTGGGTCAGGGTAACACTTTTCCCCGAAAAAGACGTCCCGCGACACGGTATGCGAAGCGCATAGCAAAGCAGATGAAAAAGGGATGAAAATCGAAGAGGATCGAATAAAACGCCGTCGAAGAATCAGGAAGAAAATAGCGCTACCCTAATAGATTGTCGGTCGGCAGGGATACAGAGGGAATAGGCGCGATTAATAGTAATGAGACAAGTTACATACAGCCAGCGCAACTGGTGCATCGCCAGTCCTGCTTATTTATAGCCCGAAAGAAATATCTAAAATAGCACTCTTCGATAGGGATATTATTTTCTTCAAAGCTATCGGCCAGCCAGTCGATATTTTCCAGAATCCAATCATCCTCATCTAACCCGTCCCGGTACATTTCATCATCAGGATCAATGATAGAGTAAATCCCCATCGTTCCCATATGATTTTCTTTATATTTTTCCGGTAATGTGAACTCTTTTTCTTTATAAGATATTAACCAGTGGCCGTGACAAAGCAGGTTACCATTACGGCTCCACTTAGCAACAAATGGGTTAGTCATATTTATTCCTACCAGCATAAAAGCTGGTTATAAACGTATCGCGAGATATTTATAAAGTATAATTCCCTCACGATCAACATGTCATTTACAAGCCCAAATATAGGGATAACCATCTATTACACCTTAATAGGTATAGAGCCATTAACAATAAATTGATAAATATCAAATCACATAAAAATAAAATATCTAAACAGGGAAATTCAAATAAAAAAAGCCCACTAAAAATAGTGGGCGGGGTACGGCTATTATCGTTATGTAAAAACCCTGGTGTTTTACGGCACTTCATTCGGCTTCTGTCTGACTCTTACAATACTGAGCGAACATTAACGCAACATTAGGCGTGGAAAAATTCTGACGATTGCTGTGATAGCCTGCACCAACACTATCGCCATCGTCTCCGCTTTGCTTCGTTGGTCGAGATCGGTCAGAATGGCGTGTATATGCCCATAAAGGGGTAATAATCCATTAGGGAGGATGACGGGTGTTTCCCTCTTTCTTAAGAAGAACCGCAGCGAAAAACGGCAGCTATGCCAATGAAATCAGCAGCAGCATTACGATCAATCGCCCGGCGGGACGCTTGTTTGATCTCTGGCGCAAACCGGAAACGTTGCCAATCCTGATGGGCCATTTCGCCAGTATCGAGATACTGAACCATACCGATTCCAACTGGCGGATTAACACGCCGATTGGCGCGCTGATTGAGTGGCAGGCTCGTATTATTGATGAAAAACCGGGAGAGTATATCCACTGGCGTTCGCTGGAAGGGGCTCGGGTTCCAAATGAAGGCAGGCTTTCTTTTCAACCTGCCACATCGGAAGCGGGTACAACCGTAACCCTGACGATTCGCTACAATCCACCGGGGGGGTTGATTGGGAAAAAGATCGGCCAAATGTTTGATATGTTTTCTCGCGATATGCTGACAAAAACGCTCTATCGTTTCAAAAAATTGGCGGAGGATGAGCCGGTGTAAGCCGCATCAGACACCATAGCAACAGGTCATCATTGACCGTTTTCCTGAACTGACGCAAGCGCCCCAATAAAAGGAACGTAGAATGCTGGAATTGATTCAAACCATTGGTCTTGGTCTGGTGTTAATCCTGCCACTCGCGAACCCACTGACAACGGTAGCGGTATTTTTAGCGATGTCCGGCAACATGAGCCAAGGGGAACGAAATCGTCAGATCTTCCAGGCCTCGCTCTACGTCTTCATCATTATGACCGTCGCGTACTACGCGGGTCAGGTCGTGATGAATACCTTCGGAATTTCCATTCCCGGGTTGCGCATTGCGGGTGGACTCATCGTAGCATTTATCGGTTTTCGCATGCTTTTCCCTCAGCAAAAGCCAGAACATGCGCCTGAAGTCAAAAGCAAAAAAGAAGAAATCAACGACAGTTTCTCTGCCAATGAGGTCAATATCGCCTTCGTTCCGCTGGCGATGCCCAGCACCGCAGGGCCAGGAACCATTGCCCTCATCATCAGTTCAGCCTCACAAATCAAGAGCGGCGTCGATATCACGCCATGGGTGATTACCGTGGCTCCCGTACTCACGTTTATGTTGATCAGCTTGATCGTCTGGCTCAGTCTGAAAAGCTCAGGCCTGATTATGCGCCTGATCGGGAAAAGCGGCATTGAAGCCATTTCACGGCTGATGGGATTCCTTCTGGTTTGCATGGGCGTGCAGTTCATCATTAACGGTACGCTGGAGATCGTGCATTCTCTCCATTAAGTTGAAACGTTGCCAGATAGTCCAATTAACGTCTATAACTTTGAATAGCGGGGTTTATTTAACGGCCGTAAGCGATGTTCTACCCGTGTGACATAACAACAATAAAGATTAATTTTGCTTACCTAGCGGAAAGTAGGTGCGGCCACCATGAAAATAAAAAAACGATTCTCAATCAATTTACGTTCACTCATTTTATCCCTCGCCATTATCAGCATGATCATCACGCTGACCAATGCCTATGTGGCTGTTTATAACGTACAGAAGAAGCTCATTACCGATCAGATACTGAGTTCGAACCTTAACTATTCGTCCAAATTAGCGGCGACCACAGAAAGTTTTTTATCTTCGGCACAGCAGGAGCTGGCTTACAGCGCGACATCAGTAGCCGATAGTTTTAGTGACGATGCGGCGCTATTGGAGAAAAGTGAACAGACATACCGCATGAGCCAAAGTTTTAATTCTATTTTCATTGCGGATACCCAGAATCAAATACATGCGGTTTATCCAACCTCGTTGAATCTGAAAGGAAGCAAACTAACCTCAGAGGCCAGTAAGCAGGCACTGATGGAACAGAAACCGTTAATCAGCCAGCCCTATACTTCTCTGACAGGGAATTTAATCGTACTGGTGTCCTCCCCGATAAAAGACAAACAGGGAAATTATCTCGGTTACATCGGTGGGACGATTTATTTAAAGAGTGAAAGCGTCTTAAACGAATTCATGAATACCCATTTCTATAACGATTACTCCAGCGTTTACGTGATCGATAAAAATGGGATTGTTCTCTACCATCAGAATAAGCTGTGGGTCGGCAAGCCCGTTAATGACGAAAGAATCAAAGAGGTGTTTCGGAACAAAAAAAGTGGCACCGCCGCCATGCCCGATATGCAGGGTATGCCGTCTCTGGCTGGTTTTGATACGGTCAATTCATCCGGTTGGATCATCATTACCTTACACCCTTATCAAACCGTTATCGATTTGCTCGACAGCGTGATGCGATCCGTCATATATGAAGGTGCGCCGGTGATGATATTAACGCTCATTGCGCTCACCCTACTCGCTTTCTCTATTGCCAACCCTCTGCGCTTATTGGCCGTTTCTGCCAGTAAAATGGAGGAACCTGACGTCATTGAAAAAATTAAGAAAGTCCCCTCCTGGTATTTTGAGGTTGACCAGCTAAAACGCGTCATTCTTTTCGGTACTCTGCTGCTGCACAAACGAATCGGCAAACTGAGTTTGCAAGCCCATACCGATCCGCTCACCGGGTTACTCAACCGCCGTGGTATCTATGAAAACATCGAACTCATTCTGTCGAAGAGTCATCAGGTTGCCGCCATCGTGATTGATATTGACCATTTTAAACGTGTGAATGATACCTACGGGCACAATATTGGCGACGATGTCATCAGGCTACTGGCTCAAAATATTAAGCAGGGCTCACGCGAATCCGATCTGATTTGTCGCACCGGAGGGGAGGAATTCCTTGCGCTCCTGCCTGATACGGACATAAAGCAAGCCGCCGACATTGCCGAACGCCTGCGTAAAAAAGTCGAAAAAATGCCGCTGCCTATTCCTGAAAACATCACTATTTCATTAGGCGTCACCTGTTTTATTCCGGGAGCGGAACAGATCGATAGTATTTTGAAAATCGCGGATGATGCACTCTATCAGGCCAAGCATGAAGGAAGAAACCGGGTCGTCACCAAAATCGTTCCCGGCAGTTCAGTCAATAGCAACACAGAGTAAGCACACTCAGCGCCAATCCAGTTCGCTGAAAATCAGGCAAAAAAAACCCGCACGAGGCGGGTAAGGTCATTCTAATGACAGGGATGGTTAACTACACAACACTCACAGGGATGTGAGGTACTGACAAGGGATGCAAGGACTATAGCAAGCCAAATGTATAGTATTGTCATCGGCAAGTAAGGTTAATCTGCCGGTTGTAAAACAACATTGGCGATACGTCCCAGCCACCCTATCTGGCTATTTCAGCCGACGTTCCCGACCATAAGATCCATGATTTCTCTTCCGCCAAAAGAGTCCACTGCATCATACCGTCATCCGGCGAGGATAAGGCGGATCCACACCGCCCCCTTCCTTTCCCTGCCATCGCCATCTTCAGGCACATTCACTTTACCGCCGACCGTATCAGGTATTACTCTGATGGGATGACTTGTCATGACCGGGCTGGCAAACTTTTGCCGACTTTTTCAAAATCTTACGAGGCGATGCATGAAACTTTTCATTTACGAACACTGCCCATTCTGTGTCAGAGCCAGAATGATTTTTGGTCTGAAAAATCTGCCTGTTGAGCAATCCGTCATTATGGAGGGCGACATCGACACACCAACGCGCATGGTGGGCCGCAAAGTCGTGCCTATCTTGCAGAAAGAAGATGGCAGTTTTATGCCGGAAAGCATGGATATCGTTCACTATGTCGACAGTAAACAAACGCCATTAATCGCCGACACACCGGTTGATGCCGAGATTGAAGCCTGGTGTAAATCCGTTTCCAGCGCGGTGTTTAACCTTGCGATCCCTCGCTTCACAAAAGCCGATTTCAAAGAGCTTTCCACACCAGAGGCGCGTCATGCCTATATTCTGCGTGAAGAAAAAGCCTTCGGTGACTTGGATGCACTGCTGGCGAAAACGCCGGAACTGATTGCGGAAGTGGAGCAGAAACTCGACGCGCTGGAGCCACGTCTGGCAAACGTCAGCGCGATTTCCACCACCGATTTTATTCTGTTCCCGATCTTACTGTCGCTAACCATCGTGAAAGGCGTGCAGTTTGGCCCTAACGTCCGCGCGTACCTTGAGCGTGTCTCAACAGCCAGCAAGGTTGCACTGCTGACCGATAAAGCGCTGTAAAATACAAATATATACCCTAAATAATTCGAGTTTCAGGACAAAAACGGCAAGGCGTTTTTGAACGCTGCTTGCAGCGGGGCGAGGTACACGCCAGAGTGCCCAGTATCGCAGTCGACGCACATGCAACTTGAAATATAACGGGTATAGAAACAACAAAGGAGCGGCTTATGGCGGCTCCTTATTTTTAGCAACGTTCGGATAACGTCGTTCATTTACCGAAATCAGGATTATTGATCCTTTGGATAAAGTTCACATCCTTCTATGTCGTGTTCAAGCTCGATCACGGAATACGCCTGAGCATTTTTCGTTTTCTTTATCAGGAAAGGGCTCGTCGAATAGTAACTGCCAATTTGCGCATCATCTACGAAACAGGCAACGATCTCTTTTTCATTTTCCGAGATAATACTTAGCGAATACGTCCAACTGCCATCCGCGTCTGTTGCTTCTGCCCTGTCTTTTTCCTGGCTAAACACATAATCACCAGTATCTTTCAGCAGCGTCCCCTTAGGAAAATGTCTCGGCCCAAAAGAACTGCGGAACGTGGTCACATCCAAATGCTTCAGCACCGTCAGCGCATCCGTTTTTGTTGCCGAAAAACCGGTCTGAGGAATCATCGATATTGAAAAAATTACGGCCAAAAATAGCTTCATTTACTGCAACCCTGCGATAGAACATCCGTGCGCGTATTCTATTTTAAAAACATGATTAACAATAGCGTCATGGGGCACTGTTTCGCCCCATGACACGTGGTCACTTTCAGCACGTTACTGCGCTGAAATAATGGCTAAACGCGAAGCAGAGAGGCATCCTTACCTGATGTTATGCCTTCCTCCTTTAGCGGACATTCACTTGGAAAACACAGTGCATTCACTTCGGCCTTAATCAGAGCAAACGCATCATGGCTTGCATAATCTGCCTGAATCCATTTTGCACGCTGTAAATAGCCAGGATCCTCCAATATCTCAATGACAGACCGCTTAATCTGCCGTTCACTTGGCGTACTGGTTTGCAGGTTAATCCCACATTTGGCAAATACCACACGCGCAGCACCTTCCTGCTTATCTTCCCCAACGCCGGCCACAATTAAGGGAACGCCATCTTTCAGCGCAGCATTAATCGAACCATATCCGCCATTGCTGATAACGATCGACGCTCTTGGCAGCCAATCGTCATAAGAGAGGAAGCTCACCACTCTGGCATTTTCAGGCAAGGAGGCTTGCAGCGAATCAACCGAGCGCCCTCCGGTGGTCGCCAGCACCCTGACGGGTAGGTCGGCCAGTGCACGCAGCGTTGGTCCAATGAGTTGCTGGAGATCGACATTCGCCAATGTGCCTTGTGAAACGATAATAAGTGGCCGCTTGTCATCCTTTGCCCACCATTGTGGAACACATTCCGCTGCTGCGTGGTGGGATAATGGCCCAATAAATCGCACACTTTGTGGCAAATCATCACGCTGATACTCAAGCTCAGTAGTGGATAACTGCAAGAAACGATCGCAGCGGCCAATCAGCGTATCCATAAAAGGCTGTTCGAGAGGCTTTGCTCCCGACTCCACCATCGCATGATTAAACGCATGCTGAACCTCGCTCATCAATCCCCGCGTTTCTTCATCGACCAGTTGTTCATGGCTCAGGTCAGGCGGCAGCAATTTGGGAGGAATGCGAGGCCCATAGAAAACAGAATCTCGCGTCGAATAGGACAGCGGCGTAACGCCTATTGCGATAACTGGCGGCCGTGCTTTGGAAAACAGCAGCGGCAAGACACCATAAAAACAGTTTTCAACGATGAGCAAATCGGCGTGGGTCTTTGCCAATGCGTCACGTAGTTGGCGATCCAGCAGTGGAATCGGTGCCGCAAAGAAATCCTTCAGAGCCAGAGCCATCTGCGCGTTACCCGGCGGTAACATCGCACGTTGGGGGAAATGCTGCTCAAGGTGCCGGTAGTCGAAATCAATGTCATCGCTAAAAGGGATAAACCCGACGCCAGCGGCCTCTGCCTGCTCACGGAACAACGCGCCGCTAAACAGCGTGACATCGTTCCCTTGCTCAACCAGATAGCGAGCGATAGTCAGTAACGGGTAAACGTGCCCCGGCGTCGCCATCGCCGCCATAAGAATATGTGCCATGATGCTTTTCCTTACGCCGCGTTATCAATGCAGGTATTCACACAAATCGGGGTACCCTGGATATGCACACGCTGGAGGTGGCGTGCAGAATGCGCCGTAAAGGCTTCACGGCCATGCAGCAGCGAGAAATTGTCGGCTATCACAACATCGCCCTGTAGCCATTGATGCGCATAGTAATAACGAGGATCGTAAAAATGCTGCCGTAATGTCTGACTAAATGCATTTTGCGTTTCCGGCGTGACATTGTGGTATTCCAACGCATGCTGATTAAGGAAACGCTCCCCTTCGGTTGGCGGCTCGTTATAACGCATAATCTCACCCGTGCCATTGGGATGCGGGATGACCAATGGAGACGTGACTTCACCACCGTAATGCACAACGGCTTTAATGCGGTAAGTGATTGAAACACGTCGCCACTCATCGACTAATTGCGCATCAGCCTCTGCCAACAAACGCGTGGTATCGACAAACGTGGTGCGCCCACCTTGATCCTGCCCTGGTGCAGAAACGCAGTGGAACAGTTGAAATTCGGGGATGGTTGGTTTGTACATACCATCCCAGTGCAGCGGCACATAGCTGTTATCAAAGATGTGATCCTTGGTATCGGCATGCTCCTTGACGTCCAGCACCGCCCCGAAAGGCCACATCATGATTTCCCCCCAGTGACCGGCATACTCAGTCAACGTTTCAGGATCGGAAAACGCAGAAGAAAATCCACGCAGTACCAGAAGATGATGCTCTCGGGCAAGCTCACGTAATGTATCTATCGACAGTGTGGTGATACTTTGCCCCACTTCAACCGGCGTCAATAACACACCAAAAGGGGAAAGCGATTCGATGCGACAGTTCATGCTATTTTCCATCGTGTATATTCCTTTATAAGATGACAATATCGATGTCTCAGTGAACGATAAGACGAAGACCGGTACGCTTATGCCATATCAGTCTGTTTAACTAAGTAATGGCTAGGCGTACCGCGGATCTCCACAACCTCACCGTCCAGCTGCTGTGCATCCGTATTCTTCATGAGCACAAACTGCCCATTAACATTGGCGGCGACACCATGCCAGGGCGTCAACCAATCGTCCTTAGTGGGCATCATATGAATACCCAGCTTCAGGCTGTCCGAAGGCTGAGGGTGAATAGACAACCGGATGGCATCTGGGAATTGTTCAGCAAGCAGGTTGCCCCACGCCCAGCTGCGTTGAATAACTCCACACGCGCGTTTTTTGGCATCCTTCTGTAACGCCGCATTAGAACCGGTATAGTCAGGCCGCAGGCTATCCTCATAGAGAAAGCGAGTTATTGAACGATAAAGCTGCAAACCTTCTTCACTCTGCATAAGTTGCGCCTTGATCTCTTCTTCTGACTCGGCGTAATCCTCAACCAGTCGCCGACGAAGATGATCATAGTCAGCGGTAAGTGGCGCCATATTCTCGACATCCTTAAGATTAAAGACGCTAAGATGAACGGCTCCCAACTCATGCAGTAAATTTTCAATTTCATCCTGATAGGCATTAATCGTTTCGTCGCTAGTCCCAATCAGATCCCCAAATACATGTCCATCCGAGCAAATACGGATGCGCGCACCTGCCGGATAATAAAGCTGAATACGCTGACACAGTGAATTCAGAAAGATCAGGGACAAACGTTCCGCCATATCCGGTACTCTCCCCAGCACTTTGTAAGGGTTAGGAGATTTAACGGGAAACGCAGGCAGAATGAGTTCAATTTGGTGCCCCTTTTCAACAAACGCGCGAATTCTGGGTAATTGAACCTGAGTCACCTGAGACTCTTCTTCACTAATTGATTTAGTCGACTGGGCAAATCTACGCCGATATTTAATTAACTCACTTAATATTAGCGATGAAACTAATTCATTATTCATTATATACAAAAACCTCATTAATCTATATTAATTCAAAAAGGAAACTAACTGCATAGCCATGGCGTAGAAACAATAGAATAAAATCCTTTTTCGAATACAAAAAAAATACTGAATAACATATTCAGTATTTTTATTTACACTGCTAATAATTCGCGGAATTCATAAAAAACATAATGAAATAACTAAGCATTAAAATCAGGGATAAGCCATGATGAAAAATAGCGATAGTGCGGATAGGATAAGTAGATAACGGATTTTGACGCAAAGTGGAACGTACAGAACGGGTAAACGAGTCTGTCACTGGCGATTGAATAATTACCGGTGGGAGGACAACTTGGGTAAAGCGAAGGGAGTGTTGGCGTAATGGTATTGTGAGTGAAGTGATTAGCGTGTGGAGAATTACTTATAGATTATTGTTAATTACTTCTCTTCAATTTGGTAATGGCTTGGTTCTGACCATGAAATGATTTTATACTTCCCTGTGTATAGCCCTTTTTCTTTATAAAACGCCATAACCTCTGACGGATACCAACCGTAGCCAAACAAAAAGATCGCATCTAATTTAACCAACTCTCTGATGAGTTCGATTTTATCACCTTCATTTTCTACCATTTTGGTCATAAAACCACAAGCATGCACAAAACCAAGATATGTCACTTTATTTATTAAATCCTCTCCTTGCACACGAATTTTCAGAGTATCACCTGTAATATAGCTCACGAAAATAGTGTTTTCTGGTATTGTATTCATTATATGTATTCTCCCAGTTAATATTTATGAAAGATCACGTCCATGTAAATCACATAGTAACAAAACTGATTAACACCTCATCTTTTTTTATAAAAAAACCGCATATCCCCATCATCAAGAAACATTAAATTTAAAAGCACTTTCTTTAAAACCATAAAATTTATCTATATTTTTTAAAGTTGATAACAACCTTGAAAACTCTTCTGGATAACTATTTTTAAAAACAGAACTATTCCTCCACTCCACGATCAATGGTTGATATTCGTCATCTATCGGAGTCATGAAGTCATATAGAGCATCCGCATTTTTCCCAAAATAGTGACCAAAGCCTAACTCTCTTGAAAAATGCTCATAAATATCAATTGGTGTTCTTTGCTTTTCGCCATCAATCATTATAATTTTCATATTATTCACCTTTCACGCCACTGAAAATAATAAAATCACTACTGGCTATTTTACACGACTAATTCAGACGATACAGCACGTCACCCACGCGTTGTTCGCTCCTTATACAGCAACAGTATCATCGGGCTCAATTCAGGAATAATAAACAGCCTGTTAAAAATAGATTTGAACAGCATTACCGGGATGCCCGTCACGGTGGAACGCAGCAGGATTATTATTGAGACGCAGATTAATTTATAAAAAATAACCTGACAGATAATAAAATAAAAAGCCGGAAGGATCGTGAGATCGCCTCCGGCTTTTATTTTTAATCATTCATCACTTTTACTTAACAACAGATCCTTCCAACCTTCTAAATACTTTCTAAACTCATCAACAGAGGATATATTGACTTCCTCCTCAGAGTATTCATTATATATATTAACACCACTCGTTTTAATGGTGACTGTATGAGCATTACCAGTCCCTTCCCATACAGTAACTTTCCCAGAAAGAACATCATCACAAGCAGAGATATATTCATTCACACCATACAAACTGCTTTGGATATCCCCTTGTAAAAAATCAGAAATAACATGAAGATCATAGTTAATTTCAAGAGCAGGGTATCCGTCAGCAGCAAAATAATATTTCATAAAATTCACCTAATATATTGGATAAGCTGTATTAATATTCCCTGCCTTATCCAGCCAGCCTTCAATCTTCACTCCACTAGAAGAAACACCTGACCATTTACCGTTTGGAGAAACAGTACCATTATTGTAAGCACCTCTTATTTCCGACATAACTTTCTGTCTACTCCAACTATCAGGGAAAAATGAAGATTCTGGTCCTTTATTTACCCAAGAACCTGATGCTTTATCAAATACCTCAACTTTAGCTCGATATACACCTTGTGAATTTGGACCATTAGTAATCTCAGATATTCTAGCTTTTCCTTCATGTCCAATACTGGCTCGGTGATGAAAACCTACGGCTTTACCTTTCTTGTTTATTTCTCCATGAAATACATGTTCCGCATTGATTTTAGGATCACGCTTATCCAACCCCAACGGGTCAATCCACTCCAGCGGATTATGAACGTGGGCTTGAGGCCTTATTCCTCCCGCTAAATCTATCGGGTCCGGCGACAGGTACTGTCCGCTCTCCGCATCATAGTAACGATGTCGGTTGTAGTAAAGTCCCGTTTCCGCATCGTACAGTTGCCCCTGATAGCGCAGCTCGCAGTACACTTCCTCGTTCGCCGCATCCCCCAGATAGCGCCGCAGTGGGATAGGACGCCGCTCTTCGCAGTGGGCGCCCCACAGTCCCTACTCGCCGCGCCAGCGGACTTCTCCCTCCTCGCTGCACAGCTCTCTCGCCGTCCCCGTCAGGTCCGTCACGATGTAGTGCAGTTGCGTGCTGTCGCCCTGCGCCTCTACCTGCCCCGTTCAGCCGGAATGCCTGCTCGCCCCAGTGACTGTCGCTGATGCCCGTCAGACGATCCAGCACATCGTACTGGTAGCGGCGCTCCAGCACGTCATTCACCCGGCCATCCGCCCCTTCCAGCGCCTGACGCTGTAACAGTCCCGTCGGGCTCGACTCGTGGCTCAATGCAAACCCAATCCGTCCTCCGCCATCAACCTTAAAGGCCGCTGGCTCGAAGAGTCGGGATTCATCACCGGGATGCCCGTTACCGTTACGGTGGAGCGCAGCAGGATTATTATCGAGACGCAGATTAATTTATAGCGGCTAATCTGACCGCTAATAAAATAAAAAAGCCGGAAGGATTTTTATGATCTCTTCCGGCTTAATTTGAATGGAATAAGCTAACAGTTAGATATATTTATCAAGAGCACTCTTTATCCTAACCAAAAAGTTTTTCTTATCCAGAACTTCACAATTAAAAACAAAATCAACCTGATTAAAAACATCATCAAGATTACTGTTATTAATTGCGAGTTCTAAAGATTGCATTACCTTACCTTTAGCGTCAAAAGAATATTCCTTAAACCATGGGATAACAATTAGCTCTATTATATCCTCTTGTTCAACATCGTTATTAATGTTTCTATTTTTTATTAATTCATACTCTTCATCGGTAACAACATTATCATCAAGTGATGACAACAACCCGACTAAAGCTGCATATTTCAAATTAGCATCACTCATTATTTACCCCATTGAGGAAAAGCAGTTATTGGTTGTCCATTAGGATTCAATATCACTTTTGATGTAGTCGAAGTCCCATATGCCAAGCTACCTTTTTTATATCCTTCACCAATAATCTTTCCATGTTCAACTACTGCTGTTGTCACCGAACCGCCTGATTGCCGATAGATAGTCTGTGCTCTCTGAATGGCATTTAATTGTTCTCTGTGGCTATTAAAGCGAGTCGCTGCTGGCGGTATACTCCGCTGCTGAATTCCCGTTGTCGGATTCGTGCCATCGGTTGCTCGTCCAAGCTGTGATTCTAAGGATGTTTGGGCACCATGTCTTTCTAGGAAATGCCCCTTAGGAGTTGCATTTTCTATTTCCTGTAATCGACGATGAGCATTGGCCTCAGCAAGCTCATCGATCCTCGCCTGCCGTTCTGCTCTCGACATTTTTTTCGGATCAGGCGGACACCCAGCCAACCCAAGCGGATCAACCCACTCCAGCGGATTATGTACATAACCCTGCGGCCGGATTCCACCGTGTAAACCTATCGGATCCGGCGACAGGTACTGTCCGCTCTCCGCATCATAGTAACGATGTCGGTTGTAGTAAAGTCCCGTTTCCGCGTCGTACAGTTGCCCCTGATAGCGCAGCTCGCAGTACACTTCCTCGTTTGCCGCATCCCCCAGATAGCGCCGCAGCGGAATAGGACGCCGCTCTTCGCGGTGGGCGCCCCACAGCCCCTGCTCGCCGCGCCAGCGAACTTCCCCTTCCTCGCTGCACAGCTCTCTCGCCGTCCCCGTCAGGTCAGTCACGATGTAGTGCAGTTGCGTGCTGTCGCCCTGCGCCTCCACCTGTGCTAACGGCCGGAATGCCTGCTCGCCCCAGTGACTGTCGCTGATGCCCGTCAGACGGTCCAACACGTCATTCACCCTGCCGTCCGCTCCTTCCAGCGCCTGACGCGGCAACAGTCCCGTCGGGCTCCACTCGCGGCGCAATGCAAACCCAATCCGTCCTCCGCCATTAACCTTAAAGGCCGCTGGCTCGAAGAGTCCGGCTTTATCACCGGCATGCCCGTCACCGTCACGGTGGAAAGAGGGAGGATCATTATTGAGACGCAGATTAATTTGTAGCCGCTAGCCACTAATAAAATAAAAAACCGGAAGGATCGGGTGATCGCTTCCGGCTTTTTCTAAACAACTCTTTTAGTTATCTCTAAATAATGATTATAAGTCTCTTTGCTAAGGAATTTCCTAGCCAAATTATAGCTAAAATCATTCCCCATCATCGCTTCAAATACACATGTATTTAATACATCACGGACATCACAATCAGAATTTAAATAAACCTCATCAATAAACAAAAAAATATTTTCTATCTCATTATCAAGAAGTTCTCTATTTTCATAAATCACTTCAACGTTGCCATAGAAATAATTTCTAGGATCGCATTTATTTAGAAATAGGAAATTAATTAAATCAATGAAAAATGATCCAAAAGATCCATATAATAAATACACATCATCATCGTCATTAGTTTGAGAGAAAAGAGGAAATTTTTCTCTCAACATACTAATTAACTCATTCTTTTTCATAGATGTCCCAGTGCTCCCCTTAAATCATCTATCATATAATTTGCCAAGCTTCTATCTGAACCACTCAGCACTTCATTTTTATACTTTCCTGAATCACTCGCAAGATTCTTAAGCGCACCTAAATAACTTTCACCTTTATTTATATGGTCAGACCCACCAATTAACTGCCCAGTATTTTTTGTATGTAGAATAGAAGCTGCCGTACCTCCATCAGGAACATTTGCACCAGGACGATATAATTCAGAAAACATGCTCTTTAATTTAGGGTTATCGATAGAATCTATTATCTTCTGACGTTGCTCTGACGATATAGCATAATTTCCATCCCTAGCTTTTTTCAATATATCTCTAGACTTAGCACCTTCCTTCGGCGTCAGCCCCAGTGGATCTATCCACTCCAGCGGATTCGTTACATAACCCTGCGGCCTTATCCCTCCCGCTAAACCTATCGGGTCCGGCGACAGATACTGTCCGCTCTCCGCATCATAGTAACGATGTCGGTTGTAGTAAAGCCCCGTTTCTGCGTCGTACAATTGTCCCTGATAGCGCAGCTCGCAGTACACTTCCTCGTTTGCCGCATCCCCCAGATAGCGCCGCAGCGGAATAGGACGCCGCTCTTCGCGGTGGGCGCCCCACAGTCCCTGCTCGCCGCGCCAGCGGACTTCTCCCTCCTCGCTGCACAGCTCTCTCGCCGTTCCCGTCAGGTCAGTCACGATGTAGTGCAGTTGCGTGCTGTCGCCCAGCGCCTCTACCTGCGCTAACGGCCGGAAGCTCCCCGGCTCGTACACCCACTGTACTTCCCGTGCCGTGCTGCCATCGGCATAGTATTGCTGCTGACCAATCAGCTGGTCACCGTCCCACCGGTACGCCACCCGCGCTACCGCATGCGCCGACGGAACTTGTCCCTCACGCACCTTACTGACTCTGCGGCCAAACGCATCGTAACGATACCGCCAGCGCGCCCCGTCCGGCAAACTCACCCGTACCAGACGGTCCTGCACGTCCCAGTCGAAATACGTCTCCTTCGGCCTGAACCCCGGCCGCGTTTCACGCTTCATCGCCAGACGACCGCAGTCGTCATACCGGTACTGCGTATGGCCCCGCTCCACCACGCGACCCGCCGTTACCTAGCCTGCCCCGTTCAGCCGGAACGCCTGTTCACCCCAGTGACTGTCGCTGATGCCCGTCAGACGGTCCAACACATCGTACTGGTAGCGGGTAACGAACTGGCACAGGCGGGTTTTACCGTAACAGGCTGGTGCTGACAAGACTCGATAAGGATATCGATATCGCCGCGCTGATGGCTGAACTCGACGGCAACGAAGCGGAAGGCGCGGACTGGGTGAGTGACAACGGCGAACTGATACTGGCGGGCGACTGGCTCACCCTGAGCGGGTTACTCGGCCAGCCGTTAATGATTGACGTGCTGCCCGGTAAAATAACCATTCGGACAGAGGTGGGGGAATATGCTGGCGTAATACAAAAACCGCTAAAAATAAAATAGCCGGAAGGATCTTGAGATCGCTTCCGGCTTCTTATTAATTAAATTTCGGATTGAATATTTTTTGTCCTTTACATGTAGCTAATTCATTAATATTCACCCGCGTATTATCATTAATAAAAAAAACTGCATCATTGAGAGAATCAAACTCTATAATCTCTTCTCTTAGATACTCTTCGCAATTCATTTTTGATTCTAATATCTCATCCACATAAACTTTATACTTCTTTTCCCATTTTTGTATACCCACCGATGACCAACATAATTCATCATTGATATAAAAACAAAATCTCTTACCAAGCTGAGTCCCATTTTCTATAGATTTCAATAGGTTTTCATTTATCATCATGCACCACCTACTATATTTATAACAACTTTAATACCATCCCTACGTTTTATATTTATATGAGGGTATCGGCCATGCTCATCATTCGGACCATGCCCTCTAACTCTCCCTGTCGCAGGATCAATGCCATAGTCTTTATGATATGCACCACCTTGCTTGAAACGATCCATTTTCCGTTTTTTTCTCGCTCCTTGAGCATCCTGAGAACCAACACCGTTAACTTTTTGATAATCAGGAAATGCTTCACGTAGCAGTTCATCTGCTTCAGCTTTAGTCCTAACCTCAACAGTCGTGTTTTTACCACCAGTTCTTAATGCATCTACTTTTTTCGGGCAAGCAGCTTTGGCCAACCCCAGCGGATCCCCCCACTCTAGGGGATTGTGGACGTAGGCTTGCGGTCTATTTCCGCCGTGTAAACCTATCGGGTCCGGCGACAGATACTGTCCACTCTCCGCATCATAGTAACGATGTCGGTTGTAGTAAAGTCCCGTTTCCGCATCGTACAGTTGCCCCTGATAGCGCAGCTCGCAGTACACTTCCTCGTTGTAAGTATCCCGATAAACCAAACCATTCACTTTTAGAGATCTTCCGACATACTGATTATGTCCCGTTGAGGAGATCGCTATGCGCAAAGCCCGATTCACAGAACACCAGATTATCGCCGTGTTGAAGTCCGTTGAAGCCGGACGTACCGTCAAAGACGTCTGCCGAGAAGCGGGAATATCCGAGGCGTCTTACTACAACTGGAAAGCGAAGTTCGGCGGTATGGAAGCCTCTGATATCAAAAAGATGAAAGATCTCGAAGACGAAAACCGACGACTGAAACAGATGTTTGCCGATCTGAGTCTGGAGTGCCGCGCACTCAAAGATGTTATTGAAAAAAAGCTTTAAAACCAGCGATAAAGCGTGAGCTCGTCAGTTACCTGACCGCGCAGTTTACGATGAGCATACGCCAGGCATGCAGGACGTTATCGCTGAGCAGGACGGTGTATTTTTATCAGCCGGAAACCTGTCGTGATGAACCGGTGATCCAGGCTCTGTCGGAGGTGGCTGAACGCTATCCCCGTTACGGCTTCAAGAAGCTGTTTCAGGTGTTGCGCAGGCAAGGCAATGCCTGGAATCATAAACGTGTTCACAGGATTTACTACCTGCTTAAACTGAATTTTCGCCGTAAGGGAAAGCAACGTCTACCGGTGCGCAATCCGACTCCGTTGGCGACGCCGGAAGCACTTAACCAGAGCTGGTCGGTAGATTTTATGCATGATGCGCTGGTCTGTGGCAGACGCTTTCGGACTTTCAATGTAGTGGATGATTTTAACCGCGAGGCTCTCGCAATAGAAATCGATCTGAATATCCCGGCGCAGCGGGTGGTCAGAGTATTGGACAGGATCGTGGCAAACCGTGGTTATCCGCTGAAACTGCGGATGGACAATGGCCCGGAGTTAATCTCGCTGACGCTGGCGCAGTGGGCTGAAGAGCATGGCGTGATGCTGGAATTTATTAAACCGGGAAAACCCACGCAGAATGCCTTCATCGAACGTTTTAACCGAACGTACCGAACAGAAATCCTGGATTTTTACCTGTTCAGGACACTGAATGAAGCGAGGGAAATCACAGAGCGCTGGCTGATGGAATACAACAGCGAGCGGCCTCATGAATCCCTGAATAACCTGACGCCGGAAGAATACCGGCTGATGGTCGAGAAACCGGAAATCTCAAAAAGTGTGTGGAACTAAAAGCGGTCTACTTACAAACCGTTTTCCCGGTGGACTAAGCATGGAGGGCGCACGATGAGCATCAAGACCGCTTTCCAGAACGGGGAACAGCCCGAGCTGACGTTAACGGGCGACGAACTGGCGCAGGCGGGTTTTACCCCCGAAGCGATGTTTCGTATCCGCCTCTACCGCAACGGGCTGATACTGACACGGCTCGATGAAGATACCGATATTGCGGCGCTGCTGGCTGAACTGGATGGCAGCGAGACAGAAGGGGCGGACTGGGTCAGTGACAACGGCGAACTGACGCTGGCAGGCGACTGCTCACCCTGAGCGGGTTACCCGGCCAGCCGTTAAGCATTGAGGTGTTGCCCGGCAGGATAACGATTCGGGCTGAGGTGGGGACTATGCTGGCGTAATAATACAAGCCGCTAAAAATAAAAAAACCGGAAGGATCAATAGATCGCTTCCGGTTTTTCAAAGTCAAATAACTTCAATTCAAGATATATTCAAATAAGCATTTAACTTATTCCAAAAATCAAAGTCAAATACACTTTCTTTATTTAAACCAATTCCAATTCCAATATAATGTGAAACATCGATATCATCAGGGTTAAATCCTATAGACATGAGTTCTATGAAAACTCCTTCATACGCCATTTCATACTCACCATGATCTAAGAAGTGATTAACAGAGTTAGTTATTTCCTCATCAAGATTTTTCCATAAATATCAATCAGTCTTGAAATTGAGTTCTTTACTTCCATGTAAAATTTCATTTCGTCATTAATTTTCATATCACATTATGGTTTTGGGGGGGTAGGTGTAACATTGGTTGGATACGCCGTTGATATTTTTCCAGAAAGAGTCGGATGCGTTGGGGGATAGAAATCAACCCTAATTTCAATCCCATCTATCATTCCTGTCGCATACGGTAAATTCCACTTGCCTACTCCGGAAGTTGATGGTGGTTAATTATGAATATTACATGCTACCGCCACACCCTGACATTTACCTCTCTTACCTAAACGATTCAATCATACTGATTTTTATACATTTTCATTAGTGATTTATGTAACATAATCAACCTTAAAGGCTGCTGACTCGAAGAGTCGGGATTTATGGCCGCTCTCCGCGACCATTACACTGGATCGCGGCAAATTTATTATTGAGATTGAGAATAATCTTTAGCAACTATCTGTTAAATAAAAACCCGGAAGAACCTTGAAATCACATCCGGATTTTTCCACTTAATACTATTAAGCCCCCTTTCAATAACTATAATTAAAGTAATTATTTATACTCACCTGCATCATAGCGCCCTCCCGAAAACAACATCGAAATAAAATAACGAAAACTATATTTTTACATCAAGAATAGAAATAAGACCTGTATCTTTAATTTGCCTAGCAAAATCCAGCGGAGATCTCCCTGAGTTATTTTTATGCTCAGGAAGTGAATTGTATTTTAATAACAAAGATACAATATCATAATCTCCTCTCGCATTAAAAACTGCAGTCCATAGAGCCTGATTACCAAATTTATCAGTTACCAAAACATCACCTTTATTCATTAGAATTCTTTCAGCAACATCCTTCATCTTATGCTGAGCTGTATAGTGTAAAGGAGTTTGTCCCTTATCATCTTGGTGATTTACATCAATTCCTAATTCAATAAGTTTATTTACTACGGCAACATTCCCATAAGCAATAGCTTCATGTAATAAATTTTGGCCGTACTCATTAGTTACATTCACATTCTCACTAGTAACTAGTGAGCATAACCCTTCACTCTGACCATCTCTAACGAATTGAAAAGCATTACTAATCATCTTTCACCTCATGTTACTTATCTTCAAACATTTGGCTTCTATTTGAATAAATAGATTCAGGTTGGTAATTTTTCGGGTCTCTATACTCACTTAGAAATTTATCTTTAGATATCTTACCATCCATATAATCTTTATGTAACTTCCGGTATTCTCTCCCGCTTAAGTGCCCCATATCCCACTGCCCCGCTCTTGATTTACTTCGATCCCAAACTAATTTTTCACCTGAATTTGGATCATAGACATTACCATCTGCTTGCTTAGCTGAATTCCACACCTCATCAACCTGGCCTTTAGCATAAGATGGGCGCCTAGTTGGGTTAGAATATGATTTTGATAATTTAGCAGCATCCTGTGCTGAATATCCTTGAGATCTATATTTTTTATACCTCTTATATCTAGCTCGACAAACAGAGCCAGCCAATCCCAATGGGTCAACCCATTCTAAGGGATTGTGGACGTACGCTTGGGCCGGATCCCGCCATCTAGTCCAATAGGATCTGGTGAGAGATACTGCACATTTTCAGGGTCGAAATACCGATGGCAATTATAGTAAAGCCCCGTTTCTGCGTCGTACAATTGTCCCTGATAGCGCAGTTCGCAGTACACTTCCTCGTTCGCCGCATCCCCCAGATAGCGCCGCAGCGGAATAGGACGCCGCTCTTCGCGGCGGGCGCTCCACAGCCCCTGCTCGCCGCGCCAGCGAACTTCCCCTTCCTCGCTGCACAGCTCTCTCGCCGTCCCCGTCAGGTCCGTCACGATGTAGTGCAGTTGCGTGCTGTCGCCCTGCGCCTCTACCTGCGCTAACGGCCGGAAGCTCCCCGGTTCGTACACCCACTGCACTCCCCGTGCCGCGCTGCCATCGGCATAGTACTGCTGCTGACCAATAAGCTGGTCACCGTCCCACCGGTACGCCACCCGCGCTACCGCCTGCGCCGACGGAATTTGTCCCTCGCGCACCTTGTTAATTCTGCGACCAAACGCATCGTAACGATACCGCCACCGTCCCCCGTCCGGCAAACTCACCCGTACCAGACGGTCCTGCACGTCCCAGTCGAAATACGTCTCCTTCGGCCTGAACCCCGGCCGCGTTTCCCGCTTCACCGCCAGACGCCCGCAGTCGTCATACCGGTACTGCGTATGGCCCCGCTCCACCACGCGACCCGCCGTTACCTGGCCTGCCCCGTTCAGCCGGAACGCCTGCTCGCCCCAGTGACTGTCGCTGATGCCCGTCAGACGGTCCAGCACATCGTACTGGTAGCGGGTAACGGACTGGCACAGGCGGGCTTTACCGCAACGGACTGGTGCTGATACGACTGGATGAGGATACCGATATCGCCGCGCTGCTGGCTGAACTGGACGGCAACGAAGCGGAAGGTGCAGACTGGGTGAGCGACAACGGTGAACTGACACTGGTGGGCGACTGGCTCACCCAAAGCGGGTTACCCGGCCAGCCGTTAAGGATTGAGGTGCTGCCCGGCAGGATAATCATTCGGGCTGAAGTGGGAATGATGCTGGCGTAATAACACAAGTCGCTAAAAATAATAAAGCCGGAAGGATCGGGTGATCGCTTCCGGCTATTTTATACCTTCAAAGCTTCTCTTGTTTCCATTAATATGATACCAAGCATATTCTTTCCGGAACCATCACCTCCGTCAGCCCAATAATTATCATTATGGGTATGCTCTACTAGCAAAGTATCTTCAGTCGATAATAATATTTCTTTAGCCTCAGTGTTTTGTTTAAATTTTTCCAAAACCGCAAAGCGCATAATATTATTCTTTACATCATCCCAATCTTTTCTTAAAGGAAGAGATCTGTCTCGACCTAATTTTGCAGCATCCATTGGAGACAAAAGATTACGTATTTTTTCCTTTAATACTTCATCTTGAAATTTTTGAGATTGAAAATAATGTTCAACTGTAGGCCAAGTTATAGAGTCAATAATTAAATTACACTTAAAGAAATTAGAAAAAACCCCATATGGTTCATTTACTCTGTAGAAGAAAATAGCATCACTCACTTATATTATCCTTGGCCCTTTTGGTTTAATATCATCCACTGACTCTCCAGCAATAATCAAATTGAAGCAGTGCATTATTTTCCTTGACATGCTATCTAATAAATCATTTTTATGATGATAGTTTTCGCAATCTATTCCTACAGACAACAAGTATAACTCAGATAGTATTTTTTTAGGAACTAACTCATCACTTTTAAATACCCTGGTTAATTCTTCGGCGACCGATAAAAGACCATTAAACAAATCTTCATTTATTTCACCACCCATTTTTAATGGGTAAATGAATCGACTACCAGTTTCTTTCAGCAATTCTAATGCGTTATATTTATCCACATTCATTTTATAACACCTTTTATAGCAGAATTAGGTATATCTTTATATACAGTAACCTCTTGTGCCCATATAGACCTATGATAGGGTAGTCCTTCAGTCCCATTTACCCTAGGAGCTGTTTTCCACACTTCAACATTTGGCGAACTAACTTTATTAAGATCTATCTCTATTATTCCATGGCCACTATCATATGATCTAGCTATATCTAAATCTTTGGTTGTCGATATCCAAGGGCTATTTTTGGCTGGCCCCCCAGCAGCATTAGAAGCTGCGGATAAAGGCTGATTTGCAACATGCTCAGCAGCACTCCAGTTACCATCCAATGCTTTCCCTTGTATAGATTCCCCGCGGGCTAATCTTGCTGCATCTTGCTCTGTCAAAGCACGATATACTATGTTGTTCTGACCTTCCTTCGGCGTCAGCCCCAGCGGGTCAACCCACTCCAGTGGATTATGTACATACCCCTGCGGCCTTATCCCCCCGCCCAGCCCTATCGGGTCCGGCGACAGATACTGTCCACTCTCCGCATCATAGTAACGATGTCGGTTGTAGTAAAGTCCCGTTTCCGCATCGTACAGTTGCCCCTGATAGCGCAGCTCGCAGTACACTTCCTCGTTCGCCGCATCCCCCAGATAGCGCCGCAGTGGGATAGGACGCCGCTCTTCGCGGTGGGCGCCCCACAGTCCCTGCTCACCGCGCCAGCGGACTTCCCCTTCCTCGCTGCACAACTCTCTCGCCGTCCCCGTCAGGTCAGTCACGATGTAGTGCAGTTGCGTGCTGTCGCCCTGCGCCTCCACCTGTGCTAACGGCCGGAAACTCCCCGGCTCATACACCCACTGTACTTCCCGTGCCGCGCTGCCATCGGCATAGTATTGCTGCTGACCAATCAGCTGGTCACCGTCCCACCGGTACGCCACCCGCGCTACCGCCTGCGCCGACGGGAGTTGTCCCTCACGCACCTTACTGACTCTGCGGCCAAACGCATCGTAACGATACCGCCACCGCCCCCCGTCCGGCAAACTCACCCGAACCAGACGGTCCTGCACGTCCCAGTCGAAATACGTTTCCTTCGGCCTGAACCCCGGTCGCGTTTCGCGCTTCATCGCCAGACGCCCGCAGTCGTCATACCGGTACTGCGTATGGCCCCGCTCCACCACGCGACCCGCCGCATCGTACCGCGCCGATGACTGTACCACCGCATCCTGCACCTTCAGCGTCTCACCCAGACCCGGCGCTATCTGCGACACCTCGCACAGGTTCTGTTCGCTGTCGTAGCCAAACAGCCGCGCCTGACGCCGCCGTCCCTCATCGCGGCGCTCCGCCGTTACCTGGCCTGCCCCGTTCAGCCTGAATGCCTGCTCGCCCCAGTGACTGTCGCTGATACCCGTCAGACGATCCAGCACATCGTACTGGTAGCGGCGCTCCAGCACGTCATTCACCCGGCCGTCCGCCCCTTCCAGCGCCTGACGCTGCAACAGCCCCGTCGGGCTCCATTCGTGGCGCAGTGAGAATCCGCTGCCGTTAGTTCGTCGCTGCTCTTCTCCCGCCGCCGTGTGGCTGAACTGCAACGGCTGGTGTGAGCCAATGCCCAGCGACGACAGCCGACCCGACTGCCACGCCAGTTGCAGCGGTGCCAGTATCCCTTCCACTACCGCACGCTGACCACCCGCATCATAACCGCTCTGTACCGCCTCGCCGTTCACCGTTTCCGATGTCACCTGCCCTGCACGGTTATAGGTGTATTCCACCACCGCATCCGGGCTGGCGGCTTTGGTCAACCGGCCAGCCACGTCATACGCCAGTTCCGTGATACCGTCCGTTTCACCATCGGCCTTCCGCGCCGTGATACGTGTTATCCGTCCTGCCGCATCGTGCTCATAGTGCAATGCGCTGCCATCCGGTGCGGTGCGCTGTACCAGACGGTCTGCCATATCGTACTGATACCGGTACATCCGGCCATCGTAATGCCGCTCTTCACTCAACCGTCCGCTGGAGTCAAACCCGTACGTCCAGTTTCGTCCCTGACTGTTCGTCACCCCGGCGAACTCGGCTTCCGCATTGTAGTGGTAGCGCACCGTCGCTCCCAGCGGGTCCGTCGCTTCCAGCAGGTTATCGAACGCCCCATAGCGGAACTGGTAACGCTGCCCCAGCGCATCCGTCACCGCCGTCAGGTTACCTTCCACATCGTAACCAAACCGCGTCTCGCTGCCGTCTTCGTACACCACTTTCGACGGAGACTCGCGCACGCCGTCATATTCCCAGCGCCGCACCTGCACACCCGCTTCATGCCCGATATGCCGCTCCGTCAGGCGGTCAAGGTCGTCATAGCGGAACATCACCGCTGGCGCATTATCCCGCTCAAGGCTGCTCAGCAGGCCACGACGGTTATAGTGATAACGCTGCAACACGCCATCCGGGCCTATCACCGTCGACAGTTGCCCTGTTTCACCGTAACGATACAGCCACTCACGTCCTTCCGGGTCGTTCACCTCAACAATCTGCCCGGCTGCATTGCGCTGATATTGCCATTCGTTGCCCAGCGGATCGGTATAAGCCAGCAACTGCCCGTTATCGTCATACGCATAGTGATGCATCGCACCGTCAGGCAGGGTAACGTCGGTCACCTGTCCCCAGTCGTTACGCTGATAGACCGTGCGACCACCCAGCGGGTCGGTCTCCGCCACCAGTTGGTTATCCACCCATTCGAACCGGGTTTCTCCCCCGTCAGGCGTGCGCTGGAGCAGGATATTATTGCGTTCATCTCGTACGTAGCTGAATACCCCGCCAAATCCGCTGTGATAATGGCTAGTCAGGGTGTCATCGTCGTATTCAAAGTGACCTGGCCAGTAGCCTTCCGACGTTCTGTCACGGATAGCGCGACCTTTTTGATCGTAGTCATGCTCAACCCAGGTCGAACCTAAATCCGACCAGCGCAGCAGCCAGCCTTCCGGTGAATAGCGATAGTCAAAGTTACGCCCCTCATCCGCCCGCACGCTCAGTAAATGTCCGCGACGATCGTAGGTATAGCTGACCAGTGTTTTTAAAGGCTGGCGCTGCGGGGTACACAGCGTCAGTGTCGTAATCCTGCGGTGTTCAGTGGTGACGTGAATCAAGCGCCTGTCCGGTAGTACCACCCAGCACAGTTCACCCAGCATCCACTCGAACGTCACCCGATTGCCGGCCGTATCGTCAATCGACGTCAGGCAAAGCTGAAGACCGAGCGCATGCTCAAACCGATAGCACAGGCCATCAACATGATGAAGAACGAGTTCACCGTGCTGCCGGGTCAACCGCCATTGAGGATTTGACGATGAGCGGCTGACCTCTCCTTCACTAGGGAGGGTGAAGAATGCCTGATTGAATTCACCATCCGTTAGCGTTGCCACCCCGTTGTTGAGCGTCAGGCTGATATCCCAGTTAGTGCGCCATAGCGTTCCCAGTAAGCCAGGATGGCGTTTTCCCGTGGAGCGATAGTAGCGTTGCAGTGGCAGCGGCAACATTCCCGTTAGCTGAATATCAGTACGTTTCTCCACCACCGCACCCGTTGCCATATCGACCGGGTCGCCATTTTGCTTGCTATCTTTGCTATCAGCCTTGTTAGTACCATTCTGATTATTCGCATCCTGCTCAGCCCCCTTTTTACCCGATGGCTTTTCAGTATTTCTACCCGCATTAATGCTGTTCGCCTCTTCCGGAGGGGATTCGCTTTTTTTCTTTACGGGCTCTTGCGGTTTGGGCTTTTCTTCAACGGCATCAGTGGGTTTTGACGGTTCAGCCTTGTGTGGCACATTTTCTTCTGGCGTTTGTTTTTTAAGCCGCTGGTCTTTTCCCTTGTCACCATCAGGTTTAGCATCGCTTTGTTTAGTGGCGGTTGGCGAATCAGTAGGCTCAGATTTTGAACCCGAAGATGGACTGGCCGCCCTGCTTTCCGCCGTCGTATGGCTTGGCGAGGCATCGGCCTTTTTCGCGAAGGAACCTTTAGGCCGTGGGCTGCCGGAAACCCGTGTCACAATCAGAGGAATAAACTTATCAAATTCTTTCTCGAGGGTCGCAATGGCCTCGTCGTAACGTTTAACTAACTGATCCAGATAGTCGAGCATCTTGCTGAACCGATCTTTCATCAGCGCAACAATCCAGCCATCCTTCTCCGAGGCCTTCATTGCCGTCACCAAAGCCTGCTGCATGGTCAACAGCATCGCTTTGCCTTTCTTTCCATATTCTTTCAGCAAACCACGCAGTTCGGTAACGCCTTTCACCAGGTTGCCGTTAGACAAGCTGCGGATCGTTTTGATGGCAAACTGCACAGCCGCAGGTGAGGAGGCATTTCTCAGCGCTTTAATAATCGCCCGCCCGCTCACTTTAATCGCATCACCCAGTCCGGGAATTACCCCAATCACACACAGGACACCACCGGCTACATGCAACGGATCCTTCATCAAATCGGGATCTTCATGGGTTTGCCAGCACCACTCACCAATGGAGTACACGTCCAGCGCTTGCCCCACCACAGGAATACAACCCAGAATAATCTCGCAAAACATCATGAGCGCGGCGTTATCATCCCCTCCCGCATCCGCCGTTTCTGCTGCGAGGCTATGGTGGATCTTGTTGATGGCCTGTTTCAGCTGGCGATTACCGCGGTTAATCTTTTTGTCCAGTTCCCAGAAGCGACGATAAGCTTTTGTGTAATCATCTGGGATGGAGGTGAATATTCCTGCGCCATCAACATCAATATGTCGGTCACTGCTGTCATCAGCGTCATAGGCCACTAGCCCTTGTTTACGCAGGAGAAGGAACAGCGTGAAATACTCACCTGCTAGTGCGGCATAACCCGGAGTAGCCTGCAATACGGGGTTATTCTGAATGGTTTCCTGCGGCGTGAACTCATCCTCACCTTCTTCCAGTAGCAGCTCAAACGTACCTCCCCCCATGTCATAAATGAAACAGAGGCCGTTGGCATCCGTCTGACCGTGGATTTCTGTTTTATTGCTGTCGATGAGGACAAATGGCGCATTGGGAACCGGCTCCCCAGAGTCATAATGGTAATAAATCAGGACTTCATAACCACACTTGGCACAGCCTCCTGATATTTTTTTATCCGTGCTAAAACCCCGACTCGCTGCATCCTCGCTGGAAAGCAACGTTGCCTGCTTGTTCTGACTCATGAAATGACGTCCTTTTTATTTTATGCTTCGTCCAGGTGGTCAATAGCTGCCTGATACAGGCGATCCATACGGCTTTGCGTGCCAATATATTCAGGCTGTATCAGAATATTTTTTGCCCAGGGCTGATGAATGAATTCCGGCGAGAGTTCTGTCGCCAATGCCAGCCAGCGCACGATATCGCGGTCGTTGTTAAAGCCGTTGTTTTTCGCCTGCTCCGTCTGCTGATGGGTAAACACCTGTAGTTCATCGTCAGACGCATTCTTCCAGTCAGCATGGTAAGTACGCAGATGCGCCATATAGCGCGCCAGATTCTGATGCCCATAAGGCACCATGATGGCGTGCCATTGTTCAGCACTCAGTTGGCGCGGCAGGATGTCTGGAATAGAGTGGGGTTCACGGGCGGTGAGGTTTAAAGCGCGAACCGCGCCATCAGGAGAAATGTCGCAGAAGCTGGCTATCGGGCCATAGAGTGCACAGGCTTCTTGTGCGGAACTGGCAGATAACAACTGATTCACCACCTGCCAGTCGCCCACGCGCAGGATGGCGTTTTCCCCGGAAGGTGAGGTCACCAGGCTCCACTGCCGCAGATGTTTCGTCACCTCAAGCAGTTGATCGAGCGGCGAATAAGCTTGCATAAACCACGCCAGCTGTAGCCCCATACCCCAGCCGGGTTGGGTAATGATGTGTTCTTTCACCTGCGACCAGTTGGCGACATTAAGCGGGATGCAATAGGGCGATACCGAGGCATGAACGCGTCCTGTTTCCCCCCAGTACAAACGCGTCTGTTCCAGGCTGCCTCCCCAGCGTTCGGCCAGCCACGGTACAGCATCGTTCATCGATGCCTCTGCGATAACAAAACAGCCGCCCTGAGCGATACGCGTTTGCCAGACGGCATCATCTTCCGGCAACAGTTCAAGGAAAGGTTGCGATACACTCACAGCGTGACCTCCGTTATGTCGGGTAACTCTCCCCGCATCCAACCGGGGCGATGGTAATTAAGCTGCACACTCTCAATACGTTCAGGCTCAGATTTAAAAATCCGAATACTGTCCGCAATCGAATAACGTTCAGTCAGATGAATAAAGATCGGGTGTAAATAGAATTCACTGCCGAGTACCCAGCGATGAGCGGACCAGGCTTCACACTCCGCCTCGCTGGCTTTGGGATAAAAACGCCTGGCTAATTCAATACCGCTAATAAATCGCGCGTTGACTATTTCAATATCCAGCGGAAAAACACATTGCGCGCTGACAAAAAGAAAGAGTTCATTCGCTAATCGATGTAAACGATTGTCATTAGCGAGAAGATAATATTGATAACGCGTTAAAGTAATCTGGTATGCGTTATTAATATCATTCTTATATTCTTTATTAACATCCTGTTGTGCGAATAGCTGATATTCCCCACGTTCGCTATTCACTATGGGCAAGTACAGGTTATTTAGCGGGCCGAGAAAATCCGTTTGTGCAGCAAGATCCAGAGTGGACCACCAGGCTGATAAAACGTCTGGTGCATAGCTACGAAATAGCGCTCGTGTGCCATCAGGCCAGAGACAGAAAATGCGCTGCTGCCAAAAATCGGCCACCTGCTGCAATGTCAGTTCGCCATGCATGAGGATCACGTTACCATGACGCTCCGGCTGTGTTTCGGTCAGCCAGTGCAGTAGGGTTTCTCCTGGTTTGCCTTCTTCTACCTTCACCACAATAGGCGCCCACATCTGCCAGTTTTCAGCATCCTTGCCAAAATGCAGTTGCTGCCATATATCCGACGCCGCAGGTTGAAAAGCCTGCCAATACTCAGGTAAGGAGGGATAACTCAACGGCGAGATAATCGCGAACAAAGGTGCATTAAATTGGCTGATTTCAAACAGGGTATAACCGTTTGCCATCATCGTTATTTGCCTGTAAATAAATGAGATAATTTTTAATACGATGAGCGTGTATTCAGCACAGCAGCAACGACCCAATAATCACGCAGATTATCGGGTCGAGACATACCGTTTATTTTTATGACGCGAAATGAATAATAAAACGGAGAATCAAAAAACTATACTGGCAGTCCTTTTTCCCAACGATCGCGAACTTCAGCAGGTGACAGCGGTGGGAATTTAACACCGCGATCCAGTAATAGCTGTTTTACCTTTAATGCCCAAGGGTATTGAGGAGATTTAGGAGACATAATGGATAAGCTGTCATCCACGGTAAAAGCGAGATTACTGCCTGTCTCATCATAAATATGACTATCTGCGCCTTGTTCTATCAGCCAATAGGCGATTTCATACTTATTCAGATAAGCAGCATAGTGGGCGCTATTTCTTTTGGGGCCATCAACGAGATTCAAATCAGCGCCCCGCTCTACGAGCAATTTGATATCGGCCCAGCGCTCTTCCCCAATAGCACTAAATATTGCTGGCTGGCCAAGACGCCCAATCGCATTCGGGTCGCCTCCCGCATCTAGGATAATGCGAAGCCAGTCAGGGTCTTTCGCGCCCGCGACGGAATTCACCGCACTGTCGCCAAACCCATCTTTATAATTCGGGTCGACCCCCAGTTTAAGCGCCAGCGTGACGGCTTTTTTATCCTTTGTCTCATAAATCAGCCACAGCAGCGGCGTGATGCCCTCTTTCCCCTGAATATTCAGGTTAACGCCCTGTGACAGCTGATGACGGGCTGCTGACTCGTCACCTTTTTGAATACTTTCCAGTACCGCCACCACGGGCGGTTCAAAAAGTTCACTTGCCCGCATACTGTGTCCTCCTGCCTGACAAGCGGTTAATAATCCCAGAATAATGACGCCCAACCATTTTATACGTGCCAACCATTGCATTATATTCCCCTGAATGTATTGGTTATCTTCCCGATATCTTCCTTTTTCTGGCTTTCAATACCCGCAATCACCTGATCCATACCGTGACGCGCAATCGGCGAGCCCCCGACTGCGGGAAGTGCCATCATATCACCGCTTGCTTTCGGGAGGCCCCCTTCCAACAGTTTTGCAACACCGATGACGCCCCCTAGCACTGCACCGGCGGTTCCACCAATCAATGCGCCCGCGCCAGACAATAAACCAGGAATCAATGCCTTACCGTAGGTTTGTGCCATGGTTAATACCTCACCATCCACTGCCTGCGTCTTTATTAGCGAGGCGGTTTTCGCCAAATCGGCACCACCAACGCGCGCCACAGTATTGGTATGCAAACCCGCAGCATTAAAGGTATAACCCGGCAATCCAGTAACGCCAACGCCAGCCGATGCCAGGCCACCGCCTAATGAATGCCCCACAATAACGGGAGGTGGTGAGACGGCTCTTTTTACCAGTTTTGCTAAATCCATTGCCTGATTATACTGAGCAGATTCAAGTCCCATCCCCTGAGCAGCGTTAGTCAACCAGTCTTTAGCCCCTGTCACCGCGTTATTGGTGCCCCGATAGGTCAACATCGTCTCACCATTAATCGCAGACTTGAATAATGATGCACCGAAGCCCGTTTTCATGTCCGTCATGTTGGCATTTTTTAGCCCAGGAATCGCGCCGGTATCCAGAATATCCAGTCCAATCGGTGCCTTAGGCAATTTATCCAGTACGCCTCGCCGAAATTCATCGACCGAGTACACATACTGGGCGGCCTCAGCGCGTAAGATGCTGTCGTTGTTAAACGCCAGCCGCTTTGCCGCATCGGCTAACCCCGGCAGCGATGCGGCTTCAGTCGCCAACTTGGCGCGCGCCAGATAACGATCTTTACGCTGAGCGACGGAGAGTAGGTCATCAAGAATGGGCAGCTCGGCGACCGACGCCCATTCCATTAACGTCGGCAATAACATCGGCGTCAATGCCAGCAGAGGCGCACGGCTTTTTGCCGATTGCTCAGCACACGCCTTAACTGGAGACTGGTAGGGCGAATCGCCAATGATGACATTCCCACTACCCGCAGCGACCGAGCCGCCACAGCCGATCGCATCACCGATACGCGCCGCCAGCTTTCCATTGATGATAACCGTGCCGGAGCCCGCGGATATCGCACGACTGTGTACGCCGTGGGGCATATTCGGGCAAGGGCAGGCATGGAGTAAGACCGCATCGCTTTTACGGGCGGCCGGTTTACCATTGATGATGACATCACCGCTGCCTTCAATAATCGGGGTGGCAGGGAAACAGCCGTGACCTGCGCAACTGTCCCCTAAACGTGCCGCTCCTGGCATAGTTCCTCCTTAACGTCTGTCTGGCGCATCCGGTAGCGTGGGTTTCATCGGGTCTTCTGGCGTAATCGATACTGGTGCCGTCCCTACGCCAGCCGCTCCGCCATCGTTGATTTTCACAATCGTCCCAGAAATCGTGACGCCCGCGCTATCAATCTTGATAAAGCCGCCAGGCGCTTTGATGGTCAGAGCCTGCCCCGCTTCCAGCACGATATCCGCGGCTTTCAGATAGCTGTCCGTATTCACCAGAACGCGCTGGTGCGCGCCGATCAACGTCTCTTCAGAACCGGACATCGTGGTCTGACGGCTCCCTTCGATACGGGTAATTTCTCCCCCGCCGATGAACCGCTTGAACGACGCACCAATCTTCTGAATAAAACTCCGGCCAATTTCCTGATGATGATCCTGACCGATGTTTTCAAAATCATCCTTGCCTATCGTTCGGTGACGGTGACGCGTCACCCGTTGGAACTGATCCTGATCCACGCTGAGGTGCTGATCGCGCCCGACACTCTGCCGGTGGATGTTGTTAATAACGCCATCCATATCTTTCTGGGCGTGGTAATAAATTTGTTCACGCGTCGCCTCATCCTCAAAGCGCAGCTCGTTGAAACCACTGCCTTTATGGGTATCGGTACGCAGCGTGGTGCGCGTTTTATGTGCCGGTAAAACATACGGCGTCGGATTAGTGGCGTGGAAAGTACGCCCGGTGATAATCGGCTGGTCCGGGTCGCCTTCAAGGAAACTGACGATCACTTCATGGCCGATACGCGGAATGGCGATCATGCCGTACTGGCCGCCCGCCCAGCCCTGGCTGACGCGCACCCAGCACGAGCTCTGGTCGTTGCTCGCACCGTAGCGATCCCACGGGAATTGCAGTTTTACCCGACCGTACTGGTCACAGTAAATTTCTTCCCCCGTCGGGCCGACGACGGTGGCGATTTGCGGGCCGTCCACCATCGGTTTGTACGGCATGGCCGCACGCCACGTCGTCGTGCCTTTCACCACCGTGAAGCTGTTGCTCATGGTGGTCGGTTCGCCGCCGCTTTCCTCTTCCAGCGCCTGCGGCTGCTGCCCGACGTGCGTCACACTCACCGTCTGCCATACCGCATTCAGCGTCGCATTCGGGTGCTCCGTCAGAGTAAAGGTATTGCCCGGCATCAGCCCTGCGCAGTTGGATTCCCCTTCGCTTGTCACCGCCCCTGAACGCAGCGCATCCAGCCGGTAACCGCTGAACGCCTTGCCGCTCGGGTCTTGCTTATAGCGCCCCGGATAGTCGTAGTGCTGATAGCTTTCTCGCTGGTGCGCCAGCTCGCCGCTCATCTTCTTGTGTGACAGCCCGTAAGCCGGTGTCTTGAAGCTGTAATCCTTCAACTCCACGTCCGAGGTACTCACCCGCTCCGCGTAGTGGAAGCGCCGGACATAGTCGCCCTCACTTAATCCCTGATTGGCGAGGTTGAAGAACAGCTCGGGGCCTTTGGTTAGCGCGCCCGCATCATCGGCAAATACCACGCGGTGTTTACCCTCTTCGTATTCGTGGAAGAAATACATCCCTTCTTCCGCCGCCAGACGGGTGATAAACGCCAAATCACTTTCCCGATACTGTACGCAGTATTCCCGCACCGCATGCTCGTTACGTAGTGCAAAGGCGTAATCGGTAATCCCTGCTTCTTCCAGTAACGCACCAATAATCGCGTCCGGTTTCTGTGCCTGAAAGATGCGGGCATTGGTGCGCAGCCCCAGTCGCCACAGCGCCGGACGGACTTCCATCTGATAGCGCGTGCGCCGGAATCCGGTATCGCCCTGCGTGAAGCCACTGATAATCCCGCTGACCCGACGTTTCAGTTCGCCTTCATACCAAATCATCAGCTCGCACGGCTGGTCCAGCACCGCGCCGAAATCCACATCCGGCAACGCGCTCGCCAGACTCAGCGACAGGCTGAAAGGCCGATTCAGCCCTTCATCCAGCCTGAAATCCACTACCGCAAAGGTGCCAGCCTCCAACGCGCCGACCTTTACGGTGAACTGTAATCCTGTACTGTTTGCCACCCGTCCTCTCCTTCTTCCTTCGCCGTTGCCATGGCTACCGCACGCCTCGGGGTTTCCCGGAGCGGCACGTCGCTATCCTGATTAAAATAAAAACCTGAGCTGTGGTCTGAGTCTGCTCACGCCACAGTTCATGTTGATAAAGCATCACGTTGAGAAAAACGCAGAAAACCCGGGACAAGCCCGGGTTCGGTAGGAATTACGCTTCGACCGGTGTACGCCAGTCATCGGAACCAGAAGTCCCGGCAACGGTGTGTTCCCAGTCGATTTTGCGATAAGCCAGCGACACTTCGATTAACTGGGTGTAGTCCAGTTTGGATGGATCCTGGCAGTGTGGCATTTTGCAGTCGATATCAACGATAGTGGCATCGGTCAGGATGGTAGAGAAGAAGTGTTCTTGCTTACCTTCAACAGAGGTGCGGTACCATTTCAGGGTCACGGTCGGCAGCATTTCGCCAGACGCCAGGGCGTTGTACATCAGCGGAACAGCTTTGTTCAGCGCGACGGTGAATTTGAACGGTTTGTGCACACGTTGGCCGGACGGCTGACCAGACTGTGGGTCGGTCGGTACGGTGACGATGTGTTTGAATTCCTGTACCAGCATTTCGTCTTCGTGGCCTTCCACATAGATGTTGCCGACAGAATCAGAAGTGAAAGCACCCGCGGTAATGTTGCCCTGAGTTTTACCTTCGATGCTGATATAGCATGGAGTTGGCATAGTCTTGCTCCTTGTTGTTAAACGGAATGAATTGTTGAACGGGATTACTCGTTAAACGAGATGAGTAACTTCACGCTCTGTATAGCAAGCCACATGCCAATATTTATCTTTATGTTTTATAAAGGAATTTACTTAAACCAAATTCCCCCTAAGTAAAACCTGAGCAAAAAGTTGCGCAGACCTCGCATATCGTTTGCAAACATTGCGCAAAAAGTGATTTGCACCAGAAAGTGAGCAAGAAATTGCGCAAAATGCGCAGTTATTCTGAAAGTATGAGTTAGCGATAAATGAATGAAATGAATAGCCAATAGAAATCGTGCTTATTAATAGCAAAAGACTATATCTGGCGATAAATCACTCATTTCCATAACAATAATAGTAAGCAGTCACTTACGTTTTTTTATGAAAAACAGGAATGGCAAAATCAGGACATCCGGAATGAAAAGCGTCATAAAACAAAAAAACGGGTGTTGCTATCACGCAACACCCGCCTGTTTCTTGCTATCAGGGCTTGATTACAACACGATGATTCATCGGTTCTGCCTTAACTGTTAATCACCAGCTATTTGCCACCAATGAATCACCCAGAAGATTACTCCGTTTTCCCGGATGACCAGTGCATCGCCAGCCGCTGTCCGGCCTTGATTTCATCCGGCTGCATCGTCGCTTCCAGATCGTTACGCGCATGAATGGCTTCGGGCATTCCCTCCGTCGCCGCCATCGCATACCAGGCGTAAGCATGAATACGGTTACGCGATGCACCTAACCCATCCTGACGCATCATGCCCATGCGATATTGCGCCATACGGTTACCCTCATTCGCTGCCAGACGATACTGCTTCATCGCCTCAACATAATCCTCTTTGCCGCCTTGCCCCAGCCGCAGCATCTCGCCATAGGCTAGACGGGATTCGGTATCTCCTGCTGAGGCCGCTTTGGCATATTCTTCACGCGCACGCGCAAATTCGGTCGCGTTAAATAGCCGCTCCCCCAGCTCACGCTGCGCCCGGATATAGCCCGCAGAGGATGCCTGAACCAGATACTGTTCGCGCTTTTCATGCGTTGTCTGGCTCTGACTAAGCAAGTAATCAGCCTCGCCCGATCCGCCAGACGCGGCACGCTCCAGCCAATAGCGCGCCTTTTTTTCATCCCAAGGTAAGCGCTTACCTTCGCGGTAAACCTTGCCTAGCCAAAGCTGTGCTTCGGCATCACCTGATGACGCGGATTTTTGATACCAGTTCAACGCATTCTCGCCGTCTTCGTGTCGCGCCATCCACAGTTGCGCCTGTGCCTGACCCAGCGTCGCCGCGCGGAAATACCAGCGTTCGGCCAGGTCGCGACGGATCACCACGCCTTTACCTTGTTCATAGCGCTGTGCCAGTTGGTATTGCGCATCCCGATTGCCCAGTTCGGAGGCCTTCAGTAACCACGATACGGCCTCTTTTTCGCCGCCCACATGCGTCGCATGCCACTGGGCGACAATCAACTGTGCAGGGGGATAGCCATTTGCCGCAGCGGATTCAAATGCATTCAGGCAGGCCGTCACCAGCTTTCCCTGATGCTGAACCTGACAGTCCATGCCAAGCCGATGCCCCGCTTCGCCATTTCCCAGACGTGAGGACGTTGTCCACCACTGGCGAGCAGACGGGCTGTTCTTGGGCGCGCCCAGCCCGGCCTGAAACCAGTCACCGACCTGAAGTGCAGCGGCCGCACGCAGTTCCTGATTGCCCGGAAGTTCAGACAGGCCAGATGCCTTTTGCATCCACTGCATCGCCTCGGTGTACTGCGAGCGCGCGGCGAGCGTCTTTGCCAGCTGATATTGTGCTTCACCGTTTCCCCGATTCGCTGACGCCACGAGTTCCGATTCAGACAGCGATGTGATGGGCGCCTGACATGACGCCAGCCAACAGGACGACAGAACTATTACTAATTTTTTGTATTTCATCATGTGCTCAGCGTTTTTCCCTTCACGACAATCAGCTGGCAGAATTACTCTGCTGCAAACGGTACAAGCGGACGTTGAAGGCGCGTAGCTCGTCTTCCATCGCGCGTAACTCCGCTGGCGTCAGCGATTGGCTCTTGGTTTTACGCGCCTCAAGTTCCCGCAGTCGTATCCCGAAAGGGACGTCCGATATCAGGTCTTTTTGCATATCGTAGAGTTTTGATTTCAGGTAGGAAATCGTCACCGTCCGGCGCTGCCGTTCCAGTTCCAGCAACTGCTGCAACGTCTCGTTGATGCGGGCACGCGCCTGTTCGTAACCCAGCGTTTTCGGTTCATCCCCCTGCTGGCGTTCAAGAGAAAGCTGCCATTGGCGTTCCATCTCTTTCACCGCCAGTGAATCAGGATAGAGTTGCTGCATCACGTTTTTCAGCCCATTACCGTATTGATACAGGTAGAAAGGTGAGGCATTTTTCACCTGTTCCAACTGTGCCTGATAGCGGTTAATCAACTCGCCTTCCATGCCTTGCAATTTCTGTTCGCCCAGCGCAATACGCACCCGGCGAATGTCATTATGATCGGGCGCCGTGGGCAACGCGTAGGCTGGCTGTTGCAGTAACGCTAGCGCATCAGCCTTCTGTTCCTGCCAATACTGCCAGCCCGTAATGGCTGCGACAGGCAACGCGCAGGTCAGCAACCCGGAGACAAACCAGAACCAGGCTGGCTTCTGCTTTTTATGCGCCTCAATTTTCAATACCGTCGGTTTCATTTGCCCTTTCTCCCGTCCGATGAGAATGCTGCCCGCAGGCAGAGCAGCCTGACCCGATCCTGATGAACCACTGCTTTGCACCGTCGCGCCGGGTTCCATGTCTGAATGAAAGAACACCATGGGCGGAATCTGCATATCCTGCTTTTTCAGTTCCTGATCGTCCGACACAATGACAATCTCGGTTTCATCAAACAAATGGGTATAACCTTCGACGAAGTGCAGCAGATTCTCGACGCGAGGAATACGGCTCAACCCTGAGTTGTGCAGCTTTTCACTCATCAATTGCAGCGCGCGTTCGCAACGATAAACCAGCCGTTTGTGTTCATGGCTAATGGCGTATTGACGCACCACTTCGCTGATGCGGGCAATGAACCAGTCCAGCATCTCGATACGCGCTCGCTCCTGATGCACCGGCGGCCAGAAATTATCCCACTGCGTCACGATCAGGTTTGCCAAAAACTCACAGCTTTCCGTGAATCCCGTCAATCCCGCCAGTCGCGAACGCGCCAACGTAAAGTAGATCGCGGTCTGGAGATCCACGCCCTGCTTTTCAAAGATGGTGGTTGCCATGTCATGCACCAGCATCCAGTCCACATCAGGACGAGACGCATGGCTCAATTTGTTAATTTCCGCCCGCAGTGCGTCAAACTCCGGCAGCATCCGTGGATCCCGACCCACTTTCAGGGCCTGTTGTGCATCTTGCATATCACATCATCCAGCAATAGGGAGCCAGAGCGGGCTCCCGAGAGTTAATTAATAAAGTGAGTCAGGCAGCGTGAACTGGCTAAACAGACCACCGGCAAACGGGTTATGGCTGGCATCGGTGTACACGCGATACGTCATCGCCCCGTTCTCCAGCGAGAAGCGCACGTCAAAGGTATTCTCATTAACCTGCGTCAACTGATCGCTATTGATTAAGCGGAACATCGCCCACGGCCCGCTAAAGCTCAGGCTGCGCGGTGAACGTTCACGATCGTCCGGCACCAGCGTCAGCTTACTTTCGGCACCGTCGCGCATACTGTTTGGCCACACCAGCGGCGTTTTCTGGCGACGACCGTGGCTGTATTCCAGCAGTTGTCCATCCAGATTCAGCACGCTGCGACGTTTATTCGCCGTCAGTTCCAGCGGTTCCAGAACGAAATGCACTTCCAGGCTGCCCTGCGCATTGAACAGGGTCTGGCGGATACGGTTAGCACGTTCGAGCTGCTTCACCAGTTCCGCCTGCAAAGGCGACGCCATGCCTTCTTCCAGCATGCCGCTTTCCATCATCGCCTTGAGGTTGGTTTGATAGAAGCTGTCCAGCGTCCCACCCGTCATGAAGAACATTTCCATTTCCGATAGCGGCACATCCTTGTTCGACGACGGATCGAAGGGGTAACGATCCGCCAGCTTCTCATTGAATGGCGTCACGACCTTATCCAGCCATTCCTGATTCAGCGACGACATCGCCAGCCCGGTCACCAGACTCGCGCTCTCCCCGGCTAATTGCCCTACCCAGCGATCCAGCGGCGCGGGAAGACTGCGGGCGTATTGCTGTAAGGCGAACACCGGATCGGCAAATTTATTCCCCTGCCGCGCCTGCACCGCTTTCAATGCCGCCTGTCCTGGATCGGTCGCGTTGACGATCTGATCGAGATAGTGATAGAGATCCGTCAGTTTCTGATTGACCTCTTGCACCAGCGGCCCTTGTTCGCCGCGTCCGCTCAGCGCCGCGTTGATGGTCATAAACGGACGGCCGATACGCGTGTTAATGCTCTGCGCCGTATCGTTATCATCATCGGCCAGCTTGCGGATACGGGTGTTATCACTCACCGTGGTCAGCACGCGCTGGAAGGGCTGATCGTTGCCGGTAATATCCGTGAGGATATCGAGCGCCTGCTCCGGCGTATCGAGCGTTTGCACATCAATGTTCGCCAGCACTTTCTGCCACTGGTTGATGTAATCCGTAATGTAGCGGTCATTCACCTGACGCAAAATTTCCCGCCGATCGGCTTCGCTGAACTGCGCACGCTCACGTTGCCCCAGCACCCAGGCGTCCAGCGCCGTCAGCTCTAATAGGGCTTTGTCCTGCTTGAGGTAATAGTCACTAAAGCCGGGATACGTCAGCAGTCTCGGCACGCTTCCCGCTTTGTCATTGCGCAGGGAAAATACCGGATCAAAGGTCGGCCCGACTTCATCACGGATCGCTAAATCCGGCGGTAATACCTGTGTCGCCTTCATCACCAGACTCTGGTAAACGCGCTGATACATCGGCAGCTTGCTCAGTTCCTGCTGAGCCAGCGTAATCGGCTGAGTAAAGGGGGCAAACGTGCTGATCGCGACCGCATCTTTCTGCTCACGCGCCTTGTGCCAATCGGTGTGCTCAAGGGCGTAATCCAGATGCTGCATCAGTTGTTCCTGCACATTGCCCTGTCCAGGAAAGGCCTTCTGCCAGCGCTGCGCCATAAACTGTTCGACCAGCGTTTTATTACGTCCTGACGCATCATCCAGCATCCGCATGACGCGCAGAATCGTCAGCTTTTGCTCGCTATTGGCGGGGGCCTGATTCAGATCTTCCAGCAGCCCCTGCATCACCGCCGGTAAAAAGCGTTGATTCAGCATTTGTAGATAGGTGCCTTCAACATAAGGCCCAATCTTATCGCCCTGATACAGACCCAGATCCGCCAGTAGCGGTGTACGTTCGTGGTAGTTACCGAAGGATAAGGTCGCATCGCGGATCAAATTCAGACGTGGCAACTGCTGATAACCGTAGCCCGGCTGCCCTTCCAGCTCATTAGTACCGATAAACGCCTGCGCTTTCGTCAGTACGTTACGACCCGCTTCTTCATTGACCCGATAGAAATGGTGCCAACTGCCAACCAACGCCAGACTGGCGAGCAACATACAGCCCACACCGATACCCAGCCGACGCCGACGATACAGGCTATGCAGCCGGTTTTCCCCCGCCAGACTGGCCTCAGGAAAAATAACGTCAGGGAAGAGGCGCTGCACAAAGAACGTATTGGATTCACCGCGCAGCGCAGGGTTAATCGGCTCGGGCAGTTGATAACGTCGGGAAGCTGACTGCGCAAAGGCATCGAACGGCACCCCTTGTTGATAGACAGAGCTGACGTAGACGCCGCGAATCAGGAATGTGCGATCCTCGCCTGTCGCCAACGTTTCCGTCAGCACTTCCATCACGTAATCTTTCACGCCAGCCAGTTGGCGAACGAACGAGAACAGCGAGTTGCGCACGCTTCTGTCCGACTGCGTCAGCAACATGTCCGGCAGGTTGTCATTCAGGTGCGTGACCCACTCGTCCCAGAAGCGCTCCAGCTCTTCCAGCCAGCCTTTGCTGTTGCTGGCCTGCGGCGTAAACGTCACGCCTAACACAGCCTGACGCGCATCGCGGTTTAACTGGCGATAGACCTTGTCGAAGCCGCTCAGCATATCCAACCGGGTCAGCGCGATATACACCGGTAAGCGCGTATTGATGTTGACGGAAATTTCCTGCAAGCGGGCGCGCATGACCTGCGCATAGGCTTTGCGATCCGCGACGCCAGCCTGCGCCAGCCAGGAGATATCCAGCGTAAGCACCAGACCGTTGAGCGGCTGGCGGCGGCGGTTTTCACTGAGCCACTGTAACAAGTGCTGCCACAGACGAGCATGACGCTGCCCGAGCGAATCCCCCTCCAGTTCAGGCTGGGCAAGTAGCTGTCCGCTGGGATCCCAAATCACCGCAGATTCACCGACCCAACTGCTTACCTGCTGGCCTGCCGCCACATCCCGCAGTTCCGCATCCAGCTTCGGATTCATTTTGTTTGCCGGGTTGGCGCGATGGATCAGGCTACTTTTCCCGCTGCCCGCCAGGCCAATAGTCAGATACCAGGGCATCGCATACAGCGCGCGTTTACCCAGTTGAGTCTGAAACGCCTCCAGCCAGCGATCGAGAAACGTCTGCTGGCTGTCGACATACGCCTGTAAAGGATCCAGCTCAATGACCTGCTGATCATGACGCTCCGCACGCATCTGCTGCACGCGACGCCACACCATCCAGGCGCTATAGGAGAACGCCAGCCACAGCCAGACCAGCGTGAACACCACGCGTCCCCAGATTCCCTGCAACGGGCGCGACTCGC
This sequence comes from Pectobacterium actinidiae, assembly GCF_000803315.1. Classification (NCBI taxonomy): domain Bacteria; kingdom Pseudomonadati; phylum Pseudomonadota; class Gammaproteobacteria; order Enterobacterales; family Pectobacteriaceae; genus Pectobacterium; species Pectobacterium actinidiae. Next base: position 3,477,444 of record NZ_JRMH01000001.1, read on the forward strand.
CCAGCGTCAAACGCGGCCCCAGCCACCAGGCCAAAACCAGCACGACGATCCACAGTAGTACGCCCAACAGCAGCCAGGAGGGTTTCAGTTTAGGTAACTGCTTGCGTAGAAAGGTTATGATTGTTTTAAACATAAGTGACCATTCACTCCGAATGTCTTATTTTTTGCGGGATGCTGCCAACCGCTCCACGCGGCTAACCAGTCCCGGTTCCCATTGCATCAGGCCCAATTGTTGGCTTTCCTGCCACATGTGCTGATAGTGCTGTGCTGCCAGTGATTTCATCCCTTCTTCGGCGAGTAAATCCGCCAGTACCAACTCGGCATAAAAGCGGTCGCGCGGCTCTTTCAGGCGACGCATGCGTTCATCCAATAGCTGCATCGCCGCTCCAATCCCTTTCTCATCTCGACAGGCCGCCGCCTCCGTCGCCAGAGAGTCCTGTCGCGCCCCACCGCCGCCGCGAACCGGCTGGCTGGACTGCAACCACTGGCTACATTTTCCGGTCAAAAAGGGTGCCCCATCGCTGAACGCCAGTTCACGCAGCTCTGGCACACGCTGAATAAATGCAGAAAGTTCCTCAGCAATCGCCGTCGCGACGGCGGCATGCCCTAACCGTGAGGCCACCGAAGCAGACAACATGTGGCCATCAAACCAGTAAGGTGCCAACACCAGACTTTGTTCTATGCGTTCCCACAGCGCGGAATCAGCCTGAGCCAGCGCACTTTGGTATTCATCCACGCGGTCTGATGAGACGGGTGCCAACTGAGTTTTATTTCCCTTGGACGACATCGGCGGTGTGGCAATGCCGGACCAGATAGCGTGACGTCGCAGACGGTAACCCATCGGTGAATCGGGATGACGCTCAACCAGCAGCGTCGCGACATTCAGTTGGGTTTGCCGCCAGCCGCGCTCGTCGGATGAATTAATCTCCACCGCACTGACGGGCGTCGAAGCGGCGCTGGCGCTGACTTCACTCCCGCCTGAGCTACCGCTCGCTGCCGGGGTTGGTTTTGCCGTCTGATTCGCCTGTTCCTGCGCCTGCTGCCGCTGTCTGGCGCGCTTAACGCCCTGCACCAGCTCATCCATCAGCGCCGCTTTGTCGCTAGCCACTTCACTCCAGCGGCTCGCCACCTGCTCAGAGAGTTTTTGCAATTGCTCCAGCTCTGCGCTGGATGCACTCTCCGCAATACGGGGAAGCACGCTCTCAAAACGCCGGACAATCTGGATCATCAACTTCTGTTTTTGAAGCGGACTGGCAGGCCAGGCGGGCACCCAGTAACTTTCCAGCCAGCTATCCAGCAGCATCAGGGCAGTAGAAAACGGTGTCGCTTTGGCCGGGTGCTGTAAGCAGCGCAATAGCTGCACCAGTACCCGCATATCTTTGGTTTTGCTTTCCAGTAAGGTCAGGCAATCCCCAGCCACCGCATTAAGATCGACCTGGTTATGTGCCAGCGATCCCAGCTTGACCAGCTCCGTTTCGACCTTTTCCCAGAGCGGATCGTCAGCCAATACTGCCGCACGCAACTTCTCATCCGGCAACGAAGTTTGCAGGCGTTTACACCAGGGATGTGCATGCATGAACGCCTCCTTTACCAGTGACACTGCTGACGCAGCGGCGCGAGTGCGTCGCCCAGCCCGGCGAGTTCAATACGCAGTAAATGACCGTCCGCGCCGCCAAGCACCAGTTCGCGATGCCCAATCCAGCGCTTTAGTGCATCAATCGCCGGTAGGCCACGTCCCGACTCCAGCAGCAGCCCGCGGTTACGGATAAACCAGCTGTCGGACACCGTTACGCCATCCAACTGCGACGTGACGGACTCTCCCGCCCAGGGTTCACTGAGCGTTAAGCGCAAGTGCGTAATATTGCTGGCACAGCTAATCACCAGCGTGTTGCCATCGGCCAGTACGCGGGTGAGCGTCATATCGCCGCTGTCCGCTTCACGTCCCAGTTGGAAGGCTCCGCCCGTCGCGGCGTTATCACGTTGTGGGGACAACGTACCGCTGCGTTCCGCTTCCCGACCCAACGCGTCATAGCAGGCCAGCCGGAGCTCTGAAGCGGTCTCATTACGGCACTGTTCCCATAACGACTGCCAGGCGGGATCGGGGGTCGCGGCGGTTGCCAACAATAAGGGTGCCATCGTCAGAAACATCAATTTACCTCCAGCTTCTGGCATTTATGATCGAGAGTACGTTTAGGGATATTGAGGCTATCGGCCACCAGCAGGCGGTTGCCCTGAAACTGGCGCAGGCGTGCTTCAATCACCGCCGCTTCATACCGCTGTGTGGCAATACGCAAATCATGGATGTGCTGATAGCAATCCTGTTCTTCCGGCGTACTGCTCGTCAGCCGATCGCTCAGTTCAGGCGGCAACGATGCCAGAGACAGCGCTTCACCATCCGGCGTATGCGCGCAGGCGACTTCCAGCAGGTTGCGCAGTTCCCGTACGTTACCGGGAAAGTCATATGCGACTAGCTGGCGAAGGAAGGCACGGTTCAACGACCCCACGTGTTTTTGTTGTTTATCAGCAAACTGGCCGATGAAGTGCTCGCACAGCAGGCGAATATCGTCCGGTCTCTCGCGCAGCGGCGCGACCTGCAATAAACACTGACAAAGGCGATGATAGAGATCCTGCCGAAACACGCCGTCAGACACCTGCTGTTCCAGCGGCTGATGGGTCGCGGCAATCAGACGGAAATCAGAGTGCACCTCTTTCTCCGCACCGAGGGGACGGAAACTGTGCGTTTCCAACACCCTTAATAGCTTGGCCTGCATGGACTGCGGCATATCGCCGACTTCATCCAAAAACAGGGTTCCGCCGTTAGCCTGCTCAACCAGACCTATCTTGTTACTTTGTGCGCCGGAGAAGGCTCCTTTCTGATAGCCAAACAGCTCGCTTTCAATCAGGTTTTCCGGGATCGCCGCGCAGTTGATGGCGATAAAGGGCTTGCCGGCACGTTCGGAACACTGATGCAGCAAACGCGCCACCACATCTTTCCCTGAACCGGTTTCGCCCTGAATCAGCACCGAAAGACGGTGTTTTGCCGCCTGATAAATCTGCTGGTGCAGCGCTTTAATCACGGTGGACTGCCCCACCAGCGTAGCTTCCACCCGTTTTTCCTGCTCACGACGGCTCTGCCCTTCATCCTTAATCTGGCGGAGTGAATCCCTCAGTGCGACCTGATCCCGCCGGGTATGCGCCAGCTCACGCAGCAGCATAAGCTGACGGCAAAACACCTGCGCCAGCCGTTCGCATTCGCCTCGTTGATGCAGCGTTTGCAGCCGCGTCGGCGTATCCAACAGCGCCAGCACCGCCAGCGGCTTGCCGCTCTCCGACAGCAGCGGCAGCGCATGCAGCCCGCAGTTCGTGCCGACAGAGGCCAGCATCTGCCGAAATTCACGGTGCTCAATGCGGGCACCGCCATAGAGAGAGTCCCAGGTACGTGCCTGATTCTTATGCAGCGCATAGGCCAATGGGTGGCTAAAGTCATCCACGCCCAGACTCAGCGCCACCGGCGTCTCATGCACTCGCCCCTGACAGGTCAGTTGCCTGCCGCTGACATCCACCATACCCAGCAGTATTCCTTGAGGCTGCCAGGCGACCTGCATCGTCTCCAGCAGCCAGTCGCACAGACCGGCCTCATCATGCTGTCGGGTGAGTGCGAGCGCCAGTTCGAGGGCATGTTGCATACTCAGCCCTCAACCTCAGTCTGGAACTGGCCGGCTTCGACGCGGAAATGAATGCGGCTGACAGGTTCACCCGCGGACAGGCGTTGCAGCAGTTGTAGCGAAACCGGTGGCAGCAAGGCGCCATCAATCACCGATTCGAGCATACGCGCGCCGTTTTCGCTGCGATTCGCCAATCGTAGAATCTCTTCCGGCACCTCGTCCTCAATGAGGACTTCCGCACCAAAGCGCTGTTGCAACAGAGACACCAGACGCGACAATTTGCCCTGCACAATCTCAACCATGGTGTCATGCGCCAGCGGCAGGTAAGGGATGACTTCCATACGCGCCAACAGTGCAGGTTTGAAGAAGGCCGCCAATTCGGGATAAAGTGCATCCAACAACACATCCGACTGCTCGGCGTAGTTCACAATCGTCTGGAACCCGAGGTTGGACGTCAGGAAGAACACCACGTTGCGGCAGTCAATCACCCGACCTTCACCATCGGCGAGTTCACCTTTATCAAACGCCTGATAGAACAGGTTCAGGACATCCGGGTGCGCCTTTTCCACCTCATCCAGCAGCACCACGGAATACGGTTTCTGGCGGATGGCTTCGGTCAATACGCCGCCTTCACCAAACCCGACGTAGCCCGGCGGCGAACCGATCAGGCGTGAAACCGTATGTTTTTCCTGGTACTCGGACATATTGATGGTGGTCAGATAGTTGCGTCCGCCAAACATCAGGTCGGCAATCTGAACCACAGTTTCCGTTTTACCGACGCCGCTCGGCCCCACCAGCAGGAAAGCCCCCAGCGGACGCCCCGGACGACGCAGATCCGCCCGCGCGGTCAGCAGGTGTTTATGCAATTGAGCAATCGCCAACTGCTGCCCTTTAATTGAATCCCCCAGGAATTCCGGCAGACGCGTGACGACATCCATTTCCCCCTGTGAAATGCGGTTCAGCGGCACGCCTGTCCACTCGGCAATCACGGCCGCAATCTGCGTTTTATCCACGTGGGGGGAAACCAGAACGGAGGCGTGTTGCAGCGCTTCCAGCGCCTGTTCACAGGCAAACAGTTCCGCCGCCGCCGACACCGCATCAAAATCGACAGCCTGCTCGTCATCCAGCAGCGCCGTTCGCAGTTCAATCACGCGCTGAACCTGTATTTTCTGCTGCTGCCAATCGGCTTCCAACTGAGCCAGCTGTGCCGCGCCGGTTTCGCGGGCGTCACGCAGTTCGGCTAAGCGCTCTTCGGTATTCCCCAGACCAATACGCGCCTGACGCTCAAGCTGGGTGATTTCCATCTCTTGCTGATGCAGGCGGGTCTGTAGCTGGCTGACCGCACGCGGTGGCGTCGTCAGGTTAATGGCGACGCGCGCGCTGGCGGTATCCAGCACGTCAATCGCCTTATCGGGCAGTTGACGACCGGAGATATAGCGCGCCGACAGCTGCGCGGCCGCCTGAAGCGCATCTTCATCAATCAGAACGCCATGTGCTTTTTCATAGATACCGCGCAGCCCACGCAGGATAACCGTGGCTTCTTCCGCATTCGGCTCACCGACTTTGACAAGCTGGAAACGGCGGGAAAGCGCGGCGTCTTTCTCGACGTATTTTTTGTATTCGCTCCAGGTTGTTGCCGCGATAGTGCGCAGCTCACCGCGCGCCAGTGCAGGCTTGAGCAGGTTGGAAACGTCCAGCCCACCGGCCTGATTGCCCGCCCCGATGAGCGTATGCGCTTCATCAATAAACAGGATGATCGGGCGCGGGGAATCTTTCACTTCCTGCATCACGCCTTTGAAGCGTTTCTCAAATTCCCCTTTCACCGAGGCACCGGCCTGCATCGCCCCCAGATCGAGCGTGAGCAGTTCCACATCCCGTAATCTTTCCGGTACCGCGCCCGCCACGATGCGCAGTGCCAGACCTTCGATCAGCGCACTTTTACCTACGCCCGCTTCCCGACCACAATCGGGTTGTTTTTACGACGGCGGGACAGAATGTCGATCATCAGATCGATTTCATGGTCGCGGCACAGCACCGGATCCAGTTGCCCCTGACGGGCAGATTCCGTCACGTTTTGGGTATAGCGAGAGAGTTGCATGTTCGCCGCAGCAGCCTGTTCAGCCGTGGCGGATTGCACCGCGACTTCCGTTTCAACCGAATCCTTCACCCACTCATCAAACTGCTGGCGTAACAGTTCACGGTTAATCTGCGCCAACGGGCGGGATACCGCACCTGCCACATAGCGATTGGGCGTCAGCAGCAGGACCAGCAGCAAGATGCCGCTGCGCAGGCGTACGTGTTGGAACTCAGCAGAGGCCAGCAGCCAGCTATCCTGTAACCACTCCACCAGCAGAGGAGAAAATGAGGGGTAGCCCGCGTCAAATTCTTTATCCATGGAAGACGGCAGCAGCAGCGAAGACAACTCATCCGCATCCACGCCGGCACGCTTGAGGATCTGACGCACATCGCACAGCGGCGTTTCCAGCATTTTCAGCAACAGGTGCTCAATACGGATTTCCGCACCCTGATGTTGAATACAGAGTGCCGCCGCTTCTTCCAGCATATGACGGCACACGGGGTTGAGTCGTTCAACCAGTGTCGGCAGTTCAATTCGAATCACGGTGTAGCTCCTGTTATTGTAATAATTCTCCCAGCTGACGCAGTACGTCCTGGGTTTGATGAGTTAGCTGATAGCGATACAGGCCGAAGGCGGCCACCAGAACCACACACACGCCGACAAACAGCGTGCGCAATGACACCTGCCTGCGCAGCTGGTAACGCGAAGCCTGCTGCCCCAGATTCAGGTGGAAGACCGTCGGCGAATTCGCAGGCTCAGGGCGCAGGGTGTCATGCAGCTTGATCACCACACGGTTCAGTTCCTCACGCCCCTGCGTCATCACCCGATAGCGTCCTTCAAAACCCAGACAGAGACAGAGGTAGATAAACTCCAGAATGTCGCGATAGCGGGTTGGGTCGTCCAGCAGCTTCTCCAGCAGGACAAACACTTTTTCGCCCCCCCAGGTTTCGTTGTGAAAACGGGTCAGAAGGGAATGTGCCGACCACATGCTTTGACCGCCCCACTCCCGCCCCATCACGGCTTCATCAATGAAGGTGCAGAGGATGTAGCGGAACGACAAAATCACGCCGTTTTCATAGCCATGAGAATGTAATTCCTGTTCGATAGCCTGAATTTCCGACACCACACGCTGATACAGTTCTTCCACGCCCTCATAGGCCGAGAGCTGACGAACCCGTTCCACCATGCCCAACAGCGGCGTGACCGCATCTACCATCGGGTTAATACTTTGTCCACGCAGGCGGAACCAGTAGTCGGAGTCCATATCCATCTGTCGGGCGTGGTCAAAAAGCAGATCGCCCAGTTGATCGTTTTTAATAACCTCGATGCTCATCTCTTCCTCTCTTTACTACTGGCCGCGGATGGCCCAAAGCTGCATATCCAGCTCAGGGAATTCGCCAGCAATGTGGAACGCCAGCGTGTTGCCAGACACCAGCATCTGCCAGGCAGGGCTTTGTCTATCCAGTTGGAAATAGCTGTAACCCGCGTGATAAGGCAATTGACGCGGTGCCACCGGCAGCGGCAGCAGCGGGATACCCGGCAGTTGCAGACTGATCAGTTCGCGGATCTTCTCGCTGGAGGCGATCTTCGTTTGTTGCAGCAGCTGTTTACGCAAATGCTCCTGCGGCATACGCGCACGTACCGCCAGCACAAACTCGGCGCTGGCCATCAATTCTGCATCGCCAACCATCGCGACCATCACGCCGTACGGCTGTTTCTTCAGTTGGATGGAGACGGCACGCGGCGACAGCACGGTGCTCAGGGCCTGACGCAGCGCCATCATCAGCGGCTCAAAACTGGCCTGTTGATGTTCGTGACGATAGGCGGGGAATTCCGGCGGCAGGCGTGATTCATCGGTAAACGTCATCAGCTCGCCGCACAGCTCAACCAGCGTTTCGTGCAGGCGTTCAGGGTGCAAGGTGCCAAGGCGCGCCAGATGCGACAGTTTGGGCTGAGCACGGTTTAGCAGTTGCAGCATCATAAATTCAGCCACGTCCGCGACGCCCTGCTGCCCTGGGGCGGCAATACGCTGCGCCAGACTGCGCGCACGTTCCGCCACCAAACCGGCAGATTCACCTAAAAAGCGTTTTAAGGTGGGGATCGCGGTGACGCTGATGCTGCACGGCATGAAGTTAGGATCCATGATCAACCCGCCGTCAGGGCGTTTATCCAGAATGTTGGCAATCGCCAGAGAGGCATAGGCGCTGCGATCGTCACGATCGAGCATCAGGCGCAGGCTGACCTTACCGACCTCCAAAGAAATGATATCGCCGCCGTCGCTGTGCAGATCGCGTACGTCATGCCGATGCGATTGCAGGCGGCTGGCGATCCCCTGTCCCGGTTGACCGACCTCACTGACGCCATTCACCGCCAGCGGCAGCGCCAGATACACTTTCTGGTTTGCCAGTGCGACGTCGGTAATCTCCAACGGCAGCGGCAGCGCGTCATCCCCCGGAATATTGAACACGGTGCCGTCAGGCATCACACCGCTGGCGTTAACCAGCGCGATGCGGCCAAAATTGAGGTATTCCTCGTTAATCGCCAGCGACTGCAAGCCATAGAAATAGTCACTGAGGGCGCTGAGACGCGCGTGCAGTGCGTAATCGGTGTGTCGTTGCTGTTGTTGAAAATGCTGCGGTTTAATAAACAGACCTTCCCGCCAGATAATGCGATTGCGACTCGACATAATTATTCTTCTTCTTGGTCTTTTTTAATTTCGACTTCATCCCTGCGCAGGTGCACGAGGATCTGATACGTCTGCCCGGTATTCTTTAGCTTGATGACTTTGCGCCACTCTGCGCTTTCCGAATCCGCATAGCGTGCCACCACGCCGAGGTAGTGCACCTTTTCATCCAGCGCTTCGGGCGGTAGATATTTGAACTGCCCCGGCAACAGCGTGTAGTCCTGATGGCTGAGGTAATTCTTGGCTAACGCCTTTTCGATATCCGTCGTGATCTGGTCGTAATCGGTGGCTAACAGACGCGAATCCTCCGCCAACAGAACCAGCTGGAATTCGATAGGGGCAGCTTCACCGCTGTCGTTAGGGTTAACGTCCGGTTCCGCCAGCAGGCTGAAACCCACGGTAGAAGGCTGATGATTGTTGCTGCCTACCTGAATATCAGGATTCGCCGCCACCTGCGCCATTTTGCCGAGCGTGGTACACCCCGACAGCAGGAACATCAGGGAACATAAGCACAATGCTCGCAGCATTATTTTTGCTCCTGCTGTTGACGCACGGAACGGTCATACGCCTGCGCATAGACCTGATGGAACAATTTCTGGAACCCTTGCTGGCGCGGCGACGTTAATTCACGGTAATAGTGCTGATACATCTGCCACGCCCAGCCATCATCTGCCGCAAGTACTTCGCCACTGCGGCGATAGTGCTCAAAGCGGTTAAGTAACGCGGCAGGCGAAAAGGCCTGAAGAATATTTTCCAACGCGACGGCAATCGCCTGCTGGTTCGCGATGTGATGCACCCGCACATTGTTCAACACTTCTTCCACGGCGGCAGGCGCAGACAGGTGCACCGGGCTTTTCCCTTCGGCAAACAGCACCGACAGCGTATCCGTATAGCTCAACCCCAGACGCAGCGGGTTATCTTCAATCGGGCGTAAATGCGTGTCCGCCATCGCAGCCTGTTCCGTCTGTAATGCCAGCAGGCCTTCCACCATCGCGCGCAGGCTTTTTCCCATCTCTTCCAGCATTTCGCGCAATCGCGCATCATCGCCCGGCTGAAGCGACAGCCCCAGCCCGCGCATCAGCGGAGCCAGAGAAGTGCCATCGCTGTACCCTTCCAGACCTTCTCCCGCGTACGGTGTGTTGATGGTCGGTAATTCCACAAATTTCTGATCCATGGTGTCCTCAGCAGAAGAAAAAGAAGAAAGAGAGGTCGTGAGCGAGGCTCCGACCGTCTCACTGTCTGATGGCAAGAGTGGCTGGCTCTGTTCTTTCTGTAGCGCCCACAGCGGGTCATTCAACACAACGGTGGGATCGGCCAGATCCGTGGCGCGCCTTTTTTTATCTTCACTTAGCCAACCGCCCAGCACATCGACCGTGCCCTGCCCTAATACCTGATCGATATCCTGTTCCGTGGTGGGATCGCCGATATAAACGCCCAACCGGAAAGGCCCGATAACCAGTTCATCGCCGTGCGACAGAATGACTTTGCGATCGCGCCCAATCGGCGACAGAGAACCGTTAATGAAAGACTGCCCGCTCAGATCGCACAGACTGAAATAACCATCGGTCATTTCGATACGGGCGTGCTCCGGCACCACGGAACCCAACCGATCCCGCAGTTGCCATTGGTCTTTTTCCGACGCGCCCAGCGTGCCACCACGATGATCGAACTGGTGCTGCACCTGAGAATTGATATCGAGCTGCTCACTGTTGAGCACAACTAACGTGAGTGGATGGGTTACGTTCACATTTACTCCTGCACACAAATCGTCACATAGGGATCCGCGGGCGGCTGCCCGAGAAAGCTGCTCCATCCCAACCGGCTGCTTTGCTCACTGCCCAGGCTTAAGCCCTTAGCTTCGCCTTCCGCAAAACCAAGACGCAGATCCCAGGCCAACTGATCGCGAAGAATGAAAGAGACAAAACGCACCAGCGGCTGAAAATGCTCGCCGTTGGGCAAAAAGCTGAGGAAGCGGCTAAAGCTGAGGTTGCCGACCTTGAGCAAAAACTTGCCGGCACAGTCGTTCACTTTGTCGCCGATAACAAAATCACCGCCCAGCATCATGTTGGCTTTTCCCAGACGGTTCTGCTGCCCTTCGTGGATAGGCACGCGACGGTGCTGCCAGGCCAGAACGGCGACGTCATCCAGGTCAAAACAGTGAATGACCAACCCCGCGACCACTTCTGGTGAGCGGCTGGGGCTGGCAAGCACTCCGGCGTAGGAGAGCATCTTGGCGCGGTTAACCGGCAGACTATCGCGTACGGCGTCATTCCCTAATCCCACGAGCGCAAACATCAGGCGTGAGAATCCATCCTCCCCTTCATTCTGAAAGCGGACGTGATAGCGGTATTTGCGCCATGCACGGTGCAATAGCGTGAGTAAGCGATGGTGAAAGAAGTCGAGAAACACGCCCAGCTTCTGTTCGCCCTGCGCGTATTCCCAGGCCAAATCTTCGAGGTAATAACCGGGCATCGGTGACTGGCTGCCGTGCAGGCCAAGAAACGCGACTTCCAGCTCCTGACGGCCATCGTCATCACGTCCCACCTGCAAAATATCGCTGGGGTGAAAACCGATGGAGGCCGTAGAGCGAAAGCGCAGGCGTTCCTGTTCAGGGCGGAAATCCAACTCTTGTTCCAGATCCACGCCTTCCAACTGATTCAGCAACTCCACCAATTGGAAAAAATTAAAGCGTGAGACATCCTGACGGAACGTCACATCATTGAGTGTTGACCTATCTGTACCGGCCATCGGTAGCGCTCCTTGTTATCGATGTTGACCACTTCCAACAGGTGGAAAGCGTTGACGCTGGCGTATAGTGAGAAGAAGTGCGCCAGCACCGTACTAAACAGATAGAGTTCTCCTTCACTGGAAAACGCGGATTGCCGTACTGACAGGATGGATTTCAAGCCGCGAACCGGCATCCCCTGAACCAGACGGTCGATAGGGGTGGTTTCGATGGATTCGATACCCGCCAGACGCTTACGCGAGGCTTGCTCTGCCTGCTTATCGTGCAGCGCAGGGAAATCGTAGGTACGTAGAATCTGTACCAGCGCATCACGCCGCAGCAGCGACACATAGTTCAGGGACAAGTTGGAGATCAGCGTCCAGTGCAGGCTGCCATCCATTGCAGGCCGCAGGGGTCGCGTCGGCCGCACCAGATTGCGAAACGTCGCGAAAGACGGCGAATTCCCCGTCGGCACGCAGATCGATCCAACGGGTAGCTGTGCCGCACGCGATCGGTTGGTACAGGTCAGGGTTACCGAGATCGACTCATCCAAATCAATCACTTCCTGCTCATCGCCACGGACAAAAGAGAGCATGTGGTCAAAGCCGTTGCCATTCACCGCCTCTCTTACCCGAATGCGGTAATAGAGCGCCAGCCGTCCTTTGGCGCGCTCGATTTGGTGCTGAAAGCTCTCAAAAGGCTGATAGGTGCGTGGAATCCCGCGAGCACGGCCTGAATTCCCTTCAACCCAGCCTTCAACCTTATCCACAGAGAAAATTTCAAAGCTATCCGCGTTACGGTAGCTGGCTTTCAGCGGGTAATCCGTCTGGCGCCCGCTGAGGTTGATCGGTTCGCTATCATGCTGGAAGAGATTGATTGCCGGCACGCAGTTGAGCATGAACGAATCAGGGCGGATCTTCAGCTCCGCCGGCAGTGGGCGGTCAAAGCAAAAATGCAGACGGAATTCCGTTACCGTCAGCGGGAGATCCGGCCATACCGCCCCCGCGAGCTGGAAAAAGAGAAAACTTTCGGGAAAACAGAAGTATTCCTGCAAGATGCGGTAGCCCGAATAGACATTACCGGGATACGGCAATAGCGCATCTTCCCGCTCGAAGCCGACCGTCTTCAGCACGCTGGCTTCCTGACGGAAGCGCTGACCATCGATTTCCAGCTCAATGTGCGACAGCTGACTGGCAATCCAGAAATAGAGCTCGTAGGCCGTATAAGTATCACCGCCCAGATAAAAGCGCAGTTTGTCGAGTTGCAGGTCGCTTAGCGATAGCGGGCCATGCAGCCCAACGTCCAGCGTAATGGTGGAAAGATCGTTGCCGCTCTGTACCTTGATCTCGCGGATATCCGCCGGATAAATCCAGGCATCGTGACAGGTCTGAAAATGGCAAACCACATCATCAATCGGCAGGCTATCCAGTTCACAGCCGCGCTCAACAAACGCGGGTTGGGCAATCGCGCCGGGAAGTACCGAAAACTGCATAATCGTCATGCTCGGTACAGGGCGTAGGTAATTAGGCCACAGCATGCCCAGCAGACCGTGTGTCAGTTCCGGAAATTCATCCTCGATCTTCGCCCGCAGGCTCCCTGTCAAAAAGGCGAACCCTTCCAGCAGACGCTCGACGTCTGGATCCGTGGTTTGTTCTGACAAAAATCGGGTAAGCTCAGGGTGCGCCTTGGCGAATTCACGCCCTTGCAGACGCAAGTAGGTCAGCTCATCCCTGAAAAAATGTTCCAGTGACATAATCAGATCATTCTGTAATGGCGGTGGCTATCCATATGGATATTGAAAGAGGCAACCTGCTCCAGATCTTCCAATCTGACCCGGGCGGTAACCTGAAACGACATCTCCATCGGATTCGATAAATAGTCCGATGTGTTGACATCCACATGAACAATTCGAGGTTCAAAGCGACAGATACACTGTCGGATCGCCTCCCGGATTTTTCCCCGAATGTCCGCCCCACCCTGCGTTGCGTCATTAAAATCAATTACGCCAAGCTCAGGTGCGCTGCGACAATTTCCGGGCCGGGTGTTGAGCACATTGTCCAGTTGACGCTTAACGGACTCGATCAGTGCTTCAACTTCCGTTTCAGGGGAGGAGCGACGCTCCTCCCCACGGATACGATCAAACAGACTTGCCGCGCTTCCCCTTTCCCAGGCAGAAAGAGACGGCATCAGCCTTATTCCTTATCCAAACGCCCTACCAGCGACAGCTCAAAGTTCGCCCCCATGTACTTGAAGTGCGGGCGCACAGACATGGTGACCTGATACCAACCTGGTTCTCCTTCTACATCCAGCACTTTGATTTGTGCAGCACGCAGAGGACGACGGCTACGAACATCTGCCGGCGGGTTTTCCTGATCGGCGATGTACTGTTTAATCCAGGTATTCAACTCACGCTCAAGATCCTGACGCTCTTTCCATGAGCCAATCTGTTCACGCTGTAGCACTTTGATGTAGTGCGCCAGACGGTTGATGATGAACATGTACGGCAGTTGCGTACCCAGCTTGTAGTTGGTTTCCGCTTCTTTGCCTTCTTTGGTATTCGGGAACACCTTCGGCTTCTGCACTGAGTTAGCCGAGAAGAAAGCCGCATTGTCGCTGTCTTTACGCATCGTCAGCGTGATAAAGCCTTCTTCAGCCATTTCATATTCGCGACGATCGGTGATCAGGACTTCTGTCGGGATCTTGGCCTGAAGTTGGCCCATGGCTTCATACACATGCACCGGCAGGTCGGTAATCGCACCGCCGCTCTGCGGACCGATGATGTTCGGACACCAGCGGTATTTCGCGAAGCTGTCCGTCAGCGCCGTTCCCATCAGGTAGGCGGTATTGCCCCACAGATAGTGTTCGTGATCGGTGCTGATATCTTCCTTGTAGTTGAAGCCCTTAATCGGGTTCTCTACGGGGTCATAAGGCAGGCGAGCCAGGAAGCGCGGAGCCGTCAGCCCCAGATAGCGACCATCTTCGGATTCACGCAGCGAACGCCATTTCGTATAGGCAGGGCCTTCGAAAACGGATTTCAGGTCTTTGATGGAAGGCAGATCGGTGAAGCGATCCACGCCAAAGAAGGTCGGTGCAACGGAAGAGATGAACGGCGCATGCGCCATCGCGCCAACGGCGCTGACATACTGCATCAGTTTGATGTCTGGTGAGCTTTGCGTTAGCGCATAGTCACCAATCACGCCACCGATAGGCTGGCCCCCAAACTGACCGTAACCGCTGGAATAGACGTGCTTATAGAAGCCAGACTGTGAGATTTCAGGCGCGAATTCGAAATCGTCCAACAGCTCTTCTTTCGTCGCATGCAACACCAAGAGTTTGATGTTTTCACGGAAATCGGTGCGATCAACCAGCAGTTTCATCGAACGCCAGGAAGATTCCAGTTCCTGCAATTCTTTCGCATGCAGAATAACGTCAATCTGCTTGCTGAGTTTTTTGTCCAGTTCGACGATCATGCTATCGACCAGCGCTTTGTTCACGGGTTCTGCTGCGTTACCGCTATCAAGAATGTTAGCGACCAGCGCGGCAATGCCCTGTTTAGCCACGCTGTAGCCTTCATCAACCGGGCTGATACGCGCTTGAGCCATGATGTCATCAAGCAGCGAGCCAGAAGCGCTGGCAGCGCCTGCCTGAACCTGTTCTTCAATTATTGACATATTTATTTCCCTATTTCGTCAATTATTCGGCGGGTTTTACCAGATCGAGCTCTTTCAAAAGCTGCTCTCTGGCTTCTTCGCTGGACAACAGATCCTGCAAACGATTACGGAATGAGGGAATATTGCCGAGGGGGCCTTTCAGCGCGACCAGCGCTTCACGTAAATCAAGCAACTTACGTAATTCAGGCACCTGTTGAGCAATGCGGTCAGGGGAGAAATCATTCAGACCGCCGATGCTCAGTTTCACTGGCAGGTCGTCCTGACTTTCTTCTTCAAGGCGGTTTGGCACACTGAAATTCAATTCCAGATTTGCTTCTTTCATCACCGAGGTAAAGTTGTTCTTATCGATCGATACAGTCTGACGTTCTTCGATCGGCGTTTCCTCTGTGCGCCCTTTCATATTTCCCACGATCATCAGCGTCAACGGCAATTCTATTTCCGCCTGCTGACCACCAGTGGCCGGAACATATTTGATATTAATACGTTCCTTTGGTGCGACAGATGCACCATCAGTTCCTTTTGCCATGTGTCTATACCAACGTAAGGGCACTCGGGCCCGGAGAAGTAAAGTCGATTCCTACCAAAAGCCCGCCGCAATCCATAAGAGCGGCAGCGACTCGGCAAACAAATAACGCATTTGTTTTTCGACCAGCGAGATGAAATAAATTTAAACCGAATTAAAAACCATAATAAAACCGTAACGTTACGGCTTATATCGGCGTAAAAAGAATCACGCCAAGAAGGAGTTAAATACATTTATATTTTGATTTTAGATCATACACACAACACAAACGCACGGTCAATGCTTATATAGCAGAGCAACTAAACTGAACCACTAAAACAAAAAACACAGTTAAAACAACAAATTAAATAAACCTTAAGTAAAAACAAACAAAATAAAAAAGAGTATTCCGACGATTTTCAATTAACTGAAAAGGAATATATTTTGTGCCTTTTAATTTCATTAAAAACGAAATACTTAACACGCTAACAAATAAGTGACATTATAAATCGCACATGAATTTTAATTAATTAAAACAATTCACCCTCTATTTTTTACTTTTGGCAGAACAAATGACTACATTACCTTTGTAAATTATTTCCCTATTAAAATATAAATATTAGATAATTTAGCAATCATTGATTTTATAATTAAAATTATTAGTTTTTTATACTATTAAAAAACACAAAAAAGGAATTAATGACTGATATATGTGTTTTTTAAACATTACATAACCAAAATAACTGAAAGTGACAGTGAAATGATCTCTTTAGCGTTACTTTCAGGTTAAAAAATGGCAGTTATTAGGTAGGATAATATTCTAGGTAATACTGCCCTCTCTGTGCGTGATAGAGAGGGGGAAAGCATGAAGCGATCAAAACAAAACATCGAGAGAAACACGTCGGCGAATAACCTACGGATACGACATGTGGCAAACTACGCTTTTGCCCAAACGTCTCCCATTACTGTGAGAGTATCCTGACTACTCTTGGAATTTTATTCAGGATCCAGCATTGCCCTCCGGCCTAAAGAGGAATTTTTCACTACACATTGAGGAAGGACGCTTGATTAGCGTGCAGGAAGCTACCCGTCTCTTGATGTTAATAAATCCGACAAACAGCTGATCAGTGATTCATTAGCAATTAGGAAAGATACGGCCAGACCGTAATTATGGTACTCTTTATCGCATATATATGCGGATTAAAGGTGAAAACCCATGCGCTATGAAATGGCGGTACTCGCAGATCTGGTACAAGAGGATTCCCCTAATACGCACTCTATCGTAACCGCTACAGGTATCTCAGAAAGAAAAGTACAGGACGTGTTAAACACACTCCAGTCAACGATGGATATCAACATATCACGCGAGAAAAATGGCAAACGGCAAGTCTTATCTATCTCGTCATGGGGTGTGTTTGGTGACGGAAAAAGGTTGATCGAGAAACTGAAAAATACCGACCTGTTGATATTCAAACAACATCGTAAAATCACCACAAAAGCGTTGTTAAACAAAACGCGATCCTCGCGTATGGTGACGCTGGAAGAAAAGCGTGATTACTACAATCAGGTGAAACTCAAAAACTATCGGGACAGTATGCGTCTTGAGGGATTCAACGTTGAGGATACGCCACTTCCCTCTGACAAACAGGAAAGGGAAGCGCTGAGAAAAAACCTGATTGCCATGTATAAAGCGGATGGTTATGTCTGATAAATACGGCTCGGCATTGACGTAAAAAACCGGCCAAGGTCGGTTTTGTCGTTTCTGGTGTCTACCTCGCTATTTCGCACTTGGGTAGACGATTTTAGGTTCCATGATTTGAGACATACATAGGCAATCTGGCTAGCACAGGTCGGCGTGCCAATATCGGTGTTACAAGAAAGGAGAGGCAGGGAAAGCATCGAAATGGTTCGGAGATAAGCTCATTTATCCGCTGGCTATCTCGCAGAGCGCACGAGCAAAAATTGACGCAATTCTAGAGCGAAATGGCACAAATATGGCACATGATGAGAACGTGATTTACATGAAGGCTGGATAAGTCATTGATTTAATGGTGCCGATAATAGGAGTCGAACCTACGACCTTCGCATTACGAATGCGCTGCTCTACCAACTGAGCTATATCGGCTTTGGGATCGTCGTGGCGAGAGCCAGACGTGAACTACGGGGTGACAAATTAGTGATAATGGTACGTCAAGTCAAGCGTTTGGCGATCGTCTGCCGATTTTATCATCACCCTTATGTTGATAGAGCGTTTCTGATAATTTTCCGTACTAATAACGTCATGTGCTATAGCTTTTCGGCTTAACAGACCCGCATGTAGGGCACATCACCTATGCCGCTCTCTTCTTCGAGATAAGTGCTTGCAAGATAATACCTCATGAGAGGAAAACGCCATCTCCCTTTAAGGTAAATATTCTTTTTATAGAGAGTGATATTTACAATAAAAATATATTTTTACCTTTCAGATATAAATGTAATACATAACAAAACCCATGTGTACAGTTTAGGATAATTCCCTATTCTTTTTATTTTTTATTTTGCTCTACTTAAATGACCAAGACGACAAGGAGGCGGTCTTAACATGAAGCTTTCAATAATACGTCGTTGACGGCAAGATTATTGTTAGCGTAGTCATTAAGCGCTGTAAGAGGAAATAGACCATGAATATGAATCCACTGTTTTTAGGCTTAATTCTTGGAACCAGTTACATTGGCATGGCGGCAGCAAATGATCTGGATTCTGCCCGAGCTTCAGCGGAATCGGCCTTCAGTCACGATCGCGCTGAAGCAAGAGAAAAAGCGTCAGAGGCGCGAACCAAGGCACATGAGCATGACGCTCAGGCACGGGAAAAAGCGAATGACTTCAAAGCGGATCTCAAATCAAGGGAGCCAGAAGCCAGAGAAAAGGCAGACAACGTCAAAGCTGATGTGAAATCCAGAGAATCCGAAGCCAGAAAAGACGCCGAAAAAGGCTGGGCTGACGTCAAATCTAAAGCGGATAATTTTAACAGCCGGGCAGAAAAAAATGCTCGCGAAGCCGCTGACTCAATCCACAACGCCGCAGAGAAACATCAGCGTTAATATGAAATAACGCGTTGTTGCTACAAGGATAAATAATTATCCTCCAGTAGCAAGACAGGCTATGTATTTGTGAATACGCCTCACAAAGCATGGCCTGTTACTATTGGAGGATATTTTTCTTATTAGCTATTTCATTATATTTTTATTGCTGTATTACATTTTAATGTAAATAAACACAACAGAGAAAAGAATTACAGTCGGAATGATATTTCTTATTTAGACAAAATGACGGAAGTAAAAAACAGAGTAAAAATCATGCTGTGCATATCGCTTTGATATGCACAGCCATTTGTCGATTAGGCGCGAATCAAATCATCGCCATAACCAATCCACTTATAGGTGGTCAGCGCTTCCAGCCCCATTGGACCGCGCGCATGCAGTTTCTGGGTACTGACGGCCACTTCTGCCCCCAGACCAAACTGGCCGCCGTCGGTGAAGCGCGTACTGGCGTTGACATACACCGCAGAGGAATCCACTTCACGCACGAAGCGTTCCGCATTGCTCAAGGAGCGCGTCAGAATCGCATCAGAGTGCTGTGTACCATGTTCGCGAATATGGGCGACCGCTGCGTCCAGGTCGTCCACCAGCGTGACGTTCAGGTCGTTAGAGAGCCATTCATCGTTGTAGTTGGCCTCTTCCACTGCAACAACGCTTGCCGGGCCACTGGTCAAATAAGGCATCGCTGAAGGACTGGCGTGGAGCGTAACGCCCGCCACCGCCATTTTTTTGCTCAGCGCGGGCAAGAAACGATCGGCGATATGTTGATTGACCAGCAGCGTTTCCAGGCTGTTACAGGCGCTAGGGCGCTGCACTTTGGCGCTTTCGATGACCGTCAACGCTTTGTCGAAATCGATGCTGTCGTCAGCATAGATGTGACAAACGCCAATCCCCCCAGTGATGACCGGAATCGTCGACTGTTCGCGACACAGCTTATGCAGACCAGCACCACCGCGCGGAATCAACATATCCACGTAGCGATCAAGCTTCAGCAGTTGATTGACCAGCTCACGATCCGGGCTTTCAATCGCTTGCACCGCAGCAGCAGGCAGGCCGCACTGCGACAGCGCCTGCTGAATCACTTTTACCGTTGCCGCATTAGTGCGGTACGTCTCTTTGCCACCGCGCAGAATCACCGCGTTACCGGTTTTCAGGCACAGAGAAGCCACATCAATGGTGACGTTCGGACGCGCTTCATAAATCACGCCGACCACGCCGAGCGGCACGCGGCGACGCTCCAGCTTCAGCCCGTTATCCAACATGCTGCCGTCAATCACCTGCCCTACCGGATCGGTCAGGCGACAGACCTGGCGCACATCGCTAGCGATCGCACTCAGTCGTTCCTGCGTCAGAAGCAGACGATCCTGCAACGCCTCACTCATGCCATTTTGGCGCGCATCGGTTAAATCCAGCGCGTTAGCCGCGAGAATCGTCGCGCTCTCGGCTTCCAGCAAATCCGCAATCGTCAGCAGCGCGCGATCTTTCTGAGCCGTGCTCAAGACTGCTAGCTGATAAGAGGCCGCTTTTGCCGCTTTACCCATTTGTTCAAGCATCGCGAACTCCTTAATTGATAATCATATCGTCGCGGTGGATAGCCACCGGACCATATTCGTAGCCAAGAATATCGGCAATCTG
This sequence comes from Pectobacterium actinidiae, assembly GCF_000803315.1. Taxonomy (NCBI): domain Bacteria; kingdom Pseudomonadati; phylum Pseudomonadota; class Gammaproteobacteria; order Enterobacterales; family Pectobacteriaceae; genus Pectobacterium; species Pectobacterium actinidiae. The sequence continues at coordinate 3,497,479 of NZ_JRMH01000001.1, forward strand.
TTGAGAGTGGTGTCCGGCAATCATACGCAGCGCATCGCTGTTATAGCGCGTCACGGCATGCGCCACATCGCGCCCCGCCAGACTACGCACGCGGATCACTTCACCACGGGAGAAGTTCCCTTCTACGGTGCGGATACCTTTAGGCAGCAGCGAACTGCCACGCTCGAGGATCGCCGAGAGCGCGCCGTCATCAACGGTGATTTCTCCCGCTGGCGGTGCGCCAAAAATCCAGTGTTTACGGCTTTCCAGCGGCGCGTCCAGTGCATGAAAACGCGTTCCGACGGAAATATCGGCAATCACATCACCAATCACACCCGGTTTGCTGCCTGCGGCAATCACCACGTCGATACCCGCGCGGCAGGCCACATCCGCAGCCTGCAATTTGGTCGACATGCCGCCCGTTCCGAGGCCAGACACGCTGTCCCCCGCAATGCTACGCAGTGCATCGTTGATACCGGTGACTTCACGGATCAATTCCGCATCAGGGTTATTGCGCGGGTCGGCGGTAAACAGCCCAGCCTGATCGGTCAGCAGCAGCAGCTTATCCGCATCGGCCAGAATCGCCGCCAGCGCTGACAGGTTGTCGTTGTCACCCACCTTGATCTCGGCGGTCGCCACGGCGTCGTTTTCATTAATTACCGGAACAATATTGTTATCCAGCAGCGCCCGCATGGTATCGCGCGCATTGAGGAAACGTTCACGATCTTCCATATCCGCGCGCGTCAGCAGCATCTGCCCGACGTGGATACCGTAGATAGAAAACAGCTGTTCCCACAGTTGAATCAGGCGACTTTGCCCCACCGCGGCCAGCAGTTGTTTGGTCGCAATCGTAGCCGGGAGTTCGGGGTAACCCAAATGTTCACGCCCAGCGGCAATCGCCCCAGAGGTGACAATAACAATCCGATGCCCTGCCGCATGTTGCTGCGCGCATTGGCGCACCAGTTCAACAATGTGGGCGCGGTTAAGACGGCGCGAACCGCCAGTTAGCACGCTGGTGCCCAGTTTCACAACCAAAGTCTGGCTGCCGCTCATAATTTCTCTGCCGTTGGATGTCAAAAAATAAGAATAAGGAAAACGTTGTAGCAGGACAGACGCGTTATGCCAACAGGCACAACGCGAAAACCTGCGAATAAATCGGGGATCGTCAGAGAAGTATCACGGTCGTGCAACGAGGGTACAGGCGGGTTCCAGCGCGTTAATTTGCTTCTCCAATCGAACATGGAAAGCCTGTTTGGCATTTTCCACCTGCTCCATCACGGCTTTGTCCTTGATTTTCTCTTCACGCCAGTTGCCCTTTTTATCAAACAGACCGTAGTGATAGTCATAGGCAAAGCCTTTGCCAGTATCTTCCAAATTCAGCCACCAGCCCCAAAACTCCCGTTGTTCTGGCGCGGGTTTGATGTTGACGCAAACCGCCAGGCAATCAAAGAAGAACGCGGTATCCTCGCACTGCGCTTCGCGTATATAAGGTCCCAGTGCCGTAAAATTTTTCATGAGCCGGCTTTTGGAGTGTCCACTCGGTAATATCATTACGATCTCCTTTGGTTGAACCTTCTTTTTAGCAGAGAATGGCAATTTATCAACTGCCTGGCGTCAGGTTACTGCCCGACGCCCGGCTTTTCTGCCTCTATACCCGTCATACTTCAAGTTGCATGTGCGTTGGCTGCGTTCACTCCCCCGAATCACTTACTTATGTAAGCTCATCGGGATTCCTTCCCTTGCCGCCTTCCTGAAACTCGAATTATTTAGAGTATATACCGACGAGCTCCTATACGGCGGGCTGACGCTGCACGGCAAAGCGTGAAAGCCCGGTTTCAGCATGTGGCGCAGGCAATGCCAGCAGCGTTTGCAGGCGTTCAGCAAAATAAGCGTCAACCGGATGTTTGCCGTCCAGCACGTTTCGCAGCTGTTCTTCTGTAAATGGCGTCAGCCTGAGTAGTGCTTCGAAGCTTTCTTTTCGCTCTTTCTGCACGCTGAGTGACAGCGGCGTGACCAGATCATCATTGCTTTGGCAGAGATCCGCACCATAGGCATGCAGTATCGCCAGCATGCGGGCGGATACCGATTCAGGGCGAGGTGGGAAATCAATAGAGCGGCGACTCGTTATCGCACACAGCGCGGGGGTCATTCCACCTGCGCCACGCGCATTCGGATTAGCGCCATATTGCAGTAGCACCTCAAGGCAATGCTGAGCGCCCTGCTTTGCCGCCAGCATTAGCGGCGTCATCGCGGGCTCGCCCCACGCGATATCTTTCTCAATGCCCTGTTGCAACAATACCTTAAGCGTTGCTTTACGCCGTTCGGACGTCACACTCGTATTATCAATCACGCGATGCAGCGGCGGTGCAAGGGTGCTCGCCGTTTTCACATTGAGACTAACGCCTTGTTGAATCAACCAGTTCAGCACCTGCGGACGACACCCTGACACAGCGGCATAAACCATATTCATCCCATCTGGTGACGTGCTATGCAGGTTCATCCCACAGGAGTGCAGATGCCGGAAAACATCAAGCAGCACACTTTCATGCGGGCTGTGCTGTAAATACAGAAGCAGCGCCATCCCCAACGGAAGCTCACCGTTTTCTTGCAGTACATGCTGTTGATTGAAATCAGCGCCGTGCGCTATCAGCAGATCGAGCAAGTCAGTATGATATTGTCCGGTGGTAATCATCGCTTCACAGAGCGTATAAAGCGCTGGCCACGTCGTCGGCATGTCGTCCTCTTCCTCCGACATCGTATAGCCAATATTGGGAGAAGCACCTGATTTCAGTAGGTGTTCGAGAGAAGAAGAAAACACGCGATGGACGCGGCTATCCGTTACAGCAGCCTTGGCTCGCAGCACAAGATATTGCGCCAGCACCGTCCCCTGATTTACATCACTTTCGCGCTCAGCATTACGTTCGTACTCTGCATCACCCTCATCATCGTCAGGTTCGAGTTGTTCAAAACGCAGCGAATAACGACGATCGAGGTCCGTGGTACGTTGCGCAATACGCGCTATCAGTGCAGGAGGATACGACTTTTCCAGCGCATCCAGCAGAACGCTATACGCAGGCACATCGCAGCGCATATCCGGAAATGTGTCCAACAAGAACGCACAGCATGGCGCAGGCAAACCGCAATGCAACGCCATTTCCAGCCAGGTCACCGAGATTTTCTGTTCCTGATTTTTCTGGGCTGAATTAAGCGACAGCGTAAAGCCCGATTCCAACATTCCTTCACGTACAGCCTGTGCAATGAACAGCTGAAATACCTCCAGCGTCATCCATGAGCCGGCCTGCCGAAATACCGTTTCCAGTATCGACGTCCCCGTCAGGCGTACCGGGCTATCCGCATGGAACAACCGCATTAACAAAAAGCGCTCTTGTTTTTCCAGCAGAATATCGACGGGATGGCGTTTCCCAACTTCGGGGTGAAACAGGATGGGCTGATTGATATCCAACCCGTTTGCCAGCAACAGCGCCAGCATTGTGCCGCGTTGAGCATGGGTGTAGACCGGGCTTTCAGGCAGATCAAAAAAGCAGTGTAACCAACCGCGTCCCTGATTATCATAAAAATCCAGCCGAGCACCGTGCTGTAAAAGCAGCGCAGCAATTTCAGGAGAGTAAGACGTGATCGCCGAGAAGAGCGCGCTTTCGCCTTCGGGCGTTTCGATACTCGCCCCTTTTTCCAGCAGATAGCGAACAAGATCGAGTTCCGTGTCGCGATCCTGACTCAATTGATGCAAAACCGTTTGCCCGTCGCTCGATGCGTTGATGTCGCCTTTCGCCGCCAGATAGCGGTCGATCAGTTTCCGCTTCTTGCTGGTGGGGACATCAGAGAAACAAATCGTCTCTAACGTATCCGTTTTGGAAGATGAATCAAACATATAACTACGTCCTTATAGCGGCCACGAATGATGGGAAGACGACGACTCACCAGCACTGAGTCGCCCAATCTGTTGGCGTAGCTGATCGGAGAAATAGCAGTAGCGGTTGCCCTGCGCCAGCCAGTCCAGTAGCCGATGCATGTCATCCAGACTGGGAGACAGTATCTCCAGTAGCGCTTTGAACACCGCTTCGTGTTTATTGCGAATACAGCGAACCAGCAGATCGTTACCCTCTTCATCCACCCGCGCGATCGTCACGCCATATTGATGAAGCAGGGTCACAATTCGCGCCGCCGCCGCATCGGCGCGGTATAGCGCACAGCGCAGGGGAGTCATGCCGTTGGCACTGCGGGCATGCGGGTTGGCTCCCCGCGCCAGCAATACCTCAGCACACTTCGCTTCGCCATAGTAAGCCGCGCACATGAGCGGCGTGAATTGCTCATCAATCGAGAACTCATCAATATTCGCGCCGTTATCCAGCAGTACCGCGACGGTTTCAGCACGTCGCTCTGGCGTCAATGCTTCATCGCTATATAGGCTGATGGTTTTATGCAGAACAGGGGAATTGTCGAACCCACTCAGAGTGTGAATATCCACACCGTGCGCAATAAGCCATTGTAAAACCAGTGGTCGTGAGCCTATTCCCGCAGCGGCTGTCGTGTTGATCAGGTAGGCATTAGTCGCGTGCAAATCCATACCGTGTTCGTAGAGGTAATTCATCACCTGAAGCAGCACTTCTTCATGTGTCGAACGATAGCCACGCTGAAGCAGCGTAATGCAGAGCGGTTCGCTGACCGCACTTTTCTTCACGTTGAAATTCGCACCATGCGCCACCAGTAAATCCAGTAGGTCGGGACGAAAGTTATTCTGCGACACCATTTCAACACAAACGAGGTAAAGCAATGACCAGTTCCGCATTTCATAGCTGTGCCCTCCACTCATCTTATCGACCAGAGGCGATGCGCCGTATTGCAGCAACAGGCTCATGGCATCGTAAAAATAAGGGTAATAATCGGGTTCACTCAGCGCCTTGATCAGACGGTTGTCCACAAACTGCATCATGGTCGAGCTACCGACGTCGGGATACGCATCCGCCTCCCACCCGTCCCGTTTTTTCCGGCCAGAAGAAATGAACAGGGAATACGGACGATCGATATCTGCCGTTTTCTGCATAATCCGCTCCGCCAGATCGAGCGAATAACGGTTAAGCAAAGCATCCAGAACAAAGCTGTAGTGGCTTAAATCGCAGCGGATATCAGGGCAGGTATCCAGCAAACATTCACAGAGGCGTTCGTCCGCAGCGTAGAAAATAGCCATTTCTAAGAGTGACCCATCGGTACGGATCTTCTTATCTTCGGAAAGAATGACTCCCGGTTCACGATAGGCCGATCCCCCCGCCCGTTTCACGATCTGCTGAAAAAGCGGCAATGGAAGCCACTCGCTTTTATAGTTAAAGAGGCGTTCAAAAATGCCGGTTTCGGCGAAATGAATCGGGATATCGAGCTGAAAGATGTGCTCCAACAGGCTCACATCCTTCTCACACATCACGATCTCGATCGGAAAGCTGGTCTCCAGTGATGTCCAGAAAATGGTTTCACGATTAAGATCCAAGCCGTAGCGTAACAACAGATCGAGCATTTGCTTACGCTGGTCGTCGGTGTAGGTATGTCGATCCTGTGGGCAGTACAGATAATTCAGCCATGAATTGCTGAAAAAATTGAGGTAGTGCACATCAGCGCCGTACTGAAGATAGAGCTCGGCCAGTTCCAGATGGAAAAACTCGATCGCATTATGCAATGCGCTGAATCCTCCGGGTTGTTCAATAAAAGCCCCTTTATCCAGCAGGTAACGGACCAGTTCAATATCCGGCGCGTCCGTCTTGACCGTTAGCAAACCGAGTACATTAGCAGTATGGCGTTGCCTTTCATTGATGCTGCCGCCCTGTGCCAGAAAGCGGTCGATTTGTCGTTTTTTCTTTTCCAGAGGTAGGTCTGAACAACAGATGTCATGCAGACTTTGCTGCTGACGAGAAAATATTCCCCACATCATTGTATCCCTCAACGATCCCAAACGGGTAAAAATGATAATTTATCAATTACCTGCGATGATAACGCACATCCATACTCTTGTCCGGCGGGCTTGCCTAAAAACAGTTGCCGAGCGACGCCGCGTACTGAATACTCAGGTCTCTTCGTTTTTGTTAATTGAGAAATGACACCTCATGCCACATTGTATCGCCGAACATTCCTCAAACATTGATGTAAATTCCCTACTCCCTGCGATCTACCACGGTGCGCTCGAATCCGGTTTATTTGCCAGTGACGGCAGTGACATCAAAGTCAGATCCCTTGCTTACGACAGCTATACAACAGGGGGGAAACGAGCCAGCTTTATTCATGTGGCAATCAAGGTGCTTTCTGGACAGACGGGGGAGCAGAAAAGTAATCTCTCCAATCTGGTACTTCAGAAGATCGAAGCACTTGGATTGAAGAATCTGTCAGTTACGGTTGAGGTAATTGATATGGACAGACTTTGCTACGCCAAACAGATCCTGTAATCAGCGATCATCATCTGGCAGAAACAACGATCTGTGCCGAGAAGATTCTGCCTGCACAGATCGTACGTTACGTCCTTCTACACTTTATCCTGTAACCATCTGCTGATTTGCTGTAGTGCGCGGTCGAAGTTCTGGTATACCGGAGAAAAATTAACTGGCAGCAGCTTCCCTTGTGCGGATGAATTCACAATCAAACTTGCCTCTTCTTTCGGGCATAGCGGATCGTTTTCCCAGTAACCGGCCAGCATCGGCGTCGGGCAGCGGCGCCCTAACAGCCCCTGTGTTTTCAGCGAATAACGCCCCAGTTCGGTTTTCAGCGAAGTATCCGTCGAGAACGGCATACCCAGCCGGCTCGCCAGCACATCCATAAACATATCCGGCACCTGCTGTTGGCGATTCTGATCGCTTAACAGATGGTGCACTATCGGGCCAAGGCAGGCCACACCGCGCAAGCGCTGCGATTCCAGATACGCCAGCCGAACGGCGATATTGGCCCCAAAACGGAAGCCAAACGCAACAACGCGGGTGTGATCGATCCACGGGACATCAGGCAACGCGCGCAACACCTGCTGATGCAGGAAACTGGAATCCTGAGTCAGCTTCCAGCGGGAAGAAAATCCAACGGAGGGGACATCAATCGTCAGCATTGCCATGCCCGCTGGCGCAAAATAGTCCTGAAACAGGCGATGATAATCACTCTGCAACATTTCCAGACTACCGCACATCAGAACAGTTGGGAAAGGCGCTTTCGCCTGCGATGGCATATGCAGAAAACCGGTCAGCGTGCCGCCGCCAGCAATCGGGAAGGTCAGTTCTTTGAGTTCGTAAGGTAGATACTTGGCGGCTTCTTCATAGGCGCGGTTTGCCAGCGTTTGCGCCTGCTCCGCCAGCTCATCACCTTTAATATGCGGATAGGCAGCAATACTGTAGAGGTTGGCTGCGTTCAGCCAGAACTGCCCAGTTTGCGCATCATTGCCGCTTTCTGTTGCCCGCTGCTGCCAGTCTGCGCCCTGCTTCGCCCATTCATAAATCCAGTTACCGCCCCGGTAGCCGATGACCGTATCGAGCAGTTGCTCGTTGCTTCTGTCAGCCTTACTGACAGCAATACGCGACAGCACATCTTCGATCTCCCACGGATCGACGCCACGCCAAATCCACATCAGCCGGTTGATCATCCGATACCAACTACGGGTCTTCTCCCCTTCCAGCGTAGAATGCAGCCCCTGCACATCCTGACTATTCCGCGTACGTCTGACCAACGTCGAGGTTTCTGGATGTTTAAAGGATGGTTTGAATAGCGTTTCAGACAGGTTAGCTTGCGCCACAGCAGCCTCCGTTAATGTAAACCGCTGTCAGCGGACATCAGACGACTTTTTCGTCACCCGCTAAAGTGTAACGAACTCAGGCCAGAGAAGACAAATATCAACGGCAGAAACACACGATCGGATCAAATCCTGTGGCAGAAATACTGACCGTTCAGAAACAACAGTCGCCAGAAATTACCATCGTCACAAATACCCATCGTCAAAAACAACAATGCCCGGCTAAACCGGGCATTGGTAGAAATCGATTAGCGGCCAGACAACGGCGGAACAAAGACCACGCCCATATCCCACGGCTGTTCAATCCAGGTGTCCTGCGGGATATCAATCACGTAGTCATCGACTAGCGGTTGGCCAGCAGGTTTCGCGAAAATAGTCACAAAGTGCGCTTTCGGGTACATGTCACGAATCGCCTTCGCCGTACCACCGGTATCAACCAGATCGTCAACCACGATGAATCCTTCGCCATCTCCCTCGGCACGCTTGATGACTTTCATTTCGCGTTGGTTGTCGTGGTCATAGCTGGAAATGCAAACGGTATCAACGTGACGAATGCCCAGTTCACGCGCCAGCAGCGCGCCAGGAACCAGACCGCCGCGACTGACGGCAATGATGCCTTTCCATTGATCGGCAGGCAGTAAACGCTGTGCCAGTTTGCGGGCATGAATTTGCAACATATCCCAGGTTACGACGTACTTTTCGCTCATAAAATATATCCCAGCCGAATAAAAAACGGCTTAAGTTGAGTCTGAGGGGGGAAAAAGGTTGCGCGAGATTATAGATAGCCAACAACATAAAAACCAGTTTTTCTCAACGCGAGAATCGAGTTTTTCCTGTTAACCTGCGCCCTGCCGAGCCCATTGGCGCATATTGCAGCAGGAAAAATAAGACAGCGCCGACGGCAATTCCCCTGCTTTGATGGAAAATGATATTCTGTTGTGACACGCCATGTTCCGTGGCTAACTGCGATCAACTTTTAACCTGTAGCCCCTGCACGCCAGAATGCGCATAAGGGGCTAAAAAGGAGACTGAAATAGTGTCTGAATTGTCTCAACTGTCCCCCCAGCCTCTGTGGGATATTTTCGCCAAGATCTGTTCCATCCCGCACCCGTCTTATCATGAAGAAGCACTGGCCGCGCACATTCTGGAATGGGCTAAAGAGAAAGGCATCTATACCGAGCGCGATCAGGTCGGCAATATTCTGCTGCGCAAAGCGGCAACCGCAGGCATGGAAAATCGCAAGCCTGTCGTGTTACAGGCGCATCTGGATATGGTGCCGCAGAAAAACAACGACACCGTACACGATTTCACTACCGATCCGATCCAACCTTACGTTGACGGTGAGTGGCTGAAAGCACGCGGCACCACGCTGGGTGCGGATAACGGGATTGGTATGGCTTCAGCGCTGGCAGTGCTGGCCGATCCAAGCGTCGAGCACGGCCCGCTGGAAGTGCTGCTGACCATGACGGAAGAAGCCGGTATGGATGGCGCGTTTGGCCTGCAACCTAACTGGCTTCAGGGCGAAATCCTGATCAATACCGATTCGGAAGAAGAAGGCGAGATCTACATGGGTTGCGCTGGCGGTATTGATTTCATTACCCGTCTGCCGCTGGTGCGCGAACTGCCACCTGCTGGTTACCACACGCTCAAGCTGACGATCAAAGGGCTGAAAGGCGGCCACTCTGGCGGTGACATCCATTTGGGGCTGGGCAACGCCAACAAACTGCTGGCACGTTTCCTGTTCGAGCAGGCGCAAGCGCTGGATATCCGCATTCTCGATCTGAACGGTGGGACGCTGCGTAACGCGATTCCGCGTGAAGCCTTCGCCACGCTGTCATTGCCTGCCGCTAACGTCGAGCAGTTGAAAGCGCTGAGCCAGGACTATCTGGCCGTGCTGAAAAATGAACTGTCCGCCGTTGAGAAAAACGTGACCATATTGGTGGAAGCCAGCGACAGCAACGAGCACCCGCTGACACAGGACAGCCGCGATCGCCTGCTGGCACTGCTCAACGCCACGCCGAACGGCGTGATCCGCATGAGCGACGAAGTTAAAGGCGTGGTAGAAACGTCGCTGAACCTCGGCGTTGTCACGATGGAAGACGATCACGCGGAAATTATCTGCCTGATTCGTTCACTGATCGACAGCGGCAAAGACGCCGTCGTTGGTACGCTGACGGCGCTGGGCCAGTTGGCAGGCGCGAAAACATCACCGAAAGGCGGCTACCCTGGCTGGCAGCCGGATGCCCATTCGCCGGTCATGGCGCTGGTGCGTGAAACGTACCAGAAGCTGTTCAACAAGACGCCGAACATCATGGTCATTCACGCGGGTCTGGAATGTGGTCTGTTCAAGAAACCGTACCCAGACATGGATATGGTTTCCATCGGGCCGACCATCACCGGGCCACACTCCCCGGATGAGCAAGTGCATATCGGCAGCGTCGATCTGTACTGGAAATTACTGACAGCGCTGCTGAAAGCCATTCCGCCACGCGCTTAATCGCACCGCGGTAAACACAGAGGCGACGGATATCCGTCGCCTTTTTATTTCCAGCCCACCTTATTACCCCCAATCAAACACCAGCTGTCGCTCAATTTGCGGGTCGAGCAACGTCACATGTAGCCCAACCAGCCGGACGCCTCTGGATTTACGCCGCTCCTGCCAGGTTTGCTGCGCAATCTTCAACAGATCTTGTTTATTCAATATTGGCCACACATGCTCCTGCGTCGTTTGCTGAAAATCATCAAACTTGAGTTTGACGCCCTGACGCGCAATATGCAGATCGGGCTTCACCCGTTTCAGGCGGACTTCCAGTTCTTCATAAAGCTGTTCGATCAGGTTTTCACACTGTTCCCAGTCATGAATATCCTGCGCCAGCGTCTTCTCCACGCCGACCGATTTTCTCAGCCGATCGGGTGAAATCCGTCGCTCATCGATCCCCTGACAGCGCTCCCACAGCACACGACCAAATTTACCGAATTCTTTAAGCAAATCCGCCAGCGCATACACCCGAACATCGGCACAGGTATGCAGGCCGCGCTCTTCCAGCCGTTTCGCTGTCACCTTCCCGACACCGGGGATCTTCTCCAGCGGTAGCGCCAGCAGGAAATCATCCACCTGCTCCGGTGTAATCACATATTGTCCATTCGGCTTATTTAACTCAGACGCGATCTTCGCCAGAAACTTGATCGGTGCAATCCCTGCCGAGGCCGTCAGATTCAGTTCATCGGCGATGGTTCGACGGATTTCTTCAGCGATACGCGTCGCCGAACCGTTGCAGTGCGGGCTATCGGTGACATCCAGATAGGCCTCATCCAGAGAAAGGGGTTCAATCAGCGACGTGTAGCGGGAGAAGATTTCGCGGATTTGGCGCGAGGTGGACTTATACACCTCCATGCGCCCAGGCAACAACGTGAGGTGTGGACACAGGCGCAAGGCGGTTGCCGTTGCCATCGCACTGCGAACACCATAGCGTCGGGCAGGATAGTTAGCGGTGCTGATGACGCCACGACGATCGGCGCTCCCGCCAATCGCCAGAGGAATATCGCGCAGGCGCGGGTTATCACGCATCTCAATTGCTGCGTAGAAGCAGTCCATATCAACATGAATGATTTTGCGCATACTGCCCCTCTGACAACACTGTATGAATATACAGATCAAAGTCAGTATAGACAAGCTGCGCGATGTCTGCCGCGTTTACTGGGCGATCAGCATAACCAGCTTAAATTCGCTCTGCACGGCAGGGTGGAAAGTTTGTTGATGATAGGCCACATCGCCAAGCAAAGGATGATGGAAACGTCGCTCGCCGCCTTCACGCGCGGTTACCGCCTGCTGTGACCACCAGAGAGTAAATTCACTACTTTCTTCACACAGCGACATCACGACTTGCCGCACGGATTCAGTCGGCGCGTAATGGCTGGATTCCGCGCGAAACTCCGCCACCACTCGCTTCGCTCGTTCTGGCCAATTGACCACCAGCGATCGTGCCAGCGGATTCAGAAACATGAAACGCAGCAGGTTTGGCTCAGGGTCATGTCCCAGCCATCCGGCAAACAGCTGTTCCGACGGTGCATTCCACGCCAGCATATTCCAACTGCCATCCAGAAGATACGCAGGGCAAGTGATGTGATGCAGGCTGGCGGCAACCTGCGCATCCGGCGACGTTGCCCTATTCTGCTTCTGAGGATCCTTCACACCAGCAAGGCTAAAAAGATAATCATGCTCTGCGGGTTCCAGTTTTAACGCCTGCGACACGCGGAGCAGCGCCGATGCCGAAGCAGACACATCACGCCCCTGCTCAAGCCAGGTATACCAGGTGGTGCTGATTCGAGCGATTTGCGCCAGCTCTTCGCGACGTAGTCCACTGGTACGCCGCCGCCCGGACGCAGGCAAGCCGACCATTTCCGGCGTAGTCCGCTCACGCAGCGCCCGTAAGAAAGCCCCCAACGCTTTTGGGCCGCTCAGAGAATTGGCAGGCATAAACGAATGTGCAGACATAATCAGGTGTCCTTTTCATGTCACGCCTATAGGCAGCTTGCGATGGCGATAGCATGACTGAAAAACAGGTTAATCAAACAGGAAGTATTTTATACCCGTATAAATGCTCATATTGTACCCGTATTTTCCCCTCATTATAGTGTTCTCAGACCGACGTCTTTTTCAGTGGCTGGCGCGCCGCCGTTTAACCATGATGAATCAAAAACAATTCAGATAAGCGAGAGCAATGATGGAAGAGAAACAGAGCCACAGCAGCCGCGTCGAACACCAGTTCGGCTCACAGGCGCAGAACTACCTGACCAGCGCAGTACATGCACAGGGTAATGATTTAACCCGGCTGGCGGCTTTATTAGCCCCGTTCCCACAGGCGCGTGTGATCGATATCGGCTGCGGTGCCGGACATGCCAGCTTTGTCGCCGCGCAGGCCGTCGCCGACGTTGTCGCCTATGACCTGTCTTCCCAAATGTTGGAGGTCGTCAGTCAGGCTGCGGCACAAAAAGGGCTGAATAATATCCGCATTCAGCAAGGCGTGGCCGAAACGTTACCGTTCGATAACGGCAGTGCGGATATCATTATCAGTCGTTATTCCGCCCACCACTGGCATGATGTCGGGCAAGCGTTACGGGAAATACGGCGCGTTCTGAAACCGGGAGGACGCGTGATCATGATGGATGTCGTTTCGCCCGGTCATCCGCTGCTGGATAGTTATTTGCAGACAGTGGAGAAGCTGCGTGACACCTCACACGTGCGCAATTACGCGCCGGGCGAATGGCTGAGCCTGTTTACCGACGCTGGGTTTATCGTGCGTAACGTCACCAGTGACAGACTGACGCTGGAGTTCAGCAGTTGGATCGCACGGATGCGCACACCAGAACATTTCGCTGTCGCGATTCGTGAACTGCAAAAAACGCTGCCGGACGAGGTGGTACAGCATTTTGACGTACAGGCAGACGGCTCCTTTGTCACCGACATTATGATGATAGAAGCCACGCGCGCCTGACGCATTTTCCCTGCAATTAACAACCTCAAATTTGAGCGGCTCGCATCCTGTCGGGCCGTTTTTAGTAAATGTTATTTTTTAGCGCTTTTCAACGCTTGATTAATATGAAACCAATGATAATGTGATTTCGTTTTCGTCATTGCCTATTCGCCGACGAAATAGATACCGATAACGGCTGTCCCAACGCTTTCGCTAAAACATCAGTAGCGCTACAGGGATACCGCATGTAGCACAGCCATTTTATTATCAGGAACCATAATGCAAAAAATCGCGCTGTCGTTTGCGATGTTGTTTTTTTTGCCTTCTCTTGTTGTTACCAGCGCCGCCAGCGAGACCGCACCGCCGCTAGCGCCGATAGCAAAAGAATTAAAACAGCAATTATTAGGCTCTCCGATCTATATTCAGATCTTTAAAGAAGAGCGAATATTCGAACTTTATGCGAAAGTCGGTAACGAATATCGTTTATTGGAACACTATCCAATCTGTAAATATTCGGGCGGATTAGGGCCAAAACGTGTTGAAGGCGATTTAAAAAGCCCGGAAGGTTTCTATCAGGTTGACCTACGCCAGCTGAAGCCAGACAGCCAATATTACCGCGCGATAAATATCGGTTTCCCCAACGACTATGATAAATCACAGGGATATTCCGGTCGTTATTTGATGATCCACGGTGAGTGTGTGTCGGTCGGCTGCTATGCCATGACCAACAACTACATGGACGAGATTTATCGCTATGCTGAAGCGGCGCTACACCACGGACAGGCGAAAATTGATATCGCTATTTATCCGTTCCGTATGACAGAACAGAACATGCAGCGCCACCGTAATTCCACTTATGCCAGTTTCTGGAAACAGCTTCAGCCAGGGTATACCTATTTTAATCAGCATAATCAGCCGCCGGCCGTCACGGTGTTTAACGGGCAATACGTCGTTAACCCACCGTTGATGACCAGCCAGCCGACCTTAAAGTATGCGCTCGCCGAAACAAAATAGAACGAATTCACCTGGCATAATCTGATGCCAGGTTTCGTTGCCCGTTAGCGGCTGTGTCGCCAGCACGGTAACGACATCGTTAGGTGTCGTCTGCTGCTGGAAATCAATCTCCACATCCTGATCCAACAGCGTCGCTTTACCAAACGGCGCACGACGCGTGATCCAGTAGAGTTTGGTTGAGCAATACCCCATCACAAAGCGCCCGTCCGACAGCAGCATGTTAAACACACCTTTCTCCCGCAAGACATCGGCCTGTTTAGCGATGTAGCGGAATACCGCTGGCCAGTTGCCCGGCGTACGTGGGTAGCGTTCAGCCAGTTGGGACAGCAGCCAGCAGAAAGCAAATTCGCTGTCCGTCTGGCCAACGGGGCGAAACATGCCCGTTTTCAAGGTGTTGTAGCCCTTCAACTGCCCGTTGTGAGCGTACGTCCAGTTCCGTCCCCACAGTTCGCGTGTAAAGGGATGGGTATTTTCCAGCGACACCGCGCCGCGGTTGGCTTGCCGGATATGTGAAACCACCGCACACGATTTGATAGGATAATCCTGTACCAGCCGGGCAATCGGCGAATTATAGCTCGGCAGCGGATCTTTGAACGTACGACAGCCGTTCCCTTCATAAAAGGTAATTCCCCAGCCATCCCGATGCGGTCCCGTTTTCCCACCGCGCTGTATCAGCCCGGTGAAGCTAAAGCAGATATCCGTCGGTACATTCGCGCTCATCCCCAGCAGTTCACACATCTGACTTCCTACCCTTCCCTTCTTGCCCTTTTAGAGCGAATTAATGTGGCTTACTGATCCGCCATCTCTTTTTCAATCAGCTGAATCAGGATGTGAATGGCTTTGATATGGATTTCCTGAATGCGGTCGGCATAACCGAAGTGCGGAACACGAATTTCCACGTCGGCCGAACCTGCCATTTTACCGCCGTCTTTCCCGGTCAGCGTAATGACCTTCATGCCTTTCGCTTTTGCCGCCGCAATGGCTTTAATAATGTTGCCGGAGTTACCCGAAGTGGAAATCCCCAGCAGCACATCGCCTTCACGCCCCAGCGATTCAACATAGCGAGAGAAGACAAAGTCATAGCCAAAGTCGTTGCTGACGCAGGACAGGTGGCTCGGATCGGAAATCGCAATGGCTGGATAGCCCGGACGGTTCTCGCGGTAGCGACCCGTCAACTCTTCAGCAAAGTGCATGGCATCACAGTGTGAACCACCGTTACCACAGGAGATCACTTTACCGCCCGCTTTAAACGCGTTAGCCAGCAGCACCGCAGCATTTTGAATCGACTGAATGTTCGCGTCGTCACTCAAGAAATTATTCAGTGTTTCTGCCGCTTCTTTCAGTTCACTACGGATTAAATCCTGATACATGGAATCCTCTCATTTTGTCTGGTGACAACATTCTATTCTGTATTGTTCAGCAGTGTAGCGGATAGTACCAACAGCGAGAAGCGCGTAATCACGGGATCGAGAGGATCGCTGACGCCCGTCAGAAAACGCACGACTGCCGCGCGGTTTGTGAAGTGAGTTGTAATTATGATGTAAACGAATTGATAAAAATAATCAGATAAACTACAACGAATATAAGCAACAGGTCAGACCTCTTAGGGTATTGACCTACTACGCCTTATTTCACTGATGAAACAGTTCTCTCTTTTTACTGCTACGCAACGCTCGGTGGAAAGTTGAAAACGCTCAATTCGATCACAATGCTGGAGACACGTTATGGTTGCTGTCAGTATCCTCCTCCTACTGATTATCATCGGCGCGATGTTTTATCATCGGCTCAGTCTGCTGCTCGGCAGCGCCATCCTGCTGGCCTACTTCGCGGCCATGTCCGCCATGTTGCTGTGGCCCGCCTGGTTGATGATTCCGCTCGTGATTCTGCTGATTCCAATTACGGTTCCCGCCCTGCGTCAAAAGCTGGTTTCCGCTTCCGCGCTGCGCATGTTCCAGAAGGTCATGCCGCCGATGTCGAACACGGAAAAAGAAGCGATTGATGCCGGGACAACCTGGTGGGAAGGCGACCTGTTTCGCGGCGCGCCGGACTGGAAAAAGCTGCATAACTATCCGCAGCCGCAGTTGACCGCCGAAGAGCAGGCGTTTATCGACGGGCCGGTTGCTGAAGCCTGTCGAATGGCAAACGACTTTGAAATCACCCACGAACGCGCCGATATCCCGCCAGAACTGTGGGAATTTTTAAAAGAGCACCGCTTCTTTGCCATGATCATCAAGAAGCAATACGGCGGGCTGGAATTCTCTGCCTATGCACAAGCACAGGTGCTGCAAAAACTGGCGGGCGTTTCCAGCATTGTGGCGATCACCGTCGGCGTGCCTAACTCACTCGGCCCCGGTGAATTGCTGCAACATTACGGTACAGAAGCGCAAAAAGACCACTACCTGCCACGTCTGGCACGCGGCCAGGAAGTCCCCTGCTTTGCGCTGACCAGCCCAGAAGCGGGTTCTGATGCGGGTTCGATTCCCGATACGGGCATAGTCTGCTACGGCAACTGGCAAGGGGAACAGGTCGTGGGCATGCGCCTGACCTGGAATAAACGCTACATCACGCTCGCCCCCGTCGCCACCGTGCTTGGGCTGGCCTTTAAGCTGTACGATCCTGACCATCTGTTAGGCGATAAAGACGACGTAGGCATTACCTGTGCGCTAATTCCGACGGATACTGACGGCGTTAAAATCGGTCGCCGCCATTTCCCATTGAACGTTCCGTTCCAGAACGGCCCGACGCAAGGTGAGAACATTTTTGTTCCGCTGGACTACATCATCGGCGGCGCGAAGATGGCGGGTCAGGGCTGGCGTATGCTGATGGAGTGCCTGTCTGTCGGACGCGGCATTACGCTGCCGTCCAACTCCACCGGTGGGCTGAAGTCGATTGCCCTCGGCATCGGTGCTTACGCCCATATTCGCCGCCAGTTCAAAATCTCCATCGGTAAGATGGAAGGCATCGAAGAGCCGCTGGCACGCATTGCGGGTAACGCTTACGTGATGGACGCCGCCGCCACGCTGATTACCAGCGGCATCATGCAGGGTGAAAAACCGGCAGTGCTCTCCGCTATCGTCAAATATCACTGTACCCACCGGGGTCAGCGCAGTGTGATGGATGCGATGGATATCGCCGGCGGTAAAGGCATTTGTCTTGGCCCGTCCAATTTCCTGGCGCGCAGCTATCAGGGCGCACCGATTGCGATCACCGTGGAAGGGGCGAATATTCTTACGCGCAGCATGATCATCTTCGGACAAGGCGCCATCCGCTGTCACCCTTATGTGCTGGAAGAGATGGCAGCCGCGCAGGAGAATGACGTATCACGCTTTGACCGTTCACTGGTTGGACATATCGGCCACGTCGGCAGCAACACAGTGCGCAGCTTCTGGCTTGGGTTGACCAACGGCCTTCTAAGCCGTGCGCCAGTGAACGACAAAACACGTCGCTACTATCAGCAGCTCAACCGACTAAGCGCGAATCTGGCGCTGCTGGCGGATGTGTCGATGGCGGTATTGGGCGGTAGCCTGAAGCGTCGCGAGCGTATCTCCGCACGTCTGGGGGATATTCTCAGCCAGCTCTATTTAGCTTCCGCGACGCTGAAACGCTATGAGGACGAAGGGCGTCAGAAAGCGGATTTACCGCTGGTGCACTGGGGCGTTCAGGACAGTCTGCATCAGGCCGAGCAGGCGCTGGACGATCTGCTGCGTAACTTCCCGAATCGTGCCGTGGCAGGGCTGCTGACCTTTATTATCTTCCCGCTGGGTCTGCGCTGCGCTGCGCCGTCTGACCGCCTCGACCATGAGGTCGCGAAGATTCTGCAAACGCCATCGGAAACGCGCAGCCGTCTGGGACGCGGCCAATATCTGGTTGCCAGCGAGCACAATCCAGTTGGCCTGCTGGAAGAGGCGCTGCTGGATATTATCGCCGCCGAACCGATTTACCAACGCCTGTCGAAAGCGAGCGACAAGCCGCTGCCGTTCATGCGATTGGATCAGTTGGCAGAACAGGCGCTGATCGAAGGTCAGATTACCGCAGAAGAAGCGGATATTCTGACCAAAGCGGAAGCCAGTCGCTTACGCTCAATCAACGTCGATGACTTTGCGTTCGACGCACTGGCCGCCGGCAACCCTACGCCCGTACCGCAGCCGGAAAGAAAAACCGAAGCAGCATAAACAGCCTTATTTGCGAAATAGGAACGGTGATAATGGAATAGAAGAGTAAAGCGTTTGCGCCATGGACAAAAACGTCAGGAACGTTTTTGAACGTCGCTAGCGACGGCCCTGCAAGGGTGAATCTCAGGGATGAGATTCATATCTGCGCAATCCGAGCGTACAGGGATGTATTCACCGCGTCTTTACGATCTATCCATTATCACCGCTCAACAAGCTTTTTTCAGTAAACTCAGCTCGGTTATACAGGCCTGTTCTTTCTTTTAGATACCCATCAGTTGTAAAATCCACATCATCTTTTCTTCTGAATGAAACCTGACACATGGCTTACATCCCCAAGAACTACGCCAGACTTGAAAGCGGCTACCGCGAAAAAGCGCTCAAACTTTTCCCGTGGGTATGTGGTCGCTGTTCACGCGAATTCGTCTATTCCAACCTGCGTGAACTCACCGTTCACCACATCGATCACGATCACAGTAATAACCCAGAGGATGGCAGTAACTGGGAAATGCTGTGCCTCTACTGCCACGACCACGAGCATTCGAAATATACCGATGCGGATATGTACGGTTCGACCGTCGTTGCAGGTGAAGATGCGCAGAAGGATGTCGGTGTTGCCACCCATAATCCTTTCGCAAATTTGCAGGCCATGATGAATAAAGGGAAGAAATAGTCTGTTTGCCGCTCCCACCGATTCGTTGGCGGGAGCGGTTAACGCATACGTGATTAACGAGTTAGGCGCCGCTCTGCCGCACACGCGCCAGCAGCGCATCCACATCCGCAATATGCGGAGCCGCCAGCACTAACGTTCTGCCCAGCGAAATCGCATGCCGCTGGCACGCTAAACGCGCTTCCGTCTCCTGAATACTGTCCAGATCGGCGACGTGCGCCAGCCCAATCGTGCGGCGAATCAATTCGGTGCCACAATAGCCAACGGCATCCAGCCAGACCTGCTGTAAAAATAGCGCGGCATAACCCGATTCCGCCAGCGCCAGATCGTGGCTTTCGCTTTCGCTCAAGGCCAGAAAACGGGCGGAAAAGGTGTGCCACAGCGTACGGATATCTTCCAAACGCCGTTCACGTCCAGCCGCCGCCTCGCGCGGTGCCAGCAGCCCCGGTAGACCGCAATAATTCAGCAGCAGATTGCCGATTGCGGTGCCGACATCAAAACCGATCGGCCCATAGAAACCGAATTCAGCATCAATAGCCTTTAAGCGCCCCTCTGCCACAAAGATCGATCCACTGTGAATGTCACCGTGCAGCAGCGCCTCAGCCTTGCTCAGGAAGCGGTGTTTCAGCCCGGCAACCGCCAGCTTCAACGCCCGATCGTCACGCAATGCCAGCACATCCGGTGTCAACGCAGCGTCAAACTGGTTTCTTTCGTGATCGATATAAGGGTCGGTAAAGAAAAGATCTTCGGTAATCTGACACAGCTCAGGGTTGGTGAACTGGCTTACCGCCGCTTTCTTCTCATGCGGATGCTGATGAAAATCAGAAGTATGGAATAACGTCTGCGCCAGATATTCCCCCAACTGTGCCGCCGCCTGCGGATAATCCGCGCCGTTAACCAACTCGCTACGCCAGATACGATGATCGGAGAGATCTTCCTGCACCATCACCGCCAATTCAGGATCGTGGTACAGCACGGTCACGGTATGTTGCGGACAAAAACGCGCGTGCGTCAGCAGCGTTTCGGCTTCAATGCGGGCGCGGTCAAGCGTCAGCGGCCAGGACTCCCCGACACAGCGCACATAGGGCAGCGCCTGTTTAACAATAACCCGGCTAACGCCCGTTTCATCTTTAATTTTAAATACCAGATTCAGATTGCCATCGCCGATCTCTTCTGCGGCTACCAGCGTTTGCGGCTGACTGACACCGCCGTGCTGGCGGGCATATTCAACAGCGTCATCCGCCGTAAAAGTGCGGTAAAGTGACATTCCAACTCCTCGCTATTCTGAAATCAAAACCATTCTGTAATCAAAGCTATTCTAAAACCAAAGATACGGACATAAAAACGTTCGGACGTCTATACATCTATCTGGCATCTTGGCAGAATAAGAATATCGATGCAACATGGATTTAACGACCTATGCAGACACTTAACACAACTAGCCTGAAAATCGTTGATAACCAACTGTGGATCCTCGACCAGCAGGCGCTACCACAAGAAAAACGCTGGAGCCCTTGCCCAGATGTCGCGTCATTGGTTGAACATATCCAGACGCTACGCGTACGCGGCGCACCGCTCATTGGCCTGTCCGCCAGCCTGCTGCTCGCGCTGTTGGCCGAGAAAGGGTTATCACAAGCCGAACTGGCGCAGGCGCTAGAGACGCTGCGGGCATCGCGCCCTACCGCCGTGAACCTGATGAACAATCTGGATCGCATGAAGCTGGCATTGGCACAGCCACAGTTTGTTGATGCGTTGGTGCAGGAAGCCTTGCACCTGGTAGAAGAAGATCGCGCCCTGTGTGAACGCATTGCCGATCACGGCGCTGCGCTGGTGAAACCCAACAGCCGCTTGCTGACCCACTGCAACACAGGTGGACTAGCCACGGCAGGCATCGGCACCGCCATTGGTGTGCTGCTGCGTGCCCATCAGCAGGGGAAAGTCGCACAGGTGTGGGTCGATGAAACACGCCCGCTTTTGCAAGGCGGACGTCTCACGGCCTGGGAGCTGGGCGAGCTGAGTATTCCTTATCAACTGATTTGTGATTCGATGGCCGCCAGCCTGATGGCACAGGGTCAGGTCGATGCAATTTGGGTCGGTGCAGACCGCATTGCGGCCAACGGCGATGTCGCCAATAAGATCGGCACCTATAGCCTCGCGGTGCTGGCGCACTACCACCAGATTCCGTTTTACGTCGCGGCACCGCACACCACGCACGATCCCGCGTGCCAAGATGGTCGAGCTATCCCTATCGAACAGCGTGCCGCCGCCGAAGTCACTGGCGTCTCCGGCAGCTTCGGCCACTGCCAGTGGGCACCGCAGAACGCCACCGTCTACAACCCAGCATTCGACGTCACTCCCGCCAACTTAATCAGCGGCTGGGTACTCGACACCGGCGTGGTCACGCCACAAAACGTCAAAGAAGGGATATTTCAGGAGGCGTTGAAATAGGAAAATAAGTTCCAGTGATGCGATTCTTCTTGGCGTAAATAGGCCGAGGAGATGATGGGCTTCTGGATGAGCCGCACGGACGCGGCGAAAGCCAGTGCCGCGTCGGGAGCGCGTCACTGGCGGTCCATCAGAAGAACATTAGCGACGAGGGGACCGCCTCAGCGGCATATTTCTCGCCAAAAGCCAGGGTTCCCAAGGCGACGGCGATTGAGCCGCCCTGGGTCGGGCGTTTCGTAACATGCAACATACAGCGGCAAATGTCGAAACGCACGAAACATACTCGTTCATTCACAGAGCGTTCGTTTACAACAAACGAGCTAGCGCTCCAGCTTCGGATACGCATCGGCGATCTTATCGCCGGTGAAATGCGCTATCCACCCTTCCGGGTTATCAAACAGGCGGATGGCGGTGAAGTGCGGCTCTGGCCCCATATCAAACCAATGTGCCGTGCCTGCGGGTACAGACAGCAGATCGTTTTTCTCACACAGGATCTGGTAAATCTTGCCGTTCAGGTGCAGGCAAAACAGCCCCGCGCCTTCTACAAAAAAACGCACTTCGTCTTCATGGTGGACATGCTCGGATAAAAACTTGGTGCGCAGTTCAGCACGCTGCGGATTATCCGACCGCATGCTGATGACGTCCCAGCTCTGATAGCCTTTTTCTGCCACCAGCTTATCGATTTCATGCTGGTAGGCCGCCAGCACTTCTTCAGACGATGGCGTATCGCTCAGCTTCTGGCTGGCTTCCCAGCGTTCAAAACGTACGCCGATCTCGTTCAGCTGTTTCTGAATCGCATCGGCATCCTGACTTTGCCAAATCGGCTGGCCTGCATCGCTGTCGCTAAAAATGGTTAATCCACTCATTGGGCGTACTCCGGTAAGTCGATCTGGTCAAAACGTGCCACCTGACGGTGACGGCTTACGCTATCCGCATCATCACGGATAAGCTGGCAGGTGTGCCAGCCAGCCTCCTCTGCGGCATCCAGTTCCTGACGAATGTCCGACAGGAACAACAGTTGCTCGGCAGGCAGCCCGATGGTTTGCGCAATCGTGCGATAAGAACCGGTCTCCCGCTTCATACCGACGCGGGTATCAAAATAGTCGCTGAACAGCGGACGCAGGTCACCCGCGTTACTGTAGCCAAACAGCAACTGCTGCGCTTCTACCGAACCTGACGAGTAAACATACAGACGAATTCCCTGCTGCTGCCATGCGGCAAGCTGCGTGGCCACGTCAGGGTACAGATGTCCCTGAAAATCGCCGTTACGATAACCTGCGCGCCAGATAATGCCTTGCAGCTGCTTCAGCGCGGTGGATTTACGATCTTCATCCATAAACTGATTCAGCGCAGTAATCAGTGTGTCGCTATCCGCCTCTGGCTGACCCAATTCCTGACGCAACGCGCCCAGCGCCTGCGCGATCTCCGGATCGCTCCCATGCTGCCGTACGGTGTCGGCCAGACGTTCACGGGCATAGGGGAACAACACGGTGTGAACAAAACGGATGTCGCTGGTGGTACCTTCAATATCCGTCACAATCGCGTTAATCATGCTTTCGCCTCCAGCAATCGACGCTGCAATTCGCACTGGAACAGGAACTCGAGTCCTTCCAGATGACGACGTGCTTCTTTCACCGTCGCGCCCCAGCAATAAAGACCGTGGCCACGCACCAGAAAACCGTAACGTAACGGCGTGTGGCTCGCGTATTCGGTAACCCGCTGTGCCAGTGCCGGAATATCCTGATCGTTATCGAAAATTGGGATCGCCACGCGATCCAAATGGGTAGTCTGCCCCGCCAACGACTTTTGCATTTCGTAGCCGTGCAACACCAGTTCAGCGCCCTTCTCTACCCGAGACAGCACGGTCGCGTTCACCGAGTGCGTATGCAGCACAGCGCCGATCGTCGAGTCACGGCGATACAGCAGCGTGTGCAGCCCGGTTTCCGCCGACGGCGTGCGGCCACTCGGCACATGGTTTGTGGCAATTTCTACCAACAGAAAGTCCTCAGCCTGAAGACTGCCTTTATCTTTACCCGATTCAGTAATCAGGCAGTTTGCTTCATCGAGGCGCACAGACATATTGCCGCCCGTCGCCGGACACCAGCCTTTCTCACCTATCCAGTGGCAGGCCGCAAGCAGCGCCGTCAATTGTTGATTTTCAGTCATGAGGCTTCCCGTTTTTGGTCCATTTTTCGAACAACTTTTTCTGGATACTTTTTGGAGATTTAGACGCTTTCGTTATGTCTTAGTACATAAAAGCATTTAGCCGTTTAAACGTCCAAGCGTCTTGATTGCCAAATACTAACAGCATGTTATATTACCAAGCAATACAGGCTTGCAGGAGTCCTATCCGCTTATGAGCGCCGCGTTAATCCCCGACAGTAAACTGCCTTCGCTGGGCACCACCATCTTTACCCAGATGAGCGCACTGGCCCAACAGCATCAGGCCATCAATCTATCACAAGGTTTCCCTGATTTTGACGGCCCGGACTATTTACAACAGCGGCTGGCATATCACGTCAGTCAGGGCGCAAACCAATATGCGCCGATGACTGGCATTGCACCGCTGCGTCAGGTGATTGCCGAAAAAACCGCAGAGCTGTACGGCTGGCGACCCGATGCCGATAGCGAAGTCACCATCACTGCGGGGGCAACCGAAGCGCTGTTTGCCGCCATTGCGGCGCTGGTGCGACCCGGCGACGAAGTGATTTGTTTCGATCCCAGCTATGACAGCTATGCACCTGCCGTCACACTGGCTGGCGGCGTACTCAAGCGCATCGCCTTGCAGCCGCCTGCATTTCGCGTGGACTGGCCGCATTTTGCCAGTTTGCTAAGCGACCGTACTCGTTTGGTCATCCTGAATACACCGCACAACCCGTCCGCTACCGTTTGGCAGAAGGCCGATTTCGAGCAACTGTGGCAGGCAATTGCGGCGCGTGACATCTTCGTGCTGAGCGATGAAGTCTATGAACATATCTGCTTTGATAGCGCAGGGCACGCCAGCGTGCTGGCACACCCATCGCTGCGCCAACGCGCCATCGCCGTCTCATCATTTGGCAAAACGTTCCACATGACGGGTTGGAAAGTCGGCTACTGCGTCGCACCAGCAGCATTGAGTGCGGAAGTACGGAAGGTTCATCAGTATCTGACGTTCTCCGTGAACACCCCCGCCCAGTTCGCCATCGCCGATATGCTGCGTGAACAGCCACAACACTGGCGCGAACTCCCTGATTTTTACCGTGCGAAGCGCGATCGTTTCATCAAGGCGCTGGCAGGCAGCCGTTTTGACATTCTGCCCTGCGAAGGCACCTACTTCCTGCTGGCGGACTATCGGGCGATTTCCGATCTGGACGATGTCAGCTTCTGCCGTTGGCTGACCGAGCACGTTGGCGTTGCCGCCATTCCGCTGTCCGTCTTTTGCGCCGATCCGTTCCCACACACGTTGATTCGACTATGCTTTGCTAAACAGGAAGCAACGTTGGATGCCGCGGCGGAGCGTTTATGTCGACTTTAAAGATTTCATTGCTGCAACAACCACTGGTCTGGCGTGATGGGGAGGCCAATCTCAGCCACTTCGACACCTTATTGGCGGAGATGACAGGGCGTGATGTCATCGTACTGCCGGAAATGTTCACTACCGGCTTCGCGATGGAAGCCGCCAGAGGCAGTCTGGATCAGTCAGTCGTAGAAGCGTGGCTGCACCAGTGGGCGCGGAAAACCAATGCGCTGATCGGCGGCAGCGTCGCCGTGAACACGCCAAAAGGCGCGGTGAACCGTTTCCTGTTGGTCGATCCACACGGCGAGGTGTATCACTACGATAAACGCCACCTGTTTCGCATGGCGGATGAACACCACCACTATCAGGCGGGAACAGAGCGAGTCATCCTTGAATGGCGCGGCTGGCGCATCTGCCCGATGATCTGCTACGACCTGCGTTTCCCCGTATGGTCGCGCAACAGACAGGATTACGATCTGGCGCTGTATGTCGCTAACTGGCCTGCGCCTCGCGCGACACACTGGCAGACGCTGCTGGCAGCACGCGCCATTGAGAATCAGGCCTACGTTGCAGGCTGTAACCGCGTCGGCACCGACGGCAACGGCCACAGCTACCGTGGCGATAGCCTGATTATTAATGCTCAAGGGGAAATTCTGGCCTCTGCCGCCCCCAACCAGTCCGCCTGTCTGGACGCCGAGCTGTCGCTGGAAGCGCTGCAAAGCTACCGGGAGTCCTTCCCCGCCTGGCGCGATGCCGACCGCTTTACGTTGTAATTAATGTGGCTGTCGCTTGTGCAGAGGCGTGATAGAGCACCGCCTGATAGAACGCCGCTAGCGCCAGCGCGACATCCGCGGTGGTCACGGATTCGTCAGGATGGTGGCTGATACCGCCGCGACAACGAACGAATAACATCGCTACAGGCCAGCGTTCGGCGATAGCGATGGCGTCGTGCCCCGCGCCGCTTGGCAGCATTAGGGTTTTCCCCTGTACCTGCGTCACCGCCTCGTTGAGTACCGACTGCAACGCGGGATCGCAGCGGGTTGCCGCAATACGGTAATACTCTTCGGCGCTGAACTGGCAGCCGCGCTGGTGCGCAATAGCCTGTCCCAGTGTCAGGAGTTTTTGTAGCAATGCATCCAGCGGTGCATCTTCCGGTCCACGAATATCCAGCGTCATCTTCACTTCACCGGGGATGACGTTAGCCGCACCCGGTAAACACTGCAACGTGCCAAACGTCGCGACCAGATGAGGATCGCTTTCTCGCGTTACCCGCTCAGCCTGCGCCATCCAGTCCGCCGCCGCCGCCAGCGCATCCTGTCGCTGCGTCATCGGCACCGTACCCGCATGCCCTGCCAGTCCGAGGAACGTGCAATTGAGTCGCCGCGCACCGTTGATTGCAGTGACCACGCCCAGCGCCAGATCTTGCTGTTCCAAACACGGCCCTTGTTCGATATGCAATTCCAGATAGGCGGTGATGTCACTGACCGGACGCGCCGCCAGCGCCACCTCAAGCGGATCCAACCCCGCAATGGTCAACGCCTGTGCCACACTGATGCCCTCAGCATCCTGACAATCCAGCCAGCTCTCCGGCCAGGTGCCCGTTAGCCCTCGACTGCCCAGCAGCGTAATACCAAAACGCGTCCCTTCCTCATCGCCGAAGCCGATAATTTCCAGCGCTACGGGCAAACGCCTCCCCTGCTGATGAAATGCGCGCACCACTTCAATCGCCGTCAATACGCCCAGCATGCCGTCATATCGTCCGGCATTGCGCACCGTATCCAGATGCGAACCGAGCAGCAGCGCTGGCGCATCCGGTGTTAAGCCTTCATAGCGGCCACAAATATTGCCAACGCTATCCTGCCAGACGTTCATGCCCGCTTCGCGCATCCATTCTCCCACCTGCGCATTGGCACGCAGGTGCTCCAGCGACAGATAAACGCGAGTCAACTGGCCGGGCGTTTCGCTAATGTCGGCCAGCGCATGACAGCGTGACATAATCTGCTCAGCAGCGGCTTGTGCGACAGCGGGCAACATCAGAATTTCACTCATGCATGTCCCTCATTCGCCGCGTAGCAATTCCAGGCAGCCTGCAAGGCTTCGCCTTGTACCGTGCGGAAGCCAAGGCGATTCAGTACCGCCTCCAGTGCCGTCAGCGTTTGCATCACACAGTCTTTCCGCGCGTTATAGCCCATCGTGCCGATACGCCAGATTTTGCCCTGAAGCGGGCCAAACGAGGTGCCAATCTCAATCGCGAAGTCTTCCAGCAGCAGCTTACGCACCTGTTCGCCGTGAACACCGTCAGGAATCACCACGCCCAGCACGTTATTCATTTTGTGTTTAAGATTGCCAAAGGTTTCCAGTCCCATTCCCTGAACCCCCGCCACCAGCGCATTGCCGTGCAGCGCATGGCGAGCAATACTGCGATCCAGCCCTTCCTCGAGGATCGTTCGGGCACACTCGCGGGCGGCGAACAGCATGCTCGTTGCCTCCGTGTGATGGTTCAGGCGTTCCGGCCCCCAGTAGTCCATCACCATGCCCAGATCGAAATAGTTGGAATAGATCATCTCGTCATCGCCGTCCTGATGCGCGTCCGTTCGGATCCCCTGCTCGACACATTTGCGCCGACGGATCACCGTTTCCATTTGCGGGCTGAGCGTGATCGGTGAGCTGCCAGAGGGGCCGCCCAAACACTTCTGCAATCCGGCAGAGACGGCATCCAGCCCCCATTTATCCGTCTCCAGCGGGTTGCCGCCGAAAGACGCGGTGGCATCGGTATAGAACAGTACGCCGTGACGGCGGCAAATCTCGCCCAGTTCCTCCAGCGGTTGCAGCATGGTGGTCGAGGTATCGCCCTGTACCGTCAGCAGTAAACGCGGACGTACCGCTTTGATCGCCTCTTCGATCTGGTCTGGTGAGAACACCTCGCCCCACGGTACTTCGATGGTATGAACGTCAGCACGGCAGCGACGGGCAATCTCGCACAGCAGATGACCAAAACGACCAAACACGGGTACCAGCACCTTGTCTCCGGGGCGGATCGCCGACAGCAGAATCGCTTCAATCCCCGCTCGCGAAGTGCCGTCTACCAGCATCGTCCAGCGGTTTTCCGTGCGGAAAAGCTGGCGATAGAGTTCCATGACCTGATTCATGTAGTTGGTCATCGCAGGGTCATACTGACCGACCAACTGGCTGGCCATTGCCCGTAATACGCGCGGATCGGCGTTGATCGGCCCCGGCCCCATCAATAAACGATGAGGAGGATTAATTTGCGCGTACAGTTCGCTGTTCATGGTTATAGGCTCCAAATTCTTGTTTATCATCCCCTTTCAAAGAGGATCACTACGCTTCTGACAGTCCTCGGACCGAGGCGATAAACTGTTTCAATTCCGGCGTTTGCGGGTTAGCAAACAGCGTTTTGCTGTCGCCCTGCTCCCAGACGGTGCCCTGATGCATAAATACCACCCGGTCACCCACTTCACGGGCAAAATTCATTTCATGCGTCACCAGAATCAGCGTCATGCCTTCGGCGGCCAGCTGTTCCAACACCTTCAGCACTTCACCGACCAATTCAGGATCGAGTGCCGAGGTAATTTCGTCACACAGCAGGACTTTTGGGTTCATCGCCAATGCGCGGGCAATCGCGACGCGCTGCTGCTGCCCCCCCGACAGATTGGCGGGATAGT
This sequence comes from Pectobacterium actinidiae, assembly GCF_000803315.1. NCBI lineage: Bacteria > Pseudomonadati > Pseudomonadota > Gammaproteobacteria > Enterobacterales > Pectobacteriaceae > Pectobacterium > Pectobacterium actinidiae. The sequence continues at coordinate 3,526,177 of NZ_JRMH01000001.1, forward strand.
AGTGAAGACGCTCGCCTAGCCCTACTTTGTTAAGCATCTGTTCACCCAGCTCACGACACTCCGCCGGGCTTTTTCCCAGCACGCGGCGCGGTGCCAGCATCACGTTTTCCAGCGCCGTCATATGCGGGAACAGATTGAAGTTCTGGAACACCATTCCAACCGAACGGCTGATTTCGCGCGCCTGCGAATCCCTGTCGGTGACGGTCATGCCGCCCAGTTTGATGCTGCCGTCCTGATAGCCTTCCAGGCCATTCATACAGCGCAGTAGCGTGCTCTTGCCAGAGCCGCTGCGTCCGATAATCGAAATGACCTCACCCATTTCGATATCCAAATCCACACCTTTCAGGACATGGTTCTGGCCGTAATATTTTTGAACCTGATTAATGGTGATGAGCGGCATTGAATTTCTTCTCCAGATAGCGGCTGTAGTAAGAGAGCGGATAGCACATCAGGAAATAGCCCAGCGCCACCAATCCGAACACTTTAAACGGCTGATAGGTCACGTTATTCAACATGGTTCCCGCTTTGGTCAGTTCGATAAATCCGATGATCGACGCCAGTGCGGTGCCTTTAATCACCTGCACGGAAAACCCAACGGTAGGCGCGATGGCGATACGCATCGCCTGCGGTGCAATCACCCGATAGAGTGTCTGGCCGAAATCCAGTCCGAGACAGCGAGAGGCTTCCCACTGCCCTTTCGGCAACGCTTCCACGCTGCCGCACCAGATATCCACCAGAAAGGCGCTGGTAAACAACGTCAGCGCCAGTGCCGCCGCCGTCCACGGGCTCACATCAATCCCGAACAGCGCCAGCCCGAAAAAGGCGAGAAACAGCTGCATCAGCAGCGGTGTGCCCTGAAACAGTTCTGAATACAAATGAACAAAGCGCGTCGGCCATTTGCGTTTAGTCAACCGCAGCAGCATCAGCGGAAAGGTCACTATCGCGCCGCCGATGAAAGCCGTCAGCGACAGCAGTAGTGTCCAACGTGCCGCCAGCAGCAGGTTGCGAACAATATCCCAGTCGGTAAATGTCATCATGACTGATTCCCCAGAAAACGCCGACCCGCCAGCAGTAAGAGTTGTCGCATCAGAACAGACAGCATCAGGTAACACAGTGTGGTTGCCAGATACACTTCAAAGCTCAAAAATGTACGAGACTGAATCAGGTTGGCGGCAAAAGTCAGTTCCTCGTAAGAAACCTGCGACACCACCGACGATCCCAGCATGACGATGATGCACTGGCTAACCAGCGCCGGATAAATCCGCTGGAGCGCGGGCGGCAGAATCACACGCAGGAAAGTCTGCATCCGCGTCAACCCCAGCACACGGGCGGCTTCCCACTGGCCTTTTGGCGTCACCTGAATCCCCGCGCGGATTATCTCGGTACTGTACGCACCGAGGTTTATCAGCATTGCCAATAGCGCGGCCTGCCCGGCAGTGAGCTTCCAGCCCAGACTCGGTAAACCAAAGACGATGAAGAACAGCTGCACCACGAACGGCGTATTGCGGATCAGCTCGACGTAGATTCCCCACAGCCGACTCAGCAGGGTAGGCTTGCCGCTGCGCAAGGCCGCACCACAGATGCCGATGGCAATGCCGCCAAGGGTTGCCATGACCGTCAGCTCAATGGTGACCCACAACCCCGCCAACAGCTCAGGCCAGAACGGCAACAGCGCGGAAAAATTAAGCTGATAGGTCATGGCGTGCTCCCGTTACGCTTTGATGCTGGCTGGCAGCGGCGCTTTCAGCCATTTTTCCGACAGGCCATTGAGCGTGTTGTCTTTCAGCGCTTGCTCAATCAACGCATCGACTTTCGCTTTCAGCGCGGGCTCATCTTTTTTCAGCCCGATATAGCACGGCGAATCTTTCAGCATAAACTTCGCTACTGGTGCTTTCGTCGGATTCTGTTCGGCGATAGCGGCTACCACCAGGTTACCCGTTGCAACATATTCCACCTGCCCGGACAGGTACGCCGACAGCGTGGTGTTGTTATCCTCGTAGCGCTTAATCTGTGCGGCCTTCGGCGCGATATCCGTCAGCACCATGTCTTCTACTGCACCGCGCGTGACGCCGATGCTCTTGCCTTCCAGCGCGTCTGATGATGTCAGCGTGCTGTCTTTCGGCCCAAATACGCCGAGGAAAAACGGCGCATAGGCGCGGCTGAAATCGATCACTTTTTCACGCTCGGCATTTTTACCCAGACTGGAGATCACCAGATCAACTTTGTTGGTTTGCAGATACGGTACGCGGTTAGCACTGGTTACCGGAACCAGCTGCAACTTTAGTTTCATCTCTTTCGCCAGATAACGGGCGATATCGATGTCATAGCCCTGCGGTTGCAGATCCGTCCCTACCGATCCAAACGGCGGGAAATCCTGCGGGACGGCGACACGCAACACACCGCGCTTCTCGATATCCTGCAACTGATCGGCCATCGCGCTACCGGCCTGAACCAGTAACATTGCCGCGCCCATCACCGCCAGTAACCCTTTTTTGATGCCCAGTTTATTGATCAACATCGTCTCTGCCCCCGGTTAGTGTAATTGAAACGAAAGATTCTTAAAAATAAATATTGAAACTATCGTTACAGATAGTAAGCAAGGAGCATGCCAGATTACGTGGTTACCCTTGACGATAAAGAACAACGTAGAAGGTCAGAGAATCGTGCTGAAATATGACATAGCTGTGGATATGGAATACTGGTGAACAGTTTCGGGCGTGATTATAGAAAGAGAATTTATGCAACTCACGCACCACGCCCGACGTAGGGCGGCTCAGTCGCCGCCGCCCTACGAACCCTGGCTTTCGGCGTGAATTATGCCGCTACGCGGTACATTCGAAACGCGTGTCATCCTGTCGAACCGCCTGTGACGCGCTCCAGACGCGGCACAGGCTTTCGCAGCGTCCATGCTGCTCATTCGGGATAACCCACATTTCTCATCATAATTTTTTACGCCAATGAACAGATAACAACGAGAAACAATCCACAGCGCTGCGTCACAAAAATAATCCGGTGTTATCACGCTCGAAACGATCTGCATGGCTATATAACAACCAGTCAAGACGCACCATTAAAGTGCAGAAGCACCAAGTTAACGCACCATTAGCGTTGCTCAAGCTCATCCAACTCACCATAAAGATCCACGATCTGGTGGATGCGCTGGCGTCCGTCACGCAGCATTTCATGTAATAGCGCGTTACTGATCACATTCACCAAACTCATGGCGGAGGAATAGCTATCAAACGCCGAGACGCTGTCCAACGGGACGTACAGCGACCAGGTTGCCAGCGACATTAGCGTACTGGCCTGAGGTTCACACAGCAAAAGCACAGGCACACCGCGCTTTTGCAACTGCGCCAATAGCGGCTGAATCAGGCGCGGGCGGCGGCGAAAAGCCACCACAATCACGACATCCTGCGCAGTGAGATCCACTAATTCTTCGGATAGCGTCTGCCCTGGCTGCGTCAGCAACGTAACCTGCTGGCGAATCTGGAGCAACTGTTGCCGCAGGTGCAGCGCCACCGGATAGCTATTACGCAACCCAACCAGACACAGGCGCTGCGCCTGCATCAGCGCCTGAATCACCGCGCCAAATTGCACGGGGTCAATCTGGCTTATCCACTGCGTCAGGTTCGCCATTTCCTGCTTGTAATGCCGCGCCAGTAGCGTATTCCCCTGCACGGCATCCCGGTTATCCGCCAACGGCATCCCGCTCTGGCGCAACGTTCTGAGTTCATCACGCATATCGCGGTAGCTGGGGTAGCCCAGCCGTTTGAACAACCGGCTAACCGTCGCTTTGGAAACACCGCTCAGCCGCGCCAGCTCGGCGCTGTTGTAGCTAATTAAATCGTCAAAGTGATCGAAGATGAAATCCGCGACGCGCTGTTCCTGTGGTGAAAGCTCGCCGTAGCGATCCCGTAATCGTTCATCTATTTGCATCATCGTCTCTCACCCGTTGCGCTGCTGTAACGTTTGTTTCATGTCGCAGAACATAGCACAGGATTGTCAGAATGATATAGATACCCCTTCCGGCACCGCATACGGACTTTCCACCACCCTGAAAAACTGGAACGCCGTTTGCTTGTAGCTAGGGTTAATAGAGCAACTCACACTAACCTTACACAAAAAAGGAATCTTAAAATGATGCAAAGCAACACCGCCCCGCTGGGTATGGCGGTAGCACCTCATCATTTAGCCAGTGCCAGCGCGTTGGCCGTTCTGCGTGAAGGTGGGAACGCCATTGAAGCCATGGTCGCGGCGGCAGCAACGATCGCCGTGGTGTATCCACATATGAATGGGATCGGCGGCGACGGCTTCTGGCTGATTGTTCCCCCACACGGCGAACCCATCGCCATTGACGCCAGCGGGGCAGCGGGGTCGCTGGCCTGCCGTGAATATTATCAAGGCGAAAGCCGTATTCCACACCGTGGCCCCAAATCCGCATTGACCGTCGCGGGCACCGTTGGTGGCTGGCAGGAAGCACTGACGTTCTCACAAGAAATGGGCGGTACACCGATGCCGCTGGCTCGTCTGTTATCTGACGCGATTCGCTATGCGGCGGACGGTATTCCCGTCACACAATCGCAGGAAGATGCGCTCACCCAGCGCTACCACGAACTGAGCGATTCTCCGGCCTTTAGCCAGCTGTTTATGCCACAGGGGAATATTCCGCGTGCGGGCAGCCGTTTCACACAGCCGGATTTAGCCGATACCCTGACAACACTGAGCCTTGAAGGGCTGGACAGTTTTTATCGCGGTTCCGTCGCTGCCCGTCTCGCGGCACAGATGGCGCAGCTCGGTATGCCGCTGACGGCGGACGATCTGGCAAATTACCGCGCCAAACGAACAACGCCGCTGGTGCTAAAACACAGTAAAGGCGATATCTATAACCTCGCGCCGCCGACACAGGGTCTGGTATCACTCGCCATTCTCGGCCTGACCGATCATTTAGACATGGAAGATCTGAACGATAGCCAGACGATCCACCGCATTGTCGAATCGACCAAACTGGCGTTTGGCCTGCGTGACCGCTTTATTACCGATCCCAAACTGATGACGCAGGACGTTCAGGCGCTGCTGGAAAGCGATGCGCTCGGCGTGCTGGCGCGCCAGGTCGATACCCGCAAAGCCGCAGCGTGGGGCGAAGGCAAAGGCCCCGGTGACACCGTCTGGATGGGCGTATGCGACAGCAGCGGCCTGTGTGTGTCTTTCATTCAAAGTATTTACCACGAGTTTGGCAGCGGCGTGGTCTTGCCGGGAACGGGCGTCCTCTGGCAGAACCGCGGAGCCTCTTTCAGTCTCGATCCAGCACATTTGCTGGCATTAGAGCCTGGTAAACAGCCGTTTCACACCTTAAACCCCGCCGCCGCACGTTTATCGGACGGGCGGACAATGGTCTACGGCTCGATGGGCGGAGACGGACAACCGCAGACGCAGGCGGCCATTTTCATCCGTCATATCCAGCAAGGGCTACCGCTGCAACAGGCGATTACCGCCCCGCGCTGGCTGCTGGGCCGTACCTGGGGACAGGCTTCCGATACGCTGAAAATCGAAGATCGCTTTAAACCCGCGACCGTCGATGCCCTGCGTCAGTTAGGTCACGACGTCGAGCTGTTGGGGAGCTTTAGTGAAACGGTCGGCCATGCGGGTGCCATCGTACGTCACACCAACGGCATGCTGGAAGGTGCCTTCGATCCACGCAGCAACGGCAGCGCGGCGGGCTTCTAATCATGAATCAACTGGGAGAATATGCATGACGACGCACTCTATCGATAGCGACACACTGGCCGCTTATCTTCAGCACATGGAAACGCTGCTGACGCTGCAACTGAATCAGGAGCGGCGTCAGGAGCTGTTGGTACAATTCAGCCGCATTCACGCTATGGCGCAGCCGTTAATGGAATTCCCTCTTGATGAACATCAGGAAATTGCCGGGGTGTATACATTATGAGTTTATACGCCAGGAGCGCGTCCTCACCGTTATCTATCCGGCAGATTCAGCAAGGTTTGCAGGCTGGCACATTCTCCGCCAAGGAGCTTGCACAGCAGGCGCTGGGCGCAATTGAGCAAGCCAACCCCACCATTAATGCCTACACCCATGTCACCAGCGAACGCATGCTGGCAGAGGCTGAACGTATCGACACGTGCCGTCAACGCGGGGAAACCTTGCCCGCGTTAGCTGGCGTGCCTTACGCCGTCAAGAACCTGTTTGACGTCAGCGGAGAAACCACGTTGGCAGGTGCCGAGCTTTTCAGCCAGCGACCACCTGCGGCACAGGACGCTTTTGCCATCCGTCAGCTTGCTAATCAGGGCGCGCTGCTGTCCGGTATGTTGAATATGGACGCCTATGCCTACGGCTTTACCACCGAAAACAGCCATTACGGCCCCACGCGTAACCCACTCGACACACAGCGCATCGCCGGAGGGTCATCCGGGGGATCGGCGGCGGCGGTAGGAGCAGGCTTGGTTAACTTCACGCTGGGTAGCGATACCAATGGCTCGATCCGCGTGCCATCGTCGTTATGCGGCATTTTCGGGCTGAAGCCGACGTTTGGTCGTTTATCACGCCACGGCAGCCACCCGTTTGTCGCCAGCCTCGACCATATCGGCCCGCTGGCGCGTAGTGCAGACGATCTGGCACGGGTGTTCGACGCCTTACAAGGTCATGATGAACATGATCGTTTTCAGGCCAGGCGGGAAATGCAACATACCGCTTCACAGTTGGAAGCTGGCAGCGACGGATTACGCTACGCGGTGCTTGATGGCTACTTCTCCACATGGGCCAGCGAAGAGGCAAAAACCGCCGTTTCCCAGATCGCACAATTGCTGGGCGCACAAGACAGCCTGACGTTAACCGATGCCGCTCTGGCACGTAGCGCCGCCTTTATTCTGTCGGCCAGCGAAGGAGGCAACCAGTATTTGCCAGCCTTACGTTCACAACCTGAGCGCTTCGAGCCCCTGTCACGCGAGCGATTGCTGGCTGGCGCCATGATCCCCGCCGCTTGGTATGTGCAGGCTCAGCGCTTCCGTCATTATTTCCGTCAACAGACACTGGCGCTGTTTGAGCACACCGACCTGCTGATCGCCCCGGCGACGCCCTGCTCCGCCACGCTCATCGGGCAGGAAACCATGCACATTAATGATACCGATCTGCCCGTCCGCGCCAGTATGGGCATGCTGACGCAGCCGATCTCTTTTGTCGGGCTGCCCGTTGTGACGGTACCGATGGCGACCGCGAGCGGCCTGCCGATAGGCGTGCAGATTATTGCCGCACCGTGGCGCGAGGATCTTTGCCTGCGGACGGCATGGGCGCTGGAGCAGCAGGGCATCACCTATACCTTATGAGGAAAGAAAATATGTTGCCTGACGATATCAATCAGCCGGATGTGCTGGCAGACGTGACCGCCGCGTTCTATCGCTATGAGAAAGCCTTAACGAGTAATGACGTTGCGGTGCTGGATGAGCTGTTCTGGCACGATGAAAAAACGGTGCGCTATGGTGCGGGAGAAAATCTGTACGGAATCGAGGAAATCCGCGCCTTTCGCCTCGCTCGCCCCTCTGCCGGTCTGGACAGAACTCTGCGTAATACGGTCATCACCGCTTATGGTCATGATATGGCCGTCGCCAGCACGGAATTTACCCGCGAAGGCAGTACGAAGATCGGTCGCCAAATGCAAACCTGGATAAAAATGCCGGAAGGCTGGCGTATTGTCGCCGCCCACGTCAGCCTGATGAGTGAGTAGCAATACAGAAAACAAGCGCAGCACTATGCGCTTGTTTCAGTTCCCAGTAATCGGCTTATCCACCAGATTAGGGGCATCTGAGGCGAGATAATATTTGCCATCAATAAGCACGTATTCACCAGAAGCCAGCTTACGCTTTATCACATCACGCGCCGCCATTTGCAGTTTTTTCCCCAAGGCGAAAAATGCCTGTTCCTGAAGACTTAACGTCGTAATATCGTGTGAGGATGACATAGCTTCTCCTGTCTGAGCCTAGTTGATTAAATGACTGCATACCGGGGATACGAATGTTAAACCTGTTTTTCCCTGCTAACCCGAGCAAACCATCATATAAATCAGTGAGATCAATTTTCCTTTTCCCCGAAAGGTCGGGAGCAGCGCACCAATAATAAGCCCCTGATCGAGAAACATTGTAGTGGTCAAAAATCGCTCTAGCAACCGACGTAATCACCTTTAGAATTTGTCCTGAATTGAGTTCAACATGCTGATAAGCTTCCAAACACTCCTGATTCTCAACTTTATCAAAAGCCACCGTCCAAAGACCCGTCTGGGGCATTTGAAAACCAGGTATGTTATGTTTCTCATCAATCCCTTTATTAAGCAATTCGTCCACTGATTGGAGTCTCTGGAAGCCGATGGCATATACCATGCCACCAACGATAAACTGACGCATAAGCAACTCACCGCTCCCTATATAGTCGTCGAAATCATGGTATTCCCAAGTGACCACTTTTAGCTTTTCCTTAGCAGAAATCAGATGAGCAGATAACCAAAATACCTTTCTTTTGACAATGTCCTTATTTTTCTTTCTGGCGTCGCTTCGCAATTTTTAAAAACACTCAAAACATCCACTTGTCGATGGCGTTATCCTCTATATATGACAAATATATTATTCAGAACACTCTCATTTATTGGCAAAAATTAACGCAATTATTTTGCCCATTATATCTTTGCTATACTGTATAAAATACCGACAGATATCATAAGTAAAAAATGTACTTACGTCGGCCTATTCGAGTGTCTATAAGACAAAAATCGTGACTTATTTACCCTATTATTCGATTAGTGGAATTCACTATAAATGGCAAGGTATTCACAATCAGAAAAGGTTATATCAGCGACTAATCCAATACGTAAAAATCAACAGGTAACACACTGTTATAAAAAGAATTCCCCTTCAAACCAAAAATCATAAAGATCACATAAATCATGAAGATAACGTAGCGATAATCGTGTTGTCACTATTGCTAATATTGATCTAACGAGAGACATCGCTGAGGCAATAAAGGGTTGTCTCAGAATCTGAGTATGGTAGGGTAGATTATGTCTAATCATTATCAGGGTTACGTTATAGAATTATAAACGACACAGGAAAACAATAATTTCATGGCAATTAAACTTGAAGTAAAGAATCTTTATAAGATATTTGGCGAGCACCCAGACAGAGCATTTAAACTGATTGATAAAGGCCTGAGCAAAGATCAGGTATTTGAAAAAACAGGGCTTACTGTTGGGGTAAAAGATGCCAGTCTGGCCATTGAAGAAGGCGAGATATTTGTCATCATGGGATTATCCGGTTCCGGCAAATCTACCATGGTACGCCTTCTCAATCGTCTGATAGAACCCACTCGGGGTCAGGTACTGATCGACGGCGAGGATATCTCGAGGATATCCGATGCCGCGCTGCGCGACGTGCGTCGCAAGAAGATCAGTATGGTGTTCCAATCCTTTGCGCTAATGCCGCATCTAAACATCCTCAACAATACCGCGTTTGGTATGGAACTGGCTGGCGTACCGAAAGCGGAACGTGAGCAAAAAGCGCTGGATGCATTGCAACAGGTAGGGCTTGAAGCTTACGCGGCATCCTACCCGGATGAACTGTCCGGCGGCATGCGACAGCGTGTCGGTTTGGCTCGTGCGTTAGCAAACGACCCCGATATCCTGCTGATGGATGAGGCGTTCTCCGCGCTCGACCCGCTAATCCGTACTGAAATGCAGGATGAGTTGATCAAACTCCAGTCCCGTCATCAACGCACAATCATCTTTATCTCGCACGATCTGGATGAAGCGATGCGCATCGGTGATCGAATTGCCATCATGCATGGCGGTGAAGTGATTCAGGTCGGTACACCTGATGAAATCCTGAATAACCCGGCCAACGACTACGTACGCACCTTTTTCCGCGGTGTCGATATCAGCCACGTATTTAGCGCCAAAGATATCGCCCGTCGTCGCCCGGTCACCTTGATTCGTAAAACCCCTGGCGTGGGGCCGCGTTCCGCGCTGAAAATCCTTCAGGATGAAGACCGTGATTACGGTTACGTGTTGGAAGGTGGGAAACGCTTTATTGGCGTCGTCTCGATTGATTCACTGAAGCAGGCGCTGAAAGAACAGCAGCCGCTGGAACAGGCGTTACTGCCCGAACCTGTTCCCGTGCCCGCAGATATGTCACTCAACGAGCTGATTTCTCAGGTCGCACAGGCTCCCTGTGCCGTTCCTGTCGTCGGCGAAAACCATGAGTACATAGGCATCATTTCCAAAGGAATGCTGCTACAGGCACTGGATAAGGAAGGAGTGACCAATGAGTAAATCAACATCGAATCCGTGGGATGCGACCACGGCACAAAACCAGCCTGCCGATCAAGGCACACTCTCTGAGCAGGGTAATAGCGCCGCGCAAAGCGATCCGTGGGCGGCCAGTTCGCAAAATGCCCCAGCCGATTCTGCACCAGCCAGTTCTACACCGGCGAATGAGGGGGCTACGCCTGACAGTGCAGCACAGAGCAACCCTTGGTCAACGGGCGCCCCCGCTCAGGATGCGCCCGCTAATGGCGGCGATGCGTGGAGCAGTGCTCCGGCATCCGATGGTTCTGTCGACGCCGCGCACCAGGCTACGCAATCCGGCAGTGACTGGTTAAACAGCGCTGCCCCGGCGACCCCCGATCATTTCAATCTGCTCGATCCGTTTAAAGACACGCTGATCCCGCTGGACAGTTGGGTCACCCACGGCATCGACTGGGTTGTACTGCACTTCAGACCGGTCTTCCAGGGTGTTCGCGTCCCGGTTGATTTTATTTTGGGTGGTTTTCAACAATTCTTACTCGGTATGCCTGCGCCAATCGCTATTCTGGTGTTTTCGCTGCTTGCCTGGCAGATGTCCAGCCTCGGCATGGGCGTGGCGACCCTGCTGTCTCTCATTGCGATTGGCGCGATTGGTGCCTGGTCGCAGGCTATGATCACGTTAGCGCTGGTGCTGACCGCGCTGTTCTTCTGCGTGCTCATCGGGCTCCCCGTCGGGATCTGGCTGGCACGTAGCGAACGGGCTGCGAAGTTCATCCGGCCGCTGTTGGATGCCATGCAGACGACGCCCGCGTTCGTCTATCTGGTGCCTATCGTCATGCTGTTCGGTATCGGTAATGTGCCGGGCGTCGTGGTGACGATAATCTTTGCTCTGCCGCCGATTATTCGCTTAACGATTCTGGGTATTCGTCAGGTGCCCGCCGATCTGATTGAGGCCGCCGAGTCATTCGGTGCCAGCCCGCGCCAGATGCTGTTTAAGGTTCAGCTCCCGCTGGCCATGCCGACCATCATGGCGGGGGTTAACCAGACGCTGATGCTGGCGCTGTCAATGGTGGTTATCGCCTCGATGATCGCCGTAGGCGGTCTGGGTCAGATGGTGCTGCGCGGCATTGGTCGTCTGGATATGGGTCTGGCTGCCGTCGGTGGCGTCGGGATCGTCATTCTGGCCATTATTCTTGACCGTCTAACCCAGTCACTGGGGCGCGATCGTCGCAGCAAAGGCAACAAAAGCTGGTACGCCAGCGGCCCGATTGGCCTGCTGACCCGCCCTTTCATCAAGTAATAACGCTCGTCCCGTTTGTCTGGCTCACGTCAGACAAGCGGCGACATTCACTATTCGTTTTATCAGCAATATTTACGATATCAACGCACGATAAAAACAGAGGGAATCATGATGCGTAACACCACACTTTGGGCTGCCGCCCTGACTACTACCCTGTTGAGTACGCAGGTTTACGCCGCCGATACCGCACAACCCGGCAAAGGTATTTCCGTTATTCCAGTGCAAAGCACCATCTCCGAGGAAACGTTCCAGACGCTGCTGGTCAGCCGCGCGTTGGAAAAGCTGGGCTATGACGTGCAATCCCCCCGTGAAGTGGACTACAACGTAGCCTACACCTCGATTGCCTCTGGCGATGCCACGTTTATCGCGGTTAACTGGGATCCGCTGCACGCCGATCAGTACAAAGCCGCAGGCGGGGATGCGAAATTCTACCGTCAGGGTGAATATGTCTCCGGTGCCGCTCAGGGTTACCTGATCGATAAGAAAACGGCTGAGAAATATAAAATCACTAATATCGCGCAGCTCAAAGATCCGAAAATCGCCAAACTGTTTGACACCAACGGCGACGGAAAAGCCGACCTGACCGGCTGTACGCCGGGTTGGGGATGTGAAGCCGCCATCAACCACCACCTTCCTGCCTATGGCTTAACCAACACGGTAGAACATAATCAGGGCAACTATGCGGCGATGATCGCCGATACCATCACCCGCTATAAAGAAGGCAAGCCGATTCTGTACTACACCTGGACGCCGTACTGGGTGAGTGATGTGCTGGTTCCGGGACGTGACGTCGTCTGGTTGCAGGTGCCTTTCTCTTCTCAACCGGGAGAAATGAAAGGCGTCAGCACGAAGCTGCCAAACGGTGCCGACTATGGCTTCCCCGTCAACACGATGAAGATTGCCGCGAATAAAGCATGGGCCGAGAAAAACCCAGCAGCGGCGAAGCTGTTCGCCATCATGAAGTTACCGATTGCCGATGTGAATGCGCAGAACCTGCGTATGCACGAAGGCCAGGGTTCACAGAAAGATATCGAACGTCATGTTGATGGCTGGATCAAAGCCCACCAGCAGCTGTTTGACGGCTGGGTGAAAACCGCCGCCGATGCTGCGAAATAATCACCTGTAAGCAAACGCCCCTTTCGCAGGAAAGGGGCGTTTTTCATTGATGGGCGATAATTACGGCAGGTTAACGATGTCGACCCAGTTCGCGCCTTTCCCGGTCGGATATTGCCCGACTCGCACTAAATCCCCGTTATCCTGATTGATGCGATACACCGACAGCGACGTCGATTTTTCACCGCTGGCGATCAGGAATTTCCCGCTTGGATCGATCTGAATGCCGCGCGGCTGCATTTCCGTCGGGTAGCGCGTGATGTATTTCAGTTGACCCGTTTTTGGTTCCACCCGCAGTAGCGCAATCGTGCTTTTAGTACGTTCCGATACGTACAGGAATTTCCCATTTGGCGTCAGACGTAAATCGGCGCTCCATATCTGTGGGCGGCTGTCGGTGCTATTTTTATCCGGTGTAATGGTTCCCGCTCGCATCCCCGCATCCGCTGGCACGGTGTCCGTGTAATCCAGTAACGTAAGCTGCCCCGTCTTTTCATTTAGCGCCAGACGCGCGACTTTGCCAGACAGCTCATTGCTCACGTAGAGCGTTTTATTATCTGGTGATAACACCAGATGGCGCGGCCCGTTTCCTTCAGGCAGCTTAATTTCTGCTGGCTCATTCGGCGTCAACGTGCCCGTTTTTGCATCAAATCGGAACTGTACGATTTGGTCGCTGCCAAGATTGCTGGCAAAGACGAACTTATTTTGGCGATCGGCAATAATACTGTGTGCCTTCTCGCCCGTCGGCACCACCGTGACCGCGCTCGCGTTCACTTTGCCATCGTTATCAATACCATTAACCGCGACTTTATTACCGCCGTACGACGCGCTGAACAGCCACTTTCCAGTGCGGTCCGTCGAGATGTAGGCCATGCTGTCCGGCAATTCCGCTTTGCCTAACGGGCTCAGCGTCCCGCTTTTAGGATCGATTTTATAGCTAACCGCCGAGTAAGGAATACCGCGTGTGGCGGCATAGAGGAAGGATTTATCCGGGCTAACGGCCATCGGCATCACTTTCGCACCTGCGGCTGCTTTGCCGATAGCGGTTAATTCGCCGCTTTGCGTATTGAGTGTGTAGGCATCAATCACACCATCTGTAGCAGCAGAGACGTAGACCGCCGTGACCGCCTGCGCGCCCATCGACCACAGCACTGCTGCTGGCAGAAGTGCACACCCCATTAACACTGCAACGCTTTTTTTCTTAAACACCTGATAATGCTTAAACATAATGTCCCCTGTCGGTAGTCGTATAACGTTGGCGATAAGCTAAATCAATCCCAGGAAAAACAAAACAACCTTAAGGAGCGTAAAGATATTCTGGTATCTCATTAAGCTCTGCCGGATACTGTACCTTCTGCTTTTAACATCATATTAACGTTCACACTATGTCTCTTCAGCAACAATCTGTATCACCCCAGCCTCAACCGGGGCTTAGCTTGTCTTTGACCCTGATTATGTCTGTCGCGACCGGCCTTGCCGTCGCCAGCAACTATTATGCCCAGCCGCTGCTGGAGACCATTGCCAGAGTCTTTGCGCTTTCCGTTAATCAGGCAGGGTTCATTGTCACCGCCGCACAGTTGGGTTATGCCATCGGCCTGCTGTTTTTGGTTCCGCTGGGGGATATGTTTGAACGCCGAACGCTGATTGTCGGCATGACGTTGCTCGCCGCAGGTGGGATGCTGATCACCGCCTCTGCCCCCACGCTCTGGATCATGATTGCCGGTACAGCATTAACCGGTCTGTTCTCCGTTGTCGCACAGCTCTTGGTGCCTCTCGCCGCGACGCTGGCGACGCCGGAAACGCGCGGTAAAGTCGTCGGCACGATTATGAGTGGCCTGCTGCTGGGGATTCTGCTGGCGCGCACCGTCGCGGGTGCGCTTGCTTCACTCGGCGACTGGCGCACCGTGTACTGGGTTGCCAGCACGCTGATGGTCATCATGGCGCTGATTCTGTGGCGGGCATTGCCGCGCATTCCTCAGCAAAACACGCTGAACTACCCACAGTTGCTCGTCTCAATCTTCCGCCTGTTTTCTGCCACTCCGCTGCTGCGCACGCGCGCCATTCTGGGCTGTTTGTCCTTTGCCAATTTCAGCATTCTGTGGACGTCAATGGCCTTCCTGCTGGCCTCTCCGCCATACGGTTATTCCGAAGGCGTTATCGGCCTGTTTGGACTGGTCGGTGCAGCCGGAGCATTAGCGGCATCACGTGCCGGGCGTTTAGTCGATCAGGGCAAGGCCAAGCCAACCACCAGCGTGGGGATTATCCTGCTTTTGCTGTCATGGGGCTTTATCGCACTCGGTATTCATTCGGTGGCGGCGCTGCTCATAGGTATCATCGTGTTGGATCTGGCCGTTCAGGGCGTACACGTCACCAACCAGAGCGTGATCTACCGTATGATGCCCGAAGCACGTAATCGCCTGACGGCAGGCTATATGACCAGCTATTTTATCGGCGGTGCACTGGGATCGCTCCTTTCAGCCTCAGCTTACCAGCAGTGGGGCTGGCTGGGCGTCTGTGCCGCAGGCGGCATTATCAGCCTATTGAACCTACTGGTGTGGTGGCGAAGCCATCATCACGAAACGCAGGAAGCGATGGCGGCGCTGTAGACCTTCACAGGTGCAACTATCGCATTCTAAATGATCACGGTGGAGATCCTCTCATTTAAGACCGTTTCTCATGAGAAAATTCCGCCAGAGACTATCACGCCCGTTCCGTAATAACGTGAAATTCCGGTAACGCTTTGCTAGTGTTACCGGTTAATTCCCTTTAAGTACAAAAAATATCAAGCCAGTGAAGACATTACCGACACCAACTACACCCGCATCATCGGTATCGACAAAGTCTGCGTCTTTTAGCGAAGGCGTATTTGACAGTCTGCCGATTGTTATCGGCTATATGCCCGTGGCCTTCGCGTTTGGCATGAACGCCGTGAAGCTAGGGTTTACCCCGCTGGAAGGCATTTTCCTTTCCTGCATTATTTACGCCGGAGCCAGCCAGTTCGTCATCACTGCCCTGCTCAGCGCGGGCATGTCCATCTGGGTGGCAGCGTTGACCGTCATGGCAATGGATGTCCGCCATGTGCTGTATGGACCCGCGTTACGGCATCGCATTACACAACGGCTACCGACGCGAAAAACGGCGCTCTGGGCGTTTGGCCTGACGGATGAAGTCTTTGCCGCCGCAGCGACCCGACTGGCGAAAGACAACCGACGCTGGTCAGAAGAGTGGATGATGGGTGTGTCACTACTCGCGTGGCTTTCATGGGTGCTCGGCACGGTGATCGGAGCCGTGTTCGGTAACGGCCCGCTGAATGATTACCCAGCCGTTGAAGCGGCGCTGTCTTTCATGCTGCCTGCACTGTTCCTGAGCTTTTTACTCGCGTCTTTCAGGCGGAAACAGAGCCTGGTCGTCGCCTGCGCACTCGGTGGCGCGCTGCTTGGTTTACTGCTTTCCTCCATCCCGGCCGCAATACTGCTCGGCATTCTCAGCGGCTGCCTGGCTTCACTGGTTAACCCTGCCACGCCACAGGTGAACGTATGAGCACAGAAGTCATTCTTATCGGGCTGATTGTCGGGCTGGTAAACTACCTCTTCCGCTATCTTCCCCTGCGGTTGAGCGCCTCACGCGCTTCCGGTTCGCTGCAACGCGGTAAAAAAGCGCTATTGCTTGATAGCATCGGCATCGCTTCTATCTGTGCGCTGCTGATTGTTTCCAGCGTGCCGGATATCCTCACGCATCACGAAAAGCTGCTGCCAACGATGGTAGGCTTTATTACGCTGACCGCCTGTTTTTATAAAACCCGCAGTATCGTCTTGTCGACGTTACTGGGCGCGCTCTGCTACGGAGTCGCCTTTAAACTGCTTTGAATCCACAGTGCGAATTATCAATTAACATTTTGATTTAAATAAAATAAGTGGCGAATAATCTTCATTTTAAGCGATTATCCGCTTACTTTCTGTCACAGAAATAAGCACAATTTCCCACCTTAATGCCGTTTACCCAGTTAGTAACATTAGTTACTATGCACTCCGTGATTAATGAGGTTTATATAAAAAATGGACAGTTCATTCACTCCTATAGAACAAATGCTCGACCTGCGTGCTTCGCGTAAGCCCGACTTCCCGCGTCAGGAAGTACTCTTGCTGCGTTTATTCATGCACGTACAGGGCAAAATCCTGGAACACAGAAACCGAATTCTGAAAGAACAGGGCATCAATGAAACCCTTTTCATGGCATTGCTGACGCTGGAATCTCAGGAGTCTTATAGCATTCAGCCCTCTGAACTCAGCGCTGCACTGGGATCGTCGCGCACCAATGCAACGCGCATTGCCGACGATCTGGAGAAGAGAGGCTGGATTGAACGACGCGAGAGCAGCAGCGACAGACGCTGCCTGCATCTGCATCTGACAGAAGAAGGCAAAGCATTTCTTGGTCAACTGATTCCACCGCAGCACCATAGCCTCCATGTGCTTTGCTCCGTGCTTGAATCTGGTGAGCAAAAGCAGCTCGAAAGCCTGATGAGAAAGCTGCTGGTCCGGCTGGATGAGATGGACGAGTCAGTCAACGAATAACAGAAAAAACAACAACAAAAAACAATAGTCAGCACCTTTCCACCCGGCATGACCCGATGCTTATGTATCGGGCGGAGGCGTTTTGCTGCGAAAAATTGGCATAACCTCTCTGCAACTGCGGTGTGCGGCTTAGCAAAACGGCAATTCACGCGCCGGGCGGGTGACCTTAAGCCGCCCGTGCCGCACAGCAAAATGAATTCATTGCGACTATCGCCAGACTGCTGTGTCTGGTGCGATAGCCGATACAAAGAAAATGAAAAGAGAGAAAACAGCATGAGTGAAAGTGTGGAAAATCAGGTGCCGCAGACGCCACAGAAAAACAAAAAACAGCAGCGCAAACGCGTGTTATCACTGCTGACGTTTATTTTCGTCGTACTAGGCTGTGCCTGGCTGGCTTACTGGTTCCTGGTGCTCAGACACCACCAAAGCACCGATGACGCCTACGTTGCGGGGAATCAGATTCAGATCATGGCGCAGGTCAGCGGCAGCGTCACCCATGTGAACGTCGACAATACCGATTTTGTTAAGCAGGGACAGGTGCTGGTGGAGTTAGATCCGACCGATGCCCAGCAGGCGTTTGAACGCGCAAAAACCGGGCTGGCCAACAGCGTCCGCCAGACGCACCAGTTGATCATCAACAGTAAGCAGTATCAGGCCAATATTGAGCTGCGCCAAACCGAGCTGAACAAGGCACAAAGTGACTTGAGCCGCCGGGAAGCGCTAGGCAGCGCCAATGCTATCGGGCGTGAAGAAGTGCAGCATGCTCGCGATGCCGTCGCGACCGCCAAAGCCGCACTGGAAGTCGCCAGACAGCAATATCAGGCGAATCAGGCAATGATTCTGGATACGCCGCTTGAGAAGCAACCCGCCATACAGCAAGCCTCCGTAGAAATGCGCGATGCCTGGCTGGCGCTACAGCGCACCAAAATCGTCAGCCCGATCGACGGCTATGTCTCACGCCGCAGCGTGCAGATTGGCGCACGTATCTCTTCGACTTCCGCGCTGATGGCCGTGGTTCCTGCCAATCACCTGTGGGTCGATGCGAACTTCAAAGAGACGCAGTTAGCCAATATGCGCATCGGCCAACCGGCTACTGTGATCGCGGATATCTACGGTGACGATGTCGTGTACCAAGGAAAAGTGGTCGGTCTTGATATGGGTACCGGTAGCGCATTCTCTCTGCTGCCCGCGCAGAACGCGACGGGAAATTGGATCAAGGTCGTTCAGCGCCTGCCCGTGCGTATTGAGATCGATCCGAAGCAGGTCGCTGAACATCCGCTGCGTATCGGTCTGTCCGCGCTGGTTAATGTCGATACCGCCAATACGGAAGGGAGTGCGTTAGCAGAAACCTCACGCGCCACGCCAGCCTACCAAAGCGATGCTCTGACGTTGGATCTCACGCCTGTTAATCAGGAAATCAGCACCATTATTCAGGCGAACGCCGGTTAATCGGGCAGGAGAGAAACGTGCAGAGAGAACCGCTTAAAGGTGCCAGTCTGGCCTGGATGACCGTTGCTCTGTCGCTGGCAACGTTTATGCAGGTGCTGGACTCCACCATCGCCAACGTCGCTATTCCGACTATCGCCGGTAATCTGGGTGCGTCCAACTCACAGGGAACGTGGGTCATCACCTCGTTCGGGGTCGCTAATGCTATCTCTATTCCTATTACCGGCTGGCTGGCCAAACGGTTTGGGGAAGTCCGCCTGTTTTTATGGTCAACGGCACTCTTCGCTCTGACGTCCTGGCTGTGCGGAATATCCACCAGCCTGGAAATGCTGATTTTCTCGCGCGTCTTGCAGGGGATTGTTGCCGGGCCGCTGATCCCGCTGTCACAGAGTCTGTTGCTAAGCAATTATCCGCCCGCAAAACGCAGCATCGCCCTCGCGCTGTGGTCGATGACGGTGGTCGTCGCGCCGATCTGTGGCCCGATTCTGGGCGGCTGGATTAGCGACAACTACCACTGGGGCTGGATATTCTTCATCAACGTTCCGTTGGGCATCGCCGTTGTGTTTATTGCTATGCAAACGCTGCGCGGGCGGGAAACCAAAACCGAGATCAGGCCCATCGATACTATCGGGCTGGCATTGCTGGTTGTCGGTATCGGTAGCCTTCAGATGATGCTCGACCGGGGCAAAGAGCTGGACTGGTTTAACTCGACGGAAATCATCACCCTGACCGTGGTAGCGGTGATTGCGCTCGCCTTCCTGATTGTCTGGGAGCTGACGGACGACCATCCGGTGGTGGATTTATCCCTGTTTAAATCGCGCAACTTCACCATTGGCTGTCTGTGTATCAGCCTTGCCTACATGTTTTACTTCGGGGCGATCGTGCTCTTACCGCAGCTATTGCAGGAGGTGTATGGCTATACCGCCACCTGGGCCGGGCTCGCATCCGCACCGGTTGGGCTGATGCCAGTCGTGCTGTCGCCGATTATCGGTCGATTCGCGCCGCGTCTGGATATGCGTAAACTCGTGACGTTCAGCTTTATCATGTATGCGGTCTGTTTTTACTGGCGCGCGTACACCTTCGAACCGGGTATGGATTTCGGCGCATCGGCCTGGCCGCAGTTCGTTCAGGGGTTTGCCGTCGCCTGCTTCTTCATGCCGCTGACCACCATCACACTGTCGGGACTTCCGCCTGAACGTTTAGCGGCAGCATCA
This sequence comes from Pectobacterium actinidiae, assembly GCF_000803315.1. NCBI lineage: Bacteria > Pseudomonadati > Pseudomonadota > Gammaproteobacteria > Enterobacterales > Pectobacteriaceae > Pectobacterium > Pectobacterium actinidiae. The sequence continues at coordinate 3,546,122 of NZ_JRMH01000001.1, forward strand.
AGTCTGTCGAACTTTACCCGAACGCTGGCGGGATCGATCGGGACGTCGCTAACCACAACGCTTTGGACACAGCGTGAATCGCTACACCATGCGCACCTGACGGAATCTATCACGCCCTATAATCCAATCGCGCAGGAAACGTACCAGCAGCTTCAGGCGATGGGAATGAGCCAAACACAGGCCTCGGCCTACATCGCGGAACAGATTACCGCGCAGGGACTGATTATCTCCGCCAATGAGATCTTCTGGGCCGCTGCTGGGGTATTTCTGGTACTGCTCGTGCTGGTCTGGTTTGCTAAACCGCCTTTTACCACCGGCGGTGGAGGCGGCGGCGCGCACTAATTCGCTCGCCATCTATCTTTCCCCTTCCGCCAACAGCGGGCAGAAGGGGAACCTTCTTTTACCCTTCCCACCTTTTCCTGATTAATCAGACGACCTTAATCCTGATAGCACTGTAGCGAATAAGGATTTACAGATTCGGGATAAACATATTTTCACATTCCGATTACAATGCGCCTCTTTTATTCGGGGATTACGTGGTTCTTCTATGTCACAGGTTTTACATTTCGTTTTAGCAACGGCAGCCATTTTTTTACTGGCCTTGCTCGTCAGTCACGACAGAAAACGCATACGACTGCGCTTCATTGTGCAACTGCTGGTGATTGAGGTGCTGCTGGCTTATTTCCTTTTACATTCCAGCATCGGACTTAACGCGATTAGCGCCTTTGCCGGTTTGTTTGAAAAGCTATTATCTTTCGCCAATCAAGGCACCGATTTTGTGTTCGGTGGGATGAATGCGCAGGGACTTTCCTTTATCTTCCTCAATGTGCTCTGCCCTATCGTCTTTATTTCTGCGCTGATTGGTATTTTGCAGCACTGGCGCATTTTACCGTTGATTATTAAAGGGATCGGTACACTGCTGTCCAAAGTGAATGGGATGGGGAAACTGGAGTCGTTTAACGCCGTGAGTACGCTGATGCTCGGGCAGTCAGAGAATTTTATCGTCTATAAAGGCATCCTCGCCGATATGTCGCCACGACGGATGTACACGATGGCGGCAACAGCAATGTCGACCGTATCCATGTCGATTATCAGCGCCTACATGACCATGCTGGACGCCAAATACGTGGTAGCGGCGCTGATTCTGAATATGTTCAGCACCTTTATCATTCTATCGATTATCAACCCTTATCAGCCTGACGACGAACCAGAATTGAAACTGGAAAAGCTGCATGAAGACCAAAGCTTCTTTGAAATGCTGGGGGAATACATTCTTGCCGGTTTTAAAGTGGCGATGATTATTATGGCGATGCTGATCGGTTTCGTAGCCTTGATTGCCGCTGTAAATGCGCTGTTCAGCACTCTCTTCGGCATTAGCTTCCAGGCGATTATGGGCTATGTCTTTTCACCGCTGGCATGGCTTATCGGCATTCCGTCTTCCGATATTCTGAACGCTGGCAGCATCATGGCGACCAAGCTGGTGGCAAATGAATTCGTTGCCATGATCGAGTTGAAGAAAATCGCCGCAGAGATGTCACCACGCGGACTGGGCATTTTGTCCGTGTTCCTGATTTCCTTCGCTAATTTCGCGTCAATCGGCATCATCGCGGGGGCAATCAAAGGGCTGAATGAAGCACAGGGCAACGTGGTATCGCGATTCGGCCTGAAGCTGGTTTATGGTTCTACACTGGTGAGTTTACTGTCGGCGGCAGTAGCGGGACTGGTGCTGTAATACGTGTGAGATGAGAATCATCAGCCCCTGAAAAGGGGCTGATGAAGGATCAGAAAGCGACGCAGACGGGCGCATCAATCCGCATGACGGATTCCTGCGCGAACCGTGATTTATAGGTCGTACGCAACGCTTCAATATCACGTTCTTTATCAGAACCATGAATCAACATCAGCGCCTTGCTGTTCTCTCGGGCAACCACGCCATCATTCCCTAGCCATTGTCCTTTGGCATCAAACACCGTCAGCCCTTCTTTAAAACGGGGCGTAACCTCACCGTCCAAAAATGCTTTCCACTCGGCATCTGAAATCACCTGGCCAGCAGGACGATTCAAGCCAAAATACAGCGTGGTTTGCATCTGCTTATCGCCAATCTGACACGCATCAGCGGCTGGCGCAGCGGCAACGGACGAGCGCGGCAGCGAGTGACAACCGCTGACCAGCAATGTACCCAACAGTAACGATAACGCAATAATTTTCTGCTTCATCAATCGTTCTCTCATCCGTGGTGACACCGACTCAGGGAGCCCATTCACCCTGAGCGTCGACGCGTACTATCAGGCCTGATTCTGTCGCCACCACTCGGACAGCAAAATGCCCGTCGCGACGGAAATATTCAGACTTTCAACCTTACCCGTACCGCCGATAGAGACTTTCACATCCCCTTGTTGCCAGGCGCTATCCGACAGACCATCACCTTCCTGACCCAGCACGATCACAGTTTTCGCCGGAAGCGTCGCTTTCGACAATGCCGTGCCTTTATGGCTGGAGGTCGTCACGATGGTGTAACCTGCGTTACGGAATTCCGTCAACACGGACAGGAAATCGTCAGCGTTGATCGCTTTAACGTGTTCCGCACCACCTTCTGCCGTGCGCACGGCTGCACCGGATTCCAGCAGCGCCGCATCTTGCACCAGCACGCCTTTTACGCCGAAATGCGCGCAGCTACGCATAATGCCGCCGAGGTTATGTGGGTTACCCACATCTTCCAGCGCCAGTACACAGTCGTGCTCGTCAGCCGTTTTCAGATACTCACGCACATCCATTCCCTGACGCTTTTTAATCAGGAAACACACGCCGCCGTGGTGCTCGGTGCCGGAAGCCTTAATCAGTTCTTCCTCTTCCACGACATGGTAAGCCTTGCGGTTTGCCGCCATCCAGCGCAGTGCATCGCGGAAACGCGGCGTCACTTCTTGCAGGAACCAGGCACGAACAATCACTTCAGAACGGTTTTTAAACAGCGCCTGACAGGCATTTTCGCCGTAGACACGCGTTTCTTCCTGACGCTGGCGACGCAATTGCTCGGGATCGATATGGCTCTTGCCAGTGATACCGCCATGGTCCGGCGTTTCGCTGTCGCTTGGCGCACGAGACACGGTTTTCCACGGTGATTCATAACCACCGGTATCGTCACCGCGCGGCCGACGAGGTTTATCACCGCTGCGTTCATTACGATCTTTATTGCCCCACGGCGACTTAGCATTGCTATCGCCATCGCGAGACGGATTTTCCCGGGCATAGCGCGGGTTAACATCACGCGGATGCTTCGGCTTTTCACGTTGATCGCGAGAGCCACTGCCGTCACGCCGATCGCCACGGCGATCTTTGTCAGCAGGGCGCTTGTTTTTATTCTCTTTCTCGCCCTCATCATCACTACGGACGTACATCACACGGACTTTGCCACTTTTACTATTGAATGAATCGCTCATTGTTTTCTCCACCTACGCGCTGGGCGCGAAGATTACCTTATGTACACCCGCTTAGCCACACGCTTGTGGTAAAAGAGCGCTAACAGTCAGAAGCTATTGTAGCTATTGGGCAAACCACGTTGTTGCCATCATGTCTCCCCACCATAATTTATTCACACTTAAGCAACATGCCGCTGACTTTCCAATGCCGCATTGCGCACATTTTATCAGCGACATCTTTATTTTAGCCCTTTTATCTGAGGCCCTGTTATGAATACGGTATGTGGATCTTGCCAAACAACCAATCGCCTGCCAGAAGAGCGTGTTGATGACCATGCAAAGTGTGGTCGTTGCGGAGAAACCTTATTCAGCGGTGACGTGATTAATGCCACAGAAGCGACGCTCGATAAGCTGTTGCAGGACGATCTTCCCGTCGTGGTCGATTTCTGGGCGCCCTGGTGCGGCCCCTGCGTCAACTTCGCCCCGGTGTTTGAAAACGTCGCGCAGGAGCGTAGCGGGACAATCCGCTTTATTAAGGTCAATACCGAAGCCGAACCGGCACTCAGCGCACGTTTCCGCATCCGCAGTATTCCAACCCTCATGATCTTTAAACAAGGCCAGATGGTCGACATCCTCAACGGTGCGCTGCCAAAAGCACAGTTTGAGAGCTGGCTGGACGAATCGCTGTAGAGAATTGGGATAAGATCGTGAGGGATTATTGCCTCCTACCCTTTTGGTCTACCCGTCTGTCGATTAGAATGTCGCCTTTCTGAACCTGCTTCTCAATAATGAAAACGAAGCAGGTTCGTTGCAGACTCTCATGGCGTCATCTATTTCATGATCAACCCTCCTTTAATGGTCAACCGTCCCTTCATGGACAATGCCGTACTCCGCCTGCGCCAACAACGTCTTGAGCAGTCAACCAAACCGTTTCGCGCCCGTGGCTGCCGCGTAGTACGCTGCCAGCAGTGTTTATTACCCGCAACCAACTGCCTGTGTCACACCATTCAGGTGCAGGAATCCCGCAGCCGCGTCTGTCTGATCATGTTTGATACCGAGCCGTTAAAGCCGAGCAATACCGGACGTCTTATCGCCGATATTCTTCCCGAGACGCAGGCGTTTAGCTGGTCACGCACCGAACCAGACCCCGAATTGCTTGCGACTCTGCAAAACCCAGACGTTCAGCCCTATCTGGTTTTCCTTGCCGATGCAGCGGAAGAAGGGCGTCAGGTGTTTCAGCAGCTTCCCGCAACGGAAAAACCCGCCCTGTTTGTTTTGCTCGACGGAACCTGGCCGGAAGCACGTAAAATGTTCCGTAAAAGCCCCTACCTGGACAACCTGCCGATCCTGTCGCTGAATGTAGAGGCACTGTCCCGCTATCAACTGCGTGAAGCCAGCAGCCCAGGGCAGCACTGCACCGCCGAAATTGCCATCGCCCTGCTCGCACAGGCGGGGGACATCGTCGCGGCCGACGCGCTATCACAGCATTTTGACCGTTTCCGGCGACACTATCTGGCAGGGAAATCACACCACAGCTTGCGAGAAAGTTTACACACCGTCACAGCACAACCGACAGAAAGCGTTTAGTATCAAAGGGGATTGATGTGAAGGAGTGACGCATGAGCCAGCGCGGATTGGAAGCACTGTTACGCCCTAAGTCTATCGCCGTTCTCGGCGCGTCCGAAAAACCGGGAAGAGCGGGTTTTCTGATGATGAAAAACTTGCTGGACGGCCATTTCAGCGGCCCCGTGCTGCCTGTTACACCGAAATATCGAGCCGTCTGCGGCGTGCTGGCCTATCCGACTGTCTCCAGCCTGCCCATGACGCCCGATCTTGCCGTGATTTGCACCAACGCCAGCCGTAATCTCACGCTGTTAGACGATCTGGGACAGAAAGGCTGCAAAACGGTCATCATCCTCTCCGCACCACCGGCCCAGTTCAGCGAATTAAAGGCCTGCGCCGTGCGCTACCACATTCGTCTACTTGGCCCTAATAGCCTCGGGCTACTCGCCCCCTGGCAAGGCCTGAATGCCAGCTTTTCCCCAGTCCCGATTATGAAAGGCAAGCTGGCATTCATTTCGCAATCGGCCGCCGTGTCCAACACGATACTGGACTGGGCGCAGCAGCGCGGTATTGGCTTTTCCTATTTCATCGCGTTGGGCGACAGTCTGGATATCGATGTCGACGACCTGTTAGATTTTCTGGCACGCGATGGCAAAACCAGTGCGATTCTGCTGCATCTGGAACACATCAGCGATGCGCGCCGCTTTCTTTCCGCTTCGCGTAGCGCATCCCGGAATAAACCGATACTGGTGATAAAAAGCGGGCGTAGCCAGCAAGCACAGCAGTTGCTGAATGACCAGCGCCACGGTCTGGATGCTGCCTATGATGCGGCAATTCAACGCGCAGGCTTACTTCGGGTACGGGATACGCATGAGCTTTTTTCCGCGGTGGAAACCTTAAGCCACCTGCGACCGCTGCGTGGTGAACGCTTGATGCTGGTGAGTAATGGTGCATCGCCCGCCGCACAGGCGCTGGATCAGCTCCTCAGCCGACAAGGCAAGCTGGCACAGCTCAGCGAGGCGACACGACAAGCGCTACAGGAAGCACTGCCGCCAACTGTCGTTATCGGCAATCCGCTCGATCTGCGTGATGACGCGACAGCCGCTCGCTATCTGGCAGCCGTTTCGGTATTACTGGACAGCGATGAAGTCGATGCGCTCTTGATCATTCACGCACCCAGCGCCGCCGCCCCCAGCACCGAGTGCGCCGCGCAATTGATTACGCTCTTTCAACAGCATCCGCGTGGGAAAAGAATTACGCTGCTGACCAACTGGTGCGGCGAATTCTCCTCGCAGGAAGCACGACGCTTGTTTAACGATGCAGGCATTCCGACCTATCGCACGCCGGAAGGTGCAGTTACGGCATTTATGCATATCGTCGAATATCGACGTAATCAGAAGCAGCTAAAGGAAACCCCGGCGCTGCCGCTGAATTTAGGCATCAACGCCAGTCAGGCACATGCGCTGATTCATCAGGCACTGTCAGATGGCGTGACGCAGCTCGACACGCATGAAGTTCAGCCGATCCTGCAAGCCTACGGCTTAGATACGTTACCCCACCTGGATTGCTGGCGACAGCGCAGAAGCCGTCCATATCGCCGAACAAATTGGCTATCCGGTCGCGATTAAGCTGAGATCGCCAGATATTCCGCATAAATCAGAAGTTCAGGGCGTCATGCTATACCTGCGAACCGCCAGAGAAGTCCAGCAGGCGGCAGATGCCATTCTTGACCGCGTGAAGCGCACCTATCCACAGGCACGTATCTACGGCCTGCTGGTACAGAGCATGGCAAATCGCGCCGGTGCGCAGGAGCTCAGGATTGCCGTCGAGCAAGACCCCGTTTTCGGCCCACTGATTATGCTAGGAGAAGGCGGCGTTGAGTGGCGAGAAAAACAGGCGGCTGTCGCTCTGCCTCCGCTGAATATGACGCTGGCGCGCTATTTGGTGCTGCAAGCGGTGAAAGGTGGCAAGATTCGAGAATACAGCGCGCTTCGTCCGCTGGATATTCCCGCACTCAGCCGTTTGCTAGTTCAGGTTTCCAACCTGACTCTCGACTGCCCTGAAATTTCCCGGTTAGACATCCATCCTCTGCTGGCATCCGGGGATACGTTTACGCTGCTGGATGTCACGCTACATCTGACGCCGTTCAGTGGCGATCCGCAATCAAGGCTGGCAATCCGCCCTTATCCACACGAGTTGGAAGAAACAGTCACCCTTAAAAATGGTGATAGTTGTCTGTTCCGGCCAATTTTGCCGGAAGATGAACCACTGCTCAGTTCGTTCATTGCAAGAGTGACGAAAGAAGACCTGTATTACCGTTATTTCAGCGAAATTAATGAATTTACTCACGAAGACTTAGCCAATATGACACAAATTGACTACGATCGTGAGATGGCATTCGTTGCCGTACGCCAACGCGGTGAGGAGACGGAAATTATTGGCGTGACGCGGGCGATTTCCGATCCAGATAATACGGATGCGGAATTTGCCGTGCTGGTGCGATCCGACCTGAAAGGGCTAGGCCTTGGCAGGCGGTTGCTGGAAAAGCTGATTGATTACGCCAAAAACGCATGGCCTCTCCCGCTTGACCGGCATCACCATGCCGCATAATCAAGGCATGATACAGCTGTCCAAAAAGCTCGGTTTTCACATCGACGTACAATTAGAAGAGGGAATTGTGACACTGGAATTGCCGCTGAAGATTTGATAGTACGACGTGACATAGCTCGTGCAACCGGAATGGTGATACCCATTCAATGGCAAAACAGGCTCACAACAGCCGGAAAGTAATGGTATTATCGCCCATTCGGCTACTCCTTAACTTTTGATAATGACCAGAAGGTCATATACCCTAGTGCAGCTCGAAGTATGGTGGGTATAAACTAATGAGAGAAGAAACGCGCTGTGATGCTGTCAAATTTTAAACGCAATAAATACCAACAGCACCTTGCACAACTGCCCAGAATTCCTCAGAACGCAGATGATGTTCAGACGTTGCATTCGCCTGAGCTTTTCCGCACGACGCTGATTAACGCCATTCTGAGTGCTAAAAAACGCATTTATATCGTGGCGTTGTATCTTGAGCGCGATGATGGCGGCATGGGGATTCTATCTGCAATTTATGAAGCCAAACGACAATGCCCAGAGCTGGATGTCCGTGTTTTGGTAGACTGGCATCGTGCTCAGCGCGGCAGGATCGGCGCTGCGGCAGAAAATACCAATGCCGATTGGTATTGCGACATGGCGAAAAAACATCCAGACACCCATTTCCCTATCTATGGAATTCCTGTCAACACACGCGAAGCGTTGGGCGTGCTGCATCTGAAAGGGTTCATTGTCGATGACACGGTCATCTACAGCGGGGCAAGCCTGAATGATGTTTATCTGCATCAGCACCAGAAGTACCGTTATGACCGCTACCAGCTGATTCATAATCCGGCATTAGCCGATACGATGGTGCAATATATCCAGACAATGCTGTCGGCTCCGGCGGTGCAGCGCTTAGATCATACCGATCGCCCGAAAAGCCTCGAAATCAAAAATGATATCAAGCAGTTCCGCCAAACGTTGCGCACCGCCAGTTATCAGCTACCAGAACACAGTGCAGATGCAAACGAATTAAGCGTCACACCACTGGTCGGGTTAGGAAAACAAAGTCCGCTGAATAAGACCATACATCACCTGATGTATTGCGCTGACGAGCACTTGGTTATCTGTACCCCTTATTTCAACCTACCAGCGCTGCTGGTGAGAAATATCATTCGGCTATTGCGAGACGGTAAAAAAGTAGAAATTATTATCGGTGATAAGACCGCTAACGATTTCTATATTCCAGAAGACCAGCCTTTCAAAATCATCGGTGCGTTACCGTATCTCTATGAGATCAACCTTCGCCGTTTTCTGAGCCGCCTGGAGCGCTACATTGAGAATCAGCAGCTTGTTGTGCGGCTATGGAAAGACGGTGATAACAGCTTCCACCTGAAAGGCATGTGGGTTGATGACAAGTGGCAGTTGTTGACGGGGAATAACCTTAACCCGCGCGCATGGCGTCTGGATCTGGAAAACGCCATCCTGATTCACGATCCTCAGCAGATCCTATTGCAGCAACGTCTGGACGAGCTGGACACGATCAGGACACATACCCACGTCGTACAAAGCTATACGGAACTGGAGAGCATTGCACAATATCCAGTGAAAGTCCGCAAGCTGATACGACGACTGCGCCGTATTCGTATAGACAGGCTCATTAGTCGTATTCTCTAAGACCTGTGCAATGCTTTAAAAAAACCTCGGAAACCGAGGTTTTTTATTGTCATTTTGGAAACCAGCCAGTGCAACCACCGGCCAGGTGCTATGGTAGTGTTCTGAAAACTAAAGCTTCATACCCTTGCCTCTGCGATGCAGCGTCAATGACACAATAAACGCAATCGCCCCCATCGCTGATACGTACCAGAAGAAAGCCGTTTCCATACCAAAGGATTTCAGCGACAGGGCAACATACTCTGCCGAACCACCAAACAGCGCATTAGCAACCGCATAAGATAAACCTACGCCCAACGCCCGGACTTCAGGCGGGAACATTTCTGCTTTTAAAATGCCGCTAATGGATGTGTAGAAACTGACAATAATCAGTGAAAGCATCACCAATGAGAAGGCAATGACAGGGCTTGTCACACTCTGCAGTACCGTCAGAATAGGTACCGTCAGCAATGCCGCAAGCCCGCCGAAACAGAGCATTGAGCTACGACGGCCAATCTTATCTGACATCGCACCAAAGAACGGCTGTAGCAGCATAAAAATAAACAGTGCGAGGGTCATTAACCCGCTAGCCGTTTTCGCATCCATTCCTGCCGTATTCACCAGATACTTTTGCATGTAAGTAGTAAATGTATAAAAAGCTAAAGAGCCACCGGCCGTAAACCCCAGAACAGTAATAAAGGCGCGGCGATGTTTCCACAAACCCGCAAGCGAGCCAGCATCTTTGTGTCCGCGAGTCGTTTTATCAGATGTTTCATTCAAAGAGCGGCGTAAATAAAGCGCAACAATCGCCAAAATAGCGCCGAGGGCAAAAGGAATACGCCATCCCCATGCACGCAAATCCTCATCACTCAGAATCTGTTGTAATATCACAACGACTAACAGCGCCAGCAGTTGACCGCCAATCAACGTGACATATTGGAAAGAAGCATAGAATCCCTTTCTTCCCTCAACGGCAACTTCACTCATATACGTTGCGCTAGTGCCATATTCCCCACCGACAGAAAGCCCCTGAAATAAACGGGCTAATAGCAGCAAAAAAGGAGCCCAGGTGCCGATGGTTTCATATCCAGGTAAACATGCAATAACCAGAGATCCAAAACACATCATGCAGACTGAAATTAGCATTGAATTTTTACGACCATGCTTGTCTGCAATGTAACCGAAAAGCCAACCGCCGATCGGTCTCATTAAAAAGCCTGCTGCAAAAACCCCTGCTGTTTGTAGTAATTGAGTCGTGGTATTTCCCGAAGGGAAAAAGATATGGGCAAAATAGATTGAGCAAAAGGAATAAACATAAAAATCAAACCACTCAACCAAATTACCCGATGAAGCGCCAACTATAGCTCGGATACGCTGACGCGTATCTTTCGCTTTTTCCGTTAGATCAGTCATCCTATTTTATTCTCCTGTTTTTCCGGGCATAAAACGATGCCCGCTATAGTAAAGCAGCACTTAAACCTTGAGGCAAAAAGTTCCTGGTTGTAATAATTTATTAATGTAACAACGTAATCAGCACCTTTATTATCCTTAACTGAAATACGGATAAATAAAACAGCAACAAACATGACGTTATTATAAGGTGGATTAATAGGAAGGTAAGTGAGTCTATTCAGGTAAAACTAAGAATTTACTATCCTGAAATAGAAATAGAAAAAAGGCCATCCTGCTAAGGATGGCCTTTTTTCTTAATTGAAACCTGGCAGTTCCCTACTCTCACATGGGGAAGCCCCACACTACCATCGGCGCTACGGCGTTTCACTTCTGAGTTCGGCATGGGGTCAGGTGGGACCACCGCGCTATCGCCGCCAGGTAAATTCTTTTTTAAGCCGAACATTAACCCAAATAACTGGTGCTGATACCCAGAGTCGAACTGGGGACCTCACCCTTACCAAGGGTGCGCTCTACCAACTGAGCCATATCAGCGCACCTGTATAAATTGATGCCTGGCAGTTCCCTACTCTCACATGGGGAAGCCCCACACTACCATCGGCGCTACGGCGTTTCACTTCTGAGTTCGGCATGGGGTCAGGTGGGACCACCGCGCTATCGCCGCCAGGCAAATTCTGTTTCATTCCAACCGTTGTAACCAGGTCGCTTTCGCTTCTCTCTGTACAACCATCAGAACCAATCCTAGAACAAGCTGAGTATTGTTTTTTATGAGTCACTCACAAAACACCTTCGGTGTTGTAAGGTTAAGCCTCTCGGGTCATTAGTACTGGTCAGCTCAACGTATCGCTACGCTTACACACCCAGCCTATCTACGTCGTCGTCTTCAACGGCCCTTCAGGGACATCAAGTGTCCAGGGAAGACTCATCTCGAGGCAAGTTTCCCGCTTAGATGCTTTCAGCGGTTATCTCTTCCGCACTTAGCTACCGGGCAATGCAATTGGCATCACAACCCGTACACCAGTGGTGCGTTCACTCCGGTCCTCTCGTACTAGGAGCAACCCCTCTCAATCTTCCAACGCCCACGGCAGATAGGGACCGAACTGTCTCACGACGTTCTAAACCCAGCTCGCGTACCACTTTAAATGGCGAACAGCCATACCCTTGGGACCTACTTCAGCCCCAGGATGTGATGAGCCGACATCGAGGTGCCAAACACCGCCGTCGATATGAACTCTTGGGCGGTATCAGCCTGTTATCCCCGGAGTACCTTTTATCCGTTGAGCGATGGCCCTTCCATTCAGAACCACCGGATCACTAAGACCTGCTTTCGCACCTGCTCGAGCTGTCACTCTCGCAGTCAAGCTAGCTTATGCCTTTGCACTAACCTCCTGATGTCCGACCAGGATTAGCTAACCTTCGTGCTCCTCCGTTACGCTTTGGGAGGAGACCGCCCCAGTCAAACTACCCACCAGACACTGTCCGCAACCCGGATTACGGGTCCACGTTAGAACATCAAACATTAAAGGGTGGTATTTCAAGGTTGGCTCCATGCAGACTGGCGTCCACACTTCAAAGCCTCCCACCTATCCTACACATCAAGGCTCAAGGTTCAGTGTCAAGCTATAGTAAAGGTTCACGGGGTCTTTCCGTCTTGCCGCGGGTACACTGCATCTTCACAGCGAGTTCAATTTCACTGAGTCTCGGGTGGAGACAGCCTGGCCATCATTACGCCATTCGTGCAGGTCGGAACTTACCCGACAAGGAATTTCGCTACCTTAGGACCGTTATAGTTACGGCCGCCGTTTACCGGGGCTTCGATCAAGAGCTTCGCCTTGCGGCTGACCCCATCAATTAACCTTCCGGCACCGGGCAGGCGTCACACCGTATACGTCCACTTTCGTGTTTGCACAGTGCTGTGTTTTTATTAAACAGTTGCAGCCAGCTGGTATCTTCGACTGGTTTCAGCTCCATCCGCAAGGGACTTCACCTACACACCAGCGTGCCTTCTCCCGAAGTTACGGCACCATTTTGCCTAGTTCCTTCACCCGAGTTCTCTCAAGCGCCTGAGTATTCTCTACCTGACCACCTGTGTCGGTTTGGGGTACGATTTGATGTTACCTGGAGCTTAGAGGCTTTTCCTGGAAGCGTAGCATTGGTTACTTCATCACCGTAGTGACTCGTCATCACGCCTCAGTGTTAACAATGACCCGGATTTACCAAAGTCATCCACCTTCACGCTTAAACCGGGACAACCGTCGCCCGGATAACCTAGCTTTCTCCGTCCCCCCTTCGCAGTAACACCGAGTACAGGAATATTAACCTGTTTCCCATCGACTACGCTTTTCAGCCTCGCCTTAGGGGTCGACTCACCCTGCCCCGATTAACGTTGGACAGGAACCCTTGGTCTTCCGGCGTGCGGGTTTTTCACCCGCATTATCGTTACTTATGTCAGCATTCGCACTTCTGATACCTCCAGCAGCCCTCACAGACCACCTTCGACGGCTTACAGAACGCTCCCCTACCCAACAACACCTAAGTGTCGCTGCCGCAGCTTCGGTGCATGGTTTAGCCCCGTTACATCTTCCGCGCAGGCCGACTCGACCAGTGAGCTATTACGCTTTCTTTAAATGATGGCTGCTTCTAAGCCAACATCCTGGCTGTCTATGCCTTCCCACATCGTTTCCCACTTAACCATGACTTTGGGACCTTAGCTGGCGGTCTGGGTTGTTTCCCTCTTCACGACGAACGTTAGCACCCGCCGTGTGTCTCCCGTGATAACATTCTTCGGTATTCGTAGTTTGCATCGGGTTGGTAAGTCGGGATGACCCCCTAGCCGAAACAGTGCTCTACCCCCGAAGATGAGTTCACGAGGCGCTACCTAAATAGCTTTCGGGGAGAACCAGCTATCTCCCGGTTTGATTGGCCTTTCACCCCCAGCCACAAGTCATCCGCTAATTTTTCAACATTAGTCGGTTCGGTCCTCCAGTTAGTGTTACCCAACCTTCAACCTGCCCATGGCTAGATCACCGGGTTTCGGGTCTATACCCTGCAACTTAACGCCCAGTTAAGACTCGGTTTCCCTGTGGCTCCCCTAAACGGTTAACCTTGCTACAGAATATAAGTCGCTGACCCATTATACAAAAGGTACGCAGTCACCTAACAAGTAGGCTCCCACTGCTTGTACGTACACGGTTTCAGGTTCTATTTCACTCCCCTCGCCGGGGTTCTTTTCGCCTTTCCCTCACGGTACTGGTTCACTATCGGTCAGTCAGGAGTATTTAGCCTTGGAGGATGGTCCCCCCATATTCAGACAGGATGTCACGTGTCCCGCCCTACTCATCGAACTCACAGCCTGTGCATTTTTGTGTACGGGACTATCACCCTTTACTGTGCGACTTTCCAGACGCTTCCACTAACACACAAACTGATTCAGGTTCTGGGCTCCTCCCCGTTCGCTCGCCGCTACTGGGGGAATCTCGGTTGATTTCTTTTCCTCGGGGTACTGAGATGTTCAGTTCCCCCGGTTCGCCTCATGACACTATGGATTCATGTCATGATAGTGTGTCGAAACACACTGGGTTTCCCCATTCGGGTATCGTCGGGTATAACGCTTCATATCAGCTTACCGACGCTTATCGCAGATTAGCACGCCCTTCATCGCCTCTGACTGCCTAGGCATCCACCGTGTACGCTTAGTCGCTTAACCTCACAACCCGAAGGTGTCTTGAAAGACACTATCGCGCTGCGATTATTTGAGAGACTCATTGACAGACTGATGCATCACTCACACCACATTACTGTCGTGTCAGTATGTTCAGCTGTCATGTTTCAATTTTCAGCTTGTTCCAGATTGTTAAAGAGCAAAATACTTCGCAGCATACTGTTTCCAATACACTCTGAAGTCTTTTATGTTGCAAGTAGTAATGGTGGAGCTATGCGGGATCGAACCGCAGACCTCCTGCGTGCAAGGCAGGCGCTCTCCCAGCTGAGCTATAACCCCATCGTTGCTTACAGATACCTTAGATACCACTCACGGAAGAGTTGGTAGGCCTGAGTGGACTTGAACCACCGACCTCACCCTTATCAGGGGTGCGCTCTAACCACCTGAGCTACAAGCCTATTAAGGTATTTCTGCTCGTTATTTTCATCAGACAATCTGTGTGAGCACTTCACTTAACACACATCTTCTTGGTAAGGAGGTGATCCAACCGCAGGTTCCCCTACGGTTACCTTGTTACGACTTCACCCCAGTCATGAATCACAAAGTGGTAAGCGCCCTCCCGAAGGTTAAGCTACCTACTTCTTTTGCAACCCACTCCCATGGTGTGACGGGCGGTGTGTACAAGGCCCGGGAACGTATTCACCGTAGCATTCTGATCTACGATTACTAGCGATTCCGACTTCATGGAGTCGAGTTGCAGACTCCAATCCGGACTACGACGTACTTTATGAGGTCCGCTTGCTCTCGCGAGGTCGCTTCTCTTTGTATACGCCATTGTAGCACGTGTGTAGCCCTACTCGTAAGGGCCATGATGACTTGACGTCATCCCCACCTTCCTCCGGTTTATCACCGGCAGTCTCCTTTGAGTTCCCGACCGAATCGCTGGCAACAAAGGATAAGGGTTGCGCTCGTTGCGGGACTTAACCCAACATTTCACAACACGAGCTGACGACAGCCATGCAGCACCTGTCTCACAGTTCCCGAAGGCACTAAGGTATCTCTACCGAATTCTGTGGATGTCAAGAGTAGGTAAGGTTCTTCGCGTTGCATCGAATTAAACCACATGCTCCACCGCTTGTGCGGGCCCCCGTCAATTCATTTGAGTTTTAACCTTGCGGCCGTACTCCCCAGGCGGTCGATTTAACGCGTTAGCTCCGGAAGCCACGCCTCAAGGGCACAACCTCCAAATCGACATCGTTTACAGCGTGGACTACCAGGGTATCTAATCCTGTTTGCTCCCACGCTTTCGCACCTGAGCGTCAGTCTTTGTCCAGGGGGCCGCCTTCGCCACCGGTATTCCTCCAGATCTCTACGCATTTCACCGCTACACCTGGAATTCTACCCCCCTCTACAAGACTCTAGCCTGTCAGTTTTGAATGCAGTTCCCAGGTTAAGCCCGGGGATTTCACATCCAACTTAACAGACCGCCTGCGTGCGCTTTACGCCCAGTCATTCCGATTAACGCTTGCACCCTCCGTATTACCGCGGCTGCTGGCACGGAGTTAGCCGGTGCTTCTTCTGCGGGTAACGTCAATCGATGAGGTTATTAACCTCACCGCCTTCCTCCCCGCTGAAAGTGCTTTACAACCCGAAGGCCTTCTTCACACACGCGGCATGGCTGCATCAGGCTTGCGCCCATTGTGCAATATTCCCCACTGCTGCCTCCCGTAGGAGTCTGGACCGTGTCTCAGTTCCAGTGTGGCTGGTCATCCTCTCAGACCAGCTAGGGATCGTCGCCTAGGTGAGCCATTACCTCACCTACTAGCTAATCCCATCTGGGCACATCTGATGGCAAGAGGCCCGAAGGTCCCCCTCTTTGGTCCGAAGACATTATGCGGTATTAGCTACCGTTTCCAGTAGTTATCCCCCGCCATCAGGCAGTTTCCCAGACATTACTCACCCGTCCGCCGCTCGTCACCCAGAGAGCAAGCTCTCCTGTGCTACCGCTCGACTTGCATGTGTTAGCCTGCCGCCAGCGTTCAATCTGAGCCATGAATCAAACTCTTCAATTTAAGATTTGTTTGATTTGCTGAACTCGTCAGCGATGCTCAAAGATTTAAAACTGTTTATTCGTAATGAATTTACTGTTGTTCACTCTTCAAGACTTTTTATATCGTTAAGATACGGTCTTGTGAGTGCCCACACAGATTGTCTGATTATATTGTTAAAGAGCAGTGCGTTGTGGTCTTAACCACATCGCGAGGTGGCGTATACTACGCTTTTCACCTTCAGAGTCAACGCTTATTTTAACGCGCTTTCTCTTTCTTTATCGACCCGGTTGTGTGTTCACAGCGCCGTGTCGATGGAGGCGCATTATAGGGAGCCGATTCAGAAGCGCAAGCAAATCTCGTAAACTTTTTTCTGTTTGCGCATCTTTCATTCGTTCCGCTTATTAACCGTGCGTTTTTATCCATTTTGGCAGGTGTGCAAGGCTTTCCAGCACACCATCAGCCAGTGCTTCGCCTTGCGAAGTGACGGGTTTACCAGTACGAACCAGCAGTTTTTTTCCTACACCAGCACCTATTGCAGCCTGAATATCCTCTAATTTGTCTCCCACCATATAAGAAGCTGCCATATCAATGTTCAGTTCACGCTGTGCAGAAAGCAGCATGCCCGGCTCAGGTTTACGGCAATCACAACTCTGGCGATACTCACCTTCCCCAGCGTCAGGATGATGCGGACAAAAATAGATGCCATCCAGATCAACACCACGATCGGCCAACGACCAGTCCATCCACTCCGTAAGTTGCATAAACTGATCTTCTGTAAACTTACCGCGGGCGATGCCGGACTGATTCGTCACAACAACCAGCGCGAACCCCATGCTTTTCAACTCACGCATGGCATCAATGACGCCATCAATAAATTGAAAATGGTCAATGTCATGAACATAACCGTGATCGACATTGATCGTGCCGTCACGATCAAGAAAAACTGCTGGAACGCTTTGTGCCACTGACTTTGCTCCTGAATGCCTAAATTACGCGGTAGTATCGCATGTTTTCGCCGATAGGGAGAATGCAGAGCCATGACAATCCCGATTGACTTAGACGTCTAGACGCCCTAACATCCATTTCATATTCTGTTAATTCAGAAACTGATTTATCCAGCCATAGGCACTCACGATAAAAGCATATGATTGAACTTTCTAATATTACTAAGGTTTTCCAGCAAAACGGGCGGACAATTACCGCGCTTGCTGATGTCAGCCTTCATGTTCCCACCGGGCAAATTTATGGCGTTATCGGCGCATCGGGCGCAGGTAAAAGTACACTGATCCGCTGCGTCAATTTATTGGAACGTCCGACAGAAGGGAAAGTTCTGGTAGGTGGGCAAGAACTGACTCAACTGTCAGATAGCCAATTGACGCGTGCACGCCGTCAAATCGGCATGATTTTCCAACATTTCAACCTGCTCGCTTCGCGCACCGTTTTTGGCAATATTGCGCTACCGCTGGAATTAGATAACACGCCGAAAGCCGACATCACCAAACGAGTCAACGAGTTGTTGGAACTGGTTGGGCTTGCAGATAAGCACGACGTGTATCCCGCCAATTTATCCGGCGGACAAAAACAGCGTGTCGCTATTGCCCGTGCACTGGCTAGCAATCCTAAAGTTCTACTGTGTGACGAAGCAACCAGTGCATTAGATCCTGCAACAACTCGCTCAATTCTTGAGTTGCTGAAAGACATCAATCGTCGTCTGGGTTTAACCATTCTTCTTATTACACATGAAATGGACGTGGTGAAACGTATTTGCGATCAGGTTGCGGTGATCAGCGACGGACGACTTATCGAACAGGACACCGTAAGCGAAGTCTTTTCACATCCAAAAACACCGTTGGCGCAGAAATTCATTCAGTCAACGTTACACCTGGATATCCCAGACGATTACCTCGCTCGTCTGTCTCCTGACTATCGACCGGATACCACACCATTATTACGGATGGAATTTACGGGTAAATCGGTGGATGCTCCGCTGCTGTCCGAGGTTGCTCGACGCTTTAACATCAACAACAACATTATCAGTGCCCAGATGGATTACGCCGGGGGCGTCAAGTTCGGCATCATGCTGGCAGAAATGCACGGCAACGATGCGGATATCAAAGCCGCAATCCAATTCCTGCAGGAAAGTCACGTTACAATTGAGGTTCTGGGTTATGTCTGAAGCAATGATGTGGTTAATGGCTAAGGGAATATGGGAAACTGTTGCGATGACGTTTGTTTCTGGTTTCTTTGGCTTTGTGCTTGGCTTACCTGTAGGCGTTTTATTGTATACCACGCGTCCGGGGCAAATCATCGCCAATCCCAAGATCTATCGGACCATTTCTGCACTGGTCAATATTTTCCGTTCGATTCCGTTCATTATTTTGCTGGTGTGGATGATTCCTTTTACCCGCATCATTGTCGGAACCTCTATTGGTCTGCAAGCGGCGATCGTTCCTCTCACCGTCGGTGCGGCACCTTTTATTGCCCGAATGGTGGAAAACGCCCTGCTTGAAATTCCTACTGGCCTGATCGAAGCCTCCCGTGCGATGGGCGCGACGCCAATGCAAATCATCAGAAAGATATTACTGCCGGAAGCATTACCAGGACTTATTAATGCCGCAACCATCACGCTAATTACTCTCGTAGGCTATTCTGCTATGGGTGGAGCCGTGGGCGCAGGCGGCTTAGGTCAAATTGGTTATCAGTATGGTTATATTGGTTATAACGCGACGGTCATGAATACGGTATTAATATTGCTGGTTGTTTTGGTTTACCTGATTCAATTCTGCGGCGACAGGGCAGTAAAAGCTGTCACACACAAGTAATCTCACCACAATACGTATTTGCCTGAAGGCATCTGCCAAGAAAATAGTTAATTAGGGGTAAGGATATGGCGATTAAACTGAAATCTATTGCGACCATTGGCGCACTCATTGGTGCTTTGGCTCTCGCAGGATGTGGTCAGGAAGAAAAGAATCCTAATCATATTAAAGTTGGCGTTATTGTTGGCGCAGAACAACAGGTTGCAGAAGTTGCGCAGAAAGTGGCAAAAGACAAATACGGTCTGGACGTTGAGTTAGTCACATTTAACGATTACGTGTTGCCAAACGAAGCCCTGAGCAAAGGTGACATCGATCTGAATGCCTTCCAGCATAAACCTTATTTGGATCAACAGATCAAAGATCGTGGTTATAAACTGGTTTCTGTCGGCAACAGCTTTGTTTACCCAATTGCGGGTTACTCCAAAAAAATCAAATCGCTGAATGAGCTGCAAGATGGCGCTCAAATTGCGCTGCCAAACGACCCAACTAACCTGGGGCGTTCTCTGCTGCTGTTGCAGAAAGTCGGTTTGATTAAACTGAAAGACAACGTCGGCTTGCTGCCAACTGTACTGGACGTGACTGAAAACCCAAAAAACATCAAACTGGTTGAGCTGGAAGCACCACAGCTGCCACGTTCTTTAGATGATGCACAAATCGCGCTGGCGGTAATCAACACCACTTACGCTAGCCAGATTAACCTGACGCCGACCAAAGATGGCCTGTTTGTTGAAGAGAAAGACTCTCCGTATGTAAACCTGCTGGTTTCACGCGAAGACAACAAAGACGCTGAAAACGTGAAGAAATTCGTTCAGGCTTATCAGTCTGATGAAGTAAACGACGCAGCAAATAAAATCTTTAACGGCGGCGCAGTGAAAGGCTGGTAATCTCGCCCTAATGTGTTTAATTAAAAGATATCTGTAAGACGGGCTACGGCCCGTCTTGTTATTTCTGCAATTGCTTGCTTCAATACCCGCTCTTTGAGAAAAAGCAGAGGAATCCTTAATGCGTGCTGTTCCCTTTATATTGTTGGCCATGTCGCTGACAGGCTGTTCTTTATTTCAGAAGCCACCGGCACCTACACCTCAACCCGCAATTGAAACTAAGACTGTAGAACCTGCGCCGAAACCGAAGCCTGTGGCTCGCCCAACGCCAGCGGTGTTATATAAAAGTGCAGAAGAATTAGTCGGTAAACCGTTCCGTGATATGGGCGAAGTTTCAGGCTCCTCATGTCAGGTCAGCGCTCAGGATTCTCCCCCTAACGCGGCAAATGCGCGTAAAAGAATGCAAAACCGCGCAACCGCAATGAAAGCCAATGCGGTTTTACTGCATGAATGCCAAACCGTCAGCGGCGTAGCGGGTTGCTATAGCCAGGTCGTTTGCCAAGGCACTGCGCTGAAAGTTTCTGCACAATGAGTCAGTTTGTTTTCAATCAGATCGGGATTATCCGCTCACCGTATAAAGAAAAATTTGCCATTCCGCGGCAACCGGGTCTGATTGAAGATGGAGGCGGAGAGCTTCAGCTATTACCACCCTACAATCAGGTGGAATGTGTGCGGGGGCTGGAAGATTTCAGTCATATTTGGATAGTGTTCATCTTTCATCAAACGATGGACGGCGGCTGGCGTCCGACAGTTCGACCACCGCGTCTGGGCGGAAACGCACGTACGGGTGTTTTCGCTACGCGTTCGACCTTCCGTCCCAACCCTGTTGGCATGTCGCTGGTTGAGCTAAAAGGGATCCGTGCAAAACGCGATGCCATTACGCTCGAATTAGGCAGTCTTGATCTGGTCGATGGCACACCTGTCGTCGATATCAAACCTTACCTACCCTTTGCGGAAAGCCATCCTCAGGCACGGGCGGGTTTTGCCCAAATGGCACCCGATGCCGCGATGCCGGTAGTTTTCTCCCCGCTTGCGGAAAGCCAGATCGCAGAACACCACAAGAAGTATCCCCAGTTGAAACGCTTTATCTCACAGGTATTGGCACAGGATCCGCGTCCCGCTTACCGTAAAGGGGAAAGTACCACGCGGGAATACGCCGTTTTACTATTGGAATTCAATGTGCGCTGGCGCGTCTACGAAGAACAAACTGAAGTGTTGAGCCTCGACCCATCACTCGCGTGTTAATACATGAACCACAGCAATATATTCTAAAATTGTCCCTGCTCTCTTTTGACACGTCGCCCACGCTGGTAAACTAAGCCACTTTTTATGTGCCTTCGGCTGCGCGGCAGCCCTATGCTATTTGTCGTTCTAACGGAACTAAAACCCCATGCGTACTAGCCAATACATGCTCTCCACACTCAAGGAGACGCCAGCCGATGCAGAAGTCATCAGCCATCAGTTGATGCTCCGGGCAGGAATGATTCGTAAACTGGCCTCCGGCCTTTATACCTGGTTGCCGACCGGTTTACGTGTTTTGAGAAAAGTTGAAAATATCGTGCGCGAAGAGATGAACAACGCTGGCGCGATTGAGATTTCAATGCCCGTTGTTCAGCCTGCCGATTTATGGGTGGAAAGTGGACGTTGGGATCAATATGGCCCAGAACTGCTGCGCTTTGTCGATCGTGGCGAGCGCCCATTTGTACTCGGCCCAACACACGAAGAAGTTATTACAGACCTGATTCGTAATGAAGTCAGCTCTTATAAGCAACTGCCGCTGAATTTCTTCCAGATTCAAACCAAATTCCGCGATGAAGTGCGCCCGCGTTTTGGCGTAATGCGCTCGCGTGAATTCCTGATGAAAGACGCCTACTCGTTCCATACCTCGCAGGAATCGTTGCAGGTCACTTACGACGCCATGTACGCCGCTTACAGCAAGATTTTCAGCCGTATGGATCTGGATTTCAGAGCTGTTCAGGCAGACACCGGTTCTATCGGAGGCAACGCATCCCATGAGTTTCAGGTGCTGGCAACCAGCGGTGAAGACGATATCGTTTTCTCAACAGAATCCGATTACGCAGCAAACATTGAATTGGCGGAAGCCGTTGCGCCGAAGTTAGGCCGCGCTGAAGCGACGGAAGAACTGCGTCTGGTTGATACGCCGAATGCCAAGACCATCGCCGAGCTGGTTGAGCAGTTTACACTGCCAGTAGAAAAAACGGTGAAGACGCTGCTGGTTAAAGCAACAGAAGAAAGCGGCCATAAACTGGTTGCATTACTGGTTCGCGGCGATCACGAACTGAACGAAATCAAAGCGGAGAAAATTGCTCAGGTAGCCAGCCCGCTGACGTTTGCAACGGAAGAAGAGATTCGTGCAACTATCGGCGCGGGTCCAGGTTCACTGGGTCCGGTCAAGCTGTCAATTCCTGTCGTTGTCGATCGTACCGTAGCAGCCATGAGCGACTTCAGCGCTGGCGCGAACATCGATGGCAAACACTATTTTGGCATCAATTGGGAACGTGACGTGACGCTGCCGCAGGTTGCAGATATCCGTAATGTGGTTGAAGGCGATATCAGCCCAGACGGAAAAGGCACACTACAAATTAAACGCGGTATCGAAGTAGGTCATATCTTCCAACTGGGCAGTAAATATTCTGAAGCGCTGAAAGCGACAGTTCAAGGTGAAGACGGCCGCAACCAGACGTTGACGATGGGTTGCTACGGTATTGGTGTGACGCGTGTTGTCGCCGCGGCGATTGAGCAAAACCATGACGAACGCGGCATCATCTGGCCAGACGCGATTGCTCCTTTCCACGTAGCTATTCTGCCAATGAACATGCACAAGTCTTTCCGCGTGAAGGAAGTCGCTGAAGATATCTACCAGCAACTGCGCGCTAAAGGCATTGAAGTTCTGCTTGATGATCGTAAAGAGCGTCCGGGTGTAATGTTCGCCGATATGGAATTGATTGGCGTACCGCATACCATCGTGATTGGCGATCGTAATCTGGATAGCGAAGAGATTGAATATAAGAACCGCCGGGTCGGTGAAAAGCAAATGATTAAAACCAGCGAAATCGTCGATTTCCTGCTGGCGAATATCATCCGCTAATTACCGTCAGATCGCCCTTTCACATGAAAGGGCGAATACAGGCATAAAAAAATGGTGGGTTTCCCCACCATTTTTTATTTCAAGACATCAGTAACTCGTCACACATTATTCACGAAACAGTTCTTCAATGCTCAACCCCTGAACCTGCAAAATTTCCCGCAGGCGGCGTAAGCCTTCAACCTGAATCTGACGAACACGTTCACGCGTTAAACCGATTTCACGACCCACATCTTCCAGCGTAGCCGCTTCGTACCCTAGCAGGCCAAAACGACGCGCCAACACCTCACGCTGTTTGGCATTAAGCTCAAACAACCATTTAACGATATTCTGCTTCATATCGTTATCCTGAGTGGTGTCTTCAGGTCCGTTATCTTTTTCGTCTGCCAGAATATCCAGCAATGCTTTTTCCGAATCGCCACCCAGCGGGGTATCGACGGAAGTAATACGTTCATTCAGGCGCAGCATACGGTTGACGTCATCTACTGGCTTATCAAGCTGTTCGGCAATTTCTTCCGCACTCGGCTCGTGATCCAGTTTGTGAGACAATTCGCGCGCGGTGCGCAGATAAACGTTGAGTTCTTTGACAATATGAATCGGCAAACGGATGGTACGGGTTTGATTCATAATCGCCCGTTCTATCGTTTGTCGAA
Organism: Pectobacterium actinidiae; assembly: GCF_000803315.1. Lineage (NCBI taxonomy): Bacteria > Pseudomonadati > Pseudomonadota > Gammaproteobacteria > Enterobacterales > Pectobacteriaceae > Pectobacterium > Pectobacterium actinidiae. The sequence goes on from NZ_JRMH01000001.1 coordinate 3,569,921, forward strand.
TCCACCAGGTTGCGTAGGTTGAAAAACGAAACCCTCTTTCTGGATCGAATTTTTCAACCGCACGGATCAGGCCAAGGTTACCCTCTTCAATCAGATCCAGCAGCGCCAGACCACGATTGTTGTAACGACGGGCAATTTTCACTACCAGCCGCAGGTTACTCTCGATCATCCGGCGGCGCGATGGGACATCACCACGCAACGCGCGTCGGGCAAAATAAACTTCTTCTTCTGCTGTTAAAAGCGGCGAATAGCCGATCTCTCCTAAATAGAGCTGTGTTGCGTCAAGGACACGCTGTGGGACCCCTTGCGATAATAGCTCGTCTTCCGCCGAGTCATTATCATTGGTATCTTCCTCTGCCAGCGCTTTATCGTCAAAAACGTCAAGTCCATTTTCTTCAAAATCGGTATCTTCATGTAACTCGTTAACTTTCAGCGTACTTTGGCTCATAAGTGGCTCCTACCCGTGATCCCTTGGCAGAATACCGAAATATTCTGCCCGATTTATCGCTGCGGCAGAAAACGCAGCGGGTTTACGGATTTCCCCTTGTAACGAATTTCAAAGTGCAAGCGAACTGAGCTTGTGCCCGTACTGCCCATCGTAGCGATTTTTTGTCCTGCCGTGACGTCTTGTTGTTCACGGACTAGCATCGTATCGTTATGGGCATAAGCACTGAGGTAGTCATCATTATGCTTGATGATTATCAGATTTCCGTAACCACGTAGCGCATTACCCGCATACACCACGCGCCCACTGGCGGTTGCGGTGATCGGTTGCCCACGTGAGCCGGCGATATCAATCCCTTTATTTCCCCCTTCGGAATCGGAGAAACTATCTATGACTTTCCCATCGGTAGGCCAACGCCAACTGCCGACAGCAACGGTATTGCTGCTGGCAACAGCCGCTGGTGCGGAAACAGGAGCCGTTGTTGGTGCCCCTGTCGTAGGTAACATCTTACCTACATTCTGTTTACCCTGATTACCAGAATACGCATTAGTTGACTGAGAATCAACCGATGTAGTTTGTATTTGCGCACTTGATGGCGGCGTTGGTATACCGCCTCGTGTCGCATCGGTTGTTGCCAGCATTCCACCACCGCTCGTCAGGCCACCGCCCGATGCATTGTTGCCGGAACCGTTGCCTAAGCTCAGTGATTGCCCCACATTCAGGCTATACGGCTCAGGAATATTGTTGCGCTGCGCCAGATCCCGATAGTCATTACCGGTAATCCACGCGATATAAAACAGGGTATCGCCCCGTTTAACCGTGTAAGAACTGCCGCCGCTGTAGCTGCCTTTCGGAATATTGCCGTAGCTGCGGTTGTAAACAATTCGTCCGTCAGACGTTGTTGCAACGCTTTCACCCGCTGTTGAAATACGTGATGGTGGCGCAGATAACATCCCACCTCGGCTGCCCGTATTTCCGTCAACGCTGCTGATCGGTGCGGATTTGGAATTATTGTTGCTACATCCCGCCAATCCTAAGACAATCACCGTACAAGCAGCAATCTGACGCAAATTTATCATTCGGCTTCCCATGCGCCTTACTCCCCTATAACTATAGTGTTCAAAAAAGTAACTATAACGTTCAAAAAACAGTCGTATTCAGAACTCAATTCGGACATGTCTGCCTCGTATCTGTTCTCGCTTAACTGGCCGTCGCTCAACTGCCTATCACGTAAGTCATTGTAGCATAAACGGTATCCGGTGATTTATTCGTTAGTTGGAACGAGAAAGATCGCTACTTCACCATCGCTGGCGCATAAGCAAAACGGGAAGGCACCACGATGATTAGATGCTAACAATATCAACAAGTTCGCACTATAAAACAGTGATGTTGAAATTTTAAAGACTTAACAACAAATGCATACCAACGCCACGGTATCAGGCTAATTCCCCTTTGACCAGCGGAACAAACCGAACAGCTTCAACCGTTTGAATAATAAATTCGCCAGCATGGCGTTGAACAACTTGTAAGTATTGTGACTGTTCACCGACGGGCAATACCATTACGCCGCCTTCATCAAGCTGATCCATCAGCGCCCGGGGAATTTCTGGCGGTGCAGCAGTAACAATGATGGCATCAAACGGTCCGCGCGACGCCCAGCCCTGCCACCCATCGCCATGACGGGTAGAAACATTATGCAAATCAAGCTGCTTTAAGCGACGTTTAGCCTGCCATTGCAGCCCTTTGATGCGCTCAACCGACCAAACATGCCGAACCAAAAGCGCTAAAATTGCCGTTTGATAACCCGACCCAGTGCCAATTTCCAGCACGCGGGATACGGGCGTCAGGCTGAGCAGCTCCGTCATCTTCGCGACCATATAGGGCTGCGAAATTGTCTGGCCGGAACCAATAGGCAGAGCGGTATTTTCATACGCTTTATGCTCGAAAGCCTCATCAACAAAACGTTCTCTGGGTACGGCTTCTATCGCCTTCAGCAGACGCTCGTCCTGAATGCCCTGTAGGCGCAACTGCGCCAACAACGTTTCTATACGCTTGTTTACCATTCCCCGCCGACCTCAGCTCTGGTTAACCTCGTCACCAATACAGCAATTTTCCCGCACAGGGGTGAGCCAGCCGCCGCTATCGCACGGTTGCCAGCATTATTCTTTTCAACTATTTTCTGCAAAAACGTATCGCAGCACATCAGGCACCGAGATCGGTATCCTGCTGTGAATGCAGCAATTCACGCACTACGCTGGTCGCAAAACTGCCCGCAGGCAGCCAGAATGTCACTTCCACGGTTGCATCATCCTGCCATTCCCAGTGCATCTGTTGCGGATACAGCAGTACCGCACGCCGGGCAGGTTCAACCCGCTCACGCTTGACCAAAGACCACAGCACGTCTTGTCCGACCAAAGCCTGCTTTTCAAATAGCTGCGCGTCATCCTGCGTGCCCAGCTCACCCTCTCCAGGTAGCGGTGCGGTAATCTGAAGTTCACCAGCATTAAGGCGCGTCTGTAAAGCATCCAATTCGTCAGGTTTGGCAACAAACCAGCTGCCGCGCCCTGTTAGCTGCAATGCATCACCACACAAGACGGTTTTCGCCTGCTGCCCCGCGATTCGAGCGCTGGCAACTTGATTAAACATCGCACTGCGGCTGGCAGAAAGATAAAAACTCCGCTTACTGCGTTCTTTTACCCGAATCTCGTTATTAGCCCAAAGACGAGCCTGTTCAAGGTTATTGCCGTTGCGTCCGAAACGCTGGCTACCGAAATAATTGGGCGCGCCTTTCGCGGCAATCAGCGCCAAACGAGCGTCGACCTCGTTTCGGTCGCTGATCTGACGCAGCACCAGAGTAAAATGGTTACCCTTCAACGTACCAATCCGCAGCTTGCGACGATGGCGAGTCACCTCAAGCACATCGCAGCCTTCCAATTCCAGCGAGGAGAAATCGGGCGTCTCTTTTCCCGGCATGTGCAGACAGAACCACTGTTCAGTGACGGCATGACGATCTTTCAAGCCCGCATAGCTGACGGCACGCAACGGTAGGCGAACAAATTTCGCCAGCATCTCGGCGACAAATTGCGTATTGCAACCGCGCTTGCGTATGCGCACCAACACCTGTTCACCGTCACCATCCGGCTGAAATCCCAGATCTTCCACCACCAGAAAGTCTTCCGCAGTGGATTTCAATGAGCCGGTAGCCTGTGGCTCACCATGCAACCAGACGAGTTGTTCGCTATTTTCCATCGTTATCCTACAAAGTGCATAATCGAGCGAAGCACGATCATGACATTGTTTTTTATACTGTTAACTTTCTATTCTTAATAAAGTATTGTCGATAAAGCAACGGCTTACCACGCGACAATTTCGCCCGTTTCTTTTTTCACCAGCAAGGCAACGGCTTCGCAGGCAATACCTTCGCCGCGACCCGTAAAGCCCAGTTGTTCTGTCGTGGTGGCTTTCACATTGACGTCGTCCATATGACACAGCAAATCTTCTGCCAGATTCACACGCATTTGTGGGATGTGCGGTGCCATTTTCGGTGCCTGCGCAATAATCGTGACATCCAGATTGCCTAACTGGTAGCCTTTTTCATTGATACGACGCCAGGCTTCGCGCAACAGACCACGGCTGTCCGCGCCTTTAAAGGCTGGGTCGGTATCAGGGAACAGCTTACCAATGTCGCCCAGCGCGGCAGCGCCTAAAAGTGCATCGGTCACCGCATGCAGCACCACATCCCCATCGGAATGCGCCAGCAAGCCTTGAGTATAAGGAATTCGCACGCCACCGATCACCAGCGGACCTTCTCCACCGAACTTATGGACATCAAAACCGTGACCGATACGCATCGCGCGTTCTCCTTATCTGTATTTAACGAATAAATTTAGCGAATAAAATGGGGTTACTGCAAACTGGTTAAATAGAATTCGGCTAATGCCAAATCCTCTGGACGCGTGACTTTGATATTATCCGAACGTCCGCTGATAATGTGCGGGCGGTAGCCACAATATTCCAGTGCGGAGGCTTCATCTGTGACGGCAATGCCATCCTCAAGCGCCCGTTGCAGACACTGTTTCAACAACGCCGCAGGAAAAAGCTGCGGCGTCAGCGCATGCCACAAATCGTTACGTTCTACCGTGCGATCGATAAACCCGTCCGTGCCGCGCTTCATGGTATCACGAACCGGGGCGGCCAGAATTCCACCAATGTCACTCTGTTCAGCAACCGCCAGCAGGCGCGTCAAATCGTCCTGATGCAGACACGGACGCGCTGCGTCATGCACCAACGCCCACGCGCTATCGGCAACGGCAGCGAGCCCTGCCAGTACGGAATCCGCACGCTGCTGCCCGCCCGTCACAGAACAAATACGGGGATCGTTGGCAATCGCCAGAGTATGAAAGAATGCGTCATCTGGACTGATAACGACGACGACACGCTGTACGCGTGAATGGCGTAAAAGCGCATCGATGGTATGTTCGAGAATGGTTTTATGGCCGGTCGCATCATTGCCAATCGTCAGATACTGCTTAGGACGATCGTTTTGCATCCGGCTGCCGTTACCCGCAGCGGGCAAAACAGCAACAATTTCAGGCGGGGAAAGGCGTGGTGTCTGCATGCGTCAACGTTGTGTATTGTTGGATGAAGCGTTGTTAGATGACGTCGTATTCGCGTTACGGTGGCTCGATTCTGGCACCAGACGATAGAAGCTTTCACCGGGTTTGATCATACCCAGTTCATTGCGTGCGCGCTCTTCAATCGCTTCCTGTCCGCCATTGAGGTCATCAATTTCAGCAAACAGTTGTTCGTTACGGTCTTTTAATTTGGCATTGTTCCCCTGTTGGACAACAACATCATCTTTCACCCGAACATAATCATGAATGCCATTCTTGCCCAGCCACAGTGAATACTGAAGCCAGCCAAGCAATATCAATAATAACAGCGTAAGCTTTCCCATCCCGCCCCCTGAAAAACCGCCTAATCATCCCATAACTTTTGTTTCGACTCCACTGTGTCCAGCAGTGGGAGGCAATATTCACCCTGACGCGAGCCCAAATGGGGATATTTCAGGCAGAAAAGCGCGCCAAACGCATGCCCATGCCACACGCATTTCATCCATTCACCTTCTCGTGCTTTCTATTCATCAGAAGACGCAAGAGCGCAGCATCCGCATAGCTAAAAGCGCTCATAGGAAAAACGTCAGTTGAACCATTAATGCTATCTGTGTATTTTTATGCATACAAAGTGCATAAAAAAAAGAAAATGTTACATTTAAACTAGGAGAAAACCATGTTCAAAAAACTGTTATTCGTTGGCGCGCTCTTCGCCACCGCATTAAGTAGCAGCACCTTCGCCGCAGAACCCACTTACGTTGTTGGCTCTGGCGGAACCTATCGCCCTTTTGAGTTTGAAAATGCACAGAAAGAGCTGGAAGGCTTTGATATTGATATCATTAAAGCCATCGCCAAGGCGGAAAATTTTAATATCAAGCTGATCAATACGCCGTGGGAAGGGATCTTCGCGACCCTTAACGCCGGCGACCGCGACATTATCATTTCCGGTATCACGATTACCGACAAACGTAAGCAAATGGTCGATTTCTCCGCGCCTTATTTCCCTGCCGAACAGTCCATTGTGGTGCCTAAAGGCTCGACGATCGACTCGATTGCTGCACTGAAAGATCACAAAGTCGGTGTCGTGAACTCCAGTACCGCCGATATCGTGGTGTCCGACGTATTAGGCAAAAACAGTACATCGATTAAGCGCTTTGATAACACCCCATTAATGTTACAAGAACTGTATGAAGATGGCGTGGGCGCAGCGGTTGGCGACGTAGGCGTGGTGAAGTTTTACATTAAGACTCACCCTGAAAAACAGTTCAATCTGGTTTCCGACGCCAAATTCGAACGCCAGTACTTCGGGATTGCCGTCGCGAAAGGCAACGATCAACTGCGTGCGAAGATTAACTCAGGGTTGAAAAAAATCGTTGCTGATGGCACCTACGCCAAGATCTATCAAACCTGGTTTGATAACAACGTTCCGACCTTACCCGCAGAATAACGCCTGCAAGACACTGCGCACCTCTCCAGCTCTCCATCGCCTCACGCGAGACGTCGCATCAACCGGACAGCCAGCCTGTCCGGTTTAATTTAGAAGAATCATTACGTTAGCCTATTCAAAAAAGGAAACGATCTTGACGGGATTTCGTTGGGAGATCATTCAGGAATATGCCCCGCTATTTATGGAAGGCACCTGGATGACCATCAAATGCACCATTATCTGTGTCATTCTTGGCACCTGTTGGGGATTAACGCTCGGATTAGGCCGCTTAGCCCAGGCGCCGCACGGGCCGTGGAAATATATCCTGCACTACGGCGTTCAATGGCCTGTGCGCATCTACATTAGCGCCTTTCGGGGCACGCCGCTGTTTGTGCAAATCATGGTGGTGCACTTCGCGCTGGTGCCGCTGTTCATCAATCCGCGTGATGGATTGCTGGTAACCAGCAATATAATGTCGGTCGATTTTGCCCGTACGCTGCGCTCAGATTACGGCGCGTTCCTCTCTTGCATCGTGGCGATTACGCTGAATGCGGGTGCTTATGTCTCTGAGATATTCCGCGCAGGCATTCAGTCGATCGACCGCGGCCAGATGGAAGCATCACGCTCTCTCGGGATGAGCTATGGCCGCACTATGCGAAAAGTCATTCTGCCGCAGGCTTTTCGCCGTATGTTACCGCCGTTAGGTAACAACGCTATCGCGATTGTGAAAGATTCATCGCTGGCTTCGGCAATCGGGTTGGCGGATCTCGCCTATGCCGCTCGCACGGTGTCAGGGGCTTACGCCACATACTGGGAACCCTACCTGACGATCTCTATCGTCTACTGGGTTATTACTTTCCTGCTCTCACTGCTGGTGCGGCACATGGAAACGAGGCTTGGCAAAAGTGATTCACGTTAAAAATCTGCAAAAACAGTTTGGCGATACGCACGTCCTGCGCGGTATTTCCTGTGACATTGCGCCTCAGGAAGTGCTCTGTCTGATTGGCCCATCCGGTTCAGGAAAAAGTACCTTTCTGCGCTGTATCAACGCACTGGAGACACTCTCAGCAGGCGAGATTACGGTCAACGGTTTTGCCATTCACGATCAGAAAACCAATATCAATCGCGTACGTGAAAGCGTAGGAATGGTATTCCAGCGTTTTAATCTATTTCCGCACATGACGGTGTTGGAAAACGTGATTATGGCGCCGATGGATGTGAAAAAACTACCCCGCGCACAGGCCGTTGAGCGGGCTAAAGCGCTGCTCAGCAAGGTCGGCCTGCTGGATAAAATCGATGCCTGGCCAAACAGCCTGTCCGGTGGACAACAGCAGCGCGTCGCGATTGCCCGCGCGTTAGCGATGGAACCAACAATCATGCTGTTTGATGAACCAACATCCGCGCTGGATCCAGAGCTGGTTGGTGAAGTGTTAGCCGTCATGAAAACACTGGCGAACGAAGGCATGACGATGGTCATCGTGACCCATGAAATGGCATTTGCCCGAGAAGTGGCCGATAGAGTGATCTTTATCGATCAGGGAATTATTCAGGAACAGGGGACGCCAGAGGCGATCTTTACGCATCCAAGTAACCCGCGCACGCAGGCTTTCTTGAGCAAAATACTGTAAATACGGTAAACCATAGGCTGTCAGCATCTTCTATGCTGGCAGCCTTTTTTCTTTTACCACCCCGTCAGGAAAGAAAATACCAACCAGAACAGGCAGACCACCGTCAGCCCTGTCGCAAAAAGCGTATAAAAAAGATAGCCTCTCAGCAGAAAGCTAAACCCGACACCAACCAGCACTGAAAACGGCATCAGCGCCAGAAAAAACGGCCAGGTGTAGAGCATGAAGAAAAACGTAGTATTGGAGCCGTATACCAGAAAAGGGATAGTAAAGGCCAACCAATAAAAAGAGAACCCCGTGACCGCCCCCATAAACAGGTAGGAGACACCGTCATCTTCTTCTTGTTGCGCTGGCCGAGTCTTGCTAATCGTTAACTGCGTGGCATTTTGCATAATCTTTCCCATTCGTCCCCTTATCACCCACTGGTGCGGTGAAAAAAGCGGGATATCAGAGCTTGATAATAGCTCGCTTGCCAAGCAGATCTAACAATTGGTCTGTCAAATTTGTTACTAATTGTTCGCCATCCAGATGACTATCCGGCGCTTCCGGTGCTTCATACGCCGAGTCAATCCCTGTGAAATTACGCAGCTCTCCCGCACGGGCTTTTTTATACAATCCTTTGGGATCGCGCGCTTCACAGGTCGCTAACGGGGTATCCACGAAGACTTCGATGAACTGCCCTTCGCCCAGTAAATCCTGCACCATTTTACGCTCCGCGCGGTGCGGCGAGATAAACGCGGTCAGGACAACCAGCCCCGCATCCACCATCAGCTTAGCAACTTCCCCCACGCGACGGATGTTTTCGCGCCGATCGTCGTCGGTGAAACCTAAGTCGCGGCACAAACCGTGACGCACATTGTCACCATCCAGCAGATAGGTGCTGACGCCACGCTGATGTAGCGCCTGTTCCAGCGCTCCCGCCAGCGTGGATTTACCGGATCCAGACAACCCGGTAAACCAGATAACGACGCCCTGATGACCATGCAGAGCTTCGCGCGACTCTCGGGTAACATCGTGCGCATGCCAGACGACGTTATCGTCAGTCGGCTCATCGCGTAAAGACACGTTATTTGCCTCCCAGCAGATCGCGAGCACCCCAATGTGGGAAGTGGCGACGCACCAGCGCATTCAGTTCCAGCTCAAACGCGCTGTGCGCACCCGGCTCCTGATACACCTGTTCGATAGGTTCCCGCACCAGACCCGCGCCCACCGTGACGTTGCTCAGACGATCGATGAAGATCATCCCGCCCGTCACCGCGTTGTTCTGATAGTTGTCCAACACCAGCGGTTCATCAAAAATCAGCTCAACCGAACCGATACCATTCAGCGGCAGGTTCTCCGCTACGCGCTGCGTCAGCGTATTGATCTCAACCTGATACTGAATATTCTCGACCCGGGCACGCGTTTTCTTACCGCCAATCTTGATGTCGTAGCTTTGTCCCGGCACCAGCGGCTGCTCCGCCATCCAGACGACATCCACCAGCGCATGTTGTACCGCTTTCAGCGATTCGCTGCTATCGACCAGCAGATCACCGCGGCTGATATCCACTTCATCAGCCAGCACCAGCGTAATCGCTTCACCCGCCTGCGCCTGCGGCAAATCACCGTCAAAGGTCACAATACGGCTGACGGTGGATTCTACGCCGGACGGCAGCACTTTAACCCGTTGCCCAACGCGGATGATGCCGGATGCCAGCGTTCCTGCGTAGCCACGGAAATCCAGATTCGGGCGGTTCACATATTGCACCGGGAAGCGCATCGGCTGTTCCAGCGTGCGCTGTGCCACATTGACCGTTTCCAGCACGTCCAACAGCGTCGGCCCGGTATACCAGCCCATCGTCGTACTCGGCGTCGCAACATTGTCGCCATCCAGCGCGGAAATCGGCACAAAGGTGATATTCAGATCGGCAGGTAATTGTTGAGCAAAATCCAGATAATCCTGCTTAAACTGCTCAAACACCGTTTGCTGATAATCCACTAAGTCCATTTTGTTCACCGCCACCACCAGATCGCGAATCCCCAGCAGGGTCGCAATAAAGCTGTGACGACGGGTTTGATCCAATACGCCTTTGCGAGCGTCAATCAGCAGAATCGCCAGCTCGCAGGTTGATGCGCCGGTCGCCATGTTGCGGGTGTATTGCTCGTGTCCCGGCGTATCGGCGATGATGAATTTGCGCTTTTCCGTAGAAAAATAGCGGTAAGCCACGTCAATGGTGATGCCCTGTTCACGCTCGGCCTGAAGCCCATCGACCAGCAGAGCCAGATCCAGCTTTTCGCCCTGCGTTCCAATACGCTTGCTGTCATTGTGCAGCGTACTGAGCTGATCTTCATAAATTTGGCGCGTATCATGCAACAACCGGCCAATCAGCGTACTTTTTCCGTCATCGACGCTGCCGCAGGTCAGGAAACGCAGCAGCGTTTTATCCTGCTGCGCGTGTAAATACGCTTCCACACCGCCCTGCTCGGCGATCTGCTGTGCAATCGCATTGTTGATGACGACAGCATCTTTGTCAGCCGCATTGTCTGCTGCTGTGTCTTTTAACGAAATTTGGCTCATTCGACGATTCCTCAGAAATACCCTTGACGCTTTTTCAGCTCCATTGAACCGGCCTGATCGCGGTCAATTACCCTTCCCTGACGCTCACTGGTCGTGGAAACCAGCATCTCTTCGATGATTTCCGGTAGCGTCTGCGCCTCCGATGCTACCGCCCCCGTCAGCGGCCAGCAGCCCAGCGTGCGGAATCGCACCATGCGTTGTTCGATCACTTCGCCCGGTTGCAGATCGATGCGATCGTCATCCACCATCATCAGCATGCCATCGCGTTCCACCACCGGACGCGGGGCGGCCAGATACAGCGGAACAATATCGATGTTTTCCAGATAGATGTATTGCCAGATATCCAGTTCGGTCCAGTTGGATAGCGGGAAAACGCGGATGCTCTCGCCTTTATTAATCTGGCCGTTGTAGTTATGCCACAGCTCCGGGCGCTGGTTCTTCGGATCCCAACGGTGGAAACGGTCGCGGAAGGAGTAAATACGCTCTTTGGCACGCGACTTCTCTTCGTCGCGGCGTGCCCCGCCAAACGCGGCATCAAAACCGTATTTATCCAGCGCCTGCTTCAGCCCTTCCGTTTTCATGATATCGGTGTGCTTGGCGCTGCCGTGTACAAAGGGGTTAATCCCCAGCGCTTCACCCTGCGGATTGCGGTGCACCAGCAGTTCACAGCCGTAGGCCTTTGCCGTACGGTCGCGGAATTCGTACATTTCACGAAATTTCCAGCCGGTATCGACGTGCAGCAGCGGGAAAGGCAGCGATCCCGGGTAGAACGCCTTGCGCGCCAGATGCAGCATCACCGAAGAGTCTTTGCCGATGGAGTACATCATCACCGGATTACTGAACTCGGCCGCCACTTCGCGGATGATGTGAATGCTTTCGGCTTCAAGCTGCCGTAAATGCGTGAGTCGTTTCTCGTCCATACCCTTTCCTTAAGCCAAGTTTACTACCGCTGGGCGGCTGTCTTGCGGCACCGTCGGCGTTGTCTGACCAAACCAGGCAATCTGATGGTGCAAATCCACCACCTCGCCAATCACCAGCAGCGCCGGTGTCGGCGCTTGCCGTGCCAAATGTTCTAACTCATGCAGCGTACCAATTTGCACCTGCTGATCGTGTCGGGTGCCGCGGCTGATCACGGCGACAGGCGTCTGCGATGAACGGCCATGCGCGATCAGCTGCTGCGAAATCTCGGCGGCCTTCATCGTTCCCATGTAAATCGCCAGCGTCTGACGTCCACGCGCCAACGTCGACCAATCCAACGCGTCACCATCCGGGCGGCAGTGTCCGGTAATAAAAAGTACGCTCTGCGCGTAGTCACGGTGCGTTAACGGGATCCCCGCATACGCCGTCACGCCTGCTGCGGCTGTTACGCCGGGCACCACCTGAAACGTAAGCCCTGCCTGCGCTACCGCTTGCAACTCTTCGCCGCCGCGGCCAAAAATGAAAGGATCGCCACCTTTCAGGCGCACGACCCGCTTCCCTTCCTGTGCCAGCTTCACCAAGAGCTGATTAATCTCATCCTGCGGCAACGAATGCGTACTGGCGCGTTTTCCGACGCAGATGCGTTCGGCATCGCGACGCACCAAATCCAATACCTCGGCGCTAACCAAATGGTCATACAGCACCACGTCAGCCTGCTGCATCACCTGCAATCCACGCAGCGTAAGCAAGCCCGCATCGCCGGGACCGGCACCAACCAACGCGACTTCACCACGCGTCGCCGCTGGCTGCTGCTGTTCGTCTTGCTGATGCATAAGCTGCTGTTGCAATTCGTCTTCGGCCTGCGCCACCTGCCCAGCGGACACCAGCGAAGCGAAGCGTCCGACAAACAGCCGCTCCCAAAAACGACGGCGTGCCGGCATCGAATGCAGCCGGGTTTTAATTCTGTCGCGCCAGCTTCCGGCAATATCCGCCATCGTACCCAAACTGGCAGGCAGCAATGATTCCAGCTTTTCACGCAGCAATCGCGCCAGCACGGGTGCCTGTCCACCCGAGGAAATCGCCACCACCAGCGGAGAACGATCGACAATCGAGGGGAAAATAAACGAGCACTTTGGCTGATCGTCCACCACGTTCACCAGCAAATGACGCTGGTTGGCCGCCTCAAACACCGCCGCATTCAGCTCGGCGTCATCCGTTGCGGCAATCACCAGAAATACACCGGATAACAGCTCTGGCGTAAAAGATTGCGCCAGCCATTCAACCTGCCCGGCCTGATGCTGCGCCGCCAACGGTTCAGCCAGAGCCTGTGCGACAATTTTTATCTCCGCACCCGCGCGTTGCAGCAGATCGATTTTGCGCGTAGCAACCTCGCCGCCGCCAACAACCAGTACCGGACGCTGACGAAGATCGGCAAATATAGGGAGATAGTTCACAGTCGCCTTAACTAAGCAAAAAAATAGATAATGCGACTATACGGTGCGGACAGAACACTTATGAAATGCCGAATTGGAATGACAAGTTCCGTAATGGAATAACAGTAAAAAAAATCCGACTACTTATCTACCAGCACAGGTCACCTCCCCTACACCGCACTTTCCTCAATAGAGTTTATGACGCACGTCAAAGTTGCAGACAGTTTGCCGATTTTTGATATTTGCTTTTCCAGATTCATTGCAACATGCCATCAGCCCCGCGGGCAGCCCAACAACCATTAACGAGAAGAGGTTCACGCGATTCGTTCAGGCGTTAATTGAACAGAAAGAATCAGGGTTCCTCGTGGTATGAACGCGTATCTGTTGTGGTCATGCCATGACACGTTGCATGCCAGATTAGCTTATTAATAAAAGAGGATCGCGCGTATGGAACAATCAACACTTGAGCTAAATGCCCCGGCACGTCCTGTCGCAGATTTTGATGCACAATATGGGATCTTTGCCTCTTTGGACGACGCCGTCTCTGCCGCGACACTGGCACAAAAACGGTTGGATAACGTCATCGTGCGGCAAAACGTTATTACAGCTATCCGTCAGGCTGGCGAACGCTATGCACAAGTGCTGGCGGAAATGGCCGTGGAAGAAACGGGTATGGGACGTGTAGCAGATAAATATGCCAAAAATGTCTCGCAAGCACGCAGCACACCGGGGACGGAGAGTTTGTCTGCGAAAGTGGTGACCGGAGATAACGGTCTCACGCTGATTGAAAATGCGCCGTGGGGCGTAGTGGCATCCGTCACGCCGTCAACCAATCCAGCCGCCACCGTGATCAATAATGCGATCAGTATGATTGCCGCAGGCAATAGCATCGTTTTTGCCCCACATCCTTCAGCAAAGAAAGTATCGCTCTACACGATCAGTCTGTTGAATAAAGCGATTGTTACCGCAGGCGGACCAGAAAACCTGTTAGTGACGGTGGCCGATCCCAATATTGAAACCGCACAGCGGCTGTTCCGGCATCCCGGTATCAGCCTACTGGTGGTTACCGGGGGCGAAGCCGTCGTAGAGGCTGCCCGTAAACATACGGACAAACGGCTGATTGCCGCCGGCGCGGGAAATCCGCCGGTCGTTGTCGATGAGACGGCAAATATCGAGCGCGCCGCGCGTGATATTGTTCGCGGCGCTTCTTTTGATAACAATATTATCTGTGTCGATGAGAAAGTGGCCATCGTGGTCAATAGTGTCGCCGATGAATTGTTGTCGGAAATGCAATACCACCAGGCGGTATTACTCACTCGTCAACAAATCGAGCAACTTCAGTCATTGCTGCTCACCGATATTGATGAACAGGGAAGAGGGCGTCCACACCGCGACTGGGTAGGACGCGATGCCGCCAAAATTGCGGCAGCCATCGGCTTGAATGTCAGCGAACACACCCGTTTGCTACTGGCGGAAACAGATGCCAATCACCCGTTTGCCGTAACCGAAATGATGATGCCGGTTCTGCCGATTGTTCGCGTACGGGATGTGGAGGAAGCCATCGAACTTGCCATCCATCTGGAAGGCGGGCGTCGTCATACCGCAGCCATGCATTCGACAAATATTAATAATCTGCACAAGATGGCGAATGCGATCAACACTAGCATCTTTGTGAAAAATGGCCCCTGTATCGCAGGATTAGGGCTGGGAGGCGAAGGTTGTACGTCCATGACCATTTCAACGCCGACAGGTGAAGGCGTGACATCAGCTCGCACTTTTGTGCGAATTCGACGCTGTGTCATGGTAGATATGTTCAGGATCGTTTAATTTTTATCAGTACCACACCCTAAATAATTCGAGTTGCGTGACAAAACGTTAGCGTTTTGAACAACGCTCTGCGTTGACCCTTTAGGGCAAGGCCCATTTATGGCCTTGTAACGCGGCAACCGACCGAATCCCCGGGAGCTTACACCAGTAAGTGACCGGGGTGAGTAAGGACAAATTGGCTTAGTCAATTTGAACGCCGCTTGCGGCGGCCCCTCAGGGCGAGGCTCAGAGATGAGCCGAGTATTGCCAACGCACAAGCAGCTTGAAGTATGACGGGTATATAGCCATCGCCGTGAATAACAAGCAGGAGCGCGTTATCACGGCGGTGGCGATGCAAACCACAGGGTATCACGATCTGACGTCAGGCTTTTTCTGGGAGGAAAATGCACATGAGAACCGAGAACCTCACTCCATTACATCAGCTTGATGCCAGAATTACCCCTCCAGAAAACGTACTACCGTCTCAGGGGCAGAATCAGAACATACATCAGTATTCCACGCAGGATGCCTATACCCAGTCCTGTACCATTACTGCCTGGCAACAGCTTTACGATCAGGTTTCCCCCGGCCATTTCCGTGGTGAGCTTCAGGAATTATTGCTGGACGGTATTCAGCTTTGTCACGAATACACGAACCTTGCACTACGCCAATCCTGTATGGTATGGCCCGGCTCATTCTGGTTTGGCGTCCCTTCTACGCAGCAAAGTATGGGGTTTATTGATGCACAACCGCTGGATGAATACAGCATTGCTGTGAGCCCCGGCGGCAAAGAATTTGAATTAAGCACCCCCGATGAGTTTTCTATTTTGGGCGTGGTTATCTCTCATGACGTGCTCAACCAGTATGTTGGCGCACTCAACGATCCAGAATGGCTGACTCAGAGGTTAAGCCAGGGCGCAACGCTGCAAATGGAACACGACAAAAAGACCACGCTGTGTTCATTTATCCGTCAGGCTTTGTGGTATAGCTGTCATTTCCCACACGTGATGAAAACACGTAATGCAGAAAAAGTACTGAAACATAACCTGCTGACTACGCTGATCTCTTTTTTGGAAAACGTTCAACCCACCTCTGAACATGCGCAAGCTCACCATCATCGCAAATTGATTTCTTTTGTGCGGGAGTATGTGCTGAGCCAGACATCAGAACCGGTCACCGTGCTCGACCTCTGTCGCCAGTTACACGTTAGCCGCCGCACATTACAGAACGCCTTCCACAGCGTGGTAGGTATCGGCCCCAATGCGTGGCTAAAAATCATCCGTCTCAATGCGGTTCGTCGCGAACTCATCAGTCCGATATCGCCGCATCGCACGGTTCAGGATGCAGCGATGCAATGGGGATTCTGGCATCTGAGCCAGTTCGCCAGAGATTATCAAAAACTCTTTAACGAGAAACCGTCACTGACGCTACGACGGCGTTTACAACACTAGCCACTTATCTTTCCCCGTGTAACGAGTCTTCCTGTGAAGCCCATCCGGCATCACAACCCAGACTCGCCTGAATGTTGAGTCATCACCAACGCGCGGCACGTATCGCCGTCAGCGTATTTACGCATTAAAAACGAACAGGAGTCAGTTATGAAAGCAGTAGTAGCCGCCAAAGGTGGAAAAGCTGAAATTATTGAAAAAGCATTACGCGAGCCTGGGCACGGCGAAGCGCTGCTCGTCATGGAATACTGCGGCGTCTGTCATACGGATCTTCACGTCAAGAATGGTGATTATGGCGATAAGACCGGGGTCGTTCTCGGCCATGAAGGGATTGGCATCGTCAAAGCCATTGGGCCAGGCGTTACCTCACTAAAACCGGGCGATCGTGCTAGCGTCGCCTGGTTCTATCAAGGGTGTGGGCATTGCGAGTACTGCGTCGGCGGTAATGAAACACTCTGTCGTGACGTCAAAAATGCGGGTTACACCGTAGACGGCGGCATGGCAGAGGAATGCATTGTCGTCGCAGATTATGCGGTCAAAGTTCCCGATGGGCTGGATCCGGCGGCAGCCAGCAGTATTACCTGCGCGGGCGTCACAACCTACAAAGCCGTAAAGGTTTCCACCATTAAACCTGGACAGTGGATTGTGATTTATGGGCTCGGCGGGTTGGGGAATCTGGCACTGCAATACGCAAAGAATGTCTTTAACGCCAATGTCATTGCGGTGGATGTCAACGATGCTCAACTGGCCTTTGCAAAAGAGATGGGTGCCGATTTAGTCATCAATCCCACGAAAGAGAACGCGGCAGAAATCATTCAGGAAAACGTGGGCGGCGCACATGCTGCCGTCGTCACCGCCGTCGCGCGTGCGGCGTTTAATTCTGCCATTGATGCAGTACGAGCCGGCGCGCGAGTCGTTGCCATCGGCCTGCCCCCTGAAAGTATGGATCTGTACATTCCGCGTCTGGTGTTAGATGGCATTCAGGTCATCGGTTCACTGGTAGGAACGCGTCAGGATTTACGGGAAGCATTCCAGTTTGCTCAGGAAGGGAAAGTCATCCCAAAAGTGACGCTACGCCCGATGAGCGACGTCAACGCTATCTTTGAAGAAATGGAGCGAGGAAAAATTAAAGGCCGGATGGTGATTGATTTACGTAGTAGCAGCCTGGCTGCGCTACATCACGTGTAACCCTCCTCGCCATCATTCACGCCAGGACTGAACGTTGGTGAGATCCACTACGCACAGGCAGCGTGAAGAATGACGAGTCGATATCGCCAGAGAAAATAAGAAGGATAAGACATGTCCCGTACCATTATGCTCATCCCTACTGGCGCAGGCGTGGGGCTGACAAGCGTCAGCCTCGGCCTTATTCGCGCAATGGAACGTAAGGGCGTACGCCTGAGCTTCTTCAAACCTGTCGCGCAGCCGCGCGACAGTAGCGACACCACGGATCTGACTACGGCGATTGTTCGAACCCATTCCCGCCTTCCTGTCGCAGAACCTCTTACAATCGCTCACGCAGAAGCGCTGTTGTCACAGCAGAAAAAGGATATTTTACTTGAAGAACTTGTTGCCCGTTATCATGAAAATACCCATCATGCCGATGTCGTGCTGATTGAAGGTCTGGTACCAACGCGCAAACATCCCTTCGCGACATCGCTTAATAGAGAGATAGCCAATGCCCTGAACGCGGAAGTTATTCTGGTTCTGTCACAGGGTACTGATAACGCCGATGAACTAAAAGCACGCATTGAGCTAGCTCGCAACAGTCTCGGGACGAATAAGGGAGCATCAATCATTGGCGCTATCGTCAACAAGCTCAATGCGCCAGTTGATGAGCAAGGCCGCGCACGACCGGATCTTTCCCGAATTTTTGACGATGCAACACAAGCCAACGTCGTCAATCTGGATCTAAAACGACTCAAAACGATCGGCACACTTCCTCTGCTCGGCGCAATCCCCTGGCACTTCGATCTGATTTCCACCCGAGTCAGCGATATTGTCAGCCATTTGCACGCCACCGCGATTCACGCCGGCGATCGACAGACTCGCCGCATAAAATCGATCGTCTTCTGCGCACGCAGCGTCCCACCGATGTTGCAGTATTTCCGCCCCGGCGCCTTGCTGGTGACATCTGCCGATCGTCCTGAAGTCATTATTGCTGCCTGTCTGGCCGCGATGAACGGCGTGGAAATCGGTGCACTCCTGCTGACCGGGGGAGGACATATCCCTTCCAGTGTCCACACCTTGTGTGAACGTGCATTTGCCACAGGCCTGCCGGTTTATCTGGTACAGAGTAATACCTGGCAAACCTCTTTGGATTTGCAAAGCTATCAACCCGCGGTGCCCGTTGATGATTACGAGCGCATCGAGCGTGTAGGCGACTACATGGCCAGCTACATCGATCCCGACTGGATCGACACGCTGAGTGCGGCCACCGAGCGTTCGCGCCGTCTGTCACCGCCAGCATTTCGTTATCAGCTAACCGAGCTGGCACGTCGTGCGGGTAAGCGTATTGTGCTACCCGAAGGGGATGAACCACGCACGATCAAAGCGGCCGCCATCTGTGCCGAACGCGGTATCGCACACTGTATTTTATTAGGGGAGCCGGAAAATATTCTGCATATTGCCGCGTCTCAAGGCGTGTCGCTCGGTGATGGCATTACGATTATCGATCCTCGTGTAGTCAGAGAACGCTATGTGCCACGTCTGGTTGCATTACGAAAGAACAAAGGAATGACCGACATCATCGCCCGCGAACAGCTGGAGGATAATGTCGTACTTGGCACGCTGATGCTCGAACAAGATGAGGTCGATGGCCTGGTCTCTGGCGCGGTACACACGACCGCTAATACGATACGTCCTCCGCTACAGCTGATTAAAACGGCACCGGAAAGCTCTCTGGTGTCCTCAATCTTCTTTATGCTGCTACCGGATCAGGTACTGGTGTACGGCGACTGTGCGATCAATCCCGATCCGACAGCGGAGCAACTGGCCGAGATTGCGATTCAATCGGCAGACTCAGCGGCGCTGTTCGGCATTGAACCACGCGTGGCGATGATATCCTATTCGACGGGCAATTCTGGCTCTGGCTACGATGTCGAGAAAGTGAGGGAAGCCACACGACTGGCACAGGCAAAACGGCCAGACCTGATCATTGATGGCCCACTGCAATATGATGCCGCTATTATGGTAGATGTTGCCCGTACCAAGGCACCGGATTCGCGGGTGGCGGGGAAAGCAACCGTCTTTATTTTCCCAGATTTAAATACGGGCAATACCACTTATAAAGCCGTTCAGCGCTCCGCTGACCTCATCTCTATCGGCCCGATGCTGCAAGGGATGCGCAAACCGGTGAACGACCTTTCACGCGGTGCACTGGTTGACGATATCGTCTATACCATTGCACTCACCGCGATTCAGGGCGCACAGACACCTCATTAAGCCCCTAAACCGGGCAGCGCCCGGTTTTTATTTTACCCTTCGTGCAGCCCGCATTCGCGTTTCAGGCCGAAGAAGCGGGTTTCCTCTTCGCTCATGCCCGGTTCCCATTTGCGGGTGGTATGCGTATCGCCGACCGACAAATAGCCCTGATCCCACAGTGGGTGGTAACTCAGGCCATTCTCTTTCAGGTATTGATACACCGTCCGGTTATCCCAGTCGATAATCGGCAGGAATTTGAAGACGCCGCGCTGAATCGCCAGCACCGGCAATTCTCCCCGGCTACCGGACTGCTCACGACGCAAGCCAGCAAACCAGGTTTTCGCCTTTAACTCGTCCAGCGCCCGATTCATCGGTTCGACTTTATTCAGCAGGTTGTAGCGTTCGATGCCTTCTACGCCCTGCTCCCACAGTTTGCCGTAGCGCGCCTCTTGCCAGGCCGGGGATTCAGCGGCGCGATACACTTGCAGATTCAGCGTCAGCTGTTCCGTCAGTGCATCAATAAACTGGTAAGTTTCAGGAAACAGATAACCGGTATCCGTGAGGATAACCGGAATATCCGGCCGCTGTTGCGTCACCAGATGCAGCGATACCGCAGCCTGAATGCCGAAGCTGGACGACAAAACATAGTCGCCCGGCAGATTCTCCAGCGCCCAGCTCACTCTTTCCTGCGCAGACAGTTTTTCAAGCTGACTGTTCACAGTCGCTAATTCTGCGACCTGTTCCGCTTTCGGTAACGCGTTGAGCGCCTCAAGATTACATTCGGCCATCAGGCTCTCCTGTCAGTCATAAAAATCGCGCGCGGGATCCAGCACCGGTTTAATGATGTTGGTACGAATCACGAAATCACCAAAGCCTTCATTCGGCTGGCGATCTTGCGCCCACAGACCGATAAGCCGATCGATTTCCGCAAGGATCTCGGTTTCATTAATATTTTCGCGATACATACGGGGAATGCGTGTACCCTCGCGATTCCCGCCAAGATGCACGTTATAACGACCCATCGCTTTGCCTACCAGGCCGATTTCCGCCAGCATCGCACGGCCACAGCCGTTCGGGCAGCCCGTCACGCGCAGAACGATGTGTTCATCACCTACACCGTGCTGCTGCATAATGTCTTCCACTTTCGTGACGAACTCCGGCAGGAAGCGCTCGGCTTCCGCCATTGCCAGCGGACAGGTCGGGAATGACACGCAGGCCATCGAATTCTTGCGCTGCTCGCTGACGCTGTCATCAATCAGGCCGTGCTCACGCGCCAGCGCATCAATCTTCGCTTTGCTACGCGCAGGAACACCCGCGATGATCAAATTCTGGTTCGCCGTTAACCGGAAATCCCCTTTGTGGATCTTGGCAATTTCCGCCAGACCGGTTTTCAGCGGACGACCCGGATAATCCAGAACACGACCATTTTCGATAAACAGCGTCAGATGCCATTTATTGTCGATGCCTTTTACCCAGCCGATGCGATCGCCACGCCCGGTGAATTCATAAGGGCGCACCGCTTCAAATTTCACACCGGCACGCGCTTCCACTTCCTGCTTGAAGTTGTCTACACCTACGCGCTCCAGCGTGTATTTGGTTTTCGCGTTTTTACGGTTGGTGCGGTTACCCCAATCGCGCTGCGTGGTCACCACCGCTTCCGCGATAGCCAGCGTATGCTCAATGGAAATGTAGCCCAGCTCGCTGGCCGTACGCGGATAGGTTTCTTTATCACCGTGCGCGATAGAGAGCCCACCGCCCACCAGCACATTGAAGCCCACCAGACGACCGTTATCGGCAATCGCAACGAAGTTGAGATCGTTCGCATGCAGATCGATATCATTCTGCGGCGGGATCACGACCGTCGTTTTGAACTTACGCGGCAGATACGTCGAGCCCAGAATCGGCTCTTCGTCGGTCGTTGCCACTTTCTCCTGATCCATCCAGATCTCAGCATAGGCACGCGTTCGCGGCAGCAGATGCTCAGAGATCTTTTTCGCCCACTCATACGCCTGCTGATGCAGTTCGGATTCTATCGGGTTAGACGTACACAGCACGTTACGGTTCATGTCGTTCGCCGTCGCCAGCGCATCCAGCCCGATGCTATTCAGCATCTGGTGTACCGGTTTCACGTCCGATTTAAGAATACCGTGATACTGAAACGTCTGGCGGTTCGTAATGCGAATGCTGCCATAGATCGTATTTTCAGTCGCAAATTTATCGATCCGTAACCACTGCTCTGGCGTCATCACACCGCCGGGCAAACGACAGCGCAGCAGCATCGCATGGCGCGGCTCCAGTTTCTGCTCAGCACGTTCGGCGCGAATATCGCGGTCATCCTGCTGATACATACCGTGGAAACGGATCAGCAGAAAGTTATCGCCCCTGAAGCCGCCGGTCAGACCATCGTTCAGGTCTTCAGCAATGGTGCCACGCAGAAAGTTACTTTCTGTCTTCATGCGCTCAGCATCAGTGAGTTTCCCTTCTACCACTAAGGGGCCGGGGTGTTTTTCACTGAAAACGTATTTTTCACTCATTAGTACACATCTCGCTGATAACGGCGCTCAAGGCGCAGATCGCTTAAAAACTCATCGGCCTGTTCACTGTCCATGCCGCCATGCTCAACTATCACATCCAGCAGTGCCCGCTCGACGTCTTTCGCCATGCGGTTAGCATCACCGCACACGTACAGGTGCGCGCCATCCTGAATCCAGCGCCAGACTTCTGCGCCTTTTTCCCGCAGTTTGTCCTGCACGTAAACTTTATGCGCCTGATCGCGCGACCAGGCCAGATCGATGTTGGTCAGCAGGCCATCTTTGACGTAGCGCTGCCATTCAACCTGATACAGAAAATCTTCCGTAAAGTGCGGGTTACCAAAGAATAGCCAGTTTTTCCCTTCGGCCCCGTCGGCATCGCGCTGCTGCATAAACGCGCGGAATGGCGCAATGCCGGTACCCGGCCCAATCATGATGACCGGCGCGTCTGAGTTAGCAGGCAAACGGAAGTTATCGTTATGTTCGATGAAGACACGGATTTCGTCGTCTTCACTCAGCCTGTCGGCCAGATAGCTGGATGCGCCACCGGCACGCGCTCGGCCTTCGTATTCGTAACGCACCACGCCAACGGTGATGTGCACTTCGCTTTCGACTTCCGCCTGCGAGGAGGCAATAGAGTAAAGACGCGGCGTGAGCGGACGCAGCAGACCCAGCAGTTGCTCCGCCGTCAGTTCAGCCGGCGCTTGTCGCACCATATCAACCAGCGGTGTGCGCTGTGCGAACTGCTGAAGCGCGGGCTTATCGGCCAGCAGCGACAGCAGTGTTTCATTACGCGACAGTGCCGCATATTTCTCGACAATCGGCGCCGTGTTCTGCGTCAGCTCAAAGTGGCTTTTCAGCGCCTGCGATAATGGCAGCGTCTTGCCGTCAACGCTGACGGACTCATCGCCTTTCAGCCACAGCAGTTCCAGCAATTCCTGCACCAACGCAGGATCGTTATCGAACCACACGCCCAGCGCATCTCCCGGCTGGTAACGCAAACCAGAATCGCCCAGATCAATCTCGATATGGCGAACATCCTTTTCAGAGTTACGCCCGGTCACTTTCTGATTGACGGCAAACGTGGCATGCAGCGGTGAGGATTTGCTGTATGGGCTGCTGGTAATTTCATCCAGTGCGCCCTGAGCGGCAATCTGTGCTACCGCTGTTCCTTGAACCGGCACCCGCGCCTGTAAAATATCCACCAGTTGGCGTCGCCATTGTTCGGCAAGCCCCTGATAATCAACATCGGCATCAACGCGATCCAGCAGGCGTTCAGCGCCGAGCTCAGCCAGACGGCTATCAAAATCTTTACCCGCCTTGCTGAAGAATTCGTAAGAGGTATCACCCAGGCCAAACACGGCAAACGCGGTGTCTTTCAGCTCCGGCGCTTTTTTGGACAGCAGGAATTTATGCAGCGCAACCGCTTCTTCCGGCGGCTCCCCTTCCCCTTGCGTCGAGGCCACGATCAGCAGCAGTTTTTCCTGCCCGATTTGCTTGAATTTGTAATCACCCGCATTGACCAGATTGACAGACAGTTTGGCTGCCAGCAGATCGTCACGCAGTTGTTCCGCCACTCGACGTGCATTGCCAGTTTGTGAGGCGGAAATCAGCGTGATGGTTTGTACTGGCACCGTTACCGCAGAGGCGGTGGTCGCCGCAGCGATCGTTGCACCAGCCTGCACGTTCCCAGGCTGCTGTACCAGCCCCCAGAAATAGCCGGATAGCCAGGCTAGCTGCGTCGATGAGAAATCACCGGTTGCCGCCTGTAAACGCGTTAATTGCTCCACACTGAGCGGAAGCAATGAAGTGGGGGAAACCGGAGTAGTCATTGTGATTTCTGTTTCCTTGTGCCTGTGCTGTTAGCCAACGACGCTAATACAAAAACATGCAATAAAAAGATGGGTGGAGGATAAGGGTAACGATCTGCATCTTAACAATTAAAGAAATGATGGAAATATTAAATAACCAAAATGACTAAATGGTTTTTCTGATAGTCCTTATTGCTTAAAGTGTTATGCCTGATAGCACGTGCGTTTCATGGCGATATCGGCAGAAATTCATGCAGAAGAAGGGGCTGTCACACAGCCCATATAAACCAGTCCCTAATACGTAAATACAGAGGGCATTGCGTATTTTGCCGTTATCCGGCGTAAAAAATTATGCTGAGGAGATAGCTGGCTTCGGATGAGCCGCAGGACGCGGCGAAAGCTTGCGCCACGTCGGGAACGTGTCGCAAGCGGTCCGTTAAGCCGGATACCGACGAAGGCACCGCGCCAGCGGCATAATTCCCGCCGAAAGCCTGGGGTCACGGGGCGGCGGCGACTGAGCGCCCCGTGTCGGGCGCGTGCTACAAGGTAGCATGAAAATGACGGCATTATCGCGCACGAAACGGCCCCAACAGCAGCATAAAAATGTGGCTAAGAGACAGCTACAAACAAGGTACTCGCTAAATTTTCAGGACCTTCATGCCGAAATCGTCAGGATGGACGATGTTTTCGAGCTTACCGACCTGCTGCAAGTCGCCATTAGAAACGACACTGCTGATATTGGTATCAGGAAAGCGCAGGTTCTTGGTGAGATGCACCACGATAGGCTTACCCTGTTTATCAATATCCATCACCCATCCTAAGAAGCCTCCCGAATATTTCGCCAGACTGCCTATGGGGTAGAGGCCATAAATCTGCACGTATTTGACCAACACAGACTTATCATAGGCCGCGTTAGCCTCATAGATTTTACGATAAGCGGCCAATGGCGTACGGGGAGAAATACCATTACGCGCATGCCTTAGCTTATTAATCGCCTTAATCACAGAGACCAGTCGGACTAACGTCGATAATTGCTCGACGCGTTTGCCTTGCGGATAGCCGCTGCCGTCCAAACGCTCGTTAGCATTCTCAATCACATCACGACAGATGGGGCTCATCGCCCAACCTAGCTCATGTAACTTCGCACACAGTTCCTCCACATGACCGATCAGGATCGCTTTCTGCGCCGGATTCATATTAACCTTGAGCGACGGAAGACGCGCGTTGACCAGCAGCGGCTTGCCCATTGTGTGGAGTAACGCACCTAACACCGCCTCACGCACATGGGGATCGTGTGGATCGGAAATTAACAGCATGTCGGCCAATCTGCCTGCAACCTGCACCGCATGCCTGACCCAGTCCGCCTCATCACGCAGGAACGACAGCGCATACAGAAAGGCTTTTCTCTCTTTTTTCACCATATAGATCAGGGTATCGACGCAGTCATAAAAGATCTCAATGGGCAGTTGATTACGCGTTTTGATGTACATCAGCCCAATCTGAAGCCGATGGGCAATCTCCATAACCCCTCGTTCCATTGGCGTCTGGCGGGTACGTTTCTCTCGTTCCTGGCTTTCTCGCAGCAACAGATTTTTCTCCTTAGTACCCGGAATGAACAACGGAGACGAATACACCATGCTGCCAGTCATGCCAGTTCGGTATGCAGCCTCTCTTTCCGACTCATTTGTGTAATGAAGCAAGGCTTCAGACTGGGATGAAGACAAATTGACAAATTGGATACCGACGGCCGCATAGCCATTATTCCCAAAGGGGCGTATATGACGAATTTTTCCCTCGGAATAAAAACTTTCTCCGTTAGGGAATTCAAGCGTAATGCCGGGGATATCCTGACCCACTTCAATCGCAATACTTTCAACCAGATCGATTTCGACCATACACCCACCGGTCGATAAATTACGTAGGGTTCCGGGCACATTCAGCGTGTGTAGATAAACTTCAATGCGAGCACGAGCCTGCATGCCAAGAATAAAGGGAATACGAATCGCCCCCCTGTTTTCAGCGACAAAAACAGATTCTGGCAAGCGACACTCCAGACGATAAAGCATACTGTCCGTTTTGAATAACTGGGTGGGAATATTACAAAGACTGTAGGTTTCTCGCTCAATGTTATCCGTGCCTTTAAGCGCCTCCAGATCAAAATTCAAACCACCATCGGAAAGATATCTGTCGATATCCGAGCCTGAATATTCCACGTCCAACACGATACGGCTTTTATTCAGATTCAGTTCTGCAACATCTGCCTTCAATGCATATAACATATCTTTGGCATAGATAGACATCACATAGGTATGTTGCAGCAATGCGCTAATCACTTTAGCGGGCGGAGGAGAAAAATGTTCCACTATAATATCTACCTATTAACGCGATGGTGATATACCCAAAAACCCAAAAAGGATTTCTCTTTTTAAGAAAAATGAATTCTTACGTGGGATTAACCGCTTTAGAAAATGCCTATTCTTACTGAGTTAAATATCACTCAGGTTCAATTCCTGACTTTTTATCACCCCGATATCATTACTAAACGCCGATCTTAACGGCGTTATCCATCCTAACAAGGATGCAATGAAGCCACAACTGCCTCTCACAAACACAAAATCGACTTAAATTCAAACAAAACAAATTATAAACACAGTAAAAACCTAAAAAACCAATATTAAAATTCATAAAAAATAATTTAAGAAGGATTAAACACCAATATCAATATAGATTTAAACGATCATTAGTTTTTATTCAATAGCCAAAAGCTATCAAATTGGAATTAATGATCGTTTAAAACAATTTCCAAATATTTCACATTGCTGTGTAGAATCCAGACGAGCCATGTTAGGGAATCGCTATTTCTATGGAGAGGATGAGTAATCAGTAAAATGAATACAACAACATTGAATATCAATGGAGAAATCCTTAGGCTGACAGCAGAATTTCAGCCTATTATCCATATCCCTAAAAATAAAATATTCCGCTATGAAGCCCTCGCCAGGTTTTATAATTCGGAAGGCGTATTAATATCGACTCAGCAGACCATAGATAAAATTGAGAAGTGTAAAGCCATCGATAAAGTGACCGATTTTATGTTCGATGTTGTTTGTCAGGTAATAAAAAACAAAAAAAGCATGACAATATCATTCAATCTCTCTCATTTGCTTTTTAATAACGTTTTCTATCTGGAAACGTTATATCAAAAATGTTTAATGCATAATGTTAGCCCACAGAATATAGAAATAGAGATCAGTGAAAAAACGACCCGACAACAGCTAATAGACGGGATACCTTTTTTAAATCAGGCAAAAAAATATGGTTTTATGCTTTCACTCGATGATTTTGGCGCAGGAAACCTACAAATAGACAGCCTGAGCTTGTTTGACTTCGATACGATAAAAATTGATCGTTCCATTATCGATGGCATCGGTAAAGAAGAGACAAAATCACAAAAGCTAAAAGTCCTATTGAATAAACTCATTCCTCTTGGTGTCAATATCATCTGTGAGGGCGTCGAGAAAGTGACCGATTTGAATCGATTAACTACATATCATCCTATTGGCATTCAAGGATACATTTTCTACCGCCCATTAACGTTTAACCAATTAAGGCTATTGGAAGGTTTTTAGCGTGTACCCTCAACGTTGGTCGCTCTAACCCTTTCGTGGGTTAACGCATCATATCTGCCCGTGATACCCACACCGACAATAACGCCTCGCCAACAACGCCTTAGACGATCGCGATTAGCGAACAGGCTCACATTTCTGGCGTTCTCCCCAGGAATTTATCCTTTGCGATAGCACATCAATGCGATACTCACGCCAGTGGCAACGGGAGAAAAATGATGTGGCAACGACGTGCGCTGGAACTTAATACGCAAGATATTTGGCACTGGCAACAGGTCATTTCGGTCGTCGATTACGCCCGTGAACACGGCTTCAATACGCTGGTGCTAGGCGCGGCAGATTTGCTGGATAAACTGGTGACGCCGGAAGCCTACAATAACGCGCGTTTTGACGATCGCATCAGCAGTCAGCAGCGCTCACGCTGTGTTTATCTGAATCAGGTCGCAGCGCACTGTCGTGAACAGGGGCTGGCGCTGTATCTGCAATGCAAAGAGCTGTCGTTTCCCACGGATTTACTGCTTCATCACCCAGAATTACTGGACGACAAACATAGCCTACGCATGGATACCGACTTTTGGTGCGACTACCTTGCCGCCAAAGTCGAACTGCTGATGCAGCAGATCCCACGGCTGAGCGGCCTGTTGCTGGCGATCTCCAATAGCGATAGCCTGCTGCGCTTTTCCGCCCCTTCCGGCGATGAGATCAACGGCACCGTTCCTATTACCACGCACTGGCCGACCAACGCCGACAGTGAGCAGATCTATCACCGCTTATTCTCCGCCGTCGCACGCGTGATGCACTATCACCAGCGCCATCTGGTATTACGCGCGTTTCCCGCCAGCCATCAGGATATCAGTAATGTCCTGAACGCCATTCGCACGCTGCCGGAAGCCGTCTCCGTCGCCATCAAAGTCACGCCAGAACGCTTCTGGCCTGAGTTTCCTAATAACCCCGCGCTGCTGGACATCAGCGGGCGTGAAGTCTGGATTGAACTGGATCTGGCTGGCGAGGAAGTCGGCTGGGGCAATCTCCCTTTCCTGCGCTACACCGAAGTTCAAGGAAGGTTGCTGTGGTGCCGGGAGAAAAATCCCGCAATTGTCAGCGCATTGTGCCGTATCAGTTGGGAAGGCGTAGATAATCACAGCGTGATCGGCACGCTGAGCGAATTTACGCTGTTTGCCTGTTCGCGACTGCTGACCAACCAGACCGCCACGGCACACGAAAGCACACTGTTTGCACAGTGGTTAATGACACGTTACCAATGGCAGCCGGACGATACCGTGCTGCATGCGATGCTCGCCTTGTTGGATCAGGCTCATCAGGCCATTTCCCTATCACTGTATGCACGTCACCACGTTTTCCACCGTCACAGCCTGCTGCCAACCAGCTTTGGTCAGGCGATCTGGAGCCTGTACGGCCAGCTCAACCGTAACCACTGGCTGCCGGGTTCCGGTCAGGATATTACGTTCGATCCGCAGCATGCGGAGCTGGCTTCGCAAAACCTCTATCACATTGCGAAGGAGAAAGATGCCGCCTGGCAGTTGGCCGAACAGTGCCAGCAGGCCGCACTGCAATTTTCCCGTGAACACACGATGCCAGAAGCGCTCAGACAGCGCTGGCAGCAGGAATGGCGCGGCCTGACGCTGTATTGCCGTGCCTTTGTTCACGCGCAGAAGGCCTTCTTTACGCTGCACTACTGCAAACAGGTGGAGAACAACTGGACGCTGCGGGAAATCGCCAAAACCAACATTCAGGCGCTATATGGCATTGGGCATGAAATGGAGGATTTCTGCCTGCAACACCGGGATTACCCGGTGAGCCTGCATGTGATGTTTGATGCCGGGCGTCCACGCGCGTTAGCCGATAGCCTGCAACAGCAGTTGACTGAACTGACGTAACGCACCGGCCAGTAACGATTGTAGTCAGTAATGGGCTAGCGAATCACCCGCTTGAGAATACGTTCACCTGAACTGCTGAAGTTTTTCGCCGACTCTTCCACGCTCTTCTTGCCATAGTCGAGCTGTTCGATGGTTTGCAGGATCAGGCTGGCAAGCTGCGGATCTTCAAGATAAGAGGAAACGGGCGTTTGCATCGGTCTTTCCAGCGCCAGTGATAATCCGGCAACCGACAGATCGTTTGTATCCAGTTTCTGCTTTTCTTCCAGCGTTTGTCTGGCGATACGGCTAAGCGGAATACCGCGCTCGGTGCCCATCAGCAGCGCGCCTTCAGGATCGTTCATCAGATAATTCAACAACAGCGCCGCTTCTTTCGGATGTTTCGTGTTTTTACTAATGGCAAACAGCATCGACGGTTTGAAGAACTGCCCGGAGTTATCCGATCCCGGCGTCATGATGTAGGGCCCTAATTCGAGCTTACTGGGTGCCGCCAGCGGATCGGCGTATTTCTTCACGACCGAAATCCACAGGTGTGCCCCACCGTATTCCCCGTTAATCCAGGGGCGTGTTTCATACATCCCAACTTTGCCAAACGCGTTGTAATATTTCGAGGATGGCATCACATGCTCGTCGATCAAACGTTTATAGAAGCGAAACGCCTCGATCCACTGCGCTTCGCTGTAGTTAAAGCGCTTGTGCTTTTCATCGATCATGCCGATCTGGTATTTCTGCGTCATGTAGTAGTTGATCAACTCCAGTACGCCTTCACCGCTGTCCTGCGCAGGCGAAGCGATAGGAAAATAGTTATCACCCAGCTTCTCTTTAAATACCTTGCCTGCATGGAACAGCTCATCCCAACTGGTGGGATACGGCAGCCCGGCCTTCTTCCACGTTTCCGTGTTGTAGTACATCACCAAGGCATTCAGCGAGGTGGAAATCGCGTTTACCTTGCCGTCGATTGTCGCGGGTTTCAGTGCATCTTCAGGGAAGTCCTGTAATTTCAGCGTTTCAGTCAGCTTATTCAGGTCATAAAAACCCGTGCCCGTCTTGGAAAAAATCGGCAGCCAGTTCCAGTTTACCTGTAACACATCAGGTTCTTCACCGCTGGCAATCTGCGTCGTCAGACGGGATAGATGACCATCCCACCCGGTATATTCTGGTTTCACGCTGATATGCGGATACTTTTTCTGAAACGCTTCCAGCGCCGTCAACGTCGCCTGATGGCGGCTGTTTCCTCCCCACCAGGAGAGTCGTAATTCCACGGGTTCAGCAGCCTGCGCGAACGAACAGAGCGCAGAGAAGGCGATGACAATCAGTCCAGGTAATCTCATTTTTCCCCCAACGACATTATTATTGTGTGTGTCTGGCGTACTGGTGTGGCGATATAGATGAGAAAGCAGGTAGGTACATAGCCGTGAATCAAACCATTTCTCGACCCTGACAAGATAGGCAGAACCCTTTTTATCGCGCCAGTCGCCACGGCAAGAAAACGCGGGATTTGCGGGGCTGACGGAAGAAATGCTGATGACCGCACCGTGGTAGCGGACGTTTCAACCACGCGATGTGCGCCCTATGTAACGCGGCAGGGAGATACCTCACACGATTAACCGACGTACCACGCCAAAAAGAGATTTGATTCACAAATAAGAAACACAAAAACAACAAAACCACGTCGCGCTCGTTGAAAAAGCGAGAAAACGGCGTAAAAGCGTGATGAAACACACACGGCATAGCGCACCGTATCATTCTCTTCGTTATGCTTTTCACATTCCCTTACATCACGCACCGTGCGCTGTGAAGCCCGCTCCAACCTCCGCAGATTTCACCATGACAAACACTGCCAAAAGCCCGCAAACATGCTGCAATCCGTTCATTAATTGCAAACCGTGGATGACACGATGAAACACTCTATTCAGTCATACTCCCCCGCTGCCGACGGCATCACGCCGGATACTGCCATCTTTCAGCAGGCTATCGACCGGATTGCGGCACAGGGCGGCGGCACCCTGACGGTGGAGCCGGGGCGTTATCTGTTAGGGGGATTGTTGTTGCCTTCCAATTTTTGCCTACAGTTGGAGGCAGGCGCAGAGCTCATCGTCAGCGGTGACTATGCACTGTTTACGCAGGCCACGACGATCAGCATGGCCGAGCTATCGCAGCGTGCATTTCTTTATGCCTACCAACAACGCAATATCACGATCTGCGGTCAGGGTAAGATCATGGGGAATGCCGATGCGTATTTTTCTGCGGAACCCGACGATCAGGGCTATCGCCTGCCTGCGCAATATCGCCCGCGCATTGTGGTCTTTGAGGATTGCGAACACGTCCGCCTGTGCGATTTTACGATTGAGCACGCACCGATGTGGACCGTGCATCTGGTCAGTTGCCGTCAGATCATCGTCGAACGGCTGACGATTGATAACGATCTGAGCATGGCAAATACCGACGCGCTGGATCTTGATAGCTGTCAGCAGGTGCAAATCAGCAACTGCTCGCTGAGCGCCGCCGACGATGCGCTGTGCATCAAAACCACCCATAAGCCGCCCCATCTACAGCGTAAGGTTCAGCAAGTCGTCATCAGCAATTGCCTGTTGCGATCCAAGAGCTGTGCCTTGAAGATCGGCACCGAAACCTTTGCCGACATTGAAGATATTGCCGTCAGCAACTGCGCCATTTACGAGACTAACCGCGCGATAGGCCTGATCTCACGCGATGGCGGCGCGTTCCGACGCCTGCAATTCAGCAACATCACATTCCAGTGCGTTGCTGCACATCCCTGCCATTGGGGCAAAGCCGATCCGATCTTTATCTCCGTACGCTATCGCGATCCCGCCATCGAACCGGGCCAGATCGAAGCGGTACAGTTTTCCCAGATCGCGGGGATCAGCGAGGGCGCGATTAACCTGCACAGTACGCCAGCAGGCTACATTCGTGATATCCATTTCCATGCCATTCACCTCGAACAGCGGCAGAGCGACTCACCGGAACAGGGGATGTTCGATGTGCGCCCCCCTTGTAACCCGGAACGCCCGACGGGTATGGGGCTGGACAATGCGTATCGGGTCGATCCGGCGACAGGCCGAGCCTTCGGTGTCGACTATTATCCAGGTGGCATGCCCGCACTATTTGCCCGTGGCGTTGTGAACCTGACCACCAGCCATATGACGCTCCGCCGTCCCGATCCGCTGCCCTCCGGCTGGCATCACGCGGCGATCGCGCAGTTGGAAGAATAAGCACTTTCGGGTAGTATGCGACGGTTTTTTGCATACTATGTTCTGAAAGCCCCTTTTTCAGAACGAAACCGGGAACATCGCTATGGTCACTACGCTATTTAAAGATTTTCAGTTTGAAGCCGCGCATCATCTGCCTCACGTACCAGACGGCCACAAATGCGGGCGGCTGCATGGTCACTCTTTCATGGTGAGACTGGAAATTACCGGTGAAGTGGATCCGCATACCGGCTGGGTGATGGATTTTTCTGAGCTGAAAGCCGCATTCAAACCTACGTGGGAACGATTGGATCATCACTATCTGAATGAGATCCCCGGTCTGGAAAACCCGACCAGCGAAGTGCTGGCGCACTGGATCTGGCATCAGTTGAAGCCGATATTACCGCTGCTCAGCGCGGTGATGGTGAAAGAAACCTGTACCGCCGGCTGTGTCTATAAAGGCGAGTAATAAAGAAGTGGTGATACTGTAGTCTGGCGTGAGCGTCCCTTTCTCACGCCATCTGATGTCAGGCGATATTCAGGTATTTATGTGTCTGCATAGACAGCCGCCAGTTGCGGGCAATGCAGGTCGCGATACACAGTTTGGTCGCATCGTCTTTCTGGCTGATCGGCTGTAACGCCACAATCCGCGGCTTGTCATCATCAAGCCGCGCCAGTAATGCATCCAACGCCTCAATGTCACGCTCACGCGCCACCGGGTGTTTGATCTCATCCGCTCGCTGCAATGCCTGATCGAGCACTTTCATACCGCCACGCATATTCACCTTCGGCGATACCGTCACCCAGGTTTTCGGTGAACAGCGCACGTCATGCGTGCCGCTGGTTTCGATCTGGCAGCTAAAGCCCTGCTTTTCCAACTGTAGCGTTAGCGGTGCTAAATCGTGGATGCAGGGTTCACCGCCGGTGATCACAATGTGGCGTGCCGTGTAGCCTTCCTGCGCCATCAGCGCCAGAATGTCGTCCGCACTCGCCGCCCCCCAGGCATCGCTTTCTTCCGTTTTCACCAGCACCTGATCCAATGAGGTTTCCCGCTCTGCCAGCTTGTCCCAGGTATGTTTGGTATCGCACCAGCTACAGCCTACCGGACACCCTTGCAGGCGCACAAACACCGCCGGCACACCGGTAAAATAGCCTTCGCCCTGTAACGTCTGGAACATTTCATTAATCGGGTACTGCATGGTTTTCACTGTCTCGTTCACTTAAAAATGCAGTATACCCTAAATCATTCGCGTTGCAGGACAGCGGAAATGCCGTGGCAAATCCAGCGAGAACACACGAGCTCGGTGACAGTTGAGTAATTTGCCCCGTGCGTCAATAATCAATCTGTTGTTACGATTTCACCTGCGTTCATTATTAACAAGGACAAGAATAAATGAAGTTATTGAAACCTCTAGCCTTATTGCTCGTCTCATGCACATTCGTGCCTGCATTTACACAGGCACAGGATATCGCGCAGATTAAAACTCAGCCGGGCTATTACCGCATCATGCTCGGCCAGTTTGAAATCACCGCCCTGTCTGACGGCACTAACACCATGCCGATGGATAAACTGTTGCAGCGCACCCCACCGGAAAAAATCACCGAACTGCTGGCAGAGAAATCGCTGACGCCGCAGGTGGAAACCTCTATCAACGCCTATTTGGTCAATACCGGAAAGCACCTGATTTTGATAGACACGGGCAACGGCAAGCAGAGCAACCCTACGGTCGGAAAAGTACTGCCGAATCTGATTGCGGCGGGCTATAAACCTGAACAGGTCGATACCGTATTGATGACTCACCTGCACGGTGACCATTTTGGCGGTTTGGTGCAGGACAATAAACTGAACTACCCAAATGCCACCGTGTATGTCAGCCAGCCAGAAACCGACTTCTGGCTCAGCCCGGATAACCTGAAGAACGCACCAGAGAACAGGAAATCCGCTTTCCAACGCGTGCAAAGTACCTTTGATGTCGTTCGCAAAGAGAACAAGCTGAAAACGTTCCCGGCTCAGCAAGCCACATTGTTACCTGGTATCACCGCGATTCCGAGTCCAGGGCATACACCGGGACATACCTCTTTTCTGATCGAGAGCGAAGGGAAAAAACTGCTGGCTTGGGGAGATATCATTCATGCGGAAGCGGTACAGATGAGCTTACCGACCACCACCATCAGCTTTGACTCCAATATGGATCAGGCGACGGAATCCCGTAATAAAGCGCTGGCTGACGCCGCCAGCCAGGGTTACTGGGTTGCAGGCGCTCATCTGCCCTTCCCCGGCATCGGCCACGTTGGTACGCGTCTGGAACGCAACGGCACGACCAACGGCTATCGCTGGCTCCCGGCGAATTACAGTGTGGCAGGGCTAAAAAACTAAGGAGCAGAATGGAATTCGTTACGTTAATTACTGGCGGTTCGCGCGGCATTGGTCGCGCAACCGCGAGCTACCTGGCAGGAAAAGGTCACAAGATTTGCATCGGCTACCGCACCCAGCAGGACAGCGCGCATAGCATTCTCGCAGAGATACGCGCTAGCGGTGGAACCGCCATCGCCGTTCAGGTCGATATCGCCGATGAAGAGCAGGTTATCGAGCTTTTTAACCAGACGGATAAAGAGCTTGGCTGCCTGACGGGTTTAGTGAATAACGCCGCGATACTCAAACCTCAAGCCACCATTGAACAGCTCGATGCCGTGCGGCTTAACGACATTTTTGCCACCAATACGGTGGGCAGTTTTCTCTGTGCTCGGGAAGCGGTCAAGCGTATGGCATTTCGGCATGGTGGCAAAGGCGGTGCTATCGTCAACGTGTCATCTGCGGCCGCCCGGCTGGGATCGCCTCACGAATATATTGACTATGCGGCGTCAAAAGGTGCGCTCGATACGCTGACTATTGGGTTATCGCTGGAAGTCGCCGATCAGGGTATTCGCGTTAACGCCGTGCGACCCGGTTTTATTTATACCGACATGCATGCTGACGGCGGAGAACCGGCAAGAGTCGATCGCATCAAGCATTCGCTGCCGATGAAACGGGGTGGTCACCCGATGGAGGTCGCGCAAGCGATAGGCTGGCTGTTATCGGACGACGCATCTTACGTCACGGGGAATTTTATCGACCTCGCGGGCGGTAAATAGACGCAACCTATGCAGGTTCCTCCCGCTTAGCCGGTCTCTTAATCACATTTATATGCAGGTTAAGAGAGGCTTTCGTGCGCCACACCACCGCCACTTGTATGCGATACCGTACACGCGCCCGACGTAGGGCGGCTCAGTCGCCGCCGCCCTACGAACCCAGGCTTCCGGCTAAATTATGCCGCTACGCGGTTCCATCGGTGCCCATGCCCGCTTTTCGAGCCGCCAGCGACATGCTCCCGGCATGGCGCTGGCTTTCGCGACGTCCTGTCGCTCACTCGGCGGTCAAGCGCACCGCTGCATAATTTTCACGCCGGATAACGTCAACACCATAAAAACTATCAGCATTTGTGTATAAAAGTTTACCCTCACAGACCAGAGCGATAACCTAATTACAGATACACCCGCAGATATTCCGCCAGACAGAGGATCGCCATCGCCTGACCGTATGGCATGGAGGTCAGCGCAATGTTGCGGTAGAAATCCAGATCGTTGCCCATCGCGGTGCCAAATGACACCTGCGTCAGTTCACCGTCCTGATTGACGTGATTAATCACACCGCGAATCGCTTTCTCCGCGACGTCAGCGTAGCTCGGGTCGACGTAGCGCTTGCGCACCGCTTTCAGGATACCGTAGGCAAAACCGGCGGTTGCCGAGCTTTCAAGATAAGAATTCGGATCGTCGATCAGCGTGTGCCACAGGCCGCTGTCATCCTGATATTTCGCCAATGCCTCAATCTGGCTTTCCAGCACCTGCAACAGGAAGCGGCGCGTCGCGTTGTGTTCCGGCAAATCCAGCAGTTCGATAAATTCAGGAATAACGATCGTCAGCCAGCTGTTACCACGCGCCCAGCGTGCTTTCGCATAGTTGTGCTGCCCTTCGAACGTCCAGCCGTGGAACCACAGGCCGCTTTCGCGATCCATCAGGTATTGCACATGCAGCAGGAACTGATACGTGGCTTCTTCGACAAATTCCGGTCGATTTAGCAGCTTGCCGATTTTCGCCAGCGGCAGCACGCTCATCATCAGCGTGTCGTCCCACAGCTGCTGATGGTTTTCGTTGTTATAAACAATGTGCTGCAAGCCTTGCTTGTCCGTGCGCGGCATTTCATACATCACCCATTCCGCCCAGCGCTCCAGATACGGTAGCCAGCGGGCGTCGCCCGTTTCTTCATAGCGATAAGCCAGCGTCAGGAACGGGCACACGGTGTTCACGTTTTTCGTCGGTGTGCCTTCCGCCAAACGTTCAGTAAACCAGTCATCAATGATGGCGCGCATCTGCTCGTCACCCGTTTGCTGGTAATACTGATAAATCCCGTACAGCCCGATGCCGTGCGTCCATTCCCATCCCGCCCAGCCTTTGGTATCAATTACGCGACCATCGTCCAGCCGTAACAAGAATTCACCGGTTTTATCCTCGATATTCACCAGATTGTCGGTGATACGGCAAATCAGCGCCTTCAGATCCTCACGGGAGATGAAGCGTTCTGGCTGACGTAAAAGCGGGCTATGTTTTACACTGAATACGGTCATAGTCATTCATCCAATTGAGTTATCAGTTAACAGTTCAATACAGTTACGGCTGTGTGGCGTGCGTGACCGGCTTGTCGCCTTTGTGGCGGTTCAAGTAGCCGATATTGTTGTTACCCCACAGCGATTCATATGGCATACCCGCCAGCATTTCGACCGTTGCCCGCGCCTGTGGCGTAATCTTCTCCGGCACAGGGCGACCCGCTTCACGCATTTTCAGCGTCTCTTCGCGTAGCACACTGTGTGTTTGCAGGTTGAGTTTAAAGCGCAGAGAAACCAGGAAGCCCAGCGCCAGCACGCCCACGGTGCCGAAGCTCAAAATCATCAGAATAGTGTGGCTGACGCCCGGCGCCTGTACGCTCTGGCCGGACACAAAGCCAGATAGCTGCAACACCACGCCTACCAGCATCACCGCACCAGCCTGAGAGGCTTTACGGGTCAGCGTCATAATCCCGGCGAAGATCCCTTCACGACGCTGCGCGGTGATCACTTCATCCACGTCGGCGATGTAAGTGTAGGTGTTCCACGGTACGTAGTTGATCCCGCCACGCCCAATGCCAGCCAACGCAGAAATCAACAGCAGCAGAGAGAAGGTGTCATGCAGGCCGCTGTACCACAGGACCGCGTAGGAAAGCGCACTCACGCCAAACAGGCATACGACCAGGCGGTAAGACGGTGCTGGCCCAAAGCGAATACACAGCGGGATCATGCCGATTACCGCGATGAATTGCAGGATCGCCATGGTGCCCATCAGGTTAGACGCCATTGTCGGGCTTTGCATCAGCACAAAGACCACGTAATAGGTAAACACCGCATTAAACACGTCCTGCGCGATATACCCGCCCAGATACATCCCGAGATGCTGACGGAAGATGCGAATACGCAGCGTGGAAACCAGCTCGACGTTCAGCCGTTTCAGGCTTTGGCCTAACGTCAGAGACTGACGCTCTTTCTCCGCCCGCAGCGACGCTTCCGACATCTGATCGCGTGGCCGTTCCCACGTAAAGAAATAGACCAGCGTCAACACCAGCGCACAAATAACGGAGAACACCAGACTCGAATAGAAGAAGGAAATGGCGTTGTCTTTACCAAAGTAGCCCAGCAGAATACCCGGCAGAAACGCAGCCAAAATCGCAGACAGCTGCGCCAGTGCGATGCGTGCGCCGGAGAACTTGGTCTTCTGTTTGAAATCGTCGGTCATTTCCGGTACCAGCGTTTCATACGGCACCAGTACCATCGTATAAACGATATCGAACAGCAGGTACGTCAGCAGATAGTACCAATAGCTCATATCCCCAACCCACATGAAGCTGTAGCTAAACACGAGGGGAATACCGAGTAGAATAAAGAACTTACGGCGGCCAAAGCGCTTACCCAACCAGGTTGAACCGAAGTTATCGGTCAGGAAGCCCATCAGCGGGCTGACGACGGCATCAAGCACGCGCGCCATCGCAAAAATAAACGTTGCCTCAATCGGCGTTAAGCCACAGAACGTGGTGTAAAAATAGAGTAACCAGGCGGCCGTCAGCGCGGTGGTACCCGCACCAAGAAAGTCCCCTGAACCGTAGGCTAAATAGTTAGCCAAACCGATCTTACGCGTTTTCATCGCCATCCTTCCCCGAACATTTTTAATTATGAAGGTGTCACGCTGTTACGTTAGCGCCCGGCGATCGTGAAAACCTTTGCGCTTTTGCCACCACGCGCCCCACGCTGGCAGCACAGGGAAGATTGATGCGATCCGCTTCAAAGATTTTATAAAAAGCGATTTTAACTGAATGAAACCAGCAGTTCGTTTATGGCGATCACAGGATAGAAGATGGGAAGTCTGCGGGAAGAAGAGCAACGTCGCCAGCGGACGTTGCCTTGTGATGTCTTGAAAAATGGCGCTTTTTTAGCAGGGAATAGCGCTATTGCGCATGCTGTAAGCGCCACAGGAAGGTTTGTCGCGCATGGGCTAAGCGTGGCTGGCGCAGCGCACCTGGTACCCAAGCCAGATAGTAATCCAACTGCGTCGTACCAACAGGTGGCGGAATGATGACAAGCTCCCCCGCATCCAGCAGATCCTGACATAAATACACTGGCATGACCGTCCAGCCAAACCCACTGGTCAACACGCGACGCAGCGCGCGCAGATCCTGACTCACCACAGCAGGCACCAGTCCCTTATCCTCCATGCGGTTCTTCTTCAACCAGTGATCGATTAGAGGAAACTCAAGGTCATACGCCAGCATCGGTTCCTGCGCCAACGCCTGCGGCAGATCGCCCGTCAGCAATAGCCGTTCGACGATCGCCGGTGCCGCCACCGCCTGTAATGTCGCACTCTTCAACAGATCGCTTTTCAGCCGCTTGTCCGTCACCGGGTGTGCCGTTATACCTAAATCACAGTGCCCTTCGAGCAGCATCTGTTTAATCAAATTACCGTCGCCGGTGTGCATATGCACCCGCACACCCGCCTGAAGCAGCGGCAATAGCTGTTCCGACACCACTTCGGCCATGAAATCCGCATGACCAATGATATGCAGCGTCCCCGCGACGTCCATTGACCTCGCGCGGGCAGAGGCCAGTGCCGCCTCCGCTTCATCGAGCTTGTCTCCCAGATCGGCCGCAAGATCATCCGCTGCCGACGTTGGCGTTACACCGTTTGCCTGACGCTCAAAGAGACGCCGCCCCACCGCCACCTCCAGTCCGGCAATGTGCTGCGACACCGCCGGCTGGGTCAGATTGAGCGCGCGCGAGGCGCCGCTAATCGAGCGCTGCCGATAGACTTCCACAAATGTGCGTAGGCGGATAAGTGACATACGATACCTATAGATATTTATACCCTAAATAATTCGAGTTTCAGGAAGGCGGCAAGAGAGCGAATCCCGATGAGCTTACTCAAGTAAGTGATTCGGGTGAGTGAACGCAGCCAACGCACATGCAACTTGAAGTATGACGGGTATGAGACATAAAATTATTTATACCCCCCGAATAATAATCTTGTTGGCGGGTGGATCAACCCCTGCCGTATCCTTTATCCCATCTTGAGTGACCCGGAAACCCCGGCTAACTTTCTGTTTTCTCTGGTACTCGACGGCTAAAAGGGGACAAACATGTCGACACAACAATCCAAAAAGGATTTACACGCCATTCTGAATACGATGAAGCGCGCTCACATTGCCTCTGGCCCCGCCGATGCCGCGCTGCGTCAAGATCGCTTACAGCGCAGCATCAATCTGATCCGTGAAAACCATGCGGCGCTCGCGCAGGCCATGAGTGACGATTTCGGCCATCGCAGCCTGTATCACTCTTTCGCCGCCGACATCGGCATCACGCTGAAAATACTCCAGAACGCCATCGACAACGTTGAACGCTGGATGCAGCCAGAGCCTGTTGATGAACCCGCTCCCGGTATGCAGGCGTGGATTCAGCACCAACCTCTGGGCGTGATCGGCGTGATCAGCCCGTGGAACTTCCCCGTGAATCTGTCCTTCGGTCCGCTGGCTGACATTTTTGCCGCCGGTAATACCGCGATTCTGAAACCGTCAGAACTCACGCCACGCACGTCTGAACTGCTGGCGGAATTGATTGCCCACTATTTTGCCCCGCAGGAATTGGCCGTGGTGCTGGGTGATGCAGAAATCGGTCAGGCATTCAGCGAACTGCCATTCGATCATCTGGTCTTCACTGGCAGCACCGCCGTTGGGAAACAGGTGATGCGTGCGGCGGCAGAAAATCTGGTGCCGGTCACGCTGGAGCTGGGCGGCAAATCACCGGTCGTGATTGATAGCAGCGCAGACATCACAGAAGCCGTTGAACGCACGCTGACGGTGAAAACCTTCAACGCTGGGCAAATCTGCCTGTCGCCGGACTATGTTCTGCTGCCAGAAGGTCAGGAGCAGGCTTTCCGCGATGCCGCAAAAGCCTTTATGCAGAAAAGCTTCCCGACGTTACAGGCGAACCCGGATTACACGTCTATCATTGCTGACAGACATTACGATCGTTTGATCCGCATCCTGAAAGAGGCTGGGCAGCAAGGCGCGACCATCGTCAGTCTGGCACCGGAAGGCGAAGCGCCCTACGACGCCACAAGCCGTAAGATTGCCCCGCATCTGGTGTTCGGCGTACGTGATGAGATGACGATTATGCAGGAAGAAATTTTCGGCCCGCTGCTGCCCATCAAAACCTATCAGGCCGCAGAGGAACCCATTCACTACATCAATGCGCATCCACGCCCGCTGGCGGCCTATCTGTTCAGCAACGATGAGGCCATGCAGCAACGCTTCGCCAGCAGAACGACATCAGGCGCGCTGGTCATCAACGATGTGATGACGCACGTATCGATCGACACACTTCCGTTCGGCGGCGTTGGCGCATCCGGCATCGGCGCGTATCACGGCGTTCACGGATTCCGCCGTTTCAGCCACGCCAAACCGATTGTCATACAAAGTGAAGATGGCGCGTCTAACCTGACACTGCGTGCGCCTTACCATGAGAAACAAGACGCGATTGTCGCCGCCCTGAAAGGGTAACCGGCATCTATTCACCCGATCATCCTGCAACCATAGAGAGAAAAATGATGAAAATTTTAATGGTACTGACTTCTCACGACAAACTGGGCAACACGGGTAATAAAACCGGCTTCTGGCTGGAAGAGTTTGCTGCCCCTTATTACACCTTCAAAGATGCCGGGGCCGAGATCGTTCTCGCCTCCCCTGCTGGCGGCCAGCCGCCTCTTGACCCGAAAAGCGATCTGGCGGATTTTCAAACCGAACTGACGCACCGTTTTAAAGCCGACCCGGCTGCGCAGCAGGAACTGGCGAATACGATAAAACTGGATACCGTCATCGAACAGGATTTCGATGCCGTCTTTTATCCCGGCGGCCACGGCCCGCTGTGGGATCTGGCAGAATCCCCTGTCTCCATCGCGCTCATTGAAGCCTTTGTACGCGCCAACAAGCCGACCGGTTTTGTCTGCCACGCACCGGGCGTGCTGATTCATGTGAAAACAGAGAATGGCGATGCGCTGATTAAAGGCCGCAAAGTGACAGGCTTCACAAACGGTGAAGAAGCGGCGGTTCAGTTGACGGACGTCGTACCTTTCCTGATTGAAGATGAATTCAAGAAACTCGGCGGCCTATACGAAAAAGGCCCAGACTGGGCACCGTACCTCGTGGAAGACGGCAAGCTGATCACCGGTCAGAACCCGGCAAGCTCGGAAGTGGTCGCTAAAGCGATTCTCAAACAGTTAGCTTAATGAATGCTGGCGATTCAGGCGCTTTCAACGTTGCATAGCGACAGCGCAAGAACTGCCAGATAGGGATGCTTGCCATAAAAAAATCCAGAAACGCTTTCACGCTTCTGGATTTTTAGTTTTCATCACGTTGGGCGCGTATCAGGCCGCTTTCTCGGCTACCTGATCACGCCAGAAACGTCATTACTGGCCTTTAACTTCTTTCAGACCGTTGAACGGTGCAGCATCACCCAGCGCTTCTTCGATACGAATCAGCTGGTTGTATTTAGCAACACGGTCAGAACGGCTCATAGAGCCCGTTTTGATCTGGCCTGCTGCGGTACCTACAGCCAGGTCAGCGATGGTCGCATCTTCAGTTTCGCCTGAACGGTGAGAGATAACAGCCGTGTAGCCTGCATCTTTCGCCATTTTAATCGCAGCCAGTGTTTCGGTCAGAGAACCGATCTGGTTGAATTTGATCAGGATAGAGTTAGCGATACCTTTATCGATACCTTCTTTCAGGATCTTGGTGTTGGTTACGAACAGATCGTCACCAACCAGCTGGATTTTGTCGCCCAGAACTTTAGTCTGGTAAGCGAAGCCAGCCCAATCAGACTCGTCCAGACCGTCTTCGATAGAGACGATTGGGTACTGTTTAGTCAGATCTTCCAGGAAGTGAGTGAATTCTTCAGAGGTGAAGGCTTTGTTGCCTTCGCCAGCCAGAACGTATTTACCGTCTTTGTAGAATTCAGAAGCGGCACAGTCCATCGCCAGCGTGATGTCTTTGCCCAGCTCGTAACCTGCTGCTTTTACCGCTTCTGCGATAACAGCCAGCGCTTCGGCGTTGGAACCCAGGTTTGGCGCATAGCCACCTTCGTCACCAACAGCAGTACCCATACCTTTGGATTTCAGCACTTTAGCCAGGGTGTGGAACACTTCAGAACCCATACGGATGGCTTCTTTCAGGGTTTTCGCGCCAACAGGCTGAATCATGAACTCTTGGATATCAACGTTGTTATCCGCGTGCTCGCCACCGTTGATGATGTTCATCATTGGCAGTGGCATAGAGTATTTGCCTGGGGTGCCGTTCAGTTCAGCGATGTGAGCATACAGCGGCAGGCCTTTTGACGCTGCTGCTGCTTTAGCGGCAGCCAGAGAAACAGCCAGAATAGCGTTAGCACCGAACTTGGATTTGTTGTCAGTACCGTCCAGGTCGATCATGATCTTGTCGATGTTCGCCTGATCTTTCGCGTCTTTACCCAGAACAGCCTGAGCAATCGGGCCGTTAACAGCAGCAACGGCTTTCGTTACGCCTTTACCCAGAAAACGGGATTTGTCACCGTCACGCAGTTCCAGTGCTTCGCGAGAGCCAGTAGACGCTCCTGATGGCGCAGCAGCCAGACCTACAAAACCACCTTCCAGATGCACTTCCGCTTCAACAGTTGGGTTTCCGCGTGAGTCGATGATTTCACGGCCGATGACTTTAACAATTTTGGACATTAGATTTTCCTCAGTACAAGTTAAACTAAAACTTTAGATAGAACTAAAACCCTAGACGAGCAACGCGCGATAGGATCGCGCGTTGCTGTATAACTCTTACTTCACCTGACGCTTCTGGTACGCGCCAGCGGCTTTCACAAAGCCGGCAAACAGGGGATGTCCATCTCGCGGCGTTGACGTGAATTCCGGGTGGAATTGACAGGCAACGAACCAGGGATGATCGGGTAACTCAACAATCTCCACCAGTTTGCGGTCGGCGGAAAGACCAGCAACCCGTAATCCCGCCGCTTCAATCTGTTTCAACAGCATGTTGTTAACTT
Organism: Pectobacterium actinidiae; assembly: GCF_000803315.1. Taxonomy (NCBI): domain Bacteria; kingdom Pseudomonadati; phylum Pseudomonadota; class Gammaproteobacteria; order Enterobacterales; family Pectobacteriaceae; genus Pectobacterium; species Pectobacterium actinidiae. The sequence continues at coordinate 3,614,377 of NZ_JRMH01000001.1, forward strand.
CATAACGATGACGGTGACGTTCGATAATCGTCTGCTCACCGTACATCTGACGCACCAGACTGCCTTCGGTCAGATGGCATTGCTGCCCACCAACGCGCATGGTGCCGCCCAGATCGCTTGCTTCATCACGGACTTCAACATTGCCGTTCTCATCACGCCATTCTGTGATCAACGCAACCACCGGATACTTACAGTCTGGCATAAACTCCGTTGAGTTTGCGCCTTCCATTCCGGTAACGTTACGGGCAAATTCCATTAATGCGACCTGCATCCCCAGGCAAATGCCCAGATAAGGGATATTGTTCTCACGGGCGTAACGCGCCGACATGATTTTCCCTTCAACGCCACGATAGCCAAAACCGCCTGGAATCAGAATAGCGTCTAAATCTTTCAGTACTTCGACACCGCGGGTTTCAACATCCTGCGAGTCAATCAGCTTGATGTTTACCGTCAGGCGGTTCTTCAACCCGCCGTGTTTCAGCGCTTCAATCACGGATTTATAAGCATCCGGCAGCGCAACATATTTGCCAACCATACCGATGGTGACTTCGCCGCCCGGATTAGCTTCTTCATACACAACCTGTTCCCATTCTGACAGGTTTGCTTCGGGACAGTTCAAGCTGAATCGTTTACAAATATAATCGTCCAGCCCCTGTGATTTCAATAGCGACGGGATTTTATAAATCGAATCAATGTCTTTAAGGGATATTACTGCTTTTTCCGGCACATTACAGAATAAAGCAATTTTTGCACGCTCGTTGGCAGGCACGGTGCGGTCGGAACGGCAAATCAGCACGTCAGGCTGGATACCGATAGAAAGCAGCTCTTTAACGGAGTGCTGCGTCGGCTTGGTTTTCACTTCGCCCGCCGCCGCCAGATACGGCACCAGCGTCAGGTGCATAAACAGCGTGTGTTCGCGACCCACTTGCACCGCCATCTGCCGAATCGCTTCAAGGAACGGCAAAGACTCGATATCGCCGACGGTACCGCCGATTTCTACCAGAACGACATCGTGGCCTTCGCCACCTTCAATGATGCGCTCTTTAATCGCGTTGGTGATATGTGGGATCACCTGAATGGTCGCACCCAGATAGTCACCACGACGCTCTTTGCGCAGGACATCAGAGTAGATACGGCCCGTGGTGAAGTTGTTGCGGCGCGACATTTTGGTGCGGATGAAACGCTCGTAGTGGCCCAAGTCCAGATCGGTTTCGGCGCCGTCTTCGGTGACAAACACTTCACCGTGCTGCGTCGGGCTCATCGTGCCCGGATCCACGTTGATGTACGGGTCCAGTTTCATGATGGTAACGTTGAGGCCACGGGCTTCAAGAATAGCCGCCAGAGAGGCTGCGGCAATGCCTTTACCCAGAGAGGAAACGACCCCGCCGGTCACAAAAATATAATTAGTTGTCATGCTGAACCTGAGAGTTTAGGTTTAAAGACGATGGAGGTACCAAGACGGGAAAGTAGTATACCTGAACCTGATGAACGCCACAAATGTTCGTTTTACACAATGTGGCGATTCCAACACACTCGAAGGCGAAGCAAAACCGCCCTTACCACAACCAATAATCACCTTTAATAACAATGAAATAAACCCATTAAAATAGATAAATATAGGGTTTGTGACTAAAAAAGAATTAATGCCCTATTTCCTGTTTTTTCACCTGCTGCCACGCGGCTTCCATTTCGTCCAGTGTCGTCTGTTCCAGCGTTTTTCCCGATGCCGTAACGATTTGTTCTACCTCGCGAAAACGACGAGTGAACTTGCGATTTGCCGCCTGTAACGCATTCTCAGCCTTGTGCCCCAGATGACGAGAGAGATTGACTGTGGCGAACAATAAATCACCAATCTCTTCACCTAATTTTTCTTCATCGACAACGGCTTGCCGCGCCTCAAACATCACCTCGTCGATCTCTTCATATACTTTATCGAGCACCGGCCCCAGGCTGTCCCAATCGAAGCCCACAGACGAACAACGCTGCTGAATTTTTTGCGCTTTCATCAGGGCAGGAAGCGCATCAGGAATGTCATCCAACGGCGAATGACGATCTTTCTCCGCCCGCTCCTGCGCTTTGGTCTGTTCCCAGTTTGCCAGCACGGCATCACTGTCCGTCAGCGTCAGATCGCCAAAAATATGCGGGTGGCGGCGTTCCAGCTTGTCGCTGATGGCGTTACACACATCAGAGAAATCGAACAAGCCCTTTTCCTGCGCCATTTGCGCGTAAAACACCACCTGAAACAGTAAATCCCCTAACTCACCGCGCAAATCATCAAAATCCTGACGGCTGATGGCATCCAACACTTCATACGTTTCTTCCAGCGTATAAGGCGCGATGGTGTCAAACGTCTGTTTCTTGTCCCACGGACAACCATTTTCAGGATCGCGCAGGGTTTTCATGATGGCGAGCAGGCGCTCGACGGAGGATACGTTAGTCACTGATACAATCATAATATTCCTGCAAAAATTTTTGTGGAAATAGCAAAACACGGAAGCCAACTTCGGCTAAAAAGCGCAAAGACATCACTATTTTCATTTCAACGGCGTAAAAAATTGTGCTGAGATGCACATGGCCGCCGAGTGAGCCGCACGGACGCGGCGAAAGCCTGTGCCGCGTCGGGAACGCGTCACAGGTGGCTCGACAGCGGGCATGTTCATCGAAGGAACCGCATCGCGGCACAATTCTCGCCAAAAGCCAGGGTTCTGAGGGATGCGGCATCTGAGCATCCCTCAGTCGGGCGTGGCTCTGGTGCCACAAAGAACAATACGGCTAATCACGCACGAAACCGTTCACCACACCCGCATAAGATTTTCACCTGGCTGATGGTGAAACCATCATTTACGCCCCCTGCTGGCGCCGCGCGTCGATCACATCCGGTAGCTGGTTGAGCTTCGCCAGAATGCGGCTGAGCACTTGCAGGTTGTAGATCTCGATATCCATATCAATCGTAGCCAGTTGCTGCTTGGTATCGCTACGGCTGGCGACGCCCAGTACATTAACCTTCTCATTCGCCAGAATCGTGGTGATATCCCGCAGCAGGCCGCTACGATCGTTGGCAATCACCCGCACCACCAGCGAATAGCCGCTGGAGTAGCTTTCGCCCCATACCGCATCCACAATGCGCTCCGGCGAGCTGGCGCGCAGTTCGTCCAACTGTTCACAATCCGCACGGTGAATCGAAATTCCGCGTCCGCGTGTGATGAACCCGGTGATCTCATCCCCCGGAATCGGCTGGCAGCAGCGGGCAATGTGGTGCATCAGATTGCCCACACCTTCCACCACCACGCGGCCGTTGTCCTTCGTGTTACGTGCCGCTGGCTGATGCGATTTTTGCGTCAACTGGCGCAGCGCTTCGCGATCCAACTCTTCCGCACTCGGCTGTTTTAGCTGCGATTGCAGGAAATTCACCATCTGGTTGAGACGAACATCACCGCCGCCGATAGCAGCCAGTAACTCATCCAGCGAATTCACGTTGTAACGTGGCAGCAGCAGTTTTTCCGCGGCTTTCAGGCTGACACCCAAATGCGCCAGTTCATCATCCAGGATCTGTCGACCCGCCAAAATGTTCTTGTCGCGATCTTGCTTACGGAACCAGTTCTGAATCTTCGAACGTCCGCGACTGGTGGTGATATACCCCAGATTCGGGTTCAGCCAGTCGCGGCTCGGGTTTGGCTGCTTCTGGGTGATAATTTCAATTTGATCGCCCATTTGCAGTTGGTAGGTAAACGGCACAATACGTCCGCCAATTTTCGCCCCAATGCAGCGGTGCCCGATATCACTGTGGATGTTATAAGCAAAATCCAGCGGCGTGGAACCCGCAGGGAGATCCACCACGTCGCCTTTCGGCGTAAAGACATAAACCCGATCGTCAAACACCTGGCTGCGAACTTCGTCCAGTACGTCATTCGAATCCGCCACGTCGTCCTGCCAGGCAAGCAGTTTGCGCAGCCAGGCAATGCGGCCTTCGTAGCCGGAACGCCCGCTCACAGAGGTGCCTTCTTTGTATTTCCAGTGTGCGGCAACGCCCAGTTCAGCATCTTCATGCATCTGTCGCGTACGAATCTGGATTTCGAGCGTCTTTCCACCCGGCCCTAACACCACCGTGTGAATGGACTGATAGCCGTTTGGTTTGGGGTTAGCGACGTAGTCGTCAAACTCGTCCGGCAGATGGCGATAATGGGTATGCACGATACCCAACGCCCCGTAGCAGTCCTGCAAGCGCTCAACGACAATGCGTACCGCACGGACATCGAACAGCTCATCGAACGACAGCGCTTTCTTTTGCATCTTGCGCCAGATGCTGTAGATATGCTTAGGACGACCGTAGATCTCCGCCTGCACGCCCTCTTCTTTCATCGCGTTGCGTAGCGTTTTGACAAAATCGTCAATGTACTGCGCACGATCGATACGACGTTCGTGCAGCAGCTTGGCGATTTTTTTATATTCATCAGGATGCAGATAGCGGAAGCAGAAATCTTCCAGCTCCCACTTCAACTGGCCGATGCCTAATCGGTTAGCCAGCGGTGCATAGATGTTGGTACACTCTTTGGCCGCCAATACCCGTTCTTCTTCTGGGGCATCCTTCACTTCACGCAGGTGCGCGATCCGCTCGGCGAGCTTGATCACCACGCAGCGGAAATCTTCCACCATCGCCAGTAACATGCGGCGGATGTTATCGACCTGCTCAGACGCGCCGGAATCATTCTGCGTCGCTTTGAGCTGGCGGATTGCATCCATATCGCGCACGCCATGCACCAGATCAACGATGTTTTTACCAAACGCGGCTTCCAGCGTCGCCTCATCGACCACGTTGGCGTTTGCCAGCGGAAAGAGCAGCGCCGCACGCATGCTGTCATTGTCCATGCTTAGCGTGGACAGGATTTCCACCATTTCAATGCCGCGCCACAGCAGTAGCGACGCATCGGCGTGATCTTGCGTTTGCTGCTCACAGTAACGCCAGGTTTCGGCTAAACGTTCACACGATTGCTGGCTGGAAATACCCAGTGAAGCAATCCACGCGTCAGGGACAAACTCACCTTCCGTATTCAAATGCGCACTTCTTACCGCAACCATAATTTCTCCCTACGTTACCCTTCACCTTGCAAACAACGCCGCTTTGCTGCCCATTACACCTTTCGCGCGCCGGTGTCGTGCAAAAACAGTGCCATCGATTCAAGGTGACCGGTATGTGGAAACATATCCAGCATCGCAACATTCGCCAGCCTGAAACCTGCTGCCAGTAATACTTTGCTGTCGCGCGCTAGCGTCGTGGCATTACAAGAGACATACACCACCCGTTCAGGTGCCAGTCTGGTTATCTGCTCCATCACGCCTGCCGCGCCCGCACGTGCCGGATCAAGTAATATCTTATCAAAACCCTGAGCGGCCCACGGCTGCTGCGTGACGTCATCTTCAAGATTTTGGTGAAAAAATGTGACATTGGACAGCCCATTGCGTCGGGCATTTTCGCGTCCTTTCTCAACTAACGCGGTCACCCCTTCCACACCGACGACGCTGGCGGCACGCTGTGCCAGCGGTAGCGTGAAGTTACCCATGCCACAAAACAGATCTAATATTCTATCCTGCGGTTGCACATCCAGCCATGCCAGCGCCTGCGCGACCATCTGCTGGTTCACCGCATCATTAACCTGAATGAAATCGCGCGGGCTAAAGGCCAGCGTCAGCCCGGCAACGTGATAAACTGGCTCTTCACCCTGTAAACACGTCAGCGAGTCGGCATCCGATGCCAGATAAACCGACACATCCTGCTGCTGCGCAAAATCACGCAGCGCCTGCTGGTCCGATGAATGAAGTGGATCAAGGTGCCTTAGCACCAACAGCGGACCGTTCTCCGCCTGCACCAGCTCCACATGCCCAAGGCGCTTCACCGCCTTTAATCGGTTCAGGCAGTCGCGCAGCGGTTGCAACAGCGCTTCAAGCTCGGGGCGCAACACCGGACAGGCTTTGATATCCACCAGATCGTGAGAATTTGACTGCCGATAGCCCATCAACAGACGCCGCTCTTTTGCCTGAAAGTATAACGCAAGCCGCGCACGCCTCCGATAGGCATAAGGTGTGCCAGCGATCAATGAGGCTTCAGGCAGCTCAGCACCCGTTTCCCGTGTCATCAGACGCACCAATGCAGCCGATTTACTGCTCTGTTGCAACGCGATGTCCGCGTGCTGCTGCTGGCAGCCGCCACAGCGGGTAAAATGCGGGCATGGCGGCGCAACACGCTGCGGGCTAGGCGTCAGGAGGCGTTTAAGTTTTGCATGCGAAAACTGACGCTTCTCTTCCGTCAGTTGGATCTCGGCCTGCTCTCCCGGCAATACCCCCGTGACAAACACCGTCTTGCCCTCGTGACGCGCTACCCCCTGTCCAAACGGATCAAGCGACGTGACCGTAACAGTGAGGTTCTTAGCAGGAATCGCTTTCCGGGTCGTCACACGCCGGTTTGGAGAGTAGAATTGCGCCATAATGTACTATCGATTGATCTCTTGAGTTGAACGGCTGTAATCGGTACGTGCAGTACCCGATAACTAATTACATCATTGGGTGCTCAGCATCCTCTAATTCTCCCACATTGGAACCCCATGACCAAATACAGTCTTCGTGCACGGATGTTGATACTGATTTTGGCACCGACGCTGATGATCGGGCTGCTGCTTAGTTCGTTCTTCGTCATCCATCGTTATAATCAGTTGCAGTCACAGTTGGCCGATTCGGGCACCAGTATCATTGAGCCGCTGGCAACCATCAGCGCTTATGCGATTACTCATCGCCAGATGGACACGATTCCTCCGTTAATCAATACGCTCCATCGCCGTCACTCCGCGATTATTCGTACCATTAGCGTGTTCGATGCACGTAATCAGCTCCTGGCGACCACCAATGTCCGCCACAACGTGACATTACAGTCGCTCAGCAGCGATGCGCTTGCACACAATAAGCTGCACCTGCACCACACGAATGACGCGCTGATTCTGCATATGCCTATCGTTAATGATAGTGAATTTCTGCCTGGCGGGGTGCCACCCACCTTGCCCGGAACCGCCACACCTCTCGGCTACCTGGTTATCGAACTGGATACCAGTACCATTCGGCTTCAGCAGTATCAGGAAATCTTCATCGCCGCGCTCTTGCTGCTGTTATCGTTGGGTGCCGCCGTTATCTTTGCCTATCGTCTGATGCGGGATGTCACCACCCCGATTCGCAATATGGTTGATACCGTCGATCGCATTCGTCGTGGGCAGTTGGATAGCCGGGTCGAAGGTTACATGCTCGGCGAGCTGGATATGCTGAAAAACGGCATCAACTCGATGGCAATGTCGCTGACCGCCTACCACGAAGAAATGCAGCAAAATATCGATCAGGCAACCTACGATCTGCGGGAAACGCTGGAGCAGATGGAGATCCAAAACGTTGAGCTGGATCTGGCCAAGAAGCGCGCGCAGGAAGCAGCCCGTATCAAGTCTGAGTTTCTGGCGAATATGTCGCACGAACTGAGAACGCCGCTGAATGGCGTGATCGGTTTCACTCGCCAGACGTTGAAAACACCGCTGAACACCACGCAGACGGACTATCTGCTCACCATCGAACGTTCTGCCAATAACCTGCTGAATATTATTAACGATGTGCTGGATTTCTCGAAGCTAGAGGCAGGAAAGCTGGTGCTAGAGGATATTCCGTTTTCGCTGCACAACACGCTGGACGACGTTGTGATGCTGCTGGCACACACAGCACATGAAAAAGGATTGGAACTGACGCTCAGTATTCAGAATGACGTTCCCGAACAGTTTGTCGGTGACCCACTGCGGATACAGCAAATCATCACCAACCTGTTGGGCAACGCGATTAAATTTACCGAACAGGGCAATATTGATATTCGGGTGGAGAAGCGTCGGCAGGAGCACAATCAGGTGCAGCTAGAGGTGCAAATACGTGATACCGGCATTGGCATTGCTGAATTGCAGCAATCACAGCTGTTTCAGGCTTTCCGCCAGGCCGATACCAGCATTTCACGCCGTCATGGCGGCACAGGGCTCGGGCTGGTCATCACCCAGCGTCTGGTCAAAGAAATGGGGGGCGACATCAGTTTTCAGAGCGAGCTCAGCAAGGGATCAACCTTCTGGTTCCACATCACGCTACCGCTCAACCCGCACGCGATACCGGCCGAACCCGCCTACACGATGCTGCAAGGCAAACATCTGGCCTATGTGGAGTACCATTCTATCGCCGCGCAAGCCACACTGGATATCCTGAGCCAGACGCCGCTCATCGTGAGCTACAGCCCGACGTTTGAGCAACTGCCGGAAGGGGAATTTGATATCCTGCTGCTCGGTATTCCCGTGCAATACCGTAATACGCTGCTCGACTACACGCCCAGACTGCGCGATATCTGCCGCCGCTCGCCCTGTGTGATTCTGGCGCTACCCAGTCTGGCGCAAATGGATGCCGAGCAGTTGAAAACCTTCGGCGTACACGCCTGCCTGAGCAAACCGCTCGCCGCGTCACGCCTGCTGCCGCTGCTACAGGACAGCACGCTGTTCCAGCTCTCTTTTCTGCCAGACGATGCGGCACCGCATCAGAGTGCCGCACGCCATCTCGCCCGTTTACCGTTGAGGGTGATGGCGGTGGATGACAATCCAGCCAATCTGAAACTGATCGGCACGCTGCTGGAAGAGCAGGTCGAGACGATTATCCTGTGCGAAAGCGGACAAGATGCGATTGCACAGGCAGAACTGAATCAGTGCGACATTATTCTCATGGATATTCAGATGCCGGGTATGGACGGCATTTGCGCCAGCGAGCTGATCCGCCAGATCCCTCACCATGCCACCACGCCAATCATCGCGGTAACGGCGCAGACTATGACGGGTGAACGCGAGCATCTGCTACGTTCGGGTATGGATGACTATCTGGCGAAACCGATAGACGAACTGATGCTGAAAAGCGTGTTGACGCGTCATGCGCGGCAAGATCCGCTGAAACGTAATCGGGGCGAGATTACGGGATTACTGAACGAGCACGACGATAGCCAGCTATCACTCGACTGGGCGCTGGCGCAGCAACAGGCGGCTAACAAGCCGGAACTGGCGCGCGACCTGCTGCAAATGCTGTTGGATTTCTTGCCAGAGGTTCAGCGGAAGATAGAAAACGTGCTAAAGGGTCAGACGGATGATGGCATCATCGAGCTGGTTCATAAACTGCACGGCAGTTGCAGCTACAGCGGCGTGCCGCGTCTGCAACGCATCTGCCGCTATCTGGAACAACAGCTGCGCAAGGGCGTTCACGCCAGCGATCTCGAACCCGAATGGTTAGAGCTGCTGGACGAAATCGACAATGTCAACAAAGCCGCCCAGCCGCATATCAATCCTATGCATTCGTAATCAATATCCCCACTGCGGAGACAGTTTCGTGCGCTTTGCTGTTATCAGGCGTAAAAAATTATGCTGAGGAGATAGCGGGCTTCGGATGAGCCGCAGGACGCGGCGAAAGCTTGCGCCACGTCGGGAACGTGTCGCAAGCGGTCCGTTAAGCCAGATACCGACGAAGGCACCGCGTTAGCGGCATAATTCCCGCCGAAAGCCTGGGGTCACGGGGCGGCGGCGACTGAGCGCCCCGTGTCGGGCGCGTGCTGCGAAGTAGCATGAAATAGCCGTATTGTGGCGCACGAAACCGTCCCTCAGTCTTATGTAGATAAAAGGTTCTAGACTAACCGTAGCGCCATCGCATTATCGCGACATAGACTGCGCCAGTCGGATCGTGGCGGCGATATTACGTGCCGTCATCCGCACATTCTCTGCCGCATTATCCAGCGCTTCTTCTAGTGAGCAAATGTTATAAAGCACGCTGAATACGGCATCCAGGCCATGTTCATGCACCACTGCAACATCTGCCGTCAGGCTGCCGGCGATGCCAATCACCGGTTTGTTATACTGTTTGGCTATCCGCGCCACGCCAATCGGCACTTTACCGTGGATCGTCTGGCTGTCGATGCGCCCTTCACCGGTAATCACCAGCGTGGCATCGCGTACCAGTTCATCCAGCCCCAACGCTTCCGTGACAATCTCTATTCCCTGACGAAGCTCAGCGCCGCAAAAGGCCTGTAGCGCCGCCCCCATACCGCCCGCCGCCCCCGCACCAGGAACGTGTTCCACGTCCATATCCAGATCGTGGCGAATCACCGCCGCATAATGCTTCAACGCATTATCCAGCTGTTCAATCATCTCCGGCGTTGCCCCTTTTTGAGGACCAAAGATCGCCGACGCGCCCTGCTTCCCCGTCAACGGATTGGTCACATCACAGGCCACTTCAAAGCGACAATTTTTGATACGCTCATCCAGCTCGCTGATATCAATACGAGCAAGTTTGTCGAGCTCCCCCCCGCCAAAACTAATCTGCTCACCCTGCTGATCCAGCAACTTCGCGCCCAGCGCCTGTACCATGCCCGATCCGCCGTCATTGGTTGCGCTCCCGCCAATGCCGATGATGCAGTGCCGAACACCGTGATCTAACGCGCAGCGAATCAACTCGCCCGTGCCATAACTGGTGGTTTTTAACGGATTGCGCAGCTGCGAAGGCACTCGTTCCAGACCGCTTGCCGCCGCCATCTCAATAAACGCCGTTTTTTCATCGCCAGACAGGCCAAAGAACGCGTCGATGTTATCGCCTAACGGCCCTGTCACCTTAACATTCACAATCTTGCCATCGGTCGCAGCGACCATGGCTTCCACGGTGCCTTCCCCACCATCTGCAACGGGCAATTTGACATAGCAGGCATCGGGAAATATTTCACGAAATCCCTTTTCAATCTGCGTAGCAACATCTTGTGCAGACAGGCTTTCTTTATAAGAATCCGGTGCGATCACTATTTTCATAAACGATCCGATTTCATCAACGTTCCGATTGCATCAATAATCCGCGCGCTCATGAAACGGCGCTTATACCCGCCAACGTTCAGGGCAGTAGATCCTGAAACCCAGTAGGTAGATCAGAATGATTATCCGCCAATCGGCTGGCATCCTGCGCCAGCCTCATGACTATCGCTTCACGGCTTATCGCGTAACTTCCACTTTGGCCAGCTTCTCGTAGTAACACGCCAGCGCACTGTGGTCGGCCGATCCCAGATCGTCCGCTTTCAGCGCCTGCATCATTTCCATCACCGCCGCCGTTAACGGCAGCTGTGCGCCAACGCCGTGTGAGGTATCCAGCGCGTTCGCCAAATCCTTGATATGCAGATCGATGCGGAAGCCTGGCTTAAAGTTACGATCCATCACCATCGGCGCTTTCGCATCCAGCACGGTGCTGCCAGCCAATCCACCGCGGATCGCCTGATAAACCAGATCCGGGTTAACGCCTGCTTTCGTCGCCAGCACCAGCGCTTCAGACATGGCAGCAATATTCAGCGCCACAATCACCTGGTTCGCCAGTTTGGTCACGTTACCCGCGCCGATATCACCGGTATGTACAACAGAACCCGCCATGGATTTCAGAATCTCAAAGCAGCGGTCAAACTGGGCTTTGTCGCCACCGACCATTACGGACAGCGTGCCGTCGATCGCTTTCGGTTCACCGCCGCTGACCGGCGCGTCCAGCATAGCGATCTCTTTCGTCGCCAGTGCGGTAGCAATTTCACGGCTGGCAAGCGGGGCGATTGAGCTCATATCCACCACAATGCTGCCGGCACGCGCACCGTCAATGACGCCGTTTTCACCTAGCACCACGTCTTTAACGTGTGGAGAGTTAGGCAGCATGGTGATGATGACATCGCACTGTTCCGCCACCTGTTTTGGCGTTTCAGCCGACGTTGCGCCCGCAGCAACCACTTCCGCGACTGCGTCCAGATTTCGATCCATCACGACTAATGAGTAACCTGCTTTCAACAGATTTTTACTCATCGGTTTTCCCATGATGCCCAATCCAATAAAACCAATTTTCATCGCCCTAACCTCATTGTCTGATGTAGATATCACTTCAATTCACGATGAACCCGCCTCATGGCGGATCCGATTCGCACGGAATGACTGAATTTGCTAACAAAGTACGCTGAGCAATGGCAATGGGTAGATCGTAAAGACGCTGCAAGTACATCCCTGTAAGCTCGAGCCGCGCAGATATGAATCTCGTCCCTGATATTCACCCTTTCAGGGCCGTCGCAAGCGACGTTCAAAAGCGTTCCTGACGCTTTTGTCCCTGGCGCGGACGCTTTACTCTTCTATCCCATTACCATCGTTCTCGCTCCGCAAATAGGTTTGTCAACGGTCTGAATTACTTCTTGTACTTGTCGCTCAACGCCTGTGTTGCGCTGCGGAACACACCCAGATCGCTACCAACTGCAACGAAGCTTGCGCCCCATTCGAGATAGCGACGCGCATCGGCTTCAACCGGTGCCAGAATGCCGCACGGTTTGTTATGTGCCGCAGCGCGATCAAAGATGTGGCGGATCGCCTTCTGCACGTCAGGATGATTAGGCTGACCAAGGTAGCCGAGCGCCGCAGACAGGTCGCTCGGGCCAACAAACACGCCGTCTACGCCATCAACCGCAATGATCGCATCCAGGTTGTCGAGGCCGTCCTGACTTTCGATTTGCACGACAACGGTAATACTGTCGTTAATCTTGGCGAAATAGTCTGGTTCGGTGCCATAGCAGTTGCTACGGTGCGCCACAGACACGCCGCGGATACCCGCAGGCGGATAACGTGTTGACGCGACCGCACGCGCGGCTTCCTCCGCCGTTTCTACGAAAGGAATCAGGAAGTTATTGAAGCCGATATCCAACAGGCGCTTGATGATGATCGGCTCATTGCATGGCGGGCGGACGACAGGCGCACTGTGGCTGCCTTTCAGCGCCATTAGCTGAGGAATAAACGTCACGATATCGTTAGGCGCATGCTCGCCATCCAGCACCAGCCAGTCGAATCCCGCCAGCCCCAGCACTTCAGTTGAAATCGGGTTGCCCAGCGCACACCAGCAGCCAATCAACGTTTTCCCCTGCTGCAAATCTTGGCGAAAACGGTTAGGTAACAGCGGAGTCTTCATTTTTTATCCTCAGTCATTCCAGCGCCGCTTGCCTGAAGCGGCGCGCTCAAAAAACAGAAAATCAGAACGTTAGCGAACCAGACACGGACGTTTATTATCAAACGTCCACCCAGGAATAAGGTACTGCATTCCCATTGCGTCGTTACGTGCGCCTAATCCCATGTTTTTATACAGTTCGTGGGCTTTCATTACCTGGTCCATATCCAGCTCGATACCCAGACCCGGTTTCTTCGGCACTTCCACCATGCCGCCCACAATCTTCAACGGTTCTTTCGTCAGGCGTTGGTTACCTTCCTGCCAGATCCAGTGCGTATCCAGCGCGGCAATTTTACCCGGTGCAGCAGCGCCAACATGGGTAAACATGGCCAGTGAAATATCAAAGTGGTTATTGGAGTGAGAACCCCAGGTTAAGCCCCACTCGTGACACATTTGCGCCACACGCACAGAGCCTTGCATCGTCCAGAAGTGCGGATCGGCCAACGGAATATCGACCGATTGCAGTGAAATGGTGTGCCCCATCTGTCGCCAGTCAGTAGCAATCATGTTAGTCGCGGTAGGCAACCCTGTCGCACGGCGGAACTCCGCCATCACTTCACGACCAGAGAACCCTTGTTCCGCGCCGCATGGATCTTCTGCATACGCCAACACATCGCGCAGTTGTTTGCCCAGACCGATGGCTTCATCCAGCGACCAGGCACCATTGGGATCCAGCGTGATGCGCGCCTGCGGGAAGCGTTTCGCCAACGCAGTCACCGCTTCAGCCTCTTCGCTACCGGCTAGTACGCCGCCTTTCAGTTTGAAATCGTTGAAACCGTATTTTTCGTACGCGGCTTCAGCCAGACGCACGATGGTTTCTGGCGTCAGCGCTTCTTCATGACGCAGGCGATACCAGTCGCATTTCTCGTTAGCCTGACTCTGGTAAGGCAGATCGGTTTTATTACGATCGCCGATGTAGAACAGATAACCCAGCATCTCGACGGCATCGCGCTGTTGACCATCGCCCAGCAGCGAGGCCACGCTGACGTTGAGGAATTGCCCCAGCAGATCGAGCATGGCGGCTTCGATCCCCGTGACGACATGGATGGTGGTACGCAGATCGAACGTCTGCAAACCGCGTCCGGAAGAATCGCGGTCGGCGAACTGCGTACGCACCGCGGTCATCACGTTTTTATATTCACCCAGCGTTTTACCCACCACTAGCGCGGCAGCATCTTCCAGCGTTTGACGGATTTTCTCACCGCCGGGAATTTCTCCGACACCGGTATTCCCGGCGTTATCTTTCAGAATCACAATGTTGCGAGTGAAATAAGGTGCATGTGCACCACTCAGGTTGAGCAGCATACTATCGTGACCTGCAACCGGAATAACCTGCATGTGGGTAATAACCGGTGTTGAGCTTTGCAATGTCATTTTCTTATCCTTTCTCTCTCATTTTCTATGTAGGGTTAGCGGCCAAAAACCGGGCGTTTACGATCAAATTTCCAACCAGGAATCAGGTACTGCATGGCGACGGCATCATTACGTGCCCCGCTCGGTAATTTTTTATACAGATCGTGGGCTTTCATGACCTGTTCCATATCCAGCTCAATCCCCAGACCGGGACGATCCGGCACCTTAATTTTGCCGTTGACGATTTGCAGCGGCTCTTTGGTCAGATGCTGCCCTTCCTGCCAGATCCAGTGCGTATCAATCGCCGTCGGGTTACCCGGTGCCGCCGCTCCCACATGCGTGAACATCGCCAGAGAAATATCGAAGTGGTTATTGGAATGGCAGCCCCACGTCAGGCCCCACTCATCACACAGTTGGGCGACGCGCACCGCACCATGCATCGTCCAGAAATGGGGATCCGCCAGCGGAATATCGACCGCCTGCAACATCACGGCATGGTTCATTTCGCGCCAGTTGGTCGCAATCATGTTGGTCGCGACCGGCAGCCCGGTAGCACGACGGAATTCCGCCATCACTTCACGACCGGAGAAACCTTGTTCGGCACCACACGGGTCTTCCGCGTAGGTCAGAATGCCCTTCATGTCTTTGCATAACCCGATTGCTTCATCCAGCAGCCAGGCACCGTTTGGATCGACAGTAATACGCGCATCCGGGAATCGTTTCTTCAGCGCCTTCACAGCATCGATTTCCTGCTCGCCGGGCAGTACGCCACCTTTGAGTTTGAAATCTTTAAATCCGTAGCGGTCGGTCGTGGCTTCGGCCAAACGCACAATCGCGTCGCTGTCCATCGCCTGCTGGTGACGCAGGTGATACCACTCGTGCTTGCCTTTCTCACCGGATACTTTCTCACCAGATAAGTAAGGCAAATCCGTCTTCGTGCGGTCGCCGATATAGAACAGATAACCGAGCACGGTGACTTCATCACGCTGTTTACCCGGCCCCAGCAGCTCGGCAACGGGGACACCCATGAATTGCCCCAGCAGATCGAGTAGCGCCGCCTCAAGTGCCGCCACCGCATTCACACGCAGCTCAAACGTCCAGGCACCTTTGCCGAAGGAGTCAAAATCAGAAGACTGGTTGCCGACATGAATGTCATGTACTAAACGGTTCATGCGGGCGATTTGTTCGCCTTTTACACGAGGAATCGCTTCAACCAGCGTGTTGTAAATGACTTCACCGCCGGGCGCTTCGCCGACACCGGTATGCCCGGCGCTGTCGGTTAAAATGACGAGGTTACGCGTGAAGTAAGCACCGTGTGCACCACCGATGTTCAGCAGCATGCTGTCATAGCCCGCAACGGGGATGACTTTCATGTCGGTAATGACTGGAGTCGCTGAAAGGTTACTCATTACAGGCTCCCGTCATGCATCGAGCGAACAGGCGTTACGCTTAGGTTTCCGATGTTTGCCGAAACACAGGGGCGCGTTGCAGCGGATGAAAATAATTCAGTCATACAGAAATAAAAAACAGATGGTGCACCAGTAGATGATTTCATGTTGTTTTCCTACTTTATTAGCGCGACCTTGTTTTTACTCTGATTTGAACTGAACACTGCTTGTAGGGTTATCAGAATAAAAACAGGTTATATACCCGTAATACTTCAAGCTGCATGTGCGTTGCCTTCCCGCACCTCGAATTATTTGAGGTATAACTGCCCGGATACCGAAATAAACCAGTCAGAAAAGCGATGTTGTAATCTGTAGCGCCTTACCAACCTCAGTAAAAAGTATAAGTTTTCTTATTTCACAACTCATTGGGCAATAGCACAGCATTCCCTGTCGAAATGCAGATTAAATATGTCATTATCACAGGCCAATGGGAGGTGTTTCACGAAAACCGGGAAAAGCGAATTTATCTCTTCAAAGGGTAAAATAGGTGCCAACCCAATGATATTTCACAAATGAAAATACCGCTGCTATGGCATAGCGTCTAAATCATGATAGAGCTAGACGGTGGTGTGTCAGTCACCGGATTAGAGAGCATACGTTACACACGATGCTCCTACTGCCCGGCTATTATTTATTTTTCTAGCTTCTTCTATTAACGTATCTATTGTGGTAGAAGCTAAACATTGACAGGATCTGCAGAGTCAGAAAATAAATACGTCATAATTTTCTCTCTGGTCTGAGAAATAGTAATAACATCCGTTAACAGTCCTTTGTCTTTTAATCGCTCAGGATGAGAAACTTCATATTTAAGTGTAGCAAGAACGTGATATTCTCGTTCATTAAGAGATGTTGTCATAATCTTATTTATTGTTTCCACGCTATAGACACCGATATTCGCCTGAGGATAAGCTAGAACAGCAGTGGGATTAAATCCAGGTCCACCAAGTGCAAAAACGCCGCCTGTATAAGCTTTTCTCGCGACTAAGAATAACTTTGGAACCTCACAATTAACGTGAGCCTTGAAAAGCTCCGCTGCGGCTAAAAACATTCCACTACTCTCAGCTACTTTACCAATCATAAACCCCGGGACATCCGCAATAAATAGAATGGGAGTATGGCACTTGGTGGCAAGATTTATCATCCGAACCATTTTGGTTGCAGACTGTCGATAAATCGCGCCACCTTTATATTTTGGATTATTGGCAATAATAATGAATGGATTACCCTGAATTTTCGCCCATCCAGTTATCACTTCCTGAGCATAGTCAGGGCTGCATTCAAAAAAACTTTCTTTATCAATAAATACTGATAATAAACGATGCATATCATAAGGTACTCGGTGATCCGTCGGAATAATAGTATTAACATCAACCTCATCTGGCTGAGTAAAATTAATAGTGTGCTGTCGTGGGAAAAGTAAAGAGAATAGCGTTCGTAAACGAGAGAATAATACCGTCTCCATTTCAAAAACACATTGAACCTGACCGGAATGCCTCGCATGCATCGTCGCCCCACCCAAACTGTAGAGATCTGACGCTTCGGCAAGCATCGCTTTGACCATATCAGGCCGTCCCATACAGAACGCGCCACGATCCGTCATCAAGACCAAGTCACCCAGCATAAGCGGCAGGGCCAAAGGTCCTGAGGTCGGCCCAAGGATCACAGAGATAAGCACATTACGATGTGCGAAGCGGGCCAATGACGCACTGACCTTTCCCATTCCCGATGGGGAGAGCAGGAGTGAAGACATATCTTCCGAAAACACATTTGTGGTGTTGAAAGGAGTATCGCCCCCCCCCAACTTATCCTGAATATAGATTAACGGCACACCAGAAACTGCAGCGCGCTCTGTCGTCTGAATAATATGGTCAATCGTTTTCCATTGCCAGAGTACGTTAAACTCACAATCCTCACCCCGATTCATAATAATGAAAACAGGTTGCTGGTTAATCGTTCCTTCGCCACATATAAAATGTGTATCGTGATAAGGAAAATGTGCACAGAAACTCTGGCAATCTAACAAATGCTTTATCCTTTCCTCGCTACAACTCATGTAACACCTATTTTAAAAATAAGAAAACAGACTCACCATACAACAAGAGACATGGCTAAATTTAAAAAACCAAGCTTAACCTGATAAAAAACAAATGATTTTAATTTACCCATGCAAGCGACCCCATAACCATTTACTATCCGAACTAATAAACCCTGTATATTTACACACCCACACCAAGTACTTTATTTAATGATTAAAAAATTATCTCGACTTACATTATTTATGGATATACCACCGATATTTTAATGAAAAAAATAAGCAACATCCATAAACTTACCCTACTAACAATATAGATAATCATTATCATAGCATGATAAAACATTAGCATTTCATACTATACACATGCAATATATACGCAACGAAAAATAAGAGTCATGAATTGACTATTTAATAATTACCACGCTATTTATTAAAACATTCATATTGCATAATAATGTTAAGGAAAACCTATGCTGAAAAGCAACATCCGCGCGATAAATGGAATGCCGTGTGTCGACCAACTATTTGACTACGCCGCTTTCCTTGAGCAAATAGAAGCATACGGTGCCATCGGATCGTTTCCTGCAAATGTGACACCACCCCGTATCGCAATCGTCGGTGCAGGGTTAAGCGGGCTGGTTACCGCATTCGAATTACTGCGTGCCGGCATACGTGACATCACAGTGTTTGAAGCGCGCGATCGCATTGGCGGCAGAATCTGGTCGCAAAACTTCGATCCCAACTTGCCCAATTTAATTGCCGAAATGGGCGCGATGCGCTTTCCATCCAGTGAGACATGTTTGTTTCACTACCTTGATAAATTCCAGATCGCGACATCTTCAGCCTTCCCCGATCCTGGCATCGTGGATACAGAACTGGACTACCGTGGTCAACGCTATTACTGGCCCGCAGGTGAAAAACCACCAACGCTATTCCAGCATGTTTATGAAGGCTGGCACGCTTTGCTACAAGAAGGTTATACACATAACGGCCAACAACTTGTCTCCCCGTTGACAATCACATCACTACTGCAGGCGCGACGCTTCAAGGAAGTTCAAGCCGCATGGCAGGCGTGGATCGATGCTTTCGGCGATTATTCCTTCTATTCGGCGATCGCCTTGATTTTCAGTGGCGATAATCCGCCCGGCGGCAAACGCTGGAAAAAACCGGATGATTTTGCACTTTTTGGTTCATTAGGTATTGGTTCCGGGGGCTTTCTTCCTGTTTATCAGGCAGGATTTATTGAAATTATGCGGTTGGTTGTAAATGGTTACGAAGTCGATCAGCGCTTAGTCGTCGGTGGAATATCTAGGCTCATTGACCAATTGCTCTCTCAAAATATTCACGATCATCCTCTGAGAGAGCATGTCCATTTCCGCACCGTGAAACAGATAGATAAAGTGGACGGAAAAATAGCGCTGAAATTTGAACAAGATGACGAGCAGCAGTTTGATCGCGTGATCGTCACTAGCAGTCCGCGTACCATGCAGATAGTGCATAACCTGACCCGAAGCAATATGTTTTTCAATCATGATGTCTTGCGAGCCTTAAAAGAGACACATCTTACGGGGTCATCAAAATTATTTATCCTTACTCGTAATAAATTTTGGCTACAACACGCTTTGCCCGTTACCATCCAATCTGATGGTCTGGTACGCGGTGTCTATTGCCTAGACTATGAGCCAGACAATCCGGAAGGACACGGCGTAGTGCTGCTGAGTTATACTTGGGAGGATGATTCTCACAAACTATTGAGCCTGACTAATAAAACGGAACGTTGTCACTATTTAACCAACGATTTAATGGCAGCATTCCCGGAATTCGCCCGCCACCTCATCCCGCTGAATAATGATTATGACCGCTATGTCTTGCACCACGACTGGCTGACCGACCCACATGCGCTAGGTGCCTTTAAGCTAAATTATCCTGGCGAAGATAGCTATTCGCAGCGGCTATTTTTTCAGTTTCAGGATGCCAACTCCCCGCATACCGATCCCGGTATTTATCTGGCTGGCTGTGGCTGTTCGTTTACTGGCGGATGGGGTGAAGGTGCCGTACAAACGGCCCTGAATAGCGCTTGTGCAGTCATTCGCAGTACTGGAGGACAGTTGGTTGAGGGTAACCCACTAGACGCAATGCAACCCGCGTACCGTTACTAGGCATCATGGTATTTCAGGAGAAAAAGCATGATCTCAAACCTATCGCTTCAATCGCTCTGCCACGCATTAAATACGGGTACCCTAAGTACCGAAGAAATGCGTACGCATGTTCACCAGTCGGCCAAACAGCAACAACATCTGAGTATTTTCATCCCCTCGATTGATGGGAAGATGATTTCAACAAAGCCAGATCAGGCTAAGCGTGGCAAACCACTCTTCGGGTTGCCTGTTGCCTACAAAGACAATATCAGCGTCGTCGGCTACCGGTTAACAGCGGGAACGCCAGGCATGGCTGACTGTATGGCCAAATACGATGCGGATATTGTCAAACGCTTCGCAATGCACGGCGCAATCGTGGCAGGCAAGACGAACATGCACGAACTTTCCTGCGGAGTCACTTCTCTCAATCTTCATTTTGGCGCAGTCGGCAATCCGGCAGCCCCCGGTTACTGCGCCGGAGGAAGCAGCGGTGGGAGTGCTGCGGCAGTAGCAGCAGGGATTGTGCCGGTCGCCGTCGGTACCGATACGGGAGGCTCCGTACGCATCCCTGCTGCATTTTGCGGCATCACTGGCTTTCGTCCTACAACGGGATGTTTTACGTCTGAGGGTATCATCCCCGTGTCACGCACGAAAGACACACCCGGTTTATTGACGCGCACAGCGGAGGACGCCCGTTTTCTACAACGTATCTTGATGCATGTCGATAGGCCACTTCACAAAATGCCATGCCGTATCGGGCTACCAACGACGATGTGGTCAGCATTGGATGACGAGGTTCGCATTTATTGCCAGCGCGCCTTGGATCGCCTGACTCGTGAAGGATATGAGTGTGTCGCCATCAATGATCGCCGCATCAACGCGCTGAATTCCGCCATCGTCTTTACGCTACCGCGCTATGAATTTCTGACCGATTTCCCACGCGCGCTGCTGGAACAGGGATGGGGTCATCGGATTAACGATGTCATCAACGAGATTTGCGATCCTGCGGTACGACACTTCATCCACAACGATTTGTCTTGCGCACACTATAGCAGCGCAACGGACTATATCACCGCACTTGGCACACTAGCCAGACTGCGTGACGCCGTCGCTGATATGTTCGTGAGACATCAGATCGATATTCTGGCTTATCCTACCGTCCCATGCGCCGTGCCGCACCTCAGCGCTGCGGCAAACCCCGATCTGTTTGCACGCATCGTTCGTAACACAGAACTAGCGAGCAACGCCGCACTGCCATCAATTACATTACCGGTAGCACCGGCTGGCTATCTACCCGTTGGGTTAAACATTGACGGCGCACATGGTAGTGACGGTGAATTACTGGCAACGGCATGTCATATTGAACACCTGTTAGCAGCATAAAATACCGCGCATTTTTAGGCTGGATTTGTTTGTCCACAAAGTCAGAAAATAGGTCGTAAGAGCATCTTGCCATACATACTCTTTCCCCTCTCGATTCTGGCAACACGCTATCGAGAGGGGGAGCAACTTTATTTCAGTTATAGCGTTTCGTTGTCCGTTGGGTTCCTTCCTTTTTACACCGTTAAAGCACTGGCCTCCCTCCTACCCACGTCTTTATCTGTAAGCAGGCCAAGGTGCCAAATAACCCCAGAACGCTGACATAACGATGCATCACTCTAGTATTAATGCATCCGGTAATTATTTAACAAACGGCTTCAATTCGATGCGTTCAATATTTTGCACGATGAATAGGTAGCTGATGATGGCAAACGCAGCATGGATACCGACATAAACTAAGCCACCATTAAAAGAGCCTGTCATTCCTACGATATAACCGATAGCAATTGGGGTCACGATACCGGAGATATTGCCAAACATATTAAACAGGCCGCCACTCAGACCGCTGATTTCTTTTGGTGCGGTATCTGCCATGACTGCCCAGCCTAGTGCACCAATCCCTTTACCGAAGAATGCCAGCGACATGAATGCAATAACCACCCATTCTGTCGAAACATAGTTACAAATCACCATCGACATAGAAAGCAACATACCAAGGACAATCGGCGTCTTACGGGCGAAAGTCAGGGAATTGGTACGACGCATTAGATAATCAGAAATCACACCGCCCAATACCCCGCCCACAAAACCACAGATTGCAGGGACAGATGCGACAAAACCAGCCTTCAGAATTGACATGCCTCTAGCCTGAACCAGATAAACAGGGAACCAGGTAATGAAGAAGTAAGTCAGAGCGTTAATACAATATTGCCCCAGATAAATACCAACCATCATCCGTGAAGTAAGCAACTGTTTAATCTGGGACCATTTTTCTTCTGCTGGCACCTTAGCCTTGCTAGCAGCCGCATCCATATTGATCAGTGCGCCACCCGCTTCGATATAATCCAGTTCCGCCTGATTCACTCCTGGGTGATCTTTCGGATCGTGGATCACTTTCAGCCAGACGAAGCTGAGGATGATACCTAACCCGCCCATGAACCAGAACACATGCGCCCAACCCACAGCATGCACCAACCATCCCATGATAGGAGCGAAAATCACCGTCGCAAAATATTGCGCCGAGTTAAAAATCGCTACGGCAGTACCACGTTCCTGTGCAGGGAACCAGGCGGCGACGATACGGCTGTTGCCAGGGAAAGAAGGCGACTCACAAATCCCCACCATAAAGCGCAATAAGAATAGCGAAATGATAATAGATGACGTCGTAGGAAAGAGATCAACGAACCCTTGTAACAACGTAAAGAGTGACCAGGTAAAAATACTCCAGAAGTAGACGCGTTTGGAACCAAAGCGATCAAGCAGCCACCCACCTGGGATTTGACCAATAACATAAGCCCAGGAAAATGCGGAGAAGATATACCCCATACCGACAGCATCCAGGCCAATATCTTTTGACATGGCGGAGCCCGCTATCGAGATAGTGGCGCGGTCGCCATAGTTAAATGACGTGACAATAAACAACATCACGACAATCCAGTAGCGGGCGTTTGTTCTCTTTTGTATCGCGCCAGCTGCTGAGCTTACTGTATTCATGATGAACTCCTGCTTCAATCGCGGTTCGCTCATTCATTCCGAATAACAGATAACGGTGTAGGGTTATCAGAATGAAGATCAGTGGATTATTTAGGGTATAGTTAACATTCCCATTTTTATTTTTTGCGAATAGCCAGGCTATATAGCATCAGAGTAATTAGCTGACATCTTCAACTCGCAGGAACATTATAATTTTTACCCACTGACTGCTCACTAGATAAAAGCACAACATTAAAAATGTCCTTTTGAATATGTTGGTGCACTTGCCCTATATAGTGCGAGGTGTTTCACGAAAAACACCGCTATTCTCTTTTTACATTCATACACATTATTTTCATTTCTGACTTAAAAACCGCGCACAGGAAGAATGTGATCAAACTCACCAAAATTTGGTTCTTCGCCTGATAAATCGAAAACAATAAGCGCCTGCTTAGGTCAATTGCATAATGTACGAGAAGGGAACCTCACGTATACTCATTAGCGAGCAATGAAGTAATAGCGTGGTAATCGTTACCACCGTGTTTCTGATAAACCAATAATAAAGGCTTGCATCATGTCAGATAAATCAGAAAGTAATGCTGCACAAGAGCAGCCACTTTATATTAAGGTCCACGATTCTGATAATGTTGCCATTGTTGTTAATAATAATGGCTTACGTGCCGGAACCCGTTTTAATGATGATCTGGAATTAATTGAGCATGTTCCGCAAGGCCACAAAGTGGCTCTTGTGGATATCGCCAAATCAGGCGCAATCATCCGCTATGGTGAAATTATTGGGTATGCGCTGCGCGATATAGCCAAAGGAAGCTGGATCGATGAATCTCTGGTCGAGTTACCTCAGGCTCCCGCACTGGAAACCCTGCCACTAGCAACCAAAATCCCCCCCGCGCTTCCTGCGTTGGAAGGGTACACCTTTGAAGGTTACCGCAACGCCGATGGCAGCGTAGGTACGAAAAACCTGTTGGGCATCAGCACCAGCGTGCACTGTGTCGCAGGCGTCGTGGACTATGTCGTCAAAATTATCGAGCGTGATTTATTACCGAGATATCCCAATGTCGATGGCGTGGTCGCGCTCAATCATCTCTATGGCTGTGGCGTAGCAATCAATGCCCCTGCGGCGGTGGTTCCCATCCGAACCATTCATAATCTGGCGCTGAACCCGAATTTTGGCGGCGAGATACTGGTAGTCGGTCTGGGCTGTGAAAAATTGCAACCGGAGCGTCTGCTGGAAGGGACGTCTGATGTACAAGCCATCTCCCTTGACGACACCAGCATTGTCCGCTTGCAGGATGAGCACCACGTTGGTTTCAGATCGATGGTGGATGATATTCTGACGATGGCAGACAAGCATCTGCAACGGTTGAACAAACGCCAGCGTGAAACCTGTCCGGCCTCTGAGCTGGTTGTCGGCATGCAGTGCGGTGGTAGCGATGCGTTCTCCGGCGTCACCGCGAACCCAGCCGTTGGTTTTGCATCTGACCTGTTGGTACGCTGCGGTGCGACCGTCATGTTCTCCGAAGTGACCGAAGTGCGCGACGCCATCCATCTGTTAACGCCGCGCGTCATCAATGAGGAAGTCGGTAAACGCCTGTTGGAAGAAATGGCCTGGTACGATAACTACCTCGACAGCGGCCAGACCGATCGTAGCGCCAACCCATCACCGGGCAACAAAAAGGGTGGCCTCGCGAACGTGGTGGAAAAAGCGCTCGGCTCCATCGCCAAATCCGGTACCAGCGCGATTGTCGAAGTCCTGTCCCCCGGTCAGCGTCCAACCAAACGTGGGCTGATTTACGCCGCAACGCCAGCCAGTGATTTCGTGTGCGGCACTCAGCAGCTTGCTTCTGGTATCACCGTGCAGGTCTTCACCACCGGTCGTGGTACACCCTATGGTCTACTGGCAGTACCCGTAATCAAAATGGCAACCCGTACCGCATTGGCAAACCGCTGGCACGATCTGATGGATATTGATGCTGGTACTATTGCGACCGGAGAGGCCACGATCGAAGACGTAGGCTGGCAGCTTTTCCGCTTTATTTTGGATATCGCCAGCGGCAAGAAAAAAACCTGGTCCGATCAATGGGGGCTTCACAACGCACTGGCCGTTTTCAATCCGGCACCGGTAACCTGATTATCTTTCTCCGCAGGCCAGAATCATTATCTGGTCTGCGGATAGCGTTATTTGATCTACAATAAATTCGGCATCAATAAAAATGGAAGAAAGGCCGTAATTAAAAGAATAAACAGCAGGGAGGCAACATTTAATTTCATTGGCGCAAAGAAAAAATAAAAAAAACTTAACAAATCATTCTTCATAGCGTCAATTTCATCGAATCCAAAACACCTTTCAAGAAAAAAACCATTTTACGCCCTGCCTATTTTTAATCATTTTTTACCAATTATTTATTCCCAATAAAATGAATCAATTGACAGATAATTGTCCTCATCATAAATTTACGCGTGCTGAAAAAGCGTGCTGACGCTGATGAAATATTTGTTACAAAAATACAGTTACCAAATCTCCATCACGCACAATATAGGGTAAATAGTCCGCTCATAAATAATGCATAACATTATTTTATATAAATGAGTCAGTCACCCAAAAAATTTCAGCATACCCATTTGAATAATTTGAATATTTACACAGCAATATGCCTGACAGATTTCATGGGACTCACCATTCGGCAGTGACACTGCGTTTCAGCTTCTGTAATGAACAGAGCAGCGGAGACGAAAACAGTGGCCTACGTGACTGAACCTGGGAACTGAGCAGGATGCGTACGCCGGGGTTTCTAATGAGATTGAATACACCTGTTACACAGCAGGAATATCTGTTAGACATGGACACCATATTGATGTCCACGACAGATATTCACAGCCACATTACTTATGCCAACTCTGCCTTCATTAAGGTTAGCGGTTTTTCTGAAGAGCAACTCATCAATCAGCCACACAATATTGTACGCCATCCAGACATGCCCGCTGAAGCCTATGCAGACCTATGGTTTACGTTGAAACAGGGCGATAGCTGGACCGGATTAGTGAAAAATCGTCGCAACAACGGCGATCACTATTGGGTGCGCGCCAACGTTACGCCGGTTTACCAGCAAGAGCAGCTCGCAGGTTATATTTCGGTACGTAACACGCCCGCTGCCGAAGAAATACAGTACGCCGAAGCACTATATAGTGCCGTGCAGAAAAAACAGGCTGGCAGCCGTAAATTCTACAAAGGGTTGGTTGTTCGCACCGGATTCTTTTCTCCACTGTCGATCCTACAAAAACTGTCAGTCCGCTGGCGCTTGCGCATAGCCGTGTTGACGGTGGGGCTTATTCCTGCCCTACTCGCGTTCAGTGGTATGAATCCGCTGTGGCTGCTGGCACTGACGCTGTTACTCATCGTCATCATGGATCAGTTTCTGCAAAAGCAAATTGCCCAGCCAATCAGGATGATACTGAAGCAGGCTCAGCACGTGGTATCGGGCCGTAAAGTCAGGCATGTCCACCTGAACCGGGTCGACGAAATTGGCTTGCTTCTCCGCTCTGTTAACCAGTTTGCCCTAAACCTGCATTCACTTGTCGACGACGTCAGTACACAGGTAAACGGCATCACCAACGTCAGCCATAAGCTGGCGGAGAACAATGTCGATCTGAATACCCGTACGGAAGAAACGTCAGCTAATCTGCAACAAACTGCCGCCGCCATTGAAGAAATTACCGTTGCCGTACAGCAGAGTGCAGAAACAGCGGCACAGGCCACCACCATGGCAGAAGCCGCCAGCAGCACCGCGTTTAAAGGTGGCAATATCATGAAGGAAACCATCGGCATGATGGATTCTATTTCCAGCGCCAGCGATAAAATCGTTGATATCATTGGCGTGATAGACAGTATTGCCTTCCAAACCAACATCCTTGCGCTGAATGCGGCAGTTGAAGCCGCTCGTGCTGGCGTACAAGGGCGCGGATTTGCGGTGGTAGCCGCCGAGGTTCGCAATCTGGCACAGCATTCCGCCTCTGCGGCCAAAGAGATTAAAACGTTGATAGACGCCAACGTCGAAAGTGTGAAACAGGGCAGCACAATGGTCGAAAATGCGGGCAAGCATATCAGCGATATCGTTGATGAAGTCTTGCAGGTCTCCACCATGATCAAGGAGATCAGCAACGCCACACATGAGCAAACCTCTGCGCTAGGCCTGATCAATACCTCTATCGCCCAGATAGAGCAAATGACACAACGCAATACCGATATGGTTACCCACTCAACAGAAGCGGCCGAAGGGCTAAATCTTCAGGCAAGGCGGTTGAATAGCGCAATTAACGTGTACGGAAGTTAACTGACGTTATCTTATGCATATTGCGTCAAGGGCGTGAGAAAACGTCCTTGACCCTCTTCCTTTCCCCCCTAGCAAGCGAATATTACCCCGATAGTTTTGTAAGCTTTTCGTAAAGGAAAGGGCGAGACCGCCGATAATAACCGCAGAATTACTTATTTCAGGAGGAAGTGATGTCCAATATCAGCCAGATTACAATGAATA
The DNA here is from genome assembly GCF_000803315.1 of Pectobacterium actinidiae. NCBI lineage: Bacteria > Pseudomonadati > Pseudomonadota > Gammaproteobacteria > Enterobacterales > Pectobacteriaceae > Pectobacterium > Pectobacterium actinidiae. The sequence goes on from NZ_JRMH01000001.1 coordinate 3,641,993, forward strand.
CGGTATCAAACGTAGCAACGGCCGCTGCGGCCAAGTCTACCTCTACGACAGAAAGTAAGGCTACGTCGACTAATGAGAGTAAGGCTGCGTCTGCTGGCAGTAGTGGTGCTCAACAAAAAATTGCCGCAATACAAAATCAAATCAAGCAACTGACTAAAAAGTTAACAGAGCTGGGTACATCGGCCGAAAAAGCGCAAAGCGAAGCCGAGCGAAAACTCATCAAACAACAGCAACAGATGATTCAGGCGCAAATCCAGGCGCTCTATGCTGAAATTGCCCGTATCCAAAAAGAAGAAGCAGAAAAGAAAGCGACTGAGTCTGCGTCAAATGTGACATCACAACAAACTGAAAATAAGGTCAAAAAAGGGGGGATTGATACCTACGCCTGACCGCAATATCTGACGCCCTTTCCCTTTATTCCTCCGCCCTTTCCTGGTAGATACACTTTGTTACATTAGCTATCAGGAAAGTGAGAATTTCATGTTTCTTTACCAACAATATCACCTTCGAGAAAGTGCTTAAATTGCCGATATAACAGCTTGTACCTCGAATAATTCGGGTATATCGGCATCTTTTCAGGAGGGAAAATGTCAAACACCATCAGCAGTATCAGCGTTTCGACAACAACCGCAAGCAGCAGTAAAAGTAGCAGCACTTCGGAGCAACAGATTGCGCAGCTCACCAAGCAGGTTCAGGCGCTTACCAAGCAGGTAAGTAAACTGACCGAATCCGCTTCCAGCGCAGAAAGTGATGAAGAACGTAAACTGATCGAACAACAACAACAGGCAATTCAGGCACAAATTCAGGCGTTACAAGCTCAAATTGCCCGCTTGCAGAGTGAAAAATCAGAACAGCAGTCTGATTCCTCTGTTTCGACTCAATATGCTAAAGAAGAAGGCGTTAACCGGCCGACAGCAGATAACCAGATTAATATCTACGTGTAGTCTGCGTCAGGGATGGGTAGCCAGTAAACGTAAAAGGTCGCTTCATTGAAGCGACCTTTTTTCATCAGGGGCTACGACAGAAATGGATAATCAGGGACGGGGCCGTTTCAGCGGCGTGACCAACCCTTGCAGACCTTCAACCTTGATTGCCAGCGTAATTTGCATCAATTCACCTAAGCGACCTTTAGGAAATTCATCCTTGCGAGAGAACCACAGCAGGTACTCTTCCGGTAAATCAATCAGCGCTCGCCCTTTGTATTTACCAAACGGCATCTGCATCCTGGCAATATCTATCAGGTCTTCTTTTTCCATCCGTTTACGCCCCCAATAGTCGGATCATTTCCGCCTCATCGATCACTGGGATCCCCAATTCTTGCGCCTTCGCTAGCTTAGAGCCTGCGGCTTCACCGGCGATCACCATATTGGTTTTCTTCGAGACACTGCCACTCACTTTTGCCCCTAACGCCGTTAGCCGATCTTTGGCTTCATCGCGAGACAAAACACTCAGCGATCCGGTCAATACCACCGTTTTCCCGGCAAATGGACTGTCGATCTCTTCAACATTGACGACCTGCACCTCAGGCCAGTGAATGTTGATGCCTGCGGGATCGGTCAGCTCGCGGATCACAGTTTGGTTGTGCTCTTCCTCAAGGAAATGACGCACATGTGCAGCAACGACTTTACCGACATCCGGCACCTCTAGCAGCGCCTCTTCATCAGCAGCAAAAAGCGCTTCCAGCGAGCCAAAATGGGCAGCCAGATTCGCTGCCGTTGATTCGCCAACATCGCGGATCCCCAACGCATAGAGAAAGCGCGCCAGCGTGGTGCTTTTCGCCTTTTCCAAGGCATTGACCAGATTCATCGCGGATTTCGGCCCCATGCGATCCAGACCCGTCATGATCCCAGCGCTCAGGCGGAACAGATCGGCTGGCGTCTTGACGTACTCTTTTTCCACCAGTTGATCGATGATCTTATCGCCCATACCTTCCACATCCAATGCGCGACGAGAAACAAAATGCTTCAGTGCCTCTTTACGCTGGGCACCGCAGATCAAGCCACCGGTACAGCGCGTGACGGCCTCGCCTTCCACACGCTCAACGTCAGATCCACACACGGGACAGGCCGCAGGGAAAACGATTGGGCACACCGTTGCTGGCCGTTCAGATTCTACAATACCGACGATCTGCGGGATCACATCCCCCGCTCGACGCACAATCACGCGATCGCCAATCTGCAAACCTAAACGCTCAATTTCATCGGCATTATGCAGCGTGGCGTTGCTGACGATTACGCCAGCTACGGCAACGGGTTCCAGACGCGCAACGGGCGTAATCGCACCTGTCCGCCCAACCTGAAATTCGACATCGCGTACCCAGGTCAGCTGTTCCTGTGCTGGGAATTTAAAGGCTACAGCCCAGCGCGGCGCACGGGCAACGAACCCTAACCGCTCCTGCAATTCCAGCGAGTCAACTTTGACAACGACGCCGTCAATATCAAAACCTAACGAGCCGCGGGTCTGTTCAATCTGACGATAAAAATCAAGTACCTCAGCCGGACCGGTACAGAGCTTGATTTTATCGCTCACCGGCAGTCCCCACTTCTTGAACTGCATCAGCCGTTCTTTGTGGCTAGCGGGCAACTCGCCGCCTTCCAGCAGGCCGACGCCATAACAGAAGAAGGTCAGCGGACGTGTAGCGGTAATGCGTGGATCGAGCTGGCGCAGCGATCCGGCAGCGGCGTTACGCGGGTTGGCAAAGACTTTGCTCCCTGTACGGCGAGCTTCTTCGTTCAGTTTTTCAAAGCCGCTGTGCTTCATGAACACTTCGCCGCGTACTTCAACACGACGCGGAATATTGTCACCCTCAAGGCGCAGCGGTATCGCCGCAACGGTACGAATGTTACTGGTGATATTTTCTCCGGTTGTGCCATCCCCGCGCGTGGCAGCCTGTACCAGAACGCCGTCTTCATACAACAAGCTAACGGCTAAACCATCCAGTTTCAGCTCGCAGCAGAATGTCAGCTCATCACCGTTTTTCAGCCTGTCGCCAATTCGCTTACTGAAGGCAAGATAACTCTCTTCATCAAATACGTTATCCAGCGATAACATCGGCACTTCATGACGAACCTGTTCAAATGCCGCCAGCGGTGCCGCACCCACGCGCTGCGTCGGAGAATCGCTAGTCACCAGTTCGGGGTGATCCGCCTCTAACGCTCTTAATTCCTGCATGAGTTTGTCATATTCAACATCAGGAATTTCGGGCGCATCTTCAACGTGATATTTGTATTCGTGATGGCGTAAGACCCGGCGCAACTCCGCTACCCGCAGTGCGACCGCATTCACTTCGGCTGGTTCTTTCTTCACTGGTTTCATACCTGTTTTATCTGACGTGTCGCCCTGTCGGCGCCATGATTGTTATGATTCTCGCCCGTAATGTGCCAGAGCGAGAATCATTAGCTTGCGGCCTAACGGCGTCGACACCGTCAGTGATATATTTTAAGAATTAGGCGTGCTGGCTTTGATCGTGTTGATGATGTTCGTCGTGGAGCAGCCGTCCTCAAAGTTCAGGACTTTCACTTCACCACCGTTAGCCCAGACCTCTTCACTACCCGCGATTTCATGTGGCTGGTAGTCCCCGCCTTTCACCAGAATGTCAGGCAGAATGCTGGCAATCAGACGCTGCGGCGTATCTTCTTCAAACGGCACGACCCAATCGACAGCTTCCAACGCCCCCAGCACGATCATCCGCTGCGGCAGCGGGTTGACAGGACGAGTCGGCCCTTTCAGACGCTTGGTTGAGGCGTCGCTGTTTACCGCAACGATTAATCGGTCGCCAAGTTTGCGGGCATTTGCCAGATAAGACACATGTCCGGCGTGCAGAATATCGAAGCAGCCGTTGGTCATCACAATCTTTTCGCCCCGCTGACGCGCCAGTTCAACGGCGTGTTTCAGCTGTTCTTCGGTCATTACGCCAAATCCGGTTTCAGCACGGCCGCGGATAGCATTTTCCAATTCAATCGGCGTGACCGTTGACGTCCCCAGCTTGCCGACAACGACGCCTGCGGCGGCATTCGCCAGGAAACAGGCCTCTTCCAGCGGGTTACCCGCCGCTAACGCAGCGGCCAGTACACCAATAACGGTATCGCCCGCACCTGTCACGTCATACACTTCCTGCGCCTGCGTCGGTAAATGCAGTGGCGCTTTACCCGGCTGTAGCAGCGTCATCCCTTGCTCAGAACGGGTAATCAGCAACGCGGACAGATCGTAATCGGCCACCAGTTGCATACCACGCTCAACCAACTCCTCTTCCGTTTTGCAACGCCCTGCGACGGCTTCAAACTCAGACAGGTTCGGTGTCAGCAATGTCGCGCCACGGTAGCGGGAAAAATCCGTGCCTTTCGGATCGATCAGCACCGGAACGCCAGCCGCTTTTGCCGTCTGAATCATGGTTTGCACATGTGCTAACGCGCCTTTTGCATAGTCAGACAGCACCAGTGCGCCAATTTTTGGCAGCGCCAGTTGAATGCGTTCGATAATCGGCTGAGGATCAATCCCCTCAAAGCCCTCTTCGAAATCCAGTCGGATCAGTTGCTGATTGCGCGACAAGACACGCAGCTTGGTGATCGTCGGGTGTGTAGGAACCGCGACAAAGTCACACTTCACATTCACTTCGCCAAGTTTGGCATTCAGTGCGCGAGCAGCATCATCAATGCCCGTTAACCCTACCAGACGCGAACCCGCGCCCAATGCAGCGATGTTCATTGCGACGTTCGCCGCGCCGCCTGGGCGCTCTTCGATCGTATCAACCTTGACCACAGGCACCGGCGCCTCTGGTGAAATTCGGCTGGTCGGCCCATACCAGTAACGATCCAGCATGACATCACCCACCACTAACACACCCGCTTGACGGAAATCAGGCAGCGTCACTTTCATCCTTTACTCCAGGCTTATTTCGCATAATGCGCGTAATAATATCACAGGCACGTATCATTACACGCCCACCAGCCACTTACGCCAACTCACCAGAACCTGCTCCCGCTCCGCAACAAACCGATCTTTACTGACCCGACCGGACAGTTCTTGCAAAGCCAGATGGTGCAGTTCATTGCGCATGGTGACATAGGCCAGCTTGAGCGCATTGGCTTCACTCTCTTCCATCACGCCATATTGCGCCATCAGCTCCAGAATACGCACATTATCTGACCAACGGGTCAAACGCGGTTCCTGAGCGGCGTAACGCAGCATCAGATATTGGGCAATGAATTCAATGTCCGTAATGCCGCCCTCATCCGTTTTGATGTCAAAGAGTGCTTTATCTTTGTTCGCCAGATGCTGACGCATTTTTTCCCGCATTTCTCGCACTTCGGTTCGCAACGTCTCCGCGTCACGCTCGGCACACAGAATGCTGCGCCGAATAGACTCAAATGTCTGCTGTACACCGCTTTCGCCGTATACCATACGCGCGCGCACCAGCGCCTGATGCTCCCACGTCCATGCCTCATTGCGCTGATACTCATCAAACGCTTCTACTGTACTCACCAGCATACCCGCCGCCCCCGATGGCCGCAGACGGGCATCCACTTCATACAAAATGCCTGATGACGTTCGAGTGCTAAACAGATGCATCACCCGCTGTGCGAGGCGCAGGTAAAACTGGCGACCATCAATACTGCGTTCGCCATCCGTCATCACGTCTGATGGACAGTCCAGCAAGAACACCAAATCCAGATCGGAGCTGTATCCCAACTCCCAGCCGCCGAGTTTGCCATAGGCAATAACGGCAAACCCACGACCTTCACGATGCTGCAAATGCGATGGCTGGCCGTAGCGCGCCACCATCTGTCCCCACGCCTGCTGAACCACGGCCGCGATAATCGCTTCCGCTAAATACGTTAAGTGATCGCTCACTTTCATCACTGGCAGTACGCCGCCGATATCGCCTGCGGCAATACGCAACTGCTGCGACTGTTTGAACTGGCGAACTGCCTCCAACTGCTGCTCTTCATCATCTTCAGGGACACGCATCAAATACTGACGTAGCTCATCGGCATACGCCCCCGGTGCCGTCGGCTGATACAGCGTTGACGCATCGAGCAATTCATCCAGTAGCAAGGGATAGCGTGCCAGTTGGCTGGCAACCATCGGCGACGCCGCACACAGGCGAATCAGTTGGCCGAGCGCAGCACGCGACTCCAGCAACAGTTCAAGGTAGGTGGTGCGTGTAACGATCCCCAGCAGCAGTGGAGTCAAACGAGACAGCACCGTATCCGCTTCCTGGCGAGCGCAGACTTCCGCCAGCAAACACGGCATGAGCTGATCCAGCACATCCCGCCCTCTCGGCCCTATGGTGCGTTTCGCTACATCGTGACGGAATTCCACAATCGTCCGCATCAGCTTTTCACGCACACTTTCCGAGAGATGCGGCGTCAGCGGAGCCAGTTCGCCATCATCCAACGTGTCCTGCCATAGGCTGCTATAGCTGCTATGTTCAGGGATGTCATTATTGTCTGGTGCATCATCGCCAATCAGGTCATCAAATACGTGGCGCACCGCCTGCATATGCTGGGACAGCATAGATTGCAGCGTATCCCAGTTGTCGAAACCCATTCCCCATGCCAGCCGCTGCTGATTCAGCTCATCACCTGGCAGCGTTTGTGTCTGCTCATCGGCAATGGCCTGCAACAGGTTCTCTAAACGACGCAGAAACAGGTAAGAGGTACTGAGGTCAAGCACCTGTTGCGGCGTTAATAATCCCAGTGCGCCTACATGCTGAAGCGTAGGCAGCAGCGAACGTCCTTGTAATCCCGGCTCACGCCCGCCGCGAATCAGTTGGAAAACCTGCGTGATAAATTCGATTTCACGAATGCCGCCCGCACCCAGCTTGATGTTATTGCGCAAATCCCGGCGACGCACTTCGCGGGCAATCATGCCCTTCATATTCCGCAGCGATTGGATCACACTGAAATCGATATAGCGCCGGAAGACAAAAGGCTTCAACGTACTGCGCAGTTCCTGACTGTAAGCATCATCCATTCCCCCCATCAGGCGCGCTTTGACCATGGCATAGCGTTCCCAGTCGCGCCCCTGTTCCTGATAGTAATCTTCCATCGCCGCAAAGCTGAGCACTAGCGGGCCGCTGTCACCAAAGGGACGTAGCCGCATATCCACACGGTAAACAAAACCATCGACGGTCGGCTGATCCAGCACCTTAATAAGCCGCTGACCCAGACGCGTGAAGAACTGCGCGTTATCCAGCTCGCGCCGCCCACCTTGCGTATGTCCATTTTCTGGATAGACGAAGATCAGATCGATATCCGAAGAGAAGTTAAGTTCCCCTCCACCCAATTTTCCCATGCCAAGAATCAGCAAAGGCTGCGCCATACCCTGCGCATTGCAAGGTGTACCCCACTCGCGACAACAGGCCTGATATAGCCAGCTTCTGGCCGCCACAATCACCACCTCGGCCAATTCACTAAGCTGACGCAGCGTGTGTTCCGTCGTACTGGTTTGCAACGCCTGCGACCACGCAATACGCGTCAACATATGTCGGCGAAACCGACGCAATGCCGCCATCAACGCATTTTCATCGTTCACATCGGCCAGTGCGTGACTCAACCAATCGGCGTAGTGCTGCCACTCTTCGGGCTGAGGTGGTTGCTGATGAATTCCTTGCCACCAGTCAGGATGCAGCGCAAGCGCATCGCTGACAAAATCGCTCAATGCCAGAACAGCGGCATCGCTGTCCGTTATCGGCTCATCAGGTGCGGCTTCGCGCAAACGCGACAGAGCACGCTGAGAGTGTTCCGTCAGAAGCACAGGTAAGGCAGGCAAAGGAAGTATCGACATGGGGGTTCCCTTGATACGCCGCCTATCCTCACTGACAAGCGGCAGTTAACGGTTACTGTGATGGTCCGCCGCTATGTAGCCAGAACGGAGACAAGTTCAGCACCTCTTTACGGTGGGCTTCCAGATACACGGAGGGTGCCTTCCCGGCAGCGAGTCGCTCAATTTCCTGTAGTAACGCCCGCCAGTGTTCAATGTAGGCTTCAACTTGCTCCGCCGGATACGCGCCGGATAAGAGAAGAAACGCGCAGATATTACGTTGCAAACGAGGGATCTGCTGTTCGTACTGCGCTTCCGTCAGTTTAGAAGCAAAAGCGCTTTTCAGATCCGCCGTGCTACGGCTCAGCATGATGTCAGCAAAGCGTTTGAACGATCCCTGTAGCTTAATACGATCTTTATTATCCATATGGTCACGCCAGCCAGACTCGACCAGCCAGGAAGTCAGCACTAACTTACTTTGCAGGTAGTCCGCGCTGTAACACACTTCCGCGTCGTCGGAACCCTGTAGCCGGATCTCCAAAGTGGCGAGGGCAGAGCGAAAAAGCGTGGTGACCTTGCGTAAGACGACGCCACCCACCAGCACCAGCATTTCGCGCATCATCGCACTGGCTTCTGGCAGGGCTTCACGGGCAGAGGCATTTCCTCTTACCCACAGTTCTTCGTGGTATTGCCAGTGATTCAACGCCAGTTCCAGCGCCGCACGAATGGCCTGATCGATAGTGGTCTTTGGATCCACAACCAATCGATTGAGAGGCAGACATTCGCGAACTGGATTACCTTTAGCCAGATGGTATCCGCGCGCCGCCTTACTCAGGCTGCCCTGCCGCATACCACCAAACTCTGCGATTTCCTTTGCCAGCTCCAGCAGGTGAGTGGTCTGCCCAATCTTAAGTTCCATCTCCAGTTCGCACAGCGGTTCACTCAGCTCTCCGGCACGAATCTCACCGCGATCTAACGCAACCTCAATCACGCTTTGATAGTAAGTAAACACCCACTTTTCACGCGTAAAATCTGTACTAAACAGCGGATTAAGCGACGATTGTAGCCCGACAATATCGCAATCCTCCGGCCAGACCTCCGCCGGAAACAGGCTGAGATCCAGCTCGGCTTTCTCCAGTTCTACATTATATTCTGGGTGTTGATGCAGCCCGCCAATCACCTTGCCGGCCGTTTTCGCCGTCATTTCGTAGCGTTCATTTTCACCGCGAATACGCAGGCCGATGCCATTGCGGCGCAGGTAATTATCCGCCGTTTCATAATAGATATTGCTCAGGCGCTGAGCACGCATATGCTCATACTGGCTGTAATCACTTTCCCATTCAGCCAGTTGCGTCAGCAGCGATTGAACGCTGTCGGGATGAACAATAAATTTCAGCTCGATTTCTTCACTCATAGCACTCACAACACCAAGACCACGTTCATTATCATGTCAGTAAATAACATTTTACTTCAGCTTACTACTCTTACCGCACACACTCTTTTTCACCTGCGAACAAGCGCGCATTTCTTATGCAAACCGGCCATCAGCTACACGGCGCTTCCCCGCTGAAACACACTGCACGCCGCAGTCAACGAACCCAGTCCAGTCGGCGTTATTGGTGTGAAAAGCCCTAATGGGATAGGTTCTAAGACTGTTCTCATTTCGGTTTAGAGATTGCCTCGTCAGACTTAAGCCTCTACTATCGGACCACCATTAACGCAACATGATGATCTTATGCAGAAATTAGGCTTACTCTGTTTTACTTTATTTTCTCTCACGCTGAGTTGGACCGCACAGGCGGAAGAAAAACGCTACATTTCCGATGAGTTATTGACGTATGTCCACAGCGGCCCAGGCAATCAATATCGTATCGTCGGCACACTGAATGCAGGTGCAGAGGTCACACTACTCAGCGTTAATGAAAACGCAGGCTATGCACAGATCCGTGATGACAAAAACCGCACCACCTGGATTCCGCTCGACCAGTTGAGCAATACGCCAAGCCTGCGCACGCGGGTGCCAGAACTGGAGAATCAGGTCAAAGAGCTGACTGAAAAACTGAATAATATCGATCAGACCTGGAATCAGCGTACCGCCGATATGCAGCAGAAAGTCGCGGCCAGCGATAGTGTTATCAACGGATTACGTCAGGAAAATCAGGATCTGAAAAATCAGCTTATCGTTGCGCAGAAGAAAGTCAGCGCGGCGAATGTCCAGCTTGACGATAAGCAGCGCACCATCATTTTACAGTGGTTTATGTATGGCGGCGGCGTGGCGGGCATCGGCCTGCTGCTGGGTTTGCTGTTGCCGCACATCATCCCTCGCAAAAAGAAAAACGACCGTTGGATGAGCTAATCGGAACATGTGCCTGAGAGACTCAGGCATGAGGTTGCTGACACAGTCCGTAGAGCGGGAGCAACGGATAGACCGTAAAGACGCTGTAAACACATATATGGACGCTCGGCTTGCGCAGATATGAATCTCATTCCTGAGATTCACCCTTACAGGGCCGTCGCAAGCGGCGTTCAAAGGCGTTCCTGACGCCTTTGCCCCTGGCGCAAACGCTTTACTCTTCTATTCCGTTACTCCCGTTTTCGCTCGACAAATAGGTTTGTTAACGGTCCGGTGCCTGCTTCTTGCAGGCATTTTTCTTTGCAGCCAACGCGGCGGCGCAAAGATGGTAGTATGGGGTGAAGTATTGGTTATTGATTCAGGAGTCCGACGTTGAAGATCTACCTTGTCGGCGGTGCTGTTCGGGACAGCCTGCTGGATTTACCCGTCACTGAGAAAGATTGGGTGGTGGTCGGCGCAACGCCGGAGAATCTGCTTGCGCAGGGTTACCAACAGGTTGGAAAGGATTTTCCCGTCTTCTTACACCCCGTTAGTCGCGATGAGTATGCCCTCGCGCGTACCGAACGCAAATCTGGCAAAGGCTATACCGGGTTTGTCTGCCATGCTGCACCCGATGTCACGTTAGAGCAAGATTTGCTGCGCCGCGATTTGACCATCAATGCCATTGCCCGCACCGAGCAGGGCGACCTTATCGATCCCTATCACGGTCGTCGCGATCTTGAGAATCGCGTGCTGCGCCACGTTTCCGAGGCATTTAGCGAAGATCCGTTACGGGTGCTGCGTGTCGCCCGCTTTGCTGCACGCTTTGCCCATCTCGGCTTCGAGATTGCAGAAGAAACCATGACGCTGATGCAAACAATGGCGCATGAGGGCGAGCTGGCTTATCTGACGCCAGAGCGCGTCTGGAAAGAGACGGAAAAAGCGCTCAGCACCTCATCGCCAGATGTCTATTTTCAGGTACTGCGCGACTGTGGCGCGCTGGCCGTACTGTTCCCTGAAATCGATAACCTGTACGGCGTGCCCGCCCCCGCCAAATGGCATCCGGAAATTGATACCGGTATTCATACCATGATGACGGTGGCGATGGCCGCCCGCCTCAGCCCTGCGATTGACGTACGCTTTGCCACGCTGTGCCACGATTTGGGAAAAGGGCTGACGCCCCCCGAACTGTGGCCACGTCATCACGGGCATGGCCCGGCGGGTGTCAAACTGGTTGAAGCACTGTGCCAACGCTTGCGTGTGCCTAACCCGATTCGCGATTTGGCAAAGTTAGTGGCGGAATATCATGACCTGGTTCATACCGTACAGGTGCTGCAACCCAAAACCCTGCTGAAGTTATTTGATGCGATTGACGTCTGGCGCAAACCACAGCGTCTGGAACAGCTAGCCCTCACGAGCGAAGCCGATGCCAGAGGCCGTGCGGGTTTTGAAGAGAACCCTTATCCACAAGGTGATTACCTGCGCGAAGCCTTCCGCGTCGCCAGTCAGGTCAGCAGTGCAGACGTCGTCGCCGAGGGTTTTAAAGGCATTGACGTGCGTAACGAACTGGCACGTCGCCGCATTCATGCACTGACTGACTGGAAAGCACAACAGCCAGATAGCTCGGTCGCGTCCTGAAGCCAAGAAGCCACGCATTAGCGTGGCTTCTTCTCTTACTAACAACCTACCTAAAATCTACGTTCCCAGTCTTACATAAACACCATGTAAACCACGCCCGCGACGATAAAACGGTAAATCGCGAACGGGACAAACGAGATGCGTTTGATGACTTTCAGGAAGGTTTTAATCGCAATCAGCGCCACGAGAAACGCCGTCACAAAACCCACGGCAAACATCGGTACATCGGACAGCGCCAGGAAATGCCAGCTTTTATACAGATCCAGAACGGTCGCCCCCATCATCATGGGAACCGCCAGAATAAAAGAGAACTCAGAAGCCGCATAGCGACTGACGCCCACCAGCATCCCACCGGAAATCGTCGCCCCTGAACGTGAAAAACCGGGCCACAGCGCCAGGCATTGAAAACAGCCAATCATAAATGCCTGACGATGCGTGATGTCATCCAGCCCCACGGCACGCGGTTTTTTAGGTTTGAGCCATTCCGCCGCTAACAACAGGAAACCACCGACAACCAGCGCATACATCACGTTCTGTGGGTAAAACAGCGATTTGATCACATCATGGAAAACCAACCCAAGCACCACGGCGGGAATCATTGCCAGCAAGATGTGCGTCAGCTTTAGTCGACCTGGCGTATGCCCCTCGTGCGGCACCTCACCGAAGTGAATCCCAATCAGGCCAAAGAGACGACGCCAGAACATCACGACAACGGCCAGAATCGAACCAAGCTGAATGATCACTTCAAACGTCTTGGCTTTCTCATCCGCAAACCCTAACCAATGACCAACGATAATCATATGCCCCGTAGACGATACGGGCAAAAACTCGGTCAGCCCTTCGACCACGCCAAGAATAAATGCGATTAGCAATGAATGCAGGTCAGTCATCTAAAAATCCTTGCCTCTGATAAAAACGAAAATGCAGCCCATAAAAAAGCGGCCGCGTACTTTGCGAGCCGCTACACACCCTAAATAATTCGAGTTGCAGGCAGGCGGCAAGCGAACGAGTCCCACGTAAGTGGACCGAGTAGCGCGCCAACGCACATGCAGCTTGAAGTATGACGGGTATAACTGGCTTATAGACTATTTGGGTTACGGTTTAGTTGCACGTAAATCAGTATTTATTCTGTTAAATCAGATTTATCGCGTGCCGCGCTCAATAATGACGCCAACCTGACGCGCTTGCGCGACGGCTCCCGGCTTGCTGAGCTTGATCCGCAGCCAGGGAATCGAGAAGCGCTGCATCAGCATGTGTGCGACTTCTTCAGCAACGCGTTCCACCAGCGCAAAACGCTGGTTTGCCACGTGGGCAATCACCGCCTCGCTGACATCGGCATAGCTCAGGCAGTCATTAACATCGTCACTGGCCGCTGCCTGACGGTTATCCCAGCCCATTTCGATATCGAACACCAGTTTCTGCTGGATGGTCTGTTCCCAGTCGTAAACACCAATAGTAGTGATTACAGTAAGCTCTTCAATAAATACGATATCCATCACGCCATTCTCTGTTTTTGTCGCTGTCGGATACCACTTCCGACGGAATGTGCGTATTATCCACAGATGAGAAGAGTAAAACGACCCTTATTAAACGTCTCTCTATACAAACTAAACGGAATAGCGTTATGAGTGTTACCGCGCTTGGTATGATGTTAATCGCGTATCTGTGTGGCTCTATTTCCAGTGCGATTTTGTTTTGCAGAATTGCTGGGCTACCCGACCCGCGTCAGCATGGTTCCGGGAACCCCGGAGCTACTAACGTATTGCGTATTGGCGGCAAAGCGGCCGCTGCAACCGTATTGGTGTTTGATGTTCTGAAAGGCATGCTGCCCGTCTGGGCCGCTTACGAGCTGGGCGTGCCCCCGCTGTATCTCGGGTTAACCGCTATCGCCGCCTGCCTCGGCCATATCTATCCGGTCTTTTTCCACTTTCGCGGTGGCAAAGGGGTCGCAACGGCATTTGGTGCCATTGCGCCGATCGGCTGGGATCTGACGGGCCTGATGACTGGCACCTGGCTACTGACCGTGCTGCTGAGCGGTTATTCCTCGCTTGGCGCGATAGTCAGTGCGCTCATCGCGCCGTTTTATGTCTGGTGGTTCAAGCCACAGTTTACCTTCCCCGTCGCGATGCTCTCTTGTCTGATCCTGATGCGTCATCATGACAATATCCAACGCCTCTGGCGCGGACAGGAAAGTAAAATCTGGAATAAGCTACGCAAGAAGAAACAGCCGGAAGACGAGCAAAGCGCGCCCGAAGAGTAAGGCAAAAAAATTCCCGTTTTCACGGGAATTTTTTTATGAAGTATGGCGGGAATTAGAATCGGCCGATAGCGGCAAACTCCTGCGACTGCACTTTAAACTGAGACATGCTTTCTGCCAGCAGGCGCGCCTGATCTTCCAGTGAGCGTGTGGCAGCGGCGGACTCTTCTACCAAAGACGCATTTTGCTGTGCGACCTCATCCATCTGCGATACCGCCAGATTCACCTGCCCAATGCCATTACTCTGCTCACGCGTTGCCGTTGAGATTTCACGCATCAGCGATGTCACGCGCGCCACGGCGTCAGAAACGTCATTCATCGTTTCACCCGCCATTTTTGCCATAACGGTGCCTTCACTCACGCGGCTCTGAGATTCTTCCATCAGCATTTTGATCTCTTTAGCGGATTGCGCACTGCGCTGTGCCAGATTGCGGACTTCCCCCGCCACCACGGCAAACCCACGCCCCTGCTCCCCCGCACGCGCGGCTTCAACCGCCGCATTCAACGCCAGAATGTTGGTCTGGAACGCGATGCCGTCAATCACCGCCAGAATATCGCCGATACGTGCAGAGCTGCTGGAGATCATCTCCATTTTCTCGATCATACTCCCCACAGTTTCACTGCCTTTATTGGCAATGTCGGACACATTTTGCGCCAGCGTATGCGCTTGTTCCGCACTTTCCGCGTTCAGCGTCACGGTAGCGGTCAACTGCTCCATACTGGCTGCGGTTTCTTCCAGCGAGGAAGCTGACTCTTCCGTACGAGCGGCTAAATGGGTGTTGCCGGAAGACAGCTCGCGGGTACCGACGTCAATCTGCATACCGGCGTCGCGGACGCGCCCCACGGCGGTTGCCAACGAATGCTGCATTGCCTTCATCGCCTGAATCAGGCGACCAATTTCGTTATTGCCGCCATCGGCGATGCGTTGAGTCAAATCACCACGGGCAATAAACTCCAGTTGACCGACGGTCTCTTCAAGCGGAGACAGAATGGAGCGCTTCAGCGCAATCCAGGCAGCCAACACCAGCAGCAGCACAGATATACAGGCGATACCAATGATCGTCAGGCGCTCGAACGCGAAGCTTTCTGCATCTGTGAGCATGTTTTCCCCCACTTCCAGACCGAAGTCGCGGAATTCGTTCGCGACCTTATCCATCTTAACGCTGAGCGGCGGCAGCACGTCCTGCAATAGCACATAATAAGCAGCGACATCGCCACGCTTCAACGCTGCAACCATTGGCTGAACGCCAAGGCTCATGTATTGCTCGTAGTTGCTTTTAACCTCTGCCGCCATTTTGGCGCCGCGTTCCGTTACCGTGCCGTAGGAAAGAAAGCGCGTCATTTCTTTTTGGGAGAGCGCCGTATAAGCCTCTGCTCGTGCTACCGATGCATTCGCGAGATCGGTCAGCCCGTTTTCCATCTGACGAGCGGCCAACGCCGCCCCCGTTCTTGCACGCAGTGAAGCGGTATAACTTCCCGCCAGCGCAGTGACTTCTTTTCCCTGAATCTTGTCGATTGTCGTCAGAGACGTGATTCCCTGATTAATTGAGGTGATGCCGATTCCACATACGAGTAGTAAGAGCAGTACCATCGTTCCTAACAAAGCAATCAAGCTCGTCTTGATTGTGATATTTCTTAACATTTTTGTTTCCCTGGAATTACAAATGATAAATAAATGCGGAGAAAAGCCCCACATAACGTGATCCTGATCATGTTCCTATCGGTAACAAGCCTGCTTTCTTTAAAGAAACTTTAGTAACGAAAGTATTTTTACTTAAACGACTCGCGCAAGCGCATCGCGCCTCGGCACACTAAAAGTCAGGGACATTAAACGCTTTTTGGCTATAATGACGGCCACGCTATTTCAGGTTTAAGAGAAGGAAACCGACATGAGTCTGAACAATGTCCCGGCGGGTAAAGATCTGCCGGAAGATATCTATGTAGTGATTGAAATTCCCGCGAACGCCGATCCGATCAAATATGAAATTGATAAAGATACTGGTGCGCTGTTTGTAGACCGTTTCATGTCTACGGCCATGTTCTACCCGTGCAACTACGGCTACATCAACCACACGCTGTCTCTGGATGGTGATCCGGTTGACGTTCTGGTGCCGACCCCGTATCCGTTGCAGCCGGGCTCAGTGATCCGTTGCCGTCCTGTTGGCGTGCTGAAAATGACTGACGAAGCGGGTGAAGATGCCAAGCTGGTCGCCGTTCCGCACAGCAAGCTGACTAAAGAATACGATCACATTAAAGACGTTAACGACCTGCCTGAACTGCTGCGTGCACAGATCGGCCACTTCTTTGAACACTACAAAGATCTGGAAAAAGGCAAGTGGGTGAAAGTTGAAGGTTGGGATAACGCTGCGGCGGCAAAAGCCGAGATCGTTGCTTCCTTCGAGCGCGCGAAAAACAAATAAGCGCCACTCAATGAATGATCAAAAACACCGCCTTGCGCGGTGTTTTTATTTATGGCGACCATGAGACTTGATTGGCTACTCGGCCTCAAGCCTCTTCATCTTCTTCGCTGCGCTTTAGCCAATCACCGCTGGCAATACGCGTCAGCCCTACAACAGGGTGTTTGTACAGATAGATCCAGGCACTGCCCAGAGGAGTACGAATCAGCTCACGTTGGTATTCGTGGCCGTCCCGCTTTAAGGCATCCAGCTCGGTCAAAATCGACGAACTAATGCGATAGACCTCGCAATGGATTTCTCCATCACCGGGTACGACTGCCGGATAATGGCCGAGATCGTACAGCTCGAAACCCGCGAGCTGACAATCCCCTAACCATTGCGCATTTGTCATCCAATGACTGTTTCCCTGTTTGCGTCGTAAACTGCCGTAAACAATAATTCGCATCGCTAGAACTCAAACTGATAGAGCACATCTAATGCCTGGCTAATTCCAGACACCGCTTCCAAGTATAGTTTTGGCATCAGACGATAACGTAGCGTTAACGTTGCCAAAGAATCGAATATGCCAACACCATATTTTACTTGCAGACCCGGAAGGACGTAGCCGCTGACGACAACTTGAGAATTATCGCCAACACCCTGTGTATCCAGAGCTAAATTACTTACGCCAAAGGCCTCGCCGATTTTACCCACAACTTGACCACTTTGTGCAACCCCTAAACCGACTAACATTGAGGTCATTGCCGAGCTATCTGCGCCACTGCTGTCCAAACCCTGTCCACGCAACAGATAAGAAAGTGCTTCCTGCTGCGACATTGTAGGATCGGAGAAGACTTCCAGCTTCGGCGTGGCGGCCATGCCAGTGACGCGCACGCCAGCGGTAACATCATCAGCGGTGTTGTCTGGATTACGAATGGCTTCGATATTCAGGATCGGCTGATCCGGCGGACCAGAGAACAGAATCAGCCCTTTACGGACGATCAGATCCTGTCCGTAGGCTTTAAAGCGCCCTGACGGAATATCGATCTGACCGTTCAGCCCTAGCCCGCGCTCATCCTGAACCATTTTCAGATCGCCCTGTAGACGAGCGACCAGCCCGAACGCATCCAGCCGAACATCGTTACCAACGCGGATCGTCAGGTTACTGTTAATTGGAATTGCGGCGCTGGCTTTTTTCAGTGGCTGACGCTGAGCGTCCAGCATCACTTCATCCGACGACACCGCCACCGCACTTTCCGGCATGTCTTTAACGACAATGCGCGCCCACGGGATACTGACCGATCCGTTTAACGCGAACAGCTGCGGCGTGGCCTCGAAGACAATATCCGGCGAAACATCCAGCCGCGCCATCGGCGGAACCGTCACCCGCAGCTTCTGGCCTTTCGCGGCAATTCGCGCACGCCAGGCATCTGGCCGCGACCAGTCTGCGTTCCCGCCGAGGTTCAACTGCCCGTTATCCGTTTTCAGGAAACCTTGCAGCGTCGACGACATCCCACTGAAATTCACCGCCAGTCGCCCGTTGGTCAGATCGATCGGCATCCAGTTGCCATCAATATCCAACCGCTCCAGCACCATCTGGCCGAAGATCTGAGGACGCGCCGCATCCCCCGCCAAACGCAGGTTCGCATTCAGTATCCCGGCCGCTTTTTCTCCTTTACTCAGCGCAGGGTTAAGCAACGCCAGCGAAATATTATTGATCGTGACGCTGCCGCCGAGATTGCGCCGTCCCTGTGGATCGGTCACCTGAATATCACCGCTGAAGCGTCCGTTCTCTCGGATCGCCATCAGCCAGCCAAGCTGCGCCCGCCCGCGATCGAGCCCGGCATTCAGCGTAAAGGTGTCGAAATCAATCGGCAGCGTATTGCCCTGCATCTGCTGGCGAACGCTGACGCCGTTACCCACGAGCGACACTTTCGCCTGCGGTAAACCTTGCCCTGCCTGCCAGCTGATATCCGCACCGCCGGTGAACGTCCCAGCTAGCACCGTATCCGCCGTCAGGAACGGTTTCAGCATGGCGAGATCGAAGCGGTTCAATCGGATACTCGCCTGTCCGCTCGGTCCAGCCTCAATCGCTTTTGGTACGCAAAGCTCTGCGTTCGGATTCCGCCAGCAGTGCGTGCCGATGGTGATCTTCTGCTGCGCGTTCAGGTAATCCAACGCCATATCCTGCGTCAGACGCCACTCACCCACCGGCGTGTCAAAGCGGGTATTGTTCAGCGTACCGCGCCAGCGTTGTTCCTGACGATCGAAACTGCCCGAAAGTGCCAGTTGCCCCGCAACCGGTTCGCCCTGCATATTCAGCCGGAGCTGGTGCTGTTTCTCGTTACCGCTGGCATCCAGCGTCAACAGCGCAATATTCAGGCCTTCTTGCTTCAGTGCTTCGAGGCGTATGGCCAGCTTGCCCTGAATTTGCTGTTCGGAGCGCACATCCCCTTCCACCCGCACCTGGCTAATCGTCATCGCCTGCCAGCGCAGGCCAGACGCAGTGATATCCGCCAGTATCTGCGGTTCACGCAGATTGCCACGTAATTTGAGTGTGCCGATGGCGCGCCCTGCCAGACCGGGCAACATGCCGTCCAGCGACGGCGCATTGATGTCCGCATCCAACTGCCACTTATCGCTCAGGTCGCCTTTGACGTTCAACTGGTTGCGGCCTAACGCCAGATTCAGCGCTGGAATTGTCCACTGCCCCGCTGCGTTTCCGCGCAGTTCACCTCTGGCCGTGAGCTTATTCGCTTTCACGTTGCCATCTAGCCGTAGTTCCGGCACCTGTAACTGCCAGCTTCCGCCATAGACGCTACCGCGCGTCGTTATTTTGCCGTCTATTTTCGCGGGCCATTCAGGCCACTGCTTCGCCGTGTTAATCCCGTTCAGCAGCAGCTCGCTGCGCCAACTGATGGCTTTGCTCCAGTCGATGAGCGCACTCAGGTCAGCATTTCCCTGCAATGCCGCCAGCCGCAGGCGACTCAGCGTAAACTGCTGTTCGTTACCTTTGCCATCCAGCAACAGCGTTGCGGGAGGAATGTCCGCCCCAGTCAGATCGCCGCGCAGCGACAGCGCATAGTCGGTCGCTTTACCATTAAAACGCAGCCTGACGTTGTCAGCCTGATATTGCGTCGCGCCCGTCAGCGGCCAACGCACGCGCTCGGTTTGCAGCGTTAACGCCAGCGGCAGCCCAGCTTCCGCCAGCTGAGTTTGCAAATCCAACTGGGCGCGCTGCGGCCCAGAGAGGTTCAGCGCCACATTCAACTGCTCGCGCAGGCCACCATCGACCGTCAACTTCAGCTTTTCGCCCTTGAGCGGATCGACGTTCAACACGCCGTTCGCTGTCAGCGAGACAGGCCAGTTATCGCTGAGCGTCGCTTCACCGCGCACATTCAATCCACCTTGCGGCGATTGCACGATCAGTTTGTCCAGACGCAAATGTTGTTGCTGAGTCGACGCCTGTACGAACAAGTTATTAATCAAAATATCCTGATCGCCCGTCAGCCGCAGCTGTTCACCGTGAATCTCGACAATGTTCAAGTCCAACGGCAGCGTGAACTGCGGTAAATCCGGTAGTAACGGTTTGGAGAACAGCTCGCTCAGTCGTTCGCCCAGCGGCTGTTCAGGGACTGCTGGCCTGTCAGCGGCGCTATCCGTTTTTGACGTCGACGCTGTCGGTATCGGTGTCGTCGTCGTGGCGGCCGCTACCGTATTATTTGCCTCTAGCACTTTATCGATTTGAAGCGTTTGCGAAGAGCCTTGCTCAGCCGCTTCGCGTACGTTCGCCGCCGTTTCTTTGATGACGGACGCCATTTCCGCCGCCGTCACTTTGCCATCCTCCAGTACATCGACGGGAGTTTTCGGCAAGGCCACCAGCAGTGCGCTGATTTTGGTCGGCAACAGCGTTAGAACACGGCCTTCCCACTGCATTCCCGTGCGGAATTCGCCTAGAGAAATCGCGGTGTCATCCACGGTAACCTGGACGCTATTGAGCACGAGTTGACGTAGAGAGATAGGGAAAGGTGCGGAGATTTCCGTGACTGGGGTCGAAGGCGGCGGTGGCTCTTCCGCCACAGGCAGGGCTTTGGTATCCACGACCACATCGACGCGGTTTGCTGAAAGGTCATTGATGCACAGCTGACTTTTGCGTAAACAGCCTAACGCGAGCGACAGGTGAAATTCATCACTCTTTACCGTCACACCCGGCATTTCGTAGCTAACGTTTTTCAGCGTTAAATCACGCCAGCCACCGCTTACACTGGCAATCTCCAGTCCCGGCACCACGCGTGCGGCGGTATTCAGCAACAGATGCAGACCCGGCGTCGTTCCTACCAGCAATCCTAGCCCAACAATGAGAAGCAGTAAGAAAGTGACAAAGCCAATACCGATTCTTTTCCACCAGCGCCCTTTTCGCGCGGGCGTCGTCGGCACGTTATTCTGTGCAGCGCTCTCTTCCGCCAGCGGATCCTGTGCTTTTTTTTCGTTTTTCTCATCCATCATAATTCAGGCCCCAGTGCGATATAGAACTGAACATCGTTCTTCTTCTCTGCATCGCCGATCGGCATAGCAACATCGAGCTTCACCGGGCCAATCGGCGAGGCCCAGCGAACACCGACGCCCGAACCGGTCTTGAAGTTACTTCGTTTGATATCATTCACTGCTTCACCTGAATCAACAAAAACCGCACCCCACCATTTTCCCGTCACGTTGTATTGGTATTCGAGCGAACCCGTCGCCAGCTTGGATGCACCTGTCAGTTTGCCGTCGCTGTCACGCGGCGAAATAGATTTGTACTTATATCCACGGATGCTGCGATCGCCACCGGCAAAGAAACGCAGTGAGGGGGGAACGCGGGAGAAATTATTGGTCTCAATCCAGCCCAGATTGCCGCGCGCGACAAAACGGTGTTTATCCGCCAGCGTACGAATCCAGACGTTTTGCGCCTGAAGCACGGCAAAGTCGATATCCGACCCCCAAATGGTGTCAGAAACATCAATAGAATAACGTTGCGTATCGCCCCACACCGGCATCAGCCCGCCGCGTTGGCGGGTTCGGTTAATGCTGACCCCCGGATAGATCAGCATCGTAGTATCCGTCACGCTTGCCTGCGTAAAGTGGTCGAGACTCCAGCGCAGGTTAATCGCCCGCTGCCAGCCGCTGGAAAGATCCCAGTAGCGCGCCACATTCAGCGTGGTGCCATCGGATTTGGTATCGTTGAGATCTTCGCGCTTGAAGCCGCCTTGCAGCAGGTAATACTGCTCAAGCGGGTTCTTCAACAAGGGGATTTTGTAGCTAAAATCGAGCGATTGCTCCGGCGCAGACACGCTCAGGCTACTTTCCAGACTGTGGCCCCGAGAGTTTACCCACGGCTTATTCCAGGTCGTTTTAAAGCGAGGGCCAACATCAGTGGCATAGCCGACCCCGGTTTCAATCCGATTACGGGTTCGCGGCGTCACCACGGCTTCCAGCGGCAACACCTTGGCGTTTTTCGACCGTTCGAAATCAGGTGACACCACGACAGAGTTAAACCATCCCGTCGCAGAAAGACGGCGGTTTAGCTCGCCAAGATCTTCACTGGTGTAAGCATCGCCTTCGTGAAACGGCACCAAATTTTGCAGATAATCATCACGGATTTGTGCGCCCTGAAAGTGTACGGCGCCAAAGCGATAGCGTTCACCGCTATCAAAGTCGATATCCCAAAACGCTTCTCTCTCTTCCCGCATCACGCCGAGCTGGCTTTGCTGGAAGCGCGCATCGAAATAGCCTTTACGTAATGACAAACCGTTCAGCCCGCTTTTAAAGCGATCGAAGTCACCGTGGTTCAATACCGAACCGATTTCGGGGCGATCGTCTTTAACCAGCTGTTGGTAGTCCTTATCGTCATGCGCACCGCCGCGCAGGGTGATGTTAACCCCAGCAATTTTTACCGGTTCACCGGGCGTGACGGTGGCAATCAATACAGGTCGTCCACCATTAACAGCAGGCCGGAATTCGAAACCAATCTGTGGATCGTAATAGCCGAGCGCGCGCAATCCCTGACGGATCGCTTCATCGACGCGTGAGCGGAAACGCCCGTCGGCATTAACCTCATCGACCGCGATGGTGGATAAGCGAGCCCGTACATTCTTTTGTAACTGCCCTTCCAGCCCCATGACTTGCAGACGCACATTCGCCGCCTGACTCTCTGGGGCCAGCATAAGCAGCGCGCACATCAGGCCAAGAATCCGGTATCGTGGCGCACCGCAGCCAGCAAAGCTATTTTTTTGTCCTGCTATGCCTTTTTGCCCGGTAACGCTTTTTTTTCCAATGAAACTTTTCGTTGAGATGAAAATAGTCACTGAGCTCCCTGAAAAATCTGTCTGTCGCCTAAACCCTGTCGTCTAAAACCTATAGCATGGCTTTTATCACTTCGCCCGCCACATTGACGGCCGTCGCTGTACGCTGACCTGACAATCCGCCACGCAGCGCCGAAATCCCCTGCCAACTTTGCATGATATTAGTGATAAATACTAATTTTCCATCTTAAGAATAGATTTTCACCTATAAACATCAATTTACGGCATTACAGATAAACATTACCTTAACATTAAACACCATGAAGATATAAAGACAGCGCCATGCTTCTTGGTTATGCTTTCCATGAAAGCGGGTTATTTACCCAGTCTAGCTGGAGTTAACAACGTGATGAGTTCAATTGATAAAACACAGCGGATTACGCAATCCGATGCTTTACCGGGGCGTTCCACGCCCATGCCGGTAGCCAGGCTGCA
Organism: Pectobacterium actinidiae; assembly: GCF_000803315.1. Taxonomy (NCBI): domain Bacteria; kingdom Pseudomonadati; phylum Pseudomonadota; class Gammaproteobacteria; order Enterobacterales; family Pectobacteriaceae; genus Pectobacterium; species Pectobacterium actinidiae. The sequence continues at coordinate 3,665,156 of NZ_JRMH01000001.1, forward strand.
TGTCGTTCATGAACATTCCATGACGCATGTGCCGGACTCGATGTCTGTCGCTATTTTTGCGATGGGCTGTTTCTGGGGCGCGGAGCGCTTGTTCTGGCAACAGCCGGGCGTCTACAGCACCGCGGCGGGTTACATTGGCGGTTACACGCCCAACCCGACCTACCGTGAAGTGTGCAGCGGGCAGACCGATCACGCCGAAGCCGTGCGTGTCGTTTTCGATCCTACGGTCATCAGTTACGAGCAGTTACTGCGACTGTTCTGGGAAAATCACGACCCCGCGCAGGGTATGCGTCAGGGAGGCGATATCGGCAGCCAATACCGCTCTGCTATCTATACGCTCACACCCGAGCAGGAACAGGCGGCACAGGACAGCCTTCAGCGCTTTCAGCAGGCGATGAGGGTGAACGGTGACAGCCGCGCTATCAGCACAGAAATCGAACCTGCGGGTCCGTTCTATTATGCGGAAGACGACCACCAGCAATACCTGCACAAGAACCCGAACGGCTACTGCGGGTTAGGCGGCATCAGCATCTGTCTTCCGCCTCCACGTTGACCACTGGCGGTAAATTCACCGCTCCTGCTATAATGCGCCCAAACCGGGCGGATCGTTGCCCGGTTATAGACCTTCTAATTATTGCTATTAATTTACTCACCTTTCTGAGGATCGCTGCGCTAACGTAGGCCCATGCGAAAACGTTAAAAATGATGTTAAACAGTTTATTGCTGATTCTTTGTCTCATTGCCATCAGTGCGTTTTTCTCGCTGTCCGAGATCTCGCTGGCGGCGTCTCGTAAAATTAAACTCAAACTGATGGCCGATGAGGGAAACCTCAACGCCGATCTGGTGCTCAAGTTTCAGGAAACGCCGGGCATTTTCTTTACCGTCATTCAAATCGGCGTCAATGCCGTCGCGATTCTGGCGGGTATCATCGGCGATGCGGCATTTTCCCCGACGTTTTCCATACTGTTTGAACGCTTCATGTCACCCGAAGCCGCCGATAAAGTCAGTTTCATCTGCTCATTCGTACTCGTCACCAGCTTGTTTATCCTGTTTGGCGACCTCACCCCGAAACGCATTGGTATGATTGCGCCGGAAACCGTCGCGGTCCGCATAATCAACCCCATGCGCTTCTGCCTGTTCCTCTTCCGCCCGCTAGTTTGGATCTTTAACGGCCTGGCTAACGTCATTTTCCGCCTGCTCAAGCTGCCGATGGTGCGTAAAGATGACATCACGTCCGATGATATTTATGCCGTGGTGGAAGCCGGTGCACTGGCTGGTGTGCTGCGTAAGCAGGAACATGAGCTCATCGAGAACGTGTTTGAGCTGGAATCCCGTACCGTGCCGTCTTCGATGACCTCACGCGAAAGCGTGGTCTACTTCGATCTGCGCGAGCAGGAAGACAGCATTAAGGAAAAGATCGCCCAGCAGCCGCATTCCAAGTTTCTGGTTTGTGATGGCACGATTGATCAGATCGTCGGCTACGTGGACTCTAAAGACCTGCTGATTCGGGTGTTAGGAAACCAAAGCCTGACGCTCAGTAGCGGCGTGCAGATTCGTCCTGCACTGATCGTGCCGGATACGCTGACGCTGTCCGAAGCGTTAGAAAGTTTTAAAACCGCAGGCGAAGATTTCGCGGTCATTCTGAACGAATACGCGCTGATCGTCGGCATCATCACTTTGAATGACGTGATGACAACGCTGATGGGCGATCTCGTTGGTCAGGGAATGGAAGAGCAGATTGTCGCGCGCGATGAGAACTCTTGGCTGGTTGAAGGTGGTACGCCAATAGAAGACGTGATGCGCGCGCTGAATATTGATGACTTCCCGCATTCCGGCAACTACGAAACCATTGGCGGCTTCATGATGTATACGCTGCGGAAAATCCCGAAACGTACCGATGCGGTGCGCTTCTCTGGCTATAAGTTTGAAGTGGTGGATATCGATAGCTACAAGATCGATCAGCTGCTGGTGACACGCCTAGAAGACCGCCCGATCGTTTCATCCAGCGTGAAGATTGATAGCGACGATTAACCGCCAGAAGACATGCATGACAAACCATTCTTCATAAAAAACCAAAACGGCCCATGACGGGCCGTTTCTTTATCATTCATCCCATCTCGGCCTGAAGCCGGATGACCTGGCGATTCACTTCAGACATCACCAGTAGATGCTGCTTATCCTGTTTCTTTGGCAATAGAATTTTGCCGTAGTCGAACTCAAAAGCACCAACCCCTTTTATGTACAGCCGCCCACGAAATAGGGTTTTCACATACTTGGCGACTTTCAAAGGATTGTAACGTTCGAAGATCCTCATCGTTTTACGCTCCCGTTTTATTTTTTTACGCTCTCCCTTTCACCAACATGGCTGAGGTTCTGGAGCGCTAATGAGATAACGGATACTGCTAATTAGTACTGTAAAACAGCATTTAGTTCCCCACTATTCAGTATTCTTAACTGCTTTTACAGATTTTTACAGAGTAGTATTTAAGGAAACCCTTACTCATCAGTATAAACCTTCAAAAATAAGGGTTTTGTGCACTCAGGCACAAACCGTTTTATCGCGGAGCAGGACAGACCAGTTTCCTGAATCTACGCTTATTCCATCGCCTGATATTTTCCATCTTTACCATCGCATCGGGCCCCACATTGAAGGATATACCATGATAAAAATACGCCACCTGCTCCTCGCGCTCTCTATCACACCTTTCTTGGGGCTTCTCTCACTCCCGGCTTCAGCCCATACGCTGGTACTTAACCAATTGGTTCCACCGGTTGGCGTCGCGGATAGGGGAGAACTTCAGTACCTTAATAATCAGTTTAGTTATAAAAACTGGAACAGTGCGCAATTGCCCGGAAAAGTGCGGGTGATACAACATATCGCTGGCCGCACCTCAGCCAAAGAGATGAACGATCCGCTCATCTCTGCACTGAAGGCCGCTAACCTACCGCATGATTATTACCAAACGACGACAATCGTGAATACCGACGACGCCATCATCGGCACCAGCATGTTTGTGCGCAGTAGCCTTGAGGACAACAAGAAAGCCTTTCCGTGGTCGCAGTTTATCGTCGACAGTAACGGCAACGTGCGGAAAACCTGGCAGCTACAGCCGCAAAGCTCAGCCATCGCCGTGCTGGATAAACAGGGGAAAATCCGTTTCGTGAAGGATGGCGCATTGAGCGGACAGGAAGTGCAGCAGGTGATTTCCCTGCTGCGCCAGTTGCTGGAAGAGAAATAACGAACCCGGCTCTAGCTGATTAAAACAGAGAGACGCGAAAACCGGGGTTGAGGAAAGATTCACGCGGCGTGTAAGACAGAGTTTGCCCCTGCCAATCGTGAATCTGCGCCCCGGCCGCCACCGCCACCGCATGGCCTGCCGCCGTATCCCAAATGTTCGTCGGCCCGAAGCGTGGGTAAAGCTGTGCTTCCCCTTCCGCCACCAGACAAAATTTTAGCGATGACCCAATCGCCACCGTCTGGTGTTCACCCAGTTGATTGAGATAGTCCTTTAGTTCGCTATCGGCATGGGAGCGGCTGACCACCACTAACGGTGGCCGAGCCTGCTTCACGGTAATTTGCCGACGTTGGCCGTTCTCTTCTTTCCAGGCTTTGCCTTCCGCCGCGGAATACATCACGCCCGTAACCGGCACGTAAACCACGCCAAGTACGGCCTGACCGTTCTCGATCAGCGCAATATTCACCGTAAACTCGCCGTTGCGGCTAAGGAACTCTTTGGTGCCATCCAGCGGATCGACCAGCCAATAGCGCTGCCAGTGCCGACGGATTTCCCACTCAGGCGGATCTTCTTCTGATAGCAAAGGAATATCGGGAAACGCCGCCGCCAGTCCGTCCTTAATGACCCGATGCGCCGCAAGATCGGCGGCGGTGACTGGCGAATCATCTTTCTTGTGCGCGACATCCACAGGATGTTGCCCTTCATAAACCTGCATAATCGCAGTACCGGCATCGCGAGCCAGTTGGCAAACTGTTTCTAGCATGATCGACCTCGTCGTTATCGGTTACGCGACGATAGCGTAACGCAGACTTCATCTCTGTCATTCATTATACATCTGTGAGGCAATCTACGATTATTGCCATTATTGATGTCATCCTCAGAATTTAGGGACGATAATCACTTTAACTTCATCATGATATGAAAGACACCCCGATCGTCTTACGCGTCGACAATCACCGCACAAGGAGTTACGCAATGAAGCATTCACTGGCACTCAGCCTGTTTGCTACGCTGGTCGCCACGACCGTTCATGCCGCCACCGTTGATCTACGGGTATTAGAAACCACCGATCTGCACAGCAATATGATGGACTTCGACTACTACAAGGATACGCCAACCGATAAATTTGGTCTGGTGCGTACCGCCAGCCTCATTCACGCCGCACGCGAGCAAGCCACCAACAGCGTGCTGGTGGATAACGGCGATTTGATCCAAGGCAGCCCGTTAGGGGATTACATGGCCGCGAAGGGTCTGAAAGCAGGCGATGTACATCCGGTTTATCAGGCGATGAACACGCTGGATTACTCCGTCGGCAATATCGGTAACCACGAATTCAACTATGGATTGGACTATCTGCACAAAGCGCTGTCCGGTGCAAAATTCCCTTATGTGAACGCCAACGTGCTGGATGCGAAAACGGGTAAACCGCTGTTTACGCCTTACCACATTGAAAACAAGTCGGTCACCGACCGCGACGGCAAACCGCATACCCTGCGCATCGGCTATATTGGCTTCGTCCCGCCGCAGATCATGGTGTGGGATAAAGCTAATCTGACCGGAAAAGTCACCGTGGAAGACATCACCGCCAGCGCGAAAAAATGGGTACCGGAAATGCGTAAGCAAGGTGCCGATCTGGTGATTGTGATCCCACATTCCGGTCTTTCTGCCGAGCCGTACAAAGCGATGGCGGAAAACTCGGTTTACTACCTCAGCCAGGTTCCGGGCGTTGACGCGATCATGTTCGGCCATGCTCACGCGGTTTTCCCCAGCAATGACTTTGCCAACATCAAGGGCGCGGATATCAAACAGGGAACACTGAACGGCGTGCCTGCCGTGATGCCGGGACAATGGGGTGACCACCTCGGCGTTGTCGATTTCACGCTAAATAACGACAGCGGCACATGGAAGGTGGAACAGGCGAAAGCGGAAGCCAGACCGATCTATGACAAAGCGCAGAAGAAATCACTGGCAGCAGAAGACGACAAGCTGGTGAAGGTGCTGTCCGATGCCCACCAGAATACGCGTGAATTCGTCAGTAAACCGATCGGTAAATCCGCAGACAACATGTATAGCTACCTGTCGCTGATTCAGGACGATCCGACTGTACAGATCGTCAACAACGCTCAGCGCGCCTATGTTGAGCACTTTATTCAGGGCGATCCCGATCTGGCCGATCTTCCCGTGCTGTCGGCTGCCGCGCCGTTTAAAGCCGGTGGGCGTAAAAACGATCCGGCCAGCTATGTCGAAGTAGAAAAAGGTCAGCTCACCTTCCGTAACGCTGCTGATTTGTATCTCTACCCGAATACGCTGGTGGTGGTGAAAGTCAACGGACAGCAGGTACAGGAGTGGCTGGAGTGCTCTGCGGGTCAGTTCAAACACATCGATCCGAGCAAGCGTGAGCCGCAATCCCTGCTCAACTGGGACGGCTTCCGCACGTATAATTTTGATGTGATCGATGGCGTCAATTATCAGATTGATGTGACGCAACCTGCTCGCTATGACAGCGAGTGCACGTTAATCAACGATAAGGCACACCGTATCAAAGCGCTGACGTTTAACGGCAAACCAATCGATCCTAAAGCGACCTTCCTGATCGCCACCAATAACTACCGCGCCTACGGCGAGAAGTTTGCCGGTACGGGTGAAAAGTACGTGGCCTTCGCCTCGCCGGATGAAAACCGCTCTGTTCTGGCGGCCTACATCAGCGCGGAAACGCAAAAGTCGGGAGAGGTGAAGCCGCAGGCGGATAACAACTGGCGTTTGGCTCCTATCGTTAGCGATACGCCGCTGGATATCCGCTTTGAAACATCGCCGTCAGAGAAAGCTACCGCGTTTATCAAAGAGAAAGCGCAGTACCCGATGACATCCGTCGGCAATGATGAAACGGGCTTTGCGGTTTATCGTCTCGACCTGCAACACGCGAAATAAGGGCTGACAAGGTAGTCAGCCCCAGGCTCCTGCTGCGGCAGGAGCCTGCAAGCTAGTCGCGGAACGATTCTCGCCCATTGCGATAGTCACCATTTCCCCGCTCGTGACCGCGCCTGTCCGACTCGCCGCGACGCGGCCCACGCTTGTCAACATAACGAGGCTGATCGAAACGACGGTTGTCATAATCACGTCTATCGCGCTGACTCTCACGCCACCAGCGGGCATCGCGCCAGCGCCAGCCATCCCAATAGTAACCGTGACGATTACGTTCACCACGATGGTAACCTCGGTGCTCCTGCCACCAGCGCTCGCTGCGCCAGTCATAGCCATCCCAGTAATTACCCCATCTGTCACGTTCGCCGATATTCAACGTGACGCCGGGCATCAGCTCAATGCTGGCACCCTTAGCCTCTGGCGCCGGCATAACCACAAACATTCCCATAAACAGGGCACTAATGACGAGTGGCTTAAACATAGGGTTACTCCTTGCTCACCGCGACTGCGGCCTGACAGAGATATACGGGGAATTGCTCTGCGTCACTATCAGATAAATGCGCATTTTCCTGATTTTACGGTTCTTAACGTTTCGCTAACGCCAACGCGCGCTATTCATCAGTGCCCCATGAGTTAATTCATTAATAAATTTAATAATAAAATCTCTATCAAGTACGAATAAATGCAGGGTTAACGATTAACTATAGGGAATAAATATTAGAAATATTCACCTTATCACTAATACTTACTTTCAGAATATCCATCATTCATAGAGGAAACAGCGATGGGCGAAAACTATACGGTGGGTGATTATTTACTGGATCGTCTGGCACAAATCGGTATTCAGCATCTCTTCGGCGTGCCGGGCGATTACAACCTGCATTTTCTCGATCATGTCATCAGGCACTCAGAGATCGCCTGGGTCGGCTGTGCGAACGAGTTAAACGCCGCTTACGCCGCCGATGGCTATGCGCGATGCCGGCCAGCGGCGGCTTTGCTCACCACCTTCGGTGTCGGTGAACTCAGCGCGATTAACGGTATCGCAGGCAGCTATGCGGAATGCCTGCCCGTCATTCACATTGCCGCTGCGCCCAGTCTCGCGTCACAACATAACGGTGAATTACTGCATCACACATTAGGCGATGGCGACTTTAGCCACTTCTCCCGTATGGCAGCAGAAGTCACCGTTGCGCAAGCCAGCCTCACCGTCGAGAACGCCACCACAGAGATCGACAGGGTTATTGGAGAAGCGCTTGCTCAGCACAAGCCAGTATATCTGTTTCTGCCATTGGACGTGGCAGCAGCACCTACGGGTGCACGACCGCATAAACTCGTCATCCCTGAACCACTACGGTCTGATGAATCGCTGCAAGCTTTTACCGCCGCTGCCACCACGATGCTCAGCGAGGCAAAATCAGTCTCATTGCTGGCTGACTTTCTGGCTCAGCGCGTTGGCGTTGCAGGGCAAATCCAACGCTGGCTTGATAAAACACCGCTCCCCCACACCACCTTACTGATGGGGAAAGGCACGTTAAACGAGCAGCACCGCAGTTTTACCGGCACCTACGCGGGTGGTGGCAGTCATGAAGCGATCCGGGCACACATCGAAGACGCGGATGTCATTATCAGCATTGGCGTGCGCTATACCGATACGATTACCGCTGGCTTCAGCCACCAGATTTCCAGCGAAAAAAACATCGATATCCAGCCAACGCTGGCGCGCGTTGGAGGTCAGGTTTTCCCGGCGGTTCCGATGTCAGACGCTATCGCCGCGCTGGAAAACATCACCACGATACTCTCGCCCCGTTGGGATCACCGCACCATTACGCCTCCAGCCTTACCGCAGTCAGAGCACACAGACACTCTCAATCAGCGCGAACTTTGGCAACAGATGCAGCGCTTCCTCCGCTCTGACGATATTCTCGTGACCGACCAAGGCACTTCCTGCTTTGGTGCCGCTGCGCTTCGGTTACCCGCGGGCTGTCATTTCATCGTCCAACCGCTGTGGGGGTCAATCGGCTATTCTCTGCCCGCCGCATTCGGCGCACAGATTGCCGAACCGAAACGGCGCGTGGTGCTGATGATCGGCGACGGCTCACTTCAACTCACCGTGCAGGAATTGGGTTCGATCATTCGGGATCGCCTGAACATGGTGATTGTGGTGCTGAATAACCAAGGCTACACCGTTGAACGCGCGATTCACGGCCCCGAACAACGCTACAATGATATTGCCGCCTGGAACTGGACACAGCTTCCTACCGCGTTAGGGGCGAATGAAGACGAGATACTCTGCGAGCAGGTGCGCTCACCGGCCGCACTCGCGCAGGTGCTTGAGCAAGTGAACGCGGCATCGTGTTTGTCGCTGATTGAAGTGGTATTGCCGAGAATGGATATTCCCGCGCTTTTACATACCATCACGCAGTCGCTTGAGACTCGCAATACCGTGCAGTAGCACGGTATGCTTTTACCGCCTACCTCGTAAGCGGTATATTCAACGCATAAAGATGCATTTAAAATGCAATTTATAAACTGCATTCGTTGAGAGGCATCATCATGGCATACCGCGATCAATCCCTGGGTGAGTTAGCTATCGCTATTCCGCGCGCGACCAAACTCTTTCGTGAACTCAATCTGGATTTCTGCTGCGGCGGAAAGCAAACGCTCAGCCGCGCGGCTGGCAAAAAAGATCTCAATATCGACGAGCTGGAAGCACAGCTAGAAAAACTGGCCGCACAGCCTTCCGACGCGCGGGACTGGCGTGAAGCACCGCTGGCTGACATTATCGCGTACATCATCCCTCGCTTTCACGATCGCCACCGTGAACAACTGCCAGAGCTGATTCTGATGGCAGAAAAAGTCGAGCGCGTGCATCACGATAAAGCCGATTGCCCGCACGGGCTCGCAAACCAGCTGACCGCCATCTATAACGAGCTGTCTCAGCATATGATGAAAGAAGAGCGCATCCTCTTCCCAATGATCAGTCAGGGCATGGGGTCGAATGCTGCTGCACCGATTTCCATGATGGAGCATGAGCACGATGACGCCGGACGTGATGTGGAAGTGGTCAAAGAGCTGACCAACGGTGTCGTACCGCCGGAAGGTGCCTGCAACACCTGGCGTGCGCTGTACTCTGGTATCAACGAGTTCATTACCGACCTAATGGAACACATCCATCTGGAAAACAATTTGCTGTTCCCACGCGCGCTGCGCGGTGAGTAATGTCGTTTCAATAAAAAAAGAAAGTCAGTAGAAAACAAGAAAGGCCGACGAGAGGGAATGACGGATAGATTTGTCAACGAGCAGAAAGGCGCTCAGTGAGCGCCTTTTTTGTCTGGAGATTACAGAATTTCCAGCAGTTCCACTTCAAAAATCAGCGCGCTGAACGGCGGAATGGACGCACCCGCACCACGTTCGCCATACGCCAGATTGTGCGGAATATAGAGTTCCCACTTGGAACCGACTGGCATCAGCATCAACGCCTCAATCCAGCCTGGGATCACGCCGCTTACCGGGAACTCAGCAGGTTGACCACGCTGAACAGAGCTGTCGAACACGGTGCCGTCAGTCAGGCGACCGGTGTAATGCACACGTACGCGATCCTGACGGGCAGGGATCGAACCTTCACCCTGAGTCAACACACGGAATTGCAGACCGGATTCCGTGCTGTTCACGCCTTCTTTCTGCGCGTTTTCGGCCAGAAACTGTTGACCCTCTACCGCCAGCACCTGTTGGCGATCGCGACGTACCGCATCAGCACGCTCATGAACTTCACGTAGCGCACGATGAACCACATCCACAGGCACCGCAGGCGCATTACCTTCCAGCGCATCGCGTAGACCAGCAAGCAGAGCTTCTGGGATCAGGCCTTCAAGACCTGATTCCTGTAACTGTTGACCAACTTGTAAGCCGATGCCGTAACTTGCTTGCGCTTCGACGCTATCAAAAGAAGGAGTTGTCATGGATGTTCCTTTTAATCTGTAAAAAACTGAAAGCGCAGCATAACAGCGACGGGGATTGGGGTAAAATCCTGTGTGCAGGCAATCACGTTAACCGCACACCAGCCAAGCCATTCCGAGAAGCTGGCCTATACTGGTAATTCAACGCTTTCTGGTGCACCGCTTGCCTTAATCATCAACGCGTTAACTGGTCAGCTCATACGGATTGTCGGTATACTGGATTGCGTTATTATCCTGATACTGTTTTATGCCGACGCCGTCTGGCGAGTGATACAGCGTAGTGGCTGGCATAGGCATAGATAGTTGAGCTGCCGATATAGCGTTGCTAATGACATCATTTTTATATGATGCTGTTTTTATACTGAATTGTAGTAAGAGAGGTCACCATGGGCAGAATTGCGCCCAGGAAGCGTAAAACCACCTGGGATTATCAAACGCTAGTACGCTTCTGCCAGCGAATCATCCAGCGGCAGCCCTCACATGCTGTAGCCGTAGAAAACGACGAGGAACGTGAAGAGCAGGAACGTCTGCCCTCTCCTTCCCTGCGCGAGCGTCTTGGTGCCATGCTACAGAAAGTTTGGCATCTGCCCGACAGCTATCACTGGATGGAACCACTGCCGTTCCTCCACCGTCGCTGGATTTTAATCGCTATCGCACTGCTGCTCGTCGTGTTGCTCTGGCCTTACAGCGCCCAACATCCACAGCCTGCCCACACCACGCCCGTACCTCTTACTCAGGCGGATAATCAGGCTGCGATGCAGGCCGTGATTATTGAAAGCCAGCCTTCAACACCACAGCAACAGCCTGCGGCTACCGAACCACCAACGCCGTCATCAGCACCGTGGCGACAGTATGAGATCGCCTCAGGGCAAACACTGGCCCAGCTCTTTCGCGATAACAATCTGCCCGTCAGCGATGTGTTCGCGATGGCTCAGGTGGAAGGCAGGGATAAACCACTCAGCAATTTACGGGCAGGTCAGGAAGTCAAATTACAGCTGAATGCACAAGGTGTGGTCGCAGAGCTGGAGATCGAAACCACGGCGAACCAGACAATTCGTTTCACCCGTGGTGCGGACGGTGCCTTTACTCGTACTCGCTAACGAGCCAGCCGTTCCGATAGAAAATCGCGCAGAACAATAGCATGGTTGTGCTGCGCGTCTTTACTGCCATAAAGCAGCGTGATGGCTTTCTTCCCATCAAGTAACGTCAATAGCCTGTCGCACGCCGAGCCTTGCGCTAACTCATTACGATAATAATCCACAAATTCCGCCCAGCGCTCGGGTTCGGCGTGAAACCATTTGCGCAGCTCGCTGCTCGGCGCGATGTCTTTAAACCACTCAACGCCCTCCAGACGCGCTTTGCTGATGCCGCGCGGCCACAGACGGTCAATCAGAAAGGTAGGAGAAGAGAAAGGGGCGTGCGCGTCATAGACGCGAATGAGGTGAATTAAGTCAGACATGCGGCCTCCGGCCTCATTTTTTAGGTATATACCCGTCATACTTCAAGCTGCTTGTGCGTTAGCCGCCTTTACTCACCCCAGTCACTTACCTGAGTAAGCTCCTGGGATTCGCTCAGTTGCCGCCTTCACGCAACTCGAATTATTTAGGGTATAGGTAATGATAGGCCATTTCCCGATCCCTAAAATGCAAAACGCTGGCACAAGGCCAGCGTTTCACATGTTAACTAAAGTATTAATTCAACGATAAACGTGAATTATGCTTCAGCAACAACAACTACATTCAGTTCAGCAAATACATCGCTGTGTACCTGGAAGCTCACTTCGTGCTCACCCAGAGTACGCAGAACGCCGTTCGGCAGGCGAACTTCGCTCTTAGCAATGTCAACACCGGCAGCCGTTACCGCATCAGCGATATCGCGAGTACCGATGGAACCGAACAGTTTACCTTCGTCGCCAGCTTTAGACGCGATGGTAACGCTACCCAGTTCTTTGATCTTAGCAGCGCGAGCTTCAGCAGCAGCCAGAACGTCAGCCAGTTTGGCTTCCAGTTCAGCACGGCGTGCTTCGAAGAACTCAACGTTTTTCTTGGTTGCTGGGACAGCTTTGCCCTGTGGAACCAAGAAGTTACGAGCGTAGCCCGCTTTAACGTTTACCTGATCACCCAGGCTGCCCAGGTTTGCTACTTTATCAAGCAGAATAACTTGCATTACTTTATCCTCTCAAAGTCTCGTTAATGGACAGTGGCCGATTACTGATGACGGTCAGTGTACGGCAACAAAGACAAGTAACGCGCACGCTTGATAGCGCGGGCCAGCTGACGCTGGTATTTTGCACGAGTACCGGTGATACGGCTCGGAACAATCTTGCCGCTTTCAGTGATATAGTTTTTCAGCGTAGCGATATCTTTATAATCAATCTCTACAACGCCTTCCGCGGTGAAACGGCAGAATTTGCGACGACGGAAATAACGTGCCATGTGGCTAGTCTCCAGAATCTATCAATTCAATCTGCTCGGCATGTAACACTATCTTGCTCAAGCCATTGCGCCCTTGATGGCAGCTAATGAACCCGTGCACGGTAAGTTGCGTGCCGACCGTTATACTGTGGGTAACTGCTTGTGACGAGAGTCCGCTGACAATCACGGGCATACGACACCATGCTTGCCGACTCAATCCGGCTTCCTCCTGTGTCGAGCGGTGCTCAAGCACAAACTGACAGTGAGGAATGCCTGACGGGCTGACTTTACGAATGGGCGTCTTGCACACTGTGCCGGACAACACCAGACGATTTACCGTCACCACAACAATTACTCTTCAGAATCCCCTGCATCCACATCATCGCCAGCTTCAGCGAAATCTTCACGACGCTCACGGCGTTCGTCTTTCGCTTTCACCATTGGAGATGCTTCAGTTACCGCGTGCTTAACGCGCATAACCATGCTACGGATAACGGCATCGTTAAAGCGGAAGTTTGTTTCCAGCTCATCGATCGCTTCCTGCGGCGCTTCAACGTTCAGCAGAACGTAGTGTGCCTTGTGCAGTTTGTTGATCGGGTAAGCCAGCTGACGGCGGCCCCAGTCTTCCAGACGGTGGATCGTGCCCTGCGCACCAGTGATAGTGGCAGTGTAGCGCTCGATCATGCCCGGAACCTGTTCGCTCTGGTCAGGATGAACCATAAATACGATTTCGTAATGACGCATCGAATTGCTCCTTACGGATTATTCAGCCTCCTGTCTGGGTCAACCGCGGCCCGTGGAGGCAAGGAACGTGTGTATGTGCGGCTGAAAAAATGACGCGTAAGTATAGTGCCCGACATTAAAGAACACAAGGAAGAAACACAGGAGTTTTCTGCGCGGCGATATTGACGCAATCGGGACAGGATTACAGCGCTTGTCGGAAGAAATCCGCGCCCGCCCGCAACGCCGTTGGCGTAATACGGTGCCCTACGCCCGGTTCGGTCAGATACGTCAGATTAGCCAGCTTGTCGCGTGCCTGTAATGCCTGATAGAGACGTGCGCTTTCTGCCGCTGGCACGACGTCATCCGCTTCACCGTGCCACACCAGCAGCGGTCGATCGGACAACGCGTCCAGACGCGTCGTGACATCATAATCTGCCAGTTTGCTCGCTAGCGCCTGCAACACCGCCTGATTTTCCTCGCGATCGGCCGGAACCGGAGGGAACAGCGCGGACGATAGCGTAGAGAAGTAGCCGGATCCCATAAACGCCGCAACTGCCGTAATCCAGGGGTAGCGTGCCATGCATCCGAGAGCACTCATTCCACCGAGTGACGCACCGCAAACACCAATCCGTTCCCCGTCGATCAGGCCACGCTGCCGATATTCCGCGACATAGTCGGGAAATTCTTCAATATTAGATTGCAGAATATCCCAGAAATGGCACAACCGCTGCGCTTCATCCCCGTTATAGCGCGCGCCGTGCATGGCTGCATCGGCCAAAATCACCCGAAACCCGGCCTGAGCCAACGCATAACCAAAATACGAATACACCTCTTTTGATGACGTGTAACCATGAAAGAAGAAAATCGTCGGGAGGGGCTGATCTCTCCTTCCCGCAGGTGTCGCGTGAATCGTTTCAATACCGCTACCGAGTTTATCCAATGACATTTCGACCATATTTCCCTCGTTTTCCGTTCTGTCAGCCTATTTTTATGTAGCGAAATCGTATTTAGCAGAAAGGGGACGACCTTTTACGATAACCCGGCTCACAGCCATGTTCTTATCTCCGTGTCGCCTTGATTTCGTTCGGGTTTAATCAGTGCGTTTATGTAAATAAAAAATTACATTGATCCAGATCAATAACTGAAATGAATGTTTACACTCCGTGATTAATTTTTTTCCATCTACTGCCGTTAACGCATGTGAAGCAAGACTAAAAAATAACCTTTTTTATTATAAGAGACACACATATGTTGGGACTTTCTTTTAAACACTGGGGCCTGGGTATCAAGTTATCCGTCATCGCTTCCCTGAGCGTGGCAATACTTTTCATTGCATTCACCCTATCCCTCACCCGATCAGCAGGCAATCAGCTCAAAGTTCTGACCCTTAACGACATGCAGAGCCAGGTGAATGGCGTCACCGACATGATCAACATGTACGATACCAGTCTACAAGCCGAGGTCAGCAACTATACGCGGCTACTGGCGAGCTTTCTGCCGACGCGGTTTTCATTGGATACCGTTAATCGCACTCCTTTCGGCGACACCTCGCACCCAACACTTAAGGCTGGCGATACGGTATTGAACCTCAACACCGAAGTGCCGGACGACTTTCTGAGCCGTACCCACGCGATTTCAACGATTTTTGTCCGCGATGGCGAGGATTTCACGCGCGTCACTACCTCACTGAAAAAAGAAGATGGAACGCGCGCGATGGGCACCAAACTCGATCGTGAAAGCCCTGCCTATGCGCTCGTAGTGAAAGGTGAAACCTACAGCGGGTTAGCCACGCTATTCGGCAAACAGTACATCACCCAGTATCAACCGATACGCGATAGTGACAATAAGGTTATCGGTATTCTATTTGTCGGTGTCGACATCACGAAGCAGTTTACCGAGATGCAACAAACCATCCTGAACAAGAAAATGGGAGAGACAGGTCATTTCTTTGTACTTAGCACGAAAAAAGGAAAGGATGCGGGTAACTATCTTTACCACCAAACCAATGCCAATCAGCGCCCTGACTGGTCAACAGGTGCGTTAGAGAACGTGCTGGCGACCAGTAATGGTACGCTTGAATACGACAACAACACGATGACGGGCGAAGAAAGAACCCGAATCATGGTGTACCGCAGTATTCCGCAATGGAACTGGATTGTTGCAGGTACGGTGAGCAAAGAAAGTCTCATGGCAGAGGTTAATCACACCCGTAACTTGTTTTTGGGCGGCGGCATTATTCTGGTTCTGCTCTTCGCAGGATTTTTTGTCATGCTGACGCGCAAATGGCTAAGCCAGCCGCTGGTTGAAATCGTTAAAGTGGCGGAACAGTTTTCTGCTGGTAACCTGACGGCCACGCTTTCCAGCAACCGGAGCGACGAAGTAGGTCGCCTGATTGATGCGATTAACGGTATCGGACACGGGCTGACCACCATTGTGTCGCAGGTGAGAAATTCGGCAGAAGAAATCAGCACCGCGACCGATGCGTTGGCTGCCGATAGTGAAAACATCAGCGAGCAGATTGCCCGTCAGGCTAGTAGCGTCGAAGAGACCTCTGCCAGCATGGAGCAGCTCTCCGCCAGCGTGAAACAGAACGCCGATAACGTCTCCGCCGCCAAAGATCTGGCAGAACAGAGCGCAGCAGCAGCACGAAACGGCAGTCAAACCGTCACCGACTCTGTCTCCACGATGAGCGACATCAAGAACTCCTCACAGCGGATTGCCGATATCACGACGGTGATCGAATCTATCGCTTTCCAGACCAATATTCTGGCGCTGAATGCGGCAGTTGAAGCCGCTCGTGCGGGTGAGCACGGCAGAGGCTTCGCCGTGGTTGCTGCTGAAGTGCGTGCGCTGGCACAGCGCAGTTCTACCGCAGTGAAAGAGATCGAAACTCTGATTGATGAGTCGCTGGAGAAAATCGAAGCGGGCTACCATTTCTCAGAAAAAACGCAGGCGGTAATGGACGACTTACGTAACCGCATCCTGCAAGTCAGCACCATCGTGAACGATATTGATATCGCCTCACGCGAGCAGTCCGCCGGTATTGGTCAGGTCAATATCGCGATTGTACAGATTGGTCAGGCAACGCAGGAAAACACCATTCTGGTCAATAACTCGGAAGACACCGCACAGAGTCTGCGCCAGAAAGGCCACCACCTCAGCGAGCTGGTCAGCGTATTTCGTATTTAACCACCCGTCATGGCCATCGTGTTACAGATATTGCACGATGGCCCCCACTTGGGTATTATGCCGACGTTTTTTCATCCATCCCCCAACTGACAAAGGAGACGACATCATGACAACACTCACTCTGATTCTTTGCAGGACATCTCGGGACTAATTCCGCATTCTTTTCCGCTTTGCGTTATCCCCCCAGCTGTAGCCTGCCTTACCCTATTTTTAAATTGATCAGCAGGATGATCTATGGGCAATGCTATTCGCTCTATTTCGGCGCGCGTCAGTGTGATCGCGACGGAAAATACCTGGATTGAAGATAAAGCAATCCAACAGCTTCAAATTACATCACAACTTCCCGATATGGTTCGTGTGGCCGGCATGCCAGATTTGCATCCGGGACGTGGTTACCCTATCGGCGCTGCCTTTTTTTCACAGCAGCGTTTCTATCCGGCGCTGGTCGGAAACGACATCGGCTGCGGTATGGCACTATGGCGCACGAGCCTGAACGCCAACAAAATTTCTCTGGATAAGCTGGAGAAACGGCTTGGCAATATCGATGGACCACTGGAAGACGATATCGACATTCCCCCATCGCTGGCGGATTTCCGCTATTCGCTGGGCACCATCGGCGGCGGTAACCACTTTGCGGAATTGCAGCAGCTTGATGAAATTTATCAGCCAGAGACGCTGCACGCTCTGCACATCGATCCTAAAGAGCTACTGCTGCTCGTACATAGCGGCTCGCGCGGCTTAGGACAAACCATACTGGAAGCCCACGTGCGGGAATTCGGCCATCAGGGGCTTGAAGCTAACACGCCAGCCGCTGACGCCTATCTGGAACAACATCAGTTCGCACTGACGTTTGCCATCAATAACCGGCGACTGATCGCTCAACGCATGCTGGAGCGCTGGCATACGGAAGGCGATGTTGCACTGGACGTGAACCACAATCTGGTGACATCGACAACGATTGAAGGCATTGCTGGCTGGCTGCACCGCAAAGGCGCGACACCAGCCGACTGCGGACCGGTCATCATTCCTGGCTCGCGCGGTGACTACAGCTATATTGTGCAACCCATTCCTCACGCCGACAGCCTGTATTCACTGGCACATGGCGCAGGCAGAAAATGGATGCGCACAGAGTGTAAAGATCGGCTGTCTTCACGTTATAGCGTCCAGCAACTGGCACGTACTCGTTTCGGCAGCCGCGTGATTTGCCAGGACAGGCAACTGATTTTTCAGGAAGCGCCGGAAGCCTACAAGCCAATAGATAGCGTGATCGGCGCAATGCAACAGGCGGGATTAATCACGCTGATTGCTCGTCTGAAACCCGTACTCACCTACAAAACGTGCGGGGAGGACAAATGATATTGCTTCAGCTTTCCGCCGCGCAGGGGCCGGACGAATGCATGCTGGCAACCGCAAAAGCGTTGCAGGCTCTGACACGAGATGCAGCACAGCGCGGCATCGAGTGTGAGATCATCGAAACCGAAGCGGGAAAACGTGCTGGTACGCTACGTTCCGCCTTGGTGCTGTTAAACGGTGAGCAAGCGGAACCGCTGGCTACAAGCTGGTGCGGTACGCTTCAGTGGACGTGCAATAGCCCCTGGCGTAAAGGTGGCGGACGCAAAAACTGGTTTATCGGCATCGCACGCTTTCATCAGGAACAGGCGTTTGCGGATAACGAGATTCGTTTTGAAGCCACAAAATCCTCTGGTCCCGGCGGACAACATGTGAACAAAACCGAGTCTGCCGTCCGTGCGACGCATATCGCCAGTGGTATCACGGTGAAAGTACAGAGTGAGCGCAGCCAGCACGCCAACAAACGGCTCGCCTGTTATCTCATCGCTTACCGTCTGGAGGCGTTGCAGCAGCAACAGCACGCCGAGCTACGGGCACAGCGGCGTCTGTTCCACCACCAAATCGAACGCGGTAACCCGGTAAAAGTCTTCAAAGGCGAAGACTTCACGCTGGTTGCCTCACGCTAACCTCAACTCACGGGCGGACACCGACTGCCGCCCGTTATTTTTTCCTCTTAAAGAGAATGCCATCGGTCCAATGATAGCGCTACACTCCCGCTATCGACTCCTGTCAGGCTGAAACGATGAACCTCGTGCGGATACTTTTCTTACCCTTAATACTAATGCTGTCCGGCTGCCAGATGATACAAGGTAAGCCTGTCGCGGCACCGCCTCCTGCGGAGAAAGCACTCGAAATTCGCTATGCGCAAACCAGCAAGTTGGAAAAAATGGGGACAATTTCGGTTAACGAGCGCGGAAATGCTGATGATGTGGATCGCGCCCTTCAACAGAAAGCCGATGCCTCCGGCGCGCATTATTATGTGATTGTGCTGAAATCCGAGGCAGCAACGCTACCCGGCATGTGGTTCGCGCGCGCCGTGCTGTATCGCTGAATCTAAGGGACACACAGTAAAACAATACCGGGCAGTTCCCCGGTATTGTCACGCCACGGCACATTAATACGACATACACGCCGCATTCAGGATCCCGCCGCTGAGCGAGGCAGCGCAGAGAAAGGTGCCGGAAGCGATATCGTTATTCTGAATATGCTGGCTGAGGCGCGGCATATACAGGCGCACAGCGAAATAAATCAGCAATTGCACCACCAGCGCAACCACGCCCCAGGTGATGTAATCCACCAGACTCACCGAGTTAATCGCCGCACTGGAAAGCGGGATCACATAGCCAATCAATGCCCCACCAAACCCAATAGCAGCCGTACCGTTGTTCTCTTTAATCAGCGCCCATTCATCATGCGGCGTGATACGGGTGTAGATAAACAGAAAGGCTAGCACCATAGCAAACCCGATAAAGAAATAGGACGCAAAAGCGAGTAGCGAGGTAACAATAGGCATAGCATTATTCCTTTTAATAAGAGCTGTTGGCGTATCAGCGATAAATCATCGAGATAAGAGAAAGAATATAGATGATTCTTGCATAGCAAAGCGTTTATACATGACTTTACGTGATAACCAATGCGAGCCCTCTAACGACAGCGGGGTGCCTCATGGCACCCCGCTGCTATCAATCACCGTGCTGATTACGCCCGTTGGCGAACGGCTTCAAACAGACATACGCCAGTAGCAACCGACACATTCAGTGAAGACACGCTGCCCGCCATCGGAATGCTAATCAATTCATCGCAGTGCTCGCGGGTCAGGCGACGCATGCCTTCCCCTTCCGCGCCCATTACCAGCGCCAGCGGCCCGGTCAGTTTGCTTTGGTACAGCGTATGATCCGCTTCCCCCGCCGTACCGACGATCCAGATATTACGCTCCTGCAACAGGCGCATCGTACGCGCCAGATTGGTCACGCTGATAACCGGTACGGTTTCCGCTGCGCCACAGGCCACCTTCTTCACTGTCGCATTGAGTTGCGCGGAACGATCGCGAGGCACAATCACCGCATGTACGCCAGCCCCATCCGCATTACGCAGGCACGCGCCCAGGTTGTGTGGATCGGTCACGCCGTCCAATATCAGCAGGAAAGGGGTTTCCAGATTGTCTAACAGCGCAGGCAGATCGTTTTCCTGATATTTCCGCCCTTCTTTGACTTTCGCGACGATCCCCTGATGCACCGCGTCGTCGGCCTGCTTATCCAGCCATTGGCGATTCGCCACTTGAATGACGATGCCCTGCGCTTCCAGTTCTGCAATCACAGGCTGAAGGCGACGATCGTCACGCCCCTTCAGAACAAAAACTTCCAGAAAACGCTGTGGATCGCGCTCAAGCAGTGCCTTAACCGCGTGGATACCGTAAATAATTTCGCTCATTGATACTCTTCACATTGTGTAAAGCGAGATAACATTCGTCTTACGGGTTGTAGAGACCGAAGCCTCTACAACGTTAAGCCGTTCGTTATTCCTCAGATTTCTTCTTTGCTCGTTTAGCCTTTGTCGCGGCGGCGATTTTACGCGTTTTTTCCGCGTTCTTTTTCGCTTTATCGCGGTTCTTTTTCGGCTTGGCTTTTTGCTTATCCGACTTCGCGTTGCTATCGCCTTCTTTGCGGAATGCGGCATCCGGCTCAAAGTTTGCCGGCGCTTTGCTGGCGCTGCGACGACGTCGAACTGGCTTGGCCTCACGCGAATCCGGCTTCTTCACACGGTCGCGTGCAGTTTTACCTTCGCCGCGCACCTTGCGGGTGCTGGAAATCAGCGCGAAATCAATGTTGCGCTCATCCATATGAACGGCTTCAACACGAATTTCGACTTCATCACCCAGGCGATAAACCTGCCCGCGCGATTCACCGATCAGCCGCTGTCCGATATTATCGTAGCGGTAGTAATCATTATCCAGCGTGGAAACGTGCACCAGCCCATCGATAAACAGCTCTTTCAGGCGCACGAAGAAGCCAAAACCGGTTACGCTGGAAATGATTCCCGTAAAGACTTCGCCAACGTGATCCTGCATAAAGTCGCATTTCAACCAGTCCGCAACGTCACGCGTGGCTTCATCCGCACGGCGCTCTGTCATCGAGCAATGCATACCCAGCTGTAGCATCTCGTTAATGTCGCTATGCCAGCCGCCCGTTGACGTCCAGCGCTCATGACGATCGCTCAACAGATACTTAATCGCGCGGTGCAGCGACAGGTCAGGATAGCGACGAATCGGTGACGTAAAATGGCCGTAAGAGGTTAATGCCAGACCGAAGTGGCCTCGGTTCTCTGGGTCATAAACCGCCTGCTTCATTGAACGCAGCAGCATAGTTTGCAGCATTTCCCGGTCGGGACGTTCAGCCAACTCATTCATCAATTCCGCGTAATCTTTCGGCTGTGGCTTCATTCCGCCTTTCAGCGTCAGCCCCAGCTCACCCAGTACACTACGCAGGGCTAATACATGGTCTTCACTCGGTTGATCGTGTACGCGGAACAGCGCAGGCTCTTCATTTTTCTCCACAAATTTCGCCGCGGAGATATTCGCCAGAATCATGCACTCTTCGATCAGCTTGTGCGCATCGTTACGCACCACCGCTTCCACACGGTCGATACGGCGTTCAGCGTTGAAAATGAACTTCGCCTCTTCCGTTTCAAACGCGATGCCGCCACGCAATTCACGCGCGTGTTCAAGCACCTTGTACATGCGATGCAGCTCTTCCAATCCACCGACCAGCGGCTTGTAGTGCTCGCGCAGCTCGGCATCACCTTGCAGAATATTCCACACTTTGGTGTAGGTCAGGCGCGCATGTGAACTCATCACGGCTTCATAGAACTTATAGGACGACAGCTTACCCTGCGCCGAAATAGTCATTTCACAGACCATACACAGGCGATCGACTTGCGGGTTAAGCGAACACAGCCCGTTTGACAGGACTTCCGGCAACATCGGCACCACCTGCGATGGGAAATACACCGAGGTGCCACGCGCCCGCGCTTCATGGTCGAGCGGCGTATTCGGCCGAACGTAATAGCTCACGTCCGCAATCGCAACCCATAAACGCCAGCCACCGCCACGTTTCGGTTCACAGTGCACCGCGTCATCGAAATCGCGAGCATCTTCGCCGTCAATGGTGACCAGCGGCAACTTACGCAGATCCACACGGCCTTTTTTCGCGGCTTCTGGCACCTCTTCGGAGAGATCTTTCACCTGCTCTTCCACTTTAGGTGGCCAGGTGTGCGGAATATCATGGGTACGCAGAGCGATATCCACCGCCAGCCCGGTGCCCATGTTGTCACCGAGGATCTCGACGATCTTACCCACCGCTTTCGTGCGGCGCGTGGCGCGTTGCGTCAGCTCAACCACCACCACGAAGCCCATGCGAGCGCCGTTAATTTCTTCTTTCGGGATCAGAATATCGAAGCTCAGTCGGCTATCATCCGGCACCACGAACCCGACACCCGCGTCGACAAAATAGCGGCCGACAATTTGTCCGGTACGCGGTTCCAGCACGCGCACAATGCGCCCTTCACGACGTCCTTTACGATCCGCACCCAGCGGCTGCGCCAGCGCAACATCGCCGTGAATCGCCCGTTTCATCTCTTCAGCCGACAGATAAAGATCGTCTTTACGGCCTTCCACGCGCAGGAAGCCGAAACCATCGCGGTGACCAATAACCGTACCGCGCAGCAGATCGAGTTTTTCCGGCAACGCATAGCACTGACGGCGGGTAAAAATAAGCTGACCATCACGCTCCATCGCACGCAGGCGGCGGCGCAGCGCTTCGAGGGGTTCTTCTCCGGTTAATTGCAGGTCGGCGGCTAATTCTTCCCGGCTAATTGGGGTATCGCGCTTGGCGATGTGCGCCAAAATATATTCACGACTGGGGATGGGGGATTCGTATTTTTCTGCTTCTCGTTCCAGGAATGGATCTTGTGACATTGCGGTTCCTCCGTTGTCATCAGCAGGAGGCTGAACAAAATTCATTCAACCAACAATAATTTATAAAGCGGTGGGTTTTCTTTGACCATATCAGCCAGCGTGTATTGATCCAGCTCTTGCAGGAAATTTTGTACCGCCTGTTGAAGCACCTGCTTCAAGCGGCAGGCTGGCGTAATGTGGCAAAAATCATGGCTACAGTTGACCAATGTGAGCGGCTCCAGTTCACGCACAACATCACCAATTCGGATGGTTTCTGCCGGTTTTCCAAGACGGATACCGCCATTCTTGCCGCGCACGGCCATCACCAACCCAGCACGACTAAGTTGATTGATAATTTTGACCATATGATTACGGGACACGCCATACACTTCCGTTACTTCCGAAATGCTGGTCATTTTCCCGCCCGGCAGCGATGCCATGTAAATCAGCGCCCGCAAACCATAATCCGTAAAACTTGTTAACTGCACATAAACCTCGGATACCTCTGGGTATCATTGACTGGCGTATTGAGTACGCCCCTGAAAAACCAACGCTATTAACAGATAATAAACCAGGCGTAAACGCTACGGCTAATTATTTATACCCTCATGTGTTAAGAGAAATATGTGTTGAGAGAAACCTTTGTTCTGAGAAGCCTGGGTTGCGGGAGGCTCTCAACGACATCCTTCTTGCCCAATCCCTTTTACGCCTGCCATATCTTTTTAATTTTATCTCACCACAACACAGATAACGTATTCTCTTGGATTGCACACACCACATCTAATGATGACTGGGTTATCACCCACGAAGGCGGCGTAAGGAAAAGGACACCATGAGGTTGAAAAATATTTCTATCCGTACCGGCTTATTAACGTTATTGCTGCTAACCACCCTGTTACTGCTTATCGTCAGCAGCATGGGCGTAGTCGCCATTAAGAAAGACAGGGAAACCCTGACAGCACAAAACCAGATTCAGGGCATTGAGCTGGGTAACCTGATGAGCGGCTATAACCAGACGCTCAGCGCGCGCGCCTCGGCAACGCTCGCCGTCAGGAAAATCGAAATCGGTCTGCTGGACGACGGTGCTAAGGAAACAGGGAGCGTAGAGAAGCATCTCCGCCAATCGCAGGAAGACATTGAACGCGTGATCAAATCGGCCAAGGCCGATCCCAAACAGCAGGCGCTGGCGCAAGACGTGTTGAAAACCTATCAGGCTTATTTTCAGCAGGGCATGACGCCGATGCTGAGCGCACTGCAAAAACAGTATACCGACGAATATTATGACGTTCTGGAAAAACAGCTCGGCCCACTGAGCGAAGCCTTTGATTTGTCGATCCAGAATTTCCGACAGTATGCTCAGCAACTTTCTGAACAGGGTCTGGCGCAGTCCGAACGTAATGAGAGCATGATGCTATTACTCATTGCCATCGCCTGCCTGCTGTCCATCACACTGGTTGCACTAGCTTGGGTCGCACTGCGGCACATGCTGCTCAAACCGCTGGACTATGCCATTGAGCAATTGGAACAGGTTGCCGCCGGTAACTTGACCCGTCGCCTGATTCAAGGCGGAAATAACGAACTGGGTCGGCTCAATGATGCCATCGGCCGTATGCAAGGGGCACTGCTGGAATCGGTTAGCCAGGTGCGCGATGCCAGCACGCAAATCGATCTCGGTAGCCGCGAACTGTTTGAAGAAAACGCCCAACTTTCCCAACGCACTGAAGAATCCGTTGCCGCACTGGAACAGACAGCCGCAAGCATGGAGCAATTGAGCGCAACAGTGAAACTCAATGCCGATCACGCGGAACTCGCACATCAGCTCGCCAATAATGTCTCAAACACCAGCAGCCGCAGCAACGAGTCCGTCTGTTACGTTATTGAAAAAATGCAGGAGATCGCCACCAGCGCCAAGCGCATCAATGACATTCTCAGCGTCATTGACGGCATCGCGTTCCAGACTAACATTCTGGCACTGAACGCCTCCGTCGAGTCCGCTCGCGCAGGCGAACAAGGCAGGGGCTTTGCCGTCGTCGCCGGAGAAGTCCGTAATCTCGCGCAGCATAGTGCACAGGCGGCGAAAGAGATCCGCTCGTTGATTGTAGATTCCCAGACGCGTGTGTCCGAAGGGCTTGAATTAGCCTCTAAAGCAGGCGAAACCATGGACGAAGTGACCGACGAAATCATCCGAATTACACAACTGATGCGAGACATTTCCACCGCCACGCAAGAACAGCATCGTGGTATTGAGCAGGTTAACGTCGCTTTCACACAGATCGACAAGGTCGCTCAGCACAACGCACAGCTCGTCAAAGCCTCATCTGCGACTACGCAGTCGTTGGAGCAGCAGTCCCAGCAGTTGATGCGATCTATGGCGCTGTTTCAGGTAGAACCTCGCCTTTCCTAATCTACAGAGGTATTACATCGCCTGTGGTCAGCCTCAGCGCTGGCCACAGGCATTCTCCCGCCAATCCCCCCATTTACGTCATCCTCTTTAAAAATCGAATAAATAATCGAACAAGGCAGGAACCCTCTTCACGCTTAACGCACTTATTTATAGGTATATACCCGTCATACTTCTAGCTGCATGTGCGTTGGCTACGTTCATTCACCCGAATCACTTACCTGAGTAAGCTCATCGGGATTCTCTCTCTTGCCGCCTTCCTGCAACTCGAATTATTTAGGGTATAGTTTCAGATAATTTGAGTATTATTTTTTTACCGCTATTCTCTGTTTTTGTACATAGGCGTATAAATAGAGTGACAGCATAAAAGCGGCAAGAATAGCCGCATAAATATATTGAATAAAAAGACAATAAAAACATCTTATTGGTGAATGAAATCATACACTTCAGGTCACTAATTACATATCAATATAATATCCATTAATCTAATTAATAGCAGGCTATTTTATTAATTCATTCCATTGATTTTCGCGTAAAAAAGGGGATTGCCGATCGCCCGATAACACCACAGACGGCATCACGATAAAATGACGCCTCTGACAATAGCGAATCAAGGATAAAGACAGAAAGAATATAGGCAGAGATAAACATGAATAATCAGTCAGTTGATTTGATTACCAGGTTTGACAGTGAAGCCAAACTACACGCGCTTGATTCCATTTATGCCATTGCCGAATTCGATCTGGCAGGAAAACTGGTTGAGGCCAATCCTCTTTTTTGCAAAATGCTGGGCTATAAAAAAGAAGATATTATTCAGAAAAATCATACATTTTTTCTGCCAGAAGCACAGCGCCAAAAACACGATCATTTCTGGCACGATGTGGTGAAAGGAAATATCAACGCAGGCGAATTCCAGCGCAAAACGCAAAAAGGAGAAATTATTTGGCTCCATGCTGCTTATACGCCAATTATCGATGACAAAGGCCGACGTATCGGCATCATAAAGCTGGCAACGGATATTACGCAGGAAAAACGTCTCGTGTCAGAGCATCGCGCACAGTTGGATGCGATTGAGAACGCGCAGGGCGTTATCGAGTTTGATAAAGACGGCTATATCACCCACATCAATAAACATTATCTGGTGCTGACAGGCTATGAGGAAAAGGAATTACTCGGTCAGCATCACAGGTTACTCTGCAACCCCGCAGATACCGAACAAGCAGACTACCAAACGTTTTGGGAAACCTTGCATCGCGGCCACCCGATCAGCGGGCGCTTCCACCGGCTGGGCAAAGACAGCCATTCATACTGGATACAAGCGACCTACAGCCCAATCATGGATAGTGACGGTAATGTAAGAAAAATCATTAAATATGCTCACAACATCACGCAAAACGTCGAAACCGAAAAGAAAGCCCATCAGCAAGGCATCATTCTCGATATCCTGCTGTCAGTCCACGACAGCTTTCTGCTCGACCACAATTTGCCTTCCGCCTGCGATAAAGTCTTTGAGCGGCTACTCAGCGTCACCAATAGCACCTTCGGCTTCATCGCCACATTGCAGGAAGATGAAGACGGCCAGTCGCTCTATCTTCCCGCGATATCCAATCTTGCCTGGGATGAAGAAACCCTGGCATGGTACAGAAACCAGCGTAAAACCCACGGTGGCCTGAGGCTCCGTAAACTGGATAACTTGTTTGGCCATGTGGTTACCCACAATACGGTGGTGTGCACCAATAATCTGCTGAGGCAAAAGGCTGGCCGGGATCTTCCCCCCATCCATCCCGCCCTGTATTCCCTGCTCGGGATTCCTATTACCCACAACGGCAAAGCGATCGGGATGATCGCGCTGGCTAACCGCCGTGAAGGTTACGACCAAACGATGATCGCGTTACTGGCACCGCTGGTGAAAACGCTCGGCATCATTATTCATGCGCGTTCACTTGAGGATGAACGCACACAAATAGAAGCCTCCCTGCGCTTTAACGCGGGACATGATTTTCTTACCGGACTACCGAATCGCAGTAGCTTCTTCGAGCAGGCTAGCGCCTTTTTTCTACTCAAGCAGCAAAGCCAGCACACGGACAAAGGCTGTCTGGTGATTATCGATATCGATTTATTCAAAAACATTAACGATCAATACGGCCATTTGGCTGGCGATGCCGTCCTGAAAGAGCTGGCCATGCTCATGCGCATGTCGCTGCGTCAGGAAGATCTGGTCGCCCGCCTTGGGGGTGAAGAATTCATTATTCTGTTAAAAGATGTCGCTTATCAAACGGCAGTGGTAACGATTGAGCGTATTCGACAAGCCATTGAGCAGCATAGTCTGGAATACGATTGCCAGAATCTGCATTTCACAATTAGCGCAGGCATTGCCGCCTATCGTTCCGGCCTTGCTTCGGTTGAAGACTGGATTCAGTTAGCCGATGAAAACCTCTATGCGGCTAAACGGCAAGGGCGCAACTGCGTGAAATAAGCCCATCCTGACAGCGCTGCTGGTAGCTTTGCTCAAACGTTTGCATTCCCGCAACGGCTCCCGTCTGAATCAGGCCGGGGAGCTGGTGCGTTTTCCCTTCCCGAATCAGGTTGCTGACTGCCGCAGTGGCGGTCAGTACTTCATAAAGCGCGATTCGTCCCCCTCGCGCGGCAGATAACAGTTTTTGCGTCACCACCGCCTGCAAACAGGTAGCTAACTGGCTGCGAACATAGGCTTTCTCTTCACCGGGAAAGACGTCAATTAGACGATCGACTGCCTGCGCCGCGCTACGTGTATGCAGCGTCGACAACACCAGATGGCCGGTTTCTGCCGCCGTCAGCGCCAGCCGAATTGTCTCCGTATCGCGCAGTTCTCCCAGCAGAATGACATCGGGATCTTCCCGCAATGCGGCTCGTAGTGCCTGCGCAAACGACACGCTGTGCGCACCGATCTCCCGCTGTTGAATCAAACAGCGTCGGCTGGCATGGAGAAACTCGCTCGGATCCTCCAGCGTAATCACATGGCGATCGCAGCTGTCGTTTAACGCCCCAAGCATTGCCGCCAGCGTCGTGGATTTGCCGCTCCCCGTCGCACCGGTAATCAGGATCAGTCCGTTCGGTTTTTCCAGCAGCGTAGAGAAAACGAGTGGCGCATGTAATGCATCCAATGACGGTTGAACGGACGGGATAACGCGCAGCGCCGCAGACAGCCCCTCACGCTGGCGAAACACATTCACCCGCAGGCGCTGTCCATCGGGCAACATTAATGCCCCATCCACCTGACCGGCTTGCCGAAGTTGTTCGCTCTGAGCCGGTTCGAGCCAGGCATCGCACCATTGCGCCACTTGATCTGGCGTTAAACGTGGTAAGGTATTTTCAGGCTGTAGCCGCCCATCCACGCGCAACACCGGCGGGTGGCCGCTACAAAGGTGCAGATCCGAGGCATTATGTTTTACACTACGCGCTATCCACTCATCCAATTCCATAGATTAACCTCCTGAACAACCATGATGACAATCCAGCAGAATCTACAGGACATCCGGCAGCAAATCGCCACCGCCGCTGCGCATTGCGCGCGAGCGCCAGAAGAAATTACGCTGCTTGCAGTCAGTAAAACCAAACCTGTGAGCGCGATCGAAGAAGCCATCGCGGCAGGGCAAAGAGCGTTTGGCGAGAACTATGTTCAGGAAGGCGTGGAGAAGATTCATTATTTCCAGGAAAACCATCCGACTACGCCACTGGAATGGCACTTTATCGGCCCGTTACAGTCAAACAAAAGTCGGCTGGTGGCTGAGCATTTTGACTGGTTTCACACCGTGGATCGCCTGCGTATCGCGCAGCGTCTGAGTGAACAGCGCCCAACCGCCTTGCCGCCGTTAAACGTTCTGTTGCAGATTAATATCAGCGGCGAAGCGAGCAAATCCGGCATTATGGTCGATGAACTCGCGGAGCTTGCCGCCAGCGTCGCCGCACTGCCCAACCTGCGACTGCGTGGGCTGATGGCGATTCCAGCACCGGAAACCGATTACGAGAAGCAGTTGGCTGTTTTCAAGCAAATGGCCGCGCTGTTCCAAACGTTGTCTGCAAACCATCCGCAAATTGATACACTTTCTATGGGGATGACGGACGACATGCGCGCGGCAATTACCGCGGGCAGCACGCTGGTGCGCATTGGTACGGCAATTTTTGGCGCGCGCGACTATTCAGCCAAAAGCGTATAACAGTCAGTAAAGGGCGCATAAACAGCAGAGTACGCGCTGAACGGCACGTCATCTTTGACAGAATACAAACGGAACAGGTGATCAGCGATAATGCAGATGCAACAACGTAAAATAGCGTTTATTGGTGCCGGAAATATGGCGCAGGCCATTATCGCCGGATTGGTCAATGGCGGTTATCCCGCTCAACACATCAGCGTCTGCGCGCCCTCGGGTAAAAACCGTGATGCGCTGGCCGCACAGTATGGCATCGTCAGCAGCGCGGACAATGCACGCTGCGCTCAGGAAGCAGACGTCATTGTGCTGGCCGTTAAACCGCAGATGATGGCAACGGTGTGCGAACCACTACGTGAACAGGTCAATTTCAGCGGTAAGCTGGTGCTTTCGATTGCGGCAGGTATCAACATCGCCCGTTTTCAGGCACTGCTGGGTGAACCACTGAATATCGTGCGAATTATGCCAAACACGCCGTCTCTGGTCGGCAAAGGTATGAGCGGGATGTATGCCCCCGCCGCCGTTAGTCAGGCAGATAAAGACTTCACCGCACAGCTGATGCAGAGCGTCGGTAAAATTTGCTGGGTGGATAGCGAACAAGGTATTAACGGCGTGATCGCCGCGGCAGGCAGCGCACCGGCCTATTTCTTCCTGTTTATGGAAGCGATGCAGCAGGAAGCCATCCGTCAGGGGTTCAGCCAGGCAACGGCTCGCCTACTGGTGCAACAGGCCGCGTCCGGCGCTGCCGCACTGGTTGAAGCCAATCCCGATACGCCGCTGTCGATCCTGCGGGAAAATGTCACTTCCAAGGGCGGCACCACGGCAGAAGCGTTGCGGGTATTTAACGAACAGCAGTTGACGCAAACGGTGGCTGAAGCCATGCAGGCGGCAATTGCTCGCGCACAGGAAATGGAATCGCTTTTTTAACCAACGCGAGTTCCCCGATTCTTTATCTTATTAAGGAAAAGACGTACTTATGCTCACCCTGACTTTTCTGGTCAAAACGCTGGTCGACCTCTATGTAATGGTCCTGCTGCTACGCATCTGGATGCAGTGGTCACGCAGCGATTTCTATAACCCGCTGTCGCAGTTTGTCGTCAAAATCACCCAGCCGATTGTCGGGCCGCTGCGCCGCATTCTGCCGTCATTAGGGCCGATTGACAGCGCGTCGCTGCTGCTGGCCTTTATTCTCACAACGATTAAATACCCGTTACTGTTGTTGATTCAGGTTGGCGCGATTTCCCTTAGCCCAATGAACCTGCTGGTCGGGCTCATTTCGCTGATTAAATCCGCGGGCTATCTGGTTTTCTGGGTCATCATCATCCGTTCGATTATGAGCTGGGTCAGCCAGGGTCGTAGCCCTATCGAATATCTGCTGCATCAGTTGACCGAACCGCTGATGGCACCGCTCCGCCGCATTATTCCGGTGATGGGCGGCATCGATTTCTCCGCGATGGCCGTGATTCTGATTCTGTATATGCTCAACTATCTGGGCATGGATCTCTTCCCTGGGCTGTGGTTCCTGCTGTGAGTGCCATTACCCGCCACGGCGATGCGCTGGTGATTCGGCTGTATATTCAGCCGAAAGCCAGCCGGGATCAGATCGTGGGTTTGCATGGCGACGAACTAAAAGTCGCCATCACCGCTCCGCCGGTTGATGGGCAAGCCAATGCCCATCTGACCAAATTCCTCGCCAAACAGTTTCGGGTCGCCAAGAGTCTGGTCGTGATTGAAAAAGGCGAACTCGGACGGCATAAACAGATTAGAATTACCCATCCGCAACACATCCCGGCTGACGTCGCGGGCTTCATTGAATAAACACGATTGAATAAATACGCAGGACAAGACGATGCAAAAAGTGGTTTTGGCTACCGGAAACCCCGGTAAAGTGCGCGAGCTCGCCAGCTTGCTGGCCGATTTCGGTCTCGATATTGTGGCTCAAACCGAACTGGGTGTGGATTCTGCCGAAGAAACTGGCCTGACCTTTATTGAAAACGCCATCCTGAAAGCACGCCATGCAGCACAAATCACAGGATTACCAGCGATTGCCGATGATTCCGGTCTGGCTGTCGATGCGCTGGGCGGTGCACCGGGCATTTACTCGGCACGCTACGCGGGTGTGGATGCCACTGACCAGCAAAATCTCGATAAGCTGCTGCTGACGCTAAAAGACGTACCGGATGAACAGCGCCGCGCCAGCTTTCACTGCGTGCTGGTTTATCTGCGCCACGCTGACGACCCAACGCCAATTGTCTGCCACGGTAGCTGGCAGGGTGTGCTGACGCATGAAGCGGCAGGCAGCGGTGGCTTCGGCTATGACCCGATCTTCTTCGTGCCAGAGCTGGGTAAAACGGCAGCGGAACTCACGCGTGAAGAGAAGAACGCACAGTCTCATCGCGGTCAGGCGTTGCGCCTGCTGCTGGATGCGCTACGCAATGCTTAAGCTTCCCCCGCTCAGCCTGTACATCCATATTCCGTGGTGCGTACAGAAATGCCCGTATTGCGACTTCAACTCTCACGCGCTGAAAGGCGACGTGCCGCATCAGGAATATGTCGATCATCTGCTGGCGGATCTGGATGCCGATTTGCCGCTAGCGAGCGGTCGTGAACTGCACTCGATCTTTATCGGCGGCGGCACGCCCAGCCTGCTGAGCGCGGAAGCGATGCAGGCGCTGCTCGACGGCGTTCGGGCGAGAATTCCGCTAACACCGGATGCCGAAATTACGATGGAAGCCAATCCCGGAACGGTTGAAGCCGACCGTTTCAGCGGCTATCAGCGCGCGGGTATTAACCGTATCTCCATCGGCGTGCAGAGTTTCGATCCGCAAAAGCTGACGCGCCTCGGGCGTATTCATGGCCCGGACGAAGCCAAACGCGCCGCGCACCTGGCAGCCGGTCTGGGATTACGCAGCTTTAATCTGGATCTGATGCACGGCTTACCGGATCAATCGCTGGACGAAGCGCTGGACGATCTGCGTCAGGCCATTGCGCTTAACCCGCCGCACTTATCGTGGTATCAGCTCACCATCGAACCGAATACGCTGTTTAGCTCACGTCCGCCGACACTGCCGGACGACGACGCGCTGTGGGACATCTACGAGCAGGGCCACGCGTTACTGAGTGCCGCGGGCTACCAGCAATATGAAACCTCCGCCTATGCCAAGCCGGGCTACCAGTGTCAGCACAACCTGAACTACTGGCGTTTCGGTGACTATTTGGGGATTGGCTGTGGGGCACACGGTAAGCTGACCTTCAGCGACGGCCGCATTCTGCGCACGGTAAAAGTCCGCCATCCTCGTGGCTATATGCAGGGCACGTATCTGGATAAACAACACGATGTTGCTAACGACGATCGGCCTTTCGAGTTTTTCATGAACCGCTTTCGCTTGCTGGAAGCCGCTCCACGCGAGGATTTCACGGCATATACCGGCCTGGAAGAACACAGCATCCGCCCGCAGTTGGATCAGGCGCTGGCGCAAGGCTACCTGACAGAAACCACCACGCACTGGCAAATCACCGAACACGGCAAACTGTTCCTGAACTCCCTGCTGGAGCTGTTTCTGGCGGAAGAAGAGTAATCATTCCGTGGGCAGGTTTTCTCTGACAAACCTGCCCACAGCTTCCCACCCTATTTCTTCTTTTGCAATGCTTACAAACCTTATTCCGAGCCGTCTCCCTTTTCCATCACGCGCCGCTTGTCCGCCGTGCGGAAATCCTTTTTCCTTGTGCTAGACGACGATGTCATCGTTAAGTACGCTATTCGCTTCTGATAAGAACAAATCTTACATCTGAGTACCGGAGGCATGATGGCCAGAACCATGACAATTGACCTTGGAGATGAACTTCGCCATTACGTGGAATCGCTGGTGGAATCAGGCGATTACCGCACGCAAAGTGAAGTCATTCGGGAAGCGCTGAGAATGCTACGGGAAAAACAGGCGGAGTCAGATCTGCAAACGCTGCGTCATTTACTCGCTGAAGGGATAAACAGCGGAGAGCCACAGGAGTGGAATAAAGATGAGTTCTTGCAAAAAATCAGAAGCAGGACGCGAACAGCCACCCGATAAAATCAAGCTAACACCGCTGGCGCAACGCGATCTGGAAGCGATTTATATCTACGGTTTACAGCATTTTAATGAGGAAAGCGCCAACACCTATCTGGAAACCATCGAACACGCGTTTTCCGCTATCAGGCACAATAAGATAGGGATTGAACGTAAGGAACTTGGGCTAGGCTTGTACTCATTTCCCGTCGCCAGACATACGCTATTTTTTCTGTACGAAACAGATAGCGTCATTGTTGTTCGAATATTTCATCAGTCGCAGGACATTGCGCGGCATCTTAAGTGGCTATGAAACGTTTTCAGCACCCATAAGTAGTATTAGCTTAGGTTTGAACTGATCGTTTTCGCGGACAGAACACTATTAAATCTGACAGGTTGTAATGAGCTAGGAGAAGACATTAACACCGCGCTTTGCAGAAAATTTGTCCGACAGCAGCGCTTTGTTAAATGCTTGATATCAGGAATTTGAGATCAAACCCATTAAACTTATGATTTGGCCAGTGCTCTAC
Organism: Pectobacterium actinidiae; assembly: GCF_000803315.1. Classification (NCBI taxonomy): domain Bacteria; kingdom Pseudomonadati; phylum Pseudomonadota; class Gammaproteobacteria; order Enterobacterales; family Pectobacteriaceae; genus Pectobacterium; species Pectobacterium actinidiae. The sequence continues at coordinate 3,699,058 of NZ_JRMH01000001.1, forward strand.
AATCAATGCTATTGTTTTACCCTCAACTTTCTCAGAATGTGAATTACAACCTGAAATAGCATGTTTCATCTCTTCAGATAAAGGCAGGCTTAAGCTTGAGATACTCAAAGCTTCTGCCATGGCTTCTAACTTTTCACATGCCTGATAGGTTCTGGAAGAATCATTCACGTTCACTTCAAGCTTCAGTACTTTTGCAACGTCTTCAGAACCTTTAACATAATAAGCGATATTGTCCGGGATAATACCATCGCTAAATTTTTCCATTGGGGATGATGCAAACCATTCTTCTTCGAAAGATCTATTGTAGAATCCAGTACTCAACCCTTCGTTTACGAGAAATTCTTTGGCTTTATAAGGACTCCAACCTTGATTTGGTGGCACTTCCTTTGGATTTTTCTCAGAATATCTCGCTTTAAATATATATTTAAAGGTATCAATCAGATCCGAGTATGATTCTATGTTTGTTTTGGCGACATGAAATGACCATCGCTCTAGCAGGCTGAGCCGGACATTAAACAATATAAACGCATAGAATTTAGCCAAATATCTATGGAACCGGTTCTTTATTGAAAATCTAAGGCGAACAGAGACCTGCTCATATGTTGAATAAACCAACATAAAGAAAACGAATGGTAAGTAACAGAGAGTCAGCAATGGGGGAACAAAGAAGTCGTATGCAGTTTTTTCTTTCCCAAACTCACCAAAATCGGTCATTAACATGTACAAAGTGTAAATGATTAAGACTACCCCGAATGAAGATAGGAAATATTCTAGAAGAATCTTTACCTGATGATTTTTTCTGTTGGTTTCAGCAATAGCTAGCATAGCTCCCAATAATGCTAAAACAGGGACTAATAGGGTTTCGACCCAAAGAGAGAAAGTATATACACCAACGACAAATTGAAGAATCGCTAATAGTTTCAAGTTATCTAAAACTGAGCACTTGAAAAAATCCTTATCTCTTTTAATTTTCTCAAGATTAAATAGCGACATAAAACCAACAGAAATGGACCAAAAAACAGTATTTTTTAGCTGTTCAAAATTCCATAATTTCAACTCATAAAGCCAGTAAATTACAATTGCCATGTAAGCAACCATCAAGCAAAAGACGGAAATTATTTGTCTAACAAATAAAGCCTCTAAGACGCCTTTGAAGGCACTTCTGGCCTCCGCCATTTTTGAGGAAAAAAAAATGTAAACCGAAATTGCTAGAATCCATAACGCAATTGCAATCTCTCGATCATTTAGAATATCCACGAGCTTCCTTGCGCATTTAACGCCTAATTTAGGGTTCGGCGCTGCTTAGCAGCAAAGGCACAGCATAATTGTGGGCGACTACAATTACTGCTATGCGTTTTTCAAAATAGGAATTCTTATTTTTATAAAACTCATACCACACAATCCCTCCAGTTTTCCTTCATGGTGAGTTTTGCATAATTGAACATATTCATTCGCATCAAAACTACACCTTTCTAATTCGCACTTTACCCTAGTTACAATTTCACTATAAGTTCTAGTTTTTCCTAAACACATAACAGTTATTAAGTAGGCATCTCCGTAATATCTGAGAAATCAACTAACAAATCATCATTTGACGTACCTATTTTAAACAACCTACTCACGTTTTTTTCAATAGGATACTTTCGCCGTCCCCCTCAGGGCCATTATGAAGCGGGTAGGCCGTTTCCGGCACTTTCTCTGTCCATATTGCCCAAAAAAGACCGTGATGACTTCTGCGCATCTATAATGGATATGCACGGGATGACTGGCGGGCATTTAGAATAAATATTAAAGCCAGCACAACGTTTTAAGCGCAAATTCAACATGCATTAGTTAACGGGAGATTGGTCGGCTTTTGGCACAAAACTGCCGTCAGATTAGATTTAGCCCCATGCCGTAACCGTACCAACTCAGGCCTGAGCGAATACACATCAGCAGCAACATAATCTCAAACAATATCAGCTGGTTCAGGGCTCTCGAGGATTGAATTTTGACCTGCGGTTATGACACAGTAGAGACCTATCACGCTCTGTATCAACAACCTGCGGGTAACGATGATGAAACGTATAACAACAATCGTAGTAGCGTTGCTGGTCACAGCAACATTGAGCGGCTGTAACACCACGCGTGGTTTTGGCCAAGATGTGCAGAAGCTGGGTAGTAAAATTTCGCACGCTGCTAGCTAACCCTCCGTCAGACAACAAAAAACCGGCAATACGTTAGCCGGTTTTTTCTTTACACCGCTGGCACGATATCCCTCAGAACACCGACAGCATATCAATATGCGGAATGCCGTCTTCGTCGTACTCCTCACCGGTCGCCACAAAGCCGAACGCGCCGTAGAACGCTTGCAGGTGAGCCTGCGCAGACAGGAACAGATGCTTTTGCGGCCAGTGGCGTGCGCAGGCAATCAGCGTGTGTTCCATCAATTGATGCCCCAGATGTTGCCCGCGGGCATGCGGCGCGACAATCACGCGCCCAATCGTCACCACATCGTTGTTCGGATGGGGCGCGAGCAATCGGGCGCATGCGGCCAGCTTGCCGTCACGGTACGCCGTAATATGGCGATTGCCGTCCACCAGATCGCGGCCATCAATATCCAGATAGGGGCAGGTTTGCTCAACCACGAATACCTGATTGCGCAGCGCCAATATGTCATGCAGTGAATACACGTTAAGGTCTGCCACATCCCAGTCATGCCATATCAGACTCATTCACCCATCCCTCTTACACAATACGTTTATTACACCAGACGTTTATTACACCAGACGTTTATTCTTTAGCTGCGCCGATGGAACGATCGCGGCGCTTAGCAAAAATCAGCCATATCCACAGCAACGCAATCGCCAGCGCAAACAATACGCCAAAGCCGATTCCGATGGCGATGACCGACACACCCAGTTTCACCACCAGAGAATAGAGCCCCAGCATTAACAGCATAGCGCCGTTCTCACCCAAATTCTGTACAGCGATCGCATTCCCCGCACCGACGCTGGCCTTACCACGTTCCTGTAACAGCGCATTTAGCGGGACGATAAAGAACCCACCCAGCGCCCCCAGCAGAATTAGCAGCGAGTAGGCGCTCATGAGGTTATGCTGAAGCGTGAAAATCACCACCACCACGCCGATCAGGAAGCCCGCAGGCAGGCAGCGCCGTACGCTATCGAGGGTCACCAGTTTCGCCGCCGCCCCGGCTCCCACCACGATGCCTACCGCGACCATCGCGTTAAGCAGCGTCGGCGTCGCATTGTCGGTAATACCGAGCGCATGCGGCACCCACAGCACCAGAAGAAAGCGCAGCGTGACGCCCGCCCCCCAGAACATACTGGTGCCAATCAGCGACAGCCTGGCATCACCATCGCGCCACAGCACCCGACAGGCAGAAAAGAAGCTGCTCGCCATCTGCACAGGGTGCCACGGCTGCCCTGGTCGTGCCGCGTTGAGACGAGGAATCAGCATATTCGCCCCCAGCGCCACGCCGTACGCCACCGCACAAACCGACAGCGCCCCGTAAATGTTCCAGTCCGCCAGCACGCCCCCTGCCACGGAACCGGTCAGGATCGCCGCAATCGTCGAGGCTTCCATCAGCCCATTGGCCTTGACCAACTGATCGCCGCGCGTGATCTCACCCAGAATGCCGTATTTCGCTGGTGAATAGGCGGCGGCACCGATCCCCACCAGCGTGTATCCCAGAAACGGATTCCCGCCCACGCAAATCAGCAGCGCCCCCGCCAGCTTCAGGGTATTGGCGAACATCATCACCTGCCCTTTGGAGAAGCTATCCGCAATTTGCCCGACAAACGGTGCCAGAATGATGTACGCAGCAACAAACCCCATCTGCAAAAACGGTTGGCTCCAGTCGGGATACACCAGCTGTTTGATCAGCGCTAGCGTGGCAAACAGCAGCGCATTATCGCCAAACGCGGAGAAGAACTGCGCGATAATCACCGCACTCATACTGCGCGACAGCAAAGGCGTCGCGGGTTCAGTCTGTTGACTCATGCATTGTGCTCCGACATGGTAGTTACGGACTCTTCGGCCATCTGGCGCAGCGTGACAAAGTCAGGCTTGCCGCTGCCGAGTAGCGGTAAAGCTTTCACATAGCGAATATCGCGCGGCACCGCCAGTTCCGGTACACCGCTGCTACGCGCCTGTGCCAATAGCACGTCACGAGTGATCTGGTTGTCCGTCGTAAACAGCACCAACGCTTCGCCTTTGCTGCTGTCACTTTTCGCACTGGCCGCATGCTGCGCTTCTGGCGACACCTTCACCGCCAGTTGTTCCACGCTTTCCAGCGAGACCATCTCCCCCGCCAGCTTGGCAAAGCGCTTCACGCGGCCGATGATGGTGCAGAAACCTCTTTCATCCAGCTCGACGATATCGCCCGTGTCATACCAGCCCTGCTGCAACTCGCCTTGTGCGTTTTCTGCCGCAGGCGCTTCGAGCACGCCGGGATTTTCCACCCGCAGATAGCCTTTCATGATATTCGGCCCGCGCAGTTGCAGACGGCCACCGCGCGTGATGCCCGGCACTGTAATCAAACGCGCTTCGATTTCCGGTAATAACAGGCCGACGGAATGGATTTTCGTCGCCATCGGTACGTTGATCGCCACTACTGGCGCGCATTCAGTCACGCCGTATCCTTCCAAAATGCGGATACCAAATTTATCCTGCCAAACCTGACGCGTGGTTTCAGACAGTTTTTCTGCCCCCGCAACCACATAGCGCAGACGAGCAAAATCATACGGATGAGCAAAGCGCGCGTAGTTGCCTAAGAACGTTGACGTCCCGAACAGCACGGTGCAGTTCTGGTCATAAACCAGCTCCGGCACAATGCGATAGTGCAACGGGCTGGGATAAAGGAACACGCGGGCGCCGGTCATTAGCGGCGTTAACAGCCCCACCGTCAGGCCAAACGCATGGAACAGCGGCAGCGCAGACATAAAGCGGTCGCGTGGGGTGAAATCCGCCACAGTGCGAATCTGCTCAACGTTCGCCAGCAGGCTGTCATGGGAATGCACAACGCCTTTCGGATTGCCCTCGGAACCGGAGGTAAACAGCACGATAGCCGCATCGTCAGGTTTCTGCGGCAGCATCGCGCGGGCAGGAAACAGCAGATGAAACAGGATCCATAGTTTATCGGTCAGCGTCACCGTGTCTTTCAAATCCTCCAGATAAACCCAGTTGGCCTCGCCGACCTGCTTTGGCAGATCCGTCAATTTGCCTTTTTCAAGAAACTGACGAGATGTGACGATCGTTTTGATCCCCGCCGCTTTCATCGCGCTTTGCAGCCCTTTGGCACCCGCGGTGTAATTCAGCATGGCAGGAATACGGTTGCGCAGCGATGCGCCCAGGATAGATGCGGCAGTGATCGTCGCATTGGGCAACAGCATGCCAACATGTTCATCGGCGCGGGTGAAGCGCTGCAAAATACGCGACACGCCCAGCGATTTTTTCAATAACCCCTGATAGCTATCTTCGTTGAAGGAGATGTCGGCAATGCTGGGGGTGCGCCGTCCGTAGCGGGTTCTCGCTGCCAGAAAGGCCTGATACAGCGTATGCTGCGGACGTGTTTCCATCCGCGCTTTCATCATAATCTGGTGCAAGTGCTCACCAGCCAATGCGCGGCGAGCTCTGGCGCTGCTGGCTTCCGGCATTGGCAACGTGGTCGGTGGCAAATACGTAATCGTAATCTGCGGGAGACAGCGGCGTTTAAATACACCTGCCAGCCGACCAAACGGCGTGAACTCTGCCCCATCAATCCGTACGGGGATAATCGTTGCACCGGATTTCGCCGCGACAAACGCCGCGCCACTGTAAATCTTCATCAGCGATCCGGTGATGCTGATACGCCCTTCCGGGAAAACCACGACGGGCTGACCGCGCTCGATCACCTTGATTAACCCTTTGATCGCCAGAGGCTTGGTGGGATCTAACGGCACAAAATCGATGTAAGGCTTCAGCCAGCGCATAAACCAGCGATCGGAGATGGAAGAGTACACGGCAAAAACGGGCTTTATCGGTAAGAATAACGCCAGCAAAACGCCATCAAGGAACGAAACGTGATTCGGGGTGATGAGCAATTTGGATTGCTGAAACTGGCTGCTGTCGCCCTCGATCCGGATGCGATACAGACGCTGGAATACCCAACGTAACAGAGTATGAATCATGCCTTCTCCCAATAGACAGATAAATGGATTGATCCTTCGGCCGATCTCTCGTGATATCCGTACATCGCGATCGGCACAGAACAAAGGGTATTATACTATTTCTTTGCATATCATAACCTGCATGTAAAAAATCATGACAATAAAGGTTATATACTCTGAATAAGCATAACCCTTCCCGTCTCATTCTTATTCTGGCTATCTCATTCCTCCACACGCCACATTGACTCGAACACTGAGCCTTCGTTTCACTACCGCACAAAAAGACGAAAAACAGCCTCTGTCTCACATTGACATAGGTTCCAAATGAAATTAAAACTATACCGTACGGTTTAATTTTAAAAACCTATTCGCCCATCATGTCAGGAGAAAAGAAGATGAAAATTCTATTTCTACTTAGCTGTGTCGCGTCGGCATTTATGCTAAGCGGCTGTGTTTCTTTGTTTTAGTTCAAGCATACAAGAGCGTTTATGTTACGTGGAGAAAGTATGAAAAACCTATTTCTTGCCAGTTGCATCGCCGCAACGTTCCTGCTGAGCGGTTGCCTTTCTATCGGTAGCCACCTCAACTAACCTTTCGCGCTATGGTACTCCCCATCATAGCGCGATATTCTTTCCTTTCCTCAGACCGATCTTTTACGTCATCAGCCACCAACGACAAATGACAGGCAAAAAAAAACCTACGCATCCGCGTAGGTTGGTGTAATCAAATGGTTTCAATGTACAGAGCACATCGATATATCACCAATCAATACCTCTGGGACTTGTTACTCTAAGGATCGCCACCCATCTTCACCAGCGATGAATCGAAAGAGTTATTCTATAAGTGCAACCAACTGTAAGATTCTGGCGAATCATGTAAGCCCGCCGCCTTTTAGCGCATTTTCTCGCTTGATAACGACTGGTGATACAGCCGCACAGCTTTGTCCGGGTAGTCCACCCCATCACCGATATAACGCCAGCCGTGTTTTTCGTAATAGCCGCTAAACGTGGCGTACAGATAGAGATCGTCAAAGCCCTGACGGCGGCAGAAATCCAGTACGTGCTGTTGCAACGTAATACCCAGCCCTTTGTCGCGCTGGTTTTCTTCCACGTACAGCGATGCCAGCCAGGGCGTCAGATCCTGTCGGCTGATTAAATCGCAGCGCCAGAGCCCCACCGTCCCGACTAAGCGTTCCCCCTCCAGCGCGATAAACGTCAGCGGCATCGACTTAGGGTTCAGGCTATTGCGCACCACGCTGGCAAAGAATTCACGGCTGTTCTGGCTGCCGAACGCCTGCCATATCCAGTCAATCACCTGTTCCTGATGCTGGGGATGATCCGCCAGATAACCAATCTTCACCCGAGTCATGCCCGCCATAACTACACCAGTTTTCCTTGAAAAATCGGTACAGAATCAAATAAATAGCCGTCAAACTCCGGCGCATCAGCGTCAGAGATTTCCATCAGCGTATTTTTAACATTTTCAAGGTGCTGCCACATGGCCTGATAAGAACCAGACACATCGCGACGCCGCAGCGCCGCCAGAATAGCCTGATGATCCGCCAGCCACTTCAGGCGATAGCCCTGCGTGCCAACGTGAGTGTAAAGCTGCTGCCAGAGCGCGTTATCGTCACGGCACGCCCAGATATTGCTGACCGTTTCCAGCAGCATTTGGTTTTGCGTCGCTCCCGCAATTTGCAGGTGAAACAGACGGTCGAAATCGCCACGGTAATCTTTTCCGGCAATCGCCGCCTGCTCTTGTTCCAGCGTCTTACGCAGGTTTTCGATATCCGCCCGCGTTGCCATACGTGCCGCAAATGCCGCGATGTTGCTTTCCAGCAACTGGCGAGCCTGTAGCATTTCAAACGCGCCGATATGGTTTTTAGTGCCGTCTGCCGCCTCATCTTCATCGGGAATGCGCAGGACATAAACCCCGGAGCCCTGACGAATATCGACCGTGCCTTCCAGTTCAAGCATCAGCAGCGCTTCACGCACTATCGTCCGGCTAACGCCATAGGTTTCCGCAATATTTCGTTCAGGAGGAAGGCGCGATCCGACGGGATAATCCCCTGACTGAATCTTCTGACGCAAATCACAGCCGATTTCCTGATATTGCTTCTTCTCTTGCAGAACCACATCCTTCGCCACGCTTTCACCCTACATGCACTGTCACCCTGAGTGCGGGCGTCAGGCCCGCTCTGATTTTTCCCGCCATACTTCGAGCTGCAACTCGAATATTTAGGGCACGTCTCCAGCCACGTACTGACATGGCAGTGGGGCATTAGTTTACCAAACTCAGCGCCTGATCCAGTACTTTTGCGCCATTTAATGTGCCGTAGGCGACAGGGTCGATCACCGCGATAGGAATCTGGTAGCTGTCCGTCAGCTTTTTATTTTCGTTAAGCTTGAAGCGCACCTGCGGCCCCAGCAGAACCGCAATAATGTCGCCGCCGAACTCCTGTAACTCATCCCGCAAGTTTTGCTCTGGGATGGCGTAAATTTTCAATTCCATTCCTCGCGTCTCCGCTTCCTTCTCCATTTTGGTGACCACCAGTGAGGTCGACATTCCTGCTGAGCAGGCCAGTACGATTCTTTTCATATTCCGTTCCTCATTTTGGTTATCTGCCCCTATTTCTCTTCATCATCCAGCGTCAATTCAAGCCGACGCGTGTCGTGCAGTTGGCGAAACCAGGCGGCAGATTTTTTCGGCCGCCGTTGCCGATCCTGTTCCAGATCGATTTCAATTAATCCGTAACGGTTTTTAAACGCGTTCATCGGCGAGACGTTGTCGGTAAACGCCCACAGCATGTAGCCGCGACAGTTTGCCCCCTCCTCCTTCGCCTTGAGCGTCCAGTAAAGGTGCTCGGCAATAAACGCGATGCGGTAATCGTCCTGAATCACGCCCGCGTCGTCTTTAAAACGCGCCTCGTTCTCGATTCCGATACCGTTTTCCGCCACAAACCACGGCGCGTTGCCGTAGTCGCGCTGGATGCGTTTTGCCATGTCGTAAATAATTTTGGGATTGATCTCCCAGCCACGCGAGGTGTTCATTCGACGCCCCGGTAGCTCAAAATGCTCGTAGTAATAGGCCGGGTGGAACGGTGTGTCCTTGTTCCATTCGCGGCTGGGCGCTTTTACCCGATGTGGGTAATACAGGTTGATCCCCACCTCATCGACCGTATTATCCCGAATGATCGCCAGCTCTTCTTCCGTGTAATCCCACTTCACCTGATGCTGTGCCAGTAGCGCCATCAGTTCTGCCGGATATTCACCTTTTAACGCCGGATCGAGAAAAACCCGGTTATAGAACAAATCGTAAAGGTGTGCCGCTTTCACATCATGCGCCGCACGGGATCGCGGATACGTGACTTCAGGATTGAGGATCACACCGATCGAGCCGCCCTCCTGGTGATAGCCCTGCTGCCTAAACCGCTGCACCACTTTTGCCGTCGCCAGATTCTTATGGTGATTCCACTGCATCCAGGTGTGCGTGTTCTGCTCATAAGGGTAGCGTAGCGCGTCCAGATAAACGCGCGTCTGCACCACAATCGGTTCATTGAAGGTAAACCAGCGCTTCACTTTCCCGGCATAGCGGGCGAAAACCGCATCGGCGTACAGCACAAACCACTCCACCACCTGCTTGGATGACCAGCCCTGGTACTTATCCAACAGGCAGGCGGGCAGCTCATAATGTTCAAGGCAGATCATTGGTTCGATCCCCTGCCGGTGCATTTCATCCAGCAGGTTATCGATATAGGCTGCATACTCCTCATCGACGATGCCTTGCTCATAGTCCAGCATAAAGCGTGACCAGTTGATCGACGTGCGATAGTTCGTCAGCCCCGCCAGTTTCATCAGCGCCACGTCTTCCCGATAGCGATTAAAAAAGTCCGTCGCTTTTGCCGGGCCATAGCCGTTGTGCCAGACCTGACGATCCTGCTTGTACCAGAGATCCAAATAGGAATCCTGCCCTGCCTTTTTGCCGCTCCATCCTTCCGTTTGCCACGCTGATGCCGCCGCGCCCAGAATAAAATCCGGTGGAATAGTCAGTGCAACCTTACTCATGCGTTACCTCTCTTCTCGTCCGTTTCAGGCTTTTTCCGCTGCGGCCTGCTTTTCTGCTTCCAACTGCGCCAGTTCAGCACGACGGGACGCCACTTTGACAAACGGCAGATAGATCAGCATCGCGACGATGATGCATACGATCTGTGTAGCAACCGCTCCCATCGACCCCGCCGTCGACAGCCAGGCGTTAATGATCGGCGGTGTCGTCCACGGCACCATCACCACGGCTTTGCCCGCAAATCCCATGCTGGTGGCGAAATAACCAATCGTGCCCGTCACTAACGGTGTGATAATGAAGGGAATCGCCAGAATCGGGTTGAGCATAATCGGCATACCAAAAATTACCGGCTCATTAATATTGAACACGCTAGGGCCGAAAGAAATTTTGGCGATCTCTTTCATCTCTTTGCGCTTGGAAGCAATCATCACCGCCAGCAGCAGGCCAATCGTCAGGCCGGAACCCCCGATGCTCATGTACACATCCCAGAACGGCATAGTGATAATGTTCGGTATTTCCTGCCCTTGTTCGAACGCGGTCATGTTGACGGCAATCGCCCCCAGCAGCAGCGGTTCACGAATTGGCTTAATCATCTGGTTGCCGTGAATCCCGATCACCCAGAACAACTGAGCGACAAACATCAGCACCAGTAAACCGGGCAGGCTTTGCACCACAGATTCCAGCGGCTGCTGCACGACTTTATAGACGGCGTCATACAGATACATGCCCGTCACGCGGTGGAACACAAACCCAAAGGTGGCAATCGCAACGACCGTGATAATGGAGGGAAACAGCGCCGAAAAAGAGGCCGCGACGTTGGGCGGCACGCTGTCTGGCATTTTAATCTGCAACCGATCGACATTTTGCAGCTTGGTATACATCTCGACAGACAGGATGGCGATGAACATCCCCAGAAACAGGCTTTTGGTATCAGAGAACTGTTTCGCCAGCACGTCTTTTACCACCATCATCTGCCCGTTGACGGCCATTTCGATGGTGGTTGGCGTAACGGCAATAAAGCAAATCACCGCCAGCAGGCCGGGAAACAGCCCGCGTGAACCGTTAATCTTCCCAAGCTCGATACCAATCAGGAAGACGGCACCGATCGTCAGAAAGCTGAGCGTAGCGTAGTTAATGCCGCTCATAATCGGTTTAAGTTCCGCCAGGAACGAAAACATAGAAAAACTGGCCAGACCATTTTTGGGGTCCATCACCATGTTGGAAATCAGAACGGAAAACGCCCCGACGATAATGACTGGCATCAGCGTAATAAAGGATGCCTTAATCGCCATAATGTAACGCAGACTGTTAAATTTATTGGCAAAGGAGCCCAATGAATCAATCAGTTGGTCCTTAAATGACATAACACCACCTCTTTCATCATCATATTGTTATATCGCGTGTGACACGCGGGATGGCCGTTACGCGCAGGGTAAATGCAGGTACCGCGCTTTCGCGTTTGGCATACCAAAAATCAACCATAATGAATTATTTTTCTGTGACATGATTCTCACAAGGCGATATTGGAATTCCAATATGATGAAAATGTGATTTTTGGCATACCATAAGTTGTCAGCCGACTTAGGCTGCGTTCCTGACCGCGATAAGGACACCTACGATGAAAGATACAGAAAACGTTCCTGCATTCGATATGGAACAAACCGTGATGGAACTGCTGATTAATGCAGGTGAAGCGCGCTCAAACGCCATGATGGCCATTCAGGCCGCGCGTCAACGGGAGTGGCAACAGGCTGACGAGCTGCTCGCTGCGTCACAGGAGGCGGCACGCGCGGCTCACCGCGTTCAAACTCAGCTGATCGGTCTGGACGAAGGGCAAGGAAAGGTGCCCGTCAACCTGATCATGGTGCATGCACAAGATCATCTGATGACCGCCATGCTATGCCGGGATTTGGCGGAAGAGATTGTCTTGCTACGCCGAGAAATGGCTGCATCACAAAACTGACAAAAATCTGATTGAGAAACGAACATCAGGCGTTAAACCCAGCAATATGCCTATGGTAATATATTATATACTCTTAATAATTCGAGTTTCAGGAAGGCGGCAAGAGAAGGACAAATTCGTTGGGAACGAATTTGACCAGCCAAAGGCTGTCCTCTGGTGAGAGACAGGATGTCTCTCATTTAATCCCGATGAGCTTTTTTAAGTAAGTGATTCGGGTGACAAATCTGCCTGGAGCAGATTTGAACGCTGCTTGCAGCGGCCCCAACGGGGCGAGGCTCATGGATGAGCCGAGTAACGAACGCTGCCAACGCACATGCAACTTGAAGTATGACGAGTGTAGGGTGTTCGTAACAGGGATGGATAGGCGTTTAGCCCGTCATCATACTCAATTAAGGTGCAGCGATGAAAACCATGCTTGAGGTGGCAAGACGTGCAGGAGTGTCTAAAGCGACCGTTTCCAGAGTGCTAAACGGCACGGGTCAGGTCAAACAGGCAACACGCGACGCGGTATTTCGGGCAATGGATGAGCTAGGCTACCGTCCTAATTTTCTGGCACGTTCGCTGGCTCGCCGTACATCAAACAGCATTGGTCTCGTTATTTCCAATTTTGACGGCCCCTACTTTGGCCGCCTGTTGCGCCGTGCTACGGATATCGCGGAAAGCCACGGTAAACACCTGATCGTGACCGACGGACACGATACGCCGGAAGACGAACAGCGTGCGGTGCAGCTTCTGTCTGACAGGCAGTGCGACGCCATCATTCTCTATACCCGCTATATGTCCGAAACGGACCTCATGGCACTGCTCAACACGCTGACTATTCCGATGATCGTGATGAATCGCGATCTGCCGCAGGCGCGAGAGCGCTGTATTTTCTTCCGCCAGCAGCAGGCCGCGTTTGACGTGGTGAATTACCTGATCGAACAGGGTCATCGCGAGATTGCCTGCATCACCGCGCCGATGCAGACGCCGACGGCACAGGCACGGCTCGCGGGCTATCAGCAGGCATTAACTACCCATCAGATTGCGCTTGAACCGCGCCGGGTAGCGCACGGAACCAGTATGGTAGCCAGCGGCTATCAGGCCACACGCCAGTTGCTGAATAGCGGCATCAGCTTTAGCGCACTGTTTGCCAGTAACGATCATATGGCAATTGGCGCGATGAAAGCGCTGTATGAAGCGGGGAAAAAATTACCGCAGGATGTCTCCGTCTTCGGCTTTGACGACGAACCCTGCGCGACCTATCTGCACCCTTCGCTTTCCACCGTCTACATGCCGATTGAAGAGATGGCCGCCACCGCGATTACGCAAGTGCTGGATTTAATCGCAGGCAAAGAGGTCCAGACGCTGCAACCTTTTACCGGCGAACTTAAACTGCGCGAGTCGGTTCAAGAAGGGCCGTATTACACGACGTAAAACTCACTCCGTGCAAACAGCCTGCACGGGGTCATCTCTTTAGCCATGTTCAATCAACATCACCGCGCTCGTATCCGCTTCCAGTGCGTCAAACAGATGCGGGACATCCGCCGAATAGCTGATGTAATCCCCTGCGCTCAGTTCAACGGGCTGTGCGACAGGCCCGATCCTGGCACGACCGCGACTCAGAATCACATGTTCTATCGTTCCCGGCATATGTGGTTGCGAGATTCTGGCCTCGCCCGGCTGCACCTTAAGCCGATAGATATCACGCTGTACGCCTGCCGGACACGCTGCCAGCAGCGTCGCGGCATAGTTTGCCTGCTCCGAATAGGTGGCCGCGCCTTCATTAGCCCGAATAACCTGTACATGCTGACGAGACTGACCAATTAACTGGCTGACCTGCACATCAAGCGCCATCGCCAGCGCCCAGAGCGTTTCCAGGCTCGGGTTACCGATCCCAGTCTCCAACTGTGAAAGCGTTGATTTAGCCAGCCCCGCACGCTTTGCCAGCTCGGTCACTGACAGATTTAGCCGCTCACGCTCGCGCCGAATAGAGACAGCCAGCCGTGCGATAGGCGTAGCAACCTGCATCCCCTCTTGTGCGCCATTTCCCTGATTATCGTTCTTCATATTGTTCACCATAACAATCAATCGTTCGACTTGACGAACAATCGATTCATGTTCATTATTTCGCTCTATTGTTCATTATAAAAAATATTGTTCGATATAAAAGTACGTTCACACAGATTTTTTCACACTGACAGGCAGGAAAAAGATGACACCCCAGACGCGCGGCACGATAGAAATGGCTATCGCGATGATCATTTCCGGTACGGTTGGCTGGTTCGTCCTGACGACAGAGCAATCCCCTATGACGGTAGTTTTCTGGCGTTGCGCGTTCGGCGCATTGACGATGCTGATCGTCTGCGGGCTATTGGGCTTGCTGCGACACGGCATCATGAACAGGAAGCAGGTTGGCATTGCCATACTCGGCGGTCTGGCGCTGGTGCTCAACTGGACGCTGCTGTTCGGCGCTTACTCGCACGCCTCTATTGCCGTCGCCACCGTGGTTTATCACACGCAGCCCTTTATGCTCGTGGGGCTAGGCGCGCTCTTTTTCAGGGAAGTGCTGACCTTCAACAAAGTCTGCTGGTTACTGTGTGCCTTTAGCGGCATCGTCCTGATCGTCAGTGCTCAAACAGGAACCGCCAGCGATAGTAACGGCTACCTCTCTGGCGTACTGATGGCGTTGGGTGCTGCATTCTTTTATGCCGTGGCGGCCGCGATAACGAAAAAGCTGTCAGGAATTCCGCCGCATCTACTCGTGCTGATACAGCTACTCGTTGGTGTCGTGGTTCTTGCGCCCTTTGCGGCAATCCCCGCTTCTCCTACGGCTTCACAGTGGGGAATGCTTATAGCGATTGGTGTGATCCATACCGGCCTGATGTCGACGCTATTGTACAGCGCAATCCAGAAAATCCCGACCACACTGGTTGGCGCACTGTCGTTCATCTATCCCGTCATCGCGGCGCTGGTAGACTGGGCGGCTTTTGGGCATGGGTTGGATGCCATGCAGCTTGCCGGGGCGGTGGCGATTCTGCTGTCTGCCGCCGGAATGACGTTCGGCTGGCGCATCACGCTCAGGGGAAAAGCAGAGCGCATCTCCCCTGATACCACCGAATAAAACCGATTAAAGCGCTTCCAGCGTCAGCAGCTCGTCCAGCGTCTGGCGACGGCGAATCAGGCGCGGTTCGCCGTTTTCAAACAGCACTTCCGGCAGCAGCGGGCGGCTGTTGTAGTTCGAGGACATGGATGCACCGTACGCACCGGTGTCATGGAATACCAGATAGTCGCCAACCTGCGCCTCCGGCAGCGCGAACGTTTCCACGCCGCCGCCCGCCTGTTGGGTAAACACATCGCCGGATTCACACAGCGGCCCGGCAATCACGCTGTCGCGCAGCATGGACTGGCTGATATCACGGCCATCGCCCGACAGCAGAGAAACATGGTGATAGCTGCCGTACATCGCCGGACGCATCAGATCGTTAAATCCGGCATCAACCAGCACAAAGTGACGGCTTCCCATCGATTTTATCGCCCGCACTTCCGCTACCAGCACGCCGGATTCTGCGACCAGAAAACGTCCCGGCTCGATTTCCAACGTCACCGGATGGCCGAGGTGCGCAGCAATTTTCTCGCGCGCCGCGTTCCACAGCCCGTAGTAGTGTTCAGTATCAATCGCTTCTTCGCCGTGGCGATACGGAATCGACAGCCCGCCGCCCGCTGAAATCGCCTCGATATCCTGACCCAGCTCAACGACCTGCTGCACCATCGCCTCGCACACCTGTTCCAGATGGCCGTAATCGACGCCGGAACCAATGTGCATGTGGATCCCCACCAGCTTCAACTGATAACGCTGAATGTGGGCCAGCGCCAGCGGCAAATCGCCGTACCAGATACCGTGCTTGCTGTTCTCGCCGCCGGTGTTAGTTTTCTGGCTGTGACCATGACCAAAACCTGGATTCACACGCAGCCACACCGGATGCCCCGGAGACTGCCGCCCGAGCTGTTCCAACATATCGACTGAACCGGCGTTCACCGGAATGTTCAGTTCGGAAACGCGTTGCAGCGTCGGGCGATCCAGCAAATCGGCAGTAAACACGATCTCATGCGCATCAGTACCCGGTACAAATCCAGCAATCAGCGCACGCTCGATCTCACCCAGCGAGACCGAATCCACTTTCACCCCTTGCTCACGCATCAGGCGCAAAATATGCGTGTTGGAACACGCCTTCTGCGCGAAGCGAATGGTGTCGAACTGGCGCAGTTGGGCGATGCGGTTAACGATGGTCTGTGCATCATAGGCCCAAACCGGGCAACCAAAGCGGGCAGGCAGTTCACGCAGGCTTTGGGCATTTAGAGCATGGGTTACATCATTCAGGTCGTGTGGCATAAAAAGTTACCGATTTACAGGTTAAACGGAATTGAGAAACACTATAAAAATCCCCCAACGGGTAAACAAATATCGTTTTAAGCATACTCTATTCATTTCTGATATGGTTTATGAACATAAATGAAGGAGGCGACATGGCGGCAATATCTTTGCGGCACATAGAGATTTTCCATGCGGTCATGACCACCGGGAATCTGACGGAGGCGGCGGATCTGCTGAACACCTCGCAGCCGACCGTCAGCCGCGAGCTGGCACGTTTTGAGAAACTGATTCAGATGACGCTGTTCGAGCGGCTGCGCGGCAGGCTTTACCCCACCGCACAGGGGCTACAGCTGTTTGAAGAAGTGCAGCGCTCTTACTATGGACTGGATCGGATTATCAACGCCGCCAGCGATATTCGCCGTTTCCAGCAGGCGCAGCTTTCTATTACCTGTCTGCCCGTGTTCTCACAGTCGCTGCTGCCCGACGTCTGCAAGCCGCTGCTGACGCGTTATCCGCTGCTGAACCTGCACATCATTCCGCAAGAATCGCCGCTGCTGGAAGAGTGGCTGTCTGCCCAGCGCCACGATTTGGGTCTAACGGAAAATAGCCTCACGCCAGCCGGAACCGAGCGGCAAACGCTGATGTTACTCAATGAAGTGTGCGTGCTGCCTGCCGGGCATCCGCTGGCGCAAAAAACGGTGCTCACACCGCAGGATTTTGCCGATGAGCCCTTTATCAGCCTGTCGAGCGCCGACAGCTATCGCCAGTTGCTGGACAAACTGTTTCAGGAACAGAGCGTGTCGCGCAGGATGGTGCTGGAAACCCACAGCGCGGCGTCGGTGTGTACGATGGTCAGGGCGGGCGTAGGGTTGTCCATCGTCAACCCGCTCACTGCGTTGGATTATGCCGCCTCCGGCGTGGTCGTGCGGCCTTTCAGCATAGACGTCCCCTTTACGGTCAGCCTGATTCGTCCGCTGCACCGCCCTGCTTCGGCGCTGGTCGATACCGTAATTGATCAACTCAAGCAGTACGCCGCCGGCGTACCTTCACGTCTGGAGCAGGTCTTGCAGCGCTCATAACGTCATTCGCTGGTGATTAGCGCCGTCACTGCGCAGAGGGTTGTGTCAGCGCCCGCCAGCGAGGATCGTGAGCAAACCAGTCCACCAGAAAATCCAGCAGGGTACGCAGCGCAGCGGGCATCTGGCGACGCGAGGTGTAAATACCATAAATCCCCATCGCCTGCGGACGGTATTCTGGCAACAGCGCGACCAGCTGTCCGTTAGCGAGATAAGGTGCAACAGAATAGCGCGGTTGCAGCGAGATACCAGCCCCTTCCAGCGCGCCGGCCAGCAGCACCAGCGACTCATTGCCGCTCAGGTTACCGCTAACGGGAATCGTAAACTTTTCACCATCGCGGGAAAAATGCCACAGGCTTTTGCCAAAATAGGTGTAGGTGAGGCAATTATGAATCGAGAGATCGGTTAGCTGTCGCGGAATTCCGTGCTCATTCAGATAAGAAGGCGACGCACACAACACTGACTCACAGCTCGCCAGTGGACGCGCGATCAGATTAGGATCCAGCTCATTGGTAATGCGCAGCGCCAGATCGATACGTTCCTCAACCAGATTCACCGTCCGGTTATTCATTTGCAGATCGATAGCGACCCGAGGATGCCGCCGCAGGAAGGCCGTTATCGCCATTCCGAGCGCCCCCTGTGCCAGCGACTGTGAACAGCTAAGGCGCAGCAGGCCACTTAACGTGGCATCGTCAGTATCGGCCTCGACGCGCATATCCGCCGTCAGAGCCAGCATCTCCCGACAGCGCGCCAGCGTTTTTTCTCCCGCATCCGTCAGGCTCAGCTTGCGCGTGGTGCGGTGCAATAACCGCGCCCCCGCCCACGTTTCCATCTCCGCCAGATAGCGCGTCACCATCGCACGGGACATATCCAGCGTATCCGCCGCCGCGATCATGCTACCGCGGTCTATAATCGTCACAAATACTTCGGCTGCCGTAATACGATCCATAAATTAGTCCGTTTTATGCAACAAACAATTGCCCGTTTTGCGGTTTTTCGTACGATTAATGCAACATAACATGAACCCACTTTCTGTCATACCTGTGGAGTATCACCATGTCTAAATCTATCGCTTTTACCGTCTCTTTACTCGCGGCATCGCTAGGCCTGGCTTCTGCTGCTAACGCCGCCGAGTTAAAAATCGATGTGTTTAATCCAGGTGAAGCCAGTGTATTCCCGGTTTCCTCTGAAATTATCAGCGGCGATAAAGAAGTCGCCCTGATCGATGCACAGTTCCAGCGTAACGATGCTCAAACGCTGGTTGATCGCATCAAAGCCACCGGAAAAAAACTGACCACCGTTTATATCAGCCACTCCGATCCTGACTACTATTTCGGTCTGGACGTGATTAAAGCCGCGTTCCCAGACGCTAAAATCGTTGCGACCCAAGCCACCATCGATGCGATTAACGCCAGCAAAGACGGCAAAGTGGCACACTGGGGCCCGGTTCTGAAAGAAAATGCACCGAAAGAAATCGTCGTTCCTCAAGCGCTGGAAGGTGATAGCTTTACCGTTGACGGCAAAAAACTGGAAGTGAAAGGTCTGAAAGGGCCAACGCCGGATCGCACGTACGTCTGGATCCCTTCGCTGAAAGCCGTGGTCGGCGGTATTCCGGTGTCTGCCAACATTCACGTCTGGCTTGCCGATACCCAAACGCCAGAATCTCGCGTTCACTGGCGTGAAACGCTGAAATCCATTGAAGCGCTGAAGCCAACCACCGTCGTGCCGGGTCACTTTATCGCACCAACGGATTACACCTTGAAAAACGTGACCTTTACCCTGCAATATCTGGAAACGGTGGAAAAAGAGCTGGCAAAAGCGAAAGATTCTGCCGCATTGATCGCAGCAATGAAAAAACACTACCCGACGCTGAAAGAAGAGTCAGGTCTTGAATTGAGCGCCAAAGTCCTGAAAGGTGAAATGAAGTGGCCACAGTAAGACTGCATTACATTTACGATCCGTTGTGCGGCTGGTGCTACGGCGCCGCCCCACTCGCACTGGCCGCGCAGGAGATTGACGGGCTGGATCTGATCCTCCACGGCGGCGGTATGATGACCGGCAGCAATAGCCGTACCATCACCTCAGAGTGGCACGATTATGTGATCCCCCACGATCGCCGTATTGCGCAAATGACCGGGCAAACTTTCGGAGAAGCGTATTACGAAGGGCTGCTGCGCGACACCAGCGTCGTGCTGGATTCCGCGCCGCCGACGGCTGCCGTACTCGCTGCGGAAACAATGGATGACAAAGGCATGGTGATGTTGCACCAAATCGAGCGTGCGCATTACGTTTCCGGGCTCAAAATCGCCGACGTCGCCGTGCTACGTCAGTGTGCGGAAGCAATCGGGCTGGATGGCGACGCCTTCAGCACCGAGTTCGCCTTTATTCAGGCAGAAACGCTGTCAAAACACATCAGCGCTAGCCGGGAATTACTGGCGAAAGTGCGTGGACAAGGCTTCCCCACGTTTGCGCTGGAAGACGCCAACGGGAATTTCCAGCAAATCCCGGCGGCAAACTACCTCGGTCAGGTAGACGCATGGCGCAAAGTGCTGACACAGATGGTCAGCCGCGCAGCAGCATAATCGTCCTCATCAACCTTCATCAAGGAGCAGAGCAAACAGCCTGCTCCTTTTTTCGTTCCCGATGCCGTTTGTATCTCATCCCCTTAAACCGCTACAGTATCGCCAACGAACGAGTTACAGAGTCAAAGCTAACAATAATGTGGGAGATTGGCGATGAAGTTAAGCCATAGCTTTAGCAGTGCATTAAGAACCTTTGCCTATTTCATGGCCAGCGGCACCCAAAATACGCTTAAAGGCATTGATTACCTTTCATTGTACGGTGAAGAGCCCAGCGCGTTTGAACAGGTTTTTGCTATTTACGCCAATGTGCTAGAACTGGATGAAGACGGCAACGTATTGAACGCCAAATATGCCGAAAAACGCGCTACAGACTATTTACGACACTACTGCGACCCCAGTTTCACCGTCGAACCGCCTTATGAAGACTGGGAAGTTGAGCTGCATTAATTTCCCGAGATAATTCAACATGCTCAAATGAAAATAGCTGTTGACCACTGGCAGAATAAGCAGTTTGATACATTATTTTAAATTTCAATGTCACCCTTTCTCATTTGAGATAATTTATATGAATATAATTTACCCTAGTGATTACTTTGATGATTCCAAAGTGGATGAGATTTTTGAAGCGGAATACCACTCCGCGCAAGAAAGTGGTTTATCGTGCCTATTACTCTCGACACAGCATGCATCCAGTGGGAAATACAGGTTTTCAGGAAAGTTTGAATCTGGTATGCCTGTCATTTGGCGAGGCTGGATGCTCAAATATGATGAATATAAAAAATTGAGCAATGCCGTGACTCAGAATAGCAGTAACATGCTCGTTTCTTTAGAGGATTATATCTCAAGCCATCATATTACGGGATGGTATAACTCATGCGAGAAATACACGCCAGAGACCGTTTTCTTAAAAGAAGATGATGATATCGATCAGATTACTTGCCAGCTAAAATGGCCCGCCTATTTTGTTAAAGACTATGTGAAGTCGCTTACCACATCCAGAGGTTCTATCGCTACAAATGCTGAAGAGATCCGAGAAATAATAGCCTCTATTAAGCAATTTCGTGGCGACATTGAAGGCGGAATTAGTCTGAGAAAAGTTGAAGAGATTATAAAAACCAGCGAAAGGCGCTATTTTTCCTTTAGAAATAACGTTTACTCTTCTGACGGTATTCTTCCAGAACGTGTTATTGAAATAGCACAACATATCCGCTCACCCTTTTTCTCGATTGATATGGCTGAAAACACTTCTGGTGAACTTCGCCTGATAGAAATTGGTGATGGACAAGTCTCTGATACAAAAGAATGGAATGTCGACAAGTTTGTTCAAATATTTATTAATACACAGTAGCTCAGATTTGGGCTGCCGCTTTTGTGAGCCAAAGCAATACTTACTCTGACGGACGGCTACCGGAGCAGCTTCTTAAGGCATACTCCGGTATATTTCACGAATTTAGCGTGTATCTTTCTTTCATGCAAGAAGCATCAAAGAAGCTTGAAGTTTTTCAATGTGGTTTTTACTTCTTCTCTCAGACCAATTTCGTCAAATTCGTAATTTTCACGATCCGGTTCTGGATTATAGCAATCGGCCAAGCAAAAAATACCAGATGATGCTTCGTCTACTTCTTTTCCATCGATTGACAGCCTATTGCTATCTCTCTCCTCTTTCCACATGAGAATGTATGAGTCTGAAAATTTATCAGCATTAATTTTAGATTCAACAAAACTTCTCGCAAAATCAATAAGTTTATTGCTCATCTTAAAACCCCATTATTAACGTAATTTTTATACTGCTGAGAACCAACGTCCAACTTCCACCCAGAAATAAATTTGTTATTTTCACTCATGACAACAACATTCTTCGTATTCGGGTTAAAAAAAACCTTTTAACCTTTAATAAGTAGATACGTTCCTTTTTCAAAAGTTTCTTTTTCCTCTAAGTGTAGAATAACTGCATCTCTGAATTTAGTCAGTGTTTCACTATTTTTTTAGTATCAGTGACACCAAAATCCTTGGCATGCTTAAGATACTTTTTGTCCAATTGTTTACGAGTAAACCGCTCTGAGTCCAGAGGTTCATTAAACACCACATAAATCGGTTCAACCCCGGTGCCATTAGCCGCTGGCATCTTGGTCGAGTCGCTTAAAATAATACGGACAATGTAGATTTATTATTATATAAAAGTAAAAAGCCCGTTATTTAAGACGAGGCCTAGTATTTTGAAGTGCAATAATTACTTCACGTGAATAAAAATTAATCATTAGCCTACTTTAAATCCAAACTTGCCATTTTTAGCGCGCCACTCCTTAATCTCTTTGATAATGGCTTCAGGACTTCCATTATTATTGTCTTCTGGATAATAAATTAGATCTGAACCACTAGGATGCTCAGTAACACTGACAAAGTGCTCAAGATTATTATCCTGAACTTTCTCATCACCTTCACAATTGATGATCGCCTCAATAATTTTTTTGAATTCGGCTTCAGTGTAATCACTAATACTTCTTTTCAGTTCCATTACTATTTACCTCTGTGAATATCAATATGGCGCTTAGGTGTAGTCACACGAACATTGTCCATATCATAGACTCCACCGTCCTGACTGATTAGTTTGTCATGATGAAGCTCGAATGAACGGCGTCCCCCACAATATCTTTATTACTAGCCCGCGGAGCCAATCCTTGACTCAAGCGTTTTTTATTAGCCTGAATGAATTGTCTACTCAGTTCAGGATCTTTACTCACTTCCAACTAAAACGCCTTACGAAACGCATCAAAGTTCGCAAACTCTCAACAATAATAGGCCCCCCAGTAAACAAACGAATGGGTTTGTTATTTTTATTTCCGCCATTATCTGAAGTCCCTCTATCTCCACCATTTCCACCGCCACTCCATGCGGAACCGCGATCAACATCACCACTAAATCCACCACCGCCACTAACTGTCATGGTATCTCCGTCATTAGGAGAAAATAAAACATATTTCATTATTTCCTTTAAGCATTCACTCAAAACAAAGCGAATGTAAAAAGTATTAATATTGATAATGAATAAATGTTAAAGCTAATTAAAAACATGGCACAAAACGCACTTAATCCCCCCGAGCTAAAACCTATATTCCCAGATGCAGGGTAAGATAACTATCCGTCACGACCCGTTCCCTGTGCTATAGTCGCCCCGCAAAAGTAACCTCAGACCACACCGCCAGACACACGAAACGATAACTGACAAACCATGACCGACGTAAAATCAGGTACACACCACACGGTATCAGCCGACTCTCGCGCTTCTCGCCTTAACCGCTTCTCCATCGCGCCAATGCTCGACTGGACCGATCGTCATTGCCGTTACTTTCTTCGCCAGTTAAGCAGCCAGACGCTGCTGTATACCGAAATGGTAACGACAGGTGCAATTCTTCACGGTAAAGGCGACTATCTCGCTTATAGCGAAGAAGAACATCCGCTGGCGCTACAGCTCGGCGGTAGCGATCCGCAAGCGCTGGCGCAGTGTGCCAAACTGGCAGAACAGCGCGGCTATGATGAAGTCAACCTGAACGTCGGCTGCCCGTCTGACCGCGTGCAGAATGGCCGTTTCGGTGCCTGCCTGATGGGAGAAGCCGCGCTGGTAGCAGACTGCATTAAAGCGATGAAAGACAGCACTTCCATTCCGATTACGGTGAAAACTCGCATCGGTATTGACGATCAAGACAGCTATGAATTCCTGTGCGAATTTATTCAAACCGTCGCTGAACGCGGAGAGTGCGATACCTTTATCGTTCACGCGCGCAAAGCCTGGCTTTCGGGTCTTAGCCCGAAAGAGAATCGGGAGATTCCACCGCTAGATTATCCGCGCGTTTACCAGCTCAAACGTGATTTCCCAATGCTCACCCTCGCCATCAACGGCGGCGTCAAAACGCTGGAAGAAGCCAAAACGCATTTACAGCATCTGGACGGCGTGATGATGGGTCGTGAGGCTTACCAGAATCCCGGTATTCTGGCGCAGGTTGACCGTGAACTATTTGGTATCGACGCCGCCACGCCGGATTTGGCTGGCGTGGTACGAACCATGTATCCCTATATCGAGCGCGAACTCTCTGGCGGCGCGTCTTTAGGCCACATTACGCGCCACATGCTCGGCATGTTTCAGGGCATCCCCGGTGCACGTCAGTGGCGACGCTATCTGAGTGAAAACGCCCACAAACCCGGTGCCGATGCTGCGGTGGTAGAGCGTGCGCTAGCGCTGGTTAACTTGGTTTAAAAAACACTAATAGTTAGTGTTTTTCATCAACACTCTTTCATGTCTCATCCTCGTGCCGCTGGTAAATCAATCACTTACCAGCGGCACATCTTGGCACGATTCTTGTTATAGCTTATGTATACCCTAAATAATTCGAGTTTCAGGACAAAACGAGAACGTTTTGAATAACGCGAAGCGTTAGCCCTTTAGGGCGATGCTCAATCATGAGCATCGTAACGCGGCAAGAGAGCGAATCTCGATGAGCTTACTCAGGTAAGTGATTCGGGTGACAAATCTGCCTGGAGCAGATTTGAACGCTGCTTGCAGCGGCCCCAACGGGGCGAGGCTCATGGATGAGCCGAGTAACGAACGCAGCCAACGCACATGCAACTTGAAGTATGACGGGTGTAGCATGCAGAACTTTTTTCTGCGGTTTAACCGCTACAGGAGCGCACCATGTTGGAAATTTTCTTCGTTATTGGCTTTTTTATCATGCTGATGTTAACGGGCGTGTCACTGCTGGGCGTGATTGCAGCACTGTTTGTGGCGTCCCTTTTTATGTTGATTGGTGGGCTGTTTAGCCTCGCGATTAAGGTGCTGCCATGGCTGATTTTAGCTGTTGTGGCGGTGTGGCTGTGGCGCAAATTTAGCGGGCGACCCGTCTACAACTCGCACCGTTATACCTATCGGAAATACACTTATCGTCAGCGCAATGGGAATGAGTGGTAATGTCACGACAATAACGGGCAAGGCCGTATTTAACACCGACTTATTTAATACGGCCTATTTTAGTACGGTCTGTTTTAGTACAAAAATGTGCGCCAGCAGATATTTTTTCCCTGATGTGGCTGCTAGGATGACGCCACAGTTTGACACCTGATTGTCGTTTAAAAGGCGAGCAAACTAAACCAGGTAAACAAAATAGGGTGGCGAAGAAGCCACACGATTTCATCGTCGTCAGGGAAATAATAGCCGCACAGTGGCACTTTCGTGACGATCACCACGCTGTACCCTACATACAGTCTGATGAAATTAGCGTAACGGCCAAGGCCTCCTAATCGGAGGCCTTCTGCTTTTCAGAAACAGGGATTAGGGAATCAATAGGCAGGAGCCTTGCGTACTGCGGCTTTCCAGCGATCGATGAGCAGCTTGCGCATCCGCCAGCGCAAATTTTTGGTGCTGCGGTACATCTACCGTAATCGCCCCGCTGGCGATCAATGAAAAGAGTTCATTGCTGGCCTGTTCCAGTTCGGCACGATTGGTCACGTAACCAAACAGCGACGGACGCGTGACGTACAGTGAGCCTTTCTGGTTCAGAATCCCCAGATTGACGCCAGTGACCGGCCCAGACGCATTGCCGAAGCTGACCATCAATCCGCGGCGACGCAGGCTATCGAGCGAGGCTTCCCAGGTGTCTTTCCCAACCGAGTCATACACGACATCCACCTTCTGACCCTCAGTCAGTTCCGCGACGCGCTGCGCAATATTCTCAGTACGGTAATTAATCGTCGCCCAGGCACCCGCCTGTTTTGCCCGCTCCGCTTTCTCATCAGAACCCACCGTTCCGATCAGCTTCGCCCCCAGCGCCTTTGCCCACTGGCAGGCAATCAAACCAACGCCCCCCGCCGCCGCATGGAACAGGAAGACTTCACTGGGCTTGATCTCGTACGTCTGGCGCAGCAGGTAGTAAACCGTCAGCCCTTTCAGGAAAGAGGCCGCCGCCTGCTCAAAGCTGATAGCGTCCGGCAGCAGCGCCACCTTCTCCGCGACCACGTTATGTACCTCGCTATACGCGCCCAGCCCGGACTGCGCATACACCACGCGATCGCCAACTTTCAGCGCGCTAACCCCTGCCCCGACTTTCGTTACAACGCCCGCCGCTTCGGTTCCCAGACCAGATGGCAGATCGGGCACCGGATACAGGCCGCTGCGAATATAGGTATCGATAAAATTAATGCCGATGGCGCGGTTCTCAACCTGAACCTCTCCCGCAGCGGGATCGGCAGGCGTGAAATCCACATATTGCAGAACTTCTGGGCCACCATAAGCCCGGAACTGAACGCGTTTTGCCATGTTATCTCCTTAATCGTGACAGGTTCGTTGTTTCTCTATAATACGTATACCCTAAATAATTCGAGTTTCAGGCTGGCGGCAAGCGAAGGAGTCCGATGAGCTTACTTGAGTAAGTGATTCGGGTGACAAATCTGCCTGGAGCAGATTTGAACGCTGCTTGCAGCGGCCCCAACGGGGCGAGGCTCATGGATGAGCCGAGTAACGAACGTAGCCAACGCACATGCAACTTGAAGTATGACGGGTATATTGTGTTATTTCGGACGTGTGGCATATACAATGCCCCCTAATCCAATGGCAAATCAACCGGTAAAGAACCCGTTTCATGGCAGAGAAAAGA
This sequence comes from Pectobacterium actinidiae, assembly GCF_000803315.1. Lineage (NCBI taxonomy): Bacteria > Pseudomonadati > Pseudomonadota > Gammaproteobacteria > Enterobacterales > Pectobacteriaceae > Pectobacterium > Pectobacterium actinidiae. The sequence goes on from NZ_JRMH01000001.1 coordinate 3,725,885, forward strand.
CCCACCAATAAATCGAATGAACCCCGTGACCGCCAGATGGAAGGTCTAAAACTTCCGCCACATTCGCTGGAAGCGGAGCAATCGGTATTGGGTGGCCTGATGCTCGACAATGAACGCTGGGATAATGTCGCCGAGCGTGTTGTCGCGAACGACTTCTATAATCGCGCCCATCGCCTGATCTTCACCGAGATGCAGCGCCTGCTCGAAATGAGCAAACCGATCGACCTGATTACACTGTCCGAATCGCTTGAACTGCAAGGTTCATTAGAATCCGCCGGTGGCTTCGCCTATCTGGCCGAAATGGCAAAGAATACCCCCAGTGCGGCTAACATCGGTGCCTACGCCGACATCGTGCGCGAACGCGCAGTGGTACGTGAGATGATCTCTGTCGCCAATGAGATCGCCGACGCGGGCTACGATCCGCAGGGGCGCAGCAGCGAGGATCTACTCGATCTGGCGGAATCCCGCGTCTTCCAGATCGCCGAAAACCGCGCCAGCAAAGATGAAGGCCCGAAAAGCATCGACCGCATTCTGGAAGACACCGTTTCCCGTATTGAGCAGCTGTATCAGCGCCCGCACGACGGCGTAACCGGCGTCTCTACCGGCTATCAGGATCTGGATAAAAAGACCGCGGGCTTGCAGAAATCTGACCTGATCATCGTCGCGGCGCGTCCATCGATGGGTAAAACCACTTTCGCCATGAACCTGTGTGAAAACGCCGCAATGATGCAGGACAAACCGGTCTTGATCTTTAGTCTGGAGATGCCCGGTGAACAGATCATGATGCGTATGCTTGCGTCTCTATCCCGCGTGGATCAGACCCGCATTCGTACCGGACAGTTAGACGATGAAGACTGGGCGCGCATATCCAGCACCATGGGGATCCTGCTGGAAAAGCGCAACATGTACATCGATGATTCCTCTGGCCTGACGCCAACCGAAGTGCGATCCCGCGCCCGTCGCGTGTTCCGTGAACATGACGGCCTGAGCCTGATCATGATCGACTACCTGCAATTGATGCGCGTGCCGTCGTTATCAGACAACCGTACGCTGGAAATTGCGGAAATCTCCCGCTCGCTCAAAGCATTGGCAAAAGAATTGCAGGTTCCGGTTGTCGCCCTGTCGCAGCTTAACCGTAGTCTGGAACAACGCGCCGATAAGCGCCCGGTTAACTCGGATCTGCGTGAATCCGGCTCCATCGAGCAGGATGCCGACCTGATTATGTTTATCTATCGTGATGAGGTTTATCACGAAAACAGCGATCTGAAAGGTATCGCTGAAATCATTTTGGGGAAACAGCGTAACGGCCCGATAGGTTCCGTTCGTTTGACCTTTAACGGGCAGTGGTCGCGCTTTGATAACTATGCCGGCCCACAATATGACGATGAATAACGCAGCGCTCAGCAATGACAACACTGCACTAAGGAACAAGAATGAAAACGGCAACGGCCGTCATTAACCGGCGTGCTTTGCGCCACAACCTGCAACGTATCCGTCAGTTAGCGCCTGGCTGTCAGGTCGTTGCCGTCGTGAAAGCCAATGCCTACGGCCACGGCATGATCGAAGCTGCCCATACCTTTTGCGACGCTGACTGCTACGGCGTCGCGCGGATCGAAGAAGCGCTGGCCCTGCGCGCCGCGGGCATCACCAAGCCCATCATCCTGCTGGAAGGCTTTTTCTCCGCCGACGACCTCCCGCTTTTGGTAGAGCACCAGTTAGAAACCGCCGTTCACAGCCCTGAACAGCTTGCCGCACTGGAACAGGCCACGCTGCCACAGCCGATCCCCGTGTGGATGAAGCTGGATAGCGGCATGCACCGCCTTGGCATTCTGCCGGAACACGCCGACGCGTTTTGGCAACGCCTGACCGAATGCCGCAATGTGGTGCAACCCGTCAATATGATGAGCCACTTTTGCCGCGCGGATGAACCCGAAGCGGGAACCACCGAACGCCAGTTGGCCTGCTTCGATGCCTTTACGCAAGGTAAGCCCGGCGCACAATCCATCGCGGCCTCTGGCGGCATTCTGCTATGGCCACAAGCACACCGCGATCGCGTCCGTCCCGGCATCATTCTCTATGGCGTGTCGCCGCTGGATAACGAAGACGCCGCACATTTCGGCTTCCAGCCAGCCATGACCTTTACCTCTCACCTGATCGCCGTTCGCGAACACAAAGCGGGCGAAGCCGTCGGTTACGGCGGAACCTGGACGAGCCCGCGCGATACACGGCTGGGTGTTGTGGCCGTTGGCTACGGCGATGGCTACCCGCGCTGCGCACCAGCCGGTACCCCCGTGCTCGTCAACGGCCGCGAAGTGCCGCTTTCCGGCCGCGTATCGATGGATATGATTACGGTAGATTTAGGGCCAGATGCACAGGATAAGGTCGGCGATGAGGTGATTCTCTGGGGGGCAACGCTACCGGTTGAACGCATTGCTGCACATACAGGTGCCAGTGCCTACGAGCTGATTACCCGATTAACACAGCGCACCGCGTTGGAATACGTCGACGGTGAGTAAAAACGGACTGGATGGTTTTTATCGGCAGGCTCACAGCCTGCCAGCTTTCAGGCGCGTTATCTACTATACGGCAAGCTGGCTTGCCGTATCCGCCATCCTGATGCTATTTGCCCTCGTTAATTTCTATACCCTGAAACCGACGGATGTCGGCGGCACGCTGTTTGGCGGCATGTTTAGCGCGATGTTCGATCTGATTTACTGGTCTTGCTCGGCATCGGGATTCTGCTTTCTGGCGCTCTTTCGGCTCTCAGGATGGCGTGTTGCCTGGATACTCGCGGGGCTGGTGCAAATCGGCATCAGCGCCCTGTGGCGCATTCAATATTGGCAGGCGTATGAAAGCGAGGAGCTAATACTCTCCCCCATGCCTGGTGAATTGTACGTTTCCATGCTGGTGGGCGCAGGCATGGCCGCTATTGGCATCGTGAAATATCGACACGCTCGGCTCAACCCTGTCGCTCAACGACCAACCTATGCGAAAGCCGTCGCTGCATTGCTGTTGATTGCGCTGTATCTCGCGCTCCCGCTGCATCTCTACCTGCGTGAACCTCTCCCTTACTGCGCTTTTAGCCCTGACGGACAGCAGTTAAGTGTCTGTCTGGGAGACAATGACGAGCGGATTATTGTTGCTGAATAAGCCTAATGCCGAGCATTTAGCGCGGCATTAGGTGCCAGCATTCACTGCCGCCGTTTGCTGGCGAGATATCGCCTCTTACGGTGCCACCGCCAACCACTCACCGACGATCTTTTGATATTCTCCCGTCGCTTTAGTCAGATGTAGCCACTGATCGACATAAGATTTCCAGCTCATATCATCACGTGGCAACATGTAGGCTTTTTCACCGTATTGCAGCGGCTGGGTAGGGTTAACCGCACACAGTTCAGGATGCTGCTTCTGCTGAAATAAAGCCTCGGATGCCTCTGTGATCATCACATCCGCTTTTTTATCCACCAGTTGCTGAAAAATCGTCACGTTGTCATGCAGTGTTAATGTGGCTTGCGGTAAAAAGGCATGGGCAAAAGCTTCATTAGTGCCACCTGCGGGTTCGATTAATCGCACCGTCTGGCGATTGAGCTGCTCGATAGTTTGGTAACGATCCTTGTTCTCACAGCGAACCAGCGGTATCTTGCCGTCCACGTCTAGCGGCTGGGTAAAGAACACATTTTTTTGTCGCGCTAAGGTAACGGAAATCCCCCCCATCGCGATGTCACATTTCCCCGCCTGAAAGTCCGTCATCAGCGTTTTCCAGGTGGTTTGTACCCAGTTAAGTTTTACGCCCAGACTTTTTGCCAGTGACTCTGCCATGGAGATATCAATACCTTCATAGCCACCGTCTGAGCGTAAGAACGAATAGGGTTTGTAATCCCCTGTCGTACAGACAGTTAACACCCCTTGCTGCTGAACGGAATCCAAATGCGACTGAGCACTCGCTCCCCCAGCGACCAGTAGTAACGCCAACCAACACTTTTTCATTACTTTCCCCTGTCAATGTATACCGATAAAACACCTGATATTAGGTATCTGCTTTTATTAGCGGTGAATTCGACGCACTGCCTTTCTTTTTCATTCTATAACTCACGCCCAGCGCCAACAGCCAAAAGGGGATCAACAGCACCGAGATCTGGATGCCGGGCGTCATCGCCATGATGACCAAAATCCCCGCCAGAAACAGCAGGCAAATAACGTTTGTCACAGGGTAGCCGAGGCTTTTAAAACGCGTTTCCTGCTGTGCCTGCTTTTTCGCTGCACGGAATTTCAGGTGGGTAATACAAATCATCGCCCAGTTGATGACCAATGCAGACACCACCAGCGCCATCAGTAGTTCAAAGGCTTTTCCCGGCATCAGATAGTTGATCACGACACACCCTGCCGTCGCTAAAGCCGAAACGCCAAGTGCCGCCAGCGGGATACCGCGCTGATTCACCTTCAGCAGCGCACGCGGGGCATTTCCTTGCTTCGCCAACCCGAACAGCATCCTGCTGTTGCAATAAACACAACTGTTATAAACAGATAACGCGGCAGACAGCACCACCAAATTCAGCACGGTCGCGACAGCGTTGCTATCCAACGCGTGAAAAATCATGACGAATGGGCTACCGCCCTCTACCACTTTCCCCCATGGGTACAGCGATAACAGCACCGCCAGCGCCCCCACATAAAACAGCAGAATGCGATAAATAACCTGATTCGTCGCACGCGGAATGCTGTTTTGCGGGTCATCAGCTTCGGCTGCCGTGATCCCTACCAGTTCCAGTCCGCCGAAAGAGAACATGATCACCGCCATCGCCATGACCATGCCGCTCACGCCGTTCGGGAAGAAACCACCGTGCTGCCACAGATTCGCTACGCTGGCTTCCGGACCGCCCGCCCCGCTGAACAGCAAATAGCATCCAAAAACGATCATACCCATGATCGCCGCCACTTTTATGATCGAAAACCAGAATTCCATTTCACCATACACCTTGACGCTAGTCAGATTGATAGCGTTGATCAGCACGAAGAATAGTCCCGCAGAGACCCAGGTTGGCACATCCGGCCACCAATATTGAATGTAAATCCCGACGGCAGTTAATTCAGCCATACTCACCAAAACATACAGTACCCAGTAATTCCAGCCAGACATAAACCCAGCAAAACTGCCCCAGTATTTGTGCGCAAAGTGGCTAAATGAGCCAGCTACAGGCTCTTCCACCACCATTTCACCCAGTTGACGCATAATAAAGAACGCGATCACGCCCGCAATGGCATAGCCGAGCAGCACTGACGGCCCAGCCATTTTGATAGTCTGCGCAATCCCTAAAAACAGCCCGGTTCCGACTGCGCCACCCAGTGCTATCAGTTGAATATGACGATTCTTCAATCCTCTTTTCAACTGCCCTTCTACCTGTTCTGTATCCATGATTTTCCCCGTCAGTAATAAAATTCGAACCGACAGGATTTAGCAACTATCAGGCCAGATAATCGTATGCAATCAGGAGAAGTCCCCACCATTGCTGGTAACACAATGAAAATTTTCATAATTTATTTACGGTGAAAATTTCACACATCACGCACAAAACCTCAATCAACCCACACTTAGTGCATAAACAAGGAAATAATGCACACAATGACGGCATGCTTCCCTGTTCCATGCATGAATGTGACCTATCGTGGTGCACATTGCGGAAGCCGCTCCTGGCTACGATAAAAAACTCATAGGCAACGCAGCCTAAAAAGCTGGTAGTCTGTTTGGCTCACTGCCTGACACTGCTTAGGAAACGCGATGTACACCATTGATGATTTCGATCTGAAAATCCTGACGCTACTACAGACTAACGGCCGCCTGACCAATCAGGAATTGAGCGATCTGGTTGGGCTTTCCGCTTCACAGTGTTCCCGGCGTCGCATTGCGCTGGAACAGGCACAGTTAATTCTCGGGTATCATGCTCGCCTGTCACCGAACGCGGTCGGGCTGGAATGCCTGGGGTTGATTGAAGTGCGGTTGATCAACCACACCAATGAATATGTTGAACGCTTTCATCAGATGCTGGGAGAAGTGGACGCCATCATTGACGCCTATAAAACCACGGGCGATGCGGATTATCTATTGAAAGTCGCCGTAGCGGATCTGCCCGGTCTCAGCGCGCTGATTAGTCAGATTCTGTCGCAGAACAAGAGCGTTGCACACCTGAAAACGTCCGTGGTATTGAACCGCCTCAAAGAAAACGGTTTGATGACGCCAGAGCCACCTGCATTGCCCTAAATTGGGGCAGTCTCCTTTATTTGGTGCAGAACAATAATCAAATCACGCAAAAAAAATAAAAAAAACGCACAAACCAACCGAATTAATAATAATTAACGCACAAATTGCGCATAATTTTTCATTCATATAATTCAATACGTTGCTATGATTATTGCTGATCTTTCGCGCAAACTTGCCGCTGCGTGGTACTATCTGGTGCGATTCTTGCTTTGGTAAGCACATGTTTTTCCGATAATCCGTTGAGTGCTCACCATGGATAACGTTATTCCCACACAAAAAATATCACACACGCTGCTGGAAGATATTCTGGCGATCCTGATCGGCACGCTGATGGTGTCATTTGGCATCATTTTGCTGCGTCAGGCTGGCGCACTCACCGGTGGCACCGCAGGCATCGCTTTCCTTATCCACTATCTGACCAACGTCTCATTTGGCGTCGCGTTCTTTCTGCTAAATTTGCCTTTCTATTATCTGGCGGTACGGCGCATGGGGTGGGAATTCACCATAAAAACCTTCAGCGCGGTCGGGCTGGTTTCCCTGTTTTCCGACCTGCACCCGATGTTCGTTCATTTCGATCAGCTCAATCCGTTCTACGCCACGCTGTTCGGCAATATCATCACCGGAATCGGCTTCGTTGTGCTGTTCCGTCATAAGGCCAGCCTCGGCGGAATGAATATTCTGGCACTGTATCTTCAGGATAAATACGGCCTGCGGGCAGGAAAACTCCAGATGGGCGTTGACGTTGTGATTGTGCTGACTTCCCTGTTCGTGGTAAGCATACCGATGTTGATTGCTTCGATTCTGGGGGCAACCATTCTGAACCTGATTATCGCGATGAACCATCGCCCCGGCCGTTACGCGGCCTGATTGTCCCCCACCATCGTCGGGGTTGCGGTACCCATAAAATGACACACTCAGGAGAGCTACACTGTGTTTCAAAACGTTGATACCTATGCCGGAGATCCTATCCTGTCTCTGATGGAAAAATTCAAACAGGATCCAAGAGCGGATAAGATCAATTTGAGTATCGGGCTCTACTACAACGAGCAAAATATTATCCCGCAGTTGCGCTCCGTCAGCGCAGCAGAAAGCAGCCTGAAACAGCCAGCACAGAGCGCAAGCTCTTATCTGCCGATGGAAGGGTTACAGCCTTACCGTACCGCGATCCAACACTTGCTGTTTGGTGCAAACCACGCGGCGCTGGAAGCCGGTCGCATCGCGACTATCCAGACGCTAGGCGGTTCCGGTGCGCTGAAAGTGGGTGCGGATTTCCTGAAGCGCTACTTCCCGAACTCAGAAGTGTGGGTCAGCGATCCAACATGGGAAAACCATATTGCAATCTTTGAGGGCGCGGGCTTTAACGTTCACACCTACCCGTATTTCGATGGCGAAAGCCTGGGCGTGAAATTTGACGCCATGCTTGCCACCCTGCAAACGTTGCCAGCGCGCAGCATCGTGCTGCTACACCCGTGCTGCCACAACCCGACCGGTTCCGACCTCACCACCGAACAGTGGGATCGCGTTATTGAAGTTATCATTCAGCGTGAGCTCATTCCGTTTATGGATATCGCCTATCAGGGCTTTGGCCTCGGGATTGAGCAGGATGCCTACGCGATTCGCGCCGTTGCCAGCGCGGGCGTTCCGGCACTCATCGCCAACTCGTTCTCCAAAATTTTCTCACTGTATAGCGAGCGCGTTGGCGGCCTTTCCGTGGTGTGTGACGATGCCGACAGCGCACAACGCGTGCTGGGCCAGTTAAAAGCAACCGTCCGCCGCAACTACTCTTCCCCACCGAATTTCGGCGCACAGGTCGTTTCTAAGGTTCTGAATGACGCGCAGTTGAACGCCGACTGGAAAGCGGAAGTCGAAGAGATGCGCACCCGCATTTTGAGCATGCGTCAGGAGCTGGTTTCCGCATTGAAAAACGCGCTGCCGAACCGCAACGTTGACTACCTGCTCACTCAGCGTGGCATGTTCAGCTATACCGGTTTCAGCCCGGAGCAGGTTGATCGTCTGCGTGAAGAATTCGGCGTCTACCTGATCGCCAGCGGCCGTATGTGTATGGCGGGACTGAACCACAGCAACGTCCAGCGCGTCGCCGCCGCTTTCGCCGCGATCCAGTAAATCGTAAAATGACAACGCCACTGATTTAACCGATGCGATAGTGTACAACTCGGTTAAATTGGTGGCCTGTGTGATAAAAATTCCATGACCCAACTACGCTATCTGAACGGCTATCCTCCAGCGATTGTTGCACAAGTACAAACTCTCCTCGATCAAGGCAAACTTGGCTTGTGGCTGGAAAAAAAATACCCTGACCGCCATCCGATCCAGAGTGACAAGTCGCTCTATCAATTTGTCGCCGAGCTGAAACAGCGTTATCTAAAAAACGCCCCCGCAATATCAAAGGTGCTCTACGACAACAAACAGAATCCGATAAAAGGAACGCTGGGAACCAATACCTTTGTGGCACGCGTGCAGGGGGGAAAATTAAAGTCCAATAACGAAATCCGAATAGCGACGCTATTCCGTGACGGGCCGGAAGATTTCCTACGGATGATCGTGATACACGAACTCGCCCATCTCAAAGAAAAAGACCACAACAAGGCCTTCTACCAACTTTGTTGTCATATGGATCCTGATTATCACCAGTTGGAATTTGATATGCGAATCTGGCTGAACTGGCGAGAACAACATCTTTGTGAGTAAACATCGCAATTATCGCTGTTTACCTTCCCCGTAAGCGCCAGATTAACCAGACCATACCGGCTAATACACCGCTACCACTGATAACTGGCAGAAGAGGAATCCCAGCTAAATGGAGATCGGTCAGGATCATCCACGCTCCCAGTACTAACGCTAAAACAGCGGTAATAATCGCAATCGCCAGCGTAACCGCCGCCCTTTCCAAGGCCACACCTAGCTTATCCAAATTCGTAAGCGAGATATCGGCTTTTACCCGACCATGCTGCAAACGTTTTAGAACCAAATGTAGAGTTTGTGGTAGGTCTGAAGCTGAATGCCCCAATTGATGACCGAGTTTGATCAAACTGCGTTGACTGAAAAATGTCTTTCCCCTTTTAAACATATGCTTGCGCAGCATTGGGCGCAACGTTCTTATAATGTCAAACTCGGGGTCCAGCCGCTGTAATACGCCATCTGCCGTTATCAAGGCCTTAAATAACAAGACGAGGTCTGGCGGTAAGGTTAACTGGAATTCGCGTGCGGTTGTGAATATATCCGTCAGTGCTTTTCCCAACTGCAATGGGAAACATCCTTGGCGATCGAGGAAAAACGCCGCCGCAAGTTCTAATTCCTCAATATCTAATTCTGATGCATGACTCCAACCAATTAGCGCATCAACAATACCACGACTGTCGCTTTCACTGATGGCATAGAGAAATGAGAGCAATTCATCACGGCGAGCTTCACTGAGTCGCCCCACCATACCAAAATCAATAAAACCGACTTTATTCTCCGGCAAAATCATGACATTTCCAGGATGAGGGTCCGCATGATAAAAACGGTACTCAAATACCATTTTCATAAATGCTTTTGCCCCAATCTGTGCCAAATGAGGGCCATCGTACTCATTTGACCTAGCAGCCACCGCGAGCGTCGGAGACACGCCCTCCAGAAAATCCTGGATCAACAATGTTGAAGAACTCCAGTCTTTATAAACCATGGGAATCACAACATCAGGATCAGTCTTGAACTGGGCTATGGCCGTTTCGTAGTTCGCCGCTTCATAGCAAAAATCAAGCTCTTGCGTGAGGGCAGTATCGAGAAATAACACAAGCTGTACCGGACGAAAACGCGCTAACCGATGATTCTGTTCTTCAATCGATTCCGCCAGGAAACGTAATAACCGAAGATCCGCCCGTAATTTTTCGTCCAAACCGGGCCGTTGCACTTTGACCACAACCTCTTTACCATTTTTGAGTCGGGCGCGATGAACCTGCCCTATCGAAGCGGCTGCAAGTGGCGTGGTGTCCCACCAAGAAAAAACATGCTCAAGTTCGGTACCCAGAGAATCCTGCATAATACGTTCAACGACATCCCAGGGAAGCGCGGTCGCACTGCTGTGTAATTTGCTCAGTGCCTTTGTCCATTCAGGCCCAAGCAAATCACTGCGTGAAGCTAATATCTGGCCTAATTTCACAAACGTAGGCCCTAATTCTTCAAGCGCGGCACATAAACGCTCTGGCAGGGGAATATCGGAGCAAAAGGATGGTGATGAAGGCTTCACCACCAGTTCAGATAAGCCAAGAAAACGGATAATGTCCTGCGAACCATGACGAACCAAAATAGACGATATTTCAGTAAGACGTTTTCTATCTCTGGCCGTGACAAAAATAAGTTTTAGCATGCGCTTCTCTTTCCTTTCTTCCTCTACCTTCTGCAAGTATGGTGGAAATTTTTATTTTAGGAATAAGAAACAGAAGAAATTGATTAACAAGAGGTTCAGTCGAACAAGCGTGTTATTCAAAGCCAGCATCTGAACTGCCTGTGCGCAGTAAACCTAGCGGCCAACATGACACCGTAGTCAAGATACCTCTCGATATAGCGAATGAATCCATACTTTTTCGAGAGATGTCACAAGAGATCACTTTACTTTGATATTCCGTCCCTCGTATTATTTCCACTCGAATAATTGATATAAATCATCCCCGTTATTAGGAATGGCAATCTCTTATAATGGAAAGGTCGATGTGACATTTTATTTTTACCGCGTCAATTCTGCTGGGCAGTTAGAGCTTTATTATGAAGTCACCTTAACAGATGCGAGCATTGTCGATGTCTCCTGTGTCTATCCACACGTCATCGATAACAACGACATCATGCCGTATGAAAAGTCCAGCTAAAATATAAAACTATAGCATGGAACCATAAGATCGCAGGCACCTCGGGTTACAGTATTTGGGAGGAAATGAGTCTCTAAGATTTATGACCTTTGATAACAAGCGCATCTTATCAGGTGTGCTTGTTACTCACTACTCATCACAAAGAACGATATTTTTCACATATTTATTAGGAGCCATCCAGGAGTTCTTAGGACAGGTTTCATAGCCTTGGTGGCTAAGGCTATGTGACATATATATCGACAAGAACAAGCTCAGCACTGCGCCAATTATAGCGATTACTGCTAGTCTATCCGCTAACTTATTATTCATTCTTGGCAGTTCATTTTTCATTGCTGAATAAAATGCCAAATATGAAAAGTAGAATAATAGCGGCGCTGCAAATACTAGAACACCAACTTTCCAGGAGAACGTGATTACATCACTTAATGTAAATAAAGCTAAATACCCACTTAAAGAAAACCAACATCCCCAGCAGGAAATAATAGAAATGAACACTGCAAAAGCGCCAACTAATGGCCTATTTATCTTAACCACGACTGGCTATCCCCCTATGCATGAACAAGCATTACCTCATACCATTTTTAGTCTTTACAAAGAGAAATGTCTTTCACATACTTATTGGGATCCATCCAAGATATTTTAGGGCATATTTCATAACCATAATCTCTAAAATTATAAGACATGTAGAAAGATGAGAATGAGCTAATTACAGCACCAACGATCATTATTATAAACAACCTCCCTCCAAATTTATTATTAATTTTAGCCACTTTATTATTTATTGCGGAATAAAAAAATAAATATGAAAAATAGAATAGCAAAGGAGAACCAAATACCATCAACCCAACTTTCCATGAAAACACTATCACATCATTTAACTGTAAAATATCCAAATATGAATTAAAAGAAAACCAACCAGTAAAGCATGTCAATAGAAAAATAAAAACTGCAAATGCGCCAGCTAATGGTCTATTTACCTTAACCACGACTGTACCTCCCCCAGGCATGAAAGAATTGATCGGGATGATATGGCGTATACTGTTTTTTATGTGATTTTAAATTTTTTATTATCGTCTCACTTATTTTATATTTATTATCTAGCCAAAGTAATGAAAAACTGACAATAACCCCAAGTAAAAATATACCACCAGCAATAATAATAACACTACCTCCTGTGGCCACCATTACCGAGGTAGCTGCCATTTTCGCCCCCCATGCAATCCCAACCGATACAGCCAGTTTTGCCGCATCCATCGTTAAATTAACAAAGAAATCGGTTAGTGCGTATTCGTCTTTCACCATCAACTCAATGGCTCGATAAGCGCCTGAAAATACAATACAGAACCTTGCTCCAGTCGCAATACCACTTTCAATGCCTTTTGTACCTATCCCTATGTCGAGTATTTTTTGATTACCGACTAAATATCGGGTGCCATCTAAATACTTTCTTACTCCCGGATAGCCAGACAGTTTTATGTATTTGCTACCATTTTTCCCGACATATTCCGTTGCCGTGACGCCGAACCCTTTCATCTCCATCACGATTCTGCTCACAGACACCGCTTCTGCAATATTTCCGGCAAACGACGAGATGGGATCGGTACAGGAAAAAATGGCCGTTTTCCACGACTCATTAGGGTTTGGTGTACATAACGTCTTTAGAAAATACGTCGCTTCCTGCGCAGTCAATATGGCATGAATATTATCGTTATTGATTTCATTTAGTTGAGCATGTAATTTCTGATAGTTAATATCTGCATGCTGCTTTTTAAAATCAAGATGATCCTCTAACCGATAGTCATCATCCACAAGCGTTTTTAAAACGGGATCGTATTTCACAGTCACTCACTCCCTTGAATTTGACTTAAGTCAACGTACTATTTCCCTGTAAGAACACTTTAACGGAAAAATTATGGTTTTTAAATGTGAATAACGCTTAATACGCAATTTTTAATTCCCCGAAAAATAACACATTAATTAAAAACGTTACGGAAGAAGGGCATCAACATGTGTTATTTAAGGGTTAAACGTATTCAGTACTTGGTGCAGCGCGACCTCGATAATAGCCAGACAGCAGCGCTTAAGGTCGTAGGTGAACTGCCGTATAGGCAGTGAAATCGCAGTGGGATAACTTTCTAAGCTGCCTATACGGCAGTGAACTTTGCCGAGCTGGATTACACGCGAGGGCTTGATTTCTAAGCTGCCTATACGGCAGTGAACCAAGTAAATGGGGGAAACGGGAGTTTGAAGTTTTTCTAAGCTGCCTATACGGCAGTGAACTAATGCACGGTCCATACGACTCGGATTCGGCCTTTCTAAGCTGCCTATACGGCAGTGAACAGTATGAGCCAACAGCAGTCCCAGCCTTCACATTTCTAAGCTGCCTATACGGCAGTGAACGATCTGACGGTTACGCTGTACGTGAACAATCTTTTCTAAGCTGCCTATACGGCAGTGAACCGCCACGTTGACGTGATGCCGGAATCTATCCCTTTCTAAGCTGCCTATACGGCAGTGAACCCCTCACTGAACAGACTGAGCCTTGCGTTCGCTTTCTAAGCTGCCTATACGGCAGTGAACAACGCGCACAGCGAATTCGCGGCCTTCTTCCATTTCTAAGCTGCCTATACGGCAGTGAACTTCTGGTAGAGGATGATGAGCGGATTATTCCATTTCTAAGCTGCCTATACGGCAGTGAACCTGGCAACGCCTTTTCGCGCTGTAAATGTGTTTTTCTAAGCTGCCTATACGGCAGTGAACGCCATTGCCCGAGCCATATCCGCATCGTCATATTTCTAAGCTGCCTATACGGCAGTGAACTCATCCGTGATACCCGTTCATCAATTATCACCTTTCTAAGCTGCCTATACGGCAGTGAACATTTTCATGCTGCACCATCCTTACCGGACAACTTTTCTAAGCTGCCTATACGGCAGTGAACGGTTTGATCGAATCACCCGCATGATGCATTACTTTCTAAGCTGCCTATACGGCAGTGAACGCAGTCGCTGCCGTGTCGAAAGACAACTGTGGTTTCTAAGCTGCCTATACGGCAGTGAACACTGTCTGCTGTGTAGTTACGACGCAGTACCGTTTCTAAGCTGCCTATACGGCAGTGAACCGCATCATCGAACTCGAGTCAATTCTGTTGGTTTTCTAAGCTGCCTATACGGCAGTGAACAGCGAGCTTGTTACCGTGGTCATCACGGTGCTTTTCTAAGCTGCCTATACGGCAGTGAACTTTCCTGCTATGAGTTGATTTATTAGCTGATTTTTCTAAGCTGCCTATACGGCAGTGAACCTTCGGTTGCCGTCCCGATGGCGAAAATGTTTTTTCTAAGCTGCCTATACGGCAGTGAACATGCGGCGTAGAGCGGCGTGATCTGATACTCATTTCTAAGCTGCCTATACGGCAGTGAACCCTCGTTTCGTGCCGCGATAGCTTCTGGTGTTTTTCTAAGCTGCCTATACGGCAGTGAACCCTGAAAGTGCCTCGTTTCGTGCCGCGATGTTTTTCTAAGCTGCCTATACGGCAGTGAACATGGATGCACCAAAGTGGGTGAAATGGCTGTTCTTTCTAAGCTGCCTATACGGCAGTGAACTAATTCGCGGGGTTGGCTGGCGGTGTTGGACTTTTCTAAGCTGCCTATACGGCAGTGAACCTGGTCATGCAATATCACCCGGTCGGCAGGATTTTCTAAGCTGCCTATACGGCAGTGAACTTTTTCGCCTTTAGCGCGTTGTATGCGCTGGTTTTCTAAGCTGCCTATACGGCAGTGAACGCGGTACTGCTAACCCGCAGGATGCGCGAGTGTTTCTAAGCTGCCTATACGGCAGTGAACAATTGCCTAAGCAGATTTACCAGGCTCCACGCTTTCTAAGCTGCCTATACGGCAGTGAACTGTCCCGAATAGCTGGAGTTACACCTCAGGCGTTTCTAAGCTGCCTATACGGCAGTGAACGTAAAATTGGCCGTATCGCTGACCGGCAGATATTTCTAAGCTGCCTATACGGCAGTGAACATAGCTAATGAGAAACCGATCACCAAATTGTCTTTCTAAGCTGCCTATACGGCAGTGAACCAGGCCAGAAAGTTGCGAGCGCTGGGATATAATTTCTAAGCTGCCTATACGGCAGTGAACTTGAGCGCCGTTCCCGCATCGCTGAACGTGCGCTTTCTAAGCTGCCTATACGGCAGTGAACAATGAACGCGGCCGGGAAGTCGCGATTGTTAGTTTCTAAGCTGCCTATACGGCAGTGAACTGTAGCCCGCTCACTCTAACGATTTGTTTTATTAGCAGCAATTGCCGTTTTCGCCGCAAAAACCCTTTTTTTCAGCTCAGCTGTAACTTATTGATTTTTAATCCTGTGAAATAGGCCAAATAAAAAGGGTCTGCGTCTGGGTAATATTTTTTGCAGCCACCATTTTCCCAGAATATTTGTGATAGTCTGATTTTCGTTAGTTTTCTGAGGATTATATTTCTTCTTATCAAATAGTTAGCCTGCGATTTATTCGCTGGTATCACAGCTATTATCGATTGCGGCAGAAAATACATTATGGATAACACCTTTAGCCCTTCGGACTTAAAAACCATTCTGCATTCCAAACGCGCCAATGTTTATTACCTCCAGCATTGCCGCATTCTCGTTAACGGTGGCCGTGTCGAATATGTCACGGAAGAAGGAAACCAGTCTCTGTACTGGAATATCCCCATCGCCAATACCAGCGTTGTGATGCTGGGGACCGGCACCTCCGTCACGCAGGCGGCGATGCGGGAGTTCGCCAGAGCCGGTGTCATGGTCGGCTTTTGTGGCGGCGGCGGTACACCGCTGTTTGCGGCCAACGAGGCGGAAGTGGCGGTATCCTGGCTATCGCCGCAGAGCGAATATCGACCAACCGAGTATTTGCAGGACTGGGTCAGTTTTTGGTTCGATGATGAGAAAAGGCTGGCCGCCGCCATTGCTTTCCAACAGGTGCGGATAATGCAAATTCGTCAGCACTGGCTGGGCTCGCGCCTATCCCGCGAATCCCGCTTTACCTTTAAGGCCGACCATCTTCAGGCGCTTCTTGATCGCTATGAAAAAGGGCTAGCCTACTGCCAAACCAGCAATGACGTGCTGGTGCAGGAAGCGATGATGACCAAAGCCCTATACAAACTGGCCGCCACTGCCGTGAGCTATGGCGACTTTACCCGCGCCAAACGAGGCGGCGGCACCGATCTGGCTAACCGCTTTCTCGATCACGGTAATTATCTGGCTTACGGGCTGGCCGCCGTCTCGACGTGGGTGCTGGGTCTACCCCACGGGTTAGCCGTGTTGCATGGTAAAACTCGCCGTGGCGGACTGGTATTCGACGTTGCCGATTTAATTAAAGATGCACTTGTGCTGCCGCAGGCATTTATTGCCGCAATGGAAGGCGAAGATGAGCAAGAATTTCGTCAGCGCTGCCTGACCGCATTTCAACAATCCGAGGCGCTGGATGTGATGATCGGCAGCTTACAGGATGTCGCTAGCACGCTGAGTCGGGTGGGTCGATGAACATTCTGCTGATTTCAGAATGCAATAAGCGCGCGCTGGTTGAAACCCGCCGGATACTGGATCAGTTTGCCGAACGCAAGGGCGAGCGCACGTGGCAAACCGCTATTACGCAGGAAGGGTTGAACACGCTACGCAAGCTGCTGCGCAAAACGGCACGTCGCAATACGGCCGTCGCCTGTCACTGGGTTCGTAGTGCGAATCATACGGAACTGCTGTGGATCGTCGGTAATTTACGGCGTTTTAATGCACAGGGGAGCGTACCGACCAACACCACCAGCCGCGATATTCTGCGCGCGCAAGATGAAAACCCGTGGCACAGCGCCGAGGTGTTTAGCCTGCTTGCGGCCATTGCTGGGTTATTTCACGATGTCGGTAAGGCCAATGCGCTATTTCAGGCGGGGTTGAGCAGCACAGGTCCACGCAGCCAACCGTATCGGCATGAATGGGTGTCGCTGCGGCTGTTTCAGGCATTCGTAGGGGAGCAAGATGACAAAGGCTGGCTAACCGCGCTCAGTAGCATCACTTCGGAAGCCGAAGTCGATTTGCTCGCCAGCCTAAAGCAAGATACGCCAGCAGTTAACGACACGCCATTTCTGACCCTGCCGCCGCTAGCGCAAGTTATCGCCTGGCTGATTGTGTCGCACCATCGGCTGCCGGTGTTTAACGTCCCTAAAACACCCGACCCAAACAGCAACGCGCCAGATTTGGGACATTCGGATACCTGGTTGACCGAACACCTTTCCCCACGCTGGAACGCGCTTAACCATCGCAAGACTGATGTCACACCGTCCGATCTTGAGCGAAACTGGCAGTTTCCGCATGGCACACCGCTACGCAGCAGCGTCTGGCGTGAGAAGGCGCGCAAGTTTGCGGGTCGAGCGCTAAAACTCCCCTCGTTCATGCATTTCGCTCAGTTAGATCAACGGTTGACCGTGCATCTGGCGCGTCTCGCACTCATGCTGGCTGACCACCACTATTCGGCTGGTGCGGCAACGGTTGGCTGGCAGGACATGGCTTATTCCGTCTGGGCTAACACCGATCGTAAAACGAGGGAATATAAACAGAAGCTGGACGAGCACTGCGTCGGCGTCGGGCAAAACGCGCTGCTTCTAGGGCGCAGCCTGCCACACCTGCGCGACACGCTACCCGCGATTACTCGCCACAAAGGATTCCGTCAACGCAGCACGCACCCGCGCTTTCGCTGGCAGGATCGCGCATTCGATCTCGCCGGTTCCATTCGTGAATCCAGCAAGCAGCATGGGTTTTTCGGCGTCAATATGGCCTCTACAGGCCGGGGGAAAACCTTCGCCAACGCCCGAATTATGTATGGCTTGTCGGACGAATCACTCGGCTGTCGTTTCTCTGTCGCGCTGGGGTTGCGCACGCTGACGCTACAAACGGGTGATGCACTACGGCAGCGCTTAACGCTGGATGAAGACGACTTAGCGGTGCTGATTGGCTCACAGGCCGTGCAAGATCTCCATGAAATGCAGTTGGAAAATGAAGCGCGCCAGCAGAACACGCCGCAGACGGGTAGTGAATCCGCCGATCCGCTGTTCTCTGAACATCAGTATGTTCGTTACGATGGCTCGCTGGACGATGGCAGGTTAAAGACGTGGCTGGAACGTAGCCCCACCCTGCATCAATTATTGAGTGCACCAGTGCTGATCACCACCATCGATCACCTGATGCCCGCAACGGAAAGTCTGCGCGGCGGCCACCAAATTGCCCCGATGCTACGGCTATTGACCTCCGATCTGGTGCTAGATGAACCGGATGATTTTGGGCTGGAAGATCTTCCCGCGCTCTGCCGACTGGTGAACTGGGCAGGAATGCTGGGATCGCGTGTTCTACTTTCCTCGGCCACGTTGCCACCCGCGTTAATTCGCGCGTTGTTCGGTGCCTATCTTGATGGCCGTGCTGCCTGGCAACAGGCTTACGGCACACCGAATACGCCGCTTAACGTGTGCTGCGGCTGGTTTGATGAATTTGATTGTCAGCATGAGCAGTACGGCGACGTGAAAGGCTTTATGACCCAGCATGATGCGTTCGTTCAGCAGCGGCTGAAGAATCTGACCAAAGAGGAGCTTCCGCTCCGGCTGGCTTCTATTGTGCCCGTCAGTAGCCCCAGTAAAAATAAAGATGATGTTCATCTGGCCGTCGCGCAGGCGATCCACCCACTGCTGCGCGATTTACACTTACAGCACCATCAGAAACACAAGAACGGCAAAGCCGTTTCCCTGGGGCTGGTCAGAATGGCGAATATCAATCCGCTGGTTGCCGTCGCCCATCAGCTACTTGCTATGCCCTCGCCGCAGGACACCTGTATTCATTACTGCATTTATCACAGCCAACACCCACTGGCGATGCGTTCCTATATTGAGCAGCGGCTCGATGCCGCACTGATACGTCACGACGCCGATACGCTGTGGCAGGTGGCGGAGATTCGTCAGGCGATAGAAAACGCGCCGCAACAGCATCATATCTTCGTCGTATTAGCGACCTCGGTCGCCGAAGTCGGTAGAGACCATGATTACGATTGGGCGATTGTCGAACCCAGCTCAATGCGTTCGTTTATTCAGCTTGCCGGACGAATATTACGTCATCGGCAGGATGAACAACATGTGCCTAAAACGCCGAATATCACCCTACTTAGCCACAATATTCGTGCGCTGAGAGATAAAGACGTCGCGTACTGTAAACCTGGGTTTGAATCTGACGATGAGCCGCTAACCACACATGATCTTCGTCAGCTATTGCAGGAGGAGGACTACCGTCATCTCAACGCCGCACCGCGCATTGTGCAACCGGCGCCTCTCAACAAGCCGTTTTCACTGGTGGCGTTAGAACATGCTGTTTTAGGAAAAACGCTGCTTGGCCTCAAAAATCAAAAGCTCGATGACCTGAAACGCCCACCCGCTGCGTTTTGGTGGCGCGCACATCCGCACTGGAACGGTGAATTACAGCGGCGCACGCCGTTTCGTCAATCGACAAAAGATGAACCGTACATCCTGTGGATCGCCGCCGACGACGACGATGCCGTTTTCATGATACCGGACGACGGCCCCAGCAAGTGGAAGCAAAGCGATGTGATCCGCCCCACGTCACTGCACATGGCAGAAGGGGTTTGTGCATGGGTCGATCCCGACTACCACGCCTTATACCAGCGACTGGCGGACGAGAAACAGTGGGAACTCAAACGGGTTAGCGAACGCTTCGGCGAAATTCGCCTACGGGAAGACGAGGAAAAAGACTGGCTTTGGCACCCGCTGTTAGGGGTGTTTGCACTGTGACAAAAATAACAACAGGAGGAGGAATGGAAGAAAACAGGCTGACACAGTTCATCGTGTCCTACGTGAATAATCGAAAGCAGGCCAAGCTGGATGCGATCGATAAAGAGGCAGAGAAGAAACGCGTGACGCTCAGCGGTGAAGCATTAGCCACTGAGGAATTGGAGCAGGCCGAGAAGCGGCGAGAGATCGAGAAAAAACATGAGGTTCGCGCTTGGTTAACCGATGCCGCCAGCCGTGCTGGACAAATCAGCCTGGTCACTCACGCGTTGAAATTTACCCACAGCGATGCCAAAGGCAGCAGCATCTTTAGCGCAGAAACGGTAGCTGACGCCAAAACGCTTTCGACCGCAACACTGGCATAGCCCGCCATAGACGCAGTCGGCAACGCGGCTGCCCTTGATGTCGCCAAGTTGCTACAGACCGAACACAAAGGTAATTCGCTGGTCGCCGCCTTACAGCGCGGCGACCACAGTGCATTAGAAGCGCTGGCAGAAAGCCCAGAACAGCTCGCACAGTGGCTGGCAGGCTTTCAGCAGGTCTTTACCAATCGTCAGCCCAGTTCGCATAAGCTAGCCAAGCAGATCTATTTCCCAACAGAAAACGGTGAATACCATCTGTTAAGCCCGCTTTACTCTTCTTCACTCGCCCATGCGCTCTATCAGCGGATTAATGCCGTGCGCTTTGGTGATGAAGCCAAAGCGATTCGTCAGGCGCAAAAAGCGAATCAGTGGCACGATCAACTCTCCATCAGCTACCCCTATCTGGCAGTACAGAATATGGGGGGCACCAAGCCACAAAATATTTCCTCACTCAATAGCAGCCGTAGCGGCCGTTCCTATTTGCTCAGCAGTGCCCCACCGCAGTGGAACAGCATTGAAAAACCACCACAGCAGCATGACTCTATTTTCCGTCCACGCGGCGAGGTCGACTATCACACCCGAGCGACCTTAGCGCAGATGCAGCGCTTTCTGCTTAGCGTCAAAGAGGTGGAAAACAATCGCGACATTCGCCAACAGCGCCTGCGTTATCTCGATCAGTTGATCGATCAGCTCTTCTTTTATGTCACCAGTGTGCAAAATCTGCCTTCCGGCTGGAGCGCAGAATCTGAACTGAAACGCGCCCAGCAGCTATGGCTCGATCCCTATCGTGCAGAAGAAGATACGGTTTTCCGCCGCGAGCGTGAAGCGGGTGACTGGCAAAAAGCCGTAGCCTACGATTTTGGCCGCTGGCTGAACCGCCGACTCAAGCATGAAGCGTTGATCTTCGGCGAAGTCGAACGCCGCGAATGGTCTAGCGCTGCGCTATTCAAGCGCCGGATGCGTGAAATGGAAAGCGCACTGAAAGAGGATCTGGCATGAGCACGCTGATTATTCTGCATCGTATCAAGGTCGAAAACGCCAATGCCATTGCCGGGCTGACCTACGGATTCCCCGCTATTACACACTTTCTTGGTTTTACCCATGCGCTGTCGCGTAAATTACAGGCCAGCCACGGGTTGACGCTGGAAGGCTGCGGTGTGGTGAGCCATCAACATCAGCTACACGCCTACGGTTCTAGCTGGGAACGGAGTTTCGCTCTGACTCGCAACCCATTGACCAAAGAGGCGAAAACCGCTGCCTTCAATGAAGAAGGCCGTATGCACATGACCGTTTCGCTGCTAATCCGCTGCGAGGGACAGATTCCGGCGGATACCACGGCATTGCGTGATTTCCTCACCCAGCAGGCACAGTGCCAGCGGCTGGCGGGCGGCACGATTGTCGATATCGAGCGCGTCACCATTCAGTCATTACCCAGCGACGCAGCGGAAACCCGTAAAGTTATGCGCCGTTTGTTACCTGGCTTTGTACTCAAAGATCGCACATCGCTACTGCATGACCATTTCCAGACGCTACAGCAGGATAATCCGCACGCGGAACTGATCGATGCCTGGCTGGATTTCGCCGCGTTAAAAATGCGGGCAGAGCGTGATCCCAATGGGAGCAATGTACAGTGGCAATACCAGCCCAAACCCGGTGGTGGCGGCTTCCTGATCCCGCTAATGATCGGCTATCGCGCCATTTCGCCGCTTTATGCACCCGGTGAAGTCGATAAAACCCGCGATCCGCACACGCCATTCTGTTTTGCTGAAGCCACCTACGGCATCGGGGAATGGCAAGGCGCACACCGTATCAGCGATATCCGCCACATCCTCTGGGAGTACGACTATCAGAACGGCGATTATCACTGCCGCCAATTAGCGGATACCGATTCAACAGCAGAAGACACTTCCTACGAATTCGATGACTAAAAAGGACGACATCATGGCAAAAGCACCAACAAGTTTAAAAACTGCATCGGTACTGGCTTTTGAACGCAAGCTGGCGAATTCGGATGCGGTAATGTACGCAGGCAACTGGGCGCAGCAGGATAACTGGACACCGATTGCCATTCAGGAGAAATCGGTGCGCGGGACGATCTCCAACCGCCTGAAAAATGCCCTCACCAGCGACCCAGCCAAACTGGATGCAGAAATCCAGAAAGCCAACCTGCAAACCGTAGACGTTGCCGCCCTTCCCTTCGGAGCCGATACCCTGAAAGTCGTGTTTACCCTGCGGGTACTCGGTAATCTGGCGCAGCCCTCGGTCTGTAACGATCAGAATTATCAAACCGCGCTGGGTAACATCATTACCGGCTACGCTCAGGATCAAGGTTTTGGCACACTGGCGGCACGCTATGCGGAGAACATCGCTAACGGTCGTTTTCTGTGGCGCAACCGCGTCGGGGCGGAAGCCATTCGCGTGGTGGTTACCACGGGCGAGCTGCGTTGGGAATTTAACGGTGAAGACTATTCGCTGCGCCAATTCAGCCAGCCAACGGGTGACCTTGCCGCACTGGCACAGGCGATTGAGCAAGGGCTGGCGGGTGACACCTCGGCACTTTTCACCGTGGAAGCCTACGTACAGCTCGGCAACGGGCAGGAAGTCTTCCCTTCTCAGGAACTGGTGCTCGATGAAAAAGCGCGTAACGGCAAGAGCAAGATTCTCTATCAGGTGAATGACGTCGCCGCCATTCACTCGCAGAAAATCGGTAACGCGCTACGCACCGTTGATGACTGGTTTCCCGCCGCCGATGAAGCTGGCCCGATTGCCGTCGAGCCTTACGGTTCCGTGACCAGCCGGGGTAAAGCCTACCGCCAGCCCAAAGATAAAATGGATTTTTACACGCTGCTGGATAACTGGGTGATTAAAGGCGATGTTCCTGCACTGGAGCAGCAGCACTATGTGATCGCCACGCTGATTCGCGGCGGTGTGTTTGGTGAAAAAGGCGAATAAGGTGGCGGTATGGATCACTACATTGATATTCGCGTCCAGCCCGATCCAGAGTTCACTGCCTCGCAGCTCTTGAACGCGCTGTTTGCCAAACTGCACCGGGCGCTCGGACAGGTAGCGGATGGCAAGATTGGGATCAGCTTTCCCCAAGTGGGTAAAACGCTGGGGGAATGTCTGCGGCTGCACGGTACAAAAGAGGCGCTCTCTACGCTGGAGCAAACGGCCTGGCTGAAAGGATTGCGGGATTACACGCAGGTTTCTGAGTGTAAAGCCATCCCTGACGGCGTGAAATTTCGCACCGTACGCCGCGTTCAGCTCAAGAGTAGCGCCGAACGGTTACGCCGACGCTCAGTCAGCAAAGGCTGGTTGACGGAAGCGGAAGCCGCAGCACGAATTCCCGATGCGGTGGAAAAACGCAGCGCACTGCCGTTTGTGCAAATCAAAAGCTTGTCCAACGGGCAAATGTTTTTCGTGTTTGTGGAACATGGCCCGCTACAGGATACCCCTGTCGCTGGCCGCTTCTCTTCCTACGGTTTAAGCGCAGAAGCCACCGTTCCGTGGTTCTAACCCTTTTTTAGCGGCCAACTGCAAGCTATTGATTTTTAATTGCTGTTGGTCGCCCTAATAAAAAAGGGTTTTTCGCCAAAAAAGTCATATTCTCTTTAACAATCTGGTGGTTAGCGTAAAACCTTAACGGTTCACTGCCGCATAGGCAGCTTAGAAAAGATGAAGCAACTATCGAACGCCGAAGATGGCGTTCACTGCCGCATAGGCAGCTTAGAAAGTCGTCAAAATCTCAATACGATTGGCGATGCTGTTCACTGCCGCATAGGCAGCTTAGAAAAAAATTGCCGATCGCAGCCTGAACAGCACGCCGTTCACTGCCGCATAGGCAGCTTAGAAATTGCCGTTTAACTTTTTGATGAGCAAACCGGCGTTCACTGCCGCATAGGCAGCTTAGAAAAGCTCGCCCGTTTTGGGGTTAAAGAACACGGCGTTCACTGCCGCATAGGCAGCTTAGAAATGCTGGTTTCTCTTGGGCTGGAAACTGATGCTGTTCACTGCCGCATAGGCAGCTTAGAAAGTTATAGCAGTATTGATGCCCGTAGGCCGAAAGTTCACTGCCGCATAGGCAGCTTAGAAAAACATCTATCCGTGAGATAGCGAAACACGATAGTTCACTGCCGCATAGGCAGCTTAGAAAAGCGTAAAGCACGCGTCTATCCACCGACATCAGTTCACTGCCGCATAGGCAGCTTAGAAAGATTAGTTGCGCCAAACGCTGACCTGACGCCACGTTCACTGCCGCATAGGCAGCTTAGAAACTTGTCGCGATTCTTCCAGTAGCTTACGGCCAGTTCACTGCCGCATAGGCAGCTTAGAAATCATGCAGCAGGATGGCGTCATGATCCATTGCGTTCACTGCCGCATAGGCAGCTTAGAAAAGAACGAGGAAATAGTCTTGTTCCAGATTGTCGTTCACTGCCGCATAGGCAGCTTAGAAAAAGATGCCGTTACGACCACGGCGGTTGATTTCGTTCACTGCCGCATAGGCAGCTTAGAAATCATCATCAGTCTTGGCGTTAGCCAGACCGTAGTTCACTGCCGCATAGGCAGCTTAGAAAAACAAGTAGCAGCAGGCGGAACAACGGCAACTGTTCACTGCCGCATAGGCAGCTTAGAAAACAGGTGATGGTGTTATCTTCGAACACCAGGTGTTCACTGCCGCATAGGCAGCTTAGAAAACTGACATGCGGAATTACAACGAATACTCCAGGTTCACTGCCGCATAGGCAGCTTAGAAAACAGACGACACAGACGCATCGGGCAACGTAACGTTCACTACCGCATAGGCAGCTTAGAAAGTACCGTGCCGTTCCTGGTCGAGCTGGCCAACGTTCACTGCCGCATAGGCAGCTTAGAAAACAGCGCCACCAGTTCGCTTAACTTGCGATGCGTTCACTGCCGCATAGGCAGCTTAGAAACTAAAACGTGGGGAGGCTCATCACGCAGGGCTGTTCACTGCCGCATAGGCAGCTTAGAAAGTGGCCGAGGCCGCAGAGTGGAACGGCAAGGCGTTCACTGCCGCATAGGCAGCTTAGAAACACGCGCCTTGATTCAACGCTGCTTTTTGTGGGGTCACTGCCGTATAGGTAGCTTAGAAAATGACTGATAATGCGTTGGCTGTGGTATGGGGGTTAACTGCCGCACAGGCAGCTAGATGCTTATCAGAATGCGTCGCTGACGCGACGCATTTCGTGGCGTTATTCCCCGTTGAGCGTGACAACCAGCGAGCGACTGCCGCCGTGGTTGCGATGCTCGCACAGGTAGATGCCCTGCCAGGTGCCGATGTTCAGGCGTCCGTTGGTGATGGGGATCGTCAGGCTGTTTCCCAGCAGGCTGCCTTTCAGGTGTGCCGGCATGTCGTCACTCCCCTCATAAGTATGACGGTAATACGGTTCATCCTCCGGCACTAAGCGATTAAAGAAGCTCTCGAAATCCTGCCGTACCGTAGGGTCAGCATTCTCATTAATCGTTAGCGCCGCCGAGGTATGTTTGATGAACACCTGCATCAACCCGACGTTTATCTGGCGCAGTGCAGTAACCTGCACCAATATTTCATCGGTCACCAGATGAAAGCCTCTGGCTTTTGGCTTCAGGCGGATTTCATACTGCGTCCACATCGTCGGCTTCCCTTTATCAGGCTTCACGCGCCAGAATAGGTCGCAGGAAGCGCGCGGTATGGGACTGTTCGCACTCAGCCACCTTTTCCGGCGTGCCGGAAACCAGAATTTCTCCGCCGCCGCTGCCGCCTTCCGGCCCTAAGTCGACAATCCAGTCCGCCGTTTTAATCACATCCAGATTGTGTTCAATCACCACGATGGTATTGCCCTGATCGCGCAACTGATGCAGAACGGTAAGAAGCTGCTGAATATCGGCAAAGTGCAGGCCGGTTGTCGGTTCGTCGAGAATATACAGCGTCTGCCCGGTGCCACGTTTCGACAGCTCGCGTGATAGTTTCACACGCTGCGCCTCCCCGCCGGATAGCGTGGTGGCAGACTGCCCAAGGCGAATGTAGGACAGGCCGACGTCAATCAGCGTTTGCAGTTTCCGCGCCAGCGCCGGAATGGCATCAAAGAACTCTCGCGCCTCTTCGATGGTCATATCCAGCACTTCATGGATGCCTTTGCCTTTGTATTGAATCTCCAACGTTTCGCGGTTATAGCGCTTGCCTTTGCACTGGTCACACGGCACATAGACATCCGGCAGGAAGTGCATTTCGACCTTAATCACGCCGTCGCCCTGACAGGCTTCGCAGCGCCCACCGCGCACGTTAAAGCTGAAACGGCCAGGATTGTAGCCACGGGTACGGGCTTCCGGCACGCCAGCAAACAGTTCACGAATCGGCGTGAAAATGCCGGTATAGGTTGCGGGGTTGGAGCGCGGCGTACGACCGATCGGGCTTTGATCGATATCGATCACCTTATCGAAATGTTCCAGTCCCTGAATCTCGCGGTGCGCGGCAGGCTCTGCCAGCGTTGCACCGTTCAGTTGGCGCTGCGCCAGTGGGAACAAGGTATCGTTGATAAGGGTCGATTTACCCGATCCCGATACCCCAGTGATGCAGGTAAACAGCCCAACCGGCAGCGTCAGCGTGACGTCTTTCAGGTTATTGCCCTTCGCGCCAATTAGCTTGAGCACTTTGGTCGGATCCGCTGGCACACGCTGCTTCGGAATTTCAATCTTGCGTTTGCCGCTGAGGAACTGCCCCGTCAGAGAATCCGGCACCGCCATGATCTCTTCCATTGTTCCTTCTGCGACAATCTGCCCGCCGTGCACGCCCGCACCAGGACCGATATCAATCACATGGTCAGCGGCGCGAATCGCATCTTCATCGTGTTCCACCACAATGACGGTATTGCCCAGATTACGCAGGTGAATCAGGGTTTCCAGCAGGCGCTCGTTATCGCGCTGATGTAGGCCGATGGACGGCTCATCTAGTACGTACATCACGCCGACCAGCCCAGCACCGATCTGGCTCGCCAGACGAATACGCTGCGCTTCGCCGCCGGACAGCGTTTCCGCCGAACGGGAGAGCGACAAATAGTTCAGCCCGACATTCACCAAAAACTTCAGTCGATCGCCAATCTCTTTCAGCACTTTCTCGGCGATTTGGGCGCGTTGCCCGCTGAGCTTCATATTCTGGAAGAACGTCATCGCATGGCCGATGCTCATATCGGAAATCTGCGGCAGCGTCGTCTGTTGAACGAATACGTTACGCGCTTCTTCGCGCAGGCGCGTTCCGCCGCAGCTGGCGCAGGAACGGTTACTGATGAATTTCGCCAGCTCTTCGCGCACCGCCGTGGATTCCGTTTCTTTATAGCGGCGCTCCATGTTGTGCAGTACGCCTTCAAACGGATGGCGACGTACCGAGGTGTCGCCGCGGTCGTTGATGTATTTGAATTCGACGTTCTCTTTACCGGAGCCGTACAGGATCACTTTCTGAACCGCTGCGCTCAGGCTGTCAAACGGCGCATCGACGTCAAATTTGTAGTGCTCCGCCAGTGAGCGCAGCATCTGAAAATAGTAGAAGTTGCGGCGATCCCAGCCTCGAATTGCGCCGCCAGCCAGCGACAGCTCGGCATTTTGCACCACACGGGACGGATCGAAGAACTGCTGCACGCCCAGACCATCACAGCTTGGGCAGGCGCCCGCCGGGTTATTGAACGAGAACATACGCGGTTCCAGTTCGTGCATACTGTAGCCACACACCGGACAGGCAAAGTTCGCGGAGAACAGCAGTTCAGGCTGCGTCGGATCGTCCATATCCGCCACCACCACGCTACCACCAGACAGATCCAGCGCGGTTTCAAACGACTCTGCCAGCCGCTGCGCCAAATCCTCGCGCACTTTAAACCGATCAACGACGACTTCAATGGTGTGCTTTTTCTGTAATTCCAGCTTCGGTGGATCGGACAGATCGCAGACTTCGCCGTCAATACGGGCGCGGATATAGCCCTGTGAAGCCAGGTTTTCCAGCGTCTTACTGTGTTCGCCTTTGCGATCTTTCACAATCGGTGCCAGCAGCATCAGGCGTTTGCCTTCCGGCTGTGCCAGCACGTTGTCCACCATTTGGCTGACCGTTTGCGCATCCAGCGGCACATCGTGCTCTGGGCAACGCGGTTCACCCACGCGTGCAAACAGCAAACGCAGGTAGTCATGAATTTCGGTAATCGTCCCGACCGTAGAACGCGGGTTGTGCGAGGTGGATTTCTGTTCGATAGAGATGGCGGGCGATAGCCCTTCTATATGATCGACATCCGGTTTTTCCATCAGCGACAAAAACTGACGGGCGTAGGCGGAGAGTGATTCCACATAGCGCCGCTGCCCTTCGGCATACAGCGTGTCAAACGCCAGCGATGACTTACCCGAACCAGACAGACCGGTGATGACGATCAACTTGTCACGAGGGATTATCAGATTGATATTCTTGAGATTATGGGTACGAGCACCACGAACTTCGATCTTATCCATTCACACACTTCCCGGAATAAAAACGGTTTGTCATCGCCTCTCGAACGGAGAGAACCGGTACGAAACGAGCAATTATGGCACAAAAAAAACTGAATGGATATCCAGTATTAAACCCGTTTACTTTGCAAACGCTGCAAATCTTACTTTCATTTCTGAAGCCATTTCGCAGGTATGATACAAATGTGTATCATGATAAAATTGATCGTTTAGACTTACATAAATTGATTCATCAGGAGACGAGCATGGCCAGCAGAGGCGTTAATAAAGTGATTCTTGTCGGGAATCTGGGTCAAGACCCGGAAGTCCGCTATATGCCGAATGGTGGTGCAGTTGCCAACATCACGCTGGCTACGTCGGAAAGCTGGCGTGACAAGCAAACCGGTGAGCAGAAAG
The DNA here is from genome assembly GCF_000803315.1 of Pectobacterium actinidiae. NCBI lineage: Bacteria > Pseudomonadati > Pseudomonadota > Gammaproteobacteria > Enterobacterales > Pectobacteriaceae > Pectobacterium > Pectobacterium actinidiae. The sequence continues at coordinate 3,755,073 of NZ_JRMH01000001.1, forward strand.
AGAAGACCGAATGGCACCGCGTGGTGCTGTTCGGCAAACTGGCAGAAGTCGCGGGCGAATACCTGCGCAAAGGCTCTCAGGTTTACATCGAAGGCGCACTGCAAACCCGTAAATGGGCCGATCAGTCTGGCGTAGAGCGTTACACCACCGAAGTGGTTGTTAACGTCGGCGGCACGATGCAGATGTTAGGTGGACGCCAGGGTGGCGGCGCACCAGCAGGCGGTAACGCAGGTGGCGGTCAGCAACAAGGTGGCTGGGGTCAACCTCAACAGCCTCAGGGCGGCAACCAGTTCAGCGGCGGCGCGCAATCTCAGCCGCGCCCAGCTCAGAACAGCGCGCCTGCACAGAGCAACGAACCGCCAATGGATTTCGACGACGACATTCCGTTTTAAGTGTGCTCTTTTTAGCATTCTTAACTAAAAATTATAAACCCTGCTCCGGCGGGGTTTTTCATGCTCTGCGGTATGGATATCGATTTTTGAACGGCATGGCTTGATGACATGCCGACATCCTTGTCGCGAACCCCGCTCCCTTGAAGTTCAACCTGCATCAATACGTCTCTCAACACTGTTCTTATGAAACCGTTACTGGTCGGTCATGGTTCGATAATAGGCTTCCATTTCATCCAGTGCGGACTGATTTTCCAGCCCCCACTGGTACATCAGCTCAATAGGTTCAGCAAAGGTTCTGCCAAGTGGTGTCAGGCGATAATCAACCTTGGGGGGGATCACGTCATACACATGTCGAGCAATCAGCCCGCGCTGCTCCAGCTCTTTCAGCGTCTGAAACAGCATTTTCTTGGAAATCCCCTGCAAGCTACGCTGTAATTCGCCAGTCCGTGCGCGTTCATCTGGCCAGTGATAAAGCGCGTGCAGCACCATCGTGCTCCATTTAACAGAAAAAAGATCCATCAGGCGGCGCGGCGGTGAATCCGCATAAAAAAAGAGTTTACCGTCAATCCAGGCTGGCATGCATTCCCTCTCTGTTTATGGTCACCAAATGGTGACTACTATCAATATTGAACCGTGTTAACTATAGTCTGCCGCCTTGGGTTAACTAAAACCAGTTCATTTCTGAGGAACGATGAAAATCAATGCATTCGTCGCATATGACGCGACAAAACCGTTAACGTCTGGTCAGGTCTCGCTACGCCCGCTGCAAAAACAAGATGTCAAAATAGAGATCCTCTACTGCGGCGTGTGCCACTCCGACCTACACATGGCACGTAACGAATGGGCGGTCAGCCGATATCCACTGGTGCCTGGGCACGAAATAGTCGGGCGTGTCGTAGAAGCTGGAGACGAGGTCACCCACTTTAAATTGGGTGATATTGTCGGTGTGGGTGTGATGGTCGACTCTTGCCGTGAGTGTCATTTCTGTCAGCAACACGAAGAGCAATACTGTGAAGCGGGATTTACGGCGACCTACAACGGCTTGGATAAATATACTGGCGACAGTACTTGGGGCGGCTATGCGCAGAGCGTGATTGTCGATCAACATTTCGTGGTTTCTGTACCGCCAAGCCTGCCACTTGCGGGCGTCGCACCGCTGCTGTGTGCGGGCGTGACGGTGTGGTCGCCGCTACGCCATTTCAACGTCAAAGCAGGCGATCGTATTGGTGTAGTAGGGTTGGGCGGATTAGGGCATATGGCCGTGAAGCTGGCCAGTGCGATGGGGGCGGATGTGACACTGTTTACTACGTCGCCACAGAAGGGAGAGGATGCCCGTCGTTTGGGGGCAAAACACGTGGTGGTATCGAGCGATGCCGCGCAAATGGCCGCGTGCCAGACCTCGCTGGATATGATTATTGACTGCGTGGCGGCACCGCACAATTTGGATCCTTATCTGGCAACGCTAAAAACCAATGGTCGTCTGGTACTGGTAGGCATTCCAGACCAACCACACGACGCGCCGAATATTACGCCCATGGTCTTCCGACGTTTAAGTATCAGTGGTTCATCGATTGGCAGCATTCAGGAAACGCAGGAGATGCTGGATTTCTGCGGTGAGCACAATATCACCGCCGATATTGAAATGATCTGTGGCGAGGATATCGAGAATGCCTTTGCCCGAATGCTCAACGGTGAGGTTAAGTACCGCTTTGTGATCGATATGCAGTCTACTCGCTGGTAACCGAGGCAACTGTCCGCGGGCGGCTGGTGAATCAAACGCCTTCACCAGCCTTATTCGAAATAGATTGGGTCGTCGATGATCAACTCGCCACATTGCTGGAGATCTGGCTCTTTCTGTGGTTATCCCTGACAATTGGAGCCCCACTTTATCGCCCATGTATGGTAAATTAGTCATCATCTTCGCATAATGGAAAAAGTATGGTTTCCCTTAAGGATGTTGCGCAGTTAGCGGGGGTATCAATGATGACGGTTTCACGCGTCATCAACCATCCCGATACCGTTCGCCCCGAAACCAGAAAACGCGTTATGCAGGCGGTACAAGCGCTTAACTATATTCCCGATCATTCCGCACGAAAAATACGCACCCAGCGCAACAGCGCATCGACGATTGCGATTCTGGCGCGAGATACCGCGACGACACCTTTCTCCGTCGAAATTTTATTGGCAATAGAACAAACCGCTCGGGAAAAAGGCTGGAATAGCTTTCTTATTAATATCTTTTCAGAACAAGACAGCGAGCGGGCGGTACGGCAGCTTTTAGCACAGCGGCCAGACGGCATTATCTATACCACCATGGGGCTACGCCATGTCACATTGCCAGATGTGCTTAAAGGGGAAAATGTTATTTTAGCGAACTGTCAGTCAGACGATACATCGCTTCCCGCCTACATCCCCAACAATTTTGACGCCCAGTATCAGGCAACACGCTATCTTATTGATCGTGGTTACCAAAAACCGCTCTGCTTTTGGCTCCCTGACACAGAAGCGGCAAGCCGCGATCGGCGTGAAGGATTTGAACATGCCTGGCAACGCGCGGGGCGTGCCTTATCAGACGCTTCCCAACACCATATGATGCTGGGGGACGAGCACTACACCGATTTGGCTGATTTATTGGCGACCAAATTACCCGATAATCATCCTGATTTTGATGTCCTCATCTGCGGTAATGACCGGATCGCCTTTATTGCTTATCAGGTCTTACTCGCACGCGGGATCGCAATTCCTGAACAGGTCGCGGTATTGGGGTTTGATAATCAGGTGGGCATGGGAAATTTGTTCCTCCCACCTCTTTCGACCATTCAGTTGCCTCACGATGAGATTGGTCGTCAGGCAACGCTTCACATTATTGAAAATCGTGAGAACATGGGTTGTCAGCAGCTCCCTTGCCCTCTCTTGATCCGTTCATCCACATAATATGGCTATCGTAAGACTCGCTTTGACGTTTGGCGAAGACGCATGGTTAGCCCAATCACCGAGTCTTCGCGCATAACCGCACTGCCCCTCTTAATAGACGATCGGTTGCAATAGAAGTAGAAGGCTATTCCAGATGCCAAAGCGAGCCACCAAGCATAACCGCTTCCCCTTGACTGGAATAAAGCGTCAATGCACGCTGCTCCGGCTGCGGATAAATCCGGCTCGTCATACAGGCTTCTCCATCGTTCACGAATACTTCCACCGAAGAACAATCGATAAACACCCGAATTTTTACCTGTTCACACTGCGGTAACGCAATGCTCCGATAGCCATCTATTCCTTCATGTAGATAGCGACGCCATAACACCAGCCGCTTAGCCTGATTATCCACATACAGTTGCAGCCCCTCCCCTAACCTGACGCCATAGTGCTCTGCCTGACTACGTGCCGTGTCCCAACAGATTTCCAGTTCAACCGCGTCTGCACAGGGCGCAATGAGGTAGGCATCCGTTACTGTCGCTGGCTCAATATGTTGCTGCTGCTGACGCAAACTGTCCAGTTCACGAACCGGCCGCTGATATAGCTTTCCGTGACATTCAATGAGTTCACGCGGCAAGGTAAACGATCCGGCCCACCCTTCCTGTTTGGACGGCATCGGCGACTCCCACATGTCCATCCACCCTAAAATGACACGTCTGCCGTCCGCCGTTAAAAACGACTGTGGCGCATAAAAATCGTGCCCATGATCCAGTTCTTCGAAGGCCCCCATCCGTTTAAACACGGTTTCAGGCTGCCAGTGTCCTCGCAAGACGCCACTTTGAAAGCGATTGCGATAGGCATAGCCTTCTGCTTTCATTCCCTGAGGAGAAAACATGAGGTAGCGGTGTTCACCTAATGGAAAAAAGTCCGGGCACTCCCACATATACCCTTCTTGTGCGTCGGCATGGGCCAGTACCCGTTCAAAACGCCATTCCGACAACGACACGCCGCGATACAGTAACACTTGCCCCGTATCATTCTTGTCACGCGCGCCCACAACCATCCACCAGCAACCGTCCTCATGCCAGACTTTCGGATCGCGAAAATGCATAATGCCTGCTGGCGGCGTCAGAATAACGCCCCGTTTTTCAAAATGGATGCCATCATGGCTGATCGCCAAACATTGCACTTCACGGATCGCACTATCGTCTCCTTCTCCTGATAACCAGACATGCCCGGTGTAAATCAGCGATAGCACGTCCCCATCATCTACCGCGCTACCAGAGAAGCAACCATCCAGGTCATATTCATCTCCAGGTGCCAATGCGATAGGTTCGTGCTGCCAATGCACCATATCCGGGCTTGTCGCGTGCCCCCAATGCATCGGTCCCCAATCTTCACTCATGGGATGATGTTGATAGAAAGCGTGGTAGAGGCCATTGAAATAGATCAATCCATTGGGGTCGTTCATCCACCCCGCTGGCGGAGCTAAATGGTAATGTGGATAAAACGTATTACCGCACTGCGCCAATAACGTGTCCCGTGCAGATTCTGCCTTTAATAAACGTGATTTCATCATTTCACCGTGGTGCTGTATTCATATTTTGAGAAGCGGATTCATCATTCTCCGCGCGAAGCAATACGCCAGACACCAGTGTCAGAATGAAGACGGCAACCGCCAGTATCATATAGGTGTCAGCAAAGCCCAATGCGTCATAGCCATATCCCACAATCGGGGAAAGAATCGCAGCGCAAAATGAAGTAACAAACTGAAATCCAACCAGATAGAGCGTGGCCGAAAGGCGTTTGTCGAACTGTGAGGTAATGTATTTGAACATGGCGATGAGCAGGATCGGCAGCTCAACGGCATGGAGTAATTTTAACAGCGAGATCGTGAGCGTATCTTCCGCCAGCCCCGAACCGAATATCCTCAACGTCATGATGAGGCCGCTTAACAACAGGCCACGTTTGGCACCGATACGGTTAACCAGAAAAGGCGCTAAAAACATGCCCCCGGCTTCCAAAAAGACCTGAAACGAATTGAGGAATCCGAACATTTCGTTGCCGCGAGCGGGGTCGCTAAACAGCGAAGCAAAATAGACGGGGAATTGTTGGTCGTAAACGTTATAGACGCTCACCCCGCAGACAAACACCACCAGAGACCAGAAACGCGGCAAGCGCAGCAGCCCGATGGCATCCGCTATCGTCAACGCATTGCTCTTACCATATTCCAGTTCTCCCATCGCATGCGGCTTAATATCATTCAGGCTCCATAGCAGCAGTAAGAACACGCTGGCTGATACACAGGCCATCCAAAAATTCAGGTTAGGATCGATGTTAAATAACATACCAGCGAAGAACGTCGCCCCCGCCCAGCCCAGCGATCCCCACATACGGGCTTTCCCATACTCAAACCCTGTAATGCGACTGACACGTTCGGTATAAGATTCCAGTACCCCAATCCCAGCGAAAAATGTGGCGCCGACATAGACGCCAACGCTGAACGCCCCCAGAAACATATTCCAACGTAAAAGCGGTGTTCCAACAAAAATAAACCAAGGGCCACTCAGTAACAGCAGTCCGCCAATGACCCACAGCAGGTTTTTGCGCAACCCTAGCTTATCCTGAATAAAGCCATAAATAGGCTGAGCGAAAAAGGCGGTAAGGCTGATGATTGAGAAAATGATCCCCGTATCGGCTCCCCGCAGGCCAACCTTCTGATTAAGCCAAAGCGAGATAAGCGAAAAGGCTGAAGACCATGTCCAAAAGAAGGCAAATAGCAACCCACTTAATTTTAAGTAATTTTGTCTGGCAGAGTGTGCCGGTGTATGCGCGTATTTATTCATGTTGGTTTATTCCGCAAGAAGTTCAGCGATATTGTTAACGTTAACAATTTATCATTTAAATAATTCTTATCGCGATTTGAGATGATAATCACAAATGTTAACGTTAACTTAAATGTTTTGTGAACTAACTGGCAATTTTTACTCACGTCAATGTGCGGGAAACGGAACAAAACGCAGCCTCTTTATTCGTATCAGCCAGCAGCCCGGGAGAGTGGAGGAATTGGTCTGCCCTGCCATCAATAAATGGAGGGGCATATCCGGTAATTCCGCTGCTATGTTATTGCGATGAGAAGCAAGCTGGTTTTCAGCGCGAATCCGCAACAACAAAATACCCACGACAATATGAGAGTAAAAACGATGAGTTTAGATCGAGAAATGATGATTAGTCCCGTAGAGCCGGAAGATTATGACCAATGGCTACCCTATTGGAAGAGTTATCAGGAATTCTATAAGGTGCAGCTTTCCGATGAGGTCACTGCAACCACCTGGAATCGCTTTTTTAACCCTGACATACCAGTATATTGCGCGGTAGCAAGAGACGGTTTACGCATTGTCGGTTTCGTACACTTTGTTTTTCACGACTCTACACGGGGAATAAACCGTTATTGTTATCTGGAAGATCTTTTCGTTGATCCAACCACACGCGGAAAAAACATTGGCAAAAAACTGATTGAATATGTGAGAGAAAAGGCTCAAGGAGAAAACGGCGATCGTCTGTATTGGCATACGCAGGAAACCAATAAAACAGCCCAGCGGCTTTATGATTGGGTAGCAGAAAAACCCGGCGTTATAGAATACAGAATGCCGCTTTAACTGTAGTACTTATGCAGAAACTATAGTGCTTATGCAGAGTGAAACCTCCCTGTAAATAACGCCCCTCTACCCCACCCGCCGCACCGATTCCCTGACCACCACCTGCCCAGCCAGTTCAGTACGCTGGGCAATGCCGAGCGCCTGAGTGGGCGTCATTTGCTGCGCTAGCAGCTGTAGCGCGGCACGGGCGATGGTCTCAAACGGCAGGTGCACTGTGGTGAGTGAAACCGGCAGCATGTCGAACGGCAGAATGTCGTCCATGCCCATCACGGATATATCCTCCGGCACGCGTAGCCCGTGCTGATACAGCGCGTCGATCACGCCGATGGCCTGATTGTCCGCCGCACAGAAAATCGCAGTAACACCCAATCTGTCGGGGTTAGCCGTCAGCCAGCGCAGTAGCGCATCGCGTGCCGTACGAGGATGGAAATCCGGCAGTGACAGAATCAGATCCTCGTCCAGCGCAATGCCCGCCTGCGCGAGTGCATCACGATAGCCACGCTCGCGCTGTTTGATCGTCATGCGTGACGTCCAGGTCAAGTGCAGAATCCGCGTGTGACCTTGCTCGATCAGGTAACGCACTCCCGCCGCCGCCGCATAGTGGTTGGCAGGCGTGACGCTGCTCAGGCGCATGGAGGGATCTTCCCCGTTGATCAGCACCGCCGGAATACCGCTTTCTGCCACGGCGTTCAGCAGCGTCGGGTGATCGTCATTCACGATCAGAATACCGCTCTCTTTTCCGCCCTGAAGTTCACGCAGCAGTTGCTGTTCGTTAATGGTGTCGTGTTCCCCCAGAAACGGACGTAGCTGGATGTTACGTTGCAGACAGAGCGTTTTCAGGGCGTTAATCAGCGTTAGCGACACCAGATTGTACTCACTTTCCAGCATCAGGTTGCGCGGCGTCGCCAGCAGGATGTGGCGCAACGGTTCCGTTTGCGCCACAGTCGTCTTGGCCACCTTGTGCAGCGGATAGCCCTGCTCGGTCGCAATCGCCATGATGTGCTGCCTGACCTTGGCGCTGATCGGCGCCGTCCCATTCAGCGCACGAGAAACCGTGCTGATGGAAACTCCCGCGCGGTCAGCAATATCCTTGAGTGTCGCCATTATTTCATCCCCGTGTTGGCAATCCCCGTCGTGATGTATTTTTGCAGGAAGACGAACACCGCCGTCACCGGCAGAAGCGAGAGCATCGTCATCGCCAGTATATAGTGCCACTGCACCGAGAACTGCCCCTGAAACGCATTCAGGCCAATTTGCAGCGTAAAATTATCCTGGCTGGAGAGGACGATCAGCGGCCAGAGGAAGTCGTTCCAACGCCAGATCACCGAGAAGATCGCCAGCACCGCCAGCGCGGGTGCGGTCAGCGGTAGGATGATCTTCCAGTAAATACGGAACTCGCTGGCGGCATCAATGCGCGCTGCCTCGATCAGCTCATCGGGGATCGTCAGCATATATTGTCGCAGCAGGAACACACCGGTCGGCGTCGCCACCGTGGGAATAATCACGCCCCATAGGTTATCGCCCATGTTCAGGCCAATCACCACCAGAAACGTCGGCACCATCACCACCGACAGCGGAATCATCATGGTGGAAAGGAACAAAGTCAGCACCGTGGCGCGCCCACGAAACTCGTATTTCGACAGCGCAAACGCCGCCATCGAACTGAGCAACAGGGTTAAAAGCGTCGCCATCACCGTCACGAATACGGTGTTCTTCAGGTAGGTGGCAAAGTGAAACTTCGTTATCGGCGTCGTGTAATTCTCCGTCTCCAGATGCAACGCCTTCATTGGCACCAGATCTTTGGTCGACACACGCACCACCTCGCTCGGCGCATCCGGGTTCACCAACTGCGCAATCAGCCCGATGCGACGCACCAGCGCCATCGTTTTCGCTTCGCCGTCTTCCTGCTTAACCTGCCACAGCTCCAGCGGCTTCGGGTACTCCGGCAGCGTGATGGTATCCGCCGCCTGCGGCAGAAAACTCGGTGGAAAGCGATTGATCTCCGCAGGCGTTTTGAACGACGACATCGCCGCCCACATCACCGGAATCATCACCAGCAGCGTCCCCACCACCAGCCAGACCCAGCTCATGATATCCGTAATATGGATGCGTCCCGGATGACGGGTGCGGGTGAGAAATGCGATTATTTTCATCATGGCTCCCGTTATTTTTTCCCTTCCAGCCGACGCGTCAGCAGGAACTGCAATGCCGTCAGAATCATCAGCACCACGCCCATCAACACCGACGCTGCCGAAGCCAGCCCGTAAAGCGAGGCATTTGACGAGAAGGCGGTCTGGTAGATGTACTGCACGATAAAGCTGTTGGCCGTGCCGGGGCCGCCGCCGTTGGTCAGCACCCAGGCTTCATCAAAGATCTGCACGCTGTTGATGGTCAGCAGAATCACCACCACCAGAATATTCGGTGCCAGCAGCGGCAACGTCAGGCGATAAAAGCCCCGCCAGCGCGAGGTGCCGTCCACCGCCGCCGCCTCGTAAATATCACGCGGAATGGCCTGCAACCCAGCCAGCAGGATCAGGGTATAAAATCCAACGTGAAACCAGACGGAGACAAACACCACCCAGAAGCGCGAAAACGTCGGATCGAGCAGGAAGGTAATCGGCTGCCCGCCCAGCGACGACAGCACCAGATTCAGCAGGCCGTTGCGGTTCAGGAACCACTGCCAGATCAGACCAACGACCACCGGCGACAACAGTACCGGATAGAAGAACATGGCGCGGAAAAAGCCACGGGCGATAATCTTGCGGTTGAGGATCAGTGCCGTCACAAGCGCCACCAGCAGCGTACAGAGCACGTTGAAAAAGGTGAACGACACCGTGTTGTAGACGCCGGTCCAGAACAGATCCTGCTCACAGCTGGATGGCTCGGCGTAGTTGCCACAGCTCAGCAGCGTGGAAAAGTTATCTACGCCGACGTAGGGGCGTTCCCACAGCAGAATATTGGTGCCGCCGGTAAAGGCATAGCACACCGCCAGCAGAATCGGAATAAAGACAAAAACGGCGAACAGCAGCATATTCGGCGCGATAAAAAACCACGGCATCACTTTGCGGCCACCGAGTTTTTGTAGCAGATTCACCGCTTTTTCCACTGGCGTCACCAGCTTATCGATCAGCGATCCTGCGGGCAGTAAGGCAATCTTTTTCATGTCGTCCTCTCCCGTCGCGATAGTTAGTGCTCGGTACAACGCGGCAATGTGTCATCCGTTTTGCCATCGAACAGATGGCAGTACGTTGGCGGGAAGCGGACGAACACCGATTCACCTGCGGCGAACTCGCGGTGCTGCGCCAGATGGACGATCATCTCATCGTCAATACCGCCCATTCGCCCGTAGATAAAGGTTTCATGCCCCATCATTTCGCAGCGATCGACGCACAGCGCGATCCCCTCGCCTTCCCCCACCAGTTCACAATGTGAAGGGCGAATGCCGAGCGTCACCGCTTGCCCGACGGTACCGATAAACGGCAGCACCAGACGGTTACCGGATGGGCATTGCACCTCGACGCCATCCGCGCAGGTGGTGACAATCTGCGCCGGGAACATATTCATGCGCGGTGAGCCGATGAAGCCCGCGACAAATTTGTTTTTCGGCCGATTGAACAGCTCCAGCGGTGTGCCAACCTGCTCGATGCGACCCGCGTTCAGTACCACAATGCGCTGCGCCATCGTCATCGCTTCGACCTGATCGTGAGTCACGTAAATCATGGTGGTACGCAGTTTCTGGTGTAGGCGGGACAGCTCGCCGCGCGTCTGTACACGCAGCTTGGCATCCAGATTGGAGAGCGGTTCATCAAACAGGAACAGGTCGGGTTCACGCACGATCGCGCGCCCAATCGCCACGCGCTGCTGCTGCCCACCCGACAGCGCACGCGGTCGGCGATCCAGATACGGTTCCAGCCCCAGCATGCGGGCGGCCTCATCAATACGACGGATGATTTCGTCTTTCGGAAAGTGCAGGTTTTCCAGCCCGAACGCGAGGTTCTTGCGCACCGAGAGGTGCGGATAGAGCGCGTAAGACTGGAACACCATCGCAATTTTGCGTTCCGCTGGGGTGAGATCGTTCACCTTGCGGTTATCGATCCACAGCTCGCCGTTGCTGATCTCCTCCAGCCCGGCAATCATGCGCAGCAACGTGGATTTTCCACAGCCCGAGGGGCCGACAAAGACCATGAACTCACCGTCATGAATCGTTAAGTCCACACCTTTGATAATGCTCACCGCACCATAATTTTTGTGGACGTTTTTTAGTTCCAGACTCGCCATTGTCAGCCCTCGCAAACAGAATCTAACTGTGCCAATAACATCAGCATGACCAGCGCCTGCCCGTAAGGCACGGCGACATTGGGAATATCGCGATAGAACTGTAAGTCGTGTCCCATCGCTGTGCCGTCCGAGACACCTTGCACCACACCCTGCGCGTCAATCTGCGCCACCACGGCGGCATAGCCTTTTTCCAACACGTCCTGCGGGAAATCGCACAGCATCCCCAGCCGCCGCGCCGTCAGAATCCCGGCGATAAATCCGGCACTGGCGGAGGTTTCCAGCGGTGAATCCGGGTCATCCAGCAGCGTATGCCACAGGCCGGAATCATGCTGACAGCGCGCCAGCGTGGTCGTTTGCTGTTCCAGAATCGCTTCCAGCGTGCGCAGTACCGGCGCAGAAAGCTGATCTTCCGCCAGCACCCGCATTTCCGGCAGCACCAGCGTGATCCAGGCGTTGCCGCGCCCCCAGAACGCATTGGCATAGTGATGGCGGCCAACGAACGTCCAGCCGTGATACCACAGGCCACTGCGCACATCGGCCAGATAGCGTGCGTGCGTAACGAGCTGGTACTCCGCCTCTTCGATCAAATCGCGACGAGAGAGCAATTTCCCCGCAACCACCAGAAACAGACCGGCCATAAACAGCGTGTCATCCCACAGTTGCCCGGTGTTAGGCCGTTCTTTCACCGTGTGCTGGAAGCCGCCATCTTCGGTTTTTGGCAGCGAGTGCAGCAACCAGTCCGCCCAATCACTCACGGTGTCACGCCACTGCGCGCGCGCATCCGGTTTGTCCTGACACAGCAAGGCCAGCACCAGCATTGGGGCTGTCGAATTGATCTGACGCGGCGGTAACCCGGCATCCAGCTTTTGCTGATACCAGTTCGCCAGCGTCGTCAGCATGGTGTCATCCTGCGTCAGATGCGCCAGTTTCCAGAAGCCGTACAGCCCGACGCCGACTTCCCAATCCCACTCTTCAAATTGAATCGTCAGTCCGGCATCCGGTACGTCATCCTGCGTTACGCTGTCGATCGCCTTCAGGCGGCAAAATGCCCGCGCTACCTGCGCCAGCAGCGCTGCGGTTTGTTGTCGGTTAAGTGAACCTGTCTGCATGTCATGGGTTTCCTGTGTTGAACTGCGGGACGACCGGGACATCGTCGGGGAAGACGAAAGGCTGCTGCGCCACACTGAACCCTGCCTGGTGGCTAAAGGCCAGTTCGCCATAGTCGGGATCGTCGATACTTAAGCCATCGCTATCTTGCACCAGGGAACGCCCTCGGAAGCGGGCTGCGAACGCGGCAAATCCCTCTGCACCATCGCCGCTGTCCACGGCAACGAACCAGACGTTCTGCTCGCCATACGCTCGCAGTTCGCCTTCCGCCTGCTGGCCTGCGGTCGCAAACGGCTGCAATCCGGCGGGATTATGGAAGGCGGCATAGCCGTTGCCGCCGCGCGCAAAGCACCAGACGTCTTCAACGATGACCTCATCCAGCACGGTTTGTGGCAGATAAAGGTGCGTCCACGGTCGGACATCCTGTTGCAGATCGAACACCATCAGCGCACGATTACGATGTTGCATCAGGTGCGGCAAACGTCCGTTCCCCGCCCAGTAAGACGGACGGTGCACGCCGTCAGGACGATCTTCGCCGGGGTGATTCACCCACAGGCGAGCGGCATAGTGCGTGCCCAGCCGCACATCCAGCAGATGCTGCTGATGCCCTGGGCTGCCAGGGTGATGATCGAAAACGGAAGAAAAGGCGACGTCGCGCTGCTTCCAGGCGATGATACGGGCGCTGCGGTTCAACCCCTGCACCCAGCGTGCCTCCGCACCGTGCGGTAGTGAACAGTGCGCGATCCGATCTGTCGCTTCCGGCGGCTGGTAGTCGCTCAGACACAGCAGCGGCAGCGCGGCACAGTGCGGAATCAACCAGCCCTCGCCCCACATCAGCGCACACAGGCCGGACAGCTCCGTCAACATGCCGGAACGTAATTCTTTATCGTAGGCACGTCCCATCGTGCCAACCGCAACGCCGTTCTGATGCACCCACGCCGTCATCAGCATGATGCGGTCAATCACCACGCGGGATTTTTCGCGCAGATCGGCATCCTGCGCCAGTTCATACAGCGCCACTAGACCAATCAGATCGATGGGGTAATAGGCCGCCGAATTCCACTCCACCAGCCCGTGCTCCAGAATGGAATCAAACCAGCGCGTCAGGCGTTCGTGAGCTATCGTCTTCTGCTCCAGCCCGCGACGGCCGCTGCACGGGAAGGTGTCATCGGGGAAGTTCTGTCCGGCAAGATACTGTGCGACGTGGAAGCACAGGCAATGGTTTTCACTCCAGAACCACATGGTGTCGTTGCCCGGCTCATCAATCCAGTAGCGGAAGCCGAGAATCGCGCTGCGCACGCGCCGCCAGTCCTGCGGCGGTAACGCTTGCCCCTGATAGCGCTGCCACAGCCAAATCAGCGGCACCAGTTGGAAATCCGCGCAGTCTTCGCGGCGGCTGATTTTCTGCAATGCGCTGTTGAGAATCGTCGCCGCGGCATCATAGCCCTCGCCGGTATCGACAATCGCCAGCAGCCGACCGAGGCGCTCAAAACCGTGCAGCGCGGTATGCCGCAGTACGGCTTCACGCCGTGCCGCCAATGTCGGCAGCACTGGCATCGTTTGCTCAGGTAAGCGACCAAAGCTGAGGGTGCGCGTCAGCGTGATGCCGTTACAGGTCGCGGCACAGACCAGATCGTAGTAGCCAACCAAGACATCGGGTAAATCCACCTGCCAGCCCAGATTGCCGGCAGGCAGCGTCTGTTGCTGCTGCCACGCAGGGACGGACTCGTTAACGTTGCCAATCAAACGATGCGCCATCGTCACGGATGCCGGTAGCGGCTGCGTACTGTTCAATACCAGCACGGGCGGTTGGATCAGGTTATTCGCCAGCGTCAGCCCGTTCACCCAGCTATCCAGCGCTTTTAGCGATTCACTGAACGCCTGATTGTCGTCAAGCTGCCAGAAGAGCGCGTCTTCTCCCTGATAGCACAGGCTAAACAGATAATCGGTATCGCGCTCGCACAGCTCTTCACTGTGCACCACCAAGGTGTTCAGTCCCGCTCTCAACGGCAGTGCGATAACACAGGTTTGTTCGGTGTTGCGGGTAAAAGGCGTAAATCGGGTAACCTGTTCGCCGTTCAGCCACAGCGTGACGCCACCACAGGTACTGAGCGTAAACGGCGCCGTCTGCGCACGGTCACTGTGGATCACACAGCGAGCAAAGCGCTGAACGTGAACCGGACACGGCCAGAAATCGCTGAAATTCACACTGCGGCTTTCATCGCCGCCGCTCCACATCAGCGGGAAATGAAGATCTTCGGGTAACGTCACCTCGCGTTTTGCCTCTTCCTGCAAAAAGCGCACACGGCAGGGTAAAACACCGACATCGACAAAACCGTTAATAAAACGGTAATTCACCTTATCCGGCAGCGTATCCGGCTCGGCGAAATAACGTTTTTCCGTCAGTTCAGTCATCAGAAACCGATTAATGACGCCGTTCTTCTTTAATTTCCAACCGATATTCATACGATATCCCGTTTACAGCTTTGACAAATAAAATAACGAAAATGTATGACTGCACTTATTTCACTCTCGCGGTGCATACGATGCCAATATTTAGAGCATCGAAATATTTCCGCACCGTAATATCGCAATCAGAATGCAAATTTGCATAAAATCAGTGTTTGCATTCATTTATTGACATTTCGCATTAATAAATAAGATTCTCATATTTATATATGTGATTAATATCACAAAAATGCTTTATTTAAACCAACATTTAAAATATCTTTAACCTGCTTCACATAAATCAGTCAGGGTTCTGTCCATGATTGCACAATGAAAATGGCAAATTAATGCAAATTTGCATTAACCAGAACACAGAATAAATGTCAGGAATAAAATAAGCCTATTGCCAATAGCCAGGGTATTTCATACATAAATCAAACCTATGATGTGGAGATGTTTATGATACGTCCCAACACCGCGTTATTTTTTTCCGCCCTTGCACTGGGGTTATTCAGCAACAGCGCGTTAGCCGCCAAAACGCAAATAACATTTTTATATAGTGACGACGATCCCGAATTAGTGCATTTCATGGAACAGAAAGTGAAAGCTTTCTCCCAGAGCAATGCGCGCATTGATGTGAATTTTGTCAGCACTGGCTATAACGCGCTGCAAACACAATTACCGATGCAGCTGGCGGCGGGCTTAGGCCCCGATATTGCTAAAACCACGCAAATGGGGCTGCTCGGCTATACGCTGGATTTGCGCCCCTACCTGAAAGATCCCGCCGCCTTTGAGAAACGCTACAGCGCGGGTATCGAAAAGATTATGCGCGTGAAAGGCGTGCATAAAGCGGATGCGCTACCGGGCTTTGTCGCCTCCTGGACCGCCGATCTGCCATTTATTAACGTGACGCTGTTTGAGCAGGCGGGCGTTCCGCTCCCCCAATCGGGCTACACGATTGATGATTTGATGAAAGCCTCGAAGCTGGTCGCGGAAAAAACCGGCGTGCATATCCCCTTCACCATCGACCGCAGCGGCTTTCGTTTCTCTGGCCCAGCCTACTCTTACGGGGCACGCTACGATAAAGACGGGCTGATCAACTTTCCGGACGCGGCAGCACAGCAGTGGATTAAAGATCTGAAACGCTGGTCGGATGAAGGCGTGTTCCCGCGTGAAATGTGGGGCGCAGCGGGCGGCGGTCAGTACAAGAGCATGGCGGACGATTTCGTGAACGGTAACATCGTGACCTACTTCTCCGGCAACTGGCTGTTGAACCAATTCAGTAAGCAGATTGGCGACGGCTTTGACTGGAAAGTGCTGCCCGCACCTTGCAAAGAGAAGTGTATTTCGATGGGCGGCGCGACCTTTATCATGCCGTTCACCACCACCAAACACCCACAGGAAGTCGCCGAATTCATGGAGTGGCTGGGCAGCGAGCCGCTACAGCGTGAGATCGCCGAACGTTTCAATATCATCGTCGGTGCGGATATTAGCGATCTGCACTACCAGACCAAAGATAAGCACGTGATCGACGGTCTGAACACCGCGCGTGAGGAGATCAAAAAGATCCCGTCTTATGTCTTCGATTGGGAACGTATGGAAAGTCTGGGCGCGAACGAACTGTACCCCATCATCCTGACGCGCTTTACCCAATATCTGAACGATCAGGTGTCGTTTGATGAGTATCTGCGCCTGACGTCAAACGATGTGAAGCGCCTCAACGAAACGATCGCGACCAATCAACAACAGCGGAAAAACGCACCGTGAAAGGGCAACTGAGGGAGATCGGCATTGATGGCGATCGCCCCTTTGATCGGGCGCAGGAGAGCACGTTGTGCGAACAGCGCTGGCCGGGGCAAAGCCGCTATCTGCTGGTCACCGGCGGCTTTACCCGATTGCTGCACTGGCATGATGGCCTCCTGACCTGTCGCGGTGGCGAGAGCTTTCCCATCGGCATCCCAGCCAGCCTGTCGCGACTGGGGCTGTGGGCGGTGCAAGAGATGCTTCAAGCCGTTGAGGGCATCACCCCGCTGACGCCACTCAGTGAAGCGCTATTCCTGCACTTCGATAAGCATATCGATCGCGTGATCGACTGGTCAAAACACGCACAGGCCGCAGACTACAGCTCGCTCGGACGCGTTGTGCTGGCGCACCCGCAGGACACGCTGACGGTGCAACTGCTGACGCGCTGCGCGGGCGAGCTGACCCTGCTGCTCACCAGCCTGCCAGAATCACAGCGCGATGCGATTTTTCTCAGCGGTGATCTGGCGGCGGCTTGCCTTCCCTATCTGGATTCAGGAGCAAGCACATCATGACGACATGGCTCTATGCAGGTGTGGATGGCGGCGGCACAGGCTGTCGGGCGCGGATTTATCAGGCAGACGGTACGCCGCTCGGACAGGGACACGGCGGCCGCGCCAACTTGCTGCTCGGCGTGGAAAGCGTGCGCCAGTCGGTGGACGACGCCATTGCTCAGGCGTTGAAGCACAGCGGTTTTTCACCGAATGACGCCTCTCGGCTGAAAGTCGGGCTGGCACTCGCCAGCGCGGAACATCGCACCGCCTACGAGGCGTTTTTGGCGTTGTCACATCCTTACGCGACTCAGGTGCTCAATACCGATGCGTTGGGCGCTTGTCTGGCGGTCAACCAAGGGAAAGATGCGGGCGTAGTCATTGCCGGAACCGGCTCCTGCGGGCTGGCATGGCAAAACCAGACGATTACCGCCTATGGCGGCCATGAATTCCCCATTTCCGATCAGGGCAGCGGCGCACGCCTTGGGCTGGCGGCGCTGCAACATACCTATGATGTGCTGCAAGGCTGGTGCGCGCCGTCTGCACTCAGTCAGCGCATCGACAATTTCTTTTCTGCCCGCGCAGCGCCCGCGCAGGCCGCGAACACGCTCGACGCGCTACAGACGTTTAGTCAACAGGCGAAACCGGGCGACTATGCGCAGTTCGCCCGCCACGTATTTGACTGCGCTCAGCAGGAGGATGCCGTTTCTCACGCGCTACTGGCGCAGACGGCTAGCGAAATCGGCCTGCTGCTAGCCGCCGTGGCACGCCACGCGACGCCTCGCCTGTCGCTCATGGGCAGCATCGGCCTACATATCCGCCCCTGGCTATCCTCCAAATGGCAATCCCAACTCGCCGCCCCGATGGGCGATGCTCTCGACGGTGCACGATTGATTGCCTGTCATGATTATGCGTTATACAGCCATCCGTTATAAAAAATAAATAATGCCGGAGACATCAATGACATCATTCACTCGCAGAACTTTCGTCAAGCTCGGTGCAGGCAGTGCCATTACGCTAGCTGGCGGCTTTTTTCACGCCAACGCTAACGCGCCAACGTCCACCGGACCGCTGCGCATCGCCATTATTTCGGATGTCCACGTCCACAATATTTACGGCCACTACGATTTTGACGGCCTGCCTGATGCGAAGACCGGAAAGAAGCTGACCATCCGCACCCTAAAAGATTCGGTGAATTCGACCCGCATCTTCAATGAGCCTTACTTCGCCTTGCTGGCCGCGCTAGACGAACTGGCAAAACAGCAGGTGAAATACGTCGTACTATCCGGCGATTACTCTGATGATGGTCAACAGCCCACCGTTGAAGGTATTGCCGCCATCCTGACGCAGTATGAGCAGCGTCACGGCATGCGATTCTTCGCGACGACGGGCAACCACGACGTTAATCGCCCGCAGGGGGACGACTCCTCGGAGAGAATGCTCAATGCCGACGGCAGCAGCACCATGCTAAGCAGCAAATCCGACGTTAAGCTCGGCGACGCGCAGTCGCTGATTGTCACCGCCAAGATGCAGGCGCTCGGCTATGAGCGCGGCCTGCCGCTGATGAAGCCGTTTGGCTTCTTTAAACGCGACGATTTTCTGCACTGGGAAACGCCGTTTGGTGACAGCGATGAACTCAGTCAGCGCCAATATCTCGCCCGCTCGCCGGACGGCAGCAAACAGTGGAACATTGTGGACGCGTCCTATCTGGTGGAGCCAGAAGCGGGACTGTGGCTACTTTCCATCGATGCCAACGTGTATCAGGTTAAAAACGGACCGGAAAAGCGTGAGGAGATCAAAGGCTACTCCACCAGCACCGACACGGGCTGGAACGCCTTGTTGACGGAAAAACCGTTCATGCTGCCGTGGGTGAAATCGGTAGTGCAACGGGCGAAAGCGCAGAACAAAAAGCTGCTGGTGTTCTCGCACTATCCGCTGGTCGATTTCCTCGACGGCACGATAGAAGATGAAAAACAGCTCTTTGGCAGCAACAGCTTCATTAAACGCACGCCACGGCCAGAGGTTGCCGAACAGGCGCTGGCGGCAGGTATTCGCCTGCATTTTAGCGGCCATCTGCACGTTAACGACACCGGTGTGTATCGCAGTTCACAGGGCACGCTGGTGAATGTGGCGGTGCCATCGCTGGCCGCTTACCCGCCCGCGATGAAGCTGGCGACGCTGCATAGCGATCGGGTGGATATTGATACGCTGGTCTTGCGCAACGTGCCGCAGTTCAACCATCTGTTCCCGTTTTATCAGAAAGAGTTGGATCGCACGGGTGAACCGCTGGGCGACATCCTGAAAAGCCGCGATTATTACGATTTCCTGCACCATCATCTGGCGCTGCTGGTACGCCAGCGATTCCTGGTGAAAGACTGGCCGGAGGATTTATCGACCCTCATCACGACGCTGAACTGTGCCGATCTGCTGTGGATCGCACAACAACAGCAACCGCTCAGTGCCAAAACGCTGCCCGACGCCGCCGAGCGTAAACCGAATGCGGTTGCAGGTACAGATGGGTTACAGGATATTTCACTGCTCACGCTGGTGACCGACTGGTATTGCCTGCGCAACGGCAGCGATCTCGCCTGGCAGGATATTCCTGCTGCACGGGTGAAGCAGTACCGCGCACTGCTGACGGCCTACACGCCAACGACCACGCTGCCGCCGGACAGCCTGCAATACCGCTTCGGCCTGATGCTGAAAATCCTCGCCGGTTACATCAACGATGAGCCTGCAACCCGCTTTGTGGTTGATATGCAGGGGAATTTCTTAACAGTATAAGATTTTCTCTTTCGGGGGAGGCTTCGTGCGCCACGCTGAAGATAAAACTGAGCCAACTCATCTTGCTCACGGGTCTTCTCTTCACGGCGTAAAAAATTATGCTGAGGTGAACATAAACGCCGAGTGAGCGGCATGGACGCCGCGAAAGCCAGTGCCGCGTCGGGAACGCGTCACTGGCGGCTCGAAAAGCGGACATGGGCACCGAAGGAACCGCGTTAGCGGCATAATTTCCGCCAAAAGCCGGGGTTCATAGGGGGCTGGCTTAGCCCCCTATGTCGGGCGCGTGCTACGACGTAGCATGAAGATAACAGTGCTTGAAGCGCACGAAATATTCCCCCAAACCTAATCGACTTACATACTTTTTTACCGATTCCCTCTGTCGTCATCGTCAAAAAGTGATATGTTATAATATAACAAATAAACCTTTTATCGATGACAATGACAAGTTTTTACTCCCTCTCCGCGCTGAAGCGCGTGTTACTGGTTTCCCTACTGCTGGTGCTGTTGTGGCTATTGGTCGGGTGGGCAGTGGTGTTGCCATGATTGCACTACAGGAACTGGCCTGTGGCTATCGTCACCAGCCGCCGCTCGCGACACTCAGTGGATGCTTTCATCAGGGTTCACTGACGGCGATTATCGGTGCGAACGGCAGCGGAAAATCGACGCTGCTGAAAACGCTGGCAAGCCTGCTGCCGCCACTTTCCGGCACGTTCAGCGTCGGTAACGGCAGCCAAAAGAACGCTATCGGCTACTTGCCGCAGCTCTCCGAATTCGATCGCCAGTTTCCTATTAACGTACGCGATCTGGTGCTCATGGGGTCACTACCCCATCGTGGCTTGCTGCGGAGTATTAACGCCAACTGGCACCGCAAAGCACTTGATGCGCTCGACGCGGTCTCCATGGCGGACTTCGCCGATCGGCATATTGGCGTCCTGTCCGGTGGGCAATTACAGCGCGTACTCTTCGCCCGACTGCTGCTGACACAGGCTCCCATCATCCTGCTGGATGAGCCGTTTACCGGTGTCGATAGCCAGACTACGCAAGCGCTCTTGCAGATTATCAACCAGCTTCACGCCGAAGGCAGAACCATTCTTGCCGTATTGCACGACCTGGAACTGGTTGAGCAGCACTTTCCGGCGATCCTGCACCTCACTCCAGACGGCCATCGCTGGGGATATGCCCAGCCCATATTGGATAGCCTGCGCAAGGCGAAAAGTGAGACGCCAACACTCAGGATCGTCACGTCATGATGCTCTTTCACCTGATGACTTCTCCTTTTGCCGAATTCGGTTTTATGCGTCGTGCGCTGGTCGGCTGCCTGGTGATAACGTTGAGCGCCGCGCCGCTAGGCTGTTTCCTGCTGTTGCGGCGTATGAGCCTGATTGGCGATGCGCTGTCGCACGCGGTCTTACCCGGCGTCGCCATCGGCTACCTCATCTCTGGGATGTCGCTGCTGGCGATGGGGATCGGCGGTTTTATCGCCGGGCTGTCCGTCGCCATGCTTTCCGGCTTCGTCACCCGCCACACGGAATTGAAAGAGGACGCCAGCTTTGCCGGATTTTACCTCGGCTCGCTGGCGCTCGGCGTCACGCTGGTGTCACTACGCGGTTCCAGCGTCGATCTGTTGCATGTGCTGTTCGGATCGATTCTGGCAGTGGATCGCGACGCGCTGATCGACATTGCGCTGATCGGATCGACCTCCTTGCTGGTGCTAGCCGCTCTCTATCGAGCGTTGGTGATTGAGTCGTTTGACGTCACCTTCTTACGCATCAGTTCAGGGCGCTATCGGGCGCTGATCCACGGCCTGTTTCTGTCGCTGGTGGTGTTGAATCTGGTCGCTGGGTTCCAGCTGTTAGGCACGCTGATGACGGTCGGCATGATGATGCTGCCTGCCGCCAGCGCCCGCTTCTGGACGCAGCGCCTGCCCGTCATGCTCGGTATTGCGGTGCTGCAAGGGATGCTCGCCAGCCTGATTGGGCTGCTGTGGTCTTACTACGCCGAGCTGCCCGCCGGGCCTGCCATCATCCTGACGATGACGCTGTTCTTCTGTTTCTCGGTCTGCGTTGGTCACAACGGTGGGCTATTACGCCTGCGTCGGTGACCGATGAATTTCGTTATTTGCAACTGTCTGTGAGGGAAAAATGAAACGTTCACTGTTAGCTATTGCGTTATCTGGCCTGCTGCTTAGCCCACTGGCGATGGCAAAGAACCTTGATGTTGTCGCCAGCTTTTCCGTACTTGGCGATATGGTCAGCCACATCGGCGGCGATCGCGTTACCGTGACCGATCTGGTGAAGCCTAACGGCGATCCCCATGAGTTTGAACCGTCGCCGAAAGACAGCAAAACGCTGGCTCACGCCGATCTGGTTTTCGTTAACGGGCTGGGGCTGGAAGGCTGGCTCGACCGACTGGTCACCGCTTCCGGCTACCGTGGTGAAGTCATCACGGCATCAAATGGGATTGAAACGCGCTCGATGGTGGAAGACGGAAAAACCGAAACCGATCCGCATGCCTGGAACAGCATGAGCAACGGCGTGGTCTACGCACACAACATCGTCAATGCGCTGGTGAAAGCCGACCCAACGAATGCCGATTACTATCGCCAGCAGGGTGATGCCTACATCAAACAGCTACAGGGACTGGATAGCTACGCGAAGAAAACATTCGCCGACATTCCGCAAGAAAAACGTAAAGTGCTGACCAGCCATGATGCGTTCGGCTATTTCGGCCAAGCCTACGGCGTGACGTTCCTGTCGCCAGTGGGCTACTCTACCGAGTCGGAAGCCAGCAGCAAAAAAGTGGCCTCGCTGATTAAACAAATCAAACAAGAGAAGGTGAAAAGCTACTTCATTGAAAACCAGACCGATGGACGTCTGGTGAAGCAAATTGCCAATGCCAGCGGCGCACAGCCCGGTGGTGAGCTGTACCCGGAAGCACTAACTGATTCATCCGGCCCCGCGTCCACTTACACGGCAGCGTTTAAGCACAACGTCGATACCCTCGCCGCCAGCATGAAGTAGATACGCAATATTTAGCCAGCACGCAGGGGATCACGCCACGGATGGCACCCGCCCCCGCTTACACCAGCGTCAGATTAAACGTTTTGCCTGTCAACTGCGTCTGAACCTCAGGCGCCAGCGCGCTGTCAGTGATGATATCGGTCAGTTCCGACAGGGGGGTGACGCAGAACAATGAATACGCACCGTATTTACTGCTATCGGCCAGCAGTATCCGGCGGCTGGCATTCGCACCGAGATCTTGTTTCACGCCCGCTTTCTCTTCTGTCGGCGTCGTCACGCCTTTATCCAGACTCCACGAGTTGCAGCTGATAAACGCGATATCGGGATAAATGCTGCGTAACAGACGGCGGCCATGTTCGCCGATGCAGGACTGACTGCTGTCATCAATACGCCCACCGATAATCGTCACTTCTATCTGCTTAAACTCAGACAGAAACAGCGCGATTTGCAAATCAGCGGTAATCACACGCAGCGGCAAGTGCGTCAGGTTGCGCGCCAGTTCCAGCATGGTCGTTCCCGCATCCAGCACCACCGCGCTGCCCGGTTTTACCAGCGTCGCGGCATAGCGGGCTATCGCCTGCTTCTCCTGAAGGCTACGATGTAATTTCTCATTCGTAGTCGGCTGGGAAGGAATAAAACGATTGAGCGTCACGCCGCCGTGACTGCGACTAATCACGCCCTGTTCATCCAGCTTGATTAAATCACGACGGATCGTCGCCGGGGAGGCGTCGATCACGGACACCAGTTCATCTACCGTCACCAGATTATGGCTTTTCAGATAATCCATAATCTGATCAAGACGGCTCTGCCCTCTTACTTTATCCCCGCTCATGCGGAAAGCATCGGTTAATGTAGGATCCACGGCGATATCCATCTTGCTGTTGTTAAGCGATATATTCTTGGTTGCAGGATACCAGAAACCTTCCCGGAAACGGGAAGGAAGATCTCCTGCAATGCGCACTGTATCCCGTTTTCTTCGCTTACAAAACCGTACTGACAGCGATGATGAATTATCGCAAATCAGGCCAGTTGCATCGCGAGCTGAATAGAGATCGCCATACTTTCGCACTTCGCTTTACCCGTCCAGGCAATGTCAAACGCCGTACCGTGATCGGCCGAGGTGCGGATAAACGGCAAGCCAGCGGTGATGTTCACCCCATCATAGAAACCCAGCAGTTTAAGCGGAATATGGCCCTGATCGTGATACATCGCCACCACCATGTCGTACTGGCCTTCATACGCCTGTAAATAGACGGTATCCGGCGGGCACGGGCCATAAACATCAATGCCTTTGGCCTTCATGGCTTCAACCGATGGCGACACGATGGTGATCTCTTCATCACCAAACAGGCCATTCTCGCCCGCATGCGGGTTAACCCCGGCCACGGCAATACGTGGGTGGGAAAAGCCAACGCGTTTGAGGAAGACATCCGCCATCTCGATCACTGTTTCCACGCGGTCGCGGTTCAGCGTATCCAGGAACTTACGCAGCGCAATGTGCGTTGAAACATGGATCACCTTCAACTTATCGGTATACAGCACCATCGCATAGTCGCGGCTGTTGGTCAGTTTCGCCAGCAGTTCGGTGTGGCCCGGATAGAGGTGACCCGCCGAGTGCAGCGCTTCCTTATTGAGCGGCGCGGTGGCAATCGCATGGACTTCACCCGCCATCGCCAGCGCGGTCGCTTTCTGGATGCAGCGGTAAGCTAAATCGCCCGCCTGCGCCTGAACCACTCCCGGCTTCAGCGCCTGCGGATCTTCCAGCGGTTCATCAATAATATTGATTACGCCCGGCGCGAAGACTGCGTCAGCCGGCTTATCAATAACGTTTAGCTCTACGGCTGGCACGATATTCAGCGCCAGAATACGTCGCATCGTCTGTACGCAGCCCACCACCACAGCAGATGCGCCGGAAAGCTCGCCTTCGGCCAGCGATTTGATAATAATTTCCGGTCCAATCCCTGCCGGATCCCCCATCGTTACCGCAATAATTTTACTCACTGACCTTCTCCTCAATAAAACGTAAAACGTCGAGCAAAGTAGTTTCGTTGCCAAAACCCCCCGCTTTAGTCATCACGGGGGTTGTGCCGACAACGCTGTTCAGCAGGTATCCCCAGGGCACGCAGGATGCGATTTGCCCCTTAATCTGAAAGCCGGTCGCGCCCAGTGCGGTTGCCACAGCAATCGCAATGTCACCACCGGATAAATACAGCCCCCCCGGCCAATGCCGGTTAGCACTGTCCGTCGTCAGGCTGTCTAACGTCTGAACAATATTGCGCGTCAGTTCCCCCAGATAGTGGCTGATCGTTTCGCCAAGCTGCTGTCGGCTGAGCCCAAGCTCCCGACAGCGCGCGTCAATCTCGAAGCGCTGATTGTCGTTATGACAGGTACGAATAATGCAGTGACTCCCGTTCATCAGCGCCTTCACCGCGTCCTCACACTGGGATGCCATGACGGTGGACGAATCGGCTGAAAAGAGTGCGTTGATATCAAGCTCAACCAGCGCGACATCGCTGCGCAGTCTGACGGCCGCAATCTGTTTTTGAGCGATATCGCTCATCGAGCCGATGACAGCCAGCAGCGGCCTTTCAGTCTTGCGCGTAAAATTCTGCGTATTCGCCAGCGCCTCGCTCAGGCCCGCTGAACCGACCAGCAAGGGGCGAAACGGCAACGTTCTGGCGGCACCAACGATATGCGTCAGATCGTCCTGCACATCCGTATCAAGAATAATCAGACGTACACCCTCATCCGCCAACTGCTGCAAACGGTGGGCTAAAGTGGCCTGACGAACCTCATCAAGGTGTATTTCCGCCACTGGCAAAGCGGTTTGCTCCGCCAGGCGGGCGGCAATAGAAGATGAAGCCACCGGGGTTTTGGGATCGCTGGCAAATTCTGTGTCGGTAAGCAGACGACCATTCACCCAGACTTCACCTTTGCGGGTCACACGCCCCAGCGTCGGCGATGCGGCAGCAATCAGTGCAACGGGTACAGCGGCCGCAGACAGCGTAGCGGCCACTTCCGCTCCCAGATTCCCACGCAGCGTCGAGTCAATCTTCTTAATAATCCAGCCTTGTCCGTCGGCTGCTTGCCAGGCTGCAACCGCTTCTGCGGTACGTTGAGACGCCACGTCGTCACGCGCCGCACGGCTATCGGTGTTGATCACCACTGCATCGCCCAGTAAATCCGCATGCAGTTTATTAACGTCAAATACGACGCTAACCCGCGCGCCATGCTGCGCCAGACCGACGCCCGCATCATTGGCACCTGTAAAGTCATCAGCAACCACTAATACCTGTTCTGCTGATTGCTGCACGTTTGGCATACCTCATCCCCGCGTCATGATTACCTGACAATGATTATATTGAATCACATTTGATTATATGTGAGCAATATCAAATTATTTAAAAGGAATTTCACCTATAAATTACCACCACGATGTGGCAAATGGCGTTTATTAGTGATGACAACCACGCCATTTGACTGAAAGTAATCAACGCCGCAACCGTTATCATCATAGCGATAACGCTCTGGCGAAAGAGAAAAGGCAAGGTAATAAGCATGAACATCAATAGCACTATCCTCAGCGGTTACCGGGTACTTCAGGACATCAGTCACCTGTTGGCAGGGAAACAGCACGTTTTATTTGTCACCGACAAAAACATCGTCGGACTGCCTGACGTTCAGGCGCTGATCGCCCACGTTAAGCAAGCTGTTCCACAGGTTCTGTTGGTTGATCATGTTCCTGCCGAACCGAGCCAGCACGACGTCGCCCAGATATTGAGCCAGCTCAATCAAATCCAAACCGATCTGGTCATCGGCGTAGGCGGCGGCAGCGTGCTGGATGTTGCCAAACTGCTTTCCGTGCTGTGCGCGGGCGATGACAGCGTCACGCTGGATAGCCTACTGTCAGGAGAGAAGCCGACTCGCCGCACGACATCCCTCCTTATCCCGACCACCGCAGGAACCGGCTCAGAAGCCACGCCGAATGCCATTCTGGCGATCCCTGAAAAAGAGACCAAAGTCGGCATTATTACGCCAGTGATGCTGCCGGATTACGTTGCGCTGGTGCCGGAACTGACCATCAGCATGCCGTCGCATATTGCCGCTTCAACCGGTATCGATGCGCTCTGCCACCTGATCGAGTGCTTCACCTCGACGATTGCCAACCCGGTCAGCGACAACTACGCGTTGATTGGCCTGAAAAAGCTGTTTGCCAACCTCGAAACCTCCGTGCGCGAACCGAACAATATGGAAGCCAAGCTGAATATGCTGTGGGCGTCCTATTACGGCGGGGCTGCTATTGCCCACTCGGGTACGCATCTGGTTCATGCCATGTCTTATCCGCTGGGCGGCAAATATCACATCCCGCACGGCGTGGCGAACGCCATCCTGCTCGCCCCTTGCATGCGTTTCGTGCAAGACGCCGCGCAGGACAAATTCGCACAGGCGTATGACCTACTGCCGGATGCCGACCTGACGCTGAGTACCGCGGAAAAAGCGCAGGCGCTGGTGGCCTATTTCAGCGAGTTGGTTAAACGACTCAATCTGCCTAACACCTTACAGCAGCTCGGCGTGGAAAAAGACCACCTGCCGTACCTGGTTGATGCCGCGCTACAGGTTCAACGTCTGATGAAAAACGTACCAACGCAGGTCAGCGCCGACGATGTCCGTGAGGTTTATCTGACCCTGTTTTAAAGCACGCAGGTTTAGGTAGAACGGTTTTAACTTTTCATCTTTTTGATTACGTGTCACGAGGAAGAACAATGAATAAAAATATTACCGGCGTCCTAACCGCCATCGTCACGCCATTTGATAACCAGGGCGAATTTAACCCCGCAGCCATGCGCCTTCAGGTACAGCGCCAGATGCGCTACGGCAACGGTATTTTCTGTAACGGCACCAACGGTGAGTTTTTCGTTCTACACACCGATGAGAAAGTAGCCGTCACAGAAACCTGCGTGGATGAAGTTGCCGGAAAAGTACCGGTTGTCGGCCACATCGGTGAAATCTCCACGCGGGAAACCATCAAGCTCGGCAAGCGCATCGCCGCGCTGGGTGTTGATGCCGTTTCAGTCATCACCCCGTATTTCATCCCACTCAAACAGGAAGAACTGATTGCCCACTACACCGCCGTCGCCGATGCGCTGACTGTGCCGGTGTTTCTCTACAACATTCCTGCGCGCACGGGGAATACGCTGGCACCGGAAACCGTCCGCACGTTGGCGGATCACCCGAACATCATCGGCATCAAAGACAGCGCAGGCAGCTATGAAAGCCTGAGCGGTTATGTGCAAGCGGTGAAAGGTGTACAGGGCTTTAACGTTCTGAACGGCCCAGACTCGCTCATTCACCAGGGCTTTGTCGACGGCTGCTCCGCTTGTATTTCCGGGCTGGCTAACGTGGCACCGGAACCGATCAGCCAGATTTGGCACCGCTTTCACGCGGGTGACATCGAAGGCTCTCGTCAGGCACAAGAACAGGTTGCCGAGTTGCGTAAGACACTGTACGCCATCGCGTTCTCACCGGCTGTGGTGAAAAAAGCGCTGGCGATTATGGGTGAAGATGTCGGTGTTAGCCGCTATCCGATCCAGTTTTCCGCACAGGATGAAGACAACATCCGCAACATACTGAGTCAATTCTCGCAGTAACAGAGAAATATCAATTTCCACTTATAGGCCGAGAAGATATGAACCATTTTAACTTAACTGATACCCTCATCATCGTTGGGATGATTGTGTTTTATATCGCATTCACCTCATGGTTAACCTACAAGCTCCGCAGTAAATCGAACACCGAATTCATGGAAGGCTCACGCGCGCTGCCGGCGTTTATCGTCGGCATCCTGCTGATGACCGAGTTCATCGGTGCCAAATCCACCATCGGTACGGCACAGTCCGCCTTTGAGAACGGCTTTGCCGCATCATGGTCAGTCATTGGTGCCGCCATCGGTTTCCCGCTGTTTGGTATGATTCTGGTGAAGAAGATTTATAACACCGGGAAAATCACCATCTCCGGTGCCATTGCCGAGAAATACGGAACCAGCACCAAGAACATCATTTCAATCATCATGATCTATGCGCTGTTGCTGGTGAACGTGGGCAACTACGTCAGCGGCGCGGCAGCCATCGCCACGGTATTGAAAGTCTCCCTGCCTGTCGCCGCGTTGATCACCGCTGTCGTCAGTACCTTCTACTACTATTTCGGTGGCTTGAAAGGGACGGCCTACATCACGCTAATCCACAGTGCCGTGAAGTACGCTGGCGTGATGATCATCCTGTTTGTAGCATTGAAAATGACCGGCGGCTTCAAGCCAATGATCGAACAAATGCCGGATTACTACTGGACGTGGGACGGTAAACTCGGTGCCAGCACCATCTTCGCCTGGCTGATCGGGACCATCGGTTCTATCTTCTGTACGCAGTTCGTGATTCAGGCCATTTCATCAACAAAAGATGCCACCAGCGCCAAACGTGCCACCTGGGTTGCCTTCTTCTTCTGTATGCCGATTGCGCTTGCTATTGCGGTCATCGGTGTTGCGGCGAAGTTTGCTCACCCTGAAATTAACAGCCTGTACGCGATGCCTGTCTTCCTGCAAGACATGAACCCGTGGCTCGCCGGTCTGGTCACTACATCACTGGTCGCATCTATCTTCATCAGTGTGAGTATGGTGGCACTGGCTATCGTTTCCCTGCTGATTAAGGACTTCTACGTTCCTTACTGGAAACCGACGCCAGAAAAAGAAATGAAAATGACCCGGATCCTCTCGCTTGTCGTAGGTTTCGCGCCGCTCGTCTTCGTTCTGTTCGTCCCTGAAATCCTGAAGCTGTCGTTCTTTACCCGTGCCATTCGCCTGTCGATTTCCGTGGTTGCCGTCATTGCGTTCTATCTGCCGTTTTTCAACAGCGCACGCGGCGCAAACGCCAGCCTGATCTCCGCCTGCGTGGTCACCTCCGTCTGGTATATTCTCGGTAACCCATACGGCATCGATAACATGTACGTCGCGTTGATTACCCCAGCTATCGTCATGTTGATCGATCGCATGATTCCGAACAAAGCGAACAAAATCAAAATCTCTCCAACTGAAAATAAATCAGGAGCCTGAGTCATGAGTAGCGAAACCATTACTGTGGAACGTAGCGGAAAAGTTCATCACGCAGAAGGCGATGCCGCGCGTCTGGATGCCTACATTCCATCGGAATGCCCGCAGAATCATGCGGCCAACCTGCTCCATCTGCCAAACGGCGATGTACTGTGTGTCTGGTTTGGTGGCACACAAGAAGGGATTGCGGATATCTCTATCTACATGTCCCGCCTGGCGAAAGGCAGCGATAACTGGAGTAAAGCCGTTAAGCTGTCTGAAGATGCTACGCGTTCCGAGCAGAACCCGGTTCTGTTCCTCGCGCCGGACAACGTGCTGTGGCTGCTGTACACCGCGCAGAAATCCGGTAATCAGGACACCGCCATTGTGCGCTACCGTCAGTCTACGGATTTGGGCGCCACCTGGGGTGAGATCGATACGCTGCTCGATCAGCCGGGCACCTTCATCCGCCAGCCCATCACCGTGTTGGCAAACGGTGACTGGCTGCTGCCAGTATTCTACTGCCGCGTTCAGCCGGGTGAGAAATGGGTTGGCAACGATGATGACAGCGCCGTGAAAATTTCCAGCGATCAGGGGAAAACCTGGCAGGAATATCCGGTGCCAAACAGCACGGGCTGCGTGCATATGAACATCACCCCGTTGCTGGATGGCACACTGTTGGCGCTGTACCGCAGCCGCTGGGCGGATTTCATCTACCAAAGTCATTCAACGGACGGCGGTAAAACCTGGTCAGATCCCGTGCCAACCGATTTACCGAACAACAATTCGTCCATTCAGGTGACGACGCTGCAAAACGGCCATCTGGCGCTGGTGTTCAATCACATGAGCGCCGCTGATGCCACCGAGCGCCGTCTGTCGCTGTACGATGAAATCGAGGATGAAGAAGACAAAGCCAGCAATGCCAAAATGCCGGAAGTGCAAGCCGGTGGTCGTAGCGCCTTCTGGGGTGCGCCGCGAGCCCCGATGACACTCGCCATTTCGGAAGACGGCGGTAAGAGCTGGCCGTGGCAGCGTAATATCGAAGTGGGCGACGGCTACTGCATGACCAATAATTCAACCGAGAAGCTGAACCGCGAGTTCTCTTACCCCAGCGTCAAGCAAGCGCAGGACGGTAAGCTGCACGTGGCGTTCACCTACTTCCGTCAAGCGATCAAGCACGTCGTGGTAAGCGAGGAGTGGGTCAAAGCGAACTAAACCGCGCTCAGCCCGTACAAAACTATTTGCGAAACGAAAACGGTGATAATGGGATAGAAGAGTAAAGCGTCCGCGCCAAGGATGGCGCGGCTCGAGCTTACAGGGACGTACTTGCAGCGTCTTTACGATCTACCCATTACCACCGCCCGACGTACCTTGTCAGCAGGGGGGATATCCCTGCTATACCCGGGATATGATTATGATTGCAGGAAACCTCAACACCCTCAAACTCGCCACGCTGCCCGATGCACTGTGGACCATTCTGTCCGCACCGGGCATGTCGTTAGCTGAACTGAATGCGCTGCCCGAAGGCCGTTATCAGCCGGAAGGCGCCGAATGGTTCTACAACATCGGCACCGTGAACACCGCACCGCGCGCCACGCGACATACCGAATTCCACAGCAACTATCTCGATATTCAACTGATTCTGGAAGGCGAGGAGATTATCGGTTACGGTCTGAATGATGTGCATGGTCAGCCCGCGACTGAACGTAAGCCGGATCTCTATATTCTGGATAATCCTCAGGTGCCGCATCAGATCCACCTACAGGCAGGCGACTTTGTCACGTTTTATCCGGGCGAAGCCCATCAGGCACTGTGTGCGATTAACGACAGCCCTGCACCGGTCAAAAAAGCCGTGTTTAAAATCCCCGTAACGTTGTTGCAATAAGAACAGTTATACCCTAAATAATTCGGGTTGCAGGCAGGCGGCAACCGCGCGAATCCCCAGGAGCTTACACAAGTAAGTGACTGGGGGAAAGTAAGGGAAGCCAACGCACATGCAGCTTGAAGTATGACGGGTATATAAGGAGACGTATTTCATGTCATCTACAGCCCCTAAACACGCGCTAATTACCGGTAGCAGCTCAGGGATCGGTGCCGCCATCACACAAAAATTACTGGCGGAAGGCTGGCGGGTAACAGGTCTGTCACGCAAGCCGGGTGACTATTCACATCCAAATTTTACCCACCGCGCAGTGGATATCATGGATACGCCCGCGCTGACGGCCATTCTGGACGAGATTACGCAGGTTGATGCCGTCATCCATGCCGCTGGCATTATGAAAGCAGCCCCGCTCGGTCAGCTTTCGCTGGAAGACGGTGAAACGCTATGGCGCTTGCATATCAACGCGGCACAGGTGCTTGCCGATCGTCTGGTCGATAAACTGCCGCAGGGTGGAAGAATTGTACTGCTGGGCAGCCGCACGTCCAGCGGTTCGGCAGGACGTAGCCAGTACGTCACAACCAAATCCGCGATGATCGGCATGGCGAGAAGCTGGGCGGCAGAACTGGCCCCACGCGGCATTACGGTAAACATCGTCGCGCCAGGCGCCACAGAAACCCCGATGTTGACCATGCCGGGGCGGCAAAGTTCTCCGCCGAAGCTGCCGCCAATTGGGCGCTTCATCCAGCCACAGGAAGTGGCCGATCTGGTAGGCTATTTGCTCTCCCCTTCTGCGGCAGCCATTACCGGCCAGCAGTTGGTGATGTGTGGTGGTGCATCGCTGTAATCTGATACACAGGAATAGCGGCATGATTTATCACAGGACAGTTGCCGCTTATTCCACACCTATCCCCGTCATACTTCAAGTTGCATGTGCGTTGGCTGCGTTCGTTACTCGGCTCATCCATGAGCCTCGCCCTAAAGGGATAACGCTTCGCGTTATTCAAAACGTTCTCGTTTTGTCCTGAAACTCGAATTATTTGGGGTATAGATAAATTATCGCTAAGTAAATGAGGAAGACGGCATCTTGTTATGCCGAGGTTTTTATTTTCCTTAATTTCCAATAAAGAATAAATAGCCCGCCCCCAAAGAAACATTCAAAAAAATTATTATTTATAGATAAAAAACAATAAGATAATCATTCCAGCCATAGTTATATCTTCTTTAGCAAGAGAATATTCAGGAGAAACCAAGTTAATTAAAGAAAATAAATTTTTCTCTTCCTACATTCCCCATCTAGCTTATGTCAAAAAACTCTTTATCAAGCGCGGCACGCCTCCTTACTCTCAGAAAAGTAATATTTTCACCCTGATATTTTATCTGGCTGCACACAGCCCTAACACATTGACGGACAGGTCATTATGCATAATAAAAGTCATACAATTCGCCCTCTTCACTCTGGGAACGCTTTACGCCGTAAATGGCTTGGTTTGACAGTCGCCAGCGCGGTGTTGTTGTCGGGACTCGGTCTGCCAGCTCTGGCACAAGCGGAAGGACAGCTGCGTATCGCGCAGCAATTCGGCATCGTTTATCTGCTGCTGAATGTCGCGCAGGATCAAAAGCTGATTGAGAAACAGGGCAAGGAAGAAGGACTGGATATCAAGGTCGAGTATCTGCAACTTTCCGGTGGCGCCGCGGTGAACGATGCTTTGCTCTCCGGCTCGGTAGATATTGCCGGAGCAGGCACCGGACCGCTATTTACGCTGTGGGATCGTACCAAAGGGCGTCAGAATGTCCGCGCCGTGGTAGCAACCGGCAACTTCCCGTATTACCTGATCAGTAATAACCCTAACGTCAAAACCATTGCAGACCTGACGGACAAAGATCGCATCGCCATTCCTGCGGTCGGTGTCTCCGTGCAATCACGTTTCCTGCAACAGGCCTCCGCCGAGTTGTGGGGCGATAAAGCCTATAATCGTCTGGATAAACTTCAGGTCGCCATTCCCCATCCAGAAGCTACCGCCGCCATTATCAGCGGCGGAACGGAAATCACCACGCACTTTTCCAACTCCCCTTTTCAGGAACAAGCGCTGGCAGGCAACCCCAAGGCGCATATTATTCTGAACTCCTATCAAGTCACCGGTGGGCCAAACTCACCAGTAGTACTCTACGCCACTGAAAAATTCCGCCAGGACAATCCACGAACCTATCGCGCCTTTGTTAATGCCATCGCGGAAGCAGCAGATTTCGCCAGCGCGCACCCTGAAGAGGCCGCTGACGCCTTCATCCGCGTGACAAAATCGCGTATCGATCGCGAGCTATTGCTGAACATTCTGAAAAGCCCGGAGGTGTCGTTCAGTGTGACGCCGCACAATACCTTGCAGCTTGGTCAATTCCTGTATCGCGTTGGAGCGATTAAAAACAAACCGGAATCCGTCAAAGACTACTTCTTCGACGATAAGCACGTCGACGCAGGCAGCTAATCACATCGCGTGTGGCGAGCCTGCATGAGAAAGATGCAGGCTTGCTCAGATCCCTTCTTCCCCCCCTCGGCCTTCCATCATCAGTCTGGCAGCTATCGCTGCATGTTAGTAAAAAATAAAATAACAGTAATTTTTGATGAATTAATCTCAGACTAAATATTTTTAAATAAGTATCCCCATGAAAATACTAGCTAATAAAAAAACACCAGAAAAAATTAATAATACGCTTTATATCTAATAGCAGTAACAGTAACGCTCTCACCTTGAATAAAAAAAACACAGAACTATACTGGAAAAAAATCACTTTTAACCACCATGCGACATTAATTTAACACTACACATAGAAAACTAAGGAAGGTATTTATGGACTGCAACGACAAGATTAAGAAAATAATAGAAATGGAATTGTTTGATACCCGATCCAGGCATCATATTTCATCACGTGATTATGTGGATTTAACGGTAAAGAGAATGAGAGTTATTTTTCATGAAGGATTGATTAATAACGATATGTGGCTAGGGCAAAACAAGCAATCAAAGTTTGAGGAACTCTGCCAGAATATCGCTTTGTTCGGTACTCTGGATCTGTCACTAGGCATCTCTCTCGCCGCACACCTTATCGCGGGAAATGTGATATTGACGCAATCCAGCCCTCAACAGATAAGTCAGTATCGTGATGAAGTAATTAACTTAGACAGGATCTATTCTTTCTGCTGTACAGAAATAGCCTGTGGCACGAACTTACGCAACATAAAAACAACGGTAACCTACGATCATACTCAAAAAAGGCTGTTTCTCCATTCCCCCACTCCTGACTCTTATAAATTCTGGATAGGCAATGCCCTTTATTCTGCCACCGTCGGAATGGTGCTTGCGAGGCTTATTGTTAACAATCGTGACGAGGGCATTCACTGGTTTCGAGTGCCTCTACGCGATGAAGAAAATGGCAGTCTGCTACCGGGGATCCGGGCTATTTCCTGCGATCCTAAAGGCGGTGTGGAAGGCTATCAGATTTCGGGCATTCGGTTTGATCAAGTCAGCTTACCACCTGACGCAATGATGCAACGTCATGCTGAGATTACGCAACAGGGAACATTTTATAGTCAGTTTTCAAAATCCCAACGTTTTGCCTCACTGTTTGAGACATTTTTACAAGAGCGTATTTTTCCATTAAGTAGTGGTAGCCTTTCAGCAGCCGTTGCTCTTTATATTACTTATAAATTCTCCGAACATCGTGTCACATCATTGAAACCGACATATCAAACCTTAATTATGGAGCCATTATTCTGCCAAAGGCTCTACCCAGAGTTATTAAAAGCATTTTCACTACATGTTTTAAATAAGGTTATAATTCATCAATTCAAAAAAAACTGGGACGATAAAAGCACACATAAAAAATTGCAAATTTTAGTCGCTGTTGGTAAGTATCTAGGGTCATCATTAGGATTAGACATCCTACGTAAATGCCGAGCAATGTGTGGGGCACAAGGTTTACACCACTATAACCAGATTATGTCTATGCAAATTGACTATGAAGCTAATATTACTTTTGCAGGCGACAACTCCGTCATGTCTTATCAAATAGCCAAATATATGATCGGACTCGATAGATTCAAAAACGATGATGTTGTACCCCAAAATATTGCGCAAGAGGTAGAAAAGAGCGTTGTTGCCGATTGTCATCAACGTCGATTTACCCATGCAGAGGCACAGGCTCTCACCTATACCTATGCCTTGGATCTTATTATTCAGGAAATACAAGAAAACAGGATTGTGGATAAGGAAATACTTCAAGATCTTAGTAATAGCTTTATCCCTTACATGTTGGAAAAACAGTCTTTTAACATTATTACTCCAACGATAGAGAAGATAAACTATTTGATGAAGATCCTTACTCCTCCCATTGAGTTGATCACGGCGCCGATAATCAACCAAAACTACACCGAGATATTTACCTCAGAGTTATACACGACATCATAGTTCATTATTTAAACCTGCATTATTACTTATGGATAAATATATCATGGACATATCAAAATCAAATATTGAATACAATGATGATATTTCAAGAGCAAAAATAATAAGAAAAGTCATCATTGATCATGGAAAAGTGCTACGAAAAAGACATCCGATTCTTAACCATCAGGATTTACTAGGATTTAGCGCATGCACTGCGATTACAGTTATTATATTACTAAGCTCTTTATGTTATCTTTATGGGTATATTCCTTGGTGGGTTTGTTTGATAATAAATACCATATGTATCTCTATCGCGCATGAAATTGAACATGATTTAATACACAATCTGTATTTCAGAAAAAACCGATTTATACATCACATAATGATGGCGATCGTCTGGTTAATGCGCCCAAGTACAGCCAGCCCTTGGATGCGCCGCGACGTACATTTACTGCATCATCAGGTATCAGGATCTGAAAATGACGTGGAAGAGAAGTTCTTGGGAAATGGACGAAAATGGGGACTTCTTCGGATTTTAATGCTCAGTGATTTAGTGGTTGCTGCTGTAGTTATGATGCTTAATGCCAGGTCGGAGCTAGAGAGAAAGAAACTACTTTCATTTTCGGTAAAAGCATTTTTTCCTTTTGCCGTATTCTATTCACTAATCTGGTATTCATTTTTAATTTTTCATAGCATAAATATTTATTCAACATTAACAGAAACTCCCGTCATGTGGTCTGATAGAACAACGACCGTAATGAATTTTATTGACGTTGCCGTAGTTATTATTGTTGGCCCCAATATGCTATGGTCATTTTGCCTGCACTTTATATCTTCAAATTTACATTATCACGGTGACAATGAAAGCGGTAATGTCATTCAGGAAACACAAGTGCTTAATCCCTGGTGGCTCTACCCCATTAACTTATTCTGTTTTAACTTTGGCAGCACACACGCCATACACCACTTCGTTGTGAATGAACCCTTTTACATAAGGCAGCTATCTGCCCCCGTCGCTCATAGGATAATGAAAGAGATGGGAGTGAGATTTAACGATTTTGGCTCCTTCAGCCGTGCTAACCGCTGGAAGCAAGGTCAACAAAAGCATGAATAGGCGTTAAAGCATGACGCGTACGCAAGTTCTACACAGGCTTCAACGATCAAAGCATACGTTTTGGACGTAGACCTCTTGTTATCTTTATTACTATATACCCTAAATAATTCGAGTTTCAGGACAAAACGAGAACGTTTTGAATAACGCGAAGCGTTAGCCCTTTAGGGCGAGGCTCATGGATGAGCCGAGTAACGAATGAAGCCAACGCACATGCAACTTGAAGTATGACGGGTATATTTCATCGGTGACACTTCCCCCCCTGCTAGCTGCTAGCGCGGGGTTCAAAGATAAATTTCACCTTTTCCAGTGCGGGTGGGTGCTCGTCGTTGTCCATCATGGCGAGCACCAAACGCCCGACCTCCGCGCCCAACTTTTCATAGTCAAGCCGCATCGCGGTCAGCGCAGGGAACGTGTGCTCACATTGTTCAGAACCATCAAGACAGGCGATCGCCAGATCGTAAGGGACTTTCATCAGGCGGCGTTGGCATTCAAAGAGCGCGCCCAGCGCGATCTCCTCATGGCTACAGATAATCGCGTCCAGCTCCGGCTGATTTTGCAGCAGCTCCGTGAGTGCATAGCGTCCAAACTGTAAATTGGGAGCTTCTGGGATCGTAATTTTCAAATCCGCATTATGGTAATGCGCCAGCATGGCTTTATTCCAGCCGTTCAATTGCTGTTTTTGCAAACGGTTATCCGTATGAGCACCAATATAAGCTACGTGACGATACCCCTTTTCCAGCAGCGACATCGTCAGTTGCTCTGCCGCGTCGGCAAGAGCGATATCAATATTGATATTTGCGCTCAGCACATCAGCGCCCGAGACGTTCACCGTAATGACGTTACTGGCCTGGATGATATCCTGGGTACGTTGTGAAAGCTGCGCACTGAACAGCACCAGTGCGGCTGGCCGTTGCTGTAGGAGCTTTTCGACCATTCCCGCTTCAGTATGCTGGCGATATTCATGGCAGCCCATGATTAACGGAATGTTGTGTTTGCCCACGGCCTGTTGCAGCGCCTGCACAAAACGAACGCTGGTGCGATCTTGCTGAAAAGGATAAAGCACCGCAATAGCAGGCTGATAGGCTGATGCCAGTGCACCTGCGGCCTGATTCGGTACATAGCCCAGCGTTTTTATCGCATCATTAATTTTCTTCTGCGTGGCATCAGAGACCAGTCCCGGCTCCCGCAAGGCGCGGGACACCGTCATCGCACCGACACCGGCGTGGTTCGCGATGTCCTGTAGCGTGACGCGATGGGTGCTCTCGGTAAGCTGGCTGGCTTCTTGATTGGGTTCATAGCCTAATGCTCTGGCGGCCAGTTCCACTTTGCTGCGTAACTTTTCAGAAACCAGATCGGGTTTGCGCATTACGCGCGATACCGTCATCGTCCCTACGCCCGCGTAGTCAGCGACATCCTGTAGCGTAACCTTACCGGTACTGCGACGCTTACGCATGTTCACTTCCTCTCCATTCGTCATTTTCCCATCGCACAGAGGTATTACACCGTCCGAGCATGCTGCCACGCCGTGTCATCGCCGTTCATAGTGTGCCTGTGACGACACGGGGGAACAAATAATGGCTCCGCTTGTGCTAAGCCGGTCACAGTTAATGATACGCATATCAGTTAGCGCTACCTTTTTAGATGTTAATCACATTATTTTCGCAATCAGCACACTATCCTGCGTTCAGAATGATACAGAGGTGACTCTAATGCTTAACACTTTACTAACACCAGACGTTGTTCAGATTTTACCTGCCTGTGATGACTGGCGTCACGCTATCGCCTTGTCCTGTCAGCCTTTACTGGATAACGGTTCGATTGAACCCACCTATGTTGAGGCGATATACCGCTCTCATGAGGCCATCGGCCCTTACTATGTCGTCGGCCCTGGGATTGCCATGCCGCATGCGCGCCCGGAAGACGGCGTGAACCAACTTGCCGTCAGCCTGACACTG
Source organism: Pectobacterium actinidiae (assembly GCF_000803315.1). Taxonomy (NCBI): domain Bacteria; kingdom Pseudomonadati; phylum Pseudomonadota; class Gammaproteobacteria; order Enterobacterales; family Pectobacteriaceae; genus Pectobacterium; species Pectobacterium actinidiae. The sequence goes on from NZ_JRMH01000001.1 coordinate 3,794,433, forward strand.
ATTCGTGACGGCGTGATTTTCCATTCCGAAGATAACGATCCCGTGCATTTACTCATTGTTTTGGCCGCCACGGACAGCAATAGCCACATCGATATTATTTCACAGCTCGCTCAGTTGTTCGACACGCCTGATGACGTCGCCGCGTTACTCCACGCGACGGACGTAGAACAGGTGCGTTCCGTTATTTCTCGTTATTAATTGCCACCAGAGGACACAGATTATGAAAATTACAGTCGTATGCGGTAACGGCCTGGGTACCAGCCTGATGATGGAAATGAGCATTAAAAACATCGTTAAAGAACTCGGCGTAGCTGCTGACGTGGATCACGTCGATTTAGGCTCAGCGAAAGGCACGGATAGCGACATTTTTGTCGGTACAAAAGATATTGCCGATCAGCTCGTCGCACAGGCGGTGGGGGGAAAAATTGTCTCCCTGAGTAACATGATCGATAAAGTGGCGATGAAAGAGCGTCTATCGGTCGCCCTGACAGAACTTGGCGCCTTATAAGCGGGGGGAATCAAAAATGGAATTCTTCCGTTTTTTAATGAGTGACGTGCTGTCTGAACCCTCCATTCTGGTCGGTTTAATTGCGCTTATCGGCCTGATTGCACAAAAAAAACCGGCCACGGAATGTATCAAGGGAACGGTGAAAACCGTCATGGGTTTCCTGATCCTCGGGGCGGGAGCCAGCCTGATCGTGTCCTCGCTGGGAGATTTCGCCCAGATTTTCCACCATGCGTTTGGTATTGCCGGTGTGGTGCCTAACAATGAAGCCATTGTCGCCGTCGCCCAGAAGAACTTCGGCACCGAGATGGCAATGATCATGTTCTTTGCGATGGTCATTAATATCGCAATCGCACGATTTACGCCGTGGAAATACATTTTCCTCACCGGCCACCACACGCTGTTTATGTCGATGATGGTTGCCGTGATTCTGGCGACAGCGGGCATGAAAGGCGTGCTGCTGATTATCGTTGGGTCGCTGGTGGTTGGGGTATCGATGGTGCTGTTTCCCGCCATTATTCACCCGTATATGAAGAAAGTAACCGGCTCGGATGATGTCGCCTTTGGTCACTTCTCTGCGATATCACAGCTACTGTCGGCCTTTATCGGCAGCAAGTTTGGTAATAAAGAGAAATCAACGGAGGACATGGAAGTACCGAAGAGCCTGCTGTTCCTGCGTGATACACCGGTCGCCATCGCCTTTACTATGTTTTTCATCTTCATTTTCACCTGCCTGTTTGCCGGCCCGGAAGCGGTTAAGACGATGAATGCCGGTGGAAAAAACTGGTTCATGTTTTCGCTGATTCAATCCATTACCTTTGCGGCTGGCGTGTACATCGTACTGCAAGGGGTACGCATGGTGATTGCGGAAATCGTCCCCGCGTTTAAAGGCATTTCGGACAAACTGGTTCCCAATGCAAAACCGGCATTAGATTGCCCTGTCGTCTTCCCCTATGCCCCGAATGCCGTTCTGGTCGGCTTCCTGAGCAGCTTTGCCGCGGGTGTCATCGGAATGGTTCTGCTCTACCTGTTGGGCATGACGGTGATCATTCCCGGCGTAGTGCCACACTTCTTCGTCGGCGCAGCGGCAGGCGTGTTCGGTAACGCCACTGGCGGGCGTCGCGGTGCGATTTTAGGTTCTTTTGCCAACGGACTGCTGATTACTTTCCTGCCTGTTTTCCTGCTGCCCGTGCTGGGCAGTATTGGACTGGCGAACACCACGTTCAGCGATTCCGATTTCGGCGCGGTAGGCATTCTGCTAGGTATTATCGTGCGCTAAGCCAGCATGATGAATGTCATCCAACAGACCGGTTTTAGTTTACGGAGGAAATGATGGAATTCTATTTAGATACGGCGGATGTAGCCGCAGTAGAACGACTCGCTGGCGTGTTGCCGATTAAAGGCGTGACCACCAATCCGAGTATTGTCGCCCGCGGAAAATCCGATATTTATCGTGTACTACGGGACATGCAGGCCGTTATCGGCACGGAAGGACAGCTGTTTGCTCAGGTGATGTCACGCGATCCTGACGTGATGGTGGAAGAGGCGTTGAAGCTCAGAGACGTGATCCCCTCTCTGGTCGTCAAAATACCGGTGACGCATGCGGGTTTGAGTGCCATTAAGCAACTGACGGCGCTGGATATTCCCACCCTCGGCACCGCAGTCTACGGTGCGGGGCAAGGGTTTTATGCCGCGCTGGCTGGCGCTCGCTATATCGCGCCTTACGTTAACCGCATTGATGCGCAAGGTGGCGATGGGATTGCGCTAGTGAAAGAACTGCAAACCCTGATTAACCTGCACAGCCCACAGACTCAGGTGCTGGCAGCCAGCTTTCGCACGCCGCGTCAGGTCCTGGACTGCTTGCTGGCTGGGTGTCGGGCGATTACAGTCGACCCTGTGGTTGCTGAACTGTTCCTGCAAGATCCGGCGGTTGACGATGCGCTTAACCGGTTCGATCATGACTGGCAGGCACGCTTTGGTCATGCCGATCTTGGCTGATTGATAAAAACACCACCCGCTCGTCGGGTGGTGTTCCCCACATTATCGTGCGACCAAAACGTTCAATGCAGAACGAACTCGCGATACTTTTCCACCAGCGTCAGAAAATCATCCAGACCGCATAAAGACAGGCTCTCTTCGTCGTAATAACTCATGCCTTCCTCCAGCTCATCTGTGGTGAAAGACAGCTGGTTTGCCTGCACCATCACTTCTTCTTCATCCAGCAACAGCGTGTATTCATGGCCCACGCGCCGCCACTGCCGCTCGCTGCCTGCGACGGAACGCGCGGCGTCTTCAACGTCAGTCAATATCGTCAGTTGGCCTTTCACTTCTTCATTGAACCAGTGCCCGATCGCTTCATGTCCCATCGACATACGAACGATGACCTGGCCCGTCACATCCCGCAAAAATTCATAGTCCATGATGCCATCCTCACTGTGATGTTTCTTTTGTTCAGTTTAGTCGTCTCTGCCCCCTATCGTCGTGATGCACCTTCACCTTTCATGTTGCAGATGCACACAATCCCGTATGCCAATTCCAGCAGAGATGGCGCATAAAAAAAGGAGGCACAAGGCCTCCTTCAATGTTGGGATGCGAACTATAGCGAGTTAGACCGTCGTCTGGAAGATCACGCCATCGGCTTTCTCGGTATATTGACCTAACTGGTCAAAATTCAGATAGCGATAGGTGTCCTGGGCGGTTTTATCCACCTGCGACATGTAGGTCTGATACTCTTCTGAGGTCGGCAAGCGACCCAGCAGCGAAGCCACCGCAGCCAGTTCGGCAGATGCCAGATACACGTTGGCACCGGTTCCCAAACGGTTCGGGAAGTTACGAGTCGAGGTCGAAACCACCGTCGCACCATCCGCCACACGCGCCTGATTACCCATACACAGCGAGCAGCCTGGGATCTCGATACGCGCCCCGCTCTTACCAAACACGCTGTAGTAGCCCTCTTCGGTCAGCTGTGCCGCATCCATCTTGGTCGGCGGCGCAACCCACAGGCGGGTCGGCAGCTGGCCTTTGTGGCTATCCAGTAGCTTACCTGCCGCACGGAAGTGACCGATGTTGGTCATACAGGAACCGATGAAGACTTCATCAATCTTCTCGCCCTGCACGTCAGACAGCCAGCGTGCATCGTCTGGATCGTTCGGCGCACACAGGATCGGCTCTTTGATGTCGGCCAGATCGATGTCGATCACCGCCGCGTACTCAGCATCGGCATCCGCTTCCAGCAGTTGCGGATCGGCCAGCCATTTTTCCATGCCCTGAATACGGCGCTCCAGCGTACGACGATCGCCGTAGCCTTCAGAGATCATCCACTTCAGCAGCACGATGTTGGAATTCAGGTACTCGATAATCGGTTCTTTATCCAGCTTGATCGTACAGCCAGCCGCAGAGCGTTCCGCCGAGGCGTCAGTCAGTTCAAACGCCTGCTCGACTTTCAGATCCGGCAGACCTTCGATTTCCAGAATACGACCCGAGAAGATGTTCTTCTTACCTTTCTTCTCAACGGTCAGCAGGCCTTGCTTGATGGCATACAGCGGGATGGCGTGAACCAGGTCGCGCAGAGTAATTCCCGGCTGCATTTTGCCCTTGAAGCGCACCAGAACGGATTCTGGCATATCCAGCGGCATGACGCCGGTCGCGGCAGCAAACGCCACCAAACCGGAGCCCGCAGGGAAAGAGATACCGATAGGGAAACGCGTATGGGAGTCACCGCCCGTACCAACGGTATCCGGCAGCAGCATACGGTTCAGCCAGGAGTGGATAACCCCATCGCCCGGACGCAGCGATACGCCACCACGGTTCATGATGAAATCTGGCAGCGTGTGGTGCGTGGTCACGTCAACCGGCTTCGGATAGGCCGCCGTGTGGCAGAATGACTGCATCACCAGATCGGCGGAGAAGCCCAGACAGGCCAGATCCTTCAGCTCATCACGGGTCATCGGCCCAGTGGTATCCTGTGAACCTACCGAGGTCATCTTCGGTTCACAGTATTCGTCAGGGCGAATGCCCGCAACGCCACAGGCACGACCCACCATTTTCTGCGCCAGCGAGAAGCCTTTTTTGCTGGCTTCAACTGCTTTGGAAATACGGAAGACATCGCTGTGCGGCAAGCCCAGTGACTCACGCGCTTTGGAGGTCAGCCCGCGGCCGATAATCAGTGGAATACGGCCACCGGCGCGTACTTCATCCAGCAATACGTCGGTCTTCAGCGCGAACGTCGCCAGAACTTCATTGGTGTCATGGCGGCGTACTTCACCTTCATACGGGTAAATGTCAATCACATCGCCCATATTCAGATCGTTCACATCCACTTCGATCGGCAGCGCACCAGCATCTTCCATCGTGTTGAAGAAGATCGGGGCGATCTTGCCGCCCAGCACCACGCCACCGCCGCGTTTGTTCGGAACGTAAGGGATATCTTCGCCCATGAACCACAGCACGGAGTTAGTCGCCGATTTACGCGATGACCCCGTACCGACGACGTCACCGACGTAAGCCAGCGGGAAGCCTTTCTTGTTCAGTTCTTCGATCTGTTTGATCGGGCCTACCGCGCCAGGTTGATCGGGATCGATACCTTCACGGGCGTTTTTCAGCATTGCCAGCGCGTGCAGCGGGATATCAGGTCGTGACCAGGCATCAGGTGCCGGAGACAGGTCATCGGTGTTAGTTTCACCGGTGACTTTAAAGACGGTAACGGTAATTTTTTCCGCCAATTTCGGGCGGGACAGGAACCACTCGGCATCAGCCCAGGATTGGATCACTTTCTTGGCGTGCGCATTGCCTGCCTTCGCCTTTTCTTCCACATCATAGAAGTTATCAAACATCAGCAGCGTGTGAGACAGCGCTTCGGCGGCAATTGGTGCCAGCTTGTCGTTATCTAACGCATCAATCAGCGGATGAATATTGTAACCCCCTTGCATGGTGCCCAGCAGCTCAATCGCTTTTTCCTGGGTGACCAATGGGGAAGTGGCTTCGCCTTTAGCGACGGCAGCCAAAAAACCGGCCTTTACGTAGGCGGCTTCATCAACACCGGGGGGGACACGGTTAATCAGCAGGTCAAGCAATGCTTCTTCTTCGCCCGCCGGGGGATTCTTGAGTGACTCAACCAGCGCGGCCATCTGCGTGGCATCTAACGGTTTAGGAACAATCCCCTGTGCAGCCCGGTCGGCTACGTGCTTACGATATTCTTCTAGCACGACGTTCTCCTCGCTCTCATTGTCTTCATTATGCCCGGCGCTCTTGTTCCCGCTTGTGGTGTCCATGCCTGGGTGTCAGCGTGTGGATGTAAGGTAGTAGAGTGTCCGGTCCAGCCTCGTCAGCATATCAGGATTTGAATTGATTGTTAATTCGTTCACATAATAGCAACATTAATTTTTATTCAACTACGCTATGTGCCCAACGTCACTCTCACTGAAAAATGCCGACATCAGCAGAATAGCATGTCCCTGACGGCGCACACTAACTATGCTGAGTTAACCACATAATAGGTAGGTTTTTAACAACATAGCGTGATTAATCATCGTTAGATGGCGTAGCGATAATCAGAATGTTCGCAATAGAGTCAGGAAAAGTGTTAACAGATGATAAGAGCCTTCACGGCAACGATGCCGGATGACCTCTTTGATAACAGGAAAAGACTCCATGACGATAAAACGGTATCTGCCAATGGTTTCCGTCACTGCCTTCGCGTTCACCGCATCCGTCTATGCCGCGCCTATTGAACTGGAGGGTATCGGTTTAACACGCGATATTCCTTGTAATGGCAATGATGTCACTATTTCAGGTAACAGCAATAACATCGTGCTAACGGGCAAATGTGCCGCTATTTCCATCGCGGGTTCCGAGCACAACGTCACATTCGATACCGCCACATCGCTGACCGTGACTGGCTCAGAGATTGCCGCCACGGGTCAATCAACGGGCGATCTGACCGTCGCCGCGTACAAAAACACGATCCACACTCACATCCTTGCCGATGATAAGCCAGCAAAGGTGAACGTGACCGGTACGGAACATCATCTCGATCTCGATTTTAAAGGCCCGACTGTTGTTTCCTTCAATGGCATCAGCAACCGTCTCTCATGGGGAGGAACAGAACCGAAACTTTCTTCTAGCGGTGCTAATAACGTCATCAAACAAAAACCATAACGCGCGGCTTTCTTTCCTCTGACTGACCCGGCACCGACAACAGAAAACATACGACCCAATCAATCACGTGTTGATTGGGCCATAATGTTTAGTATACAAAAATATCGACTCAATTCCCGCAGAAACGGGGCACGTCAGGCCTTAAATGTCAGCCACGGGCGCAGTCGTGCTACGGGTTGAATCAGCTCCGACTGTTCCTGAATATCAATCACGGGCGTGACTGGCTTATAGGCCGCCGGCGCTTCTTCCCGCAGGCGCTCATCCTTCAGCGTAATACACTGCCAGGGCAACGTATCTGCCTGCTTCGCTGTATCGATCTTGTTACGCATATTCTGCCGACGCTCGGCACGCCCCGCGCCGTGTGAACACGACCACAGCCAATCGGGATTTCCTTTCCCCGTAACGAGGTAGGAGTAGTCTCCCATTGAACCGGGAATCAGCGCAAATCCCCCGGCTTTGGCGGGCGTCGCGCCTTTACGATGCAGGTTCATTCCGTGTTCCGGCAGGATAATGTTATGCGACAGATCGACCACCAGTTTGCTGGCGTCATGCGTAAACACCTGCTTCCAGGAGGAACGAATCAGTTCAGTCAGCACGATCCGGTTGATCCACGCATAGCGAGCGGCGACGCCCATGGCTTCCATATAATCCGTCGCCTGCTCATCAACCAGACCAAACAGGCCGGATGCCGGATATTTCTCTCCCGCAGGCCAGCAGGTTCGCGCTTTATCGATCCCACGCTGGCCGACATAAAAGCCAACGTCCCGTGAACCGGTGTGAATCATAATCACAACCTCGCCTTCCTTTACGCCAGCTTGATACGCCGCATGCCTGTCTAAGACGGCATCAACAATTTGCAACTCAACGAAATGGTTACCCGACCCTACCGTGCCCAGACTGGCAGGTCGAAGTATCTCGCGAGGCGCGAAAAACGGCTCAGGCGCATGTCGGCTATCGGCACGAACCGCATCAGTTCCAGCGATAGAACCGAGTTCCGCTGCCAGCCGTTGGAAGTCCACGTCCTGCCAAAGCCCCAGTAAGGGCAAGGCCGCCAACCACGCCGACAGCCCTTCATCAAAGAGTGCGGAAAACGAATCTGGCGTAACGGGAACATCGCGCTGATCCAGCAGTAACGTATTTTTGAGCGCCTGAATCAGCGCAGGCTTGTGCGCATCCGCATCCGCATGATGCACGCCCGTCGTCAACAATCGCATGCCGCAGTTGATATCCGTCCCAATCGCCGCAGGGATAACAAAGTTCTCCGTTGTAGCGACAATACTGCCAACTGGCGCAAGCGTGCCAGGATGGAAATCCGGCGTCGCGCGGGCGGCACAGACGCGCGCATCGCTGCCCGGTAGGTGTACCGAGGCGAAATCCAGCAGTTGCTGAACCGCCTTTTCTTCCAGCGGCAACGTTTCCGGCAACAGAACCTGCGCTTCTGCATTCTGCCTGCGGAGATGATAAATAGAATGTTGGTAATCGGTGTCTATCCCCAAACGGGATAAACGTTTTTGTAAGCGAGTAAATGTAGACATGGTGCTACCTAGAAAAACAAAAAATCGCTCCTCCCGTTTCGGAGAGAAGGTTGTTTTTCCTGCAGCAGCAGATTCAGGAAAGGATGTCGGGCTATTCTAGGGAGGAACGCCCCTATTGTAAACAGCAGGCCGCATCGCTTTGGCTCCGTTATCAGCTATTTTATCGATGCCAGCCATTCTCCTCGCTCAAGGCTAAGGGTATGGTAAGCTCAATACATTAGGGATCACTAAATTAGTCAGTCACGCAGGACGGTATGAATATGACGTTGAGCAATTCGCATCGCGAATTCATGCAGGAGGGTGCGGTAAAAGCCGCCGCGCTGCTGCGCGCGATTGGCAACGAGAACAGGCTGCTGGCGCTTTGCCTGCTCATTGAACACAAGGAAATGTCGGTGGGTGCGCTGCTTGAACACATCCCGCTAAGCCAGTCCGCCCTCTCACAGCATCTGGCGAAAATGCGTGAAGAAGGATTGATTAGCTACCGGCGCGAGTCACAAACGCTGTACTACCGCATCGAAAACCAGGATGTGGAGAAAATCGTCGCCACCTTAAAAGGCATTTTCTGTCCCTGATAGCGGTGACACGAAACGGCATAGACAGAATACCCACAATAAAAACGCCACAGGATTTCCCGTGGCGTTGGCAATGCCGTATGACGGATAGAGCACTTAGAACGACGTCTTCACATTCACAAAGAACGTCCGACCTGGTTCGTTATAGGTTGCTGCACCTGCACCCGCAATAGTAACAACACCGTTATTCACCACGTCCTGCGCATTACCTGCACGGAACAGGCGTTTATCAAACAGGTTCTCTACGCCACCTGTCACGCTCAGGTTCTTGTTAAACTGATAGGTACTGCTTAAGCCGAACAGCGCATAAGGGCTTAACTCATTGGTGGCGCTACCGGTTACGCGTTCACCTTTGTAGTTATACATCTTCGGCTTTTGGCGACCATACCAGGTCACATCGGCCAGGAAGGAAAGACTCTCCGTCGCCTGCCAGTCCACTGATGAATTCAGAGTAAATTCCGGCGTAATCGACAGATAATCGCCCGTGGTTTTATTTTTCGATTCCAACATCCAGGTCAGGTTGTTACGCCAGTTGATGCTCTCCGTGACGGGAACGGTCAGGCTACCTTCCAGACCCTGAATGACGGCTTTCGGCACGTTGCCCCACTGGAAGATATTGGCGTTAGCATATTGAGCATTGGTTCCGCCCACCGCTTTACCAATGACCGTGTTGCCTGCTTCAATCTTGTTACGGTAATCGTTATGGAAGTAAGTGATGCCCGCAATCAACCCATCACGATGAAATTCCAGACCAATCTCTTTATTCAGACTGGTTTCCGCTTTCAGATCTTCGTTACCGATCAGGTAGCAGGACGTACCACCCGCACAGCCCTGCCCACGGCTATAAAGGAGGTAATTCTCGTTGGTCTGGTACAGGTTAGGCGCTTTATAAGCACGAGCGATACCTAACTTCAGCGTGTAGTCGTCACCCAATTCCTGCGACAGGTTGAGCGATGGGCTCCAGTTGGTGCCTGCCGTGCTGTGATGATCGACACGCAGCGCTGGCGTCAGAATGGTACTGTCCGTCAGTTGGACGTTATCTTCCACGAAGGCCGAAGCCAGACGCGCGGCAGATTTCTCACTGCGACCACTGCTGCTCAGCGACCCCACGCTGCCCGCTTCGGTTGTCGTCTGCGTGTTCGACACCGGATCCGTCATCTTCTGTTCGTTCCATTCAACCCCAAACGTGAGCACCTGATCGACCCACAGATTCAGCGGAAGATTGACCTCGTTGTGCGCGGTAAAATTATCCAGTTTGATGGTGCCGTATTGGTTCGGATTATTGGTATCAAAAATACCTTCTAAGCCGCCGGACAGCCCCTCAAGAATACGGGTATTGTGCGTACGTTCATATTGCAGATACGACGTAGAACTGACGCCGCTGTCCCAGTAGCCGCGATGCGTAACCGCAAAATTCTGGCGGTACATGCGGTTAGTTTCCTTGCCATAATTACTGACAACCAGCGCGTTAGTGTTGGTGTTTTGCGAATCACCCGCATAGATATTGCCCTGACGGCTGTAACCCGTTTCAAACTCCAGCGACTGTTGCTCGGTCATATCCCAGCGCAACAGACCGTTGATATCCTTATTACGCACCCCTTCGCGCCCGGAAGGCAGTGAAGCTGACTGATTACCTGCGCGTGCAGACTGATGCCCTTCGTTAATATCGCGTGCATCGGCCTCGGTTTTATTCAGGTTACCATACAGACGGAAGCTCAGGCTGTCGGTCAGGCCGCCCATCAGGCTGAAATCGGTACGCTTGGTGGCGCCTTCCGAGCTATGCTCCGGCGCGTTCAGGTAGGTGTTCCAGGTGCCGTGCCATTCCTGCGTCGGCTGTTTGGTGAGGATGTTGACCACACCGCCCGCCGCACCGTTACCATAGCGTGCCGCCGCCGGGCCGCGCAGCACTTCAATACGCTCAACCATGTCGGCAGGCACCCAGTTGGTGTCACCACGGGTATCGCGCTCGCCGCGCCAGCCGTAACGCACAGCGGTACGGCTCGATACAGGTTTGCCATCCACCAGAATCAGCGTGTTTTCCGGTCCCATACCACGGATATCGATCTGGCGATTGTTACCGCGCTGGCCGCTGGTTGAGTTACCAGACAGATTAACACCCGGCATAGTGCGAATCAGATCTGACAGATCGTTAGCAGGCGGACGCTTGCTGATATCCTCAGCCGTAATCACCGACACGCCCGGAGCCTGACGGGTTTGCTCAGCGGCCGTCACCACCATCGTATCGCCCGACGCTTTATTTTCGGCCTGATTCTGCACCTGAGGGGCAGGTTCTGTTGAAGACGTCGTCGAGGTTTGCGCCGCACTCAGAAACGATGTCATCCCGCAGCTAACGCCAATGAGCGTCGCCAGATAACGACGCGATTGTGGTAGTTTCATCAAAATTATCCTGCCCTGTAAGAAATGAATAAGTAGCCTGAAAAAGGATCAACATCGCAGCCGGTACAGCGACACCTAAACGACAATCAGCAAACGCGCTGAATAATGGCGGAGATAAAACGCGCAGACGTGGCGGTTATCGGGAGAGAAGCGTCATGCCAACGGGCATCACGTTGTGTTGTTATGAAATGCTGTGTGTAATCAATCAGCCCTTTTCTCCGCATGGCCGGAAATGGAAAATGCATTTATCGTACAATGTGATGTTCCCAACGAAAAATGCTATTGAGAAGTATTTGCATTACCATTTTGGCGCGGTCATTGTTACATTTGTCATTCAGGACGGGGTTTGCTCTAGCAGCAAAATGTTTTGCCAAAGCATCAAAATGGAAGGCGCAGGTCGAAGGGTTTAATCAGATAGGTAATCACGTGCGCAGCTTCACTCAATCATCAAAGCCGATCTATAAAGATCATATCGTTCAGCAATCGAGCCTGGTTGCGAACAATTACCGTTTTATCGGCCCTCGGCTGATCGATAACACGCCAGTGCTATTTGGGTCGTTCACTGTCATGCAGCTCAACCCGCATCTGATCCTGCATACCGCGGATGTGATTAATCGCCACAACATGAAAACCCAAAACCTGCTGGATGGCGCGATCAAGCTAGCCATCGTGGTGAGTGGCAATGCGCATATCTCATTTGGTCATCAGGAACTGCATCTGGGAGAGAACCAGCCCGCCTCGCTGATTACGCTGACAGAGCCGACGATGTTTACCCGTATCGGCAAGCGTGATGAATATGAAAGGACGATTACGCTGACGTTCGACAGGGAATGGCTGTACGGCAATATGATGGATACCGTTGGCGACTGGCAGGCCATCCACGATTTCACGCAGACTCATCTGGCGACACACCTGTGGACACCGTCCCGACAGGCGCTGGCGATTGCCTTACAAACGCTGGACGCAGAACCTTGTCAAACACCGCTCCAGCGCCTTTATCTGGAAATGCAGTGTATGAGCCTGATTATCGAGGCGTTTACTTCATTAACCGCCAGCGTGGCGCAGGAGAAAAGCAGCGGTGTCACCCTGCGCAGCTACCATCGCATTCAACAGATCAAAGAGATGCTGGAAAGCGGCAGCGCCGATAATCTATCGATGAGCGAAATCGCCAAAAGCGTCAACATGAGTGAAAGCACGTTGCAGCGCCATTTCCGTCAAACGTTCAATATGAGCGTTTTTGAATACCTGCGTAACTGCCGTTTGCAGCGTGCCATGCTGGCCTTGCAGAAAGATGGCATCGGTATTGCGCAAGCGGCCAGCATCGCCGGTTACAACAGCCCAGCCAACTTTGCCACCGCCCTGCGCCGTGCATTCGGTATTACGCCGGGTCAGTTAAAAGACCGCTTCTGATATTGAATCACTAATAACCAAATGAAATTTGTTATTCCATCTGGTTATTAATCGCCACTCAATAATGCGCAGTAAATTAGTGCTTTTATGCCAGCGACACATGACGACTCATGATCAATCAGACTGATATCACCGCAACGCTTGCCCACTACATCATCCATAGCGAACCCAATCGAGAAGCGATTGATGCCGCCCGTGAAGGCGTAACCGATTTTATCTCCACCGCGCTCCCTATCACGCAGGGAGCCATTGCCGATAGCGGGCTCGCACCGTTAAAGCAGGTTTTCAGCGGTACGGACAGCCTGACGCGTAGTCTGATACTGGGTTATGCCGGTCACGTACTGGACTTTGACGATTATCATCCGGCGTTTCGTGGTCACCCCAGCACCGTTATTCTCCCCGCGCTGTTTGCGCTTGCCGCAGAAGCATCATCCGTGACGGAAGAGTCCTTTTTGACGGCATACGTGATCGGTGTGGAAACCGCAGGCAGAATCGGGCTGGCGTGCGGCCCACGTCATTACAGCCTCGGTTACCACAACACCGCTACGCTCGGCGCTATCGCCGCTGCCGCTGCTGCGGCACGTCTGGCTGGCGCATCGGTGGCGCAGACACAAACGATTCTTGGCCTGGCCGCTACACAGGCCGCCGGGCTGCGAGCACAGTTTGGTTCAGCGGTTAAACCGCTACACGCCGGGCTTGCCGCCAGAGCGGGACTGACCGCCGTCAAGCTGGGGTTAGCGGGCTTTGAGGGTAATCAACAGCAGGTAATTGACGCCTTTCTTGCCGCACATGGCGATCAAAAACAGCAGCCGGAGCTGTTGATTGAAAACTGGGGAGCGCCGTGGCGTATGCTTTCTCCCGGTCTGGAGTTCAAACGCTACCCGACCTGTGGTGGCACCCACAGCGCCGCCGAAGCTGCGTTTGCGTTGCGGGAACAGTGGCATCAGCAGAATGGTGCGGATGCCGATCTGGCCGATGCCATCGAACATATCACGGTGGCCTTCCCGCCAGGCGGCGATGTCGCACCCTTTATCCGTAACGCGACAAACGGCGTAGAAGCACGGTTCAGTCTGGAGTATGTGATTGCAGCAGCGCTGATTGAAGGGGAACTGAAGCTGGCGCATTTTTCGGAAGCACCGGTTGAAACCACAATCTCCGCACTGGCGAATCGCGTCATACGCCGTGCCGATGAAACCGCCCCACCCGACGAGCTTGACCCGGAGGCGCGTTTTCATGAAGTTACACTGCACTTGCGTAACGGCGGCACGCTAATTCAGCGCACCACACGTCAGGAAACCTCGGCACGCCCTACCGATTTACGCGCCAAATTGCAGCAAACTATCGGTTCTCTGGCACATCTCGACAGCAACCAGATCGCCGACCGCTGCGCATTACGGCAGGAAGGCGATTTGCGCTATTTACTCGGGCTACTGTTTTAATTTTCCACGACTAAAATCGCAATAACGGTTTTAGGTTTCTGGCGCTGCCGATAACCTTCTTATCGGCAGCGCCGTTATCAACACACCGCTACAGCAACTCAATCTGCCTGATGGGAAAGCCATTTCCCTTTTTCATCAAAGACCGTCACACCCGGCTCACTGGAGTAGCGCCCTTCCCCCAGTGGTTTATAGTGGGTCGCCAGTATATGGGGAGCACGATATTTAAAATCGAAATAGCCCTCATCAGGATTCTTGATAATCAACTTGCCCGTGCTATCGATAAGACCTTCGTTTACTTTGAAGTAGCGATCATCAAGGTTGTTTTTAAAAGACGTCGCTTCCTCATACGTAAACAGGTTCTTTCTCTCTTGCTCAGGAATAGCCGGGAAACCCGTCACATCAAGCTGACGTAATACATGCAGGAACATCAGGCGTTCCAGCGGTGTTCCTGCATCTTTTGGTACTAAAAATTGTAATGTCAGCCCACTTCCCACATTCACATCGTATTCATAACCGACAAATGCGCTGTCACCATAAATAAAAATGTTATCGACTTCTTTGCCTTCAGGAACGATCTCTTTGGTTTCCGCCATGAGCTCGGGAATAGATTGAGAAGAGACTTTAAAATAAATGTCATATTTAAAACTTTCCGACGGAAACTTTATCTCAATACGCGTTTTTGACATGCTCCGTTTAATAAAGCGTTCCGGTTTTTCCATGCGCTGTTCGAGTTTTTTCCATATCGCTTTGTGCATATCGGCAATAGCAAACTCGTCAGCAATCTTTACACCATACTTCGCTTCCAACGCCTGCTGAGATAATGCCAGATCGTACATCGACAGCTTCTGTTCACCGCGGTAGCGTTCATCCATCGTCCGTAATACGGCAAACGCTTTGGCTAACGCAACGGAGTCTTCAGCATTCGCTAATCCAATAAAATAGCGGTGCTTCGCCTCATCATATTGAAAATAGACGGCTTCCAGTTTGCCTTGTTGATTATCGTATGCCGCACCGTTTTCCGATTGGAACAACACCCCTTTTTGCCCTTCCAGCCACGATGCCAGCGTAAAATCCTCTTTCGCCGCACTCACGGTGAACAGGTCAACGTCGGTGTTATTCTGCCGATCATGATAGGTATAAATCTGCGTGTCTTCATTTTCCCGATCGATAAGCAGACGCCCCATTCTGCGCACATAAGTCCCGTGTTCCCGCAGGCTCAGCTTGTCGTATAGGTTAAACGGCAGCTTAATCGTAAAGTCATCTTTAGGGTGAAAAGGAATTCCAGGAAAGTCGTTCATTGGCGCGTGGTTGAATGCTGCTTTCTCTTCAAGAAGCCACGCCTGATAGGCTTTTTTATGTTCGTCAAAACGTTGCTTTATCTTAAGTAAATCGAGTGACTGTTCTTCCGTCTTTTTCAAGACCATGGTGATTTCACAATAATAAAACGCACAGGCAGCGCTTTTATCCGAGACGAACTGTACCGTGTTTTTTCCGGTAATTTTTAGCGTATGCCACATGCCGTTGATCTGTATACGGTTGTCTTTCATTTCCTTGGTATATTCGCCCTCCGCGCTGTAGTAACTCACCTGCGTCGGCGTCAGATTAAAATAAAGGTCGTTTTTAATGCTTTTGAGGTTTTGCGCGATATGCTCCTGAAGCTCATCTCTGTTTTTATTCGCTTCTTTATGCTCGCTGTTATCAAACACCACGCGAATATCTTCAACCAGATATTTCCCCTCACGAAGCTTTTCTTCTCCGTTACAGCCCGACAGCCATAACGTCATGATTAAAACACCCAGATATTTCTTCATCACTGCATCCCTGTAAAATTAAAAAGCCTCTGAATGCTACAGCACGCAGAGGCGGGTCATGCATCAGTAATCTGATGTTATCAAAAAACTTATTATACTCGTCATACGTCAAGTTGCATGTACGTTGGCTAGGGTTTTAGCCACTGGTCCAGAAAGCTAAAGACTTCTTCCTGCTGCTCCTGATAGAAAACGTGTCCCAGTTCAGGCCAGATCTTGGTTTGCAGCTTGCTGTCCGCCCGCTGGGATTGCCACACCTTGTGCATTTTGGCGTAAGCGTCTTCAACGGATTGCGTCGGAAACAGCTTGTCTTTGCCACCGTTAAATAACAGCATCGGTTTTGGCGCGGCGACGCTCGCCACATCAGGGAAATCAAAGCGTGTCGGTAGCCCCGGATGCAGCATATAGAATGCCGACTGGCCTCTCAGCACATTATTGCCCGGCGTCATCAGCCCGTCGTACGTGCCAATCCAGGACACCGCAGCCGTTGCTGCTACCTTGTCAGACAGCGCCGCGAGCTGCCAGGCGCGATAAGCGCCCATCGAGAAACCGACGACGCCAATACGTTGTTTATCAACCTGTTCAAGCGATGCCAGAAAATCCGTTGCTCGCATATCTTCGTAGGCCATCAGCCCCGCGAGCGAGCGCCCCAGATTAAAGAAATTGCTCGCCAGCGCCTGCTGCTGCTCATATTTTATCGGCCCACGCGATCCCCAACCTAGCGCATCCACCGCCAGCACCACATAGCCCCGTTTCGCCAGTTCATCCCCGACAAAGCGCCCGGTGAAAAACTTATCGGCCCATGCCTGTGCAGAATCAAGCTGTGCGTCATTGCCCCACGGCTTGATCATCTTCTCTTTGCCGATATCAAACTTCGCACCGTGGTCATGCAGCAGGATCACCGCCGGATGTGGCCCCGCGCTTTTTGGCGTCAGGAGCAACGCGTCTACGCGGCTTTCATCGGTCAGGTTGAAGGCGACTTTCTCCGCCGTGTAGCTGCCGCGATCTTGTTTTTCAATCGCTTGTGGCGCGAAATCTTTGGTGGAGTCTGGCGTCAGAAGCAGCGAACGCAACGTTTTTCTCGACTGGGATTGCCACTGGCTAAAATCCGTAAAATTCCCAGAAAGCCAGGAATCCGAGTAGGTCATCTGCTGTTTAAGCTGCGGATAAAATGAAGGAAGCCCTTCATCCGTCACCGCCTGATTCGTCGCTGATTGAAGAGTAGGTTTCATATCGTTCGCCATCAGTGAAGGGCTAGCCAGCAAAGCAGCCAGTAACCAGACAGAGGTGCGCAAGGTATTAATATTCATCATAACCTCAAAAACAAAACGTCGTTTCTTTTTTGAGGTTTGATTGTAATTGATACGGATAAAAATAAACGAATAGAAGACGTATTCTGCGAAGCGCCCCGAAAAAATAGCGCTGTACGTTGAAGGGAAATCGGCACGATCGCGATCGTGCCGATGGGCGCTCACTTCTTCGGTGCGGTATAGACACTTTCCCATTTCACAGGGAGCGTCATCCCATCGCCAAGGTAAAAGCTGGTGTGTGGTGGTTGGTTATAGCCTGCATTCTGAGCCGCAACCTGTGTCCGATAGGCCGGATCGTGCATCAAGGTTGGCATACGGTATGCGGTTTCTGACGTGGTGCTGAAAATCTGGAGTTCGCTGCTATCAGATTTAGGAATAATGAACTCTTCGCGCCAGTCACCAAACAGGTCAGCACTCAGGACGGGTGTCGCTTTCGTCCCGTTTATCCACGTCCCTGAATTGTAGGTATAAGCACTGAATAGCCGAGTCGAGCCCGGTTTGGCTGGTAGCCACTTATCAATCACCGAACGATCCCATGTTTCACGCAGCAGGTCGCCATCCCACCAGATACCAAAATTGATATGTGATGGTTTCTTATCGGAGATCTGTTCGCCTTTCGCGTTGAACAGCCCACCCTGTGAAGACCAGCATTCCACCCCTAGGTGGGCAGGATCGATATCCATACAGACGCCACGTCCATTATCGCCACCCGAACCGTTACTGTATCCCCAGAGGATCTCGCCCGTAGCCGCATCATGCATTTCCATCGCGTTATCGCCATATTGTTTCGCACCCTCATGCACCATGAAGACTTGTTTACCTTCACGCGAAGGATCCAGTACACCAAAATGCAGCGCGTCACCATGGCCCAGGCCTTTCGAATTCAATAACTTACCGTTGCTACCAATCGTTGCGGCACCAAAGATGATATCGTCTTTCCCATCACCATCAGCATCGCCAGTGCGGAAATGGTGCGCACCTTGGCCATAGGCGGTGTTCAAGGTATCACCCGACGTTCCGCTGTCATACGTCCAGCGCTGCGTCAGCTTGCCATCACGCCAGTCCCATGCCACCACTACGGCCCGACCATAATAACCGCGTGAGAACACCGCGCTAGGGCGCTCGCCATCAAGATAGGCGACCCCTGCCAGAAAACGGTCAACACGGTTGCCATAGCAATCCCCCCAAGCGCACACATCGCCGCGTTCGGGGAGATAATCTGTGGTTGCCATCGCTTTCCCTGTTTGACCATTAAACACCGTCAGGTACTCAGGCCCGGTGAGAACACGACCATTAGTATTACGGTAATCCGCCTGGCTATTGCCAATGACCTTTCCTGCACCATCCACGGTGCCATCGGCGGTTTTCATCATCACTTCTGCCTTGCCATCGCCATCCAGGTCATACACGATGAAGTCGTTGTAATGTGGCCCAGACCGGATGTTTTTCCCTAAATCAATACGCCACAGTCGCGTTCCATCCTGTTTATAGGCATCGATATACACATTGCCGGTGTAGCCAGAATGCGCATTATCTTTCGAGTTACTCGGCGCCCACTTGATCACATACTCATATTCTCGATCACCGTCCAGATCGCCAACCGAGCCATCATTCACACCATAGGAATAGGCATCACCATTAGGCGTAACCCCATCAGCAGGTTTATTTAAAGGAATCGATTGATAACGCTTGCCACTCAATACACTTTTAGCGACCTCAGCCACGCCTTCAACGCCATTAATAACGGGACGTATAGAATAAACGGAATCGGCGTTGCCATTAGGATCAATGAAATTGGTACTGGTGCTCAGTGGGGAAGTATTAATGCGCTGACCATCACGATAAATATTAAAGGCAATATTTTCAGGATCGGTGGCAAACAGCCGCCAGCTCAAAAAAACATGTTTCGATGATTTGAATGCAAATAGCCCACGATCCAGCAATTCAATCTGCTTACTTTTTCCTGCCGCATAAGCTGACGTCATCAGCCCACCCTGACCACCAGCCATCACGGTTGCAAGCAATCCAAAAGCAAGGATGCTTGTTCGCGGCGTTATGCATAAATAGCGTTTCATTTTCTCTCCTTGATGATGTGAAGAATGCCCTTACTCCCAGTTGTACAAATTACATACAGGCATATCCACGCCAGAATAGTACAGCAGCGTAATTATCAATCACGAAAATAAGGCAAGAAATCATGGCGTCTATGTATGATAAATAAACAATTATTACGCTAGGAAAAATCACAGACAGAAAATTTGACACTTTACCGTCGTACTATGGGAAAGCCGTGTTGTCTGGCAAACCAGACAACAACGAGTGCAATCAATAACAGCACCAGCAGAACCGGAGAGAAGGCGGCAACACCAAGACGCTCCAGTAGAACACCACCGATAATACCACCCCCTGCAATAGCCATGTTCCACACTGTAACCAACATAGACTGCGCCACATCGGCGCCCCCTTCTGCCGTTCTGACAATAGCCGTCTGGAATAACGTCGCCGCGCCGCCGAAGGCAAGCCCCCACATGGCCACAGCCGCATAGAGCACAGCCAGTACATCACCTGCCACGCCAAGCGCCAGTACGGACAGGCAGAACAATGCCGAGCAGGCAAGCGTCAAGGCTCGCAAATAGCGGTCAATCAGCACGCCAATAACCCAGATACCCAGCAGCGAGGTGATGCCAAATACCAGCAGTACCAAACCAATCTGTGCAGCCATGCCTGCGGCCGCGAGAAACGACGCAATGTAGGTGTAAAGAATGTTATGCGCCAGTACAAAGGCCAGCACGGCACATAACACTGGCCGCACGCCCGCCATCGTGAACACGCGCACCAGAGATAGCCTCTTGCCTGCGGATTGCCCTGCGAAATCTGGCACCTGAATGCGCACCCACAACATGAGTATTACGGCCAAACCGCTCATCATAGCGAAACACATGCGCCAGCCGATCACGTTGCCAAGCAAGGTGCCAGCGGGCACGCCGATAGACAACGCCAATGGGGGGCCCACCATCGCTATCGCAATAGCCCGCCCCTTCTGGTGTTCTGGCACCATACGCGCCGCGTAGCCTGCCAGTAGCGCCCACAGCAGCCCAGCAGAAACCCCCGCCAGAAAACGTGCCGCCATCGTCAGCAGATAGCTACCGGAAAACGCCGTAACCGTATTGGCGACGGCGAAACCGACGATAGCCGTCAACAGCAACTGACGGCGTCGCATACCTTGCGTAGCGGCGGTCAACGGGATCGCGGCCACCAGAGAACCCACGGCATAGATAGTGACGGTTTGCCCGACCCAGGCTTCGGACACCGCCAGCCCCTGTGCCATTTGCGGCAGCAGGCCAGCAGGCAGCGCTTCGGTCAGAATAGTGATGAAGGCTGCCGTAGCCAGCGCCAGCAATGAGGCAATAGGCAGTCTGTCACGGTGTATATCGGTCAGTGAGGCTGTCATCGTACCGCCTCCAGCTCGTCATATACTGCATCGCGCAATTCGGTGACAAAACGCCCCGACATCCCCTCGTACATCGTGTTGGTGAAAGCCACCACGCTCAAACCCTGTGTTCGATCGACAAACCATGAATGGCCGTAGGCACCGCCCCAGCGCCAGGTGCCTGACGATTCCGGCGACTCGGCCAACTGTGGATTACGCAAGACTGAGAAACCGAGGCCAAAACCGCAGCCCGGTGCATTGGGCAGCTCCAGATCCTGAGTCTGATCGCGCCCCATCTCCTCAAGCAGCGCATCAGGCAGCGGGACACCGCCCCCTTTACGCAAAGCTTCCAGCAAACACAGCAGATCCCACGCAGTCCCCGCCATGCCAGCACCGCCTGACGGAAAGGCCTGTGCATCAAAGATACGGGCAGGACTGTACGCAATGCCGACTGCGCCTTCAAAGGGAGACACCGTTTCACCTTCGCTCAGGCGATGCGGCTGCGGGGTGTCGTTCACGTAAGCGGTAGTCAGACGTAAAGGATCACGCACAACGAAACCCGTATCGTGCATACCCAATGGATCGGTCACCAGTTGGCGAATCGCCTCATCCAATGACGAACCGTGAATGCGTTCGATCAAGGCACCCAATACGTCCGTCGCCAGTGAATAGCCCCAACCCTCTCCCGGCACGTATTGCAGGGGAACGCTGGCGATACGGCGTAGGTTCTCATTCAGGCTGATACCGGAGGCATCCATACCGTCAGAGACACCCGCTCGCGCGTAGGGGCCGTCCGCGTGAGTTTCAAAAAAGCGGTAGCCTAACCCCGCGGTGTGACTGAGCAGTTGTCGCACGGTGACGCGCGCTGGGCTGCCGTCGGCCAGTCGGAGCTGGAACGTCGGCATCCAGCAAGTGATATCCTCATCCAGATCGAGCCGGCCTTGCGCCACAAGCACCAGCGCCGCCACGGACACGATGGGCTTGCTGACAGAAGCCAGCCGGAAGATAGCATCCAGCGCCATGGGGCGTGCGCGCTCCCGGTCAGCCCATCCAGCCGCCTGCTGATGCATCAATTCTCCATGACGCGCGACCAGCACAACAGCACCAACCAAACGTCGGTCGTCCAGCGCCTGTTGAACAACAGCCTGAATTCGGGCTGAGAGCGGTGCTGAAGAAGCATCGGTATACAGAGGAAATGCGGGAGTGATCACGAAATGTTCCTTTCATCAATGAGCGTTCCCGTTACGATAAAAAATCAACAATTAAAGAAAAAGTGGGCTACAGTTCCTCGATATACGGAACAAGTTGTCCGCAATAGAAAGGAAATTGTATGGATAGCCTGAATGGCTTCCTGGTGTTTGTGCAAGTGGCGGAAACACGCAGTTTCGTTGCGGCGGGCCGACTACTGGGCGTGTCAGCGTCTGCGGTAGGCAAAAGCGTCGCACGGCTCGAAGAGAAACTGGGCGTGAGGCTGTTTCACCGCAGTACGCGCAGCATCACACTGACGGCTGAAGGCTCACTGTTTCTGGCACGTAGCCGACGTATTCTGGCCGAAATCGAGGCCGCAGAAGTGGAACTGTCGCAAACCAGTGTCGTTCCACGCGGACGCCTGCGCGTAAGCCTGCCGCTGGTCAGTTCACTGGTGCTACCCGTGCTCGGCGAATTCATGCGTGAATACCCCGAAATCGAACTGGATCTGGATTTCACCGACCGAATGGTGGATGTGATTGAGGAAGGTTTCGATGCCGTCGTACGGACAGGTGACCCCGTTGATTCACGCCTCACCGCTCGCAGGCTGGGTACTTTCCGTTTTTTGCTGGTGGCCGCGCCAGAGTACCTTACTCGGTACGGTTCCCCCCAGACACCTGCCGACCTAATGCAGCACACCTGTCTGCATTATCGCTTTCCCAACAGCGGCAAGCTGGAACCGTGGGCGCTGCGGCTTCCCCCCGACGAACCAGAGCTGCGATTGCCCACCTCGATGATCTGCAACAACATCGAAACGCGCGTCTGCTTCGCACTACAAGGGCTGGGCATTGCTTACCTGCCAGATTTCTCTATCCGCGAACCGCTGGCCGGAGGCCACCTACAGCCGATTCTGACCGACTACATAGAACGCAGCGGCGTCTTCCATGTGCTGTGGCCAGCCAGCAAGCATCCGTCCCCCAAAGTACGGGCACTCGTGGATTTCCTCTGCGAGCGAGTATTTCCCGCCGCTGAGACGTAAAAAAATCCGGCACCTATCAAGGTGCCGGATTGAATTCACGCTATTCGAACCTGAGAGAACTTACTTCTTCTTCGCTTTCGGGTTCGGCAGGTCGGTGATGCTGCCTTCAAAGATTTCAGCGGCCAGACCAACAGACTCATGCAGCGTTGGGTGCGCATGGATGGTCAGTGCGATGTCTTCTGCATCACAGCCCATTTCGATCGCCAGACCGATTTCGCCTAACAGTTCACCACCGTTAGTACCGACAATCGCCCCACCGATAACACGATGAGTTTCTTTGTCGAAAATCAGTTTGGTCATACCGTCAGCGCAGTCAGACGCGATAGCACGGCCAGATGCCGCCCATGGGAAGGTCGCGGTTTCGTAGCTGATGCCTTTTTCTTTCGCTTCTTTCTCGGTCAGACCCACCCATGCCACTTCCGGTTCGGTATAGGCAATAGAAGGAATCACTTTCGGATCGAAGTAATGTTTCTTACCGGAGATCACTTCAGCAGCAACGTGGCCTTCATGCACGCCTTTGTGCGCCAGCATCGGCTGACCGACGATGTCACCGATAGCATAGATGTGCGGCACGTTGGTGCGCATTTGCTTATCAACATGGATGAAGCCGCGATCGTCAACTTCCACGCCTGCTTTGCCCGCATCCAGATTTTTGCCGTTCGGTACACGACCGATAGCAACCAGAACCGCATCGTAACGCTGTGGCTCAGCTGGCGCTTTTTTGCCTTCCATCGTCACATAGATGCCGTCTTCTTTGGCTTCTACTGCCGTCACTTTGGTTTCCAGCATCAGGTTGAACTGCTTGCTGATACGCTTGGTGAAGACCTTAACGACATCTTTGTCAGCAGCCGGGATAACCTGATCGAACATTTCAACCACGTCGATCTGTGAACCCAGAGCGTGGTAAACGGTACCCATTTCCAGACCGATGATACCGCCGCCCATCACCAGCAGACGTCCTGGAACGTTTTTCAGCTCCAGCGCATCGGTAGAATCCCATACGCGCGGGTCATCATGAGGAATGAAAGGCAGTTGGATCGGACGTGAACCCGCAGCGATAATCGCGTTATCGAAGCTGATCGTCGTTTTGCCGTTTTCACCGTCAACTTCCAGCGTGTTAGCGCCAGTAAATTTGCCCAGACCGTTAACGACTTTAACTTTACGGCCTTTTGCCATACCAGCCAGACCACCGGTCAGTTGGGTGATGACTTTTTCTTTCCACAGACGGATTTTATCAATGTCGGTTTTAGGTTCACCGAACACGATGCCGTGTTCTGCCAGTGCTTTGGCTTCTTCAATGACTTTAGCAACGTGCAGCAGGGCTTTGGAAGGAATACAACCCACATTCAGACACACCCCACCCAGCGTGGAGTAGCGCTCTACCAGTACGGTTTCCAGACCCAAATCCGCCGCGCGGAATGCAGCAGAGTAACCTGCGGGGCCGGCACCAAGTACCACTACCTGAGCTTTAATTTCAGTACTCATCATGACCTCTTAATTGATTTCCGGCGGGTCTGTGACGTCACACCCGTCGTCATTCTGATTGAGGGTGCATTTTTAATAACGCCCTCTTCCACCGGGACGTGTCTTTGCCGCTGTAGTTTACAAAATCGTTAACAATTTTGAAACAACAAGCGACTAACGATTTGTCCTTGATCACTGACAGCTGTAACACATCACAGCTTATCAGAAAAAAGCCGGCCGTCAGGCCGGCTTTTCGATTACATCACCAGACGGCGGATGTCAGACAACGTGTTGTTAATGATGGTAATGAAGCGAGCACCATCAGCACCGTCAATGACCCGGTGGTCGAAGGACAGAGACATTGGCATCATCAGACGCGGAGTGAACTCTTTACCATTCCAAACCGGTTCCATCGCGGACTTAGACACACCCAGAATAGCAACTTCCGGCGCGTTGACGATCGGCGCAAAGTGCGTAGTCCCGATGCCACCCAGGCTGGAGATGGTGAAGCATCCGCCCTGCATTTCGCCTGCGGTCAGCTTACCGTCACGGGCTTTCTTGGAGATCGCCATCAGTTCGCGAGACAGCTCAGTGATGCTCTTCTTGTTCACATCTTTGAACACTGGAACCACCAGACCATTCGGGGTATCAACCGCTACACCAATGTTGATGTATTTCTTCAGTGTCAGACGTTGAGCGTCTTCAGACAGTGAACTGTTGAAGCGTGGCATCTGCTCAAGGGCAGCAGCAACGGCTTTCATGATGAAGACAACTGGGGTGAATTTCACATCCAGTTTGCGCTTCTCAGCTTCGGCATTCTGCTGTTTACGGAACGCTTCCAGATCGGTGATGTCGGTTTTATCAAAGTGCGTAACGTGCGGGATCACCACCCAGTTACGGCTCAGGTTGGCACCAGAGATTTTCTGGATGCGACCCAATTCCACTTCTTCCACTTCACCAAACTTGCTGAAATCGACTTTCGGCCACGGCAGCAGCCCCGGCAGAGAACCACCGGTAGCAGCGGCAGGCGCAGACTCA
Source organism: Pectobacterium actinidiae (assembly GCF_000803315.1). NCBI lineage: Bacteria > Pseudomonadati > Pseudomonadota > Gammaproteobacteria > Enterobacterales > Pectobacteriaceae > Pectobacterium > Pectobacterium actinidiae. The sequence goes on from NZ_JRMH01000001.1 coordinate 3,819,724, forward strand.
GCGCGTTTCACGGCATCTTTCACGTAAGCCTGAACGTCTTCGCGCAGGATACGGCCTTTACGACCAGAACCCTTCACTTTCGCCAGATTCACGCCAAATTCACGAGCCAGACGACGGATAACCGGCGTGGCGTGAACATAAGCGTCATTCTCAGCGAACTCGCCCTTGCCTTCAGCTTTCGCTGCTGGTGCAGCAGCAGGTTTTGCCGCTGGAGCCGGTGCAGCCGCTTCTTGCTTGGCAGCCGGAGCTGGAGCCGCAGCAGGTGCAGCACCTTCCACTTCGAAGACCATGATCAGTGAGCCGGTTTTCACTTTATCGCCGGTGCTGATTTTGATTTCTTTAACCGTACCCGCAAACGGCGCAGGGACTTCCATTGAAGCCTTGTCGCCTTCAACGGTAATCAGTGACTGCTCAGCTGCGATTTTATCGCCAACTTTCACCATCACCTCAGTGACTTCAACTTCGTCACCGCCGATATCCGGTACGTTAACTTCTTTCGCCGCAGAGGCCGCTGGCGCAGCGGCAGGAGCCGCTTCTGCTTTAGGTTCAGAGGCAGCAGGTGCAGCACCCGCCACTTCGAATACCATGATCAGAGAACCGGTGGAAACTTTATCGCCGGTGCTGATTTTGATCTCTTTAACCGTACCTGCGAAAGGTGCCGGGACTTCCATAGATGCTTTGTCGCCTTCTACGGTGATCAGAGATTGTTCAGCCGCAACGGTGTCGCCTACTTTAACCAACACTTCGGTCACTTCGACTTCATCACCGCCGATATCCGGTACGTTGACGTCTTTCGCTGCCGATGCCGCTGGGGCAGCAGCCGGAGCTGCTTCTTTCTTCTCTTCTGCCTTGGCAGGCGCAGCATCAGCTGCACCGTCGGCGGAATCGAAAATCATGATCAGTTTGCCAGTTTCAACTTTGTCACCGACAGAGACTTTAATCTCTTTCACGACACCAGCTTGTGGAGAAGGGACTTCCATAGAAGCCTTATCACCTTCAACCGTGATCAGCGACTGTTCAGCTTCAACTTTGTCGCCAACCTTCACCAGCACTTCGGTGACTTCAACTTCATCTGCACCGATGTCCGGTACGTTGATTTCGATAGCCATGTAATCTTTACCTCTTATGCCAGACGCGGGTTAACTTTATCTGCATCGATGTTGAATTTAGTGATGGCATCTGCAACCACTTTCTTATCGATTTCACCGCGTTTAGCCAGTTCACCCAGAGCAGCAACCACGACGTAAGACGCATCCACTTCGAAGTGGTGACGCAGGTTCTCACGGCTGTCAGAACGACCGAAACCGTCAGTACCCAGTACGCGGTAATCGCTAGCAGGGACGAAGTTACGAATTTGCTCAGCAAACAGCTTCATGTAGTCAGTAGATGCAACCGCTGGCGCATCGCTCAATACCTGAGCTACGTAAGGGACGCGTGGCGCTTCGGTCGGATGCAGCATGTTCCAACGCTCACAATCCTGACCATCACGAGCCAGTTCAGTGAAGGACGTTACGCTGAATACGTCAGAACCGATGCCGTAGTCTGTCGCCAGAATCTGAGCCGCTTCACGTACGTGACGCAGGATAGAACCTGAGCCCAGCAGCTGCACTTTACCTTTGCTACCCTCAACCGTTTCCAGCTTGTAGATACCTTTACGGATACCTTCTTCCGCACCCTGCGGCATCGCAGGCATGTGGTAGTTTTCGTTCAGCGTGGTGATGTAGTAGTAAATGTTTTCTTGCGCGTCGCCATACATGCGGTGCAGACCGTCATGCATGATGACAGCCACTTCGTAGGCAAATGCCGGATCGTAAGAAATACAGTTCGGGATAGTCAGAGACTGAATGTGGCTGTGACCATCTTCGTGTTGCAGACCTTCGCCGTTCAGCGTCGTACGGCCTGAAGTCCCACCGATCAGGAAGCCACGCGCCTGTTGGTCACCCGCTGCCCAGCACAGGTCGCCGATACGTTGGAAACCGAACATGGAATAGTAGATGTAGAACGGAATCATCGGCAGGTTGTTGGTGCTGTAAGACGTTGCCGCTGCCAGCCAGGAAGAACCTGCGCCCAGCTCGTTGATACCTTCCTGCAGAATCTGACCTTTCTGGTCTTCTTTGTAGTAGGCAACCTGCTCACGGTCCTGCGGGATGTACTGCTGGCCTTTCGGACTATAAATACCGATCTGGCGGAACAGACCTTCCATACCGAAGGTACGCGCTTCGTCGGCGATGATCGGAACCAGACGATCTTTGATAGATTGGTTCTTCAGCATCACGTTCAGGGCACGTACAAACGCGATAGTGGTAGAGATTTCTTTGTTCTGCTCTTCGAGCAGCGTGCTGAAATCTTCCAGCGTTGGCAGGTCCAGCTTCTCATCAAAGTTCGGCTGACGAGATGGCAGGTAGCCACCCAGCGCCTGACGGCGTTCGTGCAGGTATTTGTACTCTGCAGAATCTTTATCGAAAGTGATGTAAGGCAGTTTTTCGATGTCGTCATCCGACACCGGCACGTTGAAGCGGTCGCGGAAGTAACGCACGCCATCCATGTTAACTTTCTTAACCTGGTGAGCGATGTTCTTACCTTCAGCCGCGTCGCCCATACCATAACCTTTAATGGTATGCGCCAGAATAACGGTTGGTTTACCTTTGGTGTCCTGCGCTTTTTTCAGTGCAGCGTAGACTTTCTTCGGATCGTGACCACCACGGTTCAGTGACCAAATCTGATCGTCGCTCCAGTCTTTAACCAGTGCAGCCGTCTCCGGGTATTTACCGAAGAAGTGCTCACGCACATAGGCACCGTTTTTGGATTTGAAAGTCTGGTAGTCGCCGTCGACGGTTTCGTCCATCAGTTGGATCAGTTTACCGCTGGTATCGTTACGCAGCAGTTCGTCCCAACGGTCGCCCCACATGACTTTGATCACGTCCCAGCCAGCGCCGCTGAAGATACCTTCCAGCTCATTGATGATCTTACCATTACCCGTAACCGGACCATCCAGACGTTGCAGGTTACAGTTGATAACGAAGACCAGGTTGTCCAGTTTTTCACGGGTCGCGATAGTGATCGCGCCTTTGGATTCTGGCTCGTCCATTTCACCGTCGCCCAGGAAGGCATAAACGGTTTGCTTAGACGTATCTTTCAGACCACGATTTTCCAGATACTTCAGGAATTTAGCCTGGTAGATGGCACCGATTGGGCCCAGACCCATAGAAACGGTCGGGAACTGCCAGAAGTCCGGCATCAGTTTAGGGTGCGGATAAGAAGACAGACCGTTACCGTGAACTTCCTGACGGAAGTTGTTCATCTGATCTTCAGTCAGGCGGCCTTCAAGGAAGGCACGAGCGTAAACGCCCGGAGAAATATGGCCCTGGAAGTAGACCAGGTCTCCGCCGTCCTGCGCAGTGCGAGCACGGAAGAAGTGGTTAAAGCACACTTCGTAGAAAGTGGCGGAAGACTGGAAAGAAGCCATGTGGCCGCCCAGATCCAGATCTTTTTTAGAAGCGCGCAGTACCGTCATGATCGCGTTCCAGCGGATTGCTGAGCGAATACGACGTTCCAGATCCAGATTACCAGGGTATTCCGGCTCGTCTTCCACTGCGATGGTGTTGACGTATTGACGCGCCGCCAAACCAGCAACAACACTTACGCCGCCTTTACGGGCTTCACTCAGAACCTGATCTATCAGGAACTGAGCGCGCTCAACACCCTCTTCACGGATGACCGATTCGATCGCCTGCAGCCAGTCGCGGGTTTCGATCGGATCCACGTCATTATTTAAACGATCTGACATGGTTATTCCTTATCTTCTCTAATCAGTTAGTTTATTGGAGCCTGTCTTCCTGCATTCTGACTTAGGTTTCACCCTAAGAAAAACGCAGGAAGACAGGCTCATCGTCGTCATTACCGCATTCAGAGCCCCAAAGTGCGGGTGCTCAATCCCTGCGTTGCTGGAGCCGACGCAGCGATCTCTCGCGCCGACTATGTTCCCGGTTAAGATCCAGCAATACTTCCTCAATAAACGCCAGATGACGGTGTGATGCTTCGCGCGCCTTTTCCGGCTCACGGGCAACAATCGCCTCAAAAATGCTGGCGCGATGAATGCTAACCTGAGCCAACACTTCGCGGCTCAAATAAAGCAACTCAAAATTCTGCCTCACGTTCTGTTCGAGCATTGGCCCCATACAACGCACCAAATGCAGCAACACCACATTATGCGTGGCTTCTGTTACAGCAACCTGATACTGCATAACGGCTTCTGACTCAGCGTCCAGATCGCCCGCTTCCCTCGCCTTCTCAATCACGGCATGACAATCACGGATACGTTGCAGATCCGACTCTGTGCCACGCAACGCAGCATAGTAGGCAGCAATGCCTTCCAGCGCATGACGCGTTTCCAGAAGATCGAACTGTGATTCGGGATGTGTGCTCAGTAATTCTGCCAGCGGATCGCTGACGCTTTGCCATAGATTGGCTTGAACGAAGGTACCACCACCCTGACGGCGCAAAAGGAGACCTTTGGCTTCCAGGCGTTGAATGGCTTCTCTCAGAGAAGGGCGGGAAACATCGAACTGTTTTGCCAGTTCGCGCTCCGGTGGGAGCTTCTCGCCGGGGCGCAAGGTTCCCTCAAGAATCAGAAACTCCAGCTGCTGTTCAATCACATCTGACAGTTTGGGCTGACGGATCTTGCTGTATGCCATAGTGAATTCTTCTCTGCGAATGGCGCGGAGTCAATTGGTAATACCAATTTAAAAAACGTGACGCTAAAGTAACAAAGTATTCACCTTCTGTCCATAAGGACCTTGAGCTAAATCACCAATCCCACCAGATTTTAACAAATGCACGAGAAACCTGCGGCAAAGTGATAGCCCGCCTGTGGTATGACCATTAATCCCCTCTGTCTATATTTTAACTTTTTTGAAACGTAAAGCAGGCGTTGCTGAACCGTTTAAATACGAAAATAGTGAATTTTAATTCAAAAAATCAGGTTTTTTATTCTCACAAGGAAAGCGTAATTACTCGCAGATCTCTATCGTGGTAAACACCATTTTACAGCGGGGATAAAGAGATAATAAAAAGGAGTAAACCTAAAGGGGTAGCAAGTTCCCTTCCCCCCTAAAAATCATCTCTCAATTTCTTGTTATCAGGTTCTTAATCAGGGAGAGGTAAAATTTTTGATGTGGCGATAGTTTTTAATTATCAGATTATAAGAAATCAGTGCAATCTGGCGTACTTATCACTATTCTCTGCCAAACGGTAGCGGCTTTCTTATTTTAAGAAACACCAACCCGTAAAAATAAAATTACACAAACGTATAGTCACTAATACGCGTGTTCGTTCACACCGTGTTTTTTACTTGCACTGGCAGAGGGTTAAATTTGATGGATAATCAACACACGGACGGCACGCTAAAGCGTGGTTTGAAAAACCGTCATATTCAGTTGATTGCCTTGGGTGGCGCGGTAGGTACTGGCCTCTTTCTTGGTATTGCGCAGACAATCAAAATGGCCGGGCCATCGGTCCTGTTAGGCTATGCAATTGGCGGGCTGATCGCGTTTCTCATTATGCGCCAACTGGGCGAGATGGTGGTCGAAGAACCGGTAGCCGGATCGTTCAGCCACTTTGCTTATAAATACTGGGGCGATTTCGCGGGCTTTGCATCGGGATGGAACTACTGGGTGCTGTATGTGCTGGTCGCCATGGCCGAGCTCAGCGCTGTGGGGATTTATGTCCAGTACTGGTGGCCAGACATTCCGACCTGGGTGTCCGCCGCTGTCTTCTTCCTGCTGATTAACGCCATCAATCTGGCGAACGTCAAAGTCTACGGTGAGATGGAATTCTGGTTTGCCATCATCAAAGTCGCCGCGATTATTGGCATGATCGTCTTCGGCGGCTGGCTGCTGCTCAGCGGTACGGGCGGGCCGGAAGCAACCGTGACCAACCTGTGGGCGCAGGGCGGATTCTTCCCGAATGGCGTGCTTGGTCTGGTGATGGCGATGGCCGTTATCATGTTCTCATTTGGCGGGCTGGAACTGGTGGGGATTACCGCAGCAGAAGCGGATGACCCAGAGAAAAGCATTCCACGTGCAACCAATCAGGTTATCTACCGTATCCTGATTTTCTATATCGGTTCACTCGCTATCCTGCTGTCACTGTACCCGTGGGGCAAGGTTGTGGAAGGCGGTAGCCCGTTTGTCATGATCTTCCATGAACTGAACAGTAACGTCGTGGCGACGGTGCTGAATATCGTGGTATTGACCGCTGCGCTGTCCGTTTATAACAGCTGTGTTTATTGCAACAGCCGCATGCTGTTCGGTCTGGCGAAACAGGGTAACGGGCCGAAAGTACTGAAAACTGTTGATGGCCGTGGCGTTCCCGTTGTTGCTATCGGCATCTCCGCGCTGGCAACGGCACTGTGCGTGCTGATCAACTATCTCATTCCCGGCAAAGCGTTCGAGCTATTGATGGCGCTGGTCGTGTCTGCTCTCGTGATTAACTGGGCGATGATCAGTCTGGCGCACCTGAAATTCCGTGCGCAAAAGGACAAAGAAGGGACGGTGACCAAGTTTAAAGCGCTGCTTTATCCGCTGGGTAACTACCTCTGCCTGCTGTTCCTGGCGGGTATACTGGTCATCATGTTCCTGACGCCGGGCATTCAAATTTCCGTCATGCTGATTCCGGTCTGGCTGGTTATTCTGGGCGTGGGATACTTTATCAAAAAGAAAAATCAGGCGAAGTAAGCCTCAGCGTTAACCGTGTTTCCTCGATTCAATGGCCGACCCTGTCGGCCATTTTCACATCAGGCTAAGGGGGAAACATCAAACCAACGCTCCATATATTGTCAGGAGTGCGACCACCACCACCAGCACCAGCGTCACCTTTTTCGCCAGCGTCACAGCAGCTTTGGGCGTCTCTACAGGCTCGATATGGGATTCACGCGCCAGAGAAAACTGAGCCAACTGCGTTAACACCCAGTATTGCGAGCTTCGGGAATCCCCCAGCGAGGCAAACCAGGCTGGCAGCGCTTTTTCGCCGTGTCCCAGCAAGGCGTATGCGGCACCGGCTAAACGTGCAGGGATCCAGTCAAGCCAATGCAATAAGCTATCAACACCTGATTGTGCACGCTCCAGCGGAGTGTGGTGGCGGGCAAGCCAGGTCTGTCTGGCGCGTAAAAACGCATACCCCGTCAGCGCAATCGGCCCATATGGCCCGGCAGCGATGAACCAGAACAGCGGAGCTAAATAAAAGCGGAAATTTATCCACAGCAGCGCGTTTTGCAGCTCTTTCAACTGCTCACTTTCGCCTGTGCCAACGGGCAGACCGTGAATCAGCGCCAGTTCTGCCGCCATTTCCCGACTCGCATCGGCTTCGCCGCGCTGTGCCGCCTGCAAATAGCGCCGATAGTGCTGGCGGATTTCACCCGCACCAATGCACATCAGGCTAATGATAATCCACAGCAAAAGAGAAATCAGGCCAAACAGAATGCCGCTTGTGAGACACAGCAGGCCCGCCACCACGCCCATGCTACACAGCGTGAGGAACAGCGTTTGCAACAAAGACGGAGACGGCATGTGCCGGAACACGACCTCAAGCCGATGATCGATCTGCCAGTGCTCGCCCTGTTTGAACAAGCGCTCCCATGCCAGCGTAAGCAACAGTGTAAACAGCGTCATTAATCCAGGCTCCCTTTGTTCTCTGTCCAGTTTTCTTGTAGCAGATGATGATAGCCGTCCCAGTCAAATGCCGGGCCGGGGTCGGTTTTACGACCCGGAGCGATGTCGCTGTGTCCGGTAATGCGCGACGGCGTAATGGGATAGGCCTGCATTAACAGGCGTGTAATCGCAGCCAAAGAATGATATTGCTCTGTGGTAAAAGGCAGCGTATCCGTCCCTTCCAGCTCAATGCCGATAGAAAAATCATTACAACGTTCCCGGCCTTCAAACTCCGAAACGCCAGCATGCCAGGCGCGCTGATCGAAAGACACATACTGCGTAGTTTGCCCGTCGCGGCGAATCAGACAGTGCGCCGCGACGCGTAAATGAGAAATATCGGCGAAATAGGGATGCACCGAGGGATCCAAAGTAGCCGTAAACAGTTGGTCAATATAGGGACCGCCAAACTCACCGGGCGGCAAACTAATATTGTGGATCACCAGTAGGGAAGGCACCTCATTATTCGGGCGGCCATCATAATGCGGTGAAGGCGTGTGTGTAATGTCGGATAACCAGCCATTTTCCAAAAGCATCGGCGATAACCTCGCATCGTATCGTTTGCCGGCTGAATCAGGCGAAAAATCAATTTCAGGCGTAAAAACCATGTAGCCAAAAATCCTTGTATCCAAGATACCATGTTTCACGTCATGCTATCTATTCAACTGGGCATCAATAGATTTTACCGTTTGTTTTGTGATATTCCTGCCGTTTCCCTGCCTGAATGCAATCCGATACCTTTTTAGTAAGGTGAAATCTCCCACATCATTATGTGATAAAAGTCACATTACAAATGTAATGACGCAACAATAGGCAATCGTTTTCGTGCATTGCGTCTATTTTTACTTAAAATACATGACAAAATTATCTTCTGATTTTTTTAGATATTACCAAAACTTATTTTGCGGTCTTACGTACGACGTACATAACGTCTAACACTATGGTACTTAACATGAAAAAAACTTTCGCTGTAGGCGCCTTGCTTGCACTGTCATGCTCAATGCCTGCACTTGCCGACAGCAATAAAGCCGAATACCTGTCCGACTGGTGGCATCAGAGCATTAACGTCGTCGGCAGTGCCCACACCCGTTTCGGACCGCAACTGAACAGCACCACCTACCTCGAATACGAAGCGTTTGCACGTAAAGACTGGTTCGATTTCTACGGCTATGCCGATGCACCTAAATTTTTTGGTGGCGATCCCGACAGCCGTGGCATTTGGGACAAAGGATCTCCGCTGTTTGTCGAGATCGAACCACGCTTCTCTATTGATAAGCTGACGGGCGCTGACCTCAGTTTTGGCCCGTTTAAAGAGTGGTACATCGCCAATAACGTTATCTACGATCAGGGTCGCAACAGCGGTTCACGCCAAAGCACGTGGTACATGGGCTTAGGTACTGATATTGATACCGGCACCGATCTGTCCCTGTCAGTGAACGGCTATGCCAAATACCAATGGCAGAACTACGGCGCAGCGAACGAAAACGAGTGGGATGGCTACCGTGTAAAGGTGAAATATTCTTACCCACTGGGCTCAATGCTGGGCGGCAACGTCTCGTATATCAGCTTCACCAATTTCGACTTTGGCTCAGAACTGCGTGATAAATCGAATGCAAGCCGCACTAACAACTCCATTGCCTCCAGCCATATTCTGGCGCTGGGCTACGACCACTGGCACTACTCTTTCGTTGCGCGTTATTTCCACAACGGCGGCCAATGGGCTGATGGCGCAGAACTCAATTTCGGCAAAGGTCCGTTTGAAGTGAAATCTACCGGCTGGGGCTACTACCTGGTCGTTGGTTATAACTTCTAAAATCGCATCCCCTTTCCGGCGATCGGAGATCGCTCGCCGGAAAGTAAATAACAGTAACGGATTGAATTATAATAACTATTCATTCTGGATGTCCCGATATAAACAAGGTAGCATAGACCTCCGAATCCCCCTTCGGAGTTTTGTCATGTCAACGCGTCGCTACAGTCAGGAACAACGCCAAAAAGCTTTACTCGCTCGTATTGCACAAGATATCCCCGCTAGCGTGCAACTGGCCTTACGTGAAGATTTAGGCAGCATCGTCGATGCTAATCAAGATATTACCGCCCTTCTGCTACCCGACAACGAGACCGTCAGCGCCCGCATTATCACGCGCGAAGCGGGTATATTCTGCGGCACGCGCTGGCTTGAGGAAGTCTTTTCTCAATTAGGCGGCACGACAACGATCGTCTGGCACGTTACCGATGGCGACGCCATCACGCCCAACCAAACGCTGTGTGATATCACAGGCCCAGCCAAACAGCTCCTGACGGGCGAACGCACTGCGCTGAATTTCCTGCAAACGCTGTCCGGCGTCGCCACCGAAGTCAGCCGTTATGTTGCCGTATTGCAGGGAACGCGCACTCGGCTGCTGGATACGCGCAAGACGCTACCGGGGCTAAGAACCGCACTGAAATACGCCGTATCATGCGGTGGCGGAGACAACCACAGACTCGGTTTATCCGACGCCTTCCTGATCAAGGAAAACCACATCATCGCCGCAGGCTCAATCAAAAATGCGGTAGAAAAAGCGCAGTCTTTACGCAGCGATGTTCCGGTAGAAGTTGAAGTCGAATCGCTGGATGAGTTACATCAGGCGCTGGAAGCGGGCGCAGATATCATCATGCTGGATAATTTCAGTCTCGATAACATCCGAGAAGCCGTTGCTGTAGCACAAGGCCATGCGCTGCTGGAAATCTCCGGCAATGTCACTCTCGACACGCTGCGTGGCTATGCGGAAACTGGCGTGGACTATATCTCAGTCGGGGCGTTAACCAAGCACGTACAGGCACTGGATTTATCCATGCGCTTCGTCTAACCGTTCCTCTATTTCTACCTGCGAGGTGCTATTACGCACCTCGTACACCTCTCATCCTCTCGCACACCATCGTAACGCCATAGACTGACAATCCCACACGAACATCCTGCCCCGACAGCGTGAAATTGCGTCTCTACTCGCAAAAAACTTTCAATCCTCTGCAAATATCTAAAAACATGTCGTGACGCTTTCCTATTTCGCTTTTCCCTGCTCGTCAGCCTTCATACGCTTTTCTATGCTGCCAGCCATCCGTAGGGATTTATGTAACGCAACATTTATGCGCCACAAAATTTATATGCAACAACAGGGAAATCAACATGACAAAACAACAAGGATTTACGCTGATTGAGCTGATGATCGTCATTGCGATCATCGCCATCCTCAGCGCTATTGGCGTACCGGCTTATCAAGGCTATCTGCAAAAAGCAGCGCTGACGGACATGCTGCAAACGATGGTGTCTTATAAAACGCCAGTCGATCTCTGTGGTCTGGAAAATGCCGCTTTTACGGCCTGCAATGCAGGTAATCAGGGAATACCGGGTAGCAAATCTTCACGCTATGTCAGCGCCGTTAGCGTCACTCAAGGAGTGATTACGCTAACCGGACAATCCACGCTGCAAGGTCTGCGCGTGATTCTGACACCAACATGGGATACCGAAATCGGCGCTTCACGCTGGACGAAAAACTGTGCCACGGATAACAATACAGAGAGCCTGCAATCCGCCTGTCAGGACGTTTTCCGTTTTGATAATACGGCAGGCTAATCATGACAGACTCATCCTTTTCCTCCGAGCATACGCTCAGCGAGTTACAGACGCTGTGCCGACGGTATCAGGCATTGTTGCTCAGCCTCGATGAACAAACGCTGTCGGTCGCCGTCACGGCTTCCCCTTCTGCGGAAATGATTGCCGCGCTGCGTTTCGCCAGCAATCGCCGAATTATGGTGGAACAATGGCCACAGGCCAGAATGGAACAACAGCTTAACCCGCTGAACGCCGTTGCCGAGCCCGCAGAAACCTACCATGCCAATACTTATAACAGCAGCACCAGGCCGCAGGATCATGACGATGACTCCCCCGTTGCACAATTTATCCATCAAACGCTGCGTCTCGCCGTTCAGCGACGCGCTTCTGATATCCACTTTGAGCCGTTACTGGACAGCTATCGCGTACGTCTGCGCATTGACGGCGTGCTACAGGCCATATCCGCACCGCCTCCCGAACTGACAAACCGTATTACCGCACGGCTGAAAATCATGGGTAAGTTGAACATCGCCGAACGGCGATTGCCGCAGGACGGTCAATTTAGCCTGACGCTGGATCAACAAGCCTATTCGTTACGCATTGCGACCCTACCCGTACAACAAGGAGAAAAAGTCGTGCTGCGTATCTTGCAAACGCACCAGCAGGAGTTAGCACTGGATAAACTCGGCCTCACCACAAAGTCATTACAGCAGGTGATTAGCGTACTGAGCGCCTCACAGGGGATGCTGTTAGTCACGGGTCCAACGGGCAGTGGAAAAACCGTCACGCTTTACAGTGCGATACGCTGGCTAAACGAGTGCAGCCGCAATATCTGTAGCGTAGAAGATCCGGTCGAAATTCCCCTGGAAGGAATTAACCAAACGGCAATCAATCCTAAAGCTGAACTGGGATTTGGCCGAATTTTACGAGCCCTGCTGCGACAGGATCCTGACATCATTATGATCGGTGAAATACGCGATGCCGAAACCGCAGAAATTGCAGTAAAAGCCGCACAAACTGGCCATCTGGTTATGTCCACGCTGCATACCAACTCTGCCGTAGACACGTTAACTCGCCTCAGTCATCTAGGCATCCCCGGTTACCTGTTAGCGGCGGCGCTAAAACTCATCATTGCCCAACGCCTTGTACGTCGGCTATGCCCGCACTGTAAAACCCCAGGAGAACCGCTACTTTCACTGCCAAACAACCTATGGCAAGGGCCACTGCACCATTGGAAAGCCCACGGTTGTAGTCACTGTTTTTCTGGCTACTATGGCCGCGTCGCGCTCTATGAATTATTGCCCATCACGCCAGATTTTCAGGCAGCACTGGCGGGCAACGCCAGCACAGGGGAATTATCCACACTGTCTCACCACTCAGGTTTTCCAACCTTGCTCGCCGCAGGGCTTGAGTTGGTCAACGATGGCCTGACCTCACTTGAGGAAGTCTACCGTGTAGTGGGCGATGAGCACGCAATGAACCAGGAGACGCAATGAAGCTACAGCGCTTATACCACTGGCAGGCCATCACGTCTGAGGGCGAATTTATCGATGGAGAACTCATCAGCACACACCGCCAGTACGCCTATGCCAGCCTGATTGCGCAGGGCTACCAGCCGCTTCTTGTAAAAGCCGGCGATTATCTGTCGCTACGCTACTGGAAACGTGAGCAGCTAGGCGAGTTAATCAAACAGCTTGCTGCCCTGCTACAAGCGGGATTGCCACTGCTGGAAGCATTAAAACTGGTGTCGGAACAGCACGAGCGCCCCGGCTGGCGCTGCATATTGCGGGAGGTTCGTACCCATGTTGCGCAGGGAAGCTCGCTGTCTGAGGCATTACACGAATATCCCCATATCTTTCCCGTTTTGTATCAATCCCTCATTGCCGTCGGCGAATTGACTGGGAAGTTAGACGCATGCTGCCTACAGCTCGCTCAGCAGCAAGAAAAACAGTCCAGACTGCAACAGAAAGTCATCAAAGCACTACGCTACCCCTGCTTTGTTTTGGCCATTGCCATAGTGGTCAGCATGATGATGTTGACGTTGGTTCTGCCCGAGTTTGCGACGCTCTATTCCTCGTTCGATACACCGTTGCCGTGGTTTACCCGGCAGTTGCTGCATCTGGCAGAGATAGTCACTGACTACGGATTTATTGGGTTGCTGGTACTCAGTGGCCTGATAGTGGGCTACGCCCGCTTGAGGCAGAAACGGCCATTATGGAAAATCCGAGAGCAGGAGTGGCTGCTGAAGCTTCCTATCGTATCTAGCCTGCTACGCGGTAAATCGCTGAACCAGATATTCCATATCCTCGCCATGACGCAACATGCTGGTTTGACGCTCCCGGAAGGGCTCGATGCCGCCGCGACGATCCGTCACCCGCTTTATCAGACCGCGATTCAACAAATACAAACGCAACTGCATCAGGGCACGTCGCTGTACCATGCCACACAACATCACGCCTCGCTGTTCCCCGCACCTTGTCCGCAGTTAATTCGCGTGGGGGAAGAAACCGGTGCATTGGATACGATCTTTACACAACTGGCAGAATGGCATGAGGGTCGGGTACAGCAGCAGGCAGACATGTTGACACAAACGCTGGAACCGTTGTTGATGATGGTCGTCGGGGGAATGGTCGGGGCGCTGGTGATTGGCATGTATTTGCCTATCTTTCAGTTGGGGAATGTATTGGCCGGTGCCTGAACCGACCAATACAGAACCAAAAAGCTACATCGTACCCGCCACCGTTAGCGGCAGACAGACGACGCGAAACAGCAGCAATTACCCGTTGAAAATACGGTTTTCCTGCTCGGCCACGCGGATAAACGTCGTACGCTTCGTCAGTTCTTTCAAACGGGATGCGCCGACATAGGTGCAGGCCGAACGCAGGCCGCCAAGAATATCGCGCACGGTATTGTCTACCGGACCACGCAGAGGCAATTTCACGGTTTTTCCTTCCGCAGCCCGGTACTCCGCCACGCCACCGACATGGCGCTCCATCGCGGATGCAGAACTCATGCCGTAGAACAGCATCATTTTCTCACCGTTTTCTTCGACGATGGTTCCTTCACATTCATCATGTCCTGCCAACATACCGCCCAACATGACGAAATCGGCTCCGCCGCCAAAGGCTTTCGCTACATCGCCTGGCATGGCGCAACCGCCGTCGCTCACAATTTGTCCACCGAGACCATGCGCTGCATCGGCGCATTCAATCACCGCCGAGAGCTGAGGATAACCGACCCCCGTTTTAACGCGCGTCGTGCAGACAGAACCGGGGCCAATACCGACTTTAACAATATCCGCGCCAGAAAGAATAAGTTCCTCAACCATTTCACCAGTCACAACGTTTCCAGCACAGATAACCTTATCTGGGCAGGCCTCGCGCGCTTTTTGCAGGAACGTGACAAAGTGCTCAGAATAGCCATTGGCCACATCGATACAGATAAATTTCAGCTCAGGCGATAGCGCCAGAATTTGCTTTAACTTGATGAAATCAGCCTCAGATGTCCCGGTCGAGACCATCACATGGCGCAATACCGATGCCGGTGTGCGTTGCACAAACTGAGACCATTGCTCGACAGAATAGTGTTTATGGACCGCCGTCAGAACATCAAAAGAGGCCAGGACCTCCGCCATACTAAACGTACCCACGGTATCCATATTGGCTGCGATAATCGGTACACCGGACCAGTTGCCGCCGGCATGGAGGAAGGTGAATTGGCGTTCCAGTTCAACGTCGGAGCGGCTTTTCAGCGTCGAACGCTTTGGCCGGATGAGAACATCTTTAAAGCCTAACTTTAAATCTTCTTCAATACGCATGAGGTTCGAGTTCCTGGTGAGTGACGGCGGAATGCTCAGTATTGATTATTACTGAGTGAAAAAATAATGCCCTTTACCAGTGACGTTATCATACGCAGGAATAATCCTGCGGCAAGACTGCGATTTTCACTTTATTTGGGATAAAATCAGAGAAATTTACCTATCACCGAGCAACGTGATAGCGTGAAGCACACTGCGGTTTATGCCTGATTGACTTCAGGGGCAGAGGAAAGTATTCCTCTCCACTTGAAAATAGTAGCAATGTTAACTTTTCAACACGGGTGCAATGACATACATCGTAGCCTTAACGGGCGGTATCGGCAGCGGCAAAAGTACCGTAGCCGATGAATTTGCCAAATTAGGGGCCACTATCGTTGACGCTGATATCATCGCGCGTCAAGTAGTCGAGCCTGGGAAACCCGCGCTGGATACCATCAGGATCCGGTTTGGCGACGCTATACTCAATATCGATGGTTCATTGAACCGCACCGCACTACGCCAACGGATTTTTTCCTCACCTGAGGAGAAGCAGTGGCTGAATAATTTACTCCATCCGTTGATCCATCAGGAAACACAGGCCCTGTTTCAGGCTGCATCCGCACCGTATATTCTGTGGGTCGTCCCTTTACTGGTGGAGAACGGTTTACAACAGCGAGCGCAGCGTATCCTGGTCGTTGATGTAGACAAAGAAACACAGCTTGCACGCACGCTGGCCCGCGATGGCATCAGCCAGCAACAAGCAGAAAATATACTGGCAGCACAGGCTACCCGAGAACAGCGCCTGGCTTATGCCGATGATATTATTGATAACAGTCGCTGCCCAAACGCGCTGGCTCCACAGGTTGCGGAATTACACCGCCAGTACCTGAAGCTCGCCGCCTACGCAGCCGACAGGATGACTAAGAATGAGTGACGCTCCCTCAACGATTTTATTCGAATACCCGCTGAACGAAAAAACACGTACCTGGTTGCGTATCGAGTCATTATTGCAGCAGTTGCACCAAAACCACTCCCTGACCGATATGGGAGGCGCTCTGACATTTTTTCGTGCTATCGCCGAACTGCTCGATGTGCTGGAACGTGGAGATGTACGTACCGAGCTACTGAAAGAACTAGAGCGGCAACAGCAAAAACTGCTGCAATGGAGTGACGTACCAGGCGTTGACATGGAGCGCATCCATACGCTGAGACGCCAGTTGAAAGATCTGGCC
The DNA here is from genome assembly GCF_000803315.1 of Pectobacterium actinidiae. Lineage (NCBI taxonomy): Bacteria > Pseudomonadati > Pseudomonadota > Gammaproteobacteria > Enterobacterales > Pectobacteriaceae > Pectobacterium > Pectobacterium actinidiae. The sequence goes on from NZ_JRMH01000001.1 coordinate 3,836,047, forward strand.
AGTACGCTGATGGCTGCACCACGAATGGGGCAGTTCTTACGGGAAGATCGCCTGATTGGCATGGTTCGCCAGCGACTGGGGATCCCCGGTGGATGTTGCAGTTTCGATTTACCTACACTGCATAGCTGGTTACACCAACCTCAGGAACTGCGTGAGAAATTGGTTTCCGGCTGGCTTAACTCTTTGTCTCCGCTCAAACAAGCGCTGGATATGATCCTGGAACTGATCCGCCACTCCGGCACATTCCGCCCTCAGACAAGCCTGAACGGTTTCTTCCAGGACAATGCCTCCGATGCTGATCTGCTGCGTTTGCGCCTTGAACTGGTACATCAGCTCTATCCACAGATATCCGGTCATAAGACACGCTATGCCATCCGTTTTCTGCCATTAGATATCGAAAACGGCCACATCCCTCCGCGTTTAACATTTGAACTGGCCTGCTGCTAGACTCAGCTCTGGCAAATCAGAATGTGTTGAGTCACAAATAGAGTGAAAAAGAATTTTATGACCACAGAAATTACGACAGTGAAATGCCCAACCTGCAAGCAGGCGGTCATCTGGGATGAAACCAGCATCTATCGCCCATTTTGCAGCAAACGTTGTCAACTCATCGATTTAGGTGAATGGGCTGATGAAGAAAAGCGCATTCCAAGTGATGATATGGTTTCTGATAGTGAAGAGTGGAGCGAAACGCGCTAACGGCCGCGTTTCGCGATGATGGCTTTCAGACAGGTAAAGCTAGATTAAAGCGATTTCAGCCAGCGGATCATCTCTGCATTCGCTGGCGGAAATTCTTCCTCACGTAATTCTTCTACGCTAACCCAGCGAGACTCCTGACCTTCCCGGCCATAGGGTTCCCCCTGCCATGTTTCAACCAGAAAGAAATGAAGCGTGATAATTCTCTCCGGCGTAGAAAACGTTTTGTCGTTTAGCGCCTGTGGTGCGCTCGCTTCAATGCCCGTTTCTTCACGCAGTTCACGAATCAGCGCCTGCTCTGGCGTTTCGCCCTCTTCAACTTTACCGCCGGGAAATTCCCACATCCCTGCCATATGAACGCCATCAGGGCGGCGAGCAATGAAATATTGCTGCTCCACATTGCGGATGATGCCGACCGCGACGGATAACTGTTTTTGCGTCATGACACTTCCTATCAGGTTCTTATCAAGTAAAAGGCGGTCAATGACCGCCCTTGTACTTATCACATTTTAATCACTGGATTCAGCGGCCAATTATTTCTGTAAGCGACCGTGGCACTGCTTATATTTCTTGCCTGAACCACAGGGGCAAGGGTCGTTACGTCCAATTTTACGGTCAGCCTGCGCCGGTGAACCCATGTTCAGGCTATCTTCTTCCTGATGGCTAAACTGTTGCTGCTGCGCCAAACGCTCAGCTTCTTCACGGCGTTGCTGCTCCAGCGCTTCGATTTCTTCCGGCATTCTCACCTGAACTTTGCTCAGCGTACTGATCACCTCATATTTCAGTGATTCCAGCATTGCGGCAAACATAGAGAACGACTCTCGCTTATATTCTTGTTTCGGATCTTTCTGTGCATAGCCACGCAAATGGATGCCCTGACGCAGGTAATCCATTGCCGCCAGATGCTCTTTCCACAAGGAATCGAGCGTTTGCAGCATCACGCCTTTCTCGAAGTTGCGCATGACTTCCGCGCCAACCACTTCTTCTTTGCGATGATAAACCTCAAGCGCCTGCTGGAAAATACGCTCACGCAACGTTTCTTCATGTAGCTCAGGCTCTTTATCCAGCCACGCCTTGATCGGCATATCCAGGTCGAAGTCGTTCTTCAGGCGCTGCTCCAGGCCTTCCGTATCCCACATTTCTTCCAGAGATTCCGGTGGAATATAGCTGTCGATAGTCGCTTTAAACACATCCTCACGAATACTGGTGATGGTTTCACTGATATCGGACACATCCAGCAGTTCGTTACGCTGTGTGTAGATCGCACGACGTTGGTCGTTCGCCACATCATCGTATTCCAGCAGCTGTTTACGAATATCAAAGTTACGGCTTTCCACTTTACGCTGTGCGTTAGCAATCGCCTTGGTGACCCACGGGTGCTCAATCGCCTCGCCCGGTTTCATACCCAGTTTACGCATCATGTTGGAAACGCGATCGGAGGCAAAAATACGCATCAGCGCATCTTCCATCGACAGGTAGAAGCGTGATGAACCCGCATCCCCCTGGCGACCAGAACGACCACGCAACTGGTTATCGATACGGCGAGACTCATGGCGCTCTGTACCGATAATATGCAAACCACCCGCAGCCAACACCGCATCATGGCGCACTTTCCAGGCCGCTTTGATTTCTGCAATTTGTGCGTCATCTGGATTTTCCAGATGTGCGACTTCTGCCTGCCAGCTACCACCCAATACAATGTCCGTACCACGACCGGCCATATTAGTCGCGATAGTCACCGCGCCAGCCTGACCCGCCTGAGCAACGATATCGGCTTCCATGGCGTGGAATTTCGCATTCAACACATTATGTTTGATGCCCGCTTTTTCCAACGCATGAGAAACCACTTCCGATTTCTCGATAGAGATCGTACCGACCAGAATCGGCTGGCCTTTTACCGAGCGGTCTTTGATATCTTCAATAATAGCATCGATTTTTTCCTGCTCAGTCATGTAGACCAGGTCAGGCAAGTCTTTACGAATCATCGGACGGTTGGTCGGCACCACAATCGTATCCAGCTTATAGATGGAGCTGAATTCGAACGCTTCGGTATCTGCCGTACCGGTCATACCAGCCAGTTTTTCATACAGGCGGAAGTAGTTCTGGAAGGTAATGGAAGCCAGCGTCTGGTTTTCATTCTGAATGGTCACCTTCTCTTTCGCTTCAACAGCCTGATGCAAACCATCGGACCAGCGACGCCCCTGCATGGTACGGCCAGTGTGTTCGTCAACGATGATCACTTCACCGTCTTTCACAATGTAATCCACATCGCGGGTAAACAGCACGTGCGCACGCAGCGCGGCGGTCACATGGTGCATCAGCATGATGTTCGTCGGAGAATACAGTGATTCGCCCTCCTCCATAATGCCTTCTTTCACCAGCAATTCTTCTACCAGAACCAGACCTCGCTCGGTGAGGTTAACCTGACGCGCTTTCTCATCAACAGAGAAGTGGCCTTCGCCGTGGAAGGTATCCGAATCTTCTTTCTCCTGACGGATCAGGTGAGGGATGATTTTATTGACGCTGATATAAAGCTCAGAGCTGTCTTCAGCCGGGCCAGAAATGATCAGCGGCGTACGCGCTTCATCGATCAGGATGGAGTCAACCTCATCCACCAGCGCGTAGTACAATTTACGCTGCACACGCTCTTCTGGGCTGAACGCCATGTTGTCACGCAGGTAGTCAAAACCGTATTCGTTATTGGTACCGTAGGTGATGTCTGCGGCATACGCTTCACGCTTCGCAGGAGCAGGCATACCCGGCAGGTTGATGCCGACACTCAGGCCAAGGAATTCAAATAAAGGACGGTTATTTTCAGCATCACGCTGTGCCAGATAATCGTTCACGGTCACGACGTGTACGCCACGACCCGTCAGCGCGTTCAGGTACGCAGGCAACGTTGCCGTCAGCGTTTTACCTTCACCAGTACGCATCTCTGCGATGCAGCGTTCGTTCAGTACCATACCGCCAAGCAGCTGCACGTCAAAGTGGCGCATACCAAATACACGCTTACTGGATTCACGCACCACGGCGAAGGCTTCAGGCAACAGACTCTCGAGCGTTGCGCCTTTTTCCAGACGAACACGGAACTCCAGCGTTTTCGCTTGCAGTTCCTCATCTGAAAGTTTTTCCATTTCTGGCTCTAAACGACTGATGACATCAACATTTTTACGCATACGACGCAGCGTACGATCGTTACGGCTACCAAAAATTTTGGTTAGGATATTCATGACCATAATAGTTTTAATCTCACAAATGCCACGTATCCAGTGGCAACACAACATCGAAAAACTGAGAAACTCAGCAAAAACGAGAGAAATTTCTTCAGCTAATTATCCACTACACTTTCAGCTGAGAATATATGGCCCTGCACGGATGCCGCGGATTTGGGCAAGCCAGATGCCGATTTGATGGTGTGCCTGAGGATAAAAAGTGACGCGCCCAGCATGAGGGGAGATCACAAAGGGATACTGTGAATCCTGCGTCAGCAATGCATTTAGCGTATCTAGCAAAACCAGAGAATGAGGTTGAAGCTCGTCAACCTGCTGGGCACTGGCCGTCTGTGGCGTCGTCAACGCAAAAGAAAGGTGGCGGATTACCGTACGAATCGCATGCTGATGCCAGTAGTCAACGCTGTAGGACGAGCGCCGATGCGCTTCTTTCAACGCAACCAGATCGGTAAGGTTCAGCGATACGTTATTCTGGCGACTAACGCTAGAGCTTGAATTAGGGAGTGAGGCGATATCCTGTGAGTCGTTCAGGCTTGTCGGCAGGCCAAAACTCGCCGCGACCATCCCTAATAAGAGATGCGGCCAGAAATAACGTCTGCCAAATTGTCGCCAACGATTTAGAATACCAATCACGAGTAACATCCACCGGAGCCAGGTCTATGCGTGATAGCCGCCCACAATCACTGGAATTTCTGTTTGATAGCGCATCTATGTCGGGTAAAGGCCCGCTACAAGATGTGCAACAGCGCGCTATCGCCTTATTAAAACTCAATCGTGCCGTACGCGGATTACTGCCAGCACCGTTGCACCCATGGTGTCGCGTCGCTAATTACCGGCAAGGTTTACTAATACTGGAAACCGCCAACGCCAGTTGGCTGATGCGGTTACGTTACGAACAACCTGCGTTGCTCTCTGCATTACGCGCACAAATACTACCATCATTGGCTTCAATCGACATCAGGATTAATCCAACGCTTGCCGCAAAAGGGCATGAAATCGTGAAAAATAGTGACATTGCAGCGACGGAAAATACCGACGACAAACCGTTGCGTCAGTTGAGTGAACAAAGTGCGGAGACATTGAGGACGTTAGCAGGCAACAGCCCGGAAAAACTCAGAAAGATATTAGAACGACTGGCTTCACTGGCCGGAGAGAGTACCAGAAAAACCAGTCGTAATAAGAAGTAACGGCTTTAAGCGTTATGCTAGCACGATAGACGGTGCTTTAAATGCCAACGGCATCTCAGCTTCGTCTTCAAATGTCACGTATTCCCACGCTTCCTGATTTGCCAGCACAGCCTGCAACAGTTTGTTGTTCAGTGCGTGTCCAGATTTAAACGCAGAAAACGCACCGATGATGTTGTGGCCACACATAAATAGGTCACCGATGGCATCCAGCATTTTATGGCGAACAAACTCATCTTCAAAACGCAGACCGTCTTCGTTCAGTACGCGGTAATCGTCAACGACGATAGCACAATCCATACTGCCGCCCAGGCACAACCCACGAGACTGCAAGTATTCGATATCGCGCATGAAGCCGAAGGTACGCGCACGGCTGATCTGGCGAACAAACGCATCAGCGGAGAAATCCAAACGATAGCGCTGGTTGCCGGCATCAATCGCCGGGTGGTTGAAGTCGATAGTGAAATCCAAACTGAAGCCGTTAAACGGTTTCATTTCGGCCCACTTGTCGCCATCTTCAACGCGAACGGACTGTTTGATGCGTACGAATTTCTTGGCACAATTCAGCTCTTCGATACCCGCATCTAACAGCAGGTAAACGAACGGGCTGGCGCTGCCATCCATAATGGGAATTTCTGGCGCGTCAACATCAATGACAATATTGTCAATGCCCAACCCTGCAAGCGCAGCGTTAAGATGCTCCACCGTAGAAATACGGACGTCATGCTCATTAACCAGGCAAGTACAGAGCATGGTATCACGCACGGATTTTGCATCAGCCGGAAAATCAACCGGGGGATTCAAGTCTGTGCGGCGATAGATGACCCCGGTATTTGCCGGTGCAGGACGCATGGTCAACGTGACCTTCTTGCCGGTATGTAACCCGACACCAGTCGCCTGAACAATACGTTTTAATGTACGTTGTTTGATCATCATTTTATCTCGCATGTTACTGAACCTACCGACCTAGTATACACCAGGCTCGGTGGCACAGTTTAGCACAAAGAGCGGAGATTCCAACGTTATCTGGCAGCAAATTAGTCTGCCTGCTTACGCAGAAACGCTGGGATATCCAGATAGTCTGGCTCTTTATTCGTCTGCGGATTCTGGTCGTTAACCACTTTGGCAGCCGGTTTTTCCTGCGCCAGTGGCGTCATACCGTGTTGCTGATAACGATGATCCATCACAGGCTGGCTGGCCTGCTTGTTCGTTACCAGAGTAATCTCAGGACGCTTGTCCATACCGATACCCGTCGCAACAACCGTTACACGCAGTTCATCATTCATTTCCGGGTCAAGCGACGTACCGATTACGACTGTCGCATTATCGGACGCGAATGCACGGATGGTATTACCTACCGTCTCGAACTCATCCAGACGCAGGTCAAAGCCCGCCGTAATGTTGACCAACACGCCACGTGCGCCGGACAGATCGATGTCTTCCAACAGTGGGCTGGAGATCGCCATTTCAGCCGCTTCTTCTGCACGGTCTTCACCACGCGCAACACCGGAACCCATCATGGCATAACCCATTTCGGACATCACGGTACGCACGTCTGCAAAGTCGACGTTCATCAGACCCGGACGCGTAATCAGCTCGGCAATACCTTGTACCGCGCCTTTCAGTACATCGTTTGCCGCGCCAAATGCATCCAGCAGGGAGATACCGCGTCCCAGAACTTTCAGCAGTTTGTCGTTTGGAATGGTGATCAGCGAGTCGACGTGCTTAGACAGCTCAGCGATACCCTGCTCCGCAAATGCCATGCGCTTTTTGCCTTCAAAGTTGAAAGGCTTGGTCACGACAGCAACGGTCAGAATACCCAAATCTTTTGCGACTTCGGCGACTACTGGCGCAGCACCTGTTCCCGTACCACCGCCCATACCGGCGGCGATAAACACCATATCAGCACCTTCCAGTGCTGAACGCAGTGCTTCGCGATCTTCTTCAGCCGAATTACGGCCAACCTCAGGGTTAGCACCTGCACCCAGACCTTTTGTGATACCGCTACCGATCTGAATAGTCTGGCCAACAGCCGTTTTACGTAATGCCTGCGCATCCGTGTTGACCGCGAAGAACTCGACGCCTTCGATGCGCTCACGCACCATGTGTTCGACGGCATTACCACCGCCGCCACCGACGCCGATGACTTTAATCACCGCGTCGTTGGTTAATTCCATTGGTTCAAACATAATTTCTCTCCGTTTGTGCCTGTAACTACGAGATCATAAACTGTGCCAGGTGATCTCTTTGATAAAATTAAAATTCTTTCCTCAACCAGCTGTTGATTCTCTTGAACCAGTTGCTCACTGAGGCACGTTTTTCGACTTCATGCTCACCACCCAGATGAGATTCTTTTCCGTAATGCAGCAACCCAACCGCCGTTGAGTAATAAGGCTCTTGGGCATAATCCGTCAGCCCTGTTATATTCATTGGTTGTCCAATACGCACCTGTGTATGGAACACACGCTGCGCACAAGCCGCCAGACCGTCTATTTGCGCGGCACCGCCCGTCAGCACAATCCCTGCCGCCAGATGGTGTTTCACGCCTTGTTGACGCAACTGCTCCTGCAACTGTAAAAGTTCATCGTTCACCAAGTTCAACAGCTCGGTGTAACGTGGTTCAATCACTTCCGCCAATGTCTGTCTTTGCAGACTGCGAGGTGGACGTCCTCCAACACTCGGGACCTCCACATTCTCATCTTTGCCGACAATCGCGCCTAATGCACAACCGTGTCGCACCTTGATCGCTTCGGCATCCGTCGGCGGCGTACCAAATGCGTAGGCAATATCGCTGGTAACCACATTGCCCGCATACGGAATCACTTTAGTGTGTCGCAATGCGCCGCCAGTATAGACAGCGATGTCCATTGTACCGCCGCCGATATCAACAACACACACGCCCAGCTCACGTTCGTCTTCAGTCAGAACCGCATAACTGGAAGCCAGCCCCGCAAAAATAAGCTGGTCAACTTTTAAGCCGCAGCGTTCAACGGCTTTAACAATGTTCTTCGCCATATCGTTATGGCAGGTTATCAGGTGGACTTTCGCCTGCATACGCACGCCGGATAAGCCAACTGGGTTTTTAATCCCTTCCTGATAATCGATCGCGTACTCCTGTGGAATCACATGGAGAACACGGTGTTCATCACGCACGCGCACGGATTTAGCGGTATGCACCACGCTTTCTACGTCGTCCTGCGTGACCTCTTCTTCTGAAATAGGCACCATCCCTATTTCATTCTGGCAGCTGATGTGTTTTCCCGAGAGCGCCAGATACACGGAAGAGATCTGGCAGTCTGCCATCAACTCAGCTTGATCAATAGCGCGCTGAACACATTTAACGACCGATTCCAGATCGTTTACGCCGCCTTTATCCATACCGCGTGACGGGCAACTGCCTACGCCAATAATATTGACCATGCCATCGGGCAGAACTTCCCCTACCAGCGCAGCCACTTTTGCTGTACCGATTTCCAGCCCAACTACCAGTTTTCTGTCCGTCGACTTGATCATTGTTGTTTAGCCTGTGCTCGTTTCTGGTTACTGTTCTGTTGCTGATCAATGTCTTATTGCTGACCAACTCGTTGCCGATCAACGTCTTGTTGATCAAGCAAGGCTGGAGCCCAGCCTATCGCAGCTCCGCTGTCGTACCGCAAGTCGACATGGCTGATGCGTTTGTTTTCACTCTGAGCCTGCCGCTGTAATAGCGGATACAACTCGATAAAGCGTTGCAGACGCTTGGCCCTATCGTCCCGCCCCAGCTCCAGGCGAGTATCATCGTCTAATCCTAGTTGCCACGAATGCCGAGCACTCATCGCAACCATTTTTAACGTAAACTTCCCGGCTGCCAGCGTCTGATTCATTGTGCGGTAGCCTTCCAACACTTCAGCCTCACTGCCTTCCGGGCCATACAGCAATGGCATCTTGCGATTACCAATACGTTCGGCGGGTACACTGAACGAATTTCCTTCCGCATCAACCATCAGTTGGTCATTCCAACGTGCTACCGGAACATATTCAACCAGATGAATCTTTAATTCGTCCGGCCACTGCTTACGCACGCTGGCCTGTTTTATCCACGACAGGCGTTCAATCTGCTGCTGGATCACGTTCACATCCTGTGTCATGAACGTTCCCGGCGCCCCCAACGACAAAATGGCCTGACGGATATCGTCGTTGGTGGTGTACTGCCTTTCTCCTGTCACTGCCATGCGGGAGAGCGGTAAACGGCTGGCATCTTTCATCCACCCCACTACCATCCAGCTTCCCCAGACGATCGTCCCTATCACCATCAGCAGGAAAATCATCCCTGCCAATTGGCCTCCATTACTGCGACGTGTTCCTTTCGTTTCAGGCTCTCGTCCGCGTGTATTCAGCGCTGCCTGCGACATATCAGCCAGCGAGCTCTAAAATTTTCACGACCAGTTGCGAGAAAGTCAGCCCACGTTGGCGCGCAGCCATAGGAACCAGGCTGTGGCTCGTCATCCCGGGAGACGTATTCACTTCAAGCAGATAGAAAGCGCCGTCGCTATCCAGCATAAAATCGACACGTCCCCATCCACGGCAGCCCACGGCACGATAAGCCGCCATAGCCAGTTCAGCTAACGCCTGCTCTTTATCGTCCGGCAAACCACTCGGGCAGAAATACTGCGTATCGTCCGACAAATACTTCGCTTCATAGTCGTAAAACGTACCCGCAGGCTGAATACGGATAGAAGGCAATACCTCGTCACCCAGAATAGCAACCGTATACTCAGGGCCGGTCAGCCATTTTTCGACCAGAACATCGTCATCGTGGCGGAATGCTTCTTCCAGTGCCGCAGGCAGCTCGCTAAGCGTGTTCACTTTGCTCATACCAACGCTGGAACCTTCACGGCTTGGCTTGACAATCAACGGCAGTCCAAGGTGGGTGAACTTTGCCAACAGCGCGTTTGCTGCCATCTCTGAATATTGTCGACGATCCAACGCCACGTAAGGCGACACGGGTAACCCGACCGCTTGCCACACCTGTTTGGTGCGGAGTTTATCCATCGTCAGCGCAGACGCCATAACGCCGCTACCGGTATAAGGCAATCCCAGGAACTCCAGGACGCCCTGCAATGTGCCATCTTCGCCACCACGACCATGTAATGCGATGAAAACCTTGGCGAAGCCTTCTTCCTTCAGCGTCGTCGCAGAGACGTCACGAGTATCAACCGCATGCGCATTGATGCCCGCCTCTTTCAGGCCAGCCAAAACCGCCTGACCGGAAAGTAACGACACTTCACGTTCGGCAGAGGTTCCACCAAGCAATACAGCAACTTTCTCAGTCATGATGTTCCTCATTCACTCATCTGCGGCTGTAATCTGGAATCAGCCAGTTTACGCGCCAATTTACCGATGTTGCCGGCACCTTGAACCAAAATAAGGTCTTCACCTCGCAGCGCCTGTGACAACAGTTCCGGTAAAGTATCCACATCCGTCACCAGAATCGGATCAATCTTACCTCTTCCGCGAATTGTACGGCACAGTGAACGGCTGTCCGCGCCCGGAATCGGCGACTCTCCAGCGGAATACACATCCAACATCAGCAGCACGTCAACCTGCGATAACACGTGCGCAAAATCATCATACAAATCGCGGGTTCGCGTATAGCGATGTGGCTGAAAAATCATGACCAATCGCTTATTCGGCCACCCGGCTCGGGCTGCTTTAATGGTGGCATCGACTTCCGTCGGATGGTGACCGTAATCATCCACCAACATCGCCGTACCGCGTTGCCCATTCACCAGTTCAAGCGGGTACTCACCGAGGAAATCGAAACGACGTCCGGTGCCCTGAAAACGCTCAAGCGCGCGCAGAATCGCCTCGTCATCAATACCCTCATCGGTCGCCACGGCAACCGCCGCCGCTGCGTTGAGCGCATTGTGACGCCCCGGCGCATTCAGCGTGACAGTGAGCAGCGGTTTATCTTTCCGCTCCAGCGTAAAATGCCCTTGCGCACCAGTCTGGTAATACCCTGAAATACGCACATCGGCATCGTCGCTAAAGCCATACGTGGTGATATGACGACCCACACGCGGCAGCAGCTCACGGATTACCGCATCATCAATACACATCACCGCTTGCCCGTAAAACGGCAGGTTGTGCAGGAAATTGATGAACGTCTGCTTCAGGTTCTCAAAATCGCCCTGATAGGTGTCCATATGGTCGGCTTCAATGTTGGTCACAATCGCCACCATCGGCTGCAAATGCAGGAAAGACGCATCGCTTTCATCTGCTTCCGCAATCAGGTAGCGGCTTGAGCCCAAACGCGCATGCGTTCCCGCCGCCTTCACTAATCCGCCATTTACAAACGTCGGATCTAATCCCGCTTCTGCGTAAATACTGGTGACCATCGCGGTTGTTGTCGTCTTGCCGTGCGTCCCCGCAATCGCAATACCGTGACGAAAACGCATCAGTTCCGCTAACATCTCGGCACGACGGATCACTGGAATACGTGCGTCATGCGCGGCGACAATCTCAGGGTTATCCGCAGTAATCGCACTCGACACCACCACCACGCTGGCGTTCAGAACGTTCTCCGCACGGTGGTGAAAATAAATCTGTGCGCCAAGTTCGCTCAACTGCTGCGTCACCGCATTCGGAGCCAGATCGGACCCGCTAATCTCATAACCTTCGTTGGCCAACACTTCGGCGATACCACCCATGCCAGCACCGCCGATGCCGACAAAGTGTATGTGCCGGACGCGATGCATCTCGGGCACGATTGAACGTAGTTTCGCCAGTTGTTGAGTATTCACTTTATTCTATCGCTACCTTGTAGCGCCGTCGTACAGCCTTGTGTCCGACAACGTTGTATTAATTAACCATGAGCCACATGTGTGACCCGACTGCCTGCCGCTGCACTGACTTCAACCGCAACCCGTTCGGTTGCATCTGGAATCGCCACTGCGCGGGCTTTTTGCGCCATTGTTAGCAAGGTTGCGCGGTCCCAACCGGACAGCACCTCACTAACAGCCTCCACGCTGAACTGTGGCTGCTCAATAATTTTTGCCGCACCTGCCTTTTCCAACGGCAGCGCATTCCAGTACTGCTGCCGATCTTTATGCTGGAAGGGGACAAACAGTGCTGGTAGCCCAGCCGCCGCAATTTCACTGACGGTTAATGCGCCGGAACGGCACACCACAACATCCGCCCAAGCGTAAGCTGCCGCCATGTCATCAATAAACTCGGTAATCTTGTGCTGCGTCTGTCCAAGATCCTGATAGGCCTGCTGAACGGTTGATAACGCGCCTTTGCCGACCTGATGCCAAATCGTCACGCGATCGCCCAGTTGTGCAGCCACGCCGGGCAGCGTTTGGTTCAGCACTCTCGCGCCCTGACTACCACCGACAACCAGCACCCTCACAGGGCCTGAGCGATCGGCTAATCGTGTTTCAGGCGTAGGTAACGCCAGTACATCGGTTCTGACCGGATTCCCCACCACATCCGCGTTGGGAAACGCGCCCGGAAATGCCTGCAATACCTTTTTTGCGATATGGGATAACCAGCGGTTGGTCAGCCCTGCAATCCCGTTCTGCTCATGCAATACGACCGGAATACCACACAGCCAGGCTGCCAAACCGCCGGGACCGGAAACGTAACCGCCCATGCCCAGCACCACATCAGGCTGGTAGCGGCGCATAATTGCCCGCGCCTGACGCACGGCCTGAAAAATACGAATCGGCGCGCTTAACTGCGCCAGAATGCCTTTACCACGCAAGCCAGAAATACGGATAAAATCAATTTCGATACCATGCTTAGGCACCAAATCGGCTTCCATACGATCCGCCGTACCTAACCAGCGAACCTGCCAGCCCTGCGCCATCAGGTGATGCGCAACCGCCAGCCCGGGGAAGACATGCCCGCCCGTACCGCCAGCCATCACCATCAAACGCTTGCCTTCGCCACTCATCGGGCACCTCTCGTAAACGCCTGCGCTTTCGTCAGACGCGTTTCAAAATCAATGCGTAACAGCAACACAATCGCCGTCGACATAATCAGCAAGCTGGAGCCGCCGTAACTGATGAGCGGCAACGTCAGCCCTTTCGTCGGTAGCATCCCCGCCGCTGCGCCTACGTTCACCAGCGTCTGGAAGCTGAACCAGACACCGATCGAACATGCCAGAAAGCCTGAAAAGCGCTGATCGATCTCCAGCGCCCGCTTCCCGATAGACATCGCGCGAAAAGCGACGAAGAATATCATTAACAACGCCAAAACCACACCGATATAGCCGAGTTCTTCACCTAAAATAGAGAAAATGAAATCGGTATGCGCTTCCGGCAGATATTCCAGTTTCTGTACTGAATTCCCCAGCCCTTGCCCCCAGAATTCACCTCGCCCAAATGCCATCAGGGACTGCGTTAACTGGTAGCCACTGCCAAACGGATCGTCCCATGGGTTCCAGAAAGACGTCACACGCCGCATACGGTAAGGTTCAGCCACAATCAACAGGCCAACGGCAAACACCCCACAGCCGATAATCGCCAGAAACTGCCACATCTTGGCGCCCGCCAGAAACAACATCGCCAGCGTCGTAATAAACAGCACAACCACGGTACCGAGGTCAGGCTGCGCTAGCAACAGAACCGCCAGTACCACCATCACGCCCATCGGTTTGCAAAAACCCCAGAAGTTATTTCGTACTTCTTCAACTTTGCGCACCATGTAACTGGACAGGTAGCAAAACAGCGCCAGCTTGGATAATTCCGCAGGCTGAATACGCAATGGCCCTAGCGAAATCCAGCGTGATGCACCGTTGACCGAGCTTCCCACCGCGAGCACCACCAACAACATAACCATGGCGAGCAGTAGCAGCACTGGGCTATAACGTTGCCATATCTCCATCGGGACACGCAGCGTGATTAACGACAGGCCAAATGCCAACCCCAGATAAATCGCATCACGCTTCGCGAACAGGAATGGGTCGCTGGCAAGACGCTGCCCAACAGGCATAGAAGCCGAGGTCACCATCACAAAACCAATCACGGCCAGCCCAAGCGTCAACCACACCAACGTTCTGTCATACAGAACAATACTGAGCGTATCGCTTTCGCGCGTTCCCATAACCCAGCTCTTGATGCGTTCGATAAACGCCAGCCCGAAGAACCGCATTAGCCTAACTCCTCCGCCAGACGAGCGAATTCATCGCCTCGCTGTTCAAAACTGCGGAACTGATCCAAACTGGCGCAGGCTGGCGACAGCAACACCATATCGCCTGGCTTAACGCGTTCGGCGATGATGCGCATTGCCTGTTCCATCGTTTCTGTCTGCTCGGCAATTTCTGGACGCAGCGCAGCCAGCTGCTGACCATCCTGACCGAAGCAATACAAATGAATGTGCTCGCCCTGCAAATACGGCACCAGCGGCGAGAAATCGGCAGATTTACCGTCACCGCCTAACAGCAAGTGCAGCGTGCCTTCTACCGCCAAGCCGCTCAATGCCGCCTCAGTGCTGCCCACATTGGTCGCTTTAGAATCATTGATCCACCGCACGCCGTTACGCTCAAAGGCCATTTGAAAACGATGAGGCAGCCCGGTAAAGGACGTCAACGCCGTCAGCGCAGACGAACGTGGAATTTTCACAGCATCAGCCAGCGCCAGCGCTGCCAATGCGTTTGTATAATTGTGCTGCCCGACAAGTTTGATTTCACGGGTATTGAGCACACGTTCACCGTCCACCCGCAGCCAGGTTTCCCCCTGCTGACGGTTGAGATGATAATCGCCGACATCAACCCCAAAACTGCGACAACGAGCATCTGCACCGCGAACCGGCATGGTCAGCGCATCATCAGCATTCACAACACACAAATCCGCGTGCTCATAAATACGCAATTTCGCCGCCCGATACTGCTGTAGACCAAACGGGTAACGGTTGGTGTGATCTTCCGTCACGTTCAGAATGGTTGCCGCTGCGGCGTGCAGGCTACGCGTCGTTTCCAACTGGAAACTCGACAGCTCCAACACATAAAGCTGAGCAGGCTGTTCGAGCAGTTGCAGCGCAGGCAGGCCAATGTTGCCACCGACGCCCACCTGCCAGCCCGCAGCTCGTGCCATTTCACCGACCAGCGTCGTCACCGTGCTTTTACCGTTAGAACCGGTAATCGCCACAATCGGTGCCTGCGCTTCACGGCAGAACAATTCGATATCGCCAACGATCTCAATGCCAGCATCGGCGGCGTCACACAAAATCGGTGTCGCCAATGCCACACCTGGGCTGGCGACGATCAAATCCGCACTCAACAGCCAGTCTTCATTCAGGCTACCGAGGTGTCGTTCTACCTGCTCGGGCAGCTTATCCAGACCCGGCGGACTGATACGGGTATCCACCACGCGTGGTACGACACCACGCGCGAGAAAGAAATCAACACAGGAGAGCCCGGTCAGACCCAACCCGATAATGACGACTTTTTTACCCTGATAGTCCACCATGTCTTACCGTACCTTCAGCGTTGCCAGGCCAATCAGCACCAGCATCAACGAAATAATCCAGAAGCGCACAATCACACGCGGTTCCGGCCAGCCCTTAAGTTCATAATGATGATGAATTGGCGCCATGCGGAAGATCCGCTGCCCGCGCAACTTAAAGGACCCGACTTGCAAAATCACCGACAGCGTTTCAACGACGAAAACACCGCCCATAATCACTAACAAAAACTCCTGACGCAGCAGGACCGCGATAGTCCCCAACGCGCCGCCCAGTGCCAGAGAACCTACGTCTCCCATGAAGACCTGCGCCGGATAGGTGTTAAACCACAGGAATCCAAGCCCCGCGCCCACAATCGCGGTACAGACGATCACCAGCTCACTGGCATGACGGATATACGGAATATGCAGATAACCGGCAAAATTCATGTTGCCCGTTGCCCATGCAACCAGCGCAAAGCCAGCGGCAACAAATACAGTCGGCATGATTGCCAAGCCATCCAGACCATCCGTCAGGTTTACGGCATTACTGGTGCCGACAATCACAAAGTAGGCCAGCGCAACATAGAGCAGACCCAATTGTGGCATTACGTCTTTGAAAAACGGCACAACCAACTGCGTGGCTGGCGTATCTTTACCGATGGCATACATAGTGAAAGCCACCACGAGCGCAATCACTGACTGCCAAAAATATTTCCAGCGGGCAATCAGCCCCTTGGTATCTTTACGGACCACTTTGCGGTAGTCATCAACAAAACCGACCGCGCCATAGCCTGCTAACACCAGAAGTACGCACCAGACATATGGGTTCGACAGATTCGCCCACATCAAAACGGAAACGATGATCGCAGCCAGGATCATCACGCCCCCCATCGTCGGGGTACCGCGCTTACTGAAATGTGATTCTGGCCCTTCGTTACGCACAACCTGCCCGATCTGCAAACGCTGCAACCAGGCAATCATATGTGGTCCCATCCATAGGGAAATAACCAATGCGGTCAGCAGGCTGACAATGGCGCGGAACGTCAAATAAGAAAAGACGTTAAAGCCGGTATAAAGTTTGGCCAAATGTTCGGCCAGCCATACTAACATTGAGCATTCTCCTGTAATGCATGTACAACCTGCTCCATCGCAGCACTGCGTGAGCCTTTAACCAATACGCTGATGACGTTATGTTCTGACATCAGTACCTTCAAACGTGAAACCAGTGCAGCTTTGTCCTGAAAATGCTCACCATTGCCACTGGCAGTGCCGATCAATTCACTCAATGTTCCCACACTTAATACGCGATCAATACCCGCAGCACGCGCCGCTTCGCCCACTTGACGATGGCACTCAGGGGCTTCATCCCCTAGCTCGCCCATATCACCAACGACCATCACGCGGTAGCCCGGCATTTCAGCCAATACCTGTGCCGCCGCCGTCATCGAGCCCACATTCGCGTTGTAGCTGTCATCCAGCAGCAGCTTGCCCTCAGACAACGCAATCGGAAATAACCGCCCCGGCACCGCCTGAAGCTGAGATAATCCAGATTTAACGGCTTCCAGCGTCGCGCCGACGGACATCGCCAGAGAAGCCGCTGCCAGTGCGTTCGACACATTATGTCGACCGGGTAAAGGCAGCAGAACCTGCGTTTCGCCGAATGGCGTGTGAAGCGTGAAACGCGTACCTTGTGCCAAAACGTCTACGTCGCTGGCAAAAAAATCGATGTCGCAAGCGGCCTGCGGCGAGAAACGCCACACGGTTTTATGCTTAACCATGACCTGCCAATGCGGGAAATCGTTGCTATCCGCATTCACAATCGCCACACCGTCTACTGGCAAACCAGCAAAAATCTCACCTTTCGCCTGCGCCACACCCGCCAGAGAGCCAAACCCTTCCAGATGCGCAGCGGCCAGGTTATTGACCAGTGCGCTTTCCGGCCGCACCAAATCCGTGGTATAGGCAATCTCACCAATGTGATTTGCCCCGAGTTCAATCACCGCAAACTGGTGTTCCGCCGTCAGGCGTAGCAGCGTTAACGGCACACCGATATCGTTATTGAAGTTACCGGCGGTATACAACACAGAGCCGCACTGGCGCAGAATCGACGCCGTCATCTCTTTAACCGACGTTTTGCCGGAAGAGCCAGTCAATGCGACAACACGCGCCGTTGACTGCTGGCGAACCCAGGCACCCAATTGTCCCAACGCCAAACGCGTATCACTCACCAACAATTGCGGTACATCGATAGGTAAGTGCTTACTGACTAAAAGAGCCGACGCACCGCCTTTCACCGCATCAGCAGCGTAGTCATGTGCATCAAATTTCTCGCCTTTCAGCGCGACAAACAAACAGCCAGATGCCAGCTTACGTGTATCGGTCGAAACATCTTCAATATCAATGTTTTCACCAATCAACTGCGCATTCAGCACCGTGGCAAGCTGCTGCAAGGAGACGCGAATCATGCAATCACCTCCAGCAGGCGGGCAACGGTAATACGATCGGAATAATCAAGACGCTGATTACCAACCAGTTGGTAGTCTTCATGACCTTTGCCTGCAACCAGCACCACGTCATTTTCCTGAGCCTGCATGATGGCGCTGGTCACTGCCTCAGCACGTCCGTGAATCACCTGAACCCGTCCGGCGTCCAGCAGGCCAGAGAGAATATCGGCAACGATCGCCTGAGGCTCTTCACTGCGCGGGTTATCATCAGTCACCACAACGCGGTCGGCCAGCTGTTCTGCGATGCCGCCCATGAGTGGGCGCTTACCTTTATCGCGATCGCCGCCGCAGCCAAACACGCACCAGAGTTTCCCCTGACAGTGCAAACGCGCCGCTTCAAGCGCTTTTTCCAGCGCGTCTGGCGTGTGAGCGTAATCTACAACGACCGTTGGTTTTCCTTCAGCATGGAAAACCTCCATGCGGCCACATACAGGCTGCAGTTGAGATCCCGCGATGACCAATTTGTCGAGCGGATAACCGAGAGACAGCAACGTTGCCAGCGCCAGCAGCATATTGCTAACGTTAAACGCCCCCATCAGGCGACTGTCAATTTCGCCGTGTCCCCAGCTTGAATCAAACGCAATCGTGGCACCGTTGTCGTGATAATCAATCTGTGTCGCTTTCAGCCAGCGCCCACGGCAGCCGGGAACCAGCTTGTTTTCCATTGTTACAGCAACCGCATCCGGCAGCTTCGCCAACCAGCGCAGACCAACCTCATCATCAGCATTGATAATCATCTGACCAACGCGATGCTCGGCAAACAACGCCCATTTAGCCGCTTCATAGCTTTCCATATCGCCATGATAATCAAGATGATCGCGACTCAGGTTAGTGAACACTGCCGCCGCAAACGGCAACGCCGCCACACGATGCTGCACCAGCCCGTGGGAGGAGACTTCCATTGCGGCAAATGTCGCACCTTGCTCTACCAGTTGGCTTAACACCTGCTGAACATCGACAGCGGAACCCGTCGTATTCTCTGTCGGGATCGCCCGACCCAATAGGCCATTGCCTACCGTACCCATCACCGCACTCGTTTCGCCTAGTGCCTGGCTCCACTGCGCCAGAAGTTGGGTCGTTGTCGTTTTTCCGTTGGTTCCCGTTACGCCAATCAGCTGTAACTTTTCCGCCGGCTGCTGATAAAAATGACCCGCCAGCGCGGAAAGCCGCTGGTTCAAGTTGCTGAGATACACCACAGGCACACCGTGCATTTCGCGAACGGTGCCATCAGCGGCCTCACCTTCTGCTTCGGCAACAATCGCTGCTACGCCTTGCGCAATTGCCTGCGGAATATAGCGCCGTCCATCTGCTTTGTGCCCGACAATCGCGACAAACAGATCCCCGGCAGCCGCAACGCGGCTGTCTAATGTCATTTCCCGCAGCGCTCGCGCCGGAGTGTCTTGCACCCACGGCGCAAGTAAATCGCGCAAATTACGATCTGCCACCTGATCCCTCTTCTCTATTAATTACGAACTCGTTTTTTTCGCCCGTCGGCAACGCATCCGGTTCGATATTCATCGTACGCAAAACGCCGCCCATGATGGCGCCAAAGATTGGCGCAGAAACCGCGCCGCCGTAGTATTTCCCTGCCTGCGGATCGTTAATCACGACAACCAGAGCAAAACGTGGGTTGCTGGCTGGCGCCACACCCGCCGTGTAGGCAATATATTTGTTGATGTATTTGCCATCTGGGCCAACTTTCTTGGCCGTACCGGTTTTAATCGCGATACGGTAACCTTTGATGGCCGCCTTGGTACCGCCGCCGCCAGGCAGCGCCACACTTTCCATCATATGCACCACGGAACGCACCAGCGCTTCAGAAAAGACACGCTCGCCGGGAACCGGTGGATCAACTTTAGTGATCGACAGTGGACGGTAAATACCGAAACTGCCAATCGTGGCGTAGACTCGCGCTAACTGTAACGGTGTTACCATCAGCCCGTAGCCGAAAGAAAAGGTGGCCCTCTCTATGTCAGACCACCGTTGTTTTTGAGGGTATAAGCCACTGCTTTCTCCGACCAACCCCAAATTGGTCGCTTTTCCTAATCCAAAACGCGCATAAGTATCTAGCAGCGCAGAGGAAGGCATCGCTAACGCCAGTCTGGAAACACCGACGTTACTCGATTTCTGCAACACGCCCGTCAGCGTCAATTCGCTGTAGCGCGCCACGTCTTTGATTTCATGCCCATTAACGTAGTAAGGCAGCGTATTGAGCACGCTATTTTCTTTAACGACACCGCGCTGCAACGCCGTCATCACCACCATCGGTTTCACCGTAGAACCCGGCTCGAAGATATCGGTGATGGCGCGGTTACGCATAATCTCTTTCGGCGTATCGGCCAGATTATTCGGGTTATAAGACGGGCTATTCGCCATCGCCAGCACTTCGCCTGTATTTACATCGACCAATACAGCCGTTCCCGATTCAGCTTTGTTAAAAGCAACCGCATTGTTGAGTTCACGGTACACCAGCGCCTGCAAACGCTCATCAATACTGAGCGCAAGATTATGTGCAGCCTGACTGTCAACGGAGGAGATATCTTCAATCACGCGGCCAAACCGATCTTTACGCACGGTACGTTCACCGGGTTGCCCGGTCAGCCAGCGGTCAAAACTTTTCTCTACCCCTTCAATACCCTGCCCATCGATATTGGTGAAGCCAATGAGGTGAGAGGTCACTTGTCCAGAGGGATAGTACCGGCGAGACTCCTGCCGTAGATTAATACCCGGCAACTTCAGTTTATGGACGTATTCACCGATAGCCGGATTCACCTGACGCGCCAGGTAAACGAAGCGCCCTTTAGGATTAGCATTAATCTTCGTTGCTAACTGATCCAACGGGATATCGAGCGCATCGGAAAGTGCTTTCCAGCGCGTATCCAACGTAATACCGCCACGTTCGTTCACTTCTTTCGGATCGGCCCAGACGGCATTCACTGGCACGCTGACGGCAAGAGGACGACCAGCACGATCGCTTATCATGCCGCGCGCCGTTGGCACTTCCTGCACGCGTAGGGAACGCATATCCCCCTCGCGCACCAGCTTGTCTGGATTGATGACCTGAAGATAAGCCGCACGAGCCATCAAGCCAACCATCGCAAGCAGGATACAGCCGCAAAGCAACGCAAAACGCCAGCTAACAAAGCTGGCTTGATCTTCCTGGCGCTTTAACTTTCCTGTACGGGCTGCTTTCATGCTTAGCTGGTTGCCTATTTAGTTCATTGCTTAACCACAATGTTTTCCTGTGACGGATCAACATGCCCCATTTGCAGTTTTTCCGTCGCGATCCGCTCTACGCGGCTATGATCCCCGAGTGAGTTTTCCTCCAGGATCAGGTTTCTCCATTCGATATCCAACGCATCTCGCTCCAGCAAAAGCTGTTCGCGTTCTGCCGTCAGCAGACGTGTCTTATGCGCCGTTGTGACCACAAAGACCGCAGAAACCAACACGGCAACCATCAGCAACACCGGAAGCTTTGCATTACGCAGCAAGTCCTCACCGATGACGCCGACCAGCGTATGCCGCTCGTTACCGATCACGCTGGCAGTCTCTCAGCGAAGCGCAGAACCGAACTGCGCGCACGTGGGTTTTCTGCAACTTCCGCTTCCGAAGGCATCAGTTTCTTGCCGACAGCTTTTAACGTCTGTCCGCCCTGGCTACGCAGTTGCTCTTCCGTTAACGGCAAGCCCGCTGGCACTTGTGGCCCACGGCTCTGATGGCGAATAAACCGTTTCACAATCCGATCTTCTAACGAGTGGAAGCTGATCACCGACAGACGACCCTGTGGAGCCAGTACGCTCAGTGCGCCTTCTAATGCACGTTCGATCTCTTCCAGTTCGCTATTGATGTAAATGCGTATCGCTTGAAAACTGCGCGTTGCCGGATGCTTATGCTTTTCTCTAATCGGGCTGGCGGCAGCGATCAATTCAGCGAGTTCTTTTGTCCGCGTCATCGGATCGAGACGATTGCGCTCTACAATCGCGCGAGCAATACGCTTGGCAAAACGCTCTTCGCCGAATGTTTTCAAGACCCAGACAATGTCGTCTGCTTCTGCTTTCATCAGCCATTCAGCCGCGGACAAGCCACGCGTCGGATCCATACGCATATCCAGTGGGCCATCACGCATAAATGAGAACCCACGTTCAGGGTCATCAAGCTGAGGAGAAGAAACGCCAAGATCGAGCAGAACACCATCGATCTGCCCGGTCAGTCCGAGTTCCGCCACATACTCCGCTATCGCGGAAAACGGCCCATGAATAATAGAGAAACGAGGATCGTCAATCGCCTTGGCGGCTTCAATCGCCTGAGGATCGCGATCGATAGCTAACAGGCGTCCTTCCGGCCCCAGATGGGAAAGAATCAGACGAGAATGACCACCACGGCCAAATGTGCCGTCGATGTATATGCCGCCGCTGCGAATGTTCAGGCCATTCACTGCCTCATCCAACAGGACGGTGGTATGTTTATAATTTTCCAGCATGACTATAGCGATAGGTCCTGCAACCGCTCAGACAAGGGTTCCTGAGTCGATTGTTCAGCGTCAATATCATCCCTGACCTGTTGATACCAAGTCTGTTCATCCCACAGTTCAAACTTGTTGAACTGCCCGACTAGCATCACTTCTTTTTTGAGGTCCGCATGCTGCCTTAACGTATTCGCAATCAACAAACGCCCTGCACTATCCATTTGGCACTCGCTGGCATGCCCCAATAACAAACGCTGAACACGACGTTCAGCAGGGTTCATGCTCGATAAGCGCGACAGTTTTTGTTCAATAATTTCCCATTCAGGTAAGGGATAAAGCAGCAGGCATGGCTGATGCAGGTCAATGGTGCAAACCATTTGACCTTGCGATTCCCCGTTCAGCATTTCCCGATATCGGGTAGGCACAGCAAGGCGCCCTTTACTGTCGAGGTTAACCAGCGTAGCCCCACGAAACATACCTGAGTTACCCCTCCATAACCTTTTTCACCACTTTACCCCACAAAATCCCACCTTTAAGAGTGTACGGAGGGTATGAAAACCTTGTCAAGCCAGAGCTGGCGCGCGTTGGGATTATTCCTGAATGAATTGGGGCCGTCATAGAGGTAAAAGGAATAAGGAGTCAGAATTAACAAAGATTAACACCATGATAATTTGAGAGAAATTCATAGCGAAATGGGAACATTGCAAACATATAGCTACTAATTCCGACATATCGATTATTTTTACTGTCACACGCTGATACCAAAGACAGCGGTTTTCGGAATAGTCTTACCAAGCCGAACACCTTGAATACCAAGGCCTGAACGAGCCCACAGGATCATACCGCAGCGGTTAACCATTGCTCAATGTCACATTTTTAACATCAACATCACCGATTCTTCATTAATCAGCCGATTTACGTTAATTATGCCCTCTGCCGGCGAATACGGTTTCCTGAAAAGAAAAGCAGGCTCAGGAAACGGACCAAATAAATTGAGCGTACCCGCCCTCAAAGACGTATTAAAATGGGGCACCACAAGCAACCCTGTCTTATCGGTCATCTACTCACTTCCTTTAATGCTTTAACGCAATTCCTTCCCTCGCAGAAAGTCCTCTTTCCCAAAAGATCATAATCAATTGTTTTTAAATAATTTTAAATCTCTCGTCGCGATAAAAAAACGGGAAAGTTACCGGACAGACATAAAGTAGCGGGAAAGTATAAAAAACGTTCAAAAATAAATATTTTTAGCTAGTACAAAGCCAATCAATCAGTGATGTAAACTACGCAAATCAAATAAGGCACAACAAAAAACCACACAAAACCATTACACCAGTTTATCCGCCCTAAGAATGGAGCAACCAGGAATGTTTTCCCCGACGTCACGATTGCGAAGTGCCACCGCAGATACCTTTGCGCTCGTTGTCTATTGTTTCATCACTGGCATGGCGATAGAAATCATGCTTTCCGGTATGAGCGTCGAGCAATCGCTGTCTTCACGTTTGTTGTCTATTCCCGTCAATATTGCCATTGCCTGGCCGTACGGACTGTATCGCGATCGCGTGCTGAATATGGCCAGACGTCACGGTGGCGATCATTTTCTGGTGCGCAGCGTTGCCGATCTGTTTGCCTATGTCAGTTTCCAATCTCCTGTTTACGCCATTATTCTCTGGTCTATCGGAGCGAATCCTGCGCAAATCCTGACCGCAGTCACCAGTAATCTGGTGGTGTCGATGGTAACAGGCGTGATATACGGCTATTTTCTGGAATATTGCCGTCGGCTATTCCGGGTCGCATTGCCATAAAAGCGAATGGAAATGAAGTAGTGAATTGAGATTGAGCAAAGAAGAAGCGCCATAGTCACTATGGCGCAGAAATGCAGACAGAGATTACACGCGGCTCAGTGAACCACGACGGTACAGATTACGTCGGATACGATTCAAACCAGGCTTCGGCCTTTTCGGTTCATCCAGACTGGCCAGCACCAGCTCCAGTACGCGCTCAGCGACTTCACGATGGCGCTGAGCGACAGACAATACTGGGCATTCCAGATAATCCAACAGCTCATTGTCCCCAAAGGTCGCGATAGCCAGATTATTCGGCAAACGCCCGTTAATCTTCAGATTGACGTCCATCACTCCCTGCAATAGCGGGAATGAAGTGGTGAATAACGCTTCGGGCATAGGGTTATTTTTCAAAT
The DNA here is from genome assembly GCF_000803315.1 of Pectobacterium actinidiae. Lineage (NCBI taxonomy): Bacteria > Pseudomonadati > Pseudomonadota > Gammaproteobacteria > Enterobacterales > Pectobacteriaceae > Pectobacterium > Pectobacterium actinidiae. The sequence goes on from NZ_JRMH01000001.1 coordinate 3,860,750, forward strand.
AATCCATAAACGCGGCGGCAGCGGCTACACGCTCATAGCTATTGGAATAAAGATATTTCACTTCACGCGGATCGCTCGCCCACGCCTGCCGGAACCCCTGCTCACGCAGGAAACTGACGGAAAGCTCAGGGAGGGCACCAAGATACAGTACCGATTTCGCCGGCACTTTCCTTAATTCCTGCGCCAGCATTTCAGCATCTTCAAGATCGGCTCCAACCACGCTGGTGAAATGCTCACGATCTAACGCCCTGTCTAACGCAATAATCGGCAGACTGCCATTGATCCAACGTTGATAAAACGGGTGCTCCGGCGGTAATGCGGTAGAAACGATAATCGCATCAACCTGGCGCTGTAACAGATGCTCAATACACCGCATCTCGTTGTCCGGTTGATCTTCGGAACACGCAATTAATAGCTGGTAGCCGCGCTGTCTGGCCTGACGCTCCAGATAATTAGCGATGCGCGTATAGCTGGTATTTTCCAAATCGGGAATAACCAAACCAATTGAACGCGTGCGCCCGGCACGTAATCCAGCCGCGACGGCGTTGGGATGATAATTGTGCTCCCTGACGACAGCCATAACTTTCTCAACGGTCTTATCGCTGACGCGATATTGTTTCGCTTTCCCGTTAATGACATAGCTGGCTGTCGTGCGTGAAACACCCGCAAGACGCGCGATTTCATCCAGTTTCACGGTAACCCCTTAGTAGGCCGGAAAATAAGTAGGCCGGCTCAATAAATAATGTGATGACCATAAAATCATCATGGATATGGCGTAGATCTAACAGCAGAAGCTTTTGTACGGCAACTGCTTTTATCACGTTACCCACATATTTCAAGCTGCCATGTCAATAATGGACGTCTTTTAAGCTGAATATATTGCGTCTATATAAGATAAGGGAAATAAAAAGGCCCGATACTATTATCGGGCCTCTCAAAAGAAAAAGCAGCGAAAAGTCGATTAACGCATGATTTTATCGCCGCGCGATACGCCGACAATACCAGAGCGCGCCACTTCAACAATTTCGGACACTTCACGCACGGCACTGAGGAATGCATCCAGCTTATCACTGGTGCCAGCAAGCTGTACGGTATAAAGCGAGGCGGTGACATCCACGATCTGACCGCGGAAAATATCGGCGCAGCGTTTCACCTCTTCACGACCATAGCCTGTAGCCTGTAGCTTCACCAGCATGATCTCACGCTCAACATGCGCTCCCTGACCCAGTTCACTGACGCGCAGGACATCCACCAGCTTGTGCAGTTGTTTTTCGATCTGCTCCAGCACTTTCTCGTCGCCTACCGTCTGGATAGTCATACGAGATAGCGTTGGATCTTCGGTTGGCGCGACCGTCAGGCTTTCGATGTTGTAGCCGCGCTGTGAAAACAGGCCGACGACACGTGACAAGGCGCCTGATTCATTCTCAAGTAATACTGATAAAATCCGCCGCATGATCAGGTCCTCTCCGTTTTGCTCAACCACATTTCGTCCATCGCCCCGCCGCGAATCTGCATGGGATAAACATGCTCGCTGCTGTCGATGTTAATATCAACAAACACCAGACGATCTTTCTGCGCCAGCGCTTGCAACAGCTTACTTTCCAGTTCGTCCGGCGTATCGATAGAAATCCCGACGTGACCGTACGCTTCAGCCAGCTTGACGAAATCCGGTAGCGATTCCATATAAGAACTGGAATGGCGGCCAGAGTAGATCATGTCTTGCCACTGCTTCACCATGCCAAGGAAACGGTTGTTCAGGTTAATCACTACAACGGGCAAATCATATTGCAGCGCCGTAGAAAGCTCCTGAATATTCATCTGAATACTGCCGTCGCCCGTGACGCAAATGACCGTTTCTTCCGGCAACGCGAGCTTGATACCCAATGCCGCAGGCAAGCCAAAGCCCATCGTACCCAACCCACCGGAGTTCACCCAGCGGCGCGGTAAATCAAACGGATAATACAGCGCGGCAAACATCTGGTGCTGGCCGACGTCCGATGCCACATAGGCTTTGCCTTCCGTCAGTCGGTGCAGCGTTTCAATCACCGCCTGCGGTTTAATCTTGTCGCTTTCGGTGCTGTATTTCAGGCAGTGACGCCCACGCCACTGCTCGATACCCTGCCACCAGTCGCGCAACGCATCAAACTGCTGCGGTGCGCCGTCTTGTTCCAGTAGCTCCAGCATCAGGCTTAGCACCTGTTTAGCATCGCCAACGATAGGGATATCGGCATTTACCGTTTTGGAAATCGACGCGGGATCGATATCAATATGCAATACCGTCGCATTCGGACAGTACTTCGCCAGATTGTTCGTCGTACGGTCGTCAAAGCGCACCCCTACGGCGAAAATCACATCAGCGTGATGCATTGCCATGTTGGCTTCATACGTCCCGTGCATCCCCAACATGCCAAGGCATTGGCGGTGCGTTCCGGGAAAACCGCCCAACCCCATCAGAGACGTTGTGACTGGCAGGTTAAGTTTTTCCGCCAGCGTCAGCAGTTCTTCGTGGCACTCCGCGTTAATCACCCCACCGCCGCTGTAGATAATCGGTTTTTTTGCCGCCAACAGGGTTTGCAGCGCGCGACGAATCTGCCCTTTGTGCCCTTGAACCGTTGGGTTATAAGAACGCATACTGACACTTTCGGGATAAACGTACGGCAGCTTATTCGCCGGGTTCATGACGTCTTTCGGCAGATCGACCACCACAGGCCCGGGACGGCCGGTTGATGCCAGATAAAACGCTTTTTTCAGGATTGTCGGGACATCTTCCGCTTTCTTGACCAGAAAACTGTGCTTAACGATAGGCCGGGAAATCCCCACCGTGTCGCACTCCTGAAAGGAATCATAGCCAATCAGCGAAGTGGCAACCTGACCGGACAACACCACCATAGGAATGGAGTCCATATACGCAGTAGCGATACCAGTAATGGCGTTGGTCGCACCGGGACCAGACGTGACCAGCACGACGCCGACTTCACCCGTCGCACGCGCATAGCCATCAGCCATATGTACCGCACCTTGCTCATGCCGCACCAAAATATGCTCAATACCGCCAACCGTATGCAGGGCGTCGTAAATATCCAGCACCGCACCGCCCGGATAACCGAACACATGTTTTACGCCCTGATCGATCAACGATCGGACCACCATTTCGGCGCCTGACAACATCTCCATGGGTCTGCCTCTTTTGTTCAGAAAGCGGAATCCGCTTCTGTATTGACCGGGGAAAATCCCCGCGCTTGCGTTGTGTTAATACTGTTAATTTTACGAAATATTATAGGGATTGCTAATAACCCATTAACATAACGCCAGATTATGACGCAGACAAACGGCAAAAAACCACCGCCCGTAATCAGGCATTGGAGAAATCGAAGGCGAGGGAAAAAGGATCTGAGATAAAATACTAACAGGGAACCATCAGACCTGAGAGATCGTCCATAAAGGCCATAAATTACAGAGTGAAATATTGAGGCCGAAAACCACATTTCTTATCAGGAAACGCGCTTCTCGGCCTACGACAGCATCAAGACTCTGCGTACATCGCATCAATTTCCAACTGATAACGCTGGTTGATGATCTTTCTACGCAGTTTGAGCGTTGGCGTCAGTTCCCCTTCCGCCATCGAAAACGGCACAGGCAGTAGCGTGAATTTCTTCACCTGCTCAACGCGGGAAAGCTCCTTCTGCATCTCCCGCAGGCGCTGTTCGAACAGCTCAATAATATGGCTGTGACGCAGCAACTCCAGACGATCGTGATACTTCAGGTTGATAGAGTGAGCGTATTCTTCCAGCGCCTCGAAGCAGGGAACAATCAGCGCAGACACGTACTTACGCGTGTCAGCAATAATCGCAACCTGCTCGATGAAGCGATCCTGCCCCAGCGTGCCTTCCAGATGCTGCGGTGCGATATATTTACCACCCGAGGTTTTCATCAGATCTTTCAACCGCTCGGTAATAAACAGGTTACCGTTAGCATCCAGTTCACCCGCATCGCCAGTTTTCAGCCAGCCGTCTTCAGTAAAGGTCTCTGCGGTTTCCTGCGGACGATGGAAATACCCCCGCATGATGGTTGCGCCACGTACCTGAATCTCTTTTTCCTCGCCAATGCGGACCTCAATGCCCGGCAGCGGCGTACCAATAGAGCCTAAGCGGAAGCGGCCTTCTTCCCAGCAGGAAACCGTCGCACAGGTTTCAGTCATACCGTAGCCATAGATGATGCGAATCCCGATCGACCGGAAAAACAGAATGATGTTGTCATCCAGTCGCGCGCCCGCTGCTGGCATAAAGCGAATCTCGCCCCCTAGCAGTTGGCGCAGTTTCCCTAACACCAGTCGGTCTGCATAGCGGTGCATCACGCGGCGGAACAGACCGCCCTTCTTCGCTGCCTGGCTTGCCAGAAAAGCATGTTGCCCCTGCGCAATGGCCCAGTTAAATAGGCGCTGACGATACCACGGGGCCTGCGCCACTTTTTCATGGATCGCGCTGTAAACTTTCTCATAAAAACGCGGCACGGCGCACATCACGGTAGGCTTCACCGCCAGCATCGCTGCACGCACCAGATTCGTATCGCTGAGATACACGTTCTGCGCGCCACGGTGCATAATGACAAAACTCCATGCGCGCTCAAAAACGTGAGAAAGCGGCAAGAAACAGAGCGATACGTCATTTTCTGACATATCCAGACGATCGTCGTGCAGCTTAAGCTGCATCGCCATGTTGGTGTAATCCAGCATGACGCCTTTCGGTTCACCCGTCGTACCAGAGGTATAAATCAGCGTAAACAGATCGTTGAGATCGCGGCTGTCGATACGCGTTTGCCATTCATCACGCCAGAAATCGTCTACCGCCTGCGCTTCAAACTCATGCAGGGATTGCGCGATGTCACTACCACGCAGGTTAACGCCCTCATCCATCACGATGATGTTTCGCAGTTGCGGACACATGTCGCGCAGCGCCAACAGCGCATCCAACTGTTCCTGACCGCCAACGAATATCGTACGGATGTCCGCATCATTGATAATGAATGCCGCTTGCGCCGCCGTATTCGTGGCATAGATTGGCACAGTGATCGCCCGCAGATGCAGCAGCGCCAGATCGGCCAGCGACCAGTTCATTGAATTATGAGAGAAAATCGCAACCCGTTCCTGCACATCCAGCCCCAGCGCTAAGAGCGCGCTGGCAATGCGCTGAATACGCTGCCCGGCCTGTGTCCAGGTGAGCTGCTGTTCGCCCGCAGGCTTCCACTCGCGCAACGTAATACGACCTGCGCAGTGATTGATTTGATCTTGGACCCGGTGCACCACATGGTATGGCTGTAAATGATTATTCATCTGTAAAAGAATTTCTAAGGGGGAAGAATTTGACAGCATTTCAGCGTACAGCTGTACATTATTTGGCGTGCAGTCTACCGCCATTGTTCAAAACCGCAACGATCTTTCGTTCATTCGGCGCAGGCTATCGCTGGTTTACTTGACGCATGTCACACCAATCAAAAGTTGACATAACCCTGATAATCGCGTACCAATAAAGGAACACCGAATTTTAGATGACGAGACACCATGTTCAACTTTACTGTCCTACTAGGCCTACTACTAAACGCATCCTTCTTGCGCGGTAGGTTTGTGGGCAGAGTTCAGAACTAAGTTTCTCGCCACACGATACAAAAACCCGCGCCGATGCGCGGGTTTTTTTTTACTCGCCGAGCGCTAAGTACAAGTAGACACGACAAGGAACTAAACCGATGAGCGAGCAAGTCATTATTTTTGATACCACATTACGCGATGGTGAGCAGGCTTTACAGGCGAGTCTGAGTGTAAAAGAAAAGCTGCAAATTGCCTTTGCCCTGGAGCGTATGGGCGTTGATGTCATGGAGGTCGGCTTCCCAGTGTCCTCTCCCGGCGACTTTGAATCCGTTCAGACGATTGCCCGCAACATCAAAAATAGCCGTGTGTGTGGCCTGACCCGCTGTGTTGAAAAAGACATCGATGTCGCCGCTGAAGCCCTGCGTGTCGCAGAAGCTTTCCGTATCCACACCTTCATCGCTACGTCGCCGATGCATATCGCCACCAAGCTGCGCAGCACGCTGGACGAAGTGATCGAACGCGCCATTTACATGATCAAACGCGCGCGTAACTACACAGACGACGTTGAATTTTCCTGCGAAGATGCGGGCCGTACGCCAATCCCAGACCTGTGTCGCGTGGTTGAAGCCGCCATCAACGCCGGTGCTCGCACCATCAATATCCCAGACACCGTTGGCTACACCATGCCGCATGAATTCGGCAATATCATCGCGTCTTTGTACCAACACGTTCCCAACATCGATAAAGCCATCATTTCTGTTCACACTCACGACGATCTGGGCTTGGCCGTCGGCAACGCCATGGCCGCGGTGTATGCAGGCGCTCGTCAGGTAGAAGGCACATTGAACGGTATCGGCGAGCGTGCGGGTAACTGTTCACTGGAAGAAGTCATCATGGCGATCAAAACCCGCCATAACATCCTGAATGTACACACCAACATCAATCATCAGGAAATCTACCGTACCAGCCAACTGGTCAGCCAGATTTGCAATATGCCCATCCCTGCCAACAAAGCGGTTGTGGGTGCCAACGCCTTCGCTCACTCCTCTGGTATTCACCAGGATGGCGTGCTGAAGAACCGTGAAAACTACGAAATCATGACGCCGGAATCCATCGGCCTGAAAGAAGTCCAGTTGAACCTGACTTCCCGTTCTGGTCGCGCGGCGGTGAAACACCGCATGGAAGAGATGGGCTATCAGGACAGCGACTACAATCTGGACGATTTGTACTCTGCCTTCCTGAAACTGGCGGATAAGAAAGGTCAGGTTTTTGATTACGACCTGGAAGCGCTGGCCTTTATCAACCGTCAGCAGGAAGAACCTGAGTTCTACCATCTGGATTATTTCAGCGTTCAGTCTGGTTCCAGCGTGATGGCAACCGCCTCTGTCAAACTGATTTGCGGCGAAGAAACCCAGTCAGAAGCCGCGACGGGTAATGGCCCGGTGGATGCCGTCTATCAGGCGATCAACCGCATTACGGGTTATCAGGTTTCGCTGGTTAAATATCAACTGACCGCCAAAGGTCAAGGCCGTGATGCGCTGGGTCAGGTTGATATTGTCGCGGATTATCAAGGGCGTCGTTTCCACGGTGTCGGTCTGGCGACGGATATCGTTGAATCTTCCGCGCAGGCAATGGTAAATGTATTAAACAACATCAAGCGTGCTCAGCAGGTAGAAAAAGAAATTCAACGTCTGCAACAGCACAATAGCCAACAACAAAACGATAGCAAACAACAAAACAGTCAGGAAACAGTGTGATGACAAAGAGCTACCATATCGCCGTTTTACCCGGAGACGGCATTGGCCCAGAAGTAATGGCACAGGCCCATAAAGTACTGGATGCGGTACGTCAGCGTTTTGGCATCCGCATTACCACCAGCGAGTATGACGTTGGCGGTATCGCCATTGACCGTCAGGGCACGCCGCTGCCACAGGCGACCGTCGCGGGCTGTGAGCAGGCCGATGCGATTCTGTTCGGTTCCGTGGGCGGCCCGAAATGGGAACACCTGCCACCGGCAGAACAGCCGGAGCGCGGTGCGTTATTGCCTCTGCGTAAACACTTCAAACTGTTCAGCAACCTGCGTCCTGCTCGTCTGTATCAGGGGCTGGAAGCGTTTTGTCCGCTGCGTAGCGACATCGCCGCCAAAGGCTTTGATATCCTGTGCGTCCGCGAACTGACCGGTGGGATCTACTTCGGCCAGCCTAAAGGGCGTGAAGGTAGCGGTCAGTATGAGCGCGCTTTCGATACTGAGGTTTATCATCGTTTCGAGATTGAGCGTATCGCGCATATCGCCTTTGAATCCGCTCGCAAGCGTCGCAGCATCGTAACCTCCATCGATAAAGCCAACGTACTGCAAAGCTCGATTCTGTGGCGCGAGATCGTCAACGAAGTCGCACAACACTATCCCGATGTGAAGCTGTCTCACCTGTATATCGATAACGCAACGATGCAGTTAATTAAAGATCCGTCTCAGTTTGACGTGATGCTGTGTTCTAACCTGTTCGGCGACATTCTGTCCGACGAATGCGCCATGATTACCGGTTCAATGGGCATGCTGCCTTCTGCCAGCCTGAATGAGCAAGGCTTTGGCCTGTACGAGCCTGCTGGCGGTTCCGCACCCGATATCGCCGGTAAAGACATTGCCAACCCGATTGCGCAGATTCTGTCGCTGGCGCTGCTGCTGCGCTACAGCCTGGGTGCTGACGATGCCGCAGACGCGATCGAAAAAGCGGTCAATACCGCACTGGCTGAAGGCTACCGTACCGCCGATCTGGCAAGCGCCAGCAACGCGATCGGTACCAATGAAATGGGCGACGTGATTGCGCGTTTTGTGGCGCAAGGGGCATAACATGGGTAAGACGTTATATCAAAAATTGTTCGACGCACACGTGGTTCATGAAGCGCCGAACGAAACGCCGCTGCTGTATATCGACAGACATCTGGTACACGAAGTGACGTCCCCACAGGCTTTCGACGGCCTGCGTGCGATGGGCCGTAAGGTTCGTCAACCGGGGAAAACCTTCGCGACCATGGACCACAACGTGTCCACGCAGACCAAAGACATCAACGCCAGTGGCGAGATGGCCCGCATTCAGATGCAGGAATTAATCAAAAACTGTGCGGAATTCGGCGTTCAACTGTATGACCTGAACCACCCGTATCAGGGCATCGTTCACGTTATCGGCCCTGAGCAAGGGATGACGCTGCCGGGTATGACCATCGTCTGCGGTGACTCCCACACGGCAACGCACGGCGCGTTTGGCTCACTGGCCTTCGGTATCGGTACGTCGGAAGTAGAACATGTGCTGGCAACGCAAACCCTGAAGCAGGGTCGCGCCAAGACCATGAAAATTGAAGTCACAGGCGATGCCGCTCATGGCATCACCGCGAAAGACATCGTGCTGGCGATTATCGGTAAAACCGGTAGCGCAGGCGGCACCGGTCATGTCGTTGAATTCTGTGGTAAAGCCATTCGTGCGCTGAGCATGGAAGGTCGTATGACGCTGTGCAACATGGCAATTGAGATGGGAGCAAAGGCGGGTCTGGTTGCGCCGGATGAAACCACGTTCAATTACCTGAAAGGCCGTCAGTTTGCGCCGAAAGACGCCAACTGGGACGCCGCCGTTGCGTACTGGAGCACATTGAAATCGGATGATGACGCGCAGTTCGATACGATCGTCACGCTGGATGCCGCTCAGATCGCGCCACAGGTTACCTGGGGCACCAATCCCGGTCAGGTTATCGCCGTCAATCAGGAAATCCCGAGCCCTGACTCTTTCAGCGATCCGGTAGAACGCGCCTCCGCTGCCAAAGCGCTGGCCTATATGGATCTGCAACCCGGTATTAAACTGACCGACGTGAAGATCGATAAAGTCTTCATTGGTTCCTGCACCAACTCGCGCATTGAAGATTTACGCGCAGCAGCAGAAATCGCCAAAGGGCGCAAAGTTGCCGCTGGCGTTCAGGCTATCGTCGTACCTGGCTCCGGCCCGGTAAAAACCATGGCGGAGCTGGAAGGGCTGGATAAAGTGTTCATTGAGGCGGGATTTGAGTGGCGCTTACCGGGCTGTTCTATGTGTCTGGCAATGAACAATGACCGTCTGAACCCCGGCGAGCGTTGTGCATCAACCAGCAACCGTAACTTTGAAGGCCGTCAGGGTCGCGCTGGCCGCACCCATCTGGTCAGCCCGGCAATGGCTGCGGCTGCCGCAGTGACGGGTCGCTTTGCCGACGTCCGCGAGTTGAATTAAGAGAGAAACCGACATGGCTAAATTTACCCAACACACAGGTCTGGTGGTTCCTCTGGATGCCGCTAACGTCGATACCGATGCCATCATTCCCAAGCAGTTTCTGCAAAAAGTGACGCGTACCGGTTTCGGCCAGCATCTGTTCCACGACTGGCGTTTTCTGGACGATGCGGGCCAACAGCCTAACCCTGAGTTTGTGCTGAACCAGTCGCATTACAAAGGGGCAAGCATTCTGCTGGCGCGGGAAAACTTCGGCTGTGGCTCTTCCCGTGAGCACGCACCGTGGGCACTGACCGATTACGGCTTCAAAGTCGTTATCGCCCCAAGCTTCGCCGATATTTTCTACGGCAACTCGTTTAACAACCAGCTGCTGCCGGTAAAGTTGAGCGATGAGGAAGTGGACGAGCTGTTCAAGCTGGTTGATGGTCAGGAAGGGATTACCTTCACGGTCGATCTGGAAAATCAGGTCGTTCAGGCAGGCAGCAAAAGCTATCCGTTCGAAATCGACAGCTTCCGCCGTCACTGCATGATCAACGGGTTAGACAGCATCGGCCTGACGCTGCAACACGAAGCGTCTATCACCGAGTATGAAAAGAATCAGCCAGCCTTTCTAAACTGATTTGAGAGTACAAATAGCCCTGAAGTCCGCTTCAGGGCTGGCAAAGTCCATAGAGCGGCAGTAACGGATAGATCGTAAAGACGCTGTAAACACATCCCTGTGCGCTCGGATTGCGCCATCCATGGCGCAAACGCTTTACTCTTCTATTCCGTTACTGCCGTTTTCGTTCGGCAAATAGGTTTATCAATAACCAAAGCCCGCACAATGTCTTGCGGGCTTTTCTTTTGGAAGAATGGGCGGATTACAATAGTGCGGCAATCAGATAAAAAGCCAACATACTCAAGAGCACCGCGACCACAATATTTCTGATAAAGAAGGAAATCACAACGCTCACAATAGCGCCGAGGAAGTACGGGTTATCTGGAAATCCGCGAATAACGCCGTGCTCCATCAGAATAATCGGCCCACAAATCGCGGTGAGTAAACAAGGTGCCGAATACTTTAATGCACGATGGAGTAAACCCGGGAGTTTTACCGGCACCGCGGGTTCAAGAAAGATATAGCGATTAAAAAACACGATCCCTGCCAGAGCGAATATTAATAACCAGCTCATTTTTCTTCCTTAAGTACAGTCGCGATAAACACAGAGAAAAACATGCCGCCGACACCGGCAATTGCGATCGCACCTTCTATTTTGAAATAGGTCAATAACATCGACAGCAGTAAAGAGAATAGGACACCAGAGAAGGTGCTGATTTTCTTTATCATCGGTACAACGATGGTGATGAATGTCGCAACAATAGAATAATCAAGATGATACTTATCTAAGTCAGGTACGGAAGAGGCCATAACCACACCCATAATGCTAAAGATATTCCAAAAAATATAAAAGGTGAAACCCGCACCGATTAAATAACTGGCACTGACATTATTCTTTCTGTCTTTCTTCTCACTGAGCGCAAACAGCTCATCGGATAATAGATATCCGATAGGAAGTCGTTGTCTTAACTTCAACGTTGAAACATATTCTCGTAGCGTCAGGCCATATATCAGGTGCTGTGCGGTGATAAAAAAGACAGAAATTAATAGTGTCGCGACATTCGCCCCAGACATGAGTAATCCTAGCGAAACTAATTGCGCAGCCCCCGCAAAAATAATTGCGGACATCCCAATACTTTGCCCGACAGATAATCCCGATTGGATAGCCATAGAGCCGGCCAGAATCCCCCAGGGCACCACGGATAAACAGAGCGGCAGCATTTCAACCACGCCAGTCATAAAATGCTTTCGCGGACTCATCGTATTTTTTGATACCGACGATGAAGAGGCTACGGTGTTTTCCATATAACAGTGTACTACCATAAATAAATCGATAGCGGAAAACTAACAAACCGTCTTTTAAGAGTATTGGATAAACTTGCTGTACCCAGAATAGGGGCCGAGTATAACTACAGATTACCTTTAGCAAACTCGCCCGGCGTCAACCCCAGAGAGTTTTTGAAATGGCGATGGAAGTGGCTTTGGTCGGTAAAACCGCACAGCACAGAAACATCGAGGATAGCATTGCCTTTACGCAACAGGGCTTTAGCCTTGCGCAGACGCGCCTGAATCAAGTAGGCGTGGGGCGTAATCCCCACCACCGCTTTAAACTGTCGTAAGAAGTGCCACACACTAAGTTCAGCCAGCGCAGCCAATTCAACGAGAGCAAGTTCTCTTTCGGGGTAGCTGTCCATAAAGGCTTTCGCGTTCAGGATATTTTGGGTCGCAACGGGCAACATCTGTGGCGTCAGGCGCGTCTTGCTATAGCGCATCGTCAGCCAGGTTAATGACGACAATAGCAGCGTTTCTTTCAATAACAGATTGCCCGGCTGAGACAGCATAGTGAACGTCATGAGCAACTGATCCGCCAGTCCTGGATCGTGAACAACGGCGTCGGGAAACCACGGAATGGAGTCCTTTGAGCGTTGAAGATCCTGATTAATCGAGCGAAAAAGATCGGGATGAGGATAAATGGCGCGATAGGCCCATCCCGTTTCTACCTCGGAACTTCCCGTGTGCACGTCGTCCGCATTCACCAGAATAATGTCTCCTTTGGGGGCGACATGCTCGGCACCAGAACGATAAAAACGCTGTGCCCCCTGCTCAATCACGCTAATGCAGTAGGTATCATGCACATGGCGAGGAAAGCGCTGCTGATAGTACTGCGCCTGCAACATATCCAGACCACCTAATGCCTCCAGGTGTCTGAAATGTGTTTGCTCTTGCACTACCGGCTTTTTCTGCACGCGTTAACCCTCTTCTCATTTGTACAAAATTGCTCTGGCAGAAACGACATCGGCGTACTTCTTTATAGCCAGAAACCGCATACCTGTTCCACTGATTCTATCAGAAGCGGGTTCACATCCCCATGCTGGAAAAAACCGCGAAAAAAAGCCAGCGACAAAGCCGCTGGCCATTGATGAGACATTCGCCTTTCTGCCACTCAAGTTACATCAGATGAAACCGGGACACGCCAAGGTTCAGCCGCTCAGCCTGCTGTTCCAGCGATGCCGCAGACGAGGACGCCTCCAGCACCAGCGCCGCATTCTGTTGCGTGACCCGATCCATTTCAGATATCGCTAACGACACCTGATTGATACCACTGCTCTGTTCATCGGAAGCCAGCGCGATTTCATTCATAATGCGGGTAACGTTATTAATTTCAGCCACAATCTCGGCCATCGCTTTACCCGCTTCAGATGCCAGCGTCGTTCCTTCTGTCACTCGAGCTTCGGACTCCTTAATCAGAGCAGCAATTTCCGTTGCGGCGTTAGCCGAACGCTGTGCCAGATTACGGACTTCTCCTGCCACCACCGCAAATCCTTTACCTTGCTCGCCCGCTCTCGCTGCTTCAACCGCCGCATTCAGCGCCAGAATATTGGTCTGGAATGCAATCCCATTAATGAGCGAGATAATCTCAGAAATTTTGTCTGAACTCTTGGCGATATCCGCCATAGAGCCCACCACCTGTTCAACAATGCTGCCACCGTTTACCGCCTTGGCTGAGGTATCCGTCGCCACAACGCTTGCATGGTGCGCATTATCGGTATTTTGCTTCACTGCCGCCGTGAGCTGTTCCATGCTAGCCGCCGTTTCCGCCAGTGCCGCAGCCTGCTGTTCCGTTCGTGCCGACAAATCGGTATTACCGGCGGCGATTTTCGTCGAACTGCTGTGAATAGACTCGGCACTGTCGCGTACCGAGCCAACCGTTTCGGAGAGCGAATCCTGCATTTGCTGGATGTTATTCCCTAAAATACCGATTTCATTTCGCCCGACATCCACACTCGCGCGCGTTAAATCACCGTGCGCGATAGCCTGTATGCGCGACACCCAATACTGCACTGGGTTAATAATGACACGACGAATTAATAAGAACGTCATGCCCGTTAATACGATAGCCAGAATAAAGGCACCCGTCATGAGCGTATAGCCCAGAGTGGAATGCCTTTCAGCCGTCACATTAATATTTTTTGCCATATCAACCCGATAAAGATAAGACGCCTTCAACGGCACATCATACTCATCATCCAGTTTAGACAGGGTCGTCGACTCAAACGCATTGAGTTCTTCAACATTGCCCTTCTTCGCGATGTCAAACATGGGTCTGATACCGCGTTCGACATAATCGCCATAGCGCGCTTTTAATTCATTATCGCGGGCGAATTCCACATCAGAACGCACCGCCCTATTTTGATACCCATCGAACATTTTTTGAGATAACGACAGGCGTTCTTCTGCGGCCTTCATACTCGCATTGTAGTTATCAGTAAGGCCATTGCGTAAATGATTCACTGCATGGAGCAAATTCATACGCGCGGCACGCATATGGTTAGCACTATCAACGAGTTCCATTCGAACATTTAATTCCAGCGTCGAACTATTTAACGACTGTTCAGCCTGCTTAAGAAAATAGGACGATGTGGAAACTGCTAAGGCAAAAAGCAGTAAAACACCAGAAAAAACAATGACGAAAAGAGGCGTCAGTTTCATATTGTGTACGCCGGGAGCAGCGTGCCAAGGTTCCGGTTTTTCGTAAATCGCTATTGACTGATAAGGAACATCGCTCATTTTTACATCCGTCGAGTTATTCAAGAAATTGCTGTGAAGTAAATTGCAGGTAAGCAAGAAAAAAATAAAATACCGCTACATGTTACATAATATTTAAGGATTGTGACAATGTGAGTTAAAACACAAGATAAAAAAGTGGAATATAAAAAATAATTTTATCTATTGAACCGTCATCACAAAAACACCACCGATAATTTTAAAAGAAATCATCGCCAGATAAATAGTTTAAAACAAAAACCATTACACTACGTTAGTGAATGATTTTAGTCATCTTTATTACAGTAAGATTAATGAAAGAATACAAAGTGATAAATGAATGCACTCTGTTTTCCTGAAGATCCCCCTCTCACATTCAACGTTACTGATTGATTTATTATTTCGTCATTCGGAATATAAAAGCATCACGCGACGACACGCTCGGGTTAACGTTCACCTATGCCCTCATGCTTCTGCACTTTGTCGCCCGTCAAAACCGGTGGAATAACCCGTCATCAGCATGCCAGACGCCTGTCTCTGCGGGCATGCTCTCTCTCCTGTCTTGCTCTGCCATTTTCTTTTGCGAAGCCGCACGCAGGCCCATCACGTCATTCAATGGTCAGTGAAATAAGTGGGTATATTGCATTCTCGACAAACGCCAATGTTGACATATGTCAACACGCAAACATATCATGACCCTATATCGCGATGAAAAACACCCAAACAAGCATATTCAGGCAGCCATTGAATACGCATTAGCGCAGGGCTGGCGTTTTTATCCCAGCAACGGATATGCATTTGGCAGGCTTATCTGCGGCGCACCGGACCACCGTACCCATATGATGAGTATTTGGTCCACGCCATCAGTCCCAGAAAATCACGCAAAGCAGATCCGCCACAACGTCGATAGCTGCCTGACTATGTTGAAACA
This sequence comes from Pectobacterium actinidiae, assembly GCF_000803315.1. NCBI lineage: Bacteria > Pseudomonadati > Pseudomonadota > Gammaproteobacteria > Enterobacterales > Pectobacteriaceae > Pectobacterium > Pectobacterium actinidiae. The sequence goes on from NZ_JRMH01000001.1 coordinate 3,876,151, forward strand.
ATAGAAGATATATACGGCTTAACGAGGAATTTATGACAACGTATCACTTTTCTCTCACGCTAGCGGGCGTTTCCGCAGATACGGCTGGTCTGGAAGATGCACTTTTTGCCAGCGGCTGCAACGACGCTCTGGTCTGCTTCTATGGCAGCGCCGTCTATCTCGAATTTGATCGAGAAAGCCAGTATTTTTCTACCGCGGTTATCAGTGCAATTCACGATATCGAGTCCGCAAGCATCCAAGCCAGAGTCCACTCTGTCGATGCAGCCTGGGTTGGGCTCAGTGACATCGCGGCCTTATCCTCGCTGTCTCGTCAGGCGATTGCGCTTCTCAAAGACGGAAAACGTGGTGCAGGTGATTTCCCCTCCCCGGTCCAGCGCTTACGCGGTACATCACCGCTGTGGGAATGGAGCGATGTCGCCGATTGGCTAGCCAAACAAAAAAAAATACCACAAGAATTAGCCGATAATGCTCAGGAGCTTGCCACAATTAATCTGGCCTTGCAGATACGCAATGCCCGTCAGCAGGACGAATTAGCACGTTATTGTGCATTGCTCAGCGAAGGTATGCCATTACGTGAACAAATCATCACGTAAACAACGCCGCTGATATCTCCTTACCATGCAAATCATCCGCGACAGCCAAAAAGAGAGATACAGGTAAACACCATAAAAAAAACCAGCGAAAAACTCGCTGGCTGGTGAAACGCCACCATTACTCAGAATACGTTTCCTTGCACCACCTAGAGCCAATGACGGTACTCGTCGTCAGACATGTCTTTCAGGTGCCACTGCGTCGCCTGTTGTAGTAATGCAACGCGCTGTTGGGCAGACATCCATCGCAACCACTTCGCTTGACAGGTCGATAAGTAGGTTCGATAGAACAGGTACAAACGGGAAATCGCCATAAGCCACCTCCTTTCTTTCCTTGTGAGAAAGTATCGACGTAATATAGGGAAAGATAAATTGATGACTTTAGTGCAGGGAGTTCCTCTTTATGTCTTCCCCTCGATTGCAACAACAGTTCATCCGCCTGTGGCAACATTTTCAGGGACAAACCACCGACACCACGCTGCAAGAGCTGACGGGCGTATTAAACTGCTCACGCCGCCATATCCGTTCGCTGCTGAATGCGATGCAGCAAGAGGGCTGGCTTATCTGGCAGGCTGAAGCAGGCAGAGGAAAACGCTCGCAGCTCTCCTTTGTGTATACCGGATTAGCGTTACAGCAGCAGCGCGCCGAAGATCTGCTGGAGCAGGATCGCATTGAGCAATTGGTGCAGTTGGTGGGTGATAAAGAAGCCGTGCGCCAGATGCTACTTGCCCACCTTGGGCGGAGCTTCCGACAAGGAAAGCATATTTTGCGCATCCTCTATTACCGGCCATTACGCAATTTACTGCCCGGATCGGCGCTACGACGTTCGGAAATGCATATTGCACGACAAATTTTCAGCGGGCTCACCAATATAAATGAGGAAAATGGGGAAATTAAACCCGACCTTGCTCATCATTGGCAGATGCTCTCTCCCCTGCACTGGCGCTTCTATCTGCGTCCAGCTATTCGCTTTCATCATGGACGAGAGCTCACGATGGACGATATCACCACGTCACTCTCTCGCCTTACCCCGCTTGCGCTTTTTTCTCATATTGAAGCCGTCACGTCACCGATGCCATTCGTGATCGACATCCAGCTAAACAGCCCGGATAAATGGCTACCGTGGCTATTAGGCAGCGTGCACGCCATGATTTTGCCGCAAGAGTGGCAAACGCTACCGGATTTTGCCCAACACCCCATTGGCACCGGCCCTTATGCTGTGGTGCGCAATAATAGTAATCAGTTGAAAATTCGCGCCTTCGATGATTATTTTGGCTATCGGGCGTTGATTGATGAGGTCAATATCTGGGTTCTGCCGGACGAACCGGAGGAAATGCCAGTATCCATTCAACTCCAGTCTGATAATTCTCGTCACGAACAACTGGAAAGCCGGATGGAAGAAGGCGGCTACTTCCTCCTGTTCGACAAACGTTCTTCGTTAACATCATGGCCAGAAGCTCAACAGTGGCTTAGACAGGTATTTAACCCTATCTCACTGCTCAGCCACGCCAATACCAGCAACCAGCGCGACTGGTCACCGGCCTATAGCCTGCTGCCACGCTGGCATCATCATCGACCTGATGTACCGCAATCTATTCCCCAAGGGTTAACCGAGGTCACGCTCACGTTCTATCAGGCACACCCTGAATACCGGATATTAAGCGAGATTATGCGCACACTGCTGGCACAGCATGGCGTCAAACTGCATGTCCAGACGGTTAGCTACGAAGATTGGCATCAGGGCAATGCCGAGAGCGATATCTGGTTTGGCAGCCTGAATTGCTACCTGCCGCTCGAATTCTCCCTGTTCGCGATGCTCTACGAACTCCCGCTGCTACAACACTGTCTGGACGACGATCTGCTCGCCGATGCGCAACAGTGGCGCAATCACACGCTACCCATGGCAGAGTGGTGTGAAAAACTGATCGCAAGTGGTCAGTTGCATCCGCTGTTACATCACTGGCTGCAACTTCAAGGCCAGCGCAGTATGCGCGGCGTCAGGATGAATATGTTGGGCTGGTTTGATTTTAAATCCGCCTGGTTTGCACCACCGGAACACTGAGAGCCTTTCGCTGCAAGGCTTTACCCTTTACAATGTGCCGTTCTCAACGGGGTGCGGAAAATTTTTCGCTGAGAAGATACCCGTCGAACCTGATCCGGTTAATACCGGCGAAGGGATTTGAGAGTGCGGCTTATTGCTGCCTCAAAATCCTTTGCCACCCTATGATTATCAGGAGTGCAAAGTGTTAAATCAATTACTACACTGTTCAGCCACCGTGCTGAAAACCAGCCTGCCTTGCCTGTTACTGCTCTCTGCTTCGGCTTTCGCCAAGCCCGCGCTTACGGTTTATACCTATGACTCATTCGCTTCCGAATGGGGTCCGGGCCCCGTCATCAAGACCGCGTTTGAAAAAGAGTGCGAGTGCGAACTGAATTTCGTCGCACTGGAAGACGGTGCCTCGCTGCTGAACCGTCTGCGTATGGAAGGCAAAAACAGCAAAGCGGACATCATTCTGGGGCTGGACAACAACCTGTTGCAGGCAGCAGAACAAACCGGCCTGTTTGCGCCACACGGTCAGGACACCCGCGCTGTCACGGTGCCGGGCGGCTGGAACAATAAGACGTTCGTTCCTTACGACTACGGCTATTTCGCGTTTGTGTATAACAAAGACACGCTGAAAAACCCGCCGAAAAGCCTGCATGAACTGGTGGACAGCAATGCACCGTGGAAAGTGATCTATCAGGATCCGCGCACCAGCACGCCGGGACTGGGTCTGCTGTTATGGATGCAGAAAGTGTACGGCGACGACGCACCGCAAGCCTGGCAGAAGCTGGCGAAAAAAACCGTTACCGTCACCAAAGGTTGGAGCGAAGCCTATGGCCTGTTCCTGAAAGGGGAAGCCGATCTGGTGCTGAGCTACACCACCTCACCGGCCTATCACATCATTGAAGAAAAGAAAGACAACTACGCGGCGGCCACCTTTAGCGAAGGGCACTATCTGCAAATTGAAATCGCCGGGCAGTTGGCTTCCAGCAAAAATCCCGAACTGGCAAAACGCTTTATGCAGTTCATCCTGAGCCCAACCTTCCAGCAGGCGATTCCTACCACGAACTGGATGTATCCGGCGGTTAAAACCGACCTGCCCGCGGGCTTCGCGGCGCTCGCGGTTCCTGAGAAGGCCATGCAGTTCAGCGCTCAGGACGTTGCCGACCAACGGACGCAGTGGATTCAGGCATGGCAACGCGCCGTCAGCCACTGATCGGCGGACGTCTGTGGCCAGGGCTGCTGGCCACAACGCTGTTAATTTCCGTTGCCGCCCTGGCTTTCGGTGCGCTGTGGCTACAGGCGCCCGAAAGCCAGTGGCGCACGCTATGGCATGACAGCTATCTCTGGCATGTCATTCGCTTTACCTTCTGGCAGGCCTTTCTTTCTGCGTTTTTCTCTACCGTTCCGGCCATTTTTCTCGCCAGAGCGCTGTATCGGCGGCGCTTTCCCGGTCACCGCTGGCTGCTGCGCCTGTGCGCGATGACGCTGGTGCTGCCCGTGCTGGTCGCCGTTTTTGGCCTGCTCAGCGTTTATGGTAGACAAGGCTGGCTGGCCTCTGCGCTGGGCTGGTTTGACCTGAAATACACGTTTTCGCCCTATGGATTGCAGGGCATCCTGCTGGCGCATGTCTTCTTCAATCTACCGCTGGCGACGCGATTGCTGTTGCAGTCGTTAGAAGGCATCGCTACCGAGCAGCGTCAGTTGGCCACCAATCTGGGCATGAACAGCTGGCAACATTTCCGCTTGCTGGAATGGCCCGCCCTGCGCCGACAGATTTTACCGACCGGCGCGCTGATTTTTATGCTCTGCTTTGCCAGCTTTGCGACGGTGCTGTCACTGGGCGGAGGCCCGCAGGCGACCACGATTGAGCTGGCTATCTATCAGGCATTAAGTTTTGATTACGATCCGGCACGCGCGGCGCTGCTGGCGTTAATTCAGATGATTTGCTGTCTGGGTTTAGTGCTGCTGAGCCAGCGGCTGGGACGCATTCTACCCGTAGGCAGTACACAACAGCTTGCCTGGCGTAATCCGCAGGATAGCGCCTTAAGCCGCCTCACCGATGGTCTGCTGATCGGTGCACTGTTACTGTTGGTCGTTCCCCCCTTGCTGGCCGTGGTGGTAGATGGCGTAAACCGATCGCTGGTTACCGTGCTGCAACAGCCCGTGCTCTGGCAAACGCTGTTTACCTCGCTGCGCATTGCCTTGGGCGCGGGGCTACTGTGTCTGGTGCTAACCATGATGTTGCTCTGGAGCAGCCGCGAGCTAAAATTACGCCAGAAACCACTCTACGGGCAGTTGATGAACCTGAGCGGTATGCTCATCCTCGCGATGCCGGGCATTGTGCTGGCAACCGGCTTTTTCCTGCTGCTGAATAACAGCATCGGGCTACCGCAATCCCCTTACGCACTGGTGGTGTTCACCAACGCGCTAATGGCAATTCCCTACGCGATCAAAGTGTTGGAAAACCCGATGCTGGACGTTGCCGAACGCTACAACCGACTCTGCACGTCACTGGATATTCGCGGCTGGCAGCGACTGAGGTTGATCGAACTCGCCGCGCTAAAACAGCCGCTGGCGCAGGCGTTAGCTTTTGCCTGCGTGCTGTCGATTGGTGATTTCGGCGTCATCGCGCTGTTCGGTAATGAGCAGTTCCGCACGCTGCCGTTCTATTTGTACCAGCAAATTGGTTCCTATCGCAGCACCGACGGCGCGGTCACGGCGCTGCTGTTGATGCTGCTGTGCTTTATGTTATTTACCCTGATTGAGAAACTGGCAGGCCGTCATGATCGCGCTTGAGAAATTGACCTACTTTTATCAGCACTTGCCCATGCGTTTTGATTTTCACGTCAAACCGGGCGAGCGCATCGCTATCCTCGGCCCCAGCGGCGCAGGGAAAAGCACGCTGCTGAATCTGGTTGCGGGCTTCCTGATGGCAGACAGCGGGGAATTACGACTTAACGGCGAATCTCACCTCGAGACGGCTCCCGCTAAACGACCGGTTTCGATTCTGTTTCAGGAAAATAACCTGTTTCCTCATCTGACGATCGGGCAAAACATCGCACTGGGGTTACATCCCGGCCTGCGGCTTAGTGCAGAACAGCGCGAGACGTTACGGCAGATTGCCGATCGGGTCGGCCTCGCCGATCTTCTGGATCGTCTACCTTCACAGGTTTCTGGCGGGCAGCGTCAGCGGGCAGCATTGGCACGCTGTCTGGTGCGTCATCAGCCGATTCTGCTATTGGATGAACCGTTCTCGGCACTCGATCCCGCGCTGCGTCAGGAGATGCTCGATCTGGTTGAAAGTGTGTGTCAGGAGCGTCAATTCACGCTGTTGATGGTGTCCCACAATCTGGATGATGCCATGCGGATCGCAAAACGTACGGTGCTGATCGTGGACGGGCAGATTTATTATGACGGGCCGACTCAGGCGCTACAGGATGGCAGCGCCGACGCGGCCGCCATCCTGGGAATTTCACGTCCGTCTTCGGATTGAAGAATTAAGGCAACGCCTGATAGCGCAGGTTGCTGAACGTAACCTCGCCCTCGCCCGACGCATACAACGCGGGTCGTAAGCTGAGGAAGTCATAAGCCACATTGTGGTGGTAACCGGAGACTTCCATCTGTACCGGGTATTTCTTCCACGGCTCCTGATCCGAGGTGCGAGTGTAGAACGTCACAATATGGCGATCGTTTTTCATCCGAATCTGCACCTCATTGCCCGTAACATGCGGCAGTTTCTTTTCCGCCCTTTCCAGCCCGTAGCGTTGCATGATGGTGCCGTCCTGATTAAACGACAGCCCGACGTATAGCTTCGCGTTATAGAACAGCAGCAACCCTGCCTGTGCGCCAGAGGCAAAATTTGCCGTGACTTCAATCTGGTAAGCCTGATCGCCAGGGATCATCGTCAGCGGCGCGCTGTCCTTCGGCGACGTGCCTTTTGCCTTCAAGTGCAGCTTGCCGTCGCTAAGCGTGACCCGCTTCAGCTCCTCCGCATTAGCACGATAGAAATGCCAGCGAGCCGGAAATTTCTCGTCGGTAAAGCTATCAGACCAGCCAATGCCGTGAGGCACCGCCTCGCCCCCTTCCGGTTTGCGAATCGGTTTACCGGTATCGAATCCGGCGGACGTAAACCAGCCATCATCACCCCAAACGATCGGCTCCAACATCGCCTGACGCCCCAGTGTCATAAAGCCGTTTTCATAGCCGTGGTACACCATGTACCAATTTTTATCCGGCCCTTCGATCAGCGTGGCATGGCCGCGCGACCACCATTTCTCTGAACGATCCTGCGTACGGATGATCGGGTTATGCGGCGAGTTTTCCCACGGTCCGTTGATCGATTTGGAGCGCGCGGCAATCACCATGTGTCCGGTCGGTGGCCCCGCCGTTCCACCTTCCGCCAGCACCATGTAGAAGTAGTCACCGTGGCGCAGCATCTTAGGCCCTTCCTGCGAGAAGCTTTCCACATCCCACTCTTCCGGGTACTGCCATCCCTGATAGACCACCGCCATTTCACCGACCGTCGATAGCCCGTCGTCCGTTAATTGCACGCGGTTGCCGCCCGACATAAAGATGTAACGCTTACCATCCTCTCCTACCACATGGCCAGGATCGCTAGCCGGATTTTTCAAACCGGTATCTTTCGGCGGCGTCCACGGTCCATGAATATCATCGGCGGTAATCACATACAGCGTTTTCTTTTTTGTTCCTTTGGCGTCGATAATCCGATTCGTGGTGAAGTAGATATAGTATTTGTCGTTGTGCTTCACCAAATCCGGTGCCCAAATCGCGTCAACAGGTGTTGTAATCGCCGGGCCCAGCGGCTCCCAATTCACTAAATCGCGCGAGTGCCAAATCAGCAGTCCGGGGATATCGTCAAATGACGAGAACGTCATGTAGTAATCTTCCCCATCCTTGATAATCGTGGGGTCCGGATGATCGCCCGCAATAATCGGATTGAGATAACAGCCATTGCCCAAATCCGCCTGACGCTGCTGCTCAATACCCCGCATCCATTCGTTGGCGGGGCCAGCCTGACAGGCCATCGTCTGGCCGATCCCCATTGCCATCAGTAAGATACCGCTCAATACGCCTTTCCCCACCACTCGGGACACGCCCATTTATCACCATCCACTATCTCAATGATTATTTTATAATTTATAACATTGAAACGCCGTTCCAATTGTGAAAAAAGTCACGATTCTTGGGTTGTGTGGCGAAAAATCAAGCGGCAAGAACGCCGTAAAGTTTTCAATATACTGTGACCAATTCGACATATTCAGTTTTTATACCTTGTAGGTATTGTGTCTTTTTATACTGCTGTGCTTATATGGATTGAAGATTGAATAACTCATTCGAACACAACACTCGACCATCAATAACTCGAACATAAATAGGATTCCCGTGACACACTACGCTTCTTCCACTTCAGCACTACTACACACCGCGCATGTTGACGCGGTCGTCGTCGTGCGCGTGGTCGTCGTCGGCAGCGCGCCGTAACGGGTTCCGAATCGAAGATTCTCAAACCCCGCCGGCGCAAGCCGAGCGGGGTTTCTTATTTCTACCCTCCCCGTTCCGACACCGCACCGGCCCTGATGAAGGATGTAAACATGCGTTATACAGGCGCTCAGTTAATTGTTCGGCTGCTCGAACAGCAGGGCATCACTACCGTAGCGGGCATTCCCGGCGGTGCAGCTCTGCCGTTATATGATGCATTGGGTCAAAGTAAGACGATTCGCCACGTTCTGGCTCGCCACGAGCAAGGCGCGGGATTTATGGCACAAGGCATGGCGCGTGCCAACGGGCGCGCTGCGGTTTGTATGGCTTCCAGCGGTCCGGGGGCGACCAATCTGATCACCGCCATCGCCGATGCCAAACTGGATTCGATCCCGCTGGTATGTATCACCGGTCAGGTGCCTTCCAGCATGATCGGTACCGATGCGTTTCAGGAAGTCGATACCTACGGCATTTCTATTCCCGTCACCAAGCATAACTATCTGGTTCGCGACATCAACGAACTGCCGCGCGTGATCCCTGAAGCTTTTCGTATTGCGCAGTCGGGTCGTCCCGGCCCGGTATGGATCGATATTCCAAAAGATATCCAGAACGCGACCATTGAGCTGAGCGAGCTGCCAGGCGTCTTTCCTCTCGATACGCCACCCGCCATCGCCCATCAGGAAATCGAACGTGCTGCGGCCATGATTAACGCGGCTCAGCGACCGGTGCTCTATCTCGGTGGCGGAATTATTAGCGGTGCCGCGCACGAACAGGCGGTTCAATTGGCGGAACGTTCCAGCCTGCCAACCACCATGACGCTGATGGCGCTGGGTACGATGCCTGTCGATCATCCCCTGTCGCTCGGTATGCTGGGCATGCACGCCGCACGATCAACCAATCTGATCTTACAGCAGGCAGATTTGTTAATTGTGCTGGGTGCGCGTTTTGACGATCGCGCGATTGGTAAAGCGGAGCAGTTTTGCCCGAATGCCAGCATCATTCACATCGATATCGATCCCGCCGAACTGGGCAAGATCCGCCAGCCACATGTCGCGATCAACGCAGATGTCGCACAAGCGCTGGATCAGTTACTGCCACATATTGCGCCGCAGCAGCGTGACGTATGGCGAGAAACCGTCCGTAGGCTGCAACAGGAATTTCCGTTCAGCATGCCGGGCGCTGACGATCCATTGAGCCATTATGGTCTGGTTCAGGCCACGGCACAGGCGCTGACGGATGATGCCATCATCACGACCGATGTCGGCCAGCATCAGATGTGGGTCGCGCAGTCTTATCCGCTGCGTCGTCCACGCCAATGGCTGACATCTGGTGGATTTGGGACAATGGGCTTTGGCCTGCCAGCGGCAATTGGCGCGGCGCTGGCTGAACCGGATCGCACCGTGGTGTGTTTCTCGGGTGATGGCAGCCTGATGATGAATATTCAGGAAATGGCGACCGCGGCAGAAGAAGGACTTAACGTAAAAATTGTCCTGATGAACAATCAGTCTCTTGGTCTGGTTCACCAGCAACAGGATATGTTTTTCCAACAGCGCATCTTCGCGGCCGATTACCGCTACAGCACGAATTTTCTCGCGATTGCCGCAGGCTTCGGCTTTGCAACCTGCGATCTGAACGCCGCCGCCGATCCACAGGCCGCGCTGCAAGAGGCACTCAACCAACCGGGTCCGGCGCTGATCCACGTACTTATTGACGCCAATGAAAAAGTTTTACCTATCGTGCCACCGGGCGCCGCGAACATCGATATGATCGGAGATTAATGACTATGTCAACTCAACTAACTTCGCCAACGCAATCAACGTCAAATCAGGTCACGCTGGAACTCTCGGTGCGCAACCACCCCGGCGTGATGTCACACGTTTGTGGCCTGTTTGCCCGTCGGGCATTTAACGTGGAAGGCATTCTGTGTATGCCGCTGGCAAATGGCGAGGAAAGCCGGATCTGGCTACTGGTCAAAGATGACCAGCGGCTACAGCAAATGATCAGTCAGGTGGAAAAACTGGAGGATGTCCTTCAGGTACGCCGTCACGGTGAAGAAATGCGTATTTTCGAGCAGGTCGCCGAGTTCTACTGCTAAGTGGCTTGGCCGGGTCTTTCCCGGCCTGCCCAACATTATCCGTTTAACACCTGCCATAGCAGATGGCGGTAAACGGGCATCAGCGGGTGCTGAATCAGTACGATCAACAAAGCAACCGCCGCCACAGATACCGCGGGCGCAACCCAGCGCAGACGTCTGAGCGGCATCTTTCTGCTAAACCAGTCACGATGTTTACGCTTATCACTGCGCCACCAACGCCAGTTTAGCCAGCCAGCCCCCCACACCACGACGGCAGTAATTAGCAGCAGCCACTTAAATCCTGCGCTGTTCGTCCCCGCAGGAATATCAATCGCCACGCCAGCCAGAATGCCGGGTAAAAAATAAGCCGGTGGCCACAGCAGGCAGCCGATGATATTCGGTACGGCAAATTTATAAGGCGGTAACCCCAACATCCCCGCCACCATTGGGATGAGCGGACGCGTCGGGCCGACGAAACGCCCGATCAGTATCGTCGGCATCGGATGCTGATACAGGGCATATTCTGTTTTATTCAACAACGCCTGGTACTTTTTCAGGAAAGACCAGTTATGCAACGGTGCCTTAAAACGCATGCCGATGAAATAAGAAATCCAATCCCCTAACAGACAACCGATAATCCCGGCAGCCCACGCCGGGTAAAGCCCCGTTTGTCCGCTGCCGATCAGTGCCCCCAGCGTCGCCATCATCACCGTGCCCGGCAGCAGTAACCCCACCAGAGCCAGAGATTCCAGAAAGGCAACCAGCATGACGGCGATCAGTGAATACGCGAGTGATTGAGTAACCAGATGATCCAGCCACGCTTCCATAAAACCTACCCGTACGTTATAAAAACAAGGATTGTCTGGATCATAGCAGAAGCCGTCAACTCCTGATTGTTGGTCAATTCTTTTGCACCAACGGGCATCAACACTTATGATAGCGGTCATTTTTTACCACTGTGCCGCACTGCCACTATGTTTTTTAAACTACTCAACCATTTCGGATTACGACGCCTTATCCTACTTCTGGCAGTGGCGAGCGCCTTGGTAACACTGGCAAACAGTTTTTATGCCAGCTATCGCGTCCAACGAGAGCTTTTGATTGATAACACACTGGAAGCAAACCGCGTCTACGCCACCAAACTCGCGGCAATGACCAGCTCTTTCTTTAAAGAGGCCCAGCAACAGTTAGCCTACAGTACCAATATCGTCGCCCCACAGATGGATGATAAGGTCAGCCTGCTAAAAGAAGCCGACCGCCTACGGCTACAGACCAGCAATTTCAACTCTGTCGTCATTGCAGATGAAAAAGGTATCGTCAGAGCCACGTCTCCTGATACGTTCCAGTTAATCGGAAGAAGTCTGACAACCGAAGGCGCACTTGAAGCCTTAAGAGAAAAGCAGCCGCTTATCAGCCAGCCCTATGTCTCTGCTGCCAATAACTTCATTGTGCTGATATCTGCGCCGATCTTCACGCGAGATGGCCGTTACAAAGGGTTTATCGGGGGATCAATTTACCTTAAACAGCCAAGCGTGCTTAATACGCTCTTAGACAAACACTATTATCGCGACGGTTCTTATATTTACGTCACCGATAAGAACAAAAGAATGCTGTATCACCGCGATATCGAACGGATTGGTAAAACAGAGACCAATAATCTGGAGATCGACGCACAGCATGAGAAGAATGGCAGCCAGCATATGCTGAACTATCTGGGTGAGAAGATGTTAGCGGGCTATGCCGTTGAGCCGACCTCACAGTGGCAGATTGTGGCGCTCCGCCCAACGGACATTACGCTGAAACCACTGGATGGCCTAATGCTGAACGTGCTACGCCACACGCTCCCACTCGCGCTTTTAACCATCTTATGCGTCTGGCTGTTGGCTCGACTCATCGCCCAGCCGCTGTGGCTGTTGGCGCGCAGCGCCAATAAAATGGATGCAACCGACGTCTCCGACGATATCAGAAATATTCACTCCTGGTATTTCGAAGCCTCCCAGCTCAAACAGGCGATGTTACTGGGTATCGATTTACTCCAGCGCAAGATTGGCAAGTTGCGTTCCGAGGCACACTCAGACCCAATGACTGAACTGCTTAATCGTCGTGGCTTAGATAGCGCTCTCCGCTACTGGCAGATGGGGCAGAAAAGTTTTGCGGTCATCGCGCTGGATATTGATCGCTTCAAACGCATCAATGACACCTATGGCCATGACGTTGGGGACAATGTCATTCGTTATTTGTCACAGTTGATTCGTACCAGCTCGCGTGATTCCGATATTCTGTGCCGCAGCGGCGGCGAAGAGTTCCTGATACTGCTGCCTGAAACCACATTGGATGTGGCACTCGACATTGCAGAGCGATTGCGGCAACGCACACAGGAATCAACGATTCCTGTCGTGGGTAGCATTACGATCTCATTAGGTGTCGCGCTATGGCAGCCGAGTGTGAGCAATATATCGATCGAGCGTACCTTCAAACTGGCGGATGAAGCCCTCTATCAGGCTAAACAGGAAGGCCGCAATCGCGTGGTTTCAGCCGTAAGCAGCGAGAGTTAATTCTCGTTTCCCCTTCTTTATCTCGGTGATGTTCCAGGATGCTGGACATCACCTGTATAAATAACCATACTTATCCTTACCATTCCCCTTATCCCGCTTGCAATAAAAGGCCGCTTAGTGACTCAGGTTCGTCAGGGGTTTCTACTGACCCGCCACTGGAACGACACACCAGCAGGCACGCAGGTTGAATTCTGGCTGGCCACCGATGAGGGCCCGCTGCTCGCACGGCTGCCGGTACAAGAAGCCATTGCCTTTATTCCTGCACAGCAGGAAACCCGTGCAAGAACGCTTTTACAGCATGAAAAACGCTGGCAGTTAAAACCGCTCGCCATGCAGGATTTCCACCATCAGCCGCTGCTGGGACTATATTGCCCGCAATACCGACAGCTGCTACGGCTGGAAAAGTTGCTGCGTGAAGGAGGCGTTCTGGTCTACGAAGCGGATATTCGCCCGACAGAACGCTTTCTGATGGAGCGCTTTATCACCGCGCCCGTGTGGTTTAGCGGTACCCCAATGTCAGATAGCGTGATGACGGAAGTCCGCATGAAACCGAATCCCGATTACCGCCCGACGCTCAAACTGGTGTCGTTGGATATCGAGACCACCCGCCACGGCGAGCTTTACTGCATCGGGCTGGAAGGCTGCGGACAGCGCCAGGTTTACATGCTCGGCCCGCCGAACGGTACGCCTGCCGAACATGAAGATTTTACTCTTGAGTACGTCGCCAGCCGCCCGCTGCTGTTGGAAAAACTGAATGCCTGGATGCAGCAACACGATCCCGATGCCATCATCGGCTGGAATCTGGTGCAGTTTGACCTGCGAGTCCTGCAAAAACATGCCGAGCGCTACAACATTCCGCTCAAATTGGGGCGTAACGGACAGACGTTAGAATGGCGGGAACACGGTTTTAAACAGGGGCATTTTTTTGCCAGCGCCACTGGCCGTTTAATTATTGACGGCATTGAAGCGCTCAAATCTGCGACGTGGAACTTTGCGTCGTTTAGTCTGGAATTTGTCGCGCAATCGCTGCTCGGGGAAGGCAAAGCAATCGACACGCCCTATCAGCGAATGGATGAAATCGACCGTCGTTTTGCCGAAGATAAGCCCGCTCTCGCTCGCTATAACCTGCAAGACTGCGAATTGGTCACGCGTATTTTCGACAAAACCGAGTTGCTGCCTTTCTTGCTGGAACGCGCTAGCGTCACCGGGCTGGCGGCCGATCGCAGCGGGGGTTCCGTCGCCGCATTTTACCATCTCTATTTACCACGTATGCATCGTATGGGTTATGTTGCCCCGAATCTGGGTGACGTCCCGCTTGAAGCCAGTCCCGGCGGATTTGTGATGGATTCGCGTCCAGGACTGTATGATTCGGTACTCGTGCTGGACTACAAGAGCCTCTACCCTTCGATCATCCGCACGTTCCTGATCGACCCGGTCGGGCTGGCGGTGGGAACACAAAATCCTGACGCCCAGCACGCTGTCCCCGGCTTTCGCGAGGCGTGGTTCTCCCGCGAACAGCACTGCCTCCCGGCGATTGTGGAGCAAATTTGGCAAGGGCGTGAAGCGGCTAAACGCACCAACAATAAGCCACTGTCTCAGGCGCTCAAGATCATCATGAATGCCTTTTATGGCGTGCTGGGCGCCACAGGTTGCCGCTTCTTCGACCCACGTCTCGCCTCCTCCATCACCCTGCGCGGCCATGAAATCATGCGCCAAACGCGCGAACTGATCGAGGAACAAGGCTATCAGGTGATTTATGGCGATACCGACTCCACCTTTGTCTGGCTGAAGCACGCGCACAGCGAAGAAGACGCAGCAAAGATTGGCAAAACATTGGTGAAGCACGTTAACCAGTGGTGGACACAGCACCTGCACGACACCCAGCAGTTGACCAGTGCGCTGGAGCTAGAATTTGAAACGCATTTTCGCCGCTTCCTGATGCCAACGATTCGCGGCGCGGAACAAGGCAGTAAAAAACGCTACGCCGGCCTAATCGACACGCCACAAGGCGAAAAAATGGTGTTCAAAGGGCTGGAAACCGTGCGCACCGACTGGACACCGCTGGCGCAGCAGTTTCAACAGCAGCTCTACCTGCTGATTTTTCAGCAACAGCCTTATCAAGACTGGCTGCGGAATTATGTCGATCGTACCCTGAACGGTGATTTTGACGATCTGCTGATCTACCGTAAACGGCTTCGCCGTCGGCTCGATGATTACCAACGTAACGTGCCGCCCCACGCCAGAGCCGCTAAAATTGCCGATGACTATAACCGCCAGCAAGGGCGGCCGCTGCAATACCAAAACGGCGGCTGGATCAGCTATGTAATGACCGTCAACGGCCCCGAACCGCTGGAAACCCGGCACTCACCGCTGGATTACCAGCATTATGTCGAACGCCAGCTCCAGCCAGTCGCGGACGCCATTCTGCCTTTCCTGCACGACGATTTTGCTACACGGATAACAGGCCAGATGGGCTTGTTTTAAATGAAAGTGATTCATGTTTTAAATGGCAGATATTCGTGTTTTTAAATGAAAGGGGTTAATTCAAGCAACAACAAGTTTGAGGGGTGACGAACGCACCGTCATCCATTACCATAACGCCCTTTCTGAATTTGCATCAGCAGCATTATCGGCACCCGATAATGTAATCAGACACTCCTCCGACACAGACGAACATCGAGCTAAGAATTTATGCCTTTTACACTTGGTCAGCGCTGGATCAGCGATACGGAAAGCGAACTTGGACTGGGAACGGTTGTTGCCGTCGATACGCGTATGATTACGCTGCTTTTCCCTGCCAGCGGTGAAAACCGACTTTATTCCCGCAGCGACGCCCCCATCACCCGCGTGATGTTCAATCCCGGCGACACCGTCACCAGCCATGAAGGCTGGCAACTCAAAGTTGATGACGTGCGAGAAGAAAAAGGGTTGCTGGTGTATTGCGGCCAACGCCTGGACGATGAAACGTCGGCGGAACTGCGTGAAGTCTTTCTGGACAGCAAACTGACGTTCAATAAACCGCAAGATCGTCTGTTCGCCGGGCAGATTGATCGTATGGATCGCTTTGCCCTGCGCTATCGCGCCCGCAAGCATCAGAACGAGCAGGCACGGCAACAATGGGGCGGATTGCGCGGCATGCGTGCCAGCCTGATCCCCCATCAGCTTCATATCGCTCACGAAGTCGGCCAGCGCCACGCGCCACGCGTTTTACTGGCGGACGAAGTCGGTCTGGGAAAAACCATTGAAGCGGGGATGATCATCCACCAGCAGTTGCTAGCGGGTCGTGCCAACCGCGTGCTCATTGTCGTGCCGGAAACCCTGCAACACCAGTGGCTGGTCGAAATGCTGCGCCGCTTTAACCTGCTGTTTTCCCTGTTTGACGACGAGCGCTATGCCGAAGCCAAACTGGACAGCAGCAATCCATTTGAAACCGAACAACTGGTGATCTGCTCGCTGGGATTTGTTCAACGCAGCGCCCAGCGCTTTACACAGCTCGTCAACGCCGATTGGGATCTGCTGGTGGTGGATGAAGCCCATCATCTGGTCTGGAACGAAGAAAGTCCTAGCCCGGAATATCAGGCCATTGAAACACTGGCACGCGCCACGCCGGCCGTTCTGCTGTTAACCGCAACGCCGGAACAGCTCGGCCAGCAGAGCCACTTTGCGCGCTTACGCCTGCTCGATCCCAACCGTTTCCACGACTACCACGAATTCGTTGCCGAGCAGCAGCAGTACCGTCCGGTTGCCGATGCCGTCACCCTGCTGTTAGCAGGCGAAAAAGCCCAAACGGCTGAGCTGAATGCGCTGAGCGACCTGCTGGGTGAGCAGGACATCGAGCCGCTGCTGAAAGCGATCAACAGCGACAGCGATGACAATCAGAAAGCGCGTCAGGAACTGATCACCATGCTGATGGATCGCCACGGCACCAGCCGTGTGCTGTTCCGTAACACCCGTCAGGGTGTTAAAGGTTTCCCGCAGCGTATCCTGCATCAAATCCGCCTGCCGCTGCCAGCGCAGTACCAAACGGCGATTAAAGTGTCCGGCATCATGAACGCAAATAAGGCGCTGGAAGTGCGCGCCCGCGACATGCTGTATCCAGAACAAATTTACCAACAGCTTGAAGGGGACGATGCCACCTGGTGGAACTTCGATCCGCGCGTGGAATGGCTACTAAACTACCTGACGGCCAATCGTGATGAAAAAGTGCTGGTGATCTGTGCGCAAGCAGCGACGGCACTACAACTGGAGCAAGTGCTGCGCACGCGTGAAGCGATCCGCGCCGCCGTCTTCCATGAAGGGCTGTCGATTCTGGAACGCGACCGCGCCGCCGCCTATTTTGCTTCCGAAGAAGAAGGCGCACAGGTGCTGATCTGTTCAGAGATCGGTTCTGAAGGCCGTAACTTCCAGTTTGCCAGCCATTTAGTGATGTTCGATCTGCCATTCAACCCTGATCTGCTGGAACAGCGTATTGGTCGTCTGGATCGTATCGGGCAGGCCAAAGAAATTCAGATCATGGTGCCGTATCTGGAAAATACCGCGCAGGCGTTGCTGGTTCGCTGGTATCACGAAGGATTGGATGCGTTTGAGCACACCTGCCCGACAGGTCGCACCATCTATGATGCGCACCATACGCAACTGATCGAGCGACTGACGACGGTGGGTGAACAGCAGGGGTTGGATGAGTTTATTCATGTTTGCCGTCAGCAGCACGACAGCCTGAAGCAACAGCTTGAACAAGGCCGCGATCGCCTGCTGGAAATGCATTCTAACGGTGGCGAACAGGCTCAGCTGTTGGCGCAGGCCATCGCCGAACAGGATAATGACGTCAATCTGGTGACGTTCGCCCTGAACCTGTTTGATATTGTTGGCATCAATCAGGAAGATCGCAGCGATAACCTGATCATCCTGACGCCATCCGATCATATGCTGGTGCCAGATTTCCCAGGCCTGCCGCAAGACGGCTGTACGATCACCTTCGATCGCGATCAGGCGCTCTCCCGCGAAGACGCACAGTTTATCAGTTGGGAACACCCGCTTATCCGTAACGGACTCGATCTGGTGCTGTCCGGCGATACCGGAAGCTGCGCCGTGTCACTGCTGAAAAATAAAGCGCTGCCGGTCGGCACGTTGCTGGCCGAATTGGTTTACGTTGTGGAAGCACAAGCACCGAAGCACCTGCAACTGACCCGCTTCTTGCCGCCAACACCGGTTCGTCTGCTGATGGACCGTAAAGGTACTAATCTGGCAGCACAGGTTGAGTTTGAGAGCTTCAACCGCCAGCTCAACGCGGTCAATCGTCATACGTCCAGTAAACTGGTGAATGCCGTACAGGCTGACGTTCACGCGATGCTACAACAGGCAGAAGCGCTGGTAGAAACGCAGGCGCGCCAGTTGATTACCGACGCTCAAGAGCAGGCTGACCTGCAATTACGCCGCGAATTAGAACGTCTGGAAGCGCTGAAAGCCGTTAACCCCAACATTCGTGAAGATGAGTTGGTTGCACTGGAAAACCAGCGCGAGCAGGTACTCAGCAACCTCCATGAAGCAAACTGGCGTCTGGATGCTATTCGTCTGGTTGTGGTGACGCACCAGTAATGTGCCGCCCATATATGCCTCATCAGACCGTTGACAAATCTATTCGCCGAATGAAAACGGGAGTAACGGAATAGAAGAGTAAAGCGTTTGCGCCATGGATGGCGCAATCCGAGCTTACATGGATGTACTTGCAGCGTCTTTACGATCTATCCGTTACCCCCGCTCTGCGGACTTTGTCAGCAACCTCTTATGCATATATGGTTAGCCAGACTTTTCAGCACACGGATAGCTGCATATTAGGGAAAGCACGGGGATGAGGTTTCCGCAGGAACACCTCGCCCCGTGATAAGCCCGTGTATCTCGGTCAAACAGCAACGACATCCCTGTCTCTTGCGTATTTTGGAGCGTGAATGGAACCCTATAATCCGCCTACCGATCCCTGGCTGCATATTCTGTATCAGGATCAGCACATCATGGTGGTGAATAAACCCAGCGGTCTGCTGTCGGTTCCCGGCCGCGCGCCAGAACACAAAGACAGCGTCATGAGCCGCATTCAGGCAGACTACCCGACGGCTGAATCCGTTCATCGTCTGGATATGGCAACCAGCGGCGTGATTGCCGTGGCACTCACGAAAGCCGCAGAGCGCGAATTAAAGCGCCAGTTTCGCGAGCGCGAACCCAAGAAATACTATCTTGCCCGCGTCTGGGGACATATGGCGCAGGACGAAGGGGTTATCGACCTGCCGCTGATCTGCGACTGGCCAAATCGCCCGAAACAGAAAGTCTGTTTTGAAACAGGAAAAGCCGCACAGACAGCGTATCAGGTACTTTCGCGTGACGCTGACGGTACGACGCGCGTCAAGCTGATGCCGATTACCGGCCGTTCCCATCAACTGCGTGTCCACCTGCTCGCGCTAGGTCACCCCATTCTCGGCGATGGATTTTATGCGCATCCCGATGCCAAAGCACTGGCACCTCGCCTTTTACTGCATGCACAAGAACTGGCTATCACGCACCCGGCTTTCAATACCCCGATGCACTTTCGTTGCGAAGCGGATTTCTGAGGCAAACGCGCTGGCGGTATTTTCAAATCGGGTTTGGTGGAGCGGTAAAACGGAGAAGTAATAAGAAAGGAAGGATGCGGATTATTTTGTCTGATTCGCGCTTTTCAATAGTTCATAGGCAGCCTGAATATCCTGCGCTTTGCGCTTGGCCATCTCCATCATCCTCGGCGAAAGCTTTTTGGCGACCAGCTTATCCGGATGATGTTCGCTCATGAGTTTGCGGTAAGCGCGCTTAATCGTCACGGCGTCATCGCTGCTGCGCACGCCCAACGTACGACAGGCACTTTCGACCGTAGGCCCTCGCGGCGGCGAGGCCGGGCGTTGGCCGCCATAAGAGTGTCCGTTAGAGTAGCCCCCGCTGGAATGGCCGTTACTGCGTCGCTGATGTGATTTACCGTTCTGGCGCGATTGATTCTGCCGCGACTGCTGCCCCGAGGGACTTTCCATATTCCGCAGAAAGAACTCAAACTGTTCACGCGTCACACCCAGCTCATCGGCAATCACATACAACACGCGTCGTTCGTTCGGATGTAAAACGCCATCCACAAACGCGACCTGAAGCTGAATTTCCAGAAACATCTTAATTAAATCAAAACGTCCCAGACACGCATCGCGCAGCTTGCGTAATTTTAGTCGCAGAGGGAAATGGCTGGTCTTTCCTTCGCGGAAAGCCCGTTGAGCAGCCGTTCTGGCCTCACCAAACAGCTCAAGCCGATCCATCATTTTGGTCGCGATCTTGATATCGGCTTCCGTCACCCGACCTTTGGATTTGGTCAGGTGTCCCATGGCCTGAAAGGTCGTGAGAAAGAACAATGACTGGCGGGTAGACTGAGCGGAAAAATAATCACGGCGACGCGATGCCCGGGCTTTGTCAATCCAATGCCCCATCAGTAAGCCCATGATCATTCCCCAGATGCCAGCGCTTGAGACGATTCCCAGCGCCAACCCCAGCAACTTTCCCCAATACCGCATATACTCCTCAAATCCTCATGCCGTCAGCCAAAAATTGCTTTATCATACCTGTCATTTATCTTTGCACCTAACGGCGGTGCGTATAAGCGGTGGGGATTTAACACTGGCGCAACGCTAACGAGTGATATAGTCTCTGACCGTTTGCCGGCATGATGCCCCTGATGACGGAACACCTGATACCACGTATGAAAAAAAGTTTCCCAACTCTGCTGGCCACTCTGGTTTGGTCGGCGCTTTACAGTCAGCACGCGCTGGCCGATCTCGCTGAACAGTGCATGCTGGGTGTACCTACGTACAACAGACCACTGGTAACAGGCGATCCTAATCAGCTGCCGGTCAATATTCAGGCTGACAAAACCGAAGCCAGCTATCCCGACAACGCCAAATTCATCGGCAATGTTAACATCCAGCAGGGCAACAGCGTCATGACCGCCGAGCAGGTGGAACTGAACCAGTTGAATCCGGCAACGCAGGGTAGCGCGCCAACGCGTACCATTACTGCGACGGGAAATGTCCACTACGACGACAATCAGGTTATCCTGAAAGGCCCTAAAGCCTGGGCCAACCTGAACACCAAAGATACCGACGTCTATGAAGGCGACTATCAGATGGTGGGCCGTCAAGGGCGTGGTTCCGCCGACAAAATGAAAATGCGTGACAGCAATCGCTACACCATTCTGGAAAACGGCTCTTTCACTTCCTGTCTGCCGGGAGATAATAGCTGGAGTGTCGTCGGTTCGGAAGTGATTCAAGACAGAGAAGAGCAGGTTGCTGAAATCTGGAACGCACGTTTCAAGATTGCTGGCGTACCTGTGTTCTATAGCCCGTATTTACAGCTTCCTATCGGCGATAAACGACGCTCTGGTTTCCTGATTCCCAATGCGAAATACGGTAGCAGCAAAGGCTTCGAACTGCTGACGCCCTATTACTGGAATATCGCCCCTAATTTTGACGCTACGATCACACCGCATCTGCAAACTAAACGTGGTATGCAGTGGCAGAACGAATTCCGCTACCTGACCACACCGGGTCTGGGTGTCATTCAGTTCGACTGGTTACCCAGCGACAATGAATACGCCAAAATCTCCCCACAAGATAGCAACGACAACCGTTGGCTGTTCCACTGGGGTCACAACGGCGTGATGGATCAGGTATGGCGTTTTAACGCGGACTACACAAAAGTCAGCGACGACCGCTACTTTACCGATCTCGATTCGCATTACGGTTCAACCACCGATGGTTACGTCGCGCAAAAACTCAGCGCAGGCTATGCGAATCAAAACTGGGACACCACGCTGTCCAGCAAGCAATTCCAGGTCTTTTCCAATGCAACCAGCCGCGATGTCTACCGCGCTGAGCCGCAGCTCGATATCAATTATTACCAAAATGATATCGGCCCACTTGATATGCACCTTTATGGTCAGGCGGTAAAATTTACCAACGTCAACGACAACCGACCGGAAGCGACTCGTCTGCACGTTGAGCCAACGCTGAATCTCCCGCTGGCAAACCGCTGGGCTAGTCTGAATACCGAAGCCAAGCTGTTAGCGACGCACTATCAACAGGAAAATCTGGATCGCTATCGTGCCGATCCTACCGTCAACGACGTCAATAAAAACGCACTTCAGAGTTCCGTTAACCGCGTCATGCCGCAATATAAAGTCGATGGCAAAATGGTCTTTGAACGCGAAATGGATTGGTCGCAGGCCTATACCCAGACGCTGGAACCTCGCGCGCAATATCTGTACGTGCCTTATCGCGATCAAAGCAGCATCCATACCTATGACTCCACGCTGATGCAGACCGATTATTCCGGCCTGTTCCGCGATCGCAGCTACAGCGGGCTGGATCGTATCGCGTCCGCGAACCAGATTGCGACCGGTGTCACCACGCGTATTTATGATGATGCGTTGGTTGAACGTTTTAACGCTTCTATTGGTCAAATCTATTACTTCGATCGCCCACGTACTGGCGACCGCAATACGTCACTCGATAAAAGTGATAATAACGGCAGTCAGGTGTGGGCCACAGATTCATTCCTGAAAATCGATGACAGGTGGGGCATTCGCGGGGGTCTCCAGTATGACAATCGTCTGAACGAAGTCGCGCTGGGCGACGCCGTGTTAGAATACCGTCGCGATGCGGAACGTCTGGTGCAGTTAAACTACCGCTACGCTAGCCCTGAATATATTCGCGACATGCTGCCGAACGTGACCAATCAGGGGTCTCAGCAAGGTATCTCGCAGGTCGGTGTCACCGCGAGCTGGCCGATTGTCGAACGTTGGGCAGTAGTTGGGGCTTATTATTACGATACTAAGGCCAATCAGCCCGCAAACCAGCTGATTGGGTTACAGTACAATACCTGCTGTTGGGCCGTGAGCGTCGGTTATGAACGTAAAATTACCGACTGGAACAGCACCAGCCGCAGCAGCGAATACGACAACAAAGTGTCGTTTAATATCGAATTACGTGGTTTAAGCAGCAATTACAGTCTGGGTTCCGAAAAAATGCTGCGTTCAGGTATTTTGCCTTACCAGCGCGCATTCTGATGTCATCCAGAGTGTGGTAGCAAACAGGCTGTATCACTGAAACGTTGGAACTTTTAACCCGCCTTGCGGATGAAATAATGGGAAAGGTATGAAGAACTGGAGAACGCTTATTCTCGGATTGGCACTGAGTGCCTCTACCGCGTTCGCAGCACCACAGGTGGTTGATAAAGTCGCAGCAGTGGTCGACAACAGCGTCGTGTTGGAAAGTGATGTAAACAGTCTTTTGCAGTCGGTAAAACTGAACGCCCAGCAGGCCGGGCAACAGTTGCCAGATGACGCCACGCTGCGTCATCAGATTACTGACCGCCTGATCATGGATAACATCATCCTGCAAATGGCGCAGAAGATGGGTATTCAGGTGACGGATGAGCAGTTGGATCAGGCGATTAGCAATATTGCCGCTCAGAACCGGATGTCTTTGGATCAGCTAAAAAGCCAGTTGGCTTATGAAGGTCTGAATTACAACACCTACCGTAACCAGATTCGTAAAGAGATGCTGATTTCGGAAGTGCGTAACAACGAAGTCCGCCGTCGCATTACCGTCCTGCCGCAGGAAGTCGATACGCTGGCTAAGCAGATCGCCAACCAGACCGGTGAAAATGATGAGCTGAACCTGAGCCACATTCTGATCCCATTGCCAGAAAACCCCACTCAGCAGCAGGTTGATGAGGCGGAAAATCTGGCAACGTCGCTGGTGAAGCAAATCAGCGAAGGGGCGGATTTCGGTAAGCTGGCTATCACTTATTCGGCCGACTCTCAGGCGCTGAAAGGCGGCCAGATGGGCTGGGGAAAACTGCAAGAGATCCCAACGCTGTTTGCTGAACGCTTAACGCAGGCGCAGAAAGGTCAGGTCGTTGGCCCAATCCGTTCTGGTGTGGGCTTCCACATTCTGAAAGTGAACGATATTCGCGGCGGTAACAAAAGCGTATCGGTAACTGAAACGCACGCTCGTCATATTCTGATCAAACCCTCTGTCGTCATGACGGACAGCCAGGCGCAAGCTAAGCTGGCCGAAGTCGCACAGCAGATCAAAAATGGCAGCACCGATTTCGCCGCACAAGCCAAACTGCTCTCTCAGGATCCGGGTTCCGCGAATCAGGGCGGCGACCTCGGCTGGGCTTCTCCGGATATGTACGATCCCGCCTTCCGTGATGCGCTGTTGAAACTGAAGAAAGGCGAAATCAGCCAGCCTGTTCATTCCTCTTTTGGCTGGCACCTGATTCAGTTACTGGACACCCGTCAGGTGGACAAAACCGACGCGGCGCAAAAAGAGCAGGCGTATCGTATGATCTTTAATCGTAAGTTCGCGGAAGAAGCGCAAACCTGGATGCAGGAGCAGCGTGCAGCGGCTTATGTCAAAGTGATTAATGGTGCCACTAACTAATGCAGACTGAGAGCAATACGCCACGCGTTGTGATCACCCCCGGCGAACCCGCCGGGATTGGCCCCGATCTGGTGATTGCTCTGGCTCAGCAGGCCTGGCCTGTAGAGCTCGTGATTTGTGCGGATCCTGACCTGTTACTCAGTCGCGCATTGCAGCTGTCTATGCCACTGACGCTGCGTGACTATCAACCCGGTCAGCCCGCACAGCCACAACTGGCAGGTAGCCTGACCATTCTGCCTATCACCGCACCGGCAACCATCATTCCAGGTGACTTGGCTGTCGCTAACAGCGCTTATGTTGTTGAGACACTGGCGCGGGCGTGTGATGGCTGCCTGAACGGCGAATTTGCCGCGCTGATTACTGGCCCGGTGCATAAAGGCATTATCAACGATGCCGGTGTCCCATTCAGCGGACACACTGAATTTTTTGCCGATCGCAGCCGCTGTAAGCGTGTCGTCATGATGCTGGCGACGGAAGAGTTACGTGTCGCTTTAGCGACCACGCATCTGCCGCTTGCAGCCGTTTCTGCGGCGATTACCCGCCAGAGCCTGCATGAAATCATCACGATTTTGCACCATGATTTGCAGACCAAATTCGGCATCGCTCAACCGCAGATTTATGTCTGTGGGCTGAATCCCCATGCCGGTGAAGGCGGCCATATGGGTCGTGAAGAGCTGGATGTCATTAATCCTGCACTGGACGAGCTACGGCAGCAGGGCATTACACTGGTTGGGCCGTTGCCTGCCGACACGCTTTTTCAGCCTAAGTATCTGCAACACGCTGACGCCGTTTTGGCGATGTACCACGATCAAGGGCTCCCGGTTCTGAAATATCAGGGCTTCGGGCGCGCCGTTAATATCACGCTGGGGTTACCTTTTATTCGTACGTCGGTCGATCACGGTACAGCGCTTGAGCTGGCCGCGACGGGTAACGCCGACCCCGGCAGCTTCATCACGGCATTAAATCTTGCCATTAAAATGATAAAACACAGTAATGAATAATCGCGTACACCAAGGTCACTTCGCCCGTAAACGTTTTGGGCAAAACTTTTTAAACGATCACTTCGTGATCGATAGCATTGTTTCGGCGATTCATCCTCAGCCAGGTCAAGCGATCGTCGAGATCGGCCCTGGCCTCGGTGCACTTACCGCACCCGTTGGCGATCGAATGGATCGTTTTACCGTTATTGAGTTGGATAGAGATCTGGCAGCACGGTTGGAAAAACACCCAACGCTGAAAGACAAGCTGACCATTATTCAGCAAGATGCCATGACGATCGATTTCGCCGCGCTCGCTGAACAGGCTGGGCAACCGCTGCGTGTTTTCGGCAACCTGCCGTATAATATTTCCACACCGCTGATGTTCCATTTGTTCACCTATACTCAATCTATCCGCGACATGCATTTTATGTTGCAGAAAGAAGTGGTTAACCGCTTGGTGGCAGGGCCGAACAGTAAAGCTTTCGGACGCCTGAGCGTCATGGCACAGTATTATTGTCAGGTGATTCCGGTGCTTGAAGTACCGCCGGAGGCCTTCAAGCCCGCACCTAAAGTTGATTCCGCCGTAGTGCGACTCGTGCCTCATGCCGAGATCCCCTACCCGGTCAGTGATATTCGCGTGCTGAGCCGCATCACCACGGAAGCGTTTAACCAGCGCCGTAAGACATTGCGTAACAGCCTAGGCAACCTGTTCACCCCAGACGTTCTCACGGCCTTGGGGATCGATGTCACCAGCCGCGCAGAGAATGTGACGGTTGAGCAATATTGCCGACTGGCGAACTGGCTAAGCGAGCATCCTGCAAAACAGGAATAACTGGAGTTCATCATGATTAATGCGCCCCGTGTTTGTGTACAGGTTCAGAGCTTCTACGTGGAATCACAATCGGAGCCTGATGAAGAGCGTTTCGTGTTTGCTTACACGATTACGGTTCGCAATCTGGGGCGTCATGAAGTCCAGCTTTTGGGACGGTATTGGCTGATCACCAACGGTAACGGTCGCCAGACTGAAGTTCAGGGTGAAGGCGTCGTCGGCGAACAGCCGATTATCCAGCCCGGTAGCGAATTCCAATATACCAGCGGTGCCGTCATAGAAACGCCTCTCGGCACGATGGAAGGCCACTACCATATGCTTGACCATCAGGGTAAAGCGTTTCAGGTTTCAATCCCCGTTTTCCGTCTGGCAATTCCTTCACTGATACATTAATTATGTCTACCTATTTAGTTGGCGATGTTCACGGTTGTTTAGTTGAGCTCAACGCGCTATTGGCGCAAGTTTCCTTTAATCCTGAGCAAGACACACTCTGGTTAACGGGCGATTTAGTCGCACGTGGGGCGGATTCACTTCATGTTTTGCGCTTTGTTCGCTCCCTGGGATCTTCTGTCCGCATGGTGCTTGGCAACCACGATCTGCACCTGCTGGCGGTTTATGCTGGCATCAGCCGCAATAAGCCGAAAGATCGGCTCAATGAACTCCTCACCGCTCCCGATGCAGACGAGCTCATCAACTGGTTACGCCGCCAGCCGATCTTGCAGGTTGATGACGATCTAAAGCTGGTGATGGCGCACGCGGGCATCACGCCGCAGTGGGATCTCCCGACGGCACTTATGTGCGCCCGCGAAGTCGAATCGATCCTGAGCAGCGATAGCTACCCACTTTTCCTCGATGCCATGTATGGCGATATGCCGAACCACTGGAGTCCAGAGCTTAGCGGTCTGGCTCGTCTACGCTTTAGCACCAACGTCTTTACCCGCATGCGCTACTGCTTCTCTGGCGGGCAGTTGGATATGCTCTGCAAAGAGCCGCCGAGTCAGGCACCTTCTCTGCTAAAACCGTGGTTTGAGCTGCCAAGCCAGGTTGCCGGGGAATACGCTATTGCATTCGGCCACTGGGCATCGCTGGAAGGGAAAGGCACGCCAGAAAACATTTACGCGCTGGATACCGGGTGCTGTTGGGGGGGCGAACTGACGATGCTGCGTTGGGACGATAAGCGCTATTTTACGCAACCGTCACTCTCATCACAGACTGAATTATCTGGTGATATCGCGCCCTTATCGGGTGAGTAAAGGCTCGAAAGTATTCACTCTAGCGCCAGCCGTGCCAGCGTCATAGAAAGGGGAAGATCGTCCCAGACTGAACCTTTTTGGATGAGGGCACGGCCAACGCCTCGGTGGGAATTGACCAGATGCCACCACCAAGAAACCCAGCCAGACCAACGGCTTCTACGCCGCCTGACGGTAATTCACGGCGGCGTGGATCGCTTAAACGGTCAGTATTCAGATTGCTGCTTCTATTCACCATGCGTACTGTCTCCTACCTAGTAAACACAGCGGCTTAACGACATCTCAATTTAACGACGCAAGCCGCGACTCGTTTTTTTATACTAGCGGTGGCAGATGACGGAAATGTGACCATTCGCGCGACGAAATCGAGAGATAGCCCCTCACTGTGGTTACTGATTGCTTTCAACGGCGGGTTTTGTCAGCGGTGGCGAAACCGCAGAGCATTGCACCACCAGCATCCCAAGGACAATTAACGCGACTCCTGCTATTCGCCCCAACGTCGCAGGCTTCACCGCCAATCCCATCAAACCAAAATGATCGATAATCAGTGATGCCACAACCTGACCCGCAATCACGCAGACAATAAAACCTGAAGCACCAAGCTTTGGCGTCAGCAATAACGCGGCGGTGATATAAGCGACCCCCGCCACCCCACCCAGCCAGATCCACCACGATCCTTGCAAAGCAGACCCCATTGCCGGTGCCGGTATCCGAGCGGCAAATAGGATCGGTAACAGCACACAGATACTGACCAGCAGAGAGACCAGCGTTGCCCAAAGCGGGTGACCTAACGAACGCCCCAGCGCCGCATTACTGGCAGCCTGAAAAGGCACAATACTTCCTGCAAGCACCGCAATACCCAGCGGCAGCAGCAATGAGAGAGAAAAAGAAGAGAACGACGACATGGATCCCCCTGGTTAACAATATAACGTTCGCAACATGATTGAGATGTTCCAATACTTATACATCCATTAGACTGATGGAAATTCGTAATTTATACGGAAGGTATTCATTGAATGGATGATTTGCGTCGTATCGATATGAATCTGCTGTTAACGCTTCACGCACTGTTGACGGAAAAACACGTCACACGAGCAGCACTGCGCCTGCACCGCAGCCAGCCTGCGGTCAGCCATTCACTATCACAGCTACGCCAGATTTTTAACGATCCGCTGTTAGTTCGGCGTGAGGCAGGCCTGACGCTAACGACCCGCGCTCAGGTGCTACTCAGTCCGCTGGAACAGGCGCTTGATCAGCTGAACGAGCTTATCCAGGCACCACAGTTCGATCCGCGCCATAGCACGCGGCATTTCCGGTTAGCGCTCTCCGATTACGGTACGAATGCCGTCTTGCCAACGCTCATGCGGCATTTACGCACACAGGCACCCGGCATTTCGCTGGCCGTCAGCCATGCTGGCCGTGAAATGATGCTGGCACAATTGATGGATGGAGAAATCGACTTAGGCCTCGGTGTATTTCCTGAACGTCCGCCTGAAGTACACGCCGAGCGTCTGTTTGAAGAACAGTTCGCCTGTCTGGCAGACCGTGCCACGCTGCCGGAAAACGGTACGCTGTCATTTGAGGCATGGCTGGAACGGCCACATATTCTGGTCACAATGCATCCTGATTCAGCCAATGAAGTGGACAGCGCACTGGCTGCAACCGGTCAATCGCGCAATGTCGTGCTGACCCTGCCCCACTGGCATGCCGCCATCAATCTCATTGCCGGCACTGACCTGATTTTGACCGCCGCACGGCGTAGCATGGCACGTATCACCACGCCAGATTTGCACATTTTTCCGCCTCCGTTCACGATATCCGACTTTGCATTCCAGCAAGTATGGCATACGCGACGCGAGAGCGATCCTGCTCATCGCTGGCTGAGAAAAGCCATTTGTGAAAGCTGTCAGACGGGGAAGTAACCATCGGGACAGGACAGAAAAGAAAAAACCCGCAACAAGGCGGGTTTAGCTTTCATCGTATTACCGACAGAATGTTATCGCAGGAAAGCGCGCTTAGCGACGTTCCAGAATTTCGAAGCAGTAACTGTGTGAGTTACGCTCGTCAGCATCATGGAACTCGCTGAAAACAGACTGCCATTCATCCGGCTCATAGTCAGGGAAATGCGTGTCGCCTTCCACTTCGGCATCAATGTGCGTCAGATAGAGGCGGTTAGCCTGCGCAAGAGTTTGCTGATAGATGCTGCCGCCACCAATCACCATCACTTCCTCAACCTCGCCCGCCGCCGCCAGCGCAGCATCCAGCGAAGAGACCCAGGTCACACGATCGTCATCACCGGGATGATTGCTGACGACAATGTTCAGTCGGCCGGGCAGCGGCTGACCAATAGAACGGAAAGTATTACGCCCCATAATAATCGGCTTATTAAGCGTATTACGCTTAAACCATGCCAGATCGGCTGGCAAATGCCACGGCATCGCGTTTTCCATACCAATCACGCGATCCACTGCCAGTGCAGCAATCAAACTAATAACCATGGTGAAAAAACCCTGTAGGTCAGAAAATTGCTGACACTATACGGAAAGCCCTTTCGCTCGTCGATATAGATACAAGACCGAAACGTAATATAAGAGTTTTATACTCCCGGCCGTTTGCGGTAGAGCCAGATCCCCGGTAAAGACAGGCCGATAGAGAGCGCACCGACGATAAAGCTGGCCTTCAGGAAATTGGTTATCATGACGCTCATCAGCGCTTCGCTGTAGCCAAGATGCGAAATTTCCACCACCGAAATCATCGCCGTGTAGGCAGAAATACCGGGAAACATCGGGATTACGGCCGCGACGGTGAAAACTTTCGGATGCGCCAGCAGCCAGCGTGACCAACGAATACCGATGATGCCGATCAGGATCGCCGCCAGAAACGACGCCCATTCGATATTCATGCCGAAATGTATCGCCAGAAACCGTACCCCATGCCCGACGCCGCCTAGCAGCGCGCAGTAAGGCAGCACTTTCAGCGGCACATTGAAGACCATCGCAAACCCCAACGCAGGAACCGCCGCCAGCACCATATCCTGCAACAGTGCCCACAGTAAACTTAAGCCCATCCGCGTAACCCCCACAGCGACATCGCCATCACAACGCCAATACAGGTTGCCAGCGTCAGTAAACTCGCGACCGTCCAGCGTGCCAAACCGGTATTTACATGCCCTTTAAACATATCTGCCACGGCATTAATCAACGGAAAGCCGGGAACCAGCAGCAGCACACTGGCCGCCATCGCGACCGTCGAGGTTTGAGAAAAAGCAGGTAAACGCATCAGCAGCCCGGATGCCGACGTCGCCACAAACGCCGTAATACAGAAGTTGATCAACGGATTCAGATGTCGTGCCGTAAAGACCTGTCGGACATACATCGCCAGGCCGCTGGCAATCAGCGTGACGATAAACGCATCCCACCCACCGCCGTTCAAACGGCTGAAGCAACCGCAGGACAGCGCCACAACGGACACCATCAGCCAACGCGGATAGCGCAGCGGTTTGATATTTCCCAGACGCTTTTCTACGCCCGCCACATCCAGCAGTTTATGCTCGGCCATGATGACCGCATGCTGAACTTCAATGACGACGTGCATATTAATGCCGCGGTCCACATTCTTCCGCGTCGACGTCAGGCAATGCCCCTGCATGATGGTAGTCAGGACAATTGAATTTGCCGAGATTGAACTCTCAACGCTATCAGCACCGAGCGCTATACCCAGCCGTGACGATAGCTGTTCTACCACCATACTCTCTGCACCATGCTGTAACAGCAGCAGCGCGCACTGGATACACAGTCGGGTTATTTCCCGCTGCTGCGGCGCTTCCCCCATCGGTTTCGCGCTGCTTGATGGTTTTTCACTACTTAAAGGTTCACGGCTCTCACATTCACTGACCATGTTGTTATCTCAACCCGCCCCTGAAATTAACCACAAAAAATGAAAGGGTAATTGTTAACATATTGCCGCCGAATAACCAATAAGTGTGATGCGAATTCATTATTCTGGCGCTATCATTTTAACCGCTCTTACTCTTTTCACTGTCTGGAATGACCATGTTAGAAACATCGCTGTTTGTCGCCACTATCGCCACGCTGGGGATGCTCTCCCCCGGCCCTGACTTTTTTCTCGTCATCAAGAACGCCACACGCTACTCGCGCGTTGCCGCGCTGATGACCGCGTTTGGCGTCATCTGCGGCGTGGCAACGCACATGGCATACTGCGTCGCTGGCTTAGCCGTCGTCATCACCACCACGCCTTGGCTGTTTAATGTACTGAAATATGCGGGCGCCGCCTATCTGATCTGGATCGGTATTCAAGCATTATTATCACGTGGCGGCAGCAAGATGGACGTTTCACATCAGGGGCAACAAAACATCAGCCTGAAAAAAGCGTTCCTGCAAGGTTATCTCTGCAATCTGCTTAACCCGAAAGCCACACTGTTCTTTCTGGCGATGTTTACACAGGTGCTGAATATTCACTCCGGTATCGGCGAAAAGCTGTGGTATGCCACGATCATCTGGCTGCTCTCTGTCGTCTGGTGGCCGCTGCTGGTGCTGCTTTTCCAAAGCGAGCCGGTACGACGTGGGTTGGCTAAAGCGCAGAAACTGGTGGATAAGCTGCTGGGCACGGTGTTGATCGCGTTGGGTATCAAAGTCGCGCTAGGTTAGGCTTACAACGTATTGGTTAGCCTAAAGCGATGAGTGCATGATATGAACACCTTCCTAGCTTTCACTGGGAAGGTGTCTTTGTGTTTATTCCAAAGCGAGCTTAGTAGCTGGCATAATAAACCCGTATCCGATGTTGATCGGGATCGATCGCCACAAACGTTAAACCGAAATCCATCTGGGTGATGTCCTGAATCAGGGTAATACCCCGTTCCTTCCAGCTTTCATACATCGCGTTCAGTGCAGCCTCGCTCTCGACACGAATGGCTAATTCGCTACCACCGCCCGCCAGTTGGGTCACCGGTTTGACTTCATGTTTAGACCACAACCCCAGTAACAACCCGGAGTCAAAGGCGAACATGGCAAAGTTTTCCGATTTTTCAATAGGTTTAAAATCAAACAGTTCACGATAGAAACGCTCACTCGTAACGGCATCTTCCACATATAAAATAATAAGATTTGGTGCGTTCATCAGGAATTCCCTGTAATCAGGTGAGTAATAAGCAGAAGGCTTCTGCTTGCCTGAATGCATCGTAGTACGCACTGCTGTCAATTTTTGTCAGTAGTCATTACTGCTGAGGAATGTCTTCTTTTTCATGCCACTCTTTTAATAACTGCTGACGACGGCGGGGATAAGGCTGCTCCAAAACCGTTATGTTACGGATACGTTCAGCCCTGAAATGACGAAACTGTTGGCGAAGCTCACACCAGGCGGCAATCACATGCGTTTGATCGAAAAATCCTAATGCGAATGGCCAGATAATGCGGAGAGACTCATCGCCCTGAAGATCGCAATATGCGATCTCCGTACGGCGCTCAGCGCGAATAGCATGGCGTAGGACTGATAAATCGATGACAACAGGGGGAGTAAATTCTGCCTTGCCAATTAATAGCCCTGAAGAATCAAGTGAGTCACGCAAGTCTGGTGGTAATACCGCCGCAATTTTCATCAACGCATTGCGGGCAGCGCCCCCTAAACGTTCGTCAGTTCTTCTTGCCACCCAGCGCGAGCCCAATACTAATGCTTCAATTTCCTCTTCTGAAAACATCAGCGGGGGTAACATAAATCCTGGCCGCAAGACATATCCTAAACCCGCCTCCCCCTCAATATGCGCGCCCTGCGATTGTAACGTGGCAATATCACGATAGAGGGTTCTTTGGCTCACCCCTAATTTTTCCGCAAGATATGCTCCCGTTACGGGAAAACGGTGATGGCGTAAGATCTGTAAAAGATCGAGCAAACGTTGCGTTCTGGACATGAACTTACCTTGGCTTAAGACGTGGGAAGTCTCTTCAATATTGGTCTGAAAGCATAGTGGTTGAAAAGAGGATTTCAGGCGAAGTAAAAAGACAAAAAGCCAGCGCTGTTGCCAACGCTGGCTTTTATCATCAGCTTACTGCCAACCGAAGTCGGTTAATCAGCCTTTAATCATCGCATGCATTTCCTGTACAGACGTGACCTTATCGGTCGGATCTGCCGTCAATGACATCGCGGTCGCGAAACCACCGTTCAACGTGGTGTCGTAGTGCACCTTGTATTGCAGCGCGCTACGGCGAATCAGCTTGGAGTCTTCAATCGCCTGACGTCCTGCGGTGGTGTTGACGATATAGGTGTACTCACCATTCTTGATGCGGTCCTGAATGTGCGGACGACCTTCATGCACCTTGTTCACCAAACGCGGATTAATACCGGCTTCACCCAGTTCAATCGCCGTGCCGTGCGTCGCATCCAGCTCAAAACCGTGCTTCAACAGCTTGGCAGCCAGATCGACCACCCGACCTTTATCACCCTCACGTACAGACAACAGCGCACGTCCGGTTTTCTTCATGTGTGAGTTACTGCCCAGCATCGCTTTAGCAAACGCTTCAGCAAACGTGCGGCCAACGCCCATCACTTCACCGGTCGAACGCATTTCTGGCCCCAGAATCGGGTCAACGCCAGGGAATTTGTTGAACGGTAGCACCACTTCTTTTACGGAGTAGTACGGCGGGATAATTTCTTTCGTGACGCCCTGCTCAGCCAGCGTTTTGCCTGCCATCACGCGCGCTGCGACTTTCGCCAGCGGTACGCCAGTCGCTTTCGAGACAAACGGTACAGTACGCGCCGCACGCGGGTTCACTTCAATCAGATAAACTTCGTTATCTTTCACCGCGAACTGCACGTTCATCAGGCCGCGAACACAGAGTTCAAACGCCAGTTTTTCAACCTGCTGACGCATTACATCCTGAATCTCTTTACTCAGCGTGTAAGCTGGCAGTGAACAAGCCGAGTCACCGGAGTGAACCCCAGCCTGCTCGATGTGCTCCATAATGCCGCCAATCAGCACACGCTCACCGTCACAAATCGCATCAACATCGACTTCGATGGCATCGTCAAGGAAGCGGTCTAACAGCACCGGCGCATCGTTAGATACGCTAACGGCATTTTGGAAGTAGCGACGCAGGTCAATTTCGTCGTACACGATTTCCATCGCGCGGCCGCCCAGAACATAAGAAGGACGGACAACCAGCGGGTAACCGATGCCACGCGCTTTTTCTACCGCTTGCTCAATCGTTGCAACTGTGGCGTTAGCCGGCTGCTTCAGACCCAGACGATTAACGGCCTGTTGGAAACGCTCACGGTCTTCTGCACGGTCAATCGCATCTGGGCTGGTGCCGATAACCGGCACACCCGCCGCTTCCAGCGCACGCGCCAGTTTCAGCGGCGTCTGACCACCGTACTGTACGATGACGCCTTTTGGCTTCTCGATACGGACAATTTCCAGTACATCTTCAAAGGTTACCGGCTCGAAGTACAGACGGTCTGACGTATCGTAGTCTGTTGAAACGGTTTCTGGGTTGCAGTTAACCATGATGGTTTCATAACCATCTTCACGCAGCGCCAGTGAAGCGTGGACGCAGCAGTAGTCAAATTCGATCCCTTGACCAATACGGTTCGGCCCACCGCCCAGTACCATGATTTTGTCACGATCCTGAGTCGGATTGGCTTCGCACTCTTCTTCATACGTGGAATACATGTAAGCAGTATCGGTCGCGAATTCTGCCGCACAGGTATCAACACGCTTATAGACTGGATGAAGGTCGAACTTATCACGCAGTTTGCGAATTTCGCTTTCCGCCACACCAGCCAGTTTCGCCAGACGCGCATCGGCAAAGCCTTTACGTTTCAGCGTGCGCAGGAATTCGGCATCCAGCGCGGAGGCACCTTTTTCAGCGACCTGCTCTTCCAGGCGCACCAGCTCTTCAATCTGCACCAGGAACCAGCGATCGACGTTGGTCAGGTTAAACACGCCATCGACAGACATCCCCGCACGGAAGGCATCGGCGATGTACCAGATACGCTCGGCACCCGCATCTTTCAGCTCACGGCGGATTTTGGTCAGCGCTTCTGGGTCGTCCAGATCCACTTTCGGATCAAAGCCCGTTGCGCCCACTTCCAGACCGCGCAACGCTTTCTGCAAGGATTCCTGCTGCGTACGGCCAATTGCCATCACTTCGCCCACCGATTTCATCTGCGTGGTCAGACGGTCGTTGGCACCGGCGAATTTCTCGAAGTTGAAACGAGGGATCTTGGTCACAACGTAGTCGATGGCTGGCTCGAAGGACGCCGGTGTACGACCACCGGTGATGTCATTCATCAGCTCATCGAGCGTATAGCCCACCGCCAGCTTGGCGGCGATTTTCGCAATCGGGAAGCCTGTCGCTTTAGACGCCAGCGCGGAAGAGCGTGATACGCGTGGGTTCATTTCGATAACAATCAGGCGACCCGTTTTCGGGTTCACTGAGAACTGAACGTTGGAACCGCCGGTTTCTACACCGATTTCACGCAGTACCGCCATCGAGGCGTTACGCATGATTTGATATTCTTTATCCGTCAGCGTTTGTGCTGGCGCAACGGTGATGGAGTCTCCCGTGTGGATCCCCATGGCATCGAAGTTTTCGATTGAGCAGACGATGATGCAGTTGTCGTTCTTATCACGTACCACTTCCATCTCATACTCTTTCCAACCGATCAGCGATTCATCGATCAACAGCTCTTTGGTTGGAGAAAGATCCAGACCGCGTTCGCAGATCTCTTCAAACTCTTCACGGTTGTAGGCGATACCACCACCGGTGCCCCCCATCGTAAAGGAAGGACGGATAATGCACGGGAAGCCGACGTCAGCCGCCACGGCCAGCGCTTCTTCCATATTGTGTGCAATACCGGAACGCGCGGTATCCAGACCGATCTTCTTCATTGCCACGTCGAAGCGGCGGCGATCTTCTGCTTTATCAATCGCATCCGCCGTTGCACCAATCATGGTGACGCCGAATTCGGCCAGCACGCCCTGACGTTCCAGTTCCAGCGCACAGTTCAGCGCAGTCTGGCCGCCCATCGTTGGCAGCACCGCGTCTGGGCGCTCTTTTTCAATAATTTTGCGTACCACTTCCCAGTGAATTGGCTCAATGTAAGTCGCATCTGCCATTTCCGGGTCGGTCATGATGGTTGCCGGGTTGGAGTTCACCAGAATAACGCGGTAACCCTCTTCACGCAGCGCTTTACACGCCTGTGCACCAGAGTAGTCAAACTCACACGCCTGGCCGATAACAATCGGGCCGGCGCCCAGAATCAGGATGCTTTTAATATCTGTACGTTTTGGCATTTTC
The DNA here is from genome assembly GCF_000803315.1 of Pectobacterium actinidiae. Lineage (NCBI taxonomy): Bacteria > Pseudomonadati > Pseudomonadota > Gammaproteobacteria > Enterobacterales > Pectobacteriaceae > Pectobacterium > Pectobacterium actinidiae. The sequence continues at coordinate 3,912,790 of NZ_JRMH01000001.1, forward strand.
TCGCTCCTGATTATTTAGCTGAAGAACGGTAAGTCTGAATCAAATCAATAAAGTGGTCGAACAGCGGCGCGGCATCATGCGGGCCAGGGCTTGCTTCTGGGTGTCCCTGGAAGCTGAATGCAGGCTTATCCGTGCGGTGAATCCCCTGAACCGTATGGTCAAACAAGGATTTGTGCGTGACGCGCAGGGTGTCAGGCAGGTTATCTTCATCCACCGCAAAGCCGTGGTTCTGCGCGGTGATCATCACACAGTTGTTATCCAAATCTTTTACCGGATGGTTGCCACCGTGGTGACCTAGCTTCATTTTGATAGTCTTGGCACCGCTCGCCAGTGCCAGCAGCTGGTGACCGAGACAGATACCGAATACCGGAATATCTGTTTCCAGGAAGGTTTTAATCGCACGAATCGCGTAGTCGCACGGTTCCGGGTCGCCCGGGCCGTTAGAGAGGAAAATACCGTCTGGATTCAGCTTCAGTACGTCTTCAGCAGGTGTCTGTGCTGGCACAACTGTCAGACGACAGCCGCGATCCACCAGCATGCGCAGAATATTGCGTTTCACACCATAGTCATAAGCCACAACGTGGTAAGGCAGTTCGCTTTCATTTTTCGCCGCAGGCAATTCGCCTTCCAGCGTCCAGCTTCCCTGTAACCAGCTGTAGCGCTCTGTCGTCGTCACTTCTTTTGCCAAGTCCATCCCTTTCAGCCCTGGGAAGGCTTTCGCTTTCTCCAGTGCGACGGCAGCATCCGGCGCATCACCCGCAATGATGCAGCCATTCTGTGCACCTTTTTCACGCAGCAGACGGGTCAGTTTACGGGTATCGATGTCGGCAATAGCAACGATGTTGTTGCGTTTGAGGTATTCAGACAGGCTTTCTTCACTACGGTAGTTGCTGGCAATCAGAGGTAAATCGCGAATAACCAGACCTTGAGCCTGTACAGAGGGGGATTCTTCATCGTTGGCATTAGCGCCGACATTACCGATATGGGGATAAGTGAGAGTGACAATCTGGCGGGAATAGGAAGGATCAGTAAGGATTTCTTGATAACCGGTCATCGACGTATTGAAGACCACTTCCCCCACTGCCGACCCTTCTGCCCCAATGGCCCGACCGTGGAATTGGGTTCCGTCTTCCAGAACCAATAGCGCTGACTTAATCAAAACACCCTCCAAGGAATAAACAATCACGTTATTTGCATATTAATTCAGATTCGAGCCACTAAATCAATGCAAAAACTACCTGTAAGGCCAATTTTTGGCAAATTGGGCGCATTTTAATGATGGTCTTCCTGATTGTCTACTCAAACTGCTTTTTTTCTCTTATTTTTATGCTTTCCGAAATAAATCGCTGCCCACTGCCGTAAAAAACCCTATCAACTGAGATAAGTAAACGGTTGCGAGACAACATTGCTAAAATAAGAGTAACAAATCACCAGCAAAGGGTATTTTGGGAGTAAGGAGGGTAAATCACCACTAAAAAACAGGATAAAATAAGAATAAAAACCAATTCTAATAGAAAATAGAAACCAACAAGATAAAAATAAAGGTGAATGAAAAAATATCCACCTTTTTCAGCCATATAGTATTTTTATAAAAAACAAAAACTCTACAAATAATCCAGAGAAAGCACATCTCTCATATCAAAAAGACCACTTTCTTTCGAACTAATCCAAATTGCGGCTCTTACTGCACCATTGGCAAATGTCATACGGCTGGATGCCTTGTGGGTAATCTCAACGCGCTCGCCAATATCAGCAAACATCGCCGTATGTTCACCGACAATATCGCCCGCTCGCACGGTAGCAAAACCAATGCTTTTCGGATCGCGTTCACCCGTATGGCCTTCACGCGCGTACACGGCGCAGGACTTCAGATCGCGTCCCAGCGCATCGGCGATAGCTTCGCCCATCGCCAGCGCGGTGCCCGATGGCGCATCCACTTTGTGGCGGTGGTGGGCTTCAATGATTTCGATATCCGTATAATCGCCCATGACCTTGGCAGCTTTTTCCAGCAGCTTCAGCATGACATTGACGCCAACGCTGAAGTTAGCCGCAAACACAATCCCGATATCCTGGGCAGCCTGCTTAATCGCCGCCTTTCCTGCGTCATCAAAGCCGGTTGTCCCAATAATCATGCCTTTACGGTGCTGACGGCAAAATGCCAGATGCGCTAATGTGCCTTCTGGGCGAGTGAAGTCGATTAAAATATCGAAATCATTCTGCACGGCATCCAGGCTTTCATTCACGGTAATGCCGCTTTTCCCCAACCCGGCGAGTTCACCGGCATCGCTTCCTATCAGAGACGAACCAGAACGCTCCAGCGCCGCGCCCAATACCACACCGTCCATTTGCTCGATAGCCTGAATCAGCTGGCGTCCCATACGGCCGCCCGCGCCTACAACCGCAATACGGATGGATGAATCCTTCATAATGTCTCTCTCTTTTTGATCCTGACGACATAAAAATGACATCAGGTTAACGGGCGATGCGCACTATCGCCAGCGGATTTACCGCCAGATTAGAAAATACTGTTTGATGCCGCAGAAAATCAGCAAAACTGTCTCACCACAGACAGCAAAATGGCACATCAGCGCGATGAAAAACCGCAACGTATTTGGAGATAAGCAGAAGCGGTCAAAATTAAACCATATGGTATAACGCATAAAAATTCATTTTTATGCATTAACATTTTCATGAATGAATATAGGGAGAGAACAGAACGGAAAGGAATAAAGGCGGTAGAGCCAAGAAGCCCTACCGCAGAAACAGCATTAATCTATCTGTTTGACGTCAACACGCAGCTCTTTGGGCACTTCAAAGACGATGTTTTCTTCACGTCCCTGCATTTCAACAGCAACCTTGCCGCCCAATTCTTTCAGGCGCTGAATCACCTGTTGTACCAGAATATCCGGTGCTGATGCGCCTGCGGTCACCCCAACATGTGAAGCGCTCGCTAACCATGACTCCTGGATATCCTCAGCAGCATCAATCAGATAAGCCGCTTTCCCCGCTCTTTGCGCTAATTCTGCAAGTCGGTTGGAGTTTGAGGAGTTTTTAGAGCCTACGACAAAAACCACATCCGCCTTATCTGATAAATGGCGAACGGCTTCCTGACGATTGGTCGTTGCATAGCAGATGTCATCTTTACGCGGACCAACAATCTGCGGAAAACGCTCGCGCAAGGCATCAATCACCGCGTAAGTATCATCAACAGAAAGCGTGGTTTGCGTCATAAAGCACAGATTGCTTTCGTCTTTTACCTGTAGCTGCCAGACATCCTCTGGGGACTCCACCAGATACATGCCACCCTCCGCATTGCTGTACTGCCCCATCGTTCCTTCAACTTCAGGGTGTCCGGCATGCCCGATAAGAATCGCTTCTACGCCTTTCTTACTGGCTCTGGCCACTTCCATATGCACCTTGGTCACTAGCGGACAGGTCGCATCGAATACCGTCAGATCGCGGTTTTTTGCTTCATTACGTACCGCTTGTGAAACGCCATGTGCTGAGAAAATCAGAATCGCACCATCCGGCACGTCTTCAATCTGCTCAATAAAAATCGCACCACGCTCGCGTAATCCGTTAACCACATAGCGATTATGTACTACTTCATGACGGACATAGATCGGCGTACCAAAGAGCTCTAGCGCACGTTCCACAATGCTGATCGCTCGATCCACACCGGCGCAAAAGCCGCGCGGATTAGCCAACAGGATCTGCATGTGTCACCTCCTGTTGTACGGGATCGATATCCAGCACTTCAAGATCGAAGGTTATCGCCTGACCGGATAAAGGATGGTTGAAATCCACGGTGACCGACTCTTCAGTCACATCGCGAATAATCCCCGGCATATCATTTCCGGCAACGCCGCTGAAGAGCATGATGGTGCCAACATCCGGCACACCAGTCTGAGCGAAATCACGGCGCAGGAAGAACTGGATCAGGTTCGGATTGGTCGGCCCAAAGGCCGACTCTGGCGGCAGCGTAAACTTGCGTTTATCACCACGCTGCAATCCCAACAGATGTTGTTCCAGCGCGTCAGACAGGCTGCCATCGCCAAGGCGAAACAGCGCTGGCTTGCCGCGCTCACGCGTGGATTCGGCCGCAGAGCCATCCTCCAGCGTCAGGATAAAATGCACCAGCAGTGCGCTGTTATGCTGAACACTCTCGGACATCAGTGACCCTTTTGCTTAACGGTATCAGTATCATCATGCGTACTGAAAAACCCTTCCAGTACGATGAGCGCCGCACCAATACAGATAGCGGTATCGGCAAGGTTAAAGGTGGCGAAGTGCCAGTCACCGACATAGAAGTCGATGAAATCAACAACAAATCCGTGCCATGTCCGATCGAACAGATTGCCCAATGCGCCACCGATAATCAGCGAATACGCAATGTTATTGAGCCGCTGTTTGACGCTGCCACGGTACATCATTACCAGCAGTGCAATTACGATAGCAACCGCGATGCCAGCAAAGAACCAGCGTTGCCAGCCGCCTTTATCCGCCAGAAAACTGAATGCTGCGCCGTAGTTACGGGCGTAATGCAGATTCAGAGAAGGCATCACTGGCACCGTATCCCCCAGCGCAAAGTGGGCAAGGATCCACTGTTTGCTGCCAAGATCGACAACTAAAACCAGTATCGCCAGCCAGAGCCAGCGCAGTCCACTCGAACAGATTTTATTCATCAGACAAATTTACGCTCTTCGCCGTTACCGCCCACGTTAGTCGCACAGCGACCACACACTTCAGGATGCTCGGCATTGCTACCGATATCCGTCTCGTAATGCCAGCAGCGTGGACACTTATGCCCTTCTGCCTCACTTAAGGCAATTTTCAGTCCGGTGAGTTCCGTTGCCTGCGCGCTATCCGGCGCATTTTCATAACGTTCCACCTGCGCTTTTGACGTCAACAGCGCGAAATGCAGTTCCTGACGCAGCTGGTTCAACTTGCCTGCCAGATTGGCATCGGCGTACAGCGTGACAGAAGCTTCCAGCGATCCACCGATGCGTTTGTCATTACGCGCCTGCTCGATGACTTTGTTCACTTCGCTGCGCACTTTCAGGACATCCGCCCAGAACGCATCGTTCATGGTTTCTGCGCTATCCAACGCGAACAGACCGTCATACCACTCTTCGGTAAAGACGTACTGCGCACGCTCGCCCGGCAGATAGTTCCAGATCTCATCCGCAGTGAAGGACATAATCGGTGCCATCCAACGCACCAGCGCTTCTGAGATATGATATAGCGCAGTCTGGCAGCTACGGCGTGCAACGCTGTCGCTTTTTGCCGTGTACTGACGATCTTTAATGATATCCAGATAGAACGAACCCATCTCGATCGAGCAGAACTGCATCAGACGCTGTACGACACGGTGGAAATCATAGCTTTCATACGCTTCGAGGATCTCTTCCTGCGCGGCTTTCGCACAGCCGACTGCCCAGCGATCCAGCACAACCATGTCTTCTGGTTTCACACTATCTTTCTGTGGATCAAACCCGTTCAGGTTCGCCAGCAGGAAGCGCGCGGTGTTACGAATACGGCGGTAGGCATCAGCAGAACGCTTCAGGATCTCATCGGATACCGCGATTTCACCGGAGTAATCCGTTGAACCGATCCACAGACGCAGAATGTCAGCACCGAGTTTGTTCATCACATCCTGCGGACTGACGGTATTCCCGATCGACTTGGACATCTTGCGGCCCTGACCATCAACGGTGAAACCGTGAGTCAGTACCTGACGGTAAGGCGCTTTGCCTTTGATCGCGGTGGAGATCATCAGGGAAGACATGAACCAGCCACGATGCTGGTCGGAACCTTCCAGATACATATCCGCCGCATGACCGCCGAATTCAGGGCGTACATCCACGACAGACGCGTGCGTTGAGCCAGAATCGAACCACACGTCCAGCGTGTCTGGCACTTTGACGTAATTGTCAGCGTCTGCGCCCAGCACGTCGGCCGGATCGAGATCCCACCATGCCTGAATACCGTCGGCTTCAACGCGTTTTGCTACCGCTTCAATCAGCTCAGCGGTACGTGGATGCAGCTCTTCTGTCTCTTTATGAACAAACAGCGACATCGGCACGCCCCAGGTACGCTGACGGGAGATACACCAGTCAGGGCGGTTGGCGACCATCGCTTCGATACGCGCCTGACCCCAATCAGGGATCCACTGCACGCCTTTGATTTCAGACAGCGACTGCTTACGCAGGCCTTTCTGATCCATGCTGACAAACCATTGTGGCGTCGCACGGAAAATGATCGGCGACTTATGGCGCCAGCAGCATGGGTAGCTGTGCTGCAACTTCTCTACGTGCAGCAACCTGCCTTTTTCGCGCAGAATTTCAACGATCAGATCGTTGGCTTTGAAAACGAATTTGCCATCCAGTTCAGGATAGGTTCCGCTCAGGTAACAGCCGTTCGGCCCAACCGGATTGGCGATTTCCAAATTGTACTTCTGGCTGATCACGTAGTCTTCAGGACCGTGGCCACCAGCGGTATGCACTGCCCCCGTACCCGCATCCAGCGTCACGTGGTCGCCCAAAATGGCCGGTACATCGAAGCCCAGGAACGGATGTTTGAAGCGCAGTAGCTCAAGATCCGCGCCCTTACAGTCGCCCAGCACAATCCACTGGGTCACACCTGCGCGCTTCATCACGCTTTCAACCAGATCGGCCGCCAGAATCAGCGCCTGACCGTCAATCTGCACCAGCTGATAATCAAATTCCGCATTCAGCGAGATCGCACGGTTTGCTGGCAGCGTCCACGGCGTCGTCGTCCAGATCACCAGCGAGACTGGGCCATCTACGCTACTCACGCCAAATTTGGCTAATACCGCAGCCACATCGCTAGCGTTAAACGCGACATCAATGGATGGAGACGTTTTGTCGTAATACTCAACTTCCGCTTCCGCCAGCGCGGAACCACAGTCGGCACACCAGTGAACCGGCTTCGCGCCCTTGTGCAGGTGACCGTTTTCAATGATACGACCCAGCGCACGGATGATGTTCGCTTCGGTGTTGAAATCCATCGTCAGATAAGGACGATCCCAGTCGCCCAGGACACCGAGACGAATAAAGTCGGCTTTCTGACCCGCAACCTGCTCTGCCGCATATTTACGGCACTCAGCGCGGAATTCTGCGGCGCTGACTTTCTCGCCCGGCTTACCGATCAGTTGTTCTACTTTCAATTCAATCGGCAGGCCGTGGCAGTCCCAGCCCGGCACATACGGGGAATCGTAGCCAGACAGACCTTTCGATTTAACGATAATATCTTTCAGAATCTTGTTAACTGAGTGACCAATGTGAATGCTGCCGTTCGCGTACGGAGGGCCATCATGCAGGATGAAGGTTTTCTTTCCCTTCTTCGCATTGCGAATAATCCCGTACAGATCCTGCTCATACCAACGTTTCAGCATGTCAGGTTCGCGCTTGGCCAGATCGCCACGCATCGGGAACCCTGTTTCCGGCAAGTTCAGGGTAGTCTTATAGTCACTCATTAGATTCTCGATTTCGTTTCGGCTAGAAAAATTAAACCGGTGTCTTTAACCCGAAGAACGTCCGGGCGGTCACCACATCATCGGCGATTTGCTGTTTTAACGCATCGAGCGAAGCAAAACGCTGTTCATTACGGATCTTTTTACGCAGTACGACTTCAATGTGACGGCCATAAAGGTTCATCGTCACGTCCAGCAAATGCACTTCAAGTTGCTGGCGTTTGTCACCATTTACGGTCGGACGCGTACCAATATTGGCAACGCCTGGTAGCGGTTCTTGCCCCAACCCATAAACGCTGACGGCATATACACCGCTAACTGGGGAAACCTGACGTTTCAGCGGCAGGTTGGCGGTAGGGAACCCAATGGTCCGCCCCAATTCTTTGCCATGTTCCACGCGCCCGGAAATGCTGTAAGGATGACCCAGCAGGCTTTCCGCCAGCTCAAGCTCATCACGGCTGAGCGCTTCACGTACGGCAGTGCTGCTCACCCGTTTGCCGCTATTACAAAACGAATCGGTACTGATGACATCAAATCCCGATTCACGCCCAGCCTTCTGTAATAACAGGAAATCTCCCTGACGACCAGCCCCGAAGCGGAAGTCATCCCCTACCACCAGAAACTTCGCGCCCAATTTTTTCACCAGCAGGGAAGAAACGAATGTCTCAGCATCGTTGGCGGCAAAATACGCATCGAATCTAACGCACAGCAGATAGTCCACGCCGGCCTGCGCCAGATACTTCACCTTGTCACGCAGACGCGTCAGACGGGCGGGCGCTTTTTCCGCAGCGAAGAGCTCCAGCGGCTGTGGTTCAAAAATCATAACCATCACCGGCAGCCCACGCGCGCGACCTTCCTGCTTCAGTCGTTCGAGCAGCATTTGGTGTCCGAGGTGCACGCCGTCAAAATTACCAATAGTGAGCACACAGCCGTAATGGTGTGCCCGAAGATTGTGTATACCGCGAATTAGCTGCATGGCTGGCTCAGAACAAAGGGTTAATATTATGGAAATCGGCGGATTATACCTTGTACAGCGAGTAAGGTTAACCCGCGATTCGCGCCTTTTGCAGCCACCTTGTAAATCGTGCCAGTATTTGCGCGTTTTTTAGCTGAATCGTCGATGGATGACGCCTGGATGCAGAATATCCAGACGGTGGACAGCACATGCAATCCGACTTTACCGATGGCAGACAGGGTTTTATCAAATTCAGGATGAATTTATGATGCGAAAAGCTGTATTCCACCGCGTGAAGCTGCTAAAATCCTGCGCCATCACAACGTAACAAGTGTCGACGTACAAACGACGCTTATTTGCACAAATCCATTGACAAACGAAGGCTAAACGAGCATATTCCACGGCCTTTGAATTGTCCTCGATTGAATATATTTGGGAGTTGGACCTTGGCTAATATCAAATCAGCTAAGAAACGCGCCGTACAATCTGAGAAGCGCCGTAAGCATAACGCAAGCCGTCGCTCAATGATGCGTACTTTCATCAAGAAAGTATACGCGGCGATCGCTACTGGCGATAAAGAAGCGGCACAGAAAGCATTTAATGACATGCAACCGATCGTGGATCGCCAGGCTGGTAAAGGCCTGATCCACAAGAACAAAGCTGCACGTCATAAATCCAATCTGGTTGCGCGCATCAACGCCATGCAATAATCACGCATCTGCGTGTTGTTGCTAAGAAAAAACCGGCCTAGGCCGGTTTTTTTGTGTCTGTGGTATCACAAAAGAGCGCTGAAAAATCCGCGTTACAGACTCGCTGCACCGCCGGATGCTGGATCATTCTGGCCGCAAAAATCACATAATACTCGTCCTGAATGTTCTCGATCCTGCCGATCTCGACGATATCGCCCTGCTGGTAGATTTCGTTGGCATACAACGAGGGAGCCACGAAAATGGCGTCGTTATTAATACCGAACGCCGTCATCAGCGCCGCATCATCAAATTCGCCCAAAATAGTCGTCTGAATATTCTGCGCCGTAAACCAGTTCAGCAATTTCCGTCCCAGCATGGTTCGCCGTCCGGGAATCAGCAGCTTACGCTGTTCAAGACAGGCCGGGAAAGGCTGCTCAGGCTGTGGGCGTTTACAATAAAAGCTCACACCACATTCACCTAGCTTGATTGAAAACAGCCCTTCCTGCTGCGTTGAATCCACCGGGCAATCCGACAGAATCATATCCAGCTTATGCTGGCTCAACTGCTCCAGCAGCATTTCGTGCGTCGACTCAAAACAGCGCAAATGAATATGCTCCTGTTCCGTCACGACCGTTTCGAGCACCCTGCTCACTAGCCGCTTGGACAGCGCATCTGCCACACCGACATCGAATAATAGGTTCGATTCTTTGCGGTAGTTCACAATATCCAACATTTCCTGGCTAAGCTGGAACATGCTATCCGCATAGCGAAAAACCAGTTGACCGAGCTCCGTCGGTTCCAGCCCTCGTCCCTTGCGCTTGAAGAGCTTGCCTTGCAGACGCTCTTCCAGGCATTTGATTTGTCCGGTAATGGTCTGCGGCGTTAAGAACAGCGTCTCTGCCGCACCCGCAACGGAACCCGACTTATAAACCTGCCAGAAATAATAGAGATGATTAAAATTCAAATGAGACACACCGCCCCCTCTTCACGCCTCTGGCATAGCATCAACCCTTACACGGCTGAAGTGCCTTGTCCAGCGTAGGCAACACCCCGCGTAGTGCCAGATAGCCAAGCAGCGCCGCTAGCCCTGATGCCAGTAAGATTCCCAGCTTGGCATAGGTAATCAACTCTGCATCACCGCCGGAGAATGCCAGCAGCGTAATGAATATCGACATGGTAAAGCCGATACCGCACAGCACTGACACCGCCATGATCTGGTTAAAGCGTACGCCAACGGGCAGACGCGCGTAGCCTAACCGGATGGTTAGCCAACTGAACAAGGTAATGCCCAGCGGTTTACCGATCAGCAACCCGGCGGCGATACCAAGGCTCAAAGGGGAAAACAGTTTTTCCAGCACAATCCCCTGAAGCATAATGCCTGCGTTAGCGAAGGCAAACAGTGGAATAATCAGAAACGCGACCCACGTTTGTAAGCCATGTTCCAACGTGGTTGCCGGAGAAGATTCCCCGCTGGACGTACGTAAAGGAACAAAGAAGCCGACGATCACCCCAGCTAGCGTCGCATGAACGCCGCATTTCAGAATACAAACCCACAAGACGATCCCCACCAACAAATAGGCGGACGTTTTACCAACCTGCTGCCTGTTCATATAGGCTAGCGCCGCAATCGCCAGCACCGCACCACTCAACGCAGGCCAGAAGATCTGCTGCGTATAAAACAGAGCAATAATCAGGATCGCCCCCAGATCGTCAATGATCGCCAGCGCCAGCAGGAAGACTTTCAGTCCGGCGGGAACGCGTTTGCCCAATAACGTCAGCACCCCAATAGCGAACGCGATATCTGTCGCAGCAGGAATCGCCCAACCCGCGCGCGTTACTTCATCATTCGCATTGAAAAGTAGAAAGAGCAAGGCAGGAAAAATCATCCCCCCTACCGCGGCCGCCAGTGGCAGCATCGCCTGCTGGCGGCTGGCTAACGTGCCTTCGACTAGCTCACGTTTCACTTCCAGACCAATCAGCAGGAAGAAAACCGCCATCAAGCCATCATTAATCCACAGCAGCAGATTCTTATTAATTTCCAGTGCGCCAAACCGCATTTCCACCGGCATCATCAGGAATTGTTGATAGCCAGCAGCAGTCACAGACCAATTAGCAAACGCGATCGCCAAAACCGTTGCCATCATTAGCATCACACCAGCAGCGGCATCCAATCGAATAAAGCGACGAATCATTGTTATCATTGACTTAATCTCCCATCAGGTACGAACGCCAATACCGTACGCTCGCTTTCTTACTGGCAAGATTACGTGACCTAACCACTCGTTAAAAGCAGATTAAAACTGGCTTAATAGTCGTAAAAAACGATCTATCGAATTGAGGCTAGCTAGAGAATAAGAATAAAAAACGTCGGGCGTGTTTTTCAACGTTGTGCAGCAACGGCCGCAAGGTGATGGCAAGGCTATCCATCATAAAAAAACCGGCAGGTTTACCCCACCGGTTTCTTATCACGCGTTAACGACACACCATTAACGGGTCAAATCATCGAAAAATTTCTTCACACCATCGAAAAAGTTTTTCGAGCGTGGGCTATTTCTCTCGCCAGACGGGCCACCGAAGCTCTCATCAAGCTCTTGCAGCAGTTGCCTTTGACGTTCGTTCAGGTTAACCGGCGTTTCTACCACTACACGGCACAGCAGATCGCCCTGCGCACCGCCGCGTACCGATTTCACGCCTTTGCCACGCATACGGAACAGTTTCCCGGTTTGCGTTTCAGCAGGCACTTTCAGCTTCACGCGGCCATCCAGCGTCGGCACTTCAATCTCACCGCCTAGTGCTGCCATCGCAAAGTTGATCGGCACTTCGCAGTACAGATTGTTTTCTTCACGCTGGAAGATCGGGTGCGCTTTAACCTGCACCTGAACATACAGATCACCTGACGGTGCACCATGCTCGCCCGCTTCGCCTTCACCAGACAAACGGATACGGTCGCCGGTGTCCACGCCCGCCGGAATTTTCACCGACAGCGTTTTGCTCTTCTCTACGCGACCATGACCGTGACATTTGACGCACGGATCTTTAATGATCTTGCCGCGTCCATGACAGTGCGGACACGCCTGCTGCACGGTAAAGAAGCCCTGACGCATCTGAACCTGACCATTACCATGACAGGTCGGACAGGTGATCGGGGAGCTACCCGGCTTCGCACCGTTGCCATGGCAGACATCACACTCTTCCAGTGCAGGAATACGGATCTCTTTGGTGACGCCACGTACTGCTTCTTCCAGCGTCAATTCCATGTTGTAGCGTAAATCGGATCCGCGGCTCGCGCGCTGACGGCGACCACCGCCAAAGATGTCTCCGAACACGTCGCCAAAAATATCACCAAAATCAGCACCGCCGCCGCCAAAGCCACCGCCGCCTCCACCCATACCACCTTGCTCAAACGCCGCGTGACCATACTGATCGTAGGCTGCACGTTTTTGCGCGTCGGTAAGGATCTCGTAGGCTTCTTTGATCTCTTTGAACTTGGCTTCTGCCTCGCTATCACCCTGATTACGATCCGGGTGGTACTTCATCGCCAGACGCTTGTACGCTTTCTTTATTTCGCGCTCATCCGCGTTTTTAGCAACGCCCAGGCTTTCGTAATAATCTTGCTTCGCCATTTATTTTCCTGCCCCTCAACATGCGTGCACGGGCGCAGAGTTTCCTCGACGCCCGTGCTGATTGCCAGCAATAGCCTTGTGGCTGCTACTGCGCCCGCTCAAGGGCGATTACTTTTTATCTTTTACTTCTTCAAATTCAGCATCAACGACATCGTCATCACGACGCGCAGAGGCATCATCAGCGGCACCTTCAGCACCTGGCTGCGGCTGAGACGCTTCCAGCAGCTTGCCGGAAACCTGAACCAGCGCCTGAATCTTTGCTTCGATTTCTGCTTTGTCTTCGCCTTTCAGCGCGCTTTCCAGCGCTTTCAGTGCGTCGTCAATGGCAGTTTTATCATCAGCGGCCAGTTTATCGCCCACTTCTTCCAGCTGCTTACGCGTGCTGTGCAGCAGGTGATCGCCCTGATTACGAGCCTGAACCAGTTCTTCAAACTTACGGTCAGATTCTGCGTTCGCTTCTGCGTCGCGTACCATTTTCTGAATTTCTTCTTCGTTCAGACCAGAAGATGCCTTGATGGTGATTTTCTGCTCGCGACCGCTGTTTTTGTCTTTCGCGGAAACGTGCAGGATACCGTCAGCATCGATGTCGAAAGTCACTTCGATCTGCGGCATACCGCGCGGCGCAGGCTGAATACCATCCAGGTTAAACTGACCCAAGGATTTGTTGTCGTGCGAACGTTTACGCTCACCCTGCAGAACGTGAATCGTTACCGCAGACTGGTTGTCTTCCGCCGTTGAGAACACCTGACTGTGTTTCGTCGGAATCGTGGTGTTCTTAGCGATCAGCGCCGTCATCACGCCACCCATGGTTTCGATACCCAGAGACAATGGGGTTACGTCCAGCAGCAGAACGTCTTTCACGTCACCAGACAAGACACCGCCCTGAACCGCAGCACCGATGGCAACGGCTTCGTCTGGGTTCACGTCTTTACGTGGCTCTTTACCGAAGAAGTCAGCGACTTTCTTCTGTACCAGAGGCATACGCGTCTGACCACCAACCAGAATCACGTCCTGAATTTCAGAAACGGACAGGCCAGCATCCTGCAATGCCACTTTCAGCGGCTCCAGAGAACGGTTGACCAGCTCTTCTACCAATGATTCCAGTTTCGCACGGGTCACTTTGATGTTCAGGTGCTTAGGACCCGTCGCATCCGCCGTGATGTACGGCAGGTTAACGTCGGTCTGCTGAGCAGAAGACAGCTCGATCTTGGCTTTTTCTGCGGCTTCTTTCAGACGCTGCATTGCCAGCGGGTCGTTGCGCAGGTCGAAACCTTGCTCTTTCTTAAATTCGTCAACCAGATAGTTGATCATGCGGCTATCGAAGTCTTCACCACCCAGGTGAGTGTCACCGTTGGTTGCCAACACTTCGAAGGTTTTCTCGCCATCAACTTCGTCGATTTCGATGATGGAAATATCGAACGTACCGCCGCCCAGGTCGTAAACCGCGATAGTACGGTTGCCAACTTCTTTATCCAGACCGTACGCCAGCGCAGCCGCTGTCGGTTCGTTGATGATACGTTTGACTTCCAGACCCGCGATACGGCCAGCATCTTTCGTTGCCTGACGCTGCGCATCGTTGAAGTAAGCCGGTACGGTGATAACCGCTTCGGTGATGGTCTCACCCAGATAGTCTTCCGCCGTTTTCTTCATTTTTTTCAGCACTTCAGCTGAAATCTGCGGCGGAGCCATTTTCTGATCTTTCACTTCCAGCCATGCATCGCCATTATCTGCCGCGATGATTTTGTACGGCATGATGTTGGCATCGCGCTGAACTTCTTCGTCTTTGAAACGACGGCCAATCAGACGCTTGATAGCAAACAGTGTATTTTTCGGGTTGGTCACTGCCTGACGTTTAGCCGGTTGGCCAACCAGAGTTTCACCGTCTTGGGTATAAGCAATGATTGAAGGCGTGGTGCGATCGCCTTCGCTATTTTCCAGTACTTTTACCTGAGTACCGTCAATAATCGCGACACAAGAGTTGGTTGTACCCAGGTCGATACCAATAATCTTACCCATCTAAACATCTCCACTAAAAAGTCATATTCGGTATGGTGGTTAAACCTACTGTGCGGGCGAAATGTCGTTTTTCAACAAGATTTCTCGTTTTCCAACAACACACCCTCGTTTTTCATCAGCAGCACACGTTTCATTTTCATGCTAACCACCGATGTAACGGCCCGACACACGCCTTTGCGGCAGGTCAAACTGTTTCGGTTGGAAATAAGATGGGGCCAACATTTCTATCATCAAGGGGGGAAGATGAAAAAAAATGACCTTTATCCCTCGTACGATCAAACTATTCTGCCTTCCCCATGTTGTGTCCATTCCAAACGCCCGATATGATGCCGCGCCCACCGCAGAAATGGGGACATTTCCCTACACAATGGCGGGCAATAACACCTAAACGACACCTATCCCAACGTGATTGGCGCATTCGCTAACCTTAATGCCGCGCCCGACGCGAAGGGACTATTAATAATCTGTTATTACAGAGGATTTATGAGCACGAACACGTTGGCAAATCCTGGTCCATTAGGACTGATGGGCTTCGGGATGACCACTATTCTGTTGAACCTGCACAACGCAGGCTTTTTCCCACTTTCTTCCATCATTCTCAGCATGGGTATTTTCTACGGCGGCATCGCCCAGATTCTGGCTGGTTTGCTGGAATATAAAAAAGGAAATACGTTTGGGGTGACGGCGTTTACATCTTATGGCGCATTCTGGCTGACGCTGGTTGCCATTCTTATGCTGCCAAAAATGGGTCTGGCGGAAGCCAGCGACGCTCAGTTCCTTGGCGTATTCCTTGGCCTGTGGGGCATCTTCACGCTGTTTATGTTCTTCGGCACCTTCGGTACCAACCGCGCACTGCAATTTGTGTTCGGCAGCCTGACCGTGCTGTTTGCTCTGCTGGCTGTGGGTAACTTTACTGGCAACCACGCTCTGCTGACCTTCGCAGGTTACGAAGGCATCATCTGTGGTGCGAGCGCAATTTATCTGGCAATGGCTGAAGTGCTGAACGAGAAGTTTGGTCGCAGCGTACTGCCAATTGGCTCATGTGGCGCGTCTCACTAAGTTCTGACGCCATACCCGAACCAACCGATCCTGCGTTACAGATAAACGAGCCCTGTCAGATTGACAGGGCTCGTTTGTTTTTGATGAAAGCGTGCTTAAACTTCCACGGGCGAACGGTCACGCACGTCGCTATCAGCCGAAACACGCGAATCCGCATCCAGATCGCGCTGCAAATAAACCCCCAACAGCAATCCCACGGCGGCCAACGTCAGTACATAGAAGGCAGGAGCCATCGGCGTCGCCTTCATAATCAGCGTCACGAAGACGGGCGTCAGGCCACCGAAAATGGCATAGGAAACGTTGTAGGAAAAAGAAATTCCTGAGAATCGCACCGCAGCCGGAAACGCTCGCACCATAACATAAGGCACGCCGCCCACCACACCCACGCTGAGCCCCACAATCGCATAGCTGACAAAGAGTAGCATCGTACTGTTTGCTGCCGAACTGTAAAAAAACCAGCTACATACCGCCAAAGACAGACTACCCACAATAAACAGCTTGCTGGCACCGAAGCGGTCAACTAATAGCCCCGCGCCGACGCAGCCCACCATCAGAGCAATCGTTGCCAGACAGTTCGCCTGCAATGCCAGCGCAGCAGGAATGCCGTGAACTTTTTGCAGGTAGGTCGGAGCCATCAGAATAACGACGACGATGCACGCAGACAGCAGCCAGGTCAGCAGCATTGAAACCACAACCGCACGTTTATGGTTTAAGACAACCGATTTCAGCGGCAGCTCTTCTGCCAGCTTTTTCTGCTCACGCATTTCCATAAAAATAGGGGTTTCCTGCAACCAGCGGCGCAGATACATGGCGATAAGGCCGAATACCCCACCAATGAAGAACGGCAGCCGCCAGCCGCCGCCCGACATCTGCTCTGGTGTGAGCACCGTGTTCAGTAAGGTCGCGATCAGCGAGCCCAGCAAAATCCCCATCGTCAACCCAGCAGTCAACGTACCGCAGGCAAAACCGATACGGGCACGAGGCACATGTTCCGCGACGAAGACCCACGCACCGGGAACTTCGCCACCGATTGCCGCGCCTTGCAGCACGCGCATCAACAGCAGCAGCAGCGGTGCCGCAATACCAATGGCTTCATAGGTCGGCAACAGGCCCATTGCCAGCGTCGGTAGCGCCATCAGCAATATGCTCAGGCTGAACATTTTCTTACGTCCGCTCTTATCACCAAAGTGGGCCATGATGATGCCCCCAAGCGGACGAGCCAGATAGCCTGCGGCGAAAATACCGAACGTCTGAACCTGCCGCAGCCATTCAGGAATGTCCGGGGGGAAGAAGAGCTCGCCAATCACGGCGGCAAAGAAGACGAAAATAATAAAATCGTAAAACTCTAACGCGCCACCCAGTGCAGCCAGAGACAGCGTTTTGTAGTCCTGCCGATTCAACCGGCGAGGATGGGCGTGTTGATCCTGAGTCATAAGTTACCGTGCATTGCCAGAGTGAGAAAAAACATCACCGCAGTGTGTAAAGTAGAAATTACTATAGCGGCAAAATTTTTATACACCAGCAAAGCTGAATCTTATGTTTCAAATCGGTTAACTTCAGTCTTTTATTTCGCGCACGGCATTTTTAGGGCGAAAAGCTGCTACCACATTCGCATTGGTTTCAATGTAAGGGCCTTCCAGCAGTTGGATACAATACGGTACGCTGGCAAAAATACCGGCCACAACCACCTTGCCATCAGCATCTTTTAAGCCTTCCAGCGTTTCCTTAATCGACTTGGGTTGTCCCGGCAGATTAAGAATCAACGCCTGTTTACGCAACACGCCCACCTGACGGGAGAGGATTGCGGTAGGAACGAAGCGCAGGCTGATCTGCCGCATTTGCTCGCCAAACCCAGGCATTTCTCGATCGGCAACGGCCATCGTGGCATCCGGCGTGACATCACGACGAGCTGGCCCCGTTCCCCCGGTTGTCAGCACCAGATGACAACCGCGTTCATCAACCAGCTCACACAGCGTTTGTTCAATCATCGGCTGTTCATCGGGCACTAACCGGGTTTCTACTTCAAAAGGTGTGGTCAGGGCGCTGCGGAGCCAGGATTCCAGTTCTGGGATGCCTTTATCCTGATAAACCCCGTTAGAAGCGCGGTCAGATACGGAAACCAAGCCAATACGCAATACGTTCATAAGCACCTCAGTTTAAACAAAACACCAATTTTATCAGGATATTGACGGTTCTTAGCAAACAATCAGCTCTCATGAGGAAATTCATACTACGTTCGTTATTTCTCACCCTATGCGACACAACATTTGATAACAATTATTAAATAGCGTCTCAAAAAGCAAAAAATCACTGGAATTAATAATACTGTGACGCAATTAAAAGTTAAGAGTAGTCGGTGCATAAAAAAGATCGCTTACCCATTCAGAGTTGATGAAATAAGCCGATAAATTAACGAGAAAAGAATGATATCCACCACGACAGAACATCACCTTAACTCAAATCATATGATAAAATTAAAGCACTTCTTTAGTATCACAATAAGTAAAAAAGCCTCTCTAGGAAGTCGCTATGAACGATATTAAATATAAGATATTAAAGCTATTTTCACACCCTACCTCGGCTTTCTTCCTGTTTGGTTTTATTTCCTTTTTTATCAGTATTTTTCTTACACATGAAGCGAATAAAAATTCGTGGAAAGTAGAGCGGCAAAACCTGGACATAACGATAAAGACCTATGAATCCTATAATGCCGGTGGAGAGGTGACGGAGAATGATATCACCCGAAAAACAGGCTCTTACGTCTCCGCACGAATGAGAACATGGGTATTTAATACGCGTGATGTGCGCAGCGAATGTATCAATCGTTTATCGTCATCCGATCTGACATTTAATGATATGGCGATCATCCGTATTTGTCAGAATAAACTGCCATCAATTGGTGAATATGCAGGGAAAGGTACCCTTACCATCATATTCCCAGTGTTATCACCCACAGATGAACTGTTAGGTATTCGGATTAGAAGCACGTCAGAAACCCCCTCTCCGTCGTTTATCTATACGCTAACATCCCTTGGGTCTGCGACGATCATCCTAAGCGTGGTTCTACTTTCTGCAATTTTAGGCAGCCTGCTGTCGCTTCTTGCTAAAAAATACCTGATAGAACTCCCTATCATTGCCAGATACGACGACCTGACAGGCTATCTACGGCGAGACGCGTTCTTTCTGGCCGCGAATAAGGCTTTTAGTATCGCCAATCTGACTAAACGTCCCGTTAGCGTGATTCTGATCGACATCGACTACTTTAAGCAGGTGAATGATAGCTTTGGCCATAGCGTCGGTGATGATGCTTTGAAGTTTGTTGCCGACACCTTCAAGAAATCATTTCGCCGTGAAGATATTTTTGGTCGCATTGGCGGCGATGAATTCGCGATCGTATTACCGAATACCAGTGTCGACGATGCGTACACTATCGTGGATAAGGCAAGAGAACGCGTTAGCGAAACACCCTGTGAAACTGCCGAGGGCAAAATCAGGCTGACGGTCAGTATTGGGCTGGTTGAATACCATATCGCTGGGGAAGATCTCAGCGAGGTCATGAAGCGTGCCGACGATAATCTTTATATCGCGAAGAAAACCCGTAACGCCACGGCGAAATAGGCCTATACCTCTGTAATGCCAAACGACAGACAAAAAAATAGCCGGGAATCCCGGCTATTTTTATCGGCAGAATGCTTACAGCAAATCTGCGATCATCTTTTCCAGTTTTTCCTGGTCGATAGCAAACTTACGGATCCCGTCGGCCAGTTTATCAATCGCCATTGGGTCCTGATTGTGCTGCCAGTAGAACTCAGCTTCCGTCATTTTCGCCGGACGAACTTTCACATCACCAACGTAAGACAGCTTGCGAACCACTTCACCTTCGCTTTCTGACAGCTCTTTCAGCAGGGCTGGTGCAATGGTCAGGCGGTCACACCCGGCCAGTTCCAGAATCTCACCGACGTTACGGAAGCTCGCGCCCATCACGACAGTTTCATAGCCGTGCTCTTTGTAGTAGTCGTAGATTTCGCTAACGGAAACCACGCCTGGATCTTCATGCGGCGCGAATTCTTTCTTATCGCCATTAGCTTTGTACCAGTCAAGAATACGGCCAACGAACGGTGAAATCAGGAACACTCCCGCTTCAGCACAAGCACGCGCCTGCGCAAAGGAGAACAGCAGCGTCAGGTTACAGTTGATGCCTTCTTTTTCCAACTGCTCCGCCGCGCGGATACCCTGCCAGGTTGAAGCCAGTTTAATCAGGATACGCTCGTTGCTGATGCCTGCGTCATTGTAGAGCTTGATCAGGTGTTTTGCCTTCGCCACGCTGGCTTCGGTGTCATAAGACAGACGCGCATCCACTTCTGTGGAGATGCGGCCGGGAATCAATTTTAAAATTTCGAGACCGATATTGACCGCCAGTTTATCCGTGGCATCCACGACCTGCTGCTTACGATCGCTGCTCTGCTCACGCGCCCAGGCAATTGCCTCGTCGATAAGCTTACGGTACTCAGGAATTTGTGCAGCGTTCAGAATCAGTGAAGGGTTAGTGGTCGCATCTTGCGGCTGGTACAGTTTCATTGCCGCAATATCGCCGGTATCAGCAACAACCGTGGTCAATTGGCGTAGGGAAGTCAGTTTATCCGTCATGTTGGCATGTCTCGTTGTTTATACGTGGTGCTCGTGAATGAAAATAGCTCGTAGATGAATCGACTTATTATCTAATCAGGTGGCCGTCTGTTTTGCGCCGAAATCTGATAATAACACGCGCACTTTCCCGTGCAAGCCAGCCTTTTCGCACTCGCGCCTACAACCGGGGTTGCACACTGGCGTTCCCCCTCTCCAAAGGCGCTCGCACGTAAAAGACAAGGCGTATTGTAGCTATCGCCGTTTTCTTCCGACGTTCTTGCTATAGTAGAACCATCTAAAATCAGACCGACAGGACATGGCG
Organism: Pectobacterium actinidiae; assembly: GCF_000803315.1. Classification (NCBI taxonomy): domain Bacteria; kingdom Pseudomonadati; phylum Pseudomonadota; class Gammaproteobacteria; order Enterobacterales; family Pectobacteriaceae; genus Pectobacterium; species Pectobacterium actinidiae. The sequence goes on from NZ_JRMH01000001.1 coordinate 3,933,575, forward strand.
CATGCTTATTACAATTTCACCCGCAAAAACGCTCGACTACACCAGTCCTTTGGCAACGACGCGTTATACCCAGCCGGAACTTCTGGACCATTCCAGCCAGTTGATTGATGTGTGTAAAAAACTGACGCCAGCACAGATAGGCTCTTTGATGAGCATCAGCGATAAACTGGCTGACCTGAACGCAGGCCGCTTTAGCGATTGGCACCCGGATTTCACGCCTGAGAACGCGCGTCAGGCACTGCTGGCGTTTAAAGGCGACGTCTATACCGGACTGGCCGCAGAAGATTTCAGTGAGGATGACTTCGATTTCGCCCAGCAGCATCTGCGTATGCTATCAGGCCTGTATGGCGTGTTGCGTCCGCTAGATTTGATGCAGCCATATCGGTTGGAAATGGGCACCAAGCTGGAAAACAAAGCGGGTAAAGATCTCTACAGTTTCTGGGGCGACACCATTACTGAAAAGCTGAATCAAGCGCTGCGCGATCAAGGTGATGATGTGCTGGTTAATCTGGCATCGGACGAATATTTCAAAGCCGTTAAACCGAAAAAGCTTAATGCCCGTCTGATCAAACCCATCTTCCTGGATGAGAAAAACGGTAAATTCAAGGTGATCAGTTTCTACGCCAAGAAAGCGCGCGGCCTGATGAGTCGTTTCATTATCCAAAACCGTCTGACTCAACCGGAACAGTTGAAAGCGTTTAATCTGGAAGGTTACTTCTTCGAGGCAGCGGATTCTTCGAGTGATGAGCTGGTGTTTAAGCGTCACGAACAGTAAACAAGAGAAGGGAAACAGGGCGGAGTATTCCGCCCTTTCAATCGATTTATTCCGGCAGTGACATCAGGAACTCACGCAGCTTCGCGAAATCATCCGGGAAGTTGTGCGATAGCAGATCCAGATCGGCACGCTCAGCCAGTGCTTCCGGCAGATCCAGTTCTTTGCCCAGAATGTCTTCTACGCTTTCCTTGAATTTCGCTGGGTGCGCCGTCCCCAGGAACAAACCGAACTCACCCGCTTGCAGCTGATCGCGCAGCAGACGGTAAGCAATCGCCGCGTGCGGCTCAGAGAGATAACCTAACGCATCCAGCTCATGCATGGTTTCTTTCGTGGTCTCATCGCTCACCGCGCCAAAACCCAGTGTTTTCAACTGCCAGTTCTTACGGCGGAACAGTTCTTCCACGCGCGGCCAGTTGTTCGGCTGGCTGACGTCCATCGCGTTAGATAACGTTGCCACCGTTTTATTCGGTTCCCAACTCCCGCTGCTCAGGAAGCGCGGTACGGTGTCATTGGCGTTAGTCGCCGCGATGAAGCGCTTAATCGGCAGACCGAGCGATTTTGCCAGCAGGCCAGCGGTCAGATCGCCGAAGTTGCCGCTCGGTACAGAAACCACCAGTTGGTTACGGGCTTCCTGTGGAAGCTGTGCAACGGCTTCGAAGTAGTAGCAAATTTGCGCCAGCAGACGGCTGATATTGATGGAGTTTGCTGAGTTCAGGCCAATCGCCTTTTTCAGTTCTTCATCATCAAACGCCTTTTTCACCAATGCCTGACAGGCATCGAAATCGCTATCGATAGCGATAGTGTGAATGTTGCCACCCAGCGTACAGAACAGTTTTTCCTGCAACGGACTGATCTTGCCCTGCGGATACAAAATCACGACACGGACATTTTCCAGCCCGTAAAAGGCGTGCGCCACAGCGGCACCAGTATCACCAGAGGTCGCCGTCAGAATGGTAATTTTCTCGTCGCCAGACACTTCCGTCAGCATTTGTGCCATAAAGCGGCCGCCGAAGTCTTTAAAGGCCAGCGTCGGGCCGTGGAACAGCTCCAGCGCAGCGATATCTTCCGCAACGGGCGCAACAGGAGCCGGAAATGCAAAGGCTGCTTTTACACGCTCAAACACGGTTTCGGTCGCAATTTCATCGCCGATATAGGCAGACAGAATGCGGCTGCTGCGGGTCACAAAATCCAGATCCAACAGAGCATCAATTTCGGTGCGATCAAATTCCGGCAATTCCAGTGGGAAGAACAGCCCTTGTTGGCTACCCAGCCCTTGCTTGATAGCCTGAGCAAAACTGACCTGCTCGTTATGATCTTTAAGGTTGTACAGTTTCATGCGTTATCCCAGTTGTCGTGCGCCAGTCGTATCAAGACGGCAAATATGAACAAAACCTTCATCGTTCTGCAAATAGTTATCCCGCAGCCAGTCGGCCAGGCGCTGTGCGCTCGCCATGTCGTTGCAGACGGAGAATAATGTTGGGCCAGAGCCGGAAATACCGCAGGCCAGCGCCCCGATATCTTCAGCAGCCTGACGAGCGGCAGCAAAGCCGGGCAACAGTTTCGTCCGATAAGGTTCCGCAATGACATCCTTCATCAGTTTTGCCGCCAGCGCTGCCTGTCCGGTATGGCAAGCGTGGATAAAACCGGCCAGATAACGGCCGTGGCTGATGCAATCCTGACGACGATATTGCGCAGGCAGAATCGCGCGCGCTTCAGCAGTGGAGACTTTAATCCCCGGATACGCCATAACCCACAGCCAGTCATCAAACGACGGCACAGGCTGGCTGATGATGTCGTTTTCTTCCAGCATCAGTTGAATGCCGCCGAGAAAACACGGGGCAACGTTATCGTAGTGAACGCTGCCGGAAATACGCCCTTCCAGTTCCCCCATCAGCGTCAGCAGACGGTTATCATCAAGCGGCTTACCGCAAAATTCGTTCATCGCCATCAGCCCGGCGACGACAGAACAGGCGCTGGAGCCTAACCCCGAACCAATCGGCATATTCTTTTCGAGCGTCATCGCTACCGGTACGGTTTTGCCAATTTCCTGACAGAACAGTTCCCAACATTGATACACAATGTTTTCTTTCGGGTTGTCCGGTAGCTTGCTAACAAAACGTCCTTCATTACGCAGGCTGAACAGATCGGCGGCCTCAACAGAGACGCAATCCCCCAGCAGTGAACCGTCTACTGGCGAGACGGCCGCCCCCAACACATCAAACCCGACGCTGACGTTACCGATTGATGCAGGTGCATAGACCTTAACCATAATTATGCTCCCAACTTCCATGACAAGGTGCGCAGCAGATCTGCGAACACACCAGCAGCGGTAACATCGTTACCCGCGCCATAACCGCGCAACACGAGCGGAAGTGGCTGATAATAACGGCTGTAGAATGCCAGCGCATTCTCGCCATCTTTGACTTTAAACAGCGGATCGTTGCCGCCAACCGCACTGATCTTGACCTTACAGCGGCCTTCTTCAATCACGCCGACATAGCGCAACACTTTACCTTCATCGCGCGCTTGTGCAACACGGCTGGCAAACTCATCGTCCGCTGTCGGCAAGCGCTGCATGAAGCTGGCGACATCGCCGGAAGCATCAAAGCTGGCAGGCAGAACGGACTCCACCTCAATATCGCCCAGCTCCAGCTGATAACCCGCTTCACGCGCCAGAATCAGCAGCTTACGCGCCACATCCATACCAGAAAGATCGTCGCGCGGATCGGGTTCGGTATAGCCTTTTTCTTTCGCCTGCGTGGTTGCTTCTGACAGCGACATGCCTTCATCGAGTTTACCGAAAATAAAGGACAGCGAGCCAGAGAGAATACCGGTAAAGCGAATCAGTTCATCACCCGCATTCAACAGATTTTGCAGGTTCTCAATCACCGGCAGGCCTGCACCGACGTTAGTGTCGTACAGGAAACGACGACGGGATTTCGCCGCAGCGCTACGCAGTTGGTGATAATAGTTCATCGACCCCGTGTTGGCTTTCTTGTTTGGCGTCACCACGTGGAAACCGTCAGCCAGGAAATCCACGTATTGATCGGCCACGGCCTGATTAGAGGTACAGTCAACGATCACCGGGTTCAGCAGATGGTACTCTTTAACCAGACGGATCAGACGGCCCAGATTGAACGGCTCGCGGGCTTTACCCAGTTCTTCGTGCCAGTTGTCCATCGAAATGCCGTTAATATTGGTCAGCATAGCTTTAGAGTTGGCGATGCCACACACGCGCAGGTCGATATGTTTGTCTTTCAGCCATGGCTGCTGGCGGTGGATCTGTTCCAACAATGCACCACCCACGCCGCCGACGCCGATAACAAATACGTCGATCACCTGATCGGTGTTAAATAGCATCTGGTGAGCCACACGCACGCCAGTGGTGGCGACGTCGTTGTTCACCACGACGGAGATAGAGCGCTCAGACGAGCCCTGCGCGATAGCCACGATATTGATATTCGCTGTCGCCAACGCCGAGAACAGACGTGCAGACAGGCCGCGCAGTGTGCGCATACCATCACCCACCACAGAGATAATCGCCAGACGTTCCATCACATCCAGCGGCTCCAGCACGCCTTCTTTCAGTTCCAGATAGAATTCGTCTTCCAGCGTTTTTCTGGCGCGCGCCAGCTCGTTTTGCGATACGCAGAAGCTGATGCTGTATTCGGAAGATGACTGCGTAATCAGAACAACAGAGATACCCGCGCGCGACATCGCGGCAAACACGCGCGCTGCCATGCCGACCATGCCTTTCATGCCGGGGCCGGATACGTTAATCATCGCCATGTTGTTCAGGTTGGTGATGCCTTTAACCGGATACTGGGTATCCGTGCTATCCATACCGATGAGCGTGCCGGGAGCCTGAGGGTTTTCGGTGTTTTTGATAAGGCAGGGAATTTGGAACTGAGCGATAGGAGCGATAGTGCGAGGGTGGAGAACTTTGGCGCCGAAATAGGACAGTTCCATCGCCTCCTGATAAGACATCGATTTCAATAATCGCGCATCCGGCACCTGACGCGGATCGCAGGTATAAACGCCATCTACATCAGTCCAAATCTCACAACAGTCGGCACGCAAACACGCAGCCAGCACCGCAGCGGAATAGTCAGAACCATTACGGCCCAGCACCACCAGTTCGCCTTTGTCATTACCGGCCGTAAAGCCCGCCATCAGGATCACATGATCCTTCGGGATAGCGCTTTCAGCGATGCGGCGAGTCGACTCAGTGATATCCACGGTGGATTCAAGATAATGTCCCTGCGCCAACAGTTTCTCGACCGGATTGATAACGGAGACCCCATAGCCGCGCGCCTGAAAGAGCGCTTCCATGATGGCGATAGACAGTTTTTCCCCCCGGCAGATAATTGCAGCGTTCACGCTGTCAGGGCACTGACCCAACAGCGCGATGCCGTGCAGAACGTGTTTCAGCTGTGCAAACTCCTGATCCACGAATGCCTTCAGGCGGGCATGGTCAAAGCCAGGTTGAGACGCTGCAAGTCCTTGCAGTAATGAAGAAAAGATCGTTTCGGCATCGTTCAAATGAGGCAGGATATCTTGTCCGGCGACAGTTTTCTCAATCATGGCAACCAAATGGTTGGTAATTTTCGCCGGCGCGGACAATACGGTAGCCACCTGTCCCTGGCGCGCGTTGTTTTCGATAATGTCGGCAACGCGTGCAAAACGCTCCGCATTCGCTACTGAAGTCCCGCCAAATTTCAACACTCGCATTTTTATCTGTTCTCCTGAATTTCTGCCAACCAAACGCCGGAAGCGTTTTTTGTATGCCGCTTACAGACGGCGTTGAGGGATAACCTGCCATAAAAAAAAGCCCGCACTGTTCGGTGCGGGCTTTTTCTGGAATCTTTATATGCGTCAGCCCGCACCGTTACTGGTTGTATCGGTGATGGTAATAATCGTGGTGATCAGGCTGATAGTGCGCATGCTAAAATCGAATCTCATTAGAAGTAGAGTTATCTGCCCTATTAGTTAGGCCAATCGCCCTTTGAAGTCAATGGATTTCTTTTTTTTCTTCTCGTCGAAGAAAAAGTTCCTGCCGCGCAACCCACTGCCTAAACAGGAATAAGCCAGACAAACCGTTGTCAAAATACGCAGCCCAAGATGTTCGACTGCCAAAAAAGCCATCTCTGCTATCTTATTTCGGCAGCCTTTTTTCAATGTCGTGGAGCAACCGATGGAGCATCGCCGTATCGCGTTGCTCTAAACGCCCTAATCGCTGGTGTAACCAGTCTCGCAGTTTTTCATCATCCTCAACCGCCAGAGTAACCAAAAGCCGATCCAAACGATCGCGCAGCGCCGACATCTGCCCCGCCACTGCTGGCTGCGCCGCTTCCGGTTTGACGTGCATGAATTCAGCCAGTTGGTAACAATATACCATCACCGCCTGACCAAGATTCAGCGAGGGATAATCCGCTTTCATCGGCACGCCGGTCAACACATCCGCCAGTTCGAGTTCCTCATTCGTCAGGCCAACATCTTCACGACCAAACACCAGCGCCGCAGAAGCCATCCATTGAACCTTCTCCTGCAATACGCCAGTCAGTTCTGCTGGCGTGCAGTAATAATGATACTTAGCCCGGCTGCGTGCGGTAGTTGCAACTGTAAAGTCGACATCCGCCAGTGCTTCAGCCAACGTGGGAAACTCCTGTACGTTATCCAGAATATCTCCTGAACCGTGCGCCACCCAGCGAGCCGCTGGTTCTTGATGTACGGTGCTACCGACAATACGCAAGCTGCTGAATCCCATCGTTTTCATCGCACGAGCTGCTGCCCCTACATTTTCAGCTCGAGCGGGTTCAATCAAAATAATATGAAACTGCATAGACTCCTCAGTATGGGTTATATGCTTTTTGGCAAGCCTTCATCTGCTCGCCAAACAACGCGCCCCTGTAATCGACAACAATTTATTGATGACTACGATTTATTGCTAACGACAAGACAAGATTTTGAGCATCAAGGTAAAAAATTAACAATAAATCAACAAAATTTCCGGCATCAACTCGGTCTTCGGTAGGAAACATCGGTGAGTCCAAAAATGGGCGGGAAAATAAAACCCTAAGAAAAACAAGGTAAATTATTTTATTTCAATAAGTTATAAAAGCACCAACGATTATGTAGCGCCAATGATGATTATTGGCATTTGCTATGCTAAATCGTTCATAAAAAGTGCTAAATTGTGACGTAAACTGGCAATCCTATAAGTGTTTATCACAAAATAGTTAACGTGCTAAAATGAAATTTGATATATGTCAACAGAACCGTAGATTTATCCGCAGGCAAAATCTGTGCTTACTGTTATGTTGCTGTTAATAAGGTTAAACTGTGCGCCACTTTGAGCGCAGTTAAGTTAGCGCCACGCTCACCTGCTAGCAGTACCTCTAAGCGGGTAGAGAATGAACACCAGTAACGCATTTACGTACTTGAGTCTGACGTTGAGCGAGAGCGTAGTTTACCTCGATAAGCTCCAGGGAAATACCCGGAATAACTGGCGTTGTAGCCAGCGGGCCAGCAGGGTATGACAGCGACTTCTGTACTTCCGATTTCTATAATTTAAGTTGGCAATTTTAGGTAGCAAACATGCAGACGCCGCACATTCTTATTGTTGAAGACGAGCTAGTAACTCGTAATACCCTCAAAAGCATTTTTGAGGCGGAAGGATACGTTGTTCACGAAGCCACTGATGGCGCAGAAATGCACCATATTTTGTCTGAGAATGACATCAATCTGGTGATCATGGACATCAATCTGCCAGGGAAGAACGGCCTGTTGCTGGCACGTGAACTGCGCGAGCAAGCCACCGTTGCTTTGATGTTCCTCACTGGTCGCGACAATGAGGTCGATAAGATCCTCGGTCTGGAAATCGGTGCGGATGACTACATCACCAAACCGTTCAACCCACGTGAATTGACGATCCGCGCACGTAACCTGCTGTCACGTACCATGAATCTGGGCAGTGGCTCGGAAGAACGTCGTCTGGTGGAAAGCTATCGCTTCAACGGCTGGGAACTGGACATCAATAGCCGTTCTCTGATTAGCCCGGCTGGCGAGCAATACAAGCTGCCGCGCAGTGAATTCCGCGCCATGCTGCACTTCTGCGAAAATCCGGGCAAGATTCAATCTCGTGCGGAGCTGCTGAAGAAAATGACGGGGCGTGAGCTTAAGCCACATGACCGTACCGTTGACGTCACCATCCGTCGTATCCGCAAGCACTTTGAATCAACAGCAGATACGCCGGAAATCATCGCGACGATCCACGGCGAAGGCTATCGCTTCTGCGGCGATCTGGACAATTAACTCCCCTCAGCCGGAGCAGGCATCTGCTCCGGCTGCTTTCTCTTCTTACCGCACGTTATTCACTCTTTGCCCACGGCATAACCGGCACCGCGCTTAACGCATTTTTCGGCGAACCATCGACTATGCGATCAGAATAAGCAAGATAGATCAGCGCATTGCGCTTTTGATCGTAAAATCGCACAACCTGCAATTTCTTGAAAACCAGCGATGTTCTTTTCTGAAACACCACGGACCCACGATCGCCGCCGTTTTTGATTTTCTCGGACAGCGTAATCGGCCCAACCTGCTGGCAGGAAATGGCCGCGTCTGACGTGTCTTCCGCCAGCCCTAACCCGCCCTTGATTCCGCCTGTTTTGGCTCGGCTAATGTAGCAGGTCACATTTGATACATCTGGATCGTCAAACGCTTCCACCACGATCTTATGATCCGGCCCCAGCAGTTTAAAGGCGGTATCGACAGACCCAACTTCTTCCGCACTGACAACACCAGCGGCGGATAGCAATAGCAGACCCGCTCCCACAATACGCTTTATATTCATATTTCAGGTCCTGTTACAATTCATAACAAACGATTAATAACCACAATTAAAAAGGGGGTGACCAAAATAAACCGCTATAATATCCCTCTTTATCCAAATTACCTGCGGAACATTTTCAAAAATCTTCGGCAGTACCAAAGTGAAAATATTGCTATGATGCGGGATCTCAATACGCTCGCGCTCAATGTGTTTGATGAGGAAGATTATGGATCAAGCCGGTATCATACGTGACTTGCTTAACTGGCTGGAAAGCCATCTCGACCAGCCGCTATCACTCGATAATGTGGCGGCGAAAGCGGGTTATTCCAAGTGGCATCTACAAAGAATGTTCAAAGATGTGACGGGCCATGCTATTGGTTCATATATCCGAGCGCGGAGATTAACCAAAGCGGCGGTTGCACTCTGCCTGACCAGTCGCCCTATCCTTGATATTGCCCTGCAATACCGTTTTGATTCACAACAGACTTTTACCCGCGCATTCAAAAAGCAGTTTGCACAAACGCCAGCGTCTTATCGTCGTTCCGATAACTGGAACACTTTCGGCATTCGTCCACCAATCCGGCTCGGTGAATTTACTCTGCCACAGCCGCAGTTTGTTACCTTGCCAGAAACACAGCTTCTCGGGCTAACGCAAACCTATAACTGTCGTCTGGAGCAGATTTGTAACTTCCGTACAGAAATTCGCTTACATTACTGGCGGCAATTTCTGGGAGAAACCCGCAGCGTTCCACCCGTGCTTTATGGGCTACATCACTCACGGCCAAGCAAAGAGAAAGATGATGAACACGAGGTGCTCTACACCACCGCGCTGGAACCTCAGTATCTACCCGATGATGTCCACACTGGCGAGCCTATCACGCTACCGGGCGGAGACTACGGGATGTTTGTTTTTGAAGGCCCGACAGACGAACTACAGGATTTTATTATCAGCCTGTATGACACCTGTCTGCCGACCTTCCAGCTCACGCGGCGCAAAGGGTTTGATGCCGAGCGTTTTCACCCTAGCCGCGATACAGACGGGGAAATACCCGACATCATCCGCTGCGAGTATTTTATCCCCATACAACATCCAGAACCGCCCTCAGCGCTGTAGTTCATCCAGTGCCGGAATATCCAGATGAGAAATATCTCCGGCCGTTTCCACCACCCAGCCAGACGCCAGCCATGGGCTTTGCTGATGGTCAATGCGCGACAAGGAACAGTTGCGAAGACGCAGGCGACGTTCAGCCGATGCGGGTAATCCCAGAACCGTACTGAGCAAACATCCTAGCGCCATCCCATGGCTAACCAGCAAAGGACGACTTCCCGCTGGCAACGCTAAACAACGCTCCAGAACGCCGTGCATGCGCAATGCTACATCAACCATCGACTCGCCTTCCGGGATGCGGCCATTGGGCGTGCCATCCACCAGCCCTTTACGCCATCCTTCTTCCTCGGCGGTCAGCGAATCCAAATCGCGGGCTTCTAAGACACCCATGTTCAATTCACGTAACCCCGGCTCCAGGATTATCTGGCAATCACCACAAGATTTCGCGATGATTTCTGTCGTCTGACGCGTTCTTCCGAGATCGCTGGTAAAAATATGCGTAATCCCTAACGTACTGATTCGTCCAGCAACTTGCTGTGCCTGTTGCTCACCTCTTGGCGTCAGCGCACTGTCCGATTGACCTTGAATACGTCGAGCCACATTCCATTCTGTTTCGCCGTGGCGAACAAGATATACCTGTAACATGGTTATTTTCCGTTATACTGCGTCAAATTAACTAAAGGTACGAAACTGTTATGTATCACGTTGTTGCTGCAACTACCAACCCGGCAAAGATTAAGGCTATTACGCTGGCATTCACCGATGTCTTTGGTGCAGAAAACTGCCGCATCGAAGGCGTTGACGTCGACAGTGGTGTCCCGCGCCAGCCTCTTGGCTCTCTCGAAACCCGTACGGGTGCCAGAAACCGCGTCATGATGGCACGTCAGGTGCGGCCGGAAGCCGATTTTTGGGTCGGTGTCGAAGCAGGCATTGAAGAAAGCATGACTTTCGCCTGGATGGTGATCGAAAACACCCACCTGCGTGGCGAATCACGTTCTGCAAGTCTGGTTCTTCCAGAAAGTATATTACATGGTATCCGTGAAGGGCGGGAATTAGGCGATGAAATGGAGCGTTTAACGGGCGTTCAGAATATCAAACATAAAGGTGGAGCCATCGGCGTCTTCACCGACGGCAAATTGTCACGTACCAGCGTATACCATCAGGCGCTGCTACTGGCACTGGTGCCGTTCCATAACCCGATCTATCAGATTCCCGTAGCGAAATCGTAACAGCTACGCATCGTCACCCAACGGTTTATTTGCCGACAGCAACTGCGCTTCCAGCCAGCTTTTTAACGCGGGAGGCGCGGCTTTCAGACTGTTTGAACCGCGCGTAATCGTGGCAATTCCCGCCCCTAACTCGCTTTTCAGCTCACGCTGGCTCATTTCGCCCCGCATTAGCTCCTGCACAATTCGCACCCGCGTGCCTAACGCTGTACGCTCATCCGGCGTCAGCAGGAGTTGGAGCAGCGGCAATTGAAGATCCTCCGCAATAGACTGCTGTAATAGCGCGACAAAGCGTAACCAGTGCTCATTGTCTTGTTCAGAAAGTGCCGGGTCGATAAGCGATAACGGAGTCATAACAGGCTGCCATACTATTTAACTAGTACGGCAGCATAACACAATTTCAGGCAACGAGCGCAACGCCGCCTCTCAATAACGCCGCTGCCATTCCGCATCCGTCAGCACATTGGCTGGCTGATTCAGGAAATAGCGATAGAAGACGTCATAAGCCAGCACATTTTTCACATAACCCCGTGTTTCCGAGAACGGAATACTTTCGATAAACGCAACGGAATCGATGCGCCCGGCGCTGTTCTTCAGCCAGGTATTCACACGCGACGGTCCGGCATTATAAGCCGCGGAAGACAGAATGCGGTTACGGCCAAATGTCTGGTATACGTACTCTAAATAGCTCGTTCCCAATAAAATATTGGTTTCGGGATCGAACAGTTGGCTACTGTTCGTATAGAACGTGATATTGCTCATTTTGGCCGTATGCTGCGCCGTCGCAGGCATCAACTGCATCAGCCCCGATGCGCCAACCGGAGAACGTGCTTTAGGGTTCCAGGCGCTTTCCTGACGAGCGATCGCCATTGCATAGCTCTGGCTAATGCCTTTCCCCTGCGTTTCACGGCGGAATTCATTATTCCAGGCCAGCGGGAAACGCTCTTCCAGATGATCCCACAGCTTCGCGACAATCGTCGCCTGCACGCTCAAATCCGCCCAGCGCTGCTCAAACGCATAGCGAGCCAGCGCTTCCTGCTGCGGCTTGCTGCGATTCGCCACCAACCCGACCCACTCGCTGCGCGCCAGATTATCCATCTGCCAGAACATCAATTCCCGCACGCGAGCAACTTCCGGTAGCTGGGACAAAGACGGATCTGGCTTCACCGCCGTCATGATCGTAATCGGATAGCGCTCGTTCAGTTTCTGCGCCGCGACCATCGGATAGAACCCGCGTTCCTGCATCAGGCTGCGTAATAGCGTCTCGCCTTCCTGGCGTTTGCCCTGATCCAACAACACCGATGCACGCCAGTAGCGCCATTCGTCTTTCTGTAACGCCTCCGCCGGCAAACGTGCCATCCAGCTTGTTAGCCCCTGACGGTCACCAGCCCCCAACGCCATGCGCACACGACGCTCCAGCAAGGTGGTCGACGTACTTTTTCTCACCACGTCATCCCGCCACTGCGCCTGCTCTGGTGTGGCATCGTTGCCCATCAATCGCCAGGCGATGGTTTCTTCCATTGCCTGACGTTCTGCGGCACTCATTTTCTGCAAACGGACAATGACTGGCAGCATCGAACGAGCATTATCGACATCCTGACGCGCCGTGCGCGTAAAGGCTGACAGCGTAACTTTTCGCGTAAAATCAGTCGGTCCGACGGTACGAGCGAAGCTCTCCAGCGAATTAGGATCGTTCTGGAGTTTCAGTAGCGCATCGCCCATCGTTTTATAGTCGTCGGGTAACTGCTTGATGAGATAACTCACCAAACTGCCGCTACCGTCGTCCATTGCCAGACGCGTGCGTTCCAGCGTCGTCAGCGGTGTCTGCTCGCCTGCCTGCTGCCAGACGGAGAAGAGTTTATCGCACACGGTAGGGAGCGAGCGCCCTGTCAGCCAGATATCACGCGTGGCTTCCCACACGCCCTGACGCTGACCGGTTGCCCACTGGGCGTAATAAAAGTTACAGCGGGCGCTGACGGGCTTCGGCGGCTGTGGACTAAATGCCAGCAGTCCGATCCAGTCCTGACGACGCGCCAGTTCATTCACAAAGCTGGTAGTGAGATTACGGGCAGGCGGCAATGTCGGGTGCGTTGCGATAAACTGCTTCACCTGCGTCGCACTGACCTGACTCAGATCCTGCGTGAGCGAACGGTATTCAAGATAAGGATAAAGTGGGTAACTGCGCAGCGTTGGCATTAGCTGCGCGACCGTGTCCATTTGGTTGCTGTCCCATGCTTGCTTAACCTGTTGATAGCGCTGACGCTGTTCGTCCAGAGAATCCGCCAGCACATGGCCGGAAGCACCAGCCAGACCTATCGCCGCAACGGCGTACCACCAATGACCCACTTTCATCACCTGCATTAACCTCATCCGTTATCGAGCTTGCTATCGGCATCCTTCATCGTATCGATACCCCTACCCTATACCCAAAATAATTCGAGTTGCGTGACAAAACGTTAGCGTTTTGAACAACGCTCTGCGTTGACCCTTTAGGGCAAGGCCCATTTATGGCCTTGTAACGCGACAACCGCATGACAAATCGGTTTTAACCGATTTGAACAGCGCTAGCGCTGGCCCGAAGGGTGAGCCTCTATGAGGCTCATGAATCCCCAGAAGCTTACTTAGGTAAGTGACTGGGGTGAGTAAGGACAAATTGGCTTAGCCAATTTGAACGCCACTTGTGGCGACCCTTCAGGGCGAGGCTCAGAGATGAGCCGAGTATTGCCAACGCACAAGCGACTTGAAGTATGACGGATATCGGGCAGATCCAGTGTGGCACATCATGCCAGACAACGATATGCCGATCCGCAAGCCGATTCTGAAATTCATCAGGCGGCCTACGTCTCAGATCGGCCACGGCAAATCGCCGGATAGCTGGGATCGCGGGCTGAAACCCGCTACACTTCATACTTAAAGTAATGCGCTTAGAATAATCGATTCACTGCCAAGGTATTTCTCTGGCGGCACTATTTAGTACTCAGTAGCAGCGTGCTACACATGGTCATCCGCTTAGGGTGACAAATCATAGAGATAAGAGAGAGGCGAAGTCGCAACGTGGCTCAATATGTTTATACCATGCATCGCGTCGGTAAGGTCGTACCGCCGAAGCGTCACATTCTGAAAAACATCTCCCTCAGTTTTTTCCCCGGTGCCAAGATCGGCGTGCTGGGTCTGAACGGAGCCGGTAAATCAACGCTGTTGCGTATTATGGCTGGCATTGATACGGACATCGAGGGCGAAGCTCGCCCACAACCTGGCATCAAAATCGGCTATTTGCCGCAGGAACCGCAGTTAAATACGGAGCACACCGTTCGTGAATCCGTAGAAGAAGCGGTATCTGAAGTCGTCACTGCGCTGAAGCGTCTGGATGAAGTCTATGCGCTGTACGCCGATCCGGATGCAGATTTCGATAAACTGGCTGCCGAGCAAGGTCGGCTGGAAGAAGTCATTCAGGCGCACGACGGTCACAACCTGAATAACCAGTTAGAGCGCGCGGCGGATGCCCTGCGTCTGCCTGAGTGGGATGCGAAAATCGCGACGCTGTCTGGGGGGGAACGTCGCCGCGTGGCGCTGTGCCGTCTGCTGCTGGAAAAACCAGACATGCTGCTGCTCGACGAACCGACCAACCACCTGGATGCCGAGTCAGTAGCCTGGCTGGAACGCTTCCTGCACGACTTCGAAGGCACCGTGGTGGCGATTACCCACGACCGTTACTTCCTCGATAACGTCGCAGGCTGGATTCTGGAGCTGGACCGCGGTGAAGGTATTCCGTGGGAAGGCAACTACTCTTCCTGGCTGGAGCAGAAAGATCAGCGTCTGGCACAAGAAGCCTCTCAGGAAGCGGCACGCCGTAAATCCATTGAGAAAGAGCTGGAGTGGGTGCGTCAAGGCGCTAAAGGCCGTCAGTCCAAAGGTAAGGCACGTCTGGCACGCTTTGAAGAGCTGAACAACACGGAATACCAGAAACGTAACGAAACGAACGAACTGTTTATTCCGCCTGGTGCTCGTCTTGGCGATAAAGTGGTGGAAGTCACCAATCTCAGCAAGTCCTACGGCGAACGTCAGCTCATTGACGGGCTGTCTTTCTCCGTCCCCAAAGGCGCGATTGTCGGCATTATCGGTCCGAACGGTGCCGGTAAATCAACCCTGTTCCGCATGATGTCCGGTCAGGAACAACCAGACAGCGGGACTATTGAGCTGGGTGAAACGGTGAAACTGGCGTCAGTTGACCAGTTCCGTGACGCGATGGATAACAGCAAAACCGTCTGGGAAGAAGTGTCTGGCGGGCAGGACATCATGCGTATCGGCAACACCGAAATGCCAAGCCGCGCCTACGTTGGCCGTTTCAACTTCAAAGGGGTTGATCAGGGCAAACGCGTCGGCGAGCTATCCGGTGGTGAACGCGGTCGTCTGCATCTGGCGAAACTCTTGCAGGTCGGCGGCAACGTGCTGCTGCTCGATGAACCCACCAACGACCTGGATATCGAAACCCTGCGCGCGCTGGAAAACGCCCTGCTGGAATTCCCTGGCTGCGCCATGGTGATTTCGCATGACCGTTGGTTCCTCGACCGTATCGCAACGCACATTCTGGATTATCAGGATGAAGGTAAAGTGGAATTCTTCGAAGGTAACTTTACCGAGTACGAAGAGTATAAGAAGCGTACGCTGGGTGCCGATGCGCTGGAACCCCACCGCATCAAATACAAAAAGATCGCTAAATAAGCCGTCACCGAACGTCATAAACGAATGGCCCGCATTGCGGGCCATTTTTCTTTCCAGTACAGCTTCACTTACCTGCTCAGAACGTTTCCCAGTTTTGACTATCGCTGCCTTTGCTAGTGGCTCCGGCAAGAGCCATCGTTGGCGCTAAACGCGGTTGCGGTGCAGCCTTCGGCAAGGACGATTTCAGTCTCTGAGCCACGCCTGCCAGCTTGAATACCGCGACAGCCTGCGTTAGACGTGCAGCTTGTTCTTCAAGTGAAACGGCTGCCGCCGAGGCTTCCTGCACCAACGCCGCATTCTGTTGCGTCGCACTATCCATTTCAGACACGGCCTGACTCACCTGACCGATGCCACGGCTCTGCTCATCAGAAGCGGAAGCAATTTCTCCCATGATGTCAGTCACGCTAACGACAGCACGGACAATCTCACCCATGGTTGTACCCGCCTGAGACACAAGCCCAGACCCCGTGTCCACTAGACGGCTCGATTCGCCAATCAGCCCTTCAATTTCTTTAGCGGCCTGCGCGCTGCGCTGTGCCAGACTACGGACTTCGCCCGCCACCACGGCAAAACCACGCCCTTGCTCACCCGCCCGCGCGGCTTCTACCGCCGCGTTCAGCGCCAGAATGTTGGTCTGGAAAGCAATGCTATTAATGACGGAAGTAATTTCGGAAATGCGGCGTGAACTGGTTGAAATATCCTGCATGGTATCCACCACGTTCTTCACGATCTGCCCGCCCTTCTCCGCTTTTTCAGAGGCATTTTTCGCCAATTGGCTGGCGTGATGGGCATTGTCAGAGTTCTGTTTCACCGTTGCGGTCAGCTGTTCCATGCTGGCTGCGGTTTCCTCCAGCGCGGCAGCCTGCTGCTCGGTGCGCGAAGAGAGATCGACGTTACCCGCCGTAATTTCTGACGACCCTTGATAGATCGAATCCGCACCTTCACGTACGATCGTCACCGTATCCGTGAGTTCCGCCTGCATGTTCTGGATATTCGCCCCCAGAATGCCGATTTCATTACGCCCCATCGCCATCGGCGGCTGCGTCAAATCGCCCGCTGCGATCTGCTGGATACGATCAACCAGTCTGTTGATGGGCGCAAGGATCACATTACGCACCATGATGTAAGCCATGATCGCCATAATGATAGACAGAGCAAAGGAGCCAGCCATCATCCAGTAACCCAGTTTGGCATTTTGTTCTGCTCGCAGATTGATCTCCTGCGCGGCTTTCGTCAGTTCAGTTACCTTCTTGCGTACTGGAACACTGAACGCTTCGTCTAACTGGCGGGCCGATGATCCTTCTAACGAAATAAGATCTTCAAATTCTCCGTCACTGGTTGCTTTCTGCATCGCCAGAATCGCGTTATCGCGGTAGCTGGCGTACTCCTTAAGAATTTCATCATCCAACGCGCGTTCACTTTCTTGTTTATCTGGACGCGCAAGATACTCATCCAGACGCTTTTGTGAGGCTCTGACTCGACCTGCGGCCTGATCTAACGCAGATTTATATACCTCGTGATCGCTAATGCGGTTCGCTGCACCCGCCTGAATAAGCAGCAGTCGAGCAACACGTAGCTGATCGAGACTGCTGCTGATACCCGCGCGGATATCAGACAGTTCATTCGCTTTATCCAGTGAATCATTACTCTGCTTTAAAAAATAACTCGCTGTGCCAATAGAAAGCGCAAATAAAATCAGGATAATTGAAAAAAGAGTAATAAATAACGAAACGAGACGTATATTATTGATATAGCCAATCTTTTCCTTTTGAACAGACATCGGTTGTATTCTCATTTTCACCATCACTGGTCTACATTATCTCTGTCATTATGGGTGCGACAGAGCCCGGATATCACCGTGACAATCACGCCACGCAGAACAAACCTTTTATAAAAAAAAGCAAAAAAGAACCAAGGTTGTTATCGGCATTTTCAGCCTAAAGCGCACCTAAAATAAGTTGATGGAAATCACATTTCAATAAAAATAAAAAAACATAAAGAAAAATGAAACAAAGACATTACAGGCACAACCATCACAGCTGCTTTTTCAAAAACGTTGAGTAATTATCCAGCGCGCGATGTTGTAAAACAAAGTCGATAAAACACGCCAATGCGGGCGAATTCAGTTTGCGGCTAGGATAGACAAGATAAAGTTCGTTAGCTTCCGCCTGCCATTCCGGCAAGACCCTGACCAGCTTGCCGGAAACCGCTTCATCCAGACAGAGGAAATCCGGCAGTAGCGTAATCCCCGCCCCCGCAATAGCGCACTCGCGGGCGTAAAGCAGATTGTCCGTGATATGCGAATCGGGCAGTAACCAGCGATAGAGTTCCGAACCGCGATGAAAGAGCCACTCCGTCCAGGCATGATGCGTAATACAGCGGTGTTGATGAAGCTGCTGTGGGTGGAGTAATGCCGGGTGCCGCGCCAGATAGTCGGGCGAGGCCAGCAAATATCGCGGGGTCTGCCCAAGCGAACGCCCAATCAGTGAAGAGTCATGAGGCTTACCGGTACGAAAAGCGACATCAAAGCCCTCCTGCACCAGATCGATCACGTCATCTGAAATCAGCACATCCAGCGATACCGCCGGAAAGCGCTGCTGGAACTCGGCGGTGAGGCGCGCCAGCAGCGTGGAACCTAATCCCGCCGGACTGGTGATACGCAGTCGCCCACTGGGGTTATCACGCAAGCGCTGTACAGCGAGATCGGCACGCTCACTGGCTTGCAGCATCTCCTGACAGTGAATCAGGTAGCGCTCGCCTGCAAACGTCAGGTTTAGCTGGCGCGTCGTTCGGTTCAGCAACCGCAGGCCGATCTGCTGTTCAAGCTGGCTAATACGCAGGCTCAGGCTGGATTTTGCCAGCCCAGCTTTTCGCGCCGCCTGTGTAAAGCTGCCGCACTCGGCCACCAGCGCAAACAGCGCCATATCCTGCAATTGCTTAAACATGATTGTTCACCCCAGACGAACACTGCATTATTTATTGTCCATCTTATCAGTCATATCGTCGTGTTCTACACTTTGCTCTATTAACGAGACCGTATTCTGAAAATAATGAGGAACAGACCATGACCGCTCATGCGATAGCCGTTGATCCACAACAGCCCGATAATTTCATTGCCATCACGCAGGACATCCCCGAACCCGGTGAATACGATCTGTTGATCGGCGTAAAAGCCATTTCCATCAATCCAGTGGATACCAAAGTTCATGCCGGATTGCGTCAAAATGGATTACAGCAGCCCCGAATTCTCGGCTGGGATGCCAGCGGCGTCGTGCTGAAAACCGGCAGCGCCGTGAGCCACATTCAGGTAGGCGATGAAGTCTGGTACGCCGGCGACATCACCCGCCCCGGCAGCAACACTACCCATCAGTTGATTGATTCACGTATCGTGGCGCGCAAACCCGTGTCGCTGGACTGGTCAGCCGCAGCCGCACTGCCGCTCACGGCGCTGACCGCGTGGGAAGGATTGTTTGAGCATCTGAAAATACAACAGGCCGACAGCGAGAAAACGCTATTGATTATCGGCGGTGCAGGTGGCGTAGGTTCTCTTGCGATTTCTCTGGCGGCATTGCGCAGTTCGGTGAATATCATCGCCACCGCATCGCGGCCTGACTCGGCAGAGTGGTGCCGCCAGCGCGGTGCCCATAAGGTCGTCGATTACCGTGATCTGGTTGAGTCTCTGGAAAAAGAAGGGATCAAACAGGTCGATTATATTTTCTGTCTGAACGACACGGACGGTCACTGGGATGCCATCAGTAAACTGATCGCGCCAATGGGGCACATCTGCACCATCGTGGAAAACAAAAATCCGCTCGACCAAACGGCGCTGAAACTCAAAAGTGCAGCGCTGCATTGGGAATTAATGTTTACGCGCAGCATGTTCACCACGCCGGATATCGCGGAACAAGGGAACATTTTGCATGAAGTCGCACAGCTGGTTGATGCAGGAAAACTTCAGGGAACCGCCAGCGAAACGCTGCAAGGGTTAACGGTAGATACGCTAAAGCAGGCTCACGGAAAAGTGCTGGAAGGGCATATGCGCGGCAAGATCGTTATCGCGTTGTAGCAAAGTAACCAGCCCCGTAAGGGGCTGGTTAGCACACATCAGAACAGCAGACGGGCACGAATGGTGCCAGGAATTGCCTTCATCAGTTGTAGTGCCGTTTGCGCACCGTCAGTTTCAACGTCAATGACTACATAACCAATTTCAGGTGTCGTTTGCAGATACTGCGCGGCGATGTTAATGCCCTGCTCAGCAAAGATCTGGTTAATTTTGGTAATCATGCCAGGACGGTTTTCATGGATGTGCAGCAGGCGACTGGCGCGTACGCCATGAACGGGCAGCGAGACTTCCGGGAAATTCACCGCAGACAGCGTAGAACCGTTGTCTGAATATTTCGCCAGCTTTCCGGCGACTTCATCACCGATATTTTCCTGCGCTTCCTGCGTGGAGCCGCCGATATGCGGCGTCAGCAGCACGTTATCAAACTCACACAGCGGTGACAGGAACGGATCGCTGTTGGTTGCCGGTTCCTGTGGGAACACGTCAATCGCCGCACCGGACAGATGCTTGCTTCTCAACGCTTCGCACAGTGCAGGAATATCAACCACCGTGCCGCGAGCGGCGTTAATCAGGATCGAGCCCGGCTTCATCAGCGCCAGCTCTTCCGGCCCCATCATATCCTGCGTGCTTTCATTTTCTGGTACGTGCAAGCTCACCACGTCGCTCATATTCAGCAGGTCGGACAGGTGGCGCACCTGCTGAGCATTACCTAACGGCAATTTACTTTCGATATCATAGAAGTAAACGTGCATGCCTAAGCTTTCAGCCAGAATGCCTAACTGCATACCGATATGGCCGTAGCCGATGATCCCCAGCTTTTTACCGCGCGCTTCAAACGATCCCACAGCTAGCTTGTGCCAAACACCACGGTGCGCTTTCGCGTTGGCCGCTGGGATACCGCGCAGCATCAGCAGCATTTCGCCGATCACCATTTCTGCCACGGATCGGGTATTGGAAAACGGTGCGTTAAATACCGGGATACCACGTTTGGTCGCGGCCGACAGTTCAACCTGATTAGTCCCGATACAGAAACACCCTACCGCGATCAGTTTTTCCGCAGCAGCAAAAATCTCTTCTGTCAGATGGGTACGCGAGCGGATACCCACAAAATGCGCATCGCGGATGGAGGCTTTCAGCGCCTCAGGATCCAGCGCGCCTTTATGGAACTCGATGTTGGTGTAACCGGCTGCACGCAGGTTATCCAGCGCGCTCTGGTGCACGCCTTCCACTAACAGAAACTTAATCTTGTCTTTTTCCAATGATACCTTTGCCATTTCCCGACCTTATTTTCAGACTTCAAATGTGACAGAGTGCTAAATAGCTTCTGCCAACATAACAAAAATTACGCAGTCAGCAATACAAACGATTGCTTCGCCCACATCGCGCCACAGAGAAGCGCACCTGATTTATGGTAAAAAATATTGCCAAAGATGTGCATCGCCATATCGGCGATAAACAAAATAAGAAAATGTGATATTAAGTACCAAAAATGAGCTGTTAACTAAATAGATTTTTTTAGCTAAAAAATTTCTGACGTGGACGTCCGCCACGTCAGAACGATCATGTCCTCATCTAACGACGGTTTTTACACCCTCAGACGTGCCGACTAACGCCACATCTGCACCGCGGTTGGCGAACAGCCCAACGGTCACAACGCCTGGGATACCATTAATGTGGTTTTCTACGGCGACCGCATCCATGATATTCAGGTTGTGTACATCCAGTATGACATTGCCGTTATCCGTCACTACGCCCTGACGATAGACTGGCTGCCCGCCCAACTTCGCCAGTTCACGCGCCACATAAGAGCGTGCCATCGGGATAACTTCGACTGGCAGTGGGAATGTGCCCAGCACATCAACCTGTTTGGATGCATCAACAATGCAGATGAACTGGCGCGACAGTGCTGAAATGATTTTCTCGCGGGTCAGCGCCGCCCCCCCGCCCTTGATCATCTGCATGTGTCCGTTGATCTCATCCGCACCATCCACGTAGACATCCAGCGAATCCACATCATTAGCGTCAAAAACGGGAATACCCAGACTTTTCAACTTTTCCGTTGAGGCATCCGAACTGGAAACCGCGCCTTTGATTTGATGTTTTATCGAACCCAGTGCATCAATAAAGTGTGCGGCCGTCGATCCGGTTCCTACTCCCACAATCGTGTCTGGGCGGACGTAGTCGAGCGCTGCCCATCCCACTGCTTTTTTCAGTTCATCTTGCGTCATAATCTGCTTCTGGCCTGTAGAATCGATATACGAAAACGTGTGCGTATTATAGAACATGCTCATTGGGGAAAGCGTGCAAATTCACTTCACCGCCGATGCATTATTTCACACATACCGTGCTGAATCGTGATTGCACACAACAGCCAAAATAAGATTTCTGCATGGCAAATCAGCAAAATGTGGCATAGTGAAAAAAACAGACTCATTCAGGGGATTTTGACTTTTCATGAAACGCCCGGACTATCGAACGCTTCAGGCTCTGGATGCCGTCATCCGCGAGCGTGGTTTTGAACGCGCGGCCCAAAAATTGTGTATTACCCAATCTGCCGTTTCGCAGCGTATTAAACAGCTGGAAAACCTGTTTGGCCAGCCGCTGCTGGTCAGAACTATTCCGCCCCGCCCGACGGAACAAGGGCAAAAGCTCCTGGCTCTACTGCATCAGGTCGAGCTGCTGGAAGAAGAGTGGCTGGGCAATGAAACCAACAGCGACATTCCGCTGCTGCTGTCGCTGGCGGTGAACGCCGACAGCCTGGCAACCTGGCTGCTACCTGCGTTACAGCCGGTCTTGGTCGATTCACCGATTCGTCTTAATTTGCAGGTCGAAGATGAAACGCGCACGCAGGAAAGGCTGCGCCGGGGTGAAGTGGTCGGTGCGGTGAGTATCCAGTCTCAGCCACTGCCAAGCTGTCTGGTGGATAAACTAGGCGCACTGGACTATCTGTTTGTCGCGTCGCCGAGTTTTGCCGCCCGTTATTTCCCGAATGGCGTCACGCGTTCGGCGCTGCTGCGTGCCCCTGCGGTCGCCTTCGACCATCTGGATGACATGCATCAGGCTTTCTTACAGCAGAACTTTGATTTGTCACCGGGCAGCGTCCCTTGCCATATCGTGAATTCGTCAGAAGCCTTTGTACAACTGGCGCGACAAGGCACAACCTGCTGCATGATCCCGCACCTGCAAATCGAGAGAGAACTTGCCAACAACGAGCTAATCGACCTGACGCCGGGGCTGTTTCAACGCCGGATGCTTTACTGGCACCGCTTCGCGCCGGAAAGTCGGATGATGAGGAAAGTGACGGACGCCCTGCTCTCACACGGTCATCAGGTACTGCGCCAGTCATAACGTAGAGAGAGTAAAAAAACAACAGGCCTGACTGAGCAGGCCTGTTGGTATTATCAAGGGTTTACGCAACCCTGTTTTAGCACGAGCATTACTGCGTACGCAGTAGCTCAAACACGACATCCACCTGATCGTCAAAGTGAATAGTTTGCTGTTCATAGGTTTGCGCCGCTTCGCTTTGCACCGCTGCATCTGCCGTTTTAAACATCCGTGCCATTGGCATCGGCTGATAGTTGGCAACGTGATAGCGAACGCTGTAGATCGGCCCCAGCTTGGCATTGAAGCCCTGCGCCAGTGCTTCCGCCTGACTCGTCGCCTGCTCAATGGCTTTCTTACGCGCTTCATCACGATAGGTTTCTGGGTTAGCAACGCCTAATTCTACCGTGCGAATCTCATTCAGCCCCGATTTCAGCGCCCCATCCAGCAGCTCGTTTAGTTTATCTAGTTGGCGCAGCGTCACTTCCACCTGACGCACGGCACGATAGCCTTTCAGCACTGAACCACCTGTTTTCAGATAGTCATATTCTGGCTGCGTACGTAAATTGGCAGCATTAATATCTTTTTTCTCAATGCCGTTTTTACCCAGAAAATCAAAATATTGTGCAACGCGGGTATCGACCTGCTTTTTCGCTTCCGCCGCATCCTTCGATGACACACTCACTTCAATCGCCAGACGCGCAATATCCGGTGTTGCATCTACGCTGGATGTCCCTGACGTCACGATATGCGGGCCATCTGGCAATTCCGCAGCCTGTGCGGCTATCGACACACCACCAAATCCTATCGCAGCGGCCAGCGCCAGTGCATTGAGCTTCATCATACCTCGCTTCACACTCTCTCCTTACTTATGTTTCGTCACGCATGCCGCAGGCAGATTGTCTGTGCCAATAGATCGTCTGCACCAACACGGAATCTTCCAGAATGAAAGAGACAGGACGGATTACTTTACCGACCAACATAACGCATTACCAACTCCATACAATATAGGTGAATTTCTGAAACACAGCCTTAAGGTGAGGTTATTTCTTTCCAACCATTATTGCCAACCGTGACGCGCCAGCTGCAAAGCAATGCCCCACATCACTACGCCGACAAAAAAGTTGATGACCCGCTGTACACGTGGCGTATTCAGCCACGGTGCCAACCAAGAGGCCAATAGCGCCAGCGCAAAGAACCAGGTGAACGAAGCCGTCATCGTCCCCAGCGCGAACCAGCGTCGGGCATCGTCCGCAAACTGGCTTCCCAGACTCCCTAGCACCACAAAGGTATCCAGATAGACATGCGGATTCAGCCAGGTCACCGCCAGCATGGTCGCAATAATGCGCCAGCGGCTTTGCTTCATCACTTCAGCACTGGCCAACGCAATGTTCTTGCTGAAGGCCGTTTTCATTGCACCCCAGCCAAACCAGAGCAGAAACGCAACGCCGCCCCAGGTCACCGCGCCCAGTAACAGAGAAGACTGGCTGAGCAACGCGCTACCGCCAAAAATACCAGCGGTAATCAACACTACATCGCTCAAGGCACATAACATCGCTACCATCAGATGATACTGTCGGCGAATCCCCTGATTCATCACGAATGCATTCTGCGGCCCCAAAGGCAAAATCATCGCTGCACCTAACAGAACACCCTGTAAATAGACCGCCCACATACTTCGTCTCTCCTACGCCGTTTGTTGTTATCGCGGGGAGTTTATGGAAGCCGATTAGATAAGTGAAATTGAATATTCTAACGCTGCATTAGCTAAGCTAATGTTTCGAAAGCCGCTAAAAGTGAAGTGGAATAAGAAGGGAATTTCTGATGATGCACCATGCCAATATCGGGACATGGTGCCTACTTATTTGCTTAAGTCAGCGGAGTTTACTCAGGCTGTTTCGCTGTAGAGGCTACGTTATGCAGGTGTACGTCCATCTGCGGATAAGGAATGCCAATACGGTGCTCATCCAGCACGCGTTTAAAGCTCTCCAGCAGATCCCAATACACCGCCTGCGCGTTGCCATTGGTCGTCCACACCCACACCACAAAATTCAGCGATGACGCCGCCATTTCATTCAAACGAATCGTGACGCCCTTGTCGTGTTGGATACGCTCGTCCGCGGCAACAATATCGCCCAGCAGCTTTTTCACCACGTCGATATCGGCATCATAGGCCACGCCGACAATAATTTCGGTACGGCGATCCGGTTCACGTGAACTGTTTATAATATTGCCAGCAATAATCTTGCCATTCGGCACCACGATGATTTTACCGTCGGACGTGCGCAGCGTCGTCGAGAAGATCTGTACCTGTGTGACCGAGCCGGACACGCCGCCCAAATCCACCCATTCACCGGTACGGAAAGGCCGGAAAATCACCAGTAAGACGCCCGCTGCAAAGTTGGCTAACGATCCCTGTAATGCCAAGCCAACAGCCAAGCCCGCGGCACCCAATACCGCAATCACCGATGCCGTCTGCACACCAACCCGGCTCAATACCGCAATCAGCGTGAACGCGATAATGCCATAGCGCACCAGCGCAGACAGGAAATCCGCCACGGTTGAATCGATAGAACGATTAATCATCAGTTTATTGAGGGTGCCGGAGACGATCCGAGCGATCACCAGACCAACGATGAGGATCACTAATGCTGCGACGATATTCACGGCATACTGCAAAAACAAGTTCTGGTGTGTCACCAACCAGTCCCCTGCCTGATCCAACCCCGTATTAAGTTCTTCCATTTGAAAACTCCTGTTTTTTAATCACTGGGAAATCATAACGCCCATAACTGAAACCGCAACATTACCACCAAAAATTAAGGCTCCCGTAGGAGCCTTAGCATCAAACCATGTTTATACCCGTCATACTTCAAGCTGCATGTACGTTGGCTTTCCTCGCTCACCCCAGTCACTTACTGATGTAAGCTCTTGGGGACTCACTGCGTTGTTCAAAACGCTAACGTTTTGTCCTGCAACTCGAATTATTTAGGGTATACGTCGTCTGACTTACAGCACATCAACAGCATTAAGCTCTTTGAAGGCTTGTTCCAAACGAGTCACCATGCTTGCCTGAGAGGCACGCAGCCACACACGCGGGTCATAGTATTTCTTGTTCGGTTGGTCTTCGCCTTTCGGGTTGCCCAATTGGCCTTGCAGATACGCTTCGTTTTCTTTGTAGTATTTCAGGATACCTTCCCATGTTGCCCACTGGGTATCGGTATCGATGTTCATTTTCACTACGCCGTAGCTAACGGAATCTTTGATTTCCTGAGCGCTGGAACCAGAACCACCGTGGAACACGAAGTCCAGGCTGTTGTGAGGCAGGTTATGTTTCTTGGAAACATATTCCTGAGAATCACGCAGGATGGTCGGAGTCAGCTTCACGTTACCTGGCTTGTAGACGCCATGTACGTTACCGAAAGAGGCCGCGATGGTGAAACGTGGGCTAATCGCGTTCAGTTTGGTGTACGCGTAGTCAACGTCTTCTGGCTGGGTGTACAGAGCAGAAGCATCCATGTGGCTGTTATCCACGCCGTCTTCTTCACCACCGGTACAACCCAGTTCGATTTCCAGGGTCATGTCGATTTTGGCCATACGCGCCAAATACTTAGAGCAGATCTCGATGTTCTCTTCCAGAGACTCTTCAGACAGGTCGATCATGTGAGAAGAGAACAGCGGTTTGCCCGTCGCTGCGAAGTGTTTTTCACCCGCGTCCAGCAGGCCATCGATCCACGGCAGCAATTTCTTCGCGCAGTGGTCTGTGTGCAGAATCACCGGTACGCCATAGTGTTCAGCCATTTGATGCACATGATGAGCGCCAGAAATCGCTCCCAAAATTGCCGCCTGCTGACCTTCTGCTTTCAGGCCTTTACCCGCGATGAATGCTGCACCGCCGTTAGAGAACTGAACGATGACCGGCGCGCGCACTTTGGCTGCGGCTTCCAGCACAGCATTGATTGAGTCGCTACCGACACAGTTCACTGCTGGCAAAGCGAATTTGTTTTCTTTTGCTACTGCGAAAACTTTCTGAACGTCATCACCAGTGATGACACCGGGTTTTACGAAATCAAAAATTTTAGACATGTTACGTGTCCCGTTTCGTTGGCCGTGGAGGGGTTAGAGAAGTCGATGTTAAATCGACAGGCTGTCTCGACACGATATTGCGAACATCACGTATCGAGACAACCACAGGAAAGGGGAAAAACGCCCCTTACCTTAAATTATTGCTTGGCACGTTCTTCCAGCATAACGACTGCTGGCAGTTTTTTCCCTTCGACAAATTCGAGGAATGCGCCACCACCGGTAGAAATGTAGGAGATTTTATCTGCAATACCAAACAGATCGATCGCAGCCAGCGTATCGCCGCCACCTGCAATAGAGAACGCGTCGCTCTCTGCGATAGCACGAGCGATGGTCTCGGTTCCTTTACGGAAATTAGGGAATTCGAAGACGCCGACCGGGCCATTCCACAGGATGGTCTTGGCATTCTTCAGAATTTCAGCCAGACGCTCAGCGGATACATCACCCAGATCCAGAATCTGCTCTTCGTCTTTGATTGCTGTAACAGACTTCAGCGTTGCGGCCGCAGTTTCAGAGAATTCTGACGCAACACGCACATCGCTCGGTACAGGAATATCACAGGTTTCCAGCAGCTTTTTCGCTTCAGGAATCAGGTCAGCTTCGTACAGGGATTTACCCACGTTGTGGCCTTGTGCAGCAACGAAGGTGTTGGCGATACCGCCACCGACGATCAGCTGATCGGCGATTTTAGACAGGGAATCCAGTACGGTCAGTTTGGTAGAAACTTTAGAACCACCCACGATAGCAACCATCGGACGGGCGGGTTCGCTCAAGGCTTTACCCAGCGCTTCCAGCTCACCAGACAGCAGCGGGCCCGCACAGGCGATAGTGGCAAATTTACCCACGCCGTGGGTTGAAGCCTGCGCACGGTGTGCCGTACCGAATGCGTCCATTACGAACACATCGCACAGCGCCGCGTATTTTTTGGACAGGACTTCGTCGTCTTTTTTCTCGCCTTTGTTAAAGCGGACGTTTTCCAGTACAACTAGCTCGCCTTCGGCGACATCAACACCATCCAGGTAATCTTTCGCCAGACGTACAGGAGAAGACAGTTTCTCTTTCAGATAGTCAACGACAGGCAGCAGAGAAAACTCTTCGTTGTACTCGCCTTCAGTCGGGCGTCCCAGATGGGAAGTGACCATCACGCGAGCGCCTTGTTTCAGAGCGATTTCGATGGTCGGCAGAGAGGCACGGATGCGCGCATCAGACGTCACTTTCCCTTCTTTTACCGGTACGTTCAGATCCGCACGAATAAGAACACGTTTACCAGCCAGATCCAGATCGGTCATCTTAATTACAGACATGGTGAATCCTCTTGTTGATTCTCTTTTAAAGTTGCTTGAGCGAGATAGCGACCCCAGATCGCCACCGTCGTACTAGAAACCGCTGGCCGCCATCGCCCGTGTTGTATCCAACATCCGGTTGGCAAAGCCCCACTCGTTATCGCACCAGACCAATGTTTTAATCAGATGCTGACCACTGACCCGTGTCTGCGTGCCGTCGACAATGGCACTGTGCGGATCGTGGTTAAAATCAGCCGACACTAATGGCAATTCAGTGTAATCAACTATACCACGAAACGACTCATGCGCTGATTTTTGCAATAGTGCATTAATTTCATTCACGTTTACGGCTTTCCTAACGCTAACGCTCAGGTCAATTGCCGTGACGTTAATCGTCGGCACTCGCACCGATATCGCCTCAAAACGATCGACAAACTGCGGAAAAATACGGGTGATCCCCGCTGACAGTTTAGTATCTACCGGAATGATCGACTGGCTGGCGGCACGCGTACGCCGCAGATCGTGATGATAAGCATCGATCACCGGTTGATCGTTCATCGACGAGTGAATCGTCGTCACCGTCCCATTCTCGATACCAAAGGCATCATCCAGCAGTTTGATTACCGGGATAATGCAGTTGGTCGTACAGGACGCATTGGAAACAATGCGATGCCCGCTTTCCAACTGATGGTGATTGACGCCAAACACCACCGTGGCATCCAAATCCGTCGTTCCTGGGTGAGAAAACAGCACCTTCTTCGCGCCTGCCGCCAGATGGGCTTCTCCATCTTCCCGGCTACCGTAGACGCCGCTGCAATCGAGCACGATATCGACACTGAGTTCTCGCCAAGGCAATTGCTGAATCTCTACCTGATGCAATAGACGAATACCGTCATCACCGACATAAAGCTGGTCACACTCCTGACGAACATCCCACGAAAAACGGCCGTGACTGGAGTCGTATTTGAGCAAATGCGCCATGCCTTCCGCGCTCGCCAGCTCGTTAATCGCCACAACGGTAATCTCGGCTCGGCGGCCTGATTCATACAACGCACGTAAAACACTGCGGCCTATGCGGCCAAAACCGTTTATCGCAATCCGGATCGTCATGGCGTTCCTTGTGGTTCCTTATGTCATGGCAGGGTTATCCAGCACATAGGATATACCC
The DNA here is from genome assembly GCF_000803315.1 of Pectobacterium actinidiae. Classification (NCBI taxonomy): domain Bacteria; kingdom Pseudomonadati; phylum Pseudomonadota; class Gammaproteobacteria; order Enterobacterales; family Pectobacteriaceae; genus Pectobacterium; species Pectobacterium actinidiae. The sequence goes on from NZ_JRMH01000001.1 coordinate 3,963,155, forward strand.
TTCTTAGACACCAGAGAACCCCTGGAGAAACGCCGTCAGCACAACAACTGAAACGCTTCAGCTAGAATAAACGAATTAACGCATAAAAGAAATATTCTCCTCTGGCACACGCCAGAAGAGTGACCTGCGTCATAAAAATGAAAAAGTCGCAACCGGGGGGCAGACAAAGCGCATCAAGAGGTGGGGTAAATTAAAGATGAAAAAAAACCGCCAGCGCTCGCTGACGGTTTTTCATATCGAGATTTACGTGGTGTGATTACTTCAACAGCGCCTGCGCTTTTTCGACCACGTTATCGACCGTAAAGCCGAATTCTTCGAACAGCAGTTCAGCCGGAGCCGATTCGCCGAAGCTCGTCATGCCGACAATCGCGCCGTTCAGGCCGACATACTTGAACCAGTAGTCTGCAATACCCGCTTCAATCGCCACGCGTGCCGATACCGCTTTTGGCAGCACCGCTTCACGGTAGGCCGCATCCTGCTTGTCGAATGCATCAGTAGACGGCATGGATACCACGCGTACCTTGCGGCCTGCGGCAGTCAGCTTGTCATACGCACCGACAGCCAGCTCGACTTCAGAGCCGGTGGCAATCAGGATCAGCTCAGGCTGGCCGTCGCTGTCTTTCAGCACGTAACCGCCTTTCGCCACGTTCGCCAACTGCTCCGCGGTACGGGGTTGCTGCGCCAGATTCTGACGGGACAGGATCAGCGACGTCGGGCCGTCCTGACGCTCAATCGCGTATTTCCACGCCACCGCCGTTTCTACCTGATCTGCCGGACGCCAGTTGCTCATGTTCGGCGTCACACGCAGGCTGGCCAGCTGTTCAACCGGCTGGTGTGTCGGGCCGTCTTCGCCCAGACCGATAGAGTCGTGGGTGTAAACATAGATGCTGCGGATTTTCATCAGTGCAGCCATACGCACCGCATTACGCGCATATTCCACAAACATCAGGAAGGTCGCGGTGTACGGCACAAAGCCGCCGTGCAGCGCAATCCCGTTGGCAATCGCCGTCATGCCGAATTCACGCACGCCGTAGTGGATATAGTTGCCCGCGTGGTCTTTATCCAGCGAGACCGAGCCGGACCAGATGGTCAGGTTGCTCGGTGCCAGGTCGGCAGAGCCGCCCAGGAATTCCGGCAGCAGTTTGCCGTAGGCTTCCAGCGCGTTCTGTGAGGCTTTGCGGCTGGCGATTTTCGCCGGATTGGCCTGCAAATCGTCGATAAATTTCTGTGCGTCGGCCTGCCAGTTGGCTGGCAGTTCACCGCTGGTGCGGCGAGTGAATTCGGCAGCCAGTTCAGGGATACGCGCTGGCATAGGCGGCAAACGCCTCATCCCAGGCTGCTTCCTTACGCTGACCGGCCGGTTTCGCATCCCAGGCAGCATAAATGTCAGCCGGGATATCAAACGGCGCGTGCGTCCAGCCCAGCTGTTCGCGGGAAGCCGCGACTTCCGCCTCACCCAGCGGGGCACCGTGGGAGTCGTGCGTACCGGCCTTGTTCGGTGAACCGAAGCCAATCACGGTTTTGCACATCAGCAGCGACGGCTTGTCAGTGACAAGCTGAGCTTCGCCGATGGCGCGTTTGATGGCGTCCGCATCGTGACCGTCCACGCCGCGCACCACGTGCCAGCCGTAGGCTTCAAAGCGTGCAGCAGTATCATCGGTAAACCAGCCTTCAACGTGACCGTCGATGGAGATGCCGTTGTCATCATAAAACGCGGTCAGTTTGCCGAGCTTCATGGTGCCGGCCAGCGAACAGACTTCGTGGGAAATCCCTTCCATCATGCAGCCGTCACCGAGGAAGGTGTAGGTGTGATGGTTAACAATCTCGTGGCCCGGCCGGTTGAACTGCGCGGCCAGCGTGCGCTCGGCAATCGCCATCCCGACCGCGTTGGCAATCCCCTGACCCAGCGGGCCGGTGGTGGTTTCGACGCCGGCGGTGTAGCCGTATTCAGGGTGACCCGGAGTTTTGGAGTGCAGCTGACGGAAGTTTTTCAGTTCTTCAATCGGCAGGTCGTAGCCCGAGAGATGCAGCAGGCTGTAAATCAGCATGGACGCGTGGCCGTTGGACAGCACGAAGCGGTCGCGGTTGGCCCAGTTAGGGTTGGCCGGATTATGGTTGAGATAATCGCGCCACAGCACTTCGGCGATATCGGCCATGCCCATCGGTGCGCCCGGGTGACCGGATTTGGCTTTCTGCACCCCATCCATGCTCAGCGCGCGGATAGCATTGGCAAGTTCTTTACGAGAGGACATGCTTGACTCCAGATCGGATTGAACGACTGCCATCCTGTATAACCATTAAAATCAACAAGTTAAACAAGAGTGACAAAATAAATATGATTACAAATGTACATGAAAAGTAGAGGGAATGCACATGGAACCGTGAGCAAAAAACAGGGATTTATCGGCTGACGAATCAATAGCGGTTCTTTTGCCAATTATGTAGTGGATTACAGTGCCATACGTCAGGTTTTCTAGTGGGTTCGCCTTTAGCAACCGCGCCTTTTTGGAACGCACCAAAACAAAATTCATCGTCGACGACGATATCGGAAAGCCTACAAATCAGATTTTCCGATCTATTTATCAATGCCGTTTTCGGGTACCTTATAGCCGTTTTTTTGGTATTAAAAAATAAACATTAATCGTATGGAGATGATTTTTATGGCTATTCGTTCTTCTGTACTGGCGCTGTGTGTCGCAACCCTGCTGACTGGCTGCCAGAACTTAAACACCAGCACCTTAATGCAATCCGGCGCACAGGCTTTCCAAGCGGCAACGCTCAGCGATGCTGATGTTAAATCACTCAGCAATCAATCCTGTGAGCAAATGGATAAAGAAGCAAAGATTGCTCCTGCCGACAGCAAATACACACAGCGCCTGAATAAAATTGCAGATGCACTGGGTCATGACATCAACGGTACTCCAGCCAACTATAAGGTTTATCTGACAAAAGATGTTAACGCCTGGGCAATGGCTAACGGTTGTATTCGCGTATACAGCGGTCTGATGGATATGATGAATGACAACGAAGTGGAAGGCGTTCTCGGCCACGAAATGGGTCACGTTGCGCTGGGTCACACTCGTAAAGCTATGCAGGTTGCCTATGCAGCGACTGCCGCACGTACTGCAATTGGCTCTGCGGGCGGCGTAGCGGCGTCCCTGTCACAGTCTCAACTCGCCGATCTGGGAGAAGCACTGGTTAATTCCCAATTCTCTCAAACTCAGGAAACGCAGGCCGATGATTACTCCTTCGATCTGCTGAAGAAACGTGGCGTCAAGCTGGAAGGCTTGGCAAGCAGCTTTGAAAAACTTGCCAAACTTGATGCCGGTCGTGAAAGCAGCATGTTTGATTCCCATCCTTCATCGGAAGGACGCGCCAAACATATTCGTGAACGTATTGCTGCTGAGAAGTAATCACCCACGCTGATTACTCGTAAAGCATACACACTGGGCAATTGAAAAAATCTCAATTGCCCGCTAGTCATCCGACCACTATCATCCCCATCATATTCCCTGTAAGCTGTTTCATAACAGCTATCTGCAATCACTTCTATCTTCATCATGATAGGATTTAATAATTAATAGATATAAATAGATAGCTATCTTCAATCATATTTACTTTCCGTTCTCTTTTTAAGAAACGCATTTCGACAGATTTCCAGATGCTGGAAGCAGTACTCCGCGAATGCCGTGGCATACGGAAAAACAGGTAATCGCGATTAACACAAAGACATACGGCGCAATAAACAAGGATGATGGAGTAACCCCCTGTATTTAAAGATAGAAATAAACCAGTAAATCAAGCATACTATGTTAAACCAATAAAAATTTTTCCAGTTTGATCATATAGATATATGATAAAACCTGCTGCCGCACTCGCAGGTTTCTCTTGCGATTCCACCTTTTAGCAATTTAAAGGCATTTCAGGATCGCGATTTCTTAATAACTGGATAACATCAGCAGCGATTATTGGTTTATGGCCACTTTCACACAATAAACTCATATGTGTTAAAAATCATGGATGTGAGAATTTTCAGTAAATGCAATTTTACCACGGTAGGATTACGGGAAATCCTATCCAGTATCCCTATGCTCTCTATAAAACCCGTCAACAGGTTTACGCTACAGCAAGGAAAGAAGAAATGTATTTTCATCATTGACGGTAGCAGCGAGGGCTTTGAGGAATACTTTGAGTCGATAAGAACTCATTTTTATAATATGGCGTCATCGTTCGTTATCATCAATAATTCTCCCAATCACCCCCCCGTGTGCATTGACGAAAAAACGATTCTTATTTCCAAGTCAGCAGCCATCGATTCTTTTTATAAATTACTCGACTTTGTTCACCTCCACGATCGCCGTTTATTCAGTCCCGTTAGACTGTCAAAATCTGAATATGCGGTATTCCAGTATTGGTGTGCGGGCTACACAGCGGAAGCGATTGCCGATCTCATCGGATTAAATAAGAAGTCAGTACTGAACAGTAAATCACGATTACTGAATAAATATGGCGTTCAGGATAAAAACTCTTTACTGCTTATTGCAAAAATTATCTTCAAAGACAGCGTCATTGAAGAATTTGATTCCCTTTCCAAACCAGCAACCGATATCAATACAAGTCATTCGCTTAACTAAGCGATAGACGAAAAAAAGGGATGCTCACGCGCATCCCTTTTTACTCACTCAGCAACGCTTATTCTTCATCTTCCAAATAAGTGTAACCGTACAGTCCGCTTTCAAACTCCTCCAGGAACTGTGCCTGAAGTTCCGTATCCAGATCGGTTTCTTTCACCTGATCGCGGAAACGGGTCATCAGCACTTTGGGGTCAAGCTGCACATATTCCAGCATGTCGGCAACCGTATTCCCTTCGTCAGACTCTTCAATCTCAACGGTACCATCCTGGAAGACAAACACATCAACGGTCGACGTATCGCCGAACAGGTTATGCATATTCCCCAAGATTTCCTGATAGGCACCGACCATAAAGAAGCCCAGCAGCGGAGGATTTTCTGGATCGTAAGGCGGCATTGGCATCGTCGTCGCAATCCCGTCACCATCGACATAATGATCGATCGTACCGTCGGAATCACAGGTGATGTCAAGCACGACAGCACGGCGCTCAGGCGGCTTGTTTAGCCCTTCCAGGGGCATGACCGGGAACAGTTGATCGATCCCCCATGCATCCGGCATGGATTGGAACAGCGAGAAGTTGACATACAGCTTGTCAGCCATCCGCTCCTGTAATTCATCAATCACCGGCCGGTGCGCACGGTTGCTCGGATCCAACTGCTCCTGAATCATCTGACAGATGCTCAGATAAAGCTGCTCTGCTTTCGCGCGCTGCGTCAGATCCAACATGCCGTGCGTGTATTGGGTATGCACATCGTGCAAATCCATCTGGCTGTCGTGCAACCATTCACGCAGCGAACGGCGTTTCCCCGGCTGTTTGATTTCTTTCCAGGTTGACCACAGGCTCTCCAGCGCACGCGGAGCGTCTTCTTCTGGCTCTGTGGGTTCGCTGAATTCGTTGCGCTCAACCCCGATAATATTGGAAACCAATACGGTATGGTGCGCGGTTACCGCACGGCCAGATTCGGTGATGACCGTCGGATGCGGCAACCCGTGTTCGTTACAGGCATCGCCGATGCCCCAAATCACGTTGTTGGCATATTCGTTCAGGCCATAGTTCACTGAACAATCGGACTGAGAGCGCGTGCCTTCATAATCCACACCCAAACCGCCACCGACGTCGAAGCACTGGATATTCACACCCAGCTTATGCAGTTCAACATAGAAGCGCGCGGACTCACGCACGCCCGTCGCAATATCACGGATGTTCGCCAACTGCGATCCCAGATGGAAATGCAGCAGTTGCAGGCTATCCAACCGCCCCGCTTCACGCAGCATTTCAACCAGTTGCAGCACCTGAATCGCCGCCAGACCAAACTTGGATTTTTCGCCGCCGCTGGATTGCCACTTGCCCGATCCCTGAGAAGCCAGACGCGCGCGGACGCCAAGGCGCGGCACCACATTCAAGCGCTCTGCTTCTTCCAGCACCAGCCGAATTTCGGACATCTTCTCGATGACCAGATAAACCTTGTGACCCAGCTTTTCACCGATGAGTGCCAGACGAATATATTCACGGTCTTTGTAGCCGTTACACACAATCACCGTACGGGTCATGCCCGCGTGACCGAGTACCGCCATCAGCTCTGCTTTTGAACCGGCTTCCAAACCCAGCGGCTCACCGGAATTAGCCAGTGACTCAATGACGCGGCGATGCTGGTTAACCTTGATCGGATAAACCAGAAAATACCCGCCTTCGTAGCCAAACGATTCGCGAGCCTGTTTAAACGCAGCGTTAATAGAACGCAGGCGATGCTGAAGGATTTGCGGAAAGCAGAACAGCGCAGGAAGGCGCTGATGGTTATCTTTCTGCATATCTTTGACCAATTTGGCCAGATCGACGCGAGCTTCTGGTACGTCAGGATCCGGGCACACGCTAATGTGGCCGAGTTCATTGACGTCATAGTAATTATTGCCCCACCAGGCAATATTGTAAGTACGAAGCATTTCGCTGGCATTACGGTCATTCATGGCAACCTCCTGCATAGAGCGCAAATTTTCATGTTTACCCGTCGCTGACGAGCCGTGCTGAATCATGTCGTCAGACATAACGAACCTCTTCTTTTTCTAGACTGCTGATCACATCAGTACCTGAATAAACAGCCCACATGAGCATACCTGCAACATGCGGCATCGACAGTGAAAAAATCGGCGTAGTGAAGTATGCCGCCACTTTATTACTCTTATTAGTGTAAAACACGTTGTCAGGCTCCGTGTTACGGGTCGATAAAACTCGTTGTGAAAATCACCGGGCGAACGTGACCAGAAAGGCGTTAAACGCTTCTGGCAGAAAGAATAACAGGCGGATTAGCCAGCCCTGGAGTCCTGTGTCGAATTTAAAGACAGGCTACGTCGAGAAACGGCAAAGAAGGGTTGAGTCGTGGACGCGGTCGCGTCAAAAGGGACATATTGCGAGCGCAATATACTCAGTAAACAACGGATCATTAATCCTACCACCTCCACGTGCGCCGCAGGCTATGCGGTCAGCTATCAATAAAAAATTCAAGATGTCACGGGTTGCATCACCGCTCGCCGTTTATACCTACATGCTGATGGAAAAGCAAAATGAAAATTACCGCCAGTCATCTCTTGTAAAAGAAAAAACGGCCGATGATAAAAGGACGATGGCGCGCTAATGCGAAAAACTACTGGCACTGAGACCAAAAGGTGACCTAGAATAGCCATCCAGATGTTAATCCGTCTATACCGATTAACTGATACACTGCTTAACGGCTTTGATTTGAAGGTAAAGAAACTCATGGCTAAACACCTTTTTACGTCCGAGTCAGTCTCTGAAGGACATCCTGATAAAATTGCTGACCAGATTTCTGATGCGGTTCTCGACGCCATTCTGGAGCAAGATCCAAAAGCGCGTGTCGCTTGTGAGACTTATGTAAAGACCGGCATGGTGTTAGTCGGTGGTGAAATTACCACCAGCGCCTGGGTCGATATTGAAGAAATTACCCGCCGTACCGTGCGTGATATCGGTTATGTCAATTCAGAAATGGGCTTTGATGCCAACTCTTGCGCCGTACTGAGCGCGATTGGCAAGCAGTCACCTGACATCAATCAGGGCGTTGACCGCCGCGATCCGCTGGAACAAGGCGCAGGCGATCAGGGTCTGATGTTCGGCTACGCAACCAACGAAACCGACGTCCTGATGCCTGCTCCTGTGACTTATGCACACCGTTTGGTTCAGCGTCAGTCAGAAGTGCGTAAGAGTGGTTCGCTGCCGTGGCTGCGCCCAGATGCGAAAAGCCAGGTTACATTCCTGTACGACGATGGCAAGATTGCCGGCATTGATGCCGTGGTGCTCTCTACCCAGCATTCAGAAGAGATCAGCCAGAAAGATCTGCATGAAGCGGTGATGGAAGAGATCATCAAGCCAGTTCTGCCAGCAGAGTGGCTGTCTGCCAACACTAAATATTTCATCAACCCAACCGGACGCTTTGTTATCGGCGGCCCAATGGGTGACTGCGGCCTGACGGGTCGTAAAATCATCGTTGATACCTATGGCGGTGCAGCACGTCACGGTGGCGGTGCGTTCTCCGGTAAAGATCCGTCTAAAGTAGACCGTTCTGCTGCCTATGCTGCACGCTATGTCGCCAAGAATATCGTCGCGGCTGGCCTGGCTGACCGCTGCGAGATTCAGGTGTCCTACGCTATCGGCGTAGCGGAACCCACCTCTATCATGATCGAAACCTTCGGCACAGAGAAAGTGCCCACCGAGCAGTTGACGCTGCTGGTGCGTGAATTCTTCGATCTGCGCCCTTACGGCTTAATCCAGATGCTGGATCTGCTGCATCCGATTTATCAGGAAACAGCAGCCTATGGTCACTTTGGCCGCGAACATTTCCCGTGGGAAAAAACCGACAAAGCCGCACAGCTGCGCGAGGCTGCGGGTCTGTAATCCGCACATGCAGCGTGAAGTATGACGGGTATAAAACGGCGAATAAAGATTCGCCGTTTTTCATTTGAGCCTCCCCCCACATTTCCTTCTGCTTCGCCTATTGCGTCTCCCTGCCACTCAATTTATGCTCACAGCCATGAGCACACCCCGAATCCCCATTGCCAGCCATCAGGCTGTGATGCGCTGCCTCCGTGATAAATTGCAGCAGGCTAACCTCACTTTGCAAACGAACTACACCGAGCCAACAGTCAATTACCAGCAACGCGGTTCAACCGCCGGAACGGCCTGGCTGCAACACTGGGAAATTCGGCTGAATCCCGTCTTGTTGCAGGAAAATCAGCAGGCCTTTATCGATGAAGTCGTCCCCCATGAGCTGGCTCACTTGCTAGTCTACGCCCGCTTTGGCCGTGTCGCACCGCATGGTAAAGAGTGGCGCTGGATGATGGAAAACGTCCTGCGCGTCCCCGCAAAACGCACGCATCGGTTTGCGGTGCAATCCGTGCAGGGGAAAACCTTCACCTACCTGTGCGATTGCCAACGACATGAGCTGACGATCCGTCGGCACAATCGGGTGCTGCGCGGCGAAACAGAATATCGCTGTCGTCGCTGCGGTAAAACCTTACGTCATGATGTAAAAAGTTCTATTTAAACGAGAATTTCCAGTTTTAAAAACTGCTTTTGCATTTGCCTGCCGACGAGACATCCGGTAGTCTGCCAACTTTACAGCCTGTGGATTATTTGGAATATGCTACGCAAAATTCTCGCTATCGCCGCCGTTGGCGCGAGTCTGTTTTCGACTACCGCGCTGGGTCAAAACATCAATAATTTTTCGCAGGCAAAAGCCGCCGCTGCCGAGATTAATCGCGATGCGCCGGGTTCGTTCTACTGCGGCTGTAAGATTACGTGGCAGGGCAAGAAAGGCACGCCCGATCTTGAATCCTGTGGTTATCAGGTCAGGAAAAATGAACAGCGTGCCAGCCGCATCGAGTGGGAGCATGTTGTGCCCGCCTGGCAGTTCGGCCACCAGCGCCAGTGCTGGCAGGACGGCGGCAGAAAAAACTGTAACAGCGACCCCGTCTACCGTGAGATGGAAACCGATTTGCATAACTTGCAGCCTGCTATCGGCGAAGTAAACGGCGATCGCGGCAATGCAATGTATGGACAATGGAACGGGGGAACATCCCAGTATGGTCAATGCGAGATGAAGGTCGATTTCAAAAATAATCTGGCAGAACCGCCTGCTCGCGCTCGCGGCCAAATCGCTCGTACCTATTTCTACATGCGCGACCGCTATCAGTTACGTCTTTCCAGCCAGCAAACCCAGTTGTTCGAAGCCTGGGATAAGCAATACCCAGTCACTCAGTGGGAATGTACCCGCAATCAGCGCATTGCCGCAAAACAGGGAAACCCGAATCCCTACGTTCAACAAGCTTGCCAGCGCTAGTTCGTCTACCTACTATAACGAATCGGTTTCCAGCAAAACCACCGTCATCTGACGGTGGTTCAGACCGTTGACAAACCTATTTACGGAACGAGAACGGTGGTAATGGGATAGAAGAGTAAAGCGTTTGCGCCATGGACAAAAACGTCAGGAACGTTTTTGAACGTCGCTAGCGACGGCCCTGAAAGGGGGAATCTCAGGGATGAGATTCATATCCGCGCAATCCGAGCTTACAGGGACGTACTTGCAGCGTCTTTACGATCTACCCATTATCACCGCTCAGCGTACTTTGTCCGCAAACTCGGCCACTATTAAATGACGGTGGTTTTACCTATTTCTGGCGTTCCTGTGCCGATTAATTTCATTCAAAGGTCTTAATCCAGTATGCGAGTACCACGCATTTTTCATCCCGAAACGCTCCCCCTTAACGGCGGTGAAGCCGAGCTGAGTGACGATGCCGCCAATCATGTTGGTCGCGTGTTACGCATGACTACGGGTCAGTCATTGCAGCTGTTTGATGGCAGCAATCATGTCTTTGATGCAGAAATCATCGCAGCTGGCAAAAAGAGTGTGCGTGTTCGCTTCACAGCAGGTAAGTTGGAAGATAAAGAATCGCCCCTACATTTACATCTGGGACAGGTGATGTCGCGCGGCGAGAAGATGGAATTTACCATTCAGAAATCCATCGAGCTGGGTGTCAATGTGATTACACCTCTGCTTTCTGAGCGCTGTGGCGTCAAGCTGGATGCCGAGCGTATGGAGAAAAAAATTAGCCAGTGGCAGAAAATTGCGGTTGCCGCCTGTGAACAGTCCGGCCGCAACCGTGTGCCGCTGGTGCGACCAGCGATGACGCTGGAAGCCTGGTGTGCAGAGCAAGACAATGCACTGAAATTAAATCTGCACCCACGCGCGACACAGAGTATCAATACGCTGCCACTGCCGGTAGATCGGGTCAGGCTACTGATCGGCCCGGAGGGCGGGCTCACCGCGAGCGAAATTACCATGACCTCAGAACACGGATTCACTGATATCCTGTTGGGGCCACGCGTCTTGCGCACAGAAACCACTGCACTCACCGCCATGACCGCCTTACAGGTACGTTTCGGCGATTTGGGGTAAAGGAGAAAAGAATGATCAAACTCGGTATCGTGATGGACCCGATTGACACCATCAATATCAAGAAAGACACCAGCTTTGCCATGCTGCTGGAAGCACAGCGCCGTGGTTGGGAACTGCATTATATGGAGATGAACGATCTCTATATGCACGCGGGCGTCGCGCGTGCTACAACGCGTCGCCTGAGCGTCCAGTACGATTACGATGGCTGGTACGATTTCTCCGGCGAGCAGGACATTGCGCTGGAAGAGTTGGATGTGGTGCTGATGCGAAAAGATCCACCGTTCGATACGGAATTCATCTACGCCACTTATATTCTGGAACGCGCGGAAGAGAAAGGCACGCTGATCGTCAACAAGCCGCAAAGCCTGCGCGATTGCAATGAGAAGCTGTTCACCGCCTGGTTCCCGCATCTGACCCCTGATACGCTCGTTACGCGTCGTGCAGACAAACTGCGTCAGTTCCATGAAAAACATGGCGACGTCATTCTCAAGCCGCTGGACGGCATGGGCGGTGCGTCTATTTTCCGTTTGAAGCAGGATGACGCCAACGTCTCGGTCATCATCGAAACGCTGACCGAACACGCGACCCGCTACTGCATGGCGCAAAACTATTTGCCGACCATTAAAGATGGCGACAAACGCGTACTGGTGGTTGATGGCGAACCCGTGCCTTACTGCCTGGCACGTATCCCGAAAAGCGGTGAAACACGCGGCAATCTTGCAGCCGGCGGCCGCGGTGAAGCGCGTCCGTTGACCGAAAGCGACTGGAAAATCGCCCGTGACGTCGCCCCAACGTTAAAAGCCAAAGGCCTGATTTTCGTCGGTCTGGATATTATCGGCGACCGCCTGACAGAAATTAACGTCACCAGCCCGACCTGCGTGCGTGAAATCGAAACAGCCTATCCGGATGTTTCCATCACGGGCATGCTGATGGACGCCATTGAAAAACGTCTGGCTGCACGTACCCGCTAATACCAGAGACACCTGACACACCACCCAGCCCGTGCAATACGGGCTGTTTCCCCAACGCTGACGGATATCGATAAAAATACACAATGAATTTACAGCATCACTTCCTCATTGCTATGCCAGCACTACAGGACTCTGTATTTAAACGTTCGGTGGTCTATATCTGCGAACATAATGAAGACGGAGCCATGGGGCTGATCATCAACAAACCGATGGATCAATTTTCCGTGGAAAATGTGCTGAAAAAGCTAAAAATAGACCCAACACCGCGCGATCCTGCCATTCGATTGGATAAACCCGTCTTCATCGGCGGCCCACTGGCGGACGATCGTGGCTTTATTCTGCATACGCCCTGTCCCGGCTTTGGTTCCAGCATCAGTATTTCTGAGGACACCATGATCACCACGTCCAAAGATGTACTGGAAACGTTAGGCACGCCCCAGCAGCCGAAAAACACGCTGGTCGCCTTAGGCTATGCCGCCTGGGAGAACGGCCAACTGGAAGAAGAACTGCTGGAGAATGCCTGGCTGACGACGCCAGCCGATAAAGACATTCTGTTCCACACGCCGATTGCCGAACGCTGGCGGGCAGCGGCCAGAAAATTGGGCATTGATATTCATAACATCTCCACTGAAGCAGGACATGCCTGATGACCAGCAGAACCATTCTGGCCTTTGATTTTGGGACAAAAAGTATCGGTGTCGCCATCGGTCAGGAGATTACCGGTACGGCACGTGCCCTGACATCTTTCAAGGCGCAGGAAGGGATACCCGACTGGCAAAAAGTGGAGAAGCTGTTGTCAGAATGGCAGCCCGATTTGGTCGTCGTCGGTCTGCCGCTCAACATGGATGGCACAGAGCAACCGCTAACGGCACGGGCGAGAAAGTTTGCTAACCGGCTACATGGCCGTTTTGGCGTCGCTATTGAGTTACACGATGAACGCTTGAGTACGGTGGAAGCGCGTGCCGATCTCTTTGAACGCGGCGGCTTTAAAGCGTTGGATAAAGGGAGCGTAGATGCTGCTTCTGCGGTGATCATTCTGGAGAGTTGGTTCGAGGCACAGCACTAAAAAAACGCGGGTTACGATGGAGCACAAGGATGGCGTACTGGATAGCACGCCATAAAGTCATCCCGCGTTGGCAGAGAGCCTGACAACACGGGAAAGCGCTAATTAAGCGTCTGGGAATTCACGGATGAAACGTTCGACATCATTCACCATCGATTCCGTCCCTACGAAGAACGGGGAACGCTGGTGCAATTTCTCTGGCGTGATATCCAGAATACGGTTTTTACCGTCGCTGGCTTTGCCGCCTGCCTGCTCCGCCAGAAACGCCATCGGGTTGCATTCGTATAGCAAACGCAGTTTGCCTTTCGGATAGCTCGCCGTGCTCGGGTACAGGTAAATCCCGCCTTTCAGCAGATTACGGTGGAAATCTGCTACCAGTGAGCCGATATAACGCGATGTATAAGGACGCTGCGTCTCTTCATCCTGCTCCTGACAGTATTTGATGTATTTCTTCACGCCGACAGGAAACTTGATGTAGTTCCCTTCGTTGATGGAATACATATTCCCTTTTTCCGGGAAGCAAACTTTTTCATGCGAGAGACAGAATACACCGAGCGACGGATCGTAGGTAAAGGCGTGAACGCCGTGACCCGTGGTGTACACCAGCATGGTTGAAGAACCGTAAACGATGTAGCCCGCAGCAACCTGCTGACTACCCGGCTGCAAGAAGTCAGCTTCCGTGACTGACGTTCCCAGCGGCGTAATACGGCGATAAATAGAGAAAATCGTACCGACGGAGACATTCACATCAATATTCGACGAGCCGTCCAGCGGATCCATCAGAACCACATACTTGGCATTTTCCGCCTTATCACCTTCAAAGATAACAATTTCGTCTTCTTCTTCGGAGGCGATACCAGCCACTTCACCACGCGCTTTTAATGCAGCTTTCAGTTTCTCATTGGCATACAGATCGAGCTTCATCTGCACTTCGCCCTGAACATTAGAAATACCGCTGGTTCCCAGGATATCAACCAGACCCGCTTTATTGATATCACGGTGAATAATCTTGGCACCCAGTTTAATAGCAGACAGCAGCGCGGTAAGCTCACCTGTGGCGTGAGAGAAATCGTGCTGTTTTTCGACGATAAATTCGCCTAACGTTTTCATAACACTATTCCAGAATCTACGGATGAAAAGCGGTTTCATTTCTGCACCGCCAACGTTTGCGCATGCAGTGTAGCCCAAAGAGAAAGTGAGTACCTAGTCAAATCCATTTCTTATGGCGGATTCATAGCGTTAGAATGTGGCGCAGACTCACTGCGAAGATGGAAAATGTATGCGTATTCATATTTTAGGTATCTGCGGCACCTTTATGGGTGGACTTGCCCTGCTTGCTCGTTCACTGGGGCATGATGTCACAGGCTCAGATGCAAATGTTTATCCCCCCATGAGTACCTTACTTGAAGAACAGGGAATCACGCTGATTCAGGGCTACGATCCGGTACAGCTTAGCCCCGCGCCTGATTTAGTCATCATCGGTAATGCGATGACGCGCGGAAACCCGTGCGTCGAAGCCGTACTGGAACAGGGACTACCTTATGTTTCCGGTCCACAGTGGCTACACGATTATGTGCTGCGCGATCGCTGGGTGATCGCCGTTGCAGGAACACATGGCAAAACCACCACGGCGGGGATGGTCACCTGGATTCTGGAAGACTGTGGCTACCAGCCCGGTTTTGTCATTGGCGGCGTTCCCGGCAACTTCACCGTTTCTGCACGCTTGGGTGGCAGCCCGTTCATGGTACTCGAAGCCGATGAATATGATTGTGCATTCTTCGACAAGCGTTCCAAATTCGTACACTACTGCCCAAGAACGCTGGTGCTTAATAATCTTGAGTTCGATCACGCCGACATCTTTGACGATCTCAAAGCTATTCAGAAACAGTTCCATCACCTTGTGCGACTGGTGCCGGGCAGCGGGAAGATCATTCTGCCAACCAACGACCTTAACCTCAAACAGGTGATGGGAATGGGATGCTGGAGTGAACAGGAACTGGTCGGCGAAGAAGGCACATGGCGGGCACAAAAAGTGTCGAGCGATGCCAGCCAATATCAGGTTTACCTGAATAAGGAGCTCGTCGGTGAAGTCCACTGGAAACTGGTGGGTGAACACAACATGCACAACGGGCTGATGGCTATCGCCGCCGCTCACCATGTCGGTGTGCTACCTGCTGACGCTTGCCATGCGCTGGGTAGATTTATCAACGCGCGCCGTCGTCTTGAATTACGCGGGACAGAGCATGGCGTCGCGGTTTATGACGATTTTGCGCATCACCCAACTGCGATTCTGGCGACGCTGTCGGCGCTACGTAGCAAGGTTGGCGGCACGGCTCGTATTCTGGCAGTACTCGAACCTCGTTCGAACACCATGAAATTGGGGATGTGCAAAAATGAACTGGCGCCGTCATTAGGCCGCGCCGATGAAGTTTTCCTATTCCAGCCAGCACATATTCCGTGGCAGGTCGTAGAAGTCGCGGAAGCCTGCGTACAGCCCGCTCACTGGAGCGCGGATATTGACACGTTAGTAGAAAACATCATCAAGACCGCACAGCCTGGCGACCACATTCTGGTGATGAGCAACGGCGGGTTCAGCAACATCCACAATAAGCTGCTGGATGGCCTGAAAAAGAAAGCGCAGAAAGCGGAAGACGCTCAGGAATAACGAAGAGAAAGCCGTTGTCATGCACATCGCAACGGCTAAACAGCTGATAGTAAAAAGGACGGGAATCCCGTCCTTTTCATATTCGCATCATCCATTAAGGATGGCAAAATCAAGCATCGAACGGATCGCGCAACACCATCGTTTCGCTACGATCTGGGCCGGTAGAAATAATATCAATCGGCACACCGGTAACTTCTTCAATACGTTTGATGTAGTTCAGCGCAGCCTGCGGCAGTTTGCTGTGATCTTTCACACCAAACGTGCTTTCAGACCAGCCCGGCATCGTTTCGTAAATCGGCTCAAGACCTTCCCAGCCTTCAGCAGCCAGCGGAGTGACATCCACTTCCGTGCCATTCGGTAAACGATAGCCTACGCAGATTTTAATTTCTTTCAGACCGTCCAGAACATCCAGCTTAGTCAGGCAGAAGCCGGACAGCGAGTTGATCTGTACCGCACGGCGTACGGCAACCGCATCCAGCCAGCCGGTACGACGACGACGACCTGTTGTCGCGCCAAACTCGTTACCTTTTTGAGACAGATGCTCACCAACGTCTTCAAACAGCTCAGTCGGGAATGGACCTGCACCAACACGGGTAGAGTAAGCTTTCACGATACCCAGTACGTAGTCTACATAGCGTGGCCCCAGACCAGAACCAGTAGCAACGCCGCCCGCCGTGGTGTTTGAGGAAGTCACGTAGGGATATGTACCGTGGTCGATATCCAGCAGCGTACCCTGCGCGCCTTCAAACATGACGAAATCGCCACGCAGATGCGCCTTATACAGCAGATCGGAAACATCAACGACCATCGCGGTCAGGATATCGGCAATCGCCAGCACGTCGTCCAGCACTTTCTGGTAGTCGACTGCATCCGCTTTATAGTAGTTAACCAACTGGAAGTTATGGTATTCGACGATCTCTTTCAGTTTGACAGCAAAGGTTTCTTTATCAAACAGATCGCCAACGCGCAGGCCACGACGAGCAACTTTATCTTCATACGCAGGGCCGATACCGCGACCAGTCGTACCAATTGCTTTTGCACCACGCGCTTTTTCACGCGCGTTATCCAACGCGACGTGATAAGGCAGGATTAACGGACAGGCTTCAGAAAGCAGCAGACGTTCGCGTACCGGGACGCCACGCGCTTCAAGCTCCGTCATTTCTTTCATCAACGCGTCAGGCGCCAGCACAACACCGTTACCGATGATGCTGACAACATTTTCACGCAAAATGCCAGAAGGAATTAAATGAAGGACGGTTTTTTCACCGTTGATAACCAGCGTGTGGCCAGCGTTGTGTCCACCCTGATAGCGCACAACATATTTAGCCCGTTCAGTCAGCAGGTCAACGACCTTGCCTTTACCTTCGTCACCCCATTGGGTGCCCAGTACGACGACGTTCTTACCCATTTCAAGAATCACCAGGTTGCTTAAAAAAGGATTCTACCATCTCATTTGGATGCTTTCAGTACTTTTAGCACACGATTGCGCACATTTTTCCGCTTAATTTTAGCCACCCATCCGGCTACGCAACATGTAGTAGATCACGCACCCTGCAACAACTATTCCACCGCCAAACCGACGCAAAATAGTATCCGGCAACTGCGCTATTCCCAAAATCATACGTCGCCAGAGACGGGGAAACAGTAGCGGCCCCAGCCCTTCAAGCACCAAAACCAGCCCAAGCGCCAGCCAAATCGTTGAATTCATAACCCCCCCCTTTTCCCGCATCAGGTTCAAACAGGACCAACCCTTTGGATATTTCTCTGCCAGAAAATGGCAAAAAAAAGCCCGGAGAAAGAACCCGGGCTTGATGAGACGTCAGCTAATGACTATCAACGACGTGGTACCATGCTGCTGTCTGGTGACTTCATGTAGCGGAAGAAGTCGCTATCAGGGCTGAGAACCATGACGTCCTGATTATTACTGAAGCTGCTTTCATACGCGCGCAGGCTACGAACGAACGCGTAGAAGTCAGGATCTTCACTGAATGCGTTAGCAAACAGTTTCGCCGCTTCGGCATCCCCTTCACCGCGAGAAATTCGCCCCTGACGCTCCGCTTCTGCCAGCGTACGGGTGACTTCATAGTCTGCCGCCGCTTTCAGTTTTTCAGCTTCTTCCTGACCTTGTGAACGATGGCGACGCGCTACCGCTTCACGCTCTGCACGCATACGTTGATAAATCGCGTCAGACACTTCAGTTGGCAGGTTGATTTGCTTAATTCGCACATCGATAACCTCAATACCCAGCGCAGCCATACTGTTAGGGTTGATGTGAGGTTCGTTGCTCGTAGTCTCTTTCTCAACACGCGCAGCGGCAGAAGCAATGGCATTATCGGCTTCAGTAGTTTCACCTGTGCCGGTATTCAGCGCTTCACGCACGTCGGACATCAGTTGACCGCGTGAGTCGGTAACAATGCCTTTCACATCCAGACGACCAATCTCGGAACGCAGACGGTCACTGAATTTACGTTTCAGCAGCACTTCAGCCTGAGAGATGTCACCACCGCCCGTTGCCAGATAGTAGCGGCTGAAATCGCTGATACGCCATTTGAGATAGGAATCGACAATCAGGTCTTTCTGCTCTTTAGTGATAAAGCGGTCAGCCTGGTTTTCCATGGTCTGGATACGCGCATCCAGCATTTTCACTGAGTCGATAAACGGAATCTTAAACTGCAATCCCGGTGCATAGATCAGCGGCTTATTGTCGTCATCACGCAATACTTTGCCAAAACGCATCACAATGCCGCGCTGGCCTTCCTGCACCACAAACAGTGACGCATAGACCACCATCAGTACCAGGATCAGGATAAATAGTAAGGGCTTACGCATCGATTATTCTCTCCCTACTCGAGTGAAGTCATCACGCTGCGCATTTGCTCTGCGCTGATCCATGATATTTCCATTATTACTGCTGCGCGTCTGGTTGCTATTCGTCGCACCGCTGCTGTTGCTTGGCAAACGCAGTGGGTTAGCGCTGCTGCTATTATTGCTTTGCGTATTTTCACCACCTTGTCCACGCAGCATCTGATCCAACGGCAGCACCATCAGGTTACCCCCCTTGTCATTGACCAGAACTTTACGGGTATGGCTCAGTACGCGTTCCATCGTTTCGATATACAGACGTTCACGAGTGATTTCAGGTGCCGCTTTATATTCCGGTAATATTCTGGCGAAACGGGCAACTTCACCCTGAGCTTCCAGAACGGTACGGGTTTTATAAGCGCGAGACTCTTCCAGAATACGCTGAGCCTGACCGTTAGCACGCGGCTGCACTTCGTTCGCGTAGGCTTCCGCTTCACGAATATATTGCTGTTCGTTTTCACGTGCGGCAATCGCATCATCAAACGCAGCCTTGACTTCTTCCGGCGGACGCGCGGTCTGGAAGTTGACGTCCAGCAGCGTGATACCCATGTTGTACGGACGAACCGTCTCTTCCAGTACACGCTGAGTATCCGTACGCACAATGGTACGGCCTTCCGTCAAAATTTTGTCCATCGTGTACTTACCAATAACGCCGCGCAGCGCGCTGTCCGTTGCCTGACGCAGGCTGTCATCCGCATTGGTTACACTAAACAGATATTGTTCTGGCTGCGTGACACGGTACTGCACGTTCATTTCAACGCGCACAACGTTTTCATCTGACGTCAACATCACGCCCGACGTCGCCAGTTCACGCACCGATTCGACGTTCACTGCGCGAACGGAGTCGATGAAGGTCGGTTTCCAGTTAAGACCAGGTCCAACCAAGTGGCTGAATTTACCAAAGCGTGTAACGACACCGCGTTCCGCTTCTTTAATGGTATAGAAACCCGTTGCAGCCCAGATGACAACCGCAGCGACGGCAGCGATACCGACGATCCGGCCACCCAGTGCTGGGCCGCCAGAATTTCCACTGTTGTTTGAGCTTGAACCTTTGCCGCCACCCAGATCGCCGAGTTTTTTGCTCAGCTTACGGAAGATGTCGTCCAGATCCGGCGGCCCCTGATCTCGGCCACCTTTATTGTTATTTCCGCCAGAGTTGCCGCCATTATTGCTGCTGCTCCCCCACGGGTCGCGGTCTTGTCCGTTATTACCGGGCTGATTCCACGCCATGTTTTAGCTCCATTCTTTATGATAGGTGTTCTTCAGGTTCAATATCCCAGAGTCCGTCAGACTATTTCACCGTTCAGACTGTTTATGCCAGTCAAATCAGACAATATAGTCCATCAGTTCCTGCTCTTTTTTGCAGAGGCGGCGCCAGTCAGCCATTGGCATACGAATAACCAAACCAATTTGCCCATCCTCTTCAATCCATTCTTTTTCTATTGCCTGAAGCTGGTAAAAACGACTACGCAAACGTCCTGCCTGCGGGGGAAGATGCAAGGTATGTTGTGCGATTTCCCCGGAAAGCCGCTCAGTCAATGCCTGAAATAGCAACGCAATACCGTCACCGGTCTGTGCTGAAAGCCAGACCCGTACCGGTAGATTCTCTTCGTCGCGATCGATACGCGGAACGAAATCATCCAGCATATCAATCTTGTTCATTACCAACAGCGCAGGTATTTCGTCTGCCTCAATTTCCGCCAATACGTCATCAACCGCGTCGATATTCTCGTCAAGACGAGGATCGGCGGCATCCACAACGTGCAGCAGCAGTGAGGCCTGACGTGTTTCCTGTAATGTAGCCTTAAACGCAGCCACCAAATCGTGGGGCAACTGCCGGATAAAACCTACGGTATCCGCCAGCACCGTGTCACCAACATCATCCACTTGAATGCGGCGCAATGTTGGATCCAGTGTGGCAAATAACTGATCGGCGGCATAGACACCCGCCGATGTAATCTTGTTAAACAGCGTGGATTTACCCGCATTGGTATAGCCCACCAGCGAAACGGTAGGGACATCGGCACGAACTCGCGATCGGCGCCCCTGTTCACGCTGTTTTTCTACCCGCTCAAGACGCGATAATATCTGCGTAATACGGTTACGCAATAAACGACGGTCGGTTTCAAGCTGGGTTTCACCCGGGCCACGCAAACCGATACCGCCTTTCTGACGCTCAAGGTGCGTCCAGCCGCGAACCAGTCGGGTCGCAAGGTGGCGCAACTGTGCCAGTTCTACCTGTAACTTCCCCTCGTGCGTACGCGCACGCTGGGCAAAAATATCTAAAATCAGTCCGGTACGGTCGATCACCCGGCACTCGCACAGACGCTCCAGATTACGTTCCTGAGCCGGCGTCAGCGCATGATCAAACAGCACGACAAACGCGCCAGTTTCCTTTACTACCTGAGCAATTTCTTCAGCTTTGCCTTCCCCGACAAAATACTTGGGGTGAGGCGACTTACGGCTGCCAGTAACAACCTGCAAGGATTCAATACCGGCAGAAGAAACCAGAGATTCAAACTCCAGCAGATCTTCCGTATCTCTATCTTGCGAGAAGTAAATATGAACTAATATGGCCCGTTCACCTGATTCATAACGGTCAAACAAGCGAGTAACCTCTCAAACGAGCAAAAAACACCACAGCGAAGGAGCCGAGCGATGCGTCCAGCTCTCCCGCGCCGTGGTGAATTGATAATACGCCTTATTCGGCGTCATCAGCTTCCTGCGACTGCTGCGAAGCTGTCGTGTTACTACCGTGATAGTTGTTGCTGCCGCCGCCTGGATTGTTGCTATGGTGAGAGACTGGGCGAGAAGGAACAACTGTAGAGATGGCGTGCTTATAAACCATCTGACTTACCGTGTTTTTCAACAAAATCACGAACTGATCGAAAGATTCGATCTGACCTTGCAACTTAATACCGTTCACCAAATAAATCGAAACCGGAACACGTTCACGACGCAAAGCGTTCAAGAACGGATCTTGCAAAGATTGCCCCTTAGCCATTCTATATTTTCCTTATTTGTATGTTGTTTGTAACAAAGAACCCTATGGCTCTAAAATAACGGTGTAAAAACTTGCACGCTGAGACTCACCGATTGTACACAATCACTCAACCTATGCACTAACAACCTGTACACTCGTCATACTTCAAGTTGCATGTACGTTGGCTGCGTTCACTCACCCGAATCACTTACCTGTGTAAGCTCATCGGGATTCCTTCCCTTGCCGCCTTCCTGAAACTTGAATTATTTAAAATGTATTACCTTGTCCAGTGCTTCAGCCGGTTTTTCGCTATCCAGCCAGCAAACATCATCCCAACCGCGCAACCAGGTCATTTGACGCTTCGCCAACTGACGCGTCGCACAAATTCCCCGATAAACCATCTCATCGTAATCAATTTCACCGGATAAATATGACCACATCTGGCGATAACCCACGCAACGAATAGAGGGCATATCCGTATGAAGGTCGTGCCGGGCAAACAATATCCGGGCTTCTGTCTCAAAACCCGCCGCCAACATTTGATGAAAACGCTGTTCAATCCGCTCATGCAACAATTCACGCGTCACCGGGGCGATAGCAAACTGATGAACCTGATAGGGCAGCGCATCACCAGACGTTTTTGTCAGTTCAGTTAAAGTGTTACCTGAAACGAAAAAAACTTCCAGTGCTCGCGAGAGTCTCTGCGGATCATTTGGATGAATCCGAATTGCTGCTATCGGATCGATCTCACTAAGCTGCCGATGCATCGCTTCCCAGCCGATGTCTTTTGCCTGCTCTTCAATGCGTTGGCGTACAGCGGCATCGGCTGGCGGCAGAGGAGAAAGCCCCTCCAGCAGCGCCTTAAAGTACAGCATCGTCCCCCCCACCAGCAGGGGAATGCGCCCGGCAGCGGTAATATCCGCCATTTCACGCAGCGCATCGCGGCGAAAATCGGCCGCAGAATAAGATTCAGCCGGATCGAGAATGTCGATTAACCGATGCGGTGCCTGCGCCAGCTCTTCAGCACTTGGCTTCGCCGTCCCGATATCCATACCTTTATAGATGAGGGCGGAATCTACGCTAATCAACTCTACGGGCAAATATTCTCGTAACGCCATTGCCAATGCCGTTTTTCCTGACGCCGTCGGTCCCATGATAAAAATGGCGGGCGGCAACGACGCGTTTTCTACATCACTCATGCGTTAAAGCCTTGATGGCATCCTGGATGTCCATCATAAATAAAAGTTCAGACGGCGGCGCTTTCGCCAACTGCGGACAAAGCCGCTCGACATCCGCCAGTAATTGTATGGCCTGAGAATGGCTCCAGCTTTCCTGTTCACTCTGCAATCGTGCTGCCATCCACGACGCCAACGCGCCAGGTTCTACCTGCTGTGCCTCAACCGTCTGATAGTCGGCCAGATAGCCTATCAGTTCGGAGATCAAGTTTTGTAAATTTTGTTGGCGCAATGGTAAAGGTACGGCACGCAATGTGGCACGCTGTGACTCAACCACCACATCAATACCAAAACGCATCAGCAAAGCGTGATGGGAAGACAAAACGCCCAGCTCAGATTTACTCAACGTCAGCCGCTGCGGAATCAGTAACGGCTGCGCCCGCAATCCCTCTTCCGACGGCGTCAATTGCACCGCTTTCAGATAACGTTCAGCCACAGAAAGCGACAGCATCGCCAATCCCTTATGGTACTCCAACAGCGCGTAGCACGGCGGATACACCGTCAACACTCGCCCAAAACCGTTCGATTGGCTTTCCAGCGGTGATTCGGCCGGCGCGCGTTGTTTATTATTGCTGGCTGCGGTGTCCACCGCGTTTCGATTTGGTGGGGCGTCATGCGATACCGTGGATGGCACAACCACATCCGACGATATAACGTGATTCGACGGTACAGGCATACGCTTGCCAGACGGCGGCGGCACACTTCCTGCATTATCCGTCGGTTGCAGCAATGTTTTATACAGCTCACCCTGCTTTTTCTGATACGGATTCTCTGGCTGATAGCCGGAATAGGCAGATTCTCGCGCCTGACCGGAATGACTTGCGCGCGGCGTTTTCCCACCAGACGATGGCGGATGATCAGCACGTGACGGCTGGGCAAAGTGGTTTTCACCTGCGGCGGTGCGGTTTTCCTGCTGCCATTGCACAGATTTCCCAGTTTCAGGTTCTGTCATGCCAAGCCCCGGTGCAGAAGCCTGTTGCAGAACGGACATCACCGCCTGATAGATAAAGTCATGCACCAGACGAGCCTGATGGAACCGAACCTCATGCTTGGCAGGATGCACATTCACATCAACCTGATGCGGGTCGATCTCCAGATATAAAACATAAGCGGGCTGCTGATCGTCACTAAGCTGATCCTGATAAGCCTGCCGGATAGCATGATTGATCAGCCGGTCGCGCATCATGCGCTGATTCACATAGCAATATTGCAAGTCTGGCAGTTGCTTGGCACCAACCGGATCGGCAACCCAGCCATGAATAGTGAGATCGCCGTGTTGCCATGACACCGCGAGCGCATGCTGTAAGAATGTCGCACCGCAAATGCTACCCAATCGGCGCTCATACTGACTTTTATCCGGTGCCGCACGGTACTGTCGCATCAGCTTACCGTTATGATGCAAGGTAATGGCGACATCGAAACGCGCCAGCGCGATACGACGCACGACCTCGTCAATATGGGTGAATTCGGTTTTTTCCGTACGCATAAATTTACGGCGGGCGGGGGTGTTATAAAACAGATCCAGCACTTCCAGCGTGGTGCCCACAGGATGGGCGGCAGGCTTGACTGTCACCGCCATATCGCGCCCTTCGGCGTAGGCCTGCCAGGCTTCCGATTGTTCGGCAGTGCGCGAGGTCAGCGTTAAACGGGAGACGGAACTGATACTTGCCAACGCTTCGCCACGGAACCCCATGCTGACGATCGCTTCCAGATCGTCGAGCGTGGCAATTTTACTGGTCGCATGACGCGCGAGCGCCAGTGTTAACTCATCCTTTCCAATGCCTGAACCATTGTCACGAATGCGAATCAGCTTCGCACCGCCGCGTTCTATGTCGATATCAATCCGGGTAGCCCCTGCATCCAGACTGTTTTCCACCAGTTCCTTCACGACCGAAGCCGGACGCTCAACCACTTCTCCGGCAGCGATCTGGTTAGCCAGTTGCGGTGGCAACACCTGAATCGGCATGGCGTATCCCTCTTACTATCCTCAATCTATCGACATCGTCAGCATGAAGAATCAGGCAGACGGAATAACCAGCGTTTGCCCCAGCTGTACCGTGCCAGTGCGCATATTGTTCGCCTGTTGGATTTCTTTCATGCTGACACCGTAACGGGCAGCAATCGCACTCAGGCTATCACCCTTTACGACCTTATGCTTCACCGGCGCTGCCTTTTTGGGCACGGGCGTTGATGCCGTCTGCTTTGTCCCTGTCGCCGGAATATTCAAACGCTGCCCAACCCAGACGATGTCTTTATTCAGCTTATTCACATCACGCATAGCCGCGAGGCTGACGCCATAGCGTCGGGCAATGGAAGAGAGCGTTTCGCCACGCGCGACGGTATGACGCGTGCTGCCCGCACTCGCTTTTGCCCTGGTTACGCTACCGCCCGACCTTTCCGTATCATCTGCCACCGACTGTAGTGGGCGGCTTTCCTGCTTTGGGAGCATGTTTTTGGGAACGGATTGCATCGGGTGTATTTGGAAATAACTTCTCAGCCCCTGATAAATCGCATTGGCGAGTTTTTCCTGATAGTCATTACTTCCCAAGAGCCGCTCTTCCGAGACATTAGTGATGAACCCGGTCTCCACCAGCAGAGAAGGGATATCTGGCGATCGCAGCACCCCTAGGCTAGCGTGCTCAGGGCGTCGTTTATGCAGCCCCCCAACACGCTGGAGCTCACGTAGCACTTTGGTCGCCACGTCATATCCAACGCGTTGGGAGTGGCCAAATTGCAGATCCAGTACCGCTTGACTGAGGTAAGGATCCGCGCTGCTGTTCGCCAGCAGATCGCCCGCGCCGCCCAACAGTTCAGACTGTTTCTCATGCTGTTCCAGCCAGTTTGCCATTTCACTGTTCGCACGGCGGTTGGACAGCACCCAAACAGACGCCCCTTTCGCATTGCGATTCGGTGCTGCATCCGCGTGAATCGACACTAACAGGTTCGCGCCCTGCTTACGTGCCACGTCCGAACGTCCCATGACGGAGATAAAATAGTCACCGTCACGCGTCAGCACGCCTCTAAAGGCTGGATCGTTATTCAGTAAGGCTTGTAACTTACGCGCGATAGAAATAGTGACATTTTTCTCACGCAGCCCGTTCGTCCCAATCGCACCAGGATCTTGTCCACCGTGACCGGCATCGATCGCCACGACAATCCGTTCATTACCCTGTCGAGCCGGCACTCGCGTAGTAGACGACGCATTGCTATTCACGACAACGGTAGGCTTGTTGGTAAACGGATTTTTGGCAGGTTCTGCCGGCGCACTATTTTGCTGCCGTGAAGCCGGAGGCGCTGAAGCCTGTACCGTTTTCGCTTTATCACCTGTGATGGTGAAGACAACAACGTAGCCTGACCCTTCTTTTTGCGTCACCGCCCGCGTTTTAGCCGCCTGGGTCAAATCCAGAACCAAACGCAGGCTTTGTGCGTCCTGCGCGTTGCTGGTTCGCACACGCTTAATCAGATTTTGCCCGCTGAAATCCAACGGCAGCCCCTTAATGACGCCAGTCTGACGAATATCGATGACCACTCTGGCGGGGTTACTGAGCGGGAAAAAAGCATAAATAGGCTGACCGCTAAAGCTCAGACGCACCGTGGCCTGGCCTGACGCATTATCCACCTTGATATCCGACAGATTGGCTGCCCACGCCGTTCCTGCCAGCAACAGCCATACGCCGATGAACAGCTTAACCATACGACTCATCATGATTCTGTTGTTCCTGGCTGAAGAGAAAAACGTTGTAATATCGCGTCTCCCGTCGTAGAGACAGCGAACAGTTCAGCCTGCCGGCCCTGATCCTGATAGCGCAAATGCAGCTCGATATCCGCCTCGGGCAGCACACCGGCCCCTTGCTGCGGCCATTCAATCAGGCAAATGGCATCCTGCGTCAGGTAATCGCGGATCCCCATAAACTCCAACTCTTCCGGGTCAGCCAGTCGATAGAGATCAAAATGGTAGACCGCCAGCGGCGATAACGCATAAGGCTCGACCAGCGTATAAGTGGGGCTTTTGACATTACCCTGATGACCGCGAGCCTGTAGGAACCCGCGGCTGAACGTCGTTTTCCCCGCACCGAGATCGCCATAAAGGTGGATAACACAAGCACCGTCACAGGCTTTCGCCAGCGCCGTGCCTAACGAGATCGTTGCTGCCTCATCCGGCAGAAGTAAGACTATTTTTTTCATTCTATCTATTGTTCTAAAAACATCGGCTCTAGAAACATCCGCTCGGGATTAACATATCGGAACAACACAGGCAGTAAATCAGTTGCCAGCATACCTCGGGTACCGCGCCGCGCTGCCAGCCAATCCGCCGCCGCGCCGTGTACGACACACCCTGCACAGGCAGCATCATACAGCGAGAGCTTTTGCGCCAGCAAACCGCCAACGATACCTGACAGCACATCACCCATGCCGCCTGTCGCCATGCCAGGGTTTCCCACATCAGCAATCGCAACCTCGCCCCGTTCGCTGGCAATCACCGTTCCCGCACCTTTTAATACAACAACGCCACCATAACGTTTTACCAACTTTGTGACTGCAAGTAAGCGATCACTTTCAATATCAGAGACGCGGCAATTCAGTAAACGTGCCGCTTCACCGGGGTGAGGTGTCAGCACGCGATTCTGCCGCTTATGCGGATTGATTGCCAGCAGGTTAAGCGCATCCGCATCCCATAACATGGGTTTGTTACAATTTTCTGCCAGACACAGTGCGCTTTTCCCCCAGTCATCCTGCCCTAAACCGGGTCCAATCACCACGACATCGGCCCATTCCAACCCCTGTCGCAGCGTCTCTGTCGTCAATTCCTGCACCATCAACTCAGGTCGAGCCGTCAGAAACGCAGATTGATACTGTTTGTGAGTAAGTACTCGCACCAAGCCTGCACCGCTGTGTAACACCGCATCGGCAGCCATCAGTACCGCACCGCCTAAGCCCACGTTACCGCCGACCACCAATAGCCTGCCGTTACTCCCTTTGTGTTGTCCGGCAGGACGAGGCGTCAACCATTCAGGAAGCTGTGCCGCAGTCAGTCGCCGTATCGGCGCGGTTTGATCGTCCAGCCACGCCTGCAACCCTAACGAATGATAATGTAATGTCCCAACCTGTTCACGGGCGCGACCAGTCAGTAACCCTGGTTTCAGTGCAATAAAGCTCACCGTCTGCGCCGCACAAATCGTTACCCCCGCACAAGCGCCAGTTTCAGCATGTAAGCCAGAGGGAATATCCAGTGAAATAATGGGAGCGGGATAGGCATTCGCCTGCGTCATTAACGCCGCATAAGGCGCGCGCGGTGCAGCGGAAAGTCCGGTTCCCAACAAACCATCCACAATGAGATCGATCCCATCCGGCCACGGCGTATCGCCATTCTGCGCAGTAACCTCTTGAACACGTCCCCCCTGCTCCAGCCAGCGCTGCCGGGCAAGATGAGCCTCGTCAGGCAGAGGCTTATCACTGGCGCATGCGATAACATCGACCTCAATGCCCGCCGCCAGCGCCAAACTGGCGACCACATATGCATCGCCGCCGTTATTACCGTGTCCGGCCAGCACCCGCCAGCGTCGAGCCGAGGGATAGCATTGGCGAGCGACCTGAAATGCGGCTTCTCCCGCACGCAGCATGAGTTCCCACAGCGAAAGCCCCGACTCGCTGGCCGCTCTGGCCTCTTCACGGCGCACCCACTCGGCGTAAAACACCGAATCAGGCAAATTATCCTCTCGCTTTCGGTCGTGACCCGTCATCATCTGCTCTTCGTTTTCATTACAATTTTTTCATTACAATGACTTAAAATTAGCAAGCAACCTAAACGACCGCCAGCATTCAACGCGTATCAGCAGGCATCGGCTCTGCGGCGCGAATATGGTAACATCAGCACGTCTTGTTTCTTTCTGTGGCCCATCATGTCATACCCCTACGATCTCAACGAATTAGCGCAACACATCAAACAATGGGGACAGGCATTGGGGTTCCAGCAGGTCGGCATCTGCGACACCGATTTGTCCGCAGAAGAGCCTCGACTTCAGGATTGGCTGGATAAGCAATACCACGGAGAAATGGACTGGATGGCGCGCCACGGCATGCTGCGCGCACGTCCGCATGAGCTGCTGCCCGGTACACTGCGCGTCATCAGTGTACGTATGAATTATCTTCCCGCCAAAGCCGCCTTCGCCAGTACCTTAAGGAACCCAGAGCTCGGCTACGTCAGCCGCTATGCGCTAGGCCGTGATTACCACAAGCTGCTGCGCCAACGTCTGAAAAAGCTCGGCGACCAGATTCAGGAATACTGCGGTGAATTGAATTTTCGCCCCTTTGTCGATTCCGCCCCCATTATGGAACGTCCTTTAGCCGCGAAAGCCGGGCTTGGATGGGTTGGTAAACACTCACTAATTCTGAACAGAGAAGCGGGTTCCTGGTTCTTTCTGGGTGAACTGCTGATCGATTTACCCCTGCCCGTCGATCGGCCACAGGAAGAACAGTGCGGCCGATGCGTCGCCTGCATGACGACCTGCCCAACCGGTGCGATTGTCGCCCCTTACACCGTTGATGCTCGCCGCTGCATTTCCTATCTGACTATCGAACTGGAAGGTCCGATTCCTGAAGAATTTCGTCCGCTAATGGGAAATCGTATCTATGGCTGCGATGACTGTCAGCTGATTTGCCCGTGGAACCGGTTTTCACAGCTTACCGACGAGGCCGATTTCAGCCCGCGCGCCGCGCTGCATACGCCGGAACTGTTGGCATTATTTGGCTGGAATGAAGAGAAATTTCTGCGGATTACAGAAGGATCGCCGATCCGGCGCATCGGTCATCTCCGCTGGCTACGCAATATTGCCGTCGCGCTGGGTAATGCGCCCTATCAGGATAGTATTGTGCTGGCACTGCAAGCCCGTCTGGGTGAAAGCGAACTGTTGGATGAACATATCCACTGGGCAATTCATCAGCAGATGGAGCGTCGCGCGTCACTGGGAATTGACGTCCAATCCACACAGAAAAAACGGCTTATTCGTGCAGTAGAGAAAGGATTACCGCGTGATGCGTGAGCCGCTCAAACTCTTGTCATCAGTTTGTCGCACGCGCTGTGAATAAATAAAAAAAACCGTTGCCAATCAACTGTCACAAAAAGTACAAGCGATCGTTATAACATTTTATAAGTAAAATTTATTAATAGATATCAATAAGATACTCTACAGTATTTTATCAACAATATGGTGTGATTAATAAATAATCAACAAACAGCCTGTGGATAAGTCTGTTAAGAAGAATATGATTTTTTGTATTAACTGATAAAAAGTGATGTGGATTGAGGTAACGCTTGCGCTTGAAACATGATGTTGTGTAAACCGTAAAAAACGGGCAACAGCACAAAGCGGCGTGCATTATGAATTTCTTATTGTCCTTTGGCAAGGGCTGAGATCTAATTTTTACGATCGAAAGAGATGTTTTACGATCAAAAGCAAAAACGCGGCGACACCTCTTTATGAGGCATCGCCGCGCGGAACGTTAAGTTAAGATTGTCGTCAGAGAAACAGGAGGATGGCAAATATGTCCACCCTCGTCCTCAACTGACCGATGTTATGCACGCGTTCTGATCAGGTAATCAAAGGCGCTCAAGGACGCTTTCGCGCCTTCACCCGTTGCGATGATGATCTGCTTGTACGGCACCGTCGTACAGTCACCGGCAGCAAAGACCCCTTTTACGCTGGTTTCGCACTTGGCATCGATCTCGATTTCACCGATGCGGTTTCTGGCGACCGTACCTTCCAGCCAATGGGTATTAGGCAGCAGGCCAATCTGCACAAAGATCCCTTCCAGCGCCAAATCGTGCACCGTCTCGGTCATACGATCTTTATAGCTCAGCCCCGTCACCTTCTGCCCATCGCCTTTCACTTCTGTGGTCTGCGCATTCAGAATGATGTCAACGTTCGGTAGGCTACGCACTTTTTCCTGTAATACAGAATCTGCTTTCAGTTCTGGAGCAAACTCAAGCAACGTGACATGTTTCACCACACCAGCCAGATCGATAGCGGCTTCCACGCCGGAGTTGCCGCCGCCAATCACCGCGACACTCTTGCCTTTGAACAATGGGCCATCACAGTGTGGACAGTACGTTACGCCGCGCGTACGGTATTGATCTTCGCCGGGTACATTCATGTTTCTCCAGCGTGCACCAGTCGCAATGATCACACTGCGCGCTTTCAGCGTCGCACCGGAGACGGTAATCACCTGATGCGGTTTACCTGGTTCTCCGCCAGGAATTAAGGCTTCTGCACTCTGTGCATCGATCACATCCACGTCATAGTCATCAACATGGCTCTTCAGCGCCGTAGCCAGTTTGGCACCTTCCGTTTTCGGCACGGAAATGTAGTTTTCGATATCAACGGTATCCAGCACCTGGCCGCCAAAACGCTCACCGACCAAACCAGTACGAATGCCTTTACGCGCAGAATAGACCGCTGCTGCTGCCCCCGCCGGGCCGCTACCAATGATTAACACGTCATAGACGTCACGCTGGTTCAGCTTCTCAACCTGTTTAGCGCCCGCGCCAGTATCGATTTTAGTCACAATCTCAGCCAGGCTCGTCCGCCCTTGGCTGAAGTGTTCGCCGTTCAGGAAAACGGTAGGAACGCCCATGACATTACGGCTTTGGATCTCATCCTGAAACACACCGCCGTCAATCGCGGTATGGGTGATATTCGGATTCAACACCGCCATTAAATTCAGTGCCTGCACCACGTCTGGGCAGTTATGGCAGGACAGCGAGTAATACGTTTCAAAGTGGAATGAGCCGTCAAGATGACGGATTTGATCGAGTAATTCTTTCGCTTCTTTCGACGGATGACCACCCACCTGCAATAACGCCAGGATCAGGGAGGTAAATTCGTGTCCCATCGGCGCACCGGCAAAACGCGGGCCGCTTTGGGAACCAGGATTGGTAATCAGGAATGAAGGCTTACGTACTGCCAGATCATTCTTTTCAATAAAACTTACCCGGTCAGACAGCTCAGCAATCTCAGCCAGCAGGGTTCTGACTTCAGCAGATTTGGCGGAGTCATCCAGAGTCGCAATCAACTCAACAGGTTTGGTTAATTTTTCCAGATAGGCTTTCAACTGGACTTTCATCGTATTGTCGAGCATCGGTCGTCCTTAATTAGGCAAGTAGGTACAAAGGCAAAATCGTGCAGTGTGCTGGCCCCAAAAGCCGGGCCAGAAAAATCGGGTGCAATGCACCCGATAAAAACGGCCATATCTTCTACAGTTATGTTTTCCGAGGTGTTAGCTTAGATTTTGCCAACCAGATCCAGAGACGGGGCCAGAGTAGCCTCGCCTTCTTTCCACTTAGCTGGGCACACTTCGCCTGGGTGAGAAGCAACGTACTGAGCCGCTTTCACTTTGCGCAGCAGGTCAGATGCATCGCGGCCAATCCCTTCAGCCGTGATTTCTACTGCCTGAATGATGCCCTGTGGGTCAACGATGAATGTACCGCGGTCGGCCAGGCCTTCTGCTTCGCGCATATTTTCAAAGTTACGCGTCAGTTGGCCAGTTGGGTCACCGATCATGGTGTATTTGATTTTGCCAATGGTTTCAGAGCTGCTGTGCCACGCTTTGTGCGTAAAGTGGGTGTCAGTGGAAACAGAGTAGATTTCCACGCCACGCTCTTGGAATTCGTCGTAATAGTCAGCGACATCACCCAGTTCGGTCGGGCAGACAAACGTAAAGTCAGCTGGATAGAAGAAGAACACGCTCCATTTACCTTCAATGTTCTTCTCTGTCACTTCGATGAATTGACCGTCTTTGAACGCCATGTTTTTGAATGGTTTAACTTGGGTACTGATTACTGACATCACTTTATCCTCATGTGTTTTCGTATGTGGCTAAAGTACAGAAACGTGATCGTTATCACCAATCTGTTGTCTTTATCGAATCAATAAGTAATACCTAACGTAGCGTGAAATCAGGGATACCTGACTTCCATATTCTCACCACCGACCCTGACTGTCTTAAAGTGTGGCGTAACCGCTTCAACGTTGCCGTCCTTAATCAGTGCAATCAGTTGTTCCTTGTCAAACGAGCTAAATAGGCTGGCCGCAATTTGCCACTGACCCTTTTCATCACGGGCGAGAATTTTCCCACCGCCTCCCCAGCCTACTCGGGGGAAAATGAGCACTTCATTATGGCCATCCCCTGTCAAATCAATAGCAAAGAGCAGACAAGCGATTTCTCGGCAGCGATTGCCAAAATTATCGCCCTGTAACATGTCTTCGACCCCTTCTTCCAATGGCCCCACCCATTCGACCTGAACAGGAAGAACTTCTGCGGGACGTCCCTGCAACCGATCGCGCAGCGCCTGGCGCCCTGCCGCATCCAGTATGCGGTCATGCTGCAATTCTTCAGCCAGCCAGTTGAATTGCTGTCTCCCTGAACGCCCTAAGTCATCACGCAACCCCCACGGCTCGAACTTATCGATCGGTGTTTTCCCACTAAGCAGGCGCTGAACCTGATTTCTCGCACTAAACGCTTCCGGGCTTAACAGCGGTGTATGCAGCAATACCATCAAAATGCAGGTAACCGCAGCGAGCAGCGGATTACTTGTTCGCAAATTCCCCAGCCAGACGCCAGAACGACGAATGACGGCCCACACCATCGCCAGACTGTAAAGCATTGCGATCGCTACCACGAAGATCGACTGAAAACGGAAAGGTGTCAGGCCATACTGTTCGATGCGCAGCCAGCTGGAATAGCCAGCTAATCCGACCAAAATCGGCAGACACAGCACGCTGACACTAACCAAACCACGTAAAACCGACGGGTAAGCGTGACCTTCGTTGTCATCCTGAGATGCACAGTTAATCAAAAAGAGGTTGATGCCCATCAGGCATAGCAGAATGACAGTGGAACGACCGGTATTCCATATGGGTTCCAGGCCGCTAAAAGGCAGCGTCAAGGTGAAAACGACGGTGATCAGCGCACTAAACGGCAGCAGGAAACGGCACGCCGACAGCAGAATTCCACGCAGCAGTCCGACTACCGCCTCTTTGGCCATACCGATATATATGCCGATAGAAAACACCATCGGCAAGAGCAGCATATAAAACCGATAGTGGCCGAATACTCTGTTAACCTGCGGAAATCCCAGCATATTGAACAGCATGCCACACAGCATGAGCAGCAACACAACCACCAGAACTAATAGCCAGGCCAATAGCACAGTAAAAATATTGATCCAGGCATGTTTGCAGAGTGCTTCATAGGACGGCCATTTCCCTTCTCGGGTTGACCAACAGCCAATAAACGTACAGCAGATATAACCAAGAAGGATGCTGCACATCACCCAGGAATCAGACGGTTGATATAACCCGCGATCATAGAGAACCCAGCCGCTGATCGCTGTCATCAGCACGGTCAGCACGCTGACCCATAGCCACGTCTTTTTCACCAAGAGAGTACGTTCCAGCCATTGCAGGCTAATGCCACTAACTGCGGCCATCATGATCAACAGCGTCTGAGAAATGCCTTCCTTCAGTTCCAGCGCGGTGACAAATAAAAGCCCTTGAAGCAGGCCAATAATCAGATAAAACCGTAACGATGGAGAACTGGAGGACATGGCAAATCCTTTTGTCGGCGAACCATCACATGTCGGCGGTGGTGTACAAACATATTCACCACTCAGATGCTGTGAGGTAGCAAGATAAATGATGCGTGCAGTCTACAGACAACCCCTTTTGGCATCACGCTTCGGTGGCAAATTTGCCACACCCTATTTTTAGACCCGAGCACCATGAAAAAATGCGCTAAAGTCAGCGCATTCAGAATGCGTCACACAAAATAATTAGCGACAAATATAATTCAATGGAAATAATATTTAAATAAAATATCACTGAAATTAAATAATAAAAACCCAGTCAAATAGAAAAGCCAATATATCAATACGGGTCATAAATCTATTTCAACATAACCACAAAGAATTAAAGTCATTTAATTCAATTGCCGATTTTATATCACCCCCCATATCGCGGTTTGTCTGAGTCTTATGGCTACAGCGAGCAGACGCTGTATTCCGCCCTATGGTATGAGTAAGGATAAAAGACTGTAGCCTCAGAGAAAAATACATGGAGTTTTTCAAGTGAATACAAAGAAAATAGTGTTATCGTCTATTGTTGCAACAGCACTGTTGGCATCAGCTGCCGCCAATGCAGGCCCGAAATTCAACGTAACATTTAAGAATTTAGGTGCAGCTTCTGCTCCAGCCGCAATATTCTCACCGACGACAACCGCAGAAGTATTCTCTCAAGCGAACGCATCCCCCACGCCAATGGCTTCAGTCTTCGGCGGACAATCAAATTCTTATACCATCTCCAGCCCATACAACGACGTAAGTTCAATGCACGTTCGCTACAAAATTGGCACTAAAGTCTGTCAATTTGATATGACCTATACTGTAAAATATGTTCTGGGAAATAAAATCCCAGAGTGGACGAAGAGTACAACACCAAGCAACGGCGCTCGATGCAATCTGCGAGTCACGAGTGCCAGTCTCACCACTTATGATTCAGATGTTGAAATCACCATGAGATAAACAACTCAGGGTAAAACATTTATATAAGTAAATCGGATAAGCCCCCCTACGGTGTGGCTTATCCTTAAAATATCAGTCTGCGACCTGGAAACCTGAAGATGATTAATCTAAATAACTTGTCCGCCACCAAGAATACTGATGTTAGAGACACAGAGAAAACAAATTCATCTGCGGTAACAGGCGATAAATCAAAAAAAGCAGCCTCATCCGTACTATCGACTGAATCAGCACCGCAAGATAAAACTAACGTATCGTCTCTGGCGCGACAGTTGAGTGATGCCGCAACACGGGCAGAAGCGAGGGATTCGAGCAATAGCCGAGGAAAACTGGCGTCCTATGCACATTCGGTGATTGAAGAATTGGCGGGTAGCAGCTATGAAAGCCGCCGAAAAGCGCTGGCAGAAGAACTACCTGATACTGACGATCCGCAATTACTTGCTCGCGCCAAGCAAGCTAATAATTTCGCTAACGGTCACGGCTCAAATCCCTTCAAAGGACTATCCCGCGATCAGCTCTCACTCATTATTTATGACGACAGTAATACCTTTACCGTCAACGAACGCAGAGCGGCATTACATGAATCAAACGAAATAGAAAGCGCCTGGAGCCACAGAGTCGTTGCGCAGAGCAAGCAAGAATGGAACGCGGGGGAGTTTAAACAAACAGAATTCTTCAAACTTGTTCTGGAACACTATGAAGGCTTACCGCTAATCGAACAGGTGCAGGCTCCCGCCAACTACGAATCTCGACTCAAACATCTGATCGAAATGGATTACAACTTTGTCACTGGCGAGCCGGGGAAAAATGCGCATTCGCTGAACAGCCTACTCGATTTACTTCTACCGAGTAATACCCTGATGGGAAGTGACACGTCTACGACAGGAAAGGCTGAATAAGCCAAATAAATAGCCCCATAATCGTCAATCGTCGAGGTGGTTGTTCAGGGGAAAGCAAAGTGATAGCAAACACGCGCTTGTTTCCTGAACACCCACTTATGACTTAAAGAATAGAGGCCGACATACTCATCATTACCGTTTCTGGTGCAAGGTCATGTGCTTTAGCTGATGCTCAAGGAATCAGCACCTCACCAGCCCCGACACCATTGATTTCAATACCCTGTGCCACGGATTTCCCTAACAACACGTTGATTTTCGTTGACGGTGCATCAGCAGTTGGACGATAAACCACATAAGTACGCCCCTTCTCATCGGTCTGTACCGCCTGCGCAGGCACGGCGATGCCCTGTTCGTTACGATAGACAATAATGGCTAGCCGCGCACTCATCCCCAGCCGAATGTTTTGCCTTAAATCCGACAACGGCGTATCAAGAGACACCACCACATCATAGTAAGCACCGCTGCCAGATATATCAGCAGCATTGGCCTGCATGTCAATCGAGGCCACCTTGCCTGTGAGTATTTGTCCGGCAAAACCATCCCCACTCACGTTAACCAGCATCCCCTCTTTCAACTGATGCAGATCTGTCTCTTCGACTCGAGTCGCCACCTGAAAACGATCCTGAGCAATGACATCAAACAGCGGCGCACCCTGACTGACCAGCAAGCCGGGTTGAATGACCACCGGTTTGCCGTTATCAGGCGTCGCCGGGCGCACCACAAAACCGCTAAACGGCGCTTTAACCGCCTGCCGCTCAACCTGAGCAACTAGCGTCTGATAGCGAACCTGTGCGTTAGTCAATTCCATCTCTGCAATCTTGCGATCTTCACCGTTTCCACGCGCCAGCACCGTTCTCAGGTCCTCTTGCGCAGCGATCACATCCTGCTCCTGCGAGCGAATTTGCTGCTTTAGCGTATCAACTTCCATGCGCGCGACGATGCCACGTTCGAACAGCGCCTGCGTGTCCCGAAGATTGGCTTGCGTATTACTAAACGTTGACTGGGCTGAACTTACCGCACGCCTTGCACGCGATACCTCAGTACTTTGCTCCCACCGCTTGAGCGATTGCACCTCACGCTGTGTCTTGAGCACGTCGGCCTGTGCCTGA
Organism: Pectobacterium actinidiae; assembly: GCF_000803315.1. Lineage (NCBI taxonomy): Bacteria > Pseudomonadati > Pseudomonadota > Gammaproteobacteria > Enterobacterales > Pectobacteriaceae > Pectobacterium > Pectobacterium actinidiae. Next base: position 4,000,609 of record NZ_JRMH01000001.1, read on the forward strand.
CGTAACTGAATCTCGATTTGCCCAGGATCCAGTATCAGTAACGTTTGCCCTTGTTCGACTCGTTGCCCTTCCCGCACGAGTACTTCGCGGATAATGCCTTCAAAAGGAGCCGCCAGTGTGGCCTGCGTCGCAGCCTGGATTCGCCCAACCAGCCCTAATTGATTCTCCAGTAATTGGGGCTGAACAGGTAACCATTGTCCCTGAGAAGCATTCCCCCATTCATCCGTATGCCCTGCCTGCGCCCAAATAAGCACGCCCAGCGCCGCGATCAGCGGTAATACAATGAGGTAACGCCGATGCAGTCGGGACAAAAAGTGATGCCTAGTCATTGAGTGCGATATCCCAGCTTTGTAATGTAGTACCCAGCGTTTCATCCAGTTCCGCCTGCGCATTGAGGTAGCTGATCAATGCATTGAGACGGGCATTTTCAGCGTTGCGTAAATCGTTCTCGAAACTCAGCACCTGAAAGTTACTGGAACGCCCAACCGTGAGCTTTTCTCGTTCAATTTCCAGCTTACGGCGCGATAAATCACGCGCACGTTGGGAAATCTCAAACTGCCGCCAGCGTGTACCGATATCACGCACCGCATTGGCGACATCGCGCTCAAGCTGCTGTCTGACCTCATCCAATTGAATATGCTGATTGCGCACGTTGACTCGCGCCTGTATCTCTGCCTGACGAGTGCTCAGATCGCCGATCGGGATCTCGACCTGAACGCCAACATAATTCTCCCAGGTACGCGAGGTGCTACTCTGCGCTGCACGGTCACGCACCTGACTCGCCCCTCCAATCAGCGAGACATCCCACAGGCGATCGTTGCGTGCAACCGCTAAACCGAGCGCCGCCTGCTCATTAGCAATGATCTGTGCGAGATAAGCGGGTCGGGAGGCTTCCGCCTGTTTCAACGCCTGAGCGGCGTTGACATCAACACGCTGTGCCTGCATGGATTCCGTTGCCACAATCAGCGTATTTAAATCCAGCGCCAGCAGTTGCAGCAGCGCAAGACGTGCGGTATCCAGCTGGTTTCTGGCTTCTTCATGCGCCAGCTCTTGCGTGGCAACTTCAGCTTCGGTTTGCACAATTTCAAATTCGGCCATGCGTCCTGCGGCAATCATCGCACGGTTGACCTCGACGAGTTGCCGCGCACGCGTCAGCGCATCACGCGCAATTTGCAGTTGTTCCTGTGAGCGCAACAGTTCCCGGTAAGCGGCGATAATTTGCGTAATCGTCTGCGAAACGGTGGATTTCAGCGTCAGACGATTTAACTGCTCAGTCAACTGAGCAATATGAACTGGCGCGGTAGTGACATCTTTACCAGCACCGCGAAGTAAAGGTTGAATCACGGTGATATTGGCACCATCGTTACGTGACAACCCCGCGCTATCAGCCTGCGTATGGCGGTAAGTCCAGCCGAGGCTAAAACGCGTGCCATAAGGCGTGAGTAGTGTTGATGTCGGCGTTAAATTCCCCTGCCGATAACGATCATTTTGATTACGGTTAGAAAGGTAGCTGCCCGTCAGCGACAGCTTAGGCGTAAAGCGATCTTCTGCAACGCGAAGATCAAATTTCTGCGCGATACGATCCAGATAGGCGCTACGGATCGAACGGTTATCACGTAGCCCAAGATAAATGGCATCGCTTAACGTGAGATCGATAGTCTGCGCATTCAGCGATGTGCTAATTGTCGGCTGCCCCTGTCGCGTCGCCTGAGAAGGGTTCAACGATATTTCCGCATACCCTTGATGGGCAGAAAACAAAATCAGTAAACACAGGATAGATTTACGCATCGCGTAGCGCCTGTACAGGTTCAAGCCGCGCCGCGGTCATCGCAGGATTAAGCCCGAAGAACAGGCCAATAGCTAACGAACTGCCAATACCGAGGGGAAGTGACAATGCCGAGAGTGAAAAAGCTGACCAGTCTGAAAAAAAGACAAACAGCCACGCTGCCACAACGCCACACACCGCCCCAATCAGAGCACCACAAGCAGACAGCACAACGGCTTCCAGTAGAAATAGCCCCGCAATATCGCGTGGACGCGCACCCAGCGCCATGCGAACTCCAATTTCACGACGTCGTTCGGACACATTCATCACCATGACGTTCATCACCCCGACCCCGCCCACCAGAAGGGAAATGCCTCCCAGTCCCGCCAGCAGCCATGAAAACATTCGGGACTGCTGCGCCATCCCCTCCAACAACTGCTGTGGGATTTGCACGTCGATATCAAACTTCGGCATCAGAGCAGACAAATAATCCTTTAACTGTGAACCAGTTTGCATCAGCGTGTCGCTGCTACTGTTACGTGCAATCACACTGACGATCTGCGGGGTAGGCATTACACGTCGCATGCCTGAGATAGGCATAAGAATAGAGTCGTCAATCGAGACGGGAACCAAGGGGTTGTGCCCCTGTGACTGTAGAATGCCTACAATCTCAAACAAATATCCGCCAACCTGCACGCGTTCGCCTAAAGCAGCAGCACTTCCCTGAGATGCCCATTGCGCCGCAACATTCGCCCCCAGTACGATGTAGGTACTTTGCTCATCGAAATCACTCAGATAGCGACCCTGCGTTAGCCTCAATCCTAAAACATCCAACAATTCAGCCCGGCTTCCCACCACCATCGTGCTAAATGAACGACCATGCAGTCGCGCCTCGGTGGACGTGACAATTAACGCGGTTGCCGCCTTAATATCAGGCAAATTCTGTCGCAAAGCAGGGATATCCAGGTCAGCAGGTGCCGAAACGGTAGCATGACTTCCTACCCGATTCTGAACGGTGGCAACCAGTAGATCGCTGCCCATTCCCCTGAAAACCCCCATCGCCTCGGCTTCCGCGTTGTGGCCAACGTTAAGCAACGCGACAACGGAACCACAGCCCACCGCAATCCCAAGAAGAGCCAAAATAGCACGTCGTCCCAGCAGAATAAGGCTGTTCAACGGCTCAAGCAGACGCTGTTGCAACGAAGGGCCATAGTGGCATTGCCGCGCTTCCATCCCTAAACGAGGGTCAGACATGATGTACCTCATGAATCCGACCATCTTGCACTTGAATTCGCCGAGCCATACGGCCAGCCATGCCTTCGTCATGTGTCACCATCACGAGCGTCGTTCCCTGTTCGCGGTTCAATGCCAGCAAGAGCGCGATGATGTCATCAGCCGTTTGGCTATCGAGGTTGCCGGTCGGTTCATCCGCAAGCAGAAGCGCAGGCTCACCAACCAGCGCACGCGCAATTGCCACCCGCTGACGTTGACCGCCAGATAAATCCGCTGGCCGATGATGAGTTCGTTCGGCAAGGCCAACACGCGCCAGCTGTAGCTGCGCGGCTTGCCGAGCGGCCTGACGCGAGACGCCACGATAGAGCAAGGGCAACGCAACGTTATCCAATGCATCCAGGCGCGGCAGTAAATTAAAACTCTGGAAGACGAAACCAATAACTTGATTACGCACGATCGCACGTTCATCAGCACTCGCCTGAGACATATCTTGCCCAGCAAGCAGTAAACGTCCCGACACCGGCTGATCGAGTAAGCCGATGATATTGAGCAAGGTACTTTTGCCAGAGCCCGATGCGCCCACGATAGCGCAGCTTTGCCCGGCAGGAATGGACAGTGAAATATTGTGCAGCACCGCTTGAGAAGAAGCCCCGGTACTATAGGTGTGAGAGAGATCTTGTAAACAGATCAGATCCATTACTCTTTCATTAGACATCCTTGCCTCTTTGCTGATCCCCAAAAGCTATCACCGTTGCCGAATTATCCTACTGTTTATGCTTTAGGAAAAGCGGCTTAAAGACTTAACGGCCACAACAACCAAAGACTTTCATCGTTTTAATGTGATAACCGCCACGTGTTAGCGAAGAGGCTTCTGAACATTAGTGGTGATATAGCAGGAGTTTTGTTTCGTGGTGAGAAACATCGAGGCTTAAGAAAGATGGATGAAGAACAAAACAGCGATAAAACCTGAAATCAGGCTAGAGAAGAGAGTAACAAGAATGATGAAGAATTTTGGAGCGGGAAACGAGACTCGAACTCGCGACCCCGACCTTGGCAAGGTCGTGCTCTACCAACTGAGCTATTCCCGCAGAGAATCGGATTTATTATCTTTTACTTTCAGTAAAAAGCAAACCGTACTGAAATCAGACTGATTAAACCCTGTTAGATCACACGTAACATAATGAATTTAATCACTATTTACTCACGAACTGATTCAACGGTCAGCATTATGTACCAATCAACTTAACGTGGCAAGCCCTTTTCACTGAAAACCTTACCGTCCAGTTGCAACCCGCTATGCGCAGTAGCAGGCCATGAGAGCCCTTACAACAACAAGGCCGCCCAAGGTTAAGGCGGCCTGCTATTTCATGAGCTTCTGCGTATCAGGATTTTACGCTTTTCAACAAGGTTTGCTTGCAGATGTGCCCAAATGTGACGTAAGTCCCCGCACTACCCACACCGATACCGTCCTGAGCTGGGACATCAATAATCCACGCCCCCATATCATAGGTCGTTTTCCACGTATTGATATAGCCCATATCGTAGTCCTGGAACTGTGTCGTGTGATCGGCATTACAGGCATCCAATTTCACGGCCCCAGAAGCATTCCCGTTTGCATCAGTGATTATTCCGTGAGCGTTGGCAGCATTAAACTCTAACTGACCATTACTTTCTCGCTGATCGAGCAAAAGAATCGCAACGATATTTGGAATACCCGCACCGGTTGAATCAGTAATACGAACGTTCCAGGTAATATCCCGGTAGGCTTGCGTGGTCATAAAACCATAAGCCGTCGGTGCAGAGCTTGGGATACGCAGAACGTTACTTTCTCCCGAAAGCGAATGGCTAAATTTAGCAATTTTCGAGCCTAGCGTTAGTTTATATTTCTGAGACACTGTCGGTAATCTTGATGGATTAGGCAGCACTCTCACCAAGACTTTTTCATTCGCTTGAGATGGAATGATGCTAATCTCCTGCCCGGTGTTACGGGTTGTCCAGGTATTACCGCCATCAATAGAAGATGCCAATAACCAGTTATTATTTGTTCCGCTTGTCAATCCATCCAGACGCAGTAAAACATGCTGGCCGCGCGTGGCGGTAAATACGTAATAATCCGCATCAGAATCGCTATCAGAGTTGCCTTCAATTTCTCTCAGGCTGTCGGACATCGGGGTGGCCAGAGAGGGAATATCATTCAGTTCATAGTCATCAACATTTGCATTAACAATAGCCCCAAAATTAAAAGCGGAACCATCTGCCGTATTGGCTTCCATAAACCAGTAATAGTGCCCCGGTGGCGTTAAATCCAACGTCGCCTCATCAGCATTCCCTGCTTGATTTGAATAATTAATTGCCGTCACATTATTCTGGCCATCGTCGCGCATCAAACTCAGAGCAATATCGGTTTCAGGACTCATCCCTACAACGAAAGCGGTGGTTTTAGAACGCTGAGTGATTTCAAAGTGATAACAGGCGCTTCCCCCACTTTGCAGACCGTCCAGCGTATAAATTGAGTTTATGGCAAGAGTCGGACACAGCGGGGTGAATGCGCTGTCACTCGCCAGAGCCTGGCTACTTGATAACGACTTTTTTTGTGCGTTTTTTGTATCAGTCTGTGCTGTTGATGCATTGGGAGCAATAACGACAACCCCCTCATTTTCAGCTTTGTGAAATTTATAATTACTTGCAGCATGCGCCTGTATACTCTTGGGGGCATCAAATACAGAAACCGTGCCTTTCTTTTGCAGTTTCCCAATATCCTTCACTTCGACAGAAACGCTGGTTTCCGCAATCGCCGACCCCATGCAGAATGCCAATCCGGCAACCGCAAGATATACATTTAAACGATGGTATTTCATCCCAATATTTCCTTATCTTTGAGTATTCTCAAATAGAACGCAGAGTTATTATTTAATAATTAACAAATGCTGAATGCTAAGCGGAGGTAGTATTACACCGACATGCCGAATAATCTCAATAAAATCTTACAAAAATATTTAAAATGACATCATTTAAGTGAGTAAATTAATTACCAATATAATTAATTTACTCATTAATAATTTTCTAAATAATTATTTAATACTCGCGACGAAAATCTACCTCACCACGCAGCGCGTTATCAGCAGAAAAACGAGCAAGATTTTCCAGGAATAATCGCCCCATCAGCCCCGGCACCATCGGCCCGGCAATATGTGCCGTCAACGTCAGGTTCGGCGTTTTCCAGAACGGATGGCTGTACGGTAACGGTTCTTGTCTGAATACATCCAGCACCGCTCCCGCAATTTGCGCACCATATAGCGCTGCCCGCAAATCATCATCCACCACGGCACTACCGCGCCCGACATTGATAAACAGCGCCGAAGGCTTCATGGCGGCAAACAGATTGGCATCATAGATATCGGTGGTTGCGGAGGTGTCAGGTAGAAGATTGATAACATAATCGGCCTCCGGCACCGCAGCAGGCAGTTCTGCTAAACTCATGATCCGTTTAAAATCAGGCCGCTGTCTTGGCGTACTGACGATACCGTGTAGCTCAACGCCAAAAGGACGTAAAAAGCCAGCGACCTCACAGCCTATCTCTCCCGCACCGACAATCAGTACTTTTTTATCCGCCAGCGATCCCGGTAAGCGGTGATCCCAGCGTCGTTCTTCCTGACTGATTTGCCGTTGCCCCAGATGCAGTTCATGTCTGAGCATATAGGCAATCACATATTCGGCTATCGGCTGACCAAACACGCCAACGGCGCGGCTTAAGCGGTAATCACGCGGTAGCCCATCGGCCAACAGCGGCTTGAACCCTGCCCAGGTAGACTGTAGCCACTGTGGTTTAGCTCCCAGGGCTAGCAATGCAGCGGCGGTATCAGGTTCACCCAGCCAAATTGGGCAACTCACGGCCTGCTCTGCCGTACCGTTTGACAGCACCAGTTCGAGCTCCGGCGCAGCATGGTGTAAGACAGAGCCGATCTCATCAGCACGCGAGTCCAGCAGCAGAATAGCGGTCATAAGCACGTTCCTTAATAGGGTGAGCCACCTTCGGCCTCACCCTAATTATTGTCGTCATAACGATTAGGATTCGGCAGAAGCCTGAATGAGTGACGTCAATAACGCGCCACGCTTCGCTTCCGATTTTTTCACCAACGCCGCGAGCTTCTTGGCATTGCCCCAGATGAGGTACAAAATATGTTCTATCACGGCGGGTTCTCGCATCCGCACCGCATCAACCAGTTGCTCGAACAGCACGTCATCCTCTAGCGCAGGCAACATATTCAGCTTGAGCCCTTCCGTCGCGTGGCTCAAGCAGGCGACCAGCGTCGCTACATTCTGCGTCGTCACGCCATGCTTATCGAAAAACGCCCGAATGAAGGCATCCTGTAGCGATTGATGTTCATCATCCACGCTTTCCATGTACGCTTTTACGAGCGGGAAATACCCTTCATCGGTCAGACCCAATCCAAATACCGCATAGCTTCCCGGCATACAGCATTTTTCGCCTTCCGAATCGGCGTACCATTCGAATGTCTCAATCGCAGCACGCGCATAATCCTCAAGAAGTGGATAGTTCGATGCATATTGCAATGCATTAGCAAAAAAACGGTGGGTATCCGATTTTGCCAACCCTTTGATGGGAAGGTACTGCCGCGCCGACGATTTCAGGACGATCTTGTAGCTCTTTGGGAAGCCGAGCGTCAGTAAGCGTGTAATGAAAAGCAGCGCCTGTTCATACGCTTCTGCACTTTCCTTACGAATACGAATCGTGATGGTAGAAAACACATCATTCGCCACGCATTCCACCCAGTCATTCTTCAGGTTAATCTGCTGTTGCTCAAACGTACCGCTTCCCTCTTCCATCATGCTGATTGCACGCGAGTAGCCCAACTGCTTCGCGATATCCAGATATTCCAGCGCCTGGGACTTACTGTAGGAAGGCTCATAACGCAGGATCATGATGGCGGTATAGAGCACGAGTTCAACGGGGTGAAGCGTTTGTGCATCCTGCCAATCCAAACTAATGCCGGGTTTAAGAGTATAGATTGTCGGTTGAAAGGACTGTTTAGGCTGGGATTCATCGCAATACCGCAACAGAAATTGCTGCTCTACCCACCTTTTTAAGGCAACGATAATCGTGCGCCGATGCTCTGATAATTCCGCATGCCCAGCGTTTCGCTGCTGAATGTATTCAAACTGCGTCATGATCCAGTGAATATCCTGCGAAGGAAAAAGCTGTACATCAAGCAGGTGACGAGCCAGAAAGAACGTTTGCAGCGACTCCGTCGGCGCACTGCCATGGGTAAGGTGCCGATCGATATAAGCGTGAATAGACTCAAGTAGCCGCTGTTTCTTCACCTCATTGGTGAACGTAAACAGCGTAATCAGCAGGCGGCCTTCGGTAGCCGGAAATACAGCACGAAAGCAAAAGCGATAGTCAATCAGCGCCGTATCTGCCAGTTTTTCAACGCGCTGCGCGATAGCCTGAGTCAGCACAGGAACGAGATCTTTCTGTATCTGCGCCACACTCAGCGCCCCTGTTCGGCTACCGGGCGACAGCCCATCGGCATCCGGCTTCGCTTCTGTGGATATCGACGTACGCCCCGGCGCATAATCCAGTATCAGATTGTTATGGATGCCTGCTTGCAGCGTGGTTCGCGAGATAATCTCATCGAGTCCGGTTCTTTGTTCCTGCGCGTCAAACCATTTATTGATTGCCGTAAGCGCTTCATCCCGCATGTGCAGTTCGTGTTGTGGTGATACCCCGGTTTCGTTTGAATGCCTATCCGTCATTTTTCTATTTTTCCTTATTATTTATCGCAGATGAAATGCTGCCAAAGAACAGTCTTGATGAGGTTTACCACCCGCCTCCACCGCCGCCGCCGGAGCCGCCACCCGACGAGCCGCCACCGGAAGAACCCGATCCACTGGAACTCCCGCCACCGCCAGAACCGGAACCGGAACTCGACACCGTCCTCGACGAGGAGCTACACGCGCTGTTGAACTGGGAAGGGCCATCCCACTGCGTGCTAGAAAAGACGTCAGACACCATGTGATGGTGTTTCAAGAACTGCGCGAACGTGTTGGCCCACGTCTCCCCTACGCCCAATGCCAGCGCATAGGGCAACATTCGTTCAAAGTGGGTCACTCGTTCATCTGGTGGGTATAGCGTTTCATAACGACGCTCTTCTGCGGTACGGAGATACAGAGTCATCCCTTTCGCAACAGACATCCCCGCCAGACCTTTCTTGGTATGACGCGGTACGATGCAGAAAAACCCCAGACACAACAATAAGCTGGCCGATAACGCGCCCTGATAGTCTGTCGGCAGTTGGGATGATGTCAGTAAGCGAAGCATCCCAAGCCCAAACGGTAGCGTAAAGAGAAAACCCACCACCACCAGAAAGAGCGTGACTTTACTTTTCTCACTGTGCCTTAACTGTGAAAAATGACGTACATATCTCAATAATTGTAGGCACAGCGTGGCACTGAACAGCAGGAACGGTATACCGATAATCGTCGTTATCGCCATGAAGAGGTTGAAAAACAACCCGTACAGCACCGGAACCAACAGACTTAATGCGATACCCACTTTCATCGCCCCCGCCACCGATAAAAACAGCGTCGAGTGAATTTTTTTATACTGTGCTTCCCGTTCTTTACGCGCCTTTTGCATCGATACCGAACGCATACTGGTTTTGGTTATATCCAGTTTCTTCCTCTTGCCGGGAAACAAGGTATTGAGGAACGCTTTATCCTCAGCCGTCAACGTCATAGACTCACTTTCCGGCAAGCGAGTGAGCCACTGTTCTTCCCGCTTTGGCGTCGTGCCACTTCGCGTTTTTCTCGGCTTCTGGATGACTTTTGTCAGCGCGATGGCACGCTTAGCCACCAGATCCAACACATCGCTGGAGAACGCCACGTTGTCATAGGTTCGTTGACAGAGGTAACGCACATAACCGGGCGACATGCCATCGGGAACGCTATACAACGGCACAACAGCGGGTTTGGTTAAACGAATGGGGGTAATATACTTAGCCCACCAAAACAGAAAGTAAGCGAGGATCAGAAAGGGGGGAAACCACAGTATTGCACTTTTCAATGTGGGCGAAAGCCGATCACCGAACAGAGAATTTTCTTTCGGTGCTGGCGCGGAAGCCAAGATACTACGCGGCCAGGTGTAAGCAACCGTAACGCCTTCCCCACTATCCAGCGGTGTCATGGTTTCAATGTTGCCAGCCGCTAAAATTCGGGCTTTACTCCCTTTTTCACCGGGCTGACCGGTATACACATCAATGGAGCGCAAACGGGCATCTTTACCTTCAGGCGTTAGAAACGCCTCTTGTTCAGGTAAAGACAGACGAAAACGGACTTTATCAATGGGGTAACTCCAACCGTTGCCCGTGACATTCCAGTACAACTCATCCCAATCAGGAAAACGGCTAAAATGGTTACTTACCTGATACTGGATACGGTAATCATATATTCCAGGTTGCAATACACGTTCGGCACTGCCAATCAATACCTTAAGTTGCTCGTGTTTTTGTTCAAAGGTGTAATTTTCAGGCACGCCATCACGCAATACCGCCTTAATGTGATATTCCAACCGAAACGTACTGCCGTCCTGACGATTCCAGACCAACGGGAGCGTACGAAATATCCCCCGTTTAATCTGTTCACCGTTCGATTGCACCTTAATGGACTCCTCCACCAGCATGGAGCCATCCGTCTGGAAACGAGCCTGCGAATCAAACAGTAAAATACGTTCGCCCTTTCCCCATTGATACGAACGGGCATCAGGCGCCACGCTGACACCTGGGTAAAATACCTGTTCCTGCACGTTTGCCTGAACCAGAGCACTCCACCACAGTAAAATCAGCCAACTGCAACCGCGCAGCACATCCCACAACCTTGTCATTACATCACTCCATCCGTGGAACATCGCCCTCTGCGGGACTATCCAATTCAAAGAACGTTTCGGTTTTAAACTGGAACAGTTTTGCGATTAACAAACTGGGGAAGGATTCCACCTGAATATTCATATCCCGCACCGTGGCATTGAAATAGCGGCGCGACATCTGAAGTTGTTCTTCAATTTCAGAGAGCGATTGCTGCAAGGCGAGGAAGTTTTGGTTGGCTTTCAGGTCAGGGTACGCTTCTGCTAAGGCAAAAAAGCGCCCCAGCGTCCCTGAGTATTCCTGTTCATTCTGAGCAATCTGGCGGGTACTGCCAGTCTGGTTGGTACGCTGACGGGAAATAGCTTCCAGCAGATCTTTTTCATGTTGTGCGTAACGTTTAACCAACGTCAGCAGATTGGGAGCCAGATCGTGACGGCGTTTCAGTTGTACCGCAATACCGCTCCAGGCTTCATCTTTAAAACGTCGCAGAGATATCAACCGGTTGTAGGTAAAAATAGCCCAGATAACCACCAGACCAACCAGAGCTAAACCAAGATAAATTTCCATTTTAAACTGTCTTTTCGCTGTGATAGAGAAGGAAAATCAACGTGTTGGTATAAAGATATGACGATGAATAGTACCGCATTCACGCGTCTTTGGTGACAGGAAATTACGGTGGTTTGGTTTTTCTCATGACGCAGAGAAGAGGTGATAAATCACGCTATGACAGCCCCACAGCACAGGGAAACCGTGCTGCGGGACACAGGCCAATCAGGCGTTCAGCGTGGCGTTATCAATGACGAAGCGGTATTTCACATCACCTTTGAGCATCCGCTCGTAGGCCTCATTGATTTCGTCGGCGCGGATAAGCTCAATATCGGAAACAATGCCGTGCTCGGCACAGAAATCCAGCATTTCCTGCGTTTCAGGAATGCCACCAATCATCGATCCCGCCACCGTACGGCGTTTCATGATCAGGTTAAACACGTTGGGAGAAGGATGCGGTGACGCAGGCGCACCGACCAGCGTGAGTGCACCATCGCGCTTCAGCAGCACCAGAAACGCATCCAAATCGTGCGGTGCCGCCACTGTATTCAGGATTAAATCGAAGCTGCCCGCGTGCGCCGCCATTTCCTCGGCGTTACGAGAAACGACGACGTCGTTTGCCCCCAGCGCCTTGGCATCTTCACGCTTGGATTCAGACGTGGTGAACGCCACAACATAGGCACCCATGGCATGCGCCAGTTTGATCCCCATGTGGCCAAGCCCGCCGATCCCCACAACGCCGACCTTCTTACCTGGTCCGGCATTCCAGTGACGCAGCGGTGAATAAGTGGTAATCCCTGCGCACAGCAGCGGTGCGACCGCGGCCAGTTCCGCTTCGGAATGACGCACACGCAGCACATAGCGTTCATGCACAACAATCTGCTGAGAGTAACCGCCGAGCGTCCAGCCGGGCTCATCCGCCGTCGGGCCGTTATAGGTGCCGACCATACCATCACAGTAGTTTTCTAAGCCGTCATCGCACTCTTCACAGTGTCGACAACTGTCCACGATGCAGCCGATACCGACCAGATCGCCCGCCTTAAAGGCGGAGACATGTGCCCCTACCGCAGACACCCGTCCGACGATTTCATGGCCGGGCACGCAGGGAAACTGTGTTCCGGCCCATTCCGCACGCACCTGATGCAGATCCGAGTGGCAGATACCACAGTACGCAATCTCAATCTGGACATCGTGGGCTCCCGGCGCACGACGGACGATCTGCAACGGTTCAAGAGGTTTATCGCCCGCATGGGCTCCATAGGCGTGTACAAGCATGGCTATTTCCTTTTCTGTTGAGAAACCGATTCGGCGGAACAAAATAGACTGTGTAAGAAACACACTATTTTCTCCATTCCCCCAGCAAACAGGTATAGCATTCCAACTGTTTTCTTGCCTGATCCTCCATTTTTCATGTACACGCTATCGTTTTCGGAAGATCGGCTTATTACAGAGGGTTACCCACCGCTCTCTCAGAAGGCAATCTTGGTCAACGCCAGAGACGCACCTAACGCAATCAGGGCAACACCGATACCTTTATCGACCACATGCTGACGATCGATCAGTCGGCGACGCATGGCCGGTGCCGAAAAAAACAGCGCGACGATGCTAAACCAGATCCAGTGCGCCACCGACATGAATAACCCGTAGCCAACGTTATGGCTTATTGGGCTACCGGGCTGCACAACCTGAGTATAGGTAGCGACAACAAACAGCATGGTTTTCGGGTTAAGCGCATTGGTGAGAAATCCCATGCGAAACGCGGCAAGCGATGACGGCGAATGACCTGATGCCTCCCCCAATGTTATTTTTGTCTTATTGGTTAACGATTTGTACCCCAGATAAATCAGGTATGACGCCCCCAGAATCTTCATCGCCATAAATAGCGTTGGGGAGTTAACAATCAACACCGCGATGCCAAAAACGGTATACATCACATGGATCTGAACGCCGCAGGCAATGCCAAACGCGCTGAGTAAACCCGCGCGCGAACCAAAGGCATAACTGTTGCGGGTCACCATAGCAAAATCAGGCCCTGGACTGATCACCGCCAAAATGGTGATCGTCGCGACAGAAATTAACTCATTCATTAACGTTTTCCTTGTTCAGCAAGCCATCTTTTTTCACGATGATTTTGCACAGATAGGTGACAGACTGGCGAAAGGAGGAATAAAGAGGCGACTGACGTAATACGGCTATCAACGATGCCAACCCCACGATAACTCCCCATTATTTAATCTATTACGCCTCTTATCGTCTGAGGGCAGTTTGATTATTCAGCGTTTGCATGTGGCAAAAAAGCGATTTATCTTGGTATAAATCTGTCAAATTTCATCGTGTATATGAAAATTCCTTCGTTAGCCTCTTTTCGCTTCTTTGAAGCGGCCGCACAAACCGGTAGCTTTGTTAAAGCCGCCGAGTCCCTGCATGTCACGCATGGTGCCGTCAGCAGGCAGATCAGATTGCTGGAAGAGGCGCTGGGGGTTGAATTATTTGAACGACGCAACCGCGCGATCTTTTTAAACGCAGCAGGACGTTCTTTGCATACGGTCACGCAGTCCGTTTTTGAACAGCTCGAAGGCGCGGTTTATCGGTTACAGCAAAGTGCACAGGGTGACGTGCTGACGCTGTCATGTGAGCCCACGATTGCCATGAAATGGCTGATTCCACGGCTGCCGGCGTTTAATCAGGCACATCCGGATATCAAACTTCATCTGGTGGCTGCGGGCGGGCCTATTGATTTTGTGCGTAGCGGCGTTGACCTCGCACTGCGGCGTGATGATTTTCACTGGGAACCGCAAACGCATGCGGTAAAGGTGTGTGACGAATGGATGGGGCCGGTCAGCCGTGACAAAACCGAGCGCAAAAACAGTCTGGAGGGAATGCGTTTGCTGTATACCGGAACGCGACCGAAAGCGTGGACAACCTGGCAACGGCAGACACACGTGTCACTCAAAGGCAGCACCAGAGCGGACTATGAGCACTTTTATCTGTGTATTCAGGCGGCCGTCTCGGGATTAGGCATAGCAATGGCCTCTTTCCTGATGGTACAAGACGAGATTGCGAACGAGCAACTGCATGCACCGTATGGATTTGCGCGGGATGGGTCTGCCTATTATCTGTTATCGCCCATCCCCCTTGAGCAAGATGAAAAATATATACGATTTCATACCTGGCTAATGCAGGAAGTGTCCACCGGCCTTTCCGGGGTCGAGAATGCTTGTTAAACCCGCACTGGAAGTACAATGACAGCACATTCCCGTGAATCCAATTTCACGACACTGAACATGATTATCGCCGCCTCACTCGTGGGATTGGTGACAGGGTACACACTGCCGCTGATCAGCCTGAAGCTGGCCGAGCACGGGCACAGCACAGCGACGCTCGGTATTCTGGCGGCCCTTCCCGCGGCAGGGATGATGCTATCCTCTTTCGTTACGCCGTGGCTCAGCCGCCACCTGCACGTCCGCTATCTGTTATCCGGCAGCCTGATTATTCTGGCGGCCTCAACCGTTGCCTCATTCCTGCTGTCACACCCTGTCTCGCTCATTTTACCCCGCCTGTTAACCGGGCTGGCGTCGGGGGTTTTGGTGGTGCTGGGAGAAACCTGGGTTACCAGCCGGGCTTCAGACAAACACAAAGCGACGCTGACAGGGCTGTATGCCTCCGTTTTCACCGGATGTCAGTTGATAGGGCCGCTGCTGATTGCCGCGGGCGAGAATATTCAAACCTATGCCCTGTGGCTGATTTGTGGCCTATCCGCCGCGTGTGCGTTCATGCTGAGGAACTGCGCCAGTATGGTTCGAGCGGATGAACAGTCCTCGACGTCTTATCGGGATCTTATCCCTTTTCTTCCGGCAATCGCCTCTGGCGTGCTCTGCTTCTCCTTCTTCGATGCCAGCATACTTGCGCTCTTTCCGCTTTACGGCATGGAACAAGGCTTAGACGAAAAATCCGCGATATTGCTGGTTACACTCATTTTTCTGGGCGATGCCGTCTTTCAGACGCCGATTGGCTGGCTGGCAGACAAATGCGGCATCATAAAAACCCACATCAGCTGCGGCATCCTGTTCTGTGTAATGCTGGTATTGATCACTTTCTCATCCTCCTCCCCTGCACTTCTGGTTCCCGTCTGTATCGCACTGGGCGCAGCGGCTGGCGGGCTTTACACGCTATCTCTGGTTCGGGCGGGTCAGAAATTTGCCGGTCAGCGGCTAATTGTGATGAATTCACTGCTGGGGCTGGTGTGGTCTGCGGGCAGTATCTGCGGGCCGCTGTTCTCTGGTACAGCCATTACGTTCTACGGTTACGACGGTCTCATCGTCACCTTATTGTTAACCGGCGTGCTGTTTGTCGGCATACAGGGCGTATTAAGAAAAGAACGCGTATCACGTTCGCTGGGTGAAGAGTGAATATAACATTAGGCTCACCAAGCCAGCGACGGCCTGGTGAGCCTGAAATAGATACGGCAGATGGGCGGCTTATGCAGCCATTTCGCGTTTGAACACCTCCAGCGTGTGCGCCTTGACGCGAATAAACTCAGGATCGCTCATCGCCTCCGCACCGCGTGGACGCGCTAAATCAAACGGAACAATCTCCGACACCGTCGTTGGCCGACGCGTCAACAGCAAGATTTCATCCGCCAGAAACACCGCGTCTTCTAAATCATGCGACACGATGACCATCGTCACGCCGGTCGCCAACTGAACCTCTTGCAGCTTGTCGCGGATGAACAGCGTCATTTCGAAATCCAGCGCGGAGAACGGTTCATCCAAAAACATCACCTCAGGCCCCGTCGCCAGCGCCCGCATGATACAGACCGTCTGCTGCTGTCCGCCGGAAAGTTCATACGGATAACGCTGGAGATCGAAGCGAATATCAAACATCGCGATCAGTTCATCCATCCGCGTCTGCACATCGTGTTTGCTCATCCCGCTACGCACCAGCGGATAGGCAATATTCTTCCAGGCGCTCATCCAGGGGAAAAGCGCATCACGATAGTTTTGAAACACATAGCCAATTCGGGTTTCCGCCAACGTTTTACCGTCAAACAGGATATCGCCGCTATCGACGGGAATCAGCCCAGCAATCATGTTCATCAGCGTCGATTTACCACAGCCGTTCGGCCCGAAAATCGACACGATCTTGCCGCGCGGTAAATCCAGATTCAGATCGGTATAGAGCGGCTGCCCCGCGAACGACTTGTTCAAGCCGCGAATAGTGACGTGGGTGTTCGGTGCTGGATAAGGCGGCAACGCGGTATCCAGTTTTTCCACTTGTGCGGTACGAGATGTCATCATGCTTTGCCACTCCAGTGAACAATTCGTTTTTCTACCACCAAAAACAATACGTTAAGCAGATACCCCAGTGCGCCCGTAATCAGGATAGAGGCGTACATATCCCGAATATTGAACACCTGCTGCGCATCGATGATGCGATGCCCTAGCCCCGTTTCCGAACCAATAAACATCTCCGCGACAATCACGATCACCAGCGCCATCGACACGCCGGTGCGCAGGCCGACAAAGGTTTGCGCCAGACTTTCCAGCAGCATGATGTCTTTAAAAATATGCCAGCGGGAAATCCCCATGACCTGCGCCGCCATCAGACGGGTTTTCTTGGCATTCATCACGCCATACGCGCTGTTGAACAGAATCACCAGCACGGCCGCAAAGGCCGAAATCGCAATTTTATTCGCGTCGGTGATACCGAAAATCAGCAAAAATAGCGGGATCAGCGCTGACGATGGCGTAGAACGGAAGAAGTCGATCAGAAACTCCAGGCTGCGGTAAATCTTTTCATTGCTGCCCAAAATAACGCCGAGCGGCACGCCAATCAGCGCGGCAAAGCCAAATGCAGCGAGTGTACGGTATAGCGTCGCACCGATATCCGTACGCATGCTCGCATCCGCGAAGGACTGGAACATATAGCTCAACGTATCGACCGGCGACGGTAATAAAATGGGGTTCAGCCATTTCGCGCTGACCGCCAACTGCCAAAAAAGAAACAGCAGAATCGGGCCGACGGCGGGTAATAATTTAGACGTCCAGTGCTGACGCATAATCGAGTACCTCCCTTAAGGCTGATAAATCAGGCTGCTGACGTCCACCGGTTCCCGGAAGATCTTTCTTTCGGTGAACACGTCATAAAACTTCTGGAACCACGCCAGATTGTCGCCTTTTAGCTCGTCATACATGACAAACCCCGGCAATGGCACCTCTTTACTCAGTTCGGCCTCAATGCTGGTGTAACCCGTGATGTGCTCGCGGGCAGCCTCTGGGTTCTGCTGAATAAACTGCACCGATTTGGCATAGGCCTGCGTGAAGCGTTTTGCATCCGCCGCACGACTATCGATAAAACCGCTATTTAACGCTGCCGCACCACCAAACCACGGTGCATCGGGATTACCGAGCACATAGCGTGAGATCACGCCCGTTTCCAAGGTACGCGACAGTCCTTTCAACCGCCCCACCGTTCCCGTCGGTTCCAGCGTATAAACCCCGTCAATCTGACCCGCGGCCAGCGCTGCCACATGTTGCCCGACTGGCAATTCCGTCACACGCAGCTCATCCGCCGTAAAGCCATTTTTCTCCAGAATAATTTTGGTCATCACCACATTCTGAATACCCGGTCCACAGGCGATGCGTTTGCCTTTCAGCTCTGCGATACTTTTTACGTCGCTGTTTAACGGCACCAGAAATTCATCCAATACCATCTGATGATTAGAAGGATTCGAGCAAATGATCTTGAACAGGCCGGGTGAAGTAATCGCGCCTAATCCCAATGCGCCGGTGGCCGTACCGTTGGCGCAGCCATGTATACGCCCCGTGATCATCCCTTCGACAATCTGTTGCGGGCTAGCGAATTTCACCGCTCGCACATTCAGCCCAACCTCTTTGAAAAAGCCCCGCTCAACCCCCACATATAACGGCAAGCCGCCCACAATCGGCCAGTAACCAATGCGAATTTCTTCACCTTCGGCAGCAAAAGCCATTCCCGGCAGCAAGCTACTTAGCGTCAATGCACTCGCGCTAATGGCTGACCATTGCATTAACTGCCTGCGTTTACGATCGATCTTGTCATTGTTATTTTTCATGGTGTTTCCCCTTCAACGGTGAGCTAACAACAGCCAATAACCCTCAGCCTGAAAAAACCGATCAGGTCGATTTCCTGAATCGATCCATCTTGTACACAAGATGGTATGTAAGACTAAGCACAGGTCATGCCATGTTTACCGACACCCTAAAATCCCAGTAAACACGCCGATCCGACTGCGTTAGCGCACCAAAAAAAAGCAAAACGTTACAAAAATGCATTACGAGTGATGCAGAGTGATTAACCGCCAGTACATCGTCTTCTTGCTGAAGCAGACAAATGTGGCATCATAAAAAACCACATCAGAGGCGATACTCTTTTCTACGTTAGGGATTGTCATGCCAATCATCCACACGGACGTTTTATCCATCGATTTCCCCCCGAGTTTTACTTCCGTTGAGCAAATCGGACAGGGTGCGCTCGGCCAGTATTCCACTGACGACAGTCTCGTCGTGCTGGATATTTATCCGGTCGACAGGGAATTACTACACAAAACAGAAACGGGACAGACCGAGCGATATCGCACCTTCTGCGGAAAAATTTATGGAAATCTCACCTGGCTTGAAGAAAAAACACTAGCCCTTGAAAACTACAACGCATTGTTAATGACGGCCGAAGGGGTTTACGGCTTCGCTTACCTGTTCGCGTTTATCCGCTTAACTGACACAGTTTGCCTTTTCGCTGGGGGATACTGCCCGCAGGAGCAGCAACAAGAGCACTTCATCACAATAGAAACCGCGCTGCGCAGCTTGCGAATTGTCACTGCCACACCAGAAACGGCATTGCACAGCCACCTAAAAGCGAAGGGAGCAGAGGCGGATACCGCACAAGACAACGAGGTTCAGATTAACGTCGCAGAGACACCAGCCTACCCTCCTATAATCCAAGATCCTGCTCTACTCCCGTTGCTGGCAGAGCATTCTCCACAGCGACAGCACCTCATGAATACGTTGCTCTCGGCTGACCCCATCATCCCCATCGCCGATGCCGTGGCTGGCACCTTACGCAGTAGCATCGACTTCTATCATGGTGCAGAAGACGATCACAGCGCGCTGGGCAATCATCGGCTGGGTGGCCTGCCGGATTTGCCTGTCGATATCCCTTACCCTTGTGTCAGTGTCGCCAAAGACACGCTGCTCGAATACGAGGAGTGCTGGCAAGAAGGTGAAGACGAAAAAGACGTGTGCATTTTCCCCTGGGACGATGTCACACAGACCTATCGTGTACCGCTGGAATTTATTGCGCAGGTAGACTGCCGAGATTTAGCCCCATTGCAGGATTATCTGCCACGCGAAGGCTCATTATTCTTCTTTCTGGAATGTGGAAGCAGCCCTCTAACGACCAGAGGAAAGGTGATTTATGTGCAGGATGTCGCAAGTCTGTGCAGCGGCACGCGCTTTGCAGACCTTGCTTTCAATGATGAGAAGACGCTCGGGCAAAAACCCGCTTTTACACTGCATCCCAGAGCCAGCATCACCGTACCCAGTTTTTACGCATTGCGTCAAAACCCCCATCTTGGCTCCATACTCTGCTCACGCCTGAGTCTGGAACAGCAGGCGGCGCTGGACGATGATGCATTCGACCATGCGTTATCCAATCTCGGCTTCGCACAATATTACGCCTGGCAGTTGCGGCAACTGGGCGCATTCAATCTGTTGCCTGATAGCAACGCGAATAAAGAGCAACTCGCCTGGATGATCGACAAGAACATGCTGCCATCGAACTTTCCACTTGATGCCCCACTGCCTGAATATCAGGGGATTGCCCGAGTCAACGGTTGTGGCTTCAGCCAGCATGAATTACCAGAGTTGCAGGCAGCACAGAAGTTAGGTGGCGAAGCACAAGACTGGTTGGTGCTGTTTCAGGTCTGTCTGGATGGACAATTTCAGTGGGATGACGGCACGCTGAACTTCATCATTCATCGTACCGACCTCGCAGCCCAGCGCTTCGATCGGGTATTTATGGTCTGCGATTACTGAGGACGTGCATTTCATGAAAACAGTCGCAGAGACAAGACATGCCTATGTTGCGGGCTACCGCAAGAAAATAGATTGCGCATTGCGACAATTTGTCGCAAAATGAAATCCGTAGTGCGTCGAAAGGTGACGTATCATTGAAACCACCACTAAAAGGCTGTGGTGACTACATTATGGAGTACCGAAATATGGCAACAAGCATCCGCCTGGATGATGATTTTGTTGAAGAGGTGAAAGTGCATGCTGAGGCAATGAGCCGAAGTGTGCCAAAGCAAATAGAGTACTGGGCTAAAATTGGTCGTATTGCTGAGGATAACCCTGAATTACCTTTTTCCTTCATCAACGAAATCCTGCTGGCGAAATCAGAAATCGACAATGGAAGAATGACAAAATATGTGCGCAGAAGAGACAGGGAAAAATCTTGAGATATATCAGTCACGCCGTTTTGAGAAAAAATTTGCATCTCTGACAGAACAAGAACAGAAAACCGTCGATGAGCAGATTGAACTTATCATTGATGAACCTGAGCTTGGTGAGCGAAAAAAGGGTGATCTGAATTATCTTTGGGTACATAAATTTTATATGAGTAACCAGCAATATCTCCTGAGTTATAGCTGGGTTGACGCTAAACTTGAAATATATTTATTGAGCCTCGGCTCACATGAAAATTTCTATGATGATCAAAAGCGTCACAGAAAAGCTGACCTGAAGCTAATTAAATAACCAATATCAGTCATTCATTTTATCTTAAGCGATTTTCTTGTTCAGGAAATGGCTAAGCAGAGTGCGACGACAACCCAAAGCGAATTAATCGTGGTGATTGTCGTCGATGCTGCGTGATATAGGCTCAAGACCTGGCGCTGATCTGCGTGAACACATCTTGTAGCGTTGCGGCCTCGTAGGTTGGCGTAATATCCGAATCATTAGCGGCTCCGCCTGCATTGAACCAGCAACTGTCTATGCCGTACAGGTTCGCCCCAAGGATATCGGCATCAAGCCTGTCACCAACAATGACCGCCTCGGCTTTTTTGAACGAGCTGAATTTTCTGGCGGAGAACTCGAAGAAACGCGCATCCGGCTTGGCGAATCCGCAAGCCTCAGAGGTGGCGACGAACGAGAGCCAATCTGTAAGACCCGAGTTCGCCACTCGCTTCGCCTGCACATACTCTATGCCATTGGTAATAATGCCAACTTCACCGATCTCGGCAAGCGCTTCACAGATCTGAACCGCCCCATCCACCAACACCACCGTCTCAGGCAGGCATTCCAGATAGAGATTACTTGCTTTGTGGGGATCGATATCGATGCTATGCAGGGAGAACGTGCGACGGAAGCGTTCTACTTTCAGCAGATCTTTGGTGATTTCTCCCTTCTCAAACTCGCTCCATAGCTGGGAATTCTCACGCTGGTAATCTGCAAACAGGGTCGTATTTTCAATATCGACACCAAGATTCGTCAGCGTACGCGCAAACGAAAGACGCTCGGAGGCTTTGAAATCCAATAACGTGTCATCAAGGTCAAACAGGAAATGGCGGTATTTCATAAATGTTAGTTACCCGGAATTAAATAATTGCTTTGTCGGAAACGAATTGTGCCGTTCGGGCTATATTTCTTTTTTACAATGCTATAAAACTTATTGTTTAGCAAATGGCATCGTTGCGCCTATCTTTGACTTTTATTTTTCGGACGATAAGAAAGAAGGAGCCGTTATTGTAGAAGATTCGATCGTCATTCGTTTCAATCAATAAAGTAAAAAAGGGCAATACTCCGTTGCCACTGTTGAAAGCGATTTTAGCGAATCCCCACGGTTCGGGCAGGTGTCAACCAATGCGGTTAAAAAGACCCTGCACGCCTATGACTATGGTTTACGTCTCTCAAGATCGATATCCTGAGCTGAACCTCATGCGTTTTGCAGACTAGTTAAATTTTTGTCGGCTTGAGCGATTTTTATTATTCCAGATCGCGCTCTGACTCGATGAAAAATCTCCAGCAGAGCCTCACACTCCATCATTCGGTTTCCCCACACAGCTCCTCAGACAGCCACTGAATGTAGTCCGACAAAGCTGCCTCATTTCTTTGGCAGTATGTCCATTTCTGATAACGTTTTATCGTGATAAATCCCGCCTGCCGCAATAGATCGACATGACGGCTGGCGGTTGGCTGGGCGATATGCAATGCATCAGCGATCAGCGTAATACAAACCCCAAAGGCCTGCGGATCGGCTGACGTCTGCCCACTGAAATATTGCTGTGGATGCTTAAGCAAGCGCAGGATTTCCAGTCGTGGTTCACTGGCTAATACTTTGATTTGGGTTGATCTCATGTTCATGTTCGTATTATATAGTCATATAGCTAATATTGAATATGATGATAACATGCTTGAGTTAAAACATAATATTATTTTCGACGGTCAGCCTGTCGCCTGGGGATGCATGGGACAAGGTCCCGCGCTGGTGCTAATTCACGGTACGCCATTTTCCTCTCAGGTATGGCGACGCATCGCGCCCCTACTCTCTTCCCAGTGGACAATTTATTACTACGACATGGTGGGCTACGGACAGTCATATCAATCCGCTGGACAGCAGGTATCACTTGGCGTGCAAGACAGACTCTTGGCCGCACTCTTGAAAGAATGGAAGCTGATGCGACCCGACATACTTTGCCATGATTTCAGCGGGGCGACGGCGCTGCGCGGTTATTTCCTGCAAGGCCTTCGCTATGCCTCGCTGACGCTATTTGATGCCGTCGCCATTTCTCCCTGGGGCTCGCCCTTTGTCGCCCATGTCAGAAAACATCAGGATGCCTTCACCGGCCTGCCAGAATACGCTCACGATGCCTTACTCAACGCTTATTTGCGGGGTGCGGCCTACCAGTCGTTATCGGAAGAAGCGCTGAACATTTACATGTCGCCTTGGCAAGGCGAAGTCGGACAAGCCGCTTTCTATCGGCAAATAGCCCAGATGGATCAGTGCTATACCGACGAGATTGAGCCTCTGCTCACTAAACTTGATTGTCCGGTGAATCTTCTCTGGGGCGAACAGGATGAATGGATACCACTTGATGTCGGTAAACGTCTCGCTCATCGGCTCGGCGATGCACCTTTACAGATCGTCAAAAACGCAGGACATCTGGTACAGGAAGATGCCCCCGAAGCCATCGTTCAATCCATGTATTCCTTGCTGTTACAGCGCAATCACACGATAAGGTGACATTAATGAGCACAGACGACAGCATTCTCGAACGCTTACTCTTCACGATCCATAAGCGGTTAGTCTCGATCCCCGTCGCTCAACATGTACGTAAGGATATCGTCCCAATCGTCGATAGCTGGCCTTTCCGACCAGAAAAAAATACGCGAACGAGTCACGCTGTACATCTGCCTGTGGTGGATTTTTTTGAACCCGCGTTGAAAATCGGAGAGGTATCTGGAGACAAGGAAATATGCTCGATGCTCAGGCTATTAGCGCCCACATTAAGCTGGAACTTTGACTATGCTCCGCATCCTGATTTTCCATCTTTGGGTGAAAGAATCGCCTTTACGCAATGCGTCGGCCCCGAAGATCGGTGGATATCGTCTCATTTGGCGATTGGGCTGACGCTGATCGCGCCAGAAACCCATTATCCCGCGCATTGTCATCCAGCAACCGAGATTTATCTTCCTCTGGCTGGCACGGGTTTATGGTCGATAGGAAATGCTGACTATGTTGCTCGCCAACCCGGTGAGCTAATCTTTCACCGTAGCGGTGTTCCGCATGCGACTCAGACACAGGAAGAGCCCGTTCTCGCGTTATACATTTGGCACGGTGATATTCATTCACCTTCTCAATGGCAGCGAGAGTGATGTCTCATCACGTATACTGCCACTCATATAAACCGCTCGCGGTTGCGATATTACTTAATACGGATGAGTTAGGATATTGCGTAAATTGCAGACCGTGGCCTGCAATTTACAGCAAAAAAGTTATTATTTTTTCATTTCAAGGCTTTTCATTGCCTCTTTGCTTACCCCATGCATTGAACTGCTAATAACACAGTTATACGTTTCACTTTCATTAATAACCATAAAAGTGCTAGCCGGGTTTTTCATTTGTTTATCAACAGAGAAAATAATATAAGCGTTAGGTAAGGCGCTGGGTTTAAATGCGCCAAATGAATAGCTATCAGATAGACCCAAAGCTGATAAATCAGCCGTTAATTCCATTGGCTTCGTGCTGTTTGGCGAAGGGAACATGGATTTTGCCGACATCATCATTGACTGAGGGTTAATACTATATTCGGTTGTCACTTTCATGCCAACGTATTTGGATTCAGGCATATCCAGCTGTTTTTCACACATCGCATCGTGCTGCGGGCTGGCTGTTCCATTTTGCAGGACAGCATGAATATGTTTTAATTCTACCTGCTCTTTACCAGTATGTTCTTTTGCCGTTTCAGCAGCTTGAGAAAAGCCACTCATCACCAAAGTTGCCGTTGCTATAACATGAAGAATAGTGCTATTGATTGCTTTCATTTCTCTATCCTCTTTTATTTGTAGGGAAAACATATAATTCATGCCAATAATCCGTTAGTTACTGAAAAACCAATCGGAATCACCATGAAATTTAAAATCTATTTCCCATATAAAATAGAATAAAAAATCACTGAAAAAAGATAGGGGCATCATCGTAGTGTTAAGTGATGCTATTTTTGCAAATCCATTCTGGTTATAAACATAGTCAAATTCCGATATTACGTCAAAATCAAATCGACACAAAAAATAAAATAAAAACAAACACCATAATAAATATAATCAAGCTAATTCTTTAAAAGAAAAATTTATCTACAATATCAACGTTCAAGGCACAATAATTCAACGTACAGCATGTGTTTCGTACCCGATAAAGAAAGCAGAAAACATTTAACAGTTTTAATACATCGAAAAGAGAAGGAGAGTGAATCAGAAAAAGAGACTAAAAGATTGGAGCGGGAAACGAGATAGTCATTTCTCGCCCAATCGGCTGATTCAACAAGGGTTTCCGGCACACCTTGTTGGTTGACTGGCTATATTGTGTTCTAGGTCGGGGAAGTTGGCAAGGTATCCCTAACCTGCTCCTCATTGATGAGTATATCAGTGATATTAGCAGTATCCGTTTTGTCACTGAACCTGTCATCAGGATGGCTCCTTGTCGGCTACGAGCGACGAACGGATATTGCGGAGCTCAAACACAAGTTAATATTCCTCTGAATATTACCCACTATTGCAGATGCGGTTAGTGCATCCACGTGGGATGGCGAATTGAACAGTTAGTAGAATCATATTAAATATGCCAGGCAGGTACCAAAATAGAAGTGTTTCTGGCAATGTCACTTTAGAAAAATCCATCGTTAGAAAAGTCGAAATGAATCGCCACACATAACTTAGAGAATTCGGCTCCTTTAGAACTTTGTTGTGGCGATTCTGATGCAATAAGCAATCTAATTACTTCACTTCCACCTTTATTTGTTCAAAACAGAGTTATTCCACACCGGTCTGTTGTTTTCATCAAGCATCCAATGGGACTGACCTGGTTTAATACACACCCCTCCTATCCATCGTTCATGAGTTGCGTAATCAGGCCAGTAAACCAGACCAGTTAAAACTTCACGCCCCAACTGAGTAATCGTCAGTGTGCGTTCTGTCCATTCCTTATGAACATCGAGTTCCACAAGGAGCGGCTGATCCGTATCTATAAGAGGCCGCATCAAACTATAAAACATCACGTCGCCAAGGAATGGAAGTGGCTCACGTACCCGCGTAAGTTCATTAAATACTCTGCGAAAAGTTATAGCCTCTCTTCCATTTATAATTTCCAGAGCCAGACGTTCAGTCAGGGATACCCCCCCACTAATCGAAGGCAATTCCTGTAACTGCCTTAGCAAGGCAGGAGCCAGAAAGGGTAGGGTTTCGTGATGGCAATTCGCCATACTGGCAAGCTCAACAGGGGAATTACTACAAAAAGCTGACCAGGCTTGCCTAGCCAACTGTAACATGTCTTTATTCACTGGTTTACGTTGTAACCATAGCCATGCCAGTACATCGGGGGCGAGCTGACCAATCCCGATAAATCTCGAAATTCCGGGTATTCCATTGATTTGTATGAGCTCCAGATTCGGAGGCAAACGGTCAAGCCCAGCCAATAAGCGAACTAAAAAAAGCTGATCATATGCATCCGCTTCGCACCACAGAACGTTGTGGTTATCTCCTTCCAACAACTCGAGACTTTTATATTCTTCTTCAACACGATGTAAGGCTTCTTTATGCTGTATTCCAAATGTACGGCTGATATAGCCGCTCCGCATGTTCTTAAATTCATCAAAATGTAAATTTCTAACAGGCCCCATGCATAAAGGGTCGGTTAACATACGGAAATTACCCTTGAAACCAGCAATTCGTAGGTTGTGGGCGATATCGTTGCCACAGCGCCAATGTGTTGTAAGCACTTCATCGCTGGTTTTGAAATCCGGATTCCTTGCAGCAAAACTAATAGCATCGACATGAGCTTTAAGTTTCATCCAGCTACTGAACCCCAACTTTCTGGCAATCAGCCACTGAGCATCAGTTAAGGTGGGTTTTGATCGAGGGTTTCCAGTTGAAAGTCTGGAATAAGATTCTGGAGATGCCGTACCATTTCTTAAATGTCTAAGAAGTTCTTTGGCAAGTTTACGCTGATAGTCGAGGTTGATTTTACCGTTTTCTGGCTGCGGTTTCGCTTTTGTAGACATACGATCTCCTGACACAAACCTTTTCCGCTTTGAGGCTGGAGTCGTAACCGTATATTTGAATACAAGTACCTGGGCGCAGCCCTTTCCGCGGATGGTGGCGTGGAGAACACCGTGATAAAATATAGCTGATTAAATATACGCTTACAATAGTAGTATCCACTCATTAGCCAATAGCTGTCATGGCCTACTTCCGATGATTGAGATATTTGAGCCTGACCTATGTCTGCTTCTGGCACTTAGCCGACTGCCAGATTAGATTATGCTCAGATTAGCAAAAGAGCCAGACCGAGAGTGAGTCAGTACTCTTCGACTTATTCAACAGCGCCCTACAGCGCTTTCCCATAAACCCGCGCTACATACAGCCAGCGCCTGATTCACTGTTTGTGTTAAGGTTGTTACGCATCAATGCGTATGCGAAAGACAAGAGCAAACAGGATGCCGCCCTAATGCGTTGGACTACTGGCGATAGATTCGCGGATCGCCGCCTCCGGCTAACGGCGCACGCAATTCGTCGCGCTGCTGTTTACACTGCAACGAAAAACGGAA
Source organism: Pectobacterium actinidiae (assembly GCF_000803315.1). Taxonomy (NCBI): domain Bacteria; kingdom Pseudomonadati; phylum Pseudomonadota; class Gammaproteobacteria; order Enterobacterales; family Pectobacteriaceae; genus Pectobacterium; species Pectobacterium actinidiae. The sequence continues at coordinate 4,028,390 of NZ_JRMH01000001.1, forward strand.
GTGCCATTTTTTCGCGCCGTTGGCGGTTACGAACAGCGACAGCCCATCGCTGTCGTTCAGGGTGTAGGCTTTGGCAGTGATGCGGGCTTGCCGGGCAACGGCATCGGTTAACGCCATAGGATATGCCTCCTTCAAGGTTGAAGAGAGGTGTACCGCACACAGGGAAGCGACTCAGCAAACAATCCGTAGCCGTAACGCACCCGATTTTCGTGTACTAATTTGTGTACTACTTCGGCGTGGTTGACGGTGGTTTTCAGCGGGTTTCGCTGGATGCTCAACAGAGCAATTAGCTTGTTAAATCAGGGAGTTAAAGACGTGATGGACATATAAAAAACAAGAATTGGAGCGGGAAACGAGACTCGAACTCGCGACCCCGACCTTGGCAAGGTCGTGCTCTACCAACTGAGCTATTCCCGCATATCGGACAGACACTAACAGGCGTTACGTCTGATTACTGCACACTGCCTGTATGGTGACAAACAGTGATAAAACTTGGAGCGGGAAACGAGACTCGAACTCGCGACCCCGACCTTGGCAAGGTCGTGCTCTACCAACTGAGCTATTCCCGCCCGGGAAATCTTTACGCGATGTTGACGTTCTTTAATTGAAATTCTTCATCGGTATGGGGTGCGCATTATACGAGAAATCCGTTTAACCGCAAGCCCCCAAAAATGAAAAATCGTCTGACTGCTGATAAAAAAAACAATACGCTGACAAAACAGGCGTTGTGACGTAAATAGCAGCAGATCGCTGGACATCACGCCCTATCCGCTTTGCGCCACCGACTACAGTCGCAGAAAGTTCTCACGGTAATAGGCCAATTCCGCCAATGATTCGCGAATATCGTCCATCGCCTGATGCGTACCTTGCTTCTTAAAACCCGTCAGGATTTCTGGCTTCCAGCGTCTCGCCAGCTCTTTGAGCGTGCTGACATCCAGATAGCGGTAGTGGAAGTAAGCTTCCAGCTCTGGCATATAGCGGAACAGGAAGCGGCGATCCTGGCCGATGCTGTTGCCACAAATCGGCGATTTACCCGCCGGTACCCATTTTTGTAAAAATGCCAGCGTTTCTAACTCGGCAGCGCGTTCATCCGTCGTGCTGGCTTTGACGCGATCCGTCAGGCCGCTGGCACCATGCGTACGCACATTCCAGTCATCCATCAGCGCCAATTGACTATCTGACTGGTGCACCGCCATGACCGGCCCTTCAGCCAACACATTCAAGTTTGCATCCGTCACCAGCGTGGCGATCTCAATAATGCGATCGTGCTCCGGGTTCAGACCAGTCATCTCGAGATCGATCCAGATCAGGTTATTTTCATCTACCATCGTGGGAATTCCTGTTGCATTGTGCCCTGTCGTCGAGACAAGGATATCAGTATCAATCTCAATGCTGATACCGACAAGGTGGTATCAGTTAATTAAAATCAAATAGGGTGTATTATAGTCCGTTCAAACGCGGCGAGCGACAACCCGCTGTCGTGAACGGTAAATCGTCTTAAGTGAGGCTCAGTGAGCAAAAAGAAACTGTCGAAAGGTCAGCAGCGTCGGGTTAGCGCAAACCACCAGCGTCGCCTGAAAAAAACGGAAAGCAAAGTCGAATGGGAAGATAGCCAACTGGGCGATGCGCAGGAAGGTATTATCATCAGCCGATTCGGTATGCACGCCGATGTGGAAGCCGCCGATGGCGTGGTGCACCGCTGCAACATTCGTCGGACCATTCCATCGCTGGTCACGGGCGACCGCGTCGTCTGGCGACCCGGCCATGAATCACTCGCTGGCATCAGCGGGATCGTGGAAGCTGTTCACCCTCGCCATTCAGTCCTGACCCGCCCCGACTATTACGATGGCATTAAACCGATCGCCGCCAATATCGATCAGATCGTGATCGTCTCGGCGATCTTGCCTGAGCTGTCGCTGAACATTATCGATCGCTATCTGGTCGCCTGCGAAACGCTGGAGATCGAACCGCTGATCGTGTTGAACAAAATTGACCTACTGGATGACGAATCCCGCCAGTTTGTTGATAAACAAATGGATATCTACCGCGCGCTCAACTATCGCGTGTTGATGGTTTCCAGCCATACTCAACAGGGTATTCCTGAACTGGAGCTGGCGTTAACCGACCGTATCAGTATTTTCGCCGGACAGTCAGGTGTCGGGAAATCCAGCCTGCTTAATGCGCTGCTCGCACTGGGTGAAGAACGCATTCTGGTAAACGAGGTGTCTGATAACTCAGGATTGGGGCAACACACCACCACCGCCTCCCGGCTTTACCACTTCCCGCACGGTGGCGACGTGATCGACTCACCGGGCGTGCGCGAATTTGGTCTGTGGCATCTGGAACCTGAACAGGTTACGCGTGGTTTCATTGAGTTACGTAAATACATCGGCTCGTGTAAGTTCCGCGACTGTAAACATGAAAACGATCCAGGCTGCGCTATCAATGCCGCACTTGCGCGTGGAGAGATTGCCACAGAGCGCTTTGATAACTATCACCGGATTCTGGAAAGCATGGCGCAAGTAAAAACGCGTAAAGGCTTTTCGGATACAGACAACTGACATTTATCATGACCATCGTTACAATGCGCCCCCTTTGAGGATAAGTGAATCCACTTATTTCTCTCTGGGCTACCGCTGGCAGCGTCAAGTGTGTTCCCCAGATAGGTTGTTTTATAGCGCACTATTAATCCAAGAGGCTCACCGTGCTGGATAATATCAAAATCAAATTACAGTATTGGCTTCCCAAGATTTGGCTGACCCGCTTAGCGGGCTGGGGAGCAAATAAGCGTGCGGGAAAACTCACCAAGCTGGTGATCGATCTGTTTGTCCGCCAATATAACGTCAACATGCAGGAGGCGCAGCAGCCGGATACCGCCTCCTATCGCACGTTTAACGAATTTTTCGTTCGCCCTCTGCGCCCAGGCATTCGCCCTGTCGATCCTCATGCGCACCGTCTGGTGCAGCCTGCTGACGGCGTACTGTCGCAGTTTGGCCCCATTACCGACGGCAAGCTGATTCAGGCGAAGCATCACGACTACACACTGGAAGCGCTGCTGGCAGGCAACTATGTGATGGCCGATCTGTTCCGTGACGGTCTGTTCGCCACCATTTATCTTTCACCGCGTGATTATCACCGCCTCCATATGCCGTGCGACGGCGTGCTGCGCGAGATGATTTATGTACCGGGTGACCTGTTCTCCGTCAATCTATTGACGGCCGATAACGTGCCGAATCTGTTTGCGCGTAACGAGCGTGTCATTTGCCTGTTTGATACGGAATTCGGCCCATTGGCACAAATTCTGGTGGGCGCGACCATTGTCGGCAGCATCGAAACCGTGTGGTCAGGCGTGGTGACACCACCGCGTGAAGGCATCATCAAGCGTTGGACTTACCCGCAGGCGGGTGAAGAAGGTGCCGTCATGCTAGCGAAAGGCGAGGAAATGGGCCGCTTCAAGCTGGGCTCAACCGTGATTAACCTGTTTGCCGCAGGCAATAATCTCCAGTTTGCTGCACACCTGAATACCCTAAGCGTGACGCGTATGGGCGAACCATTTGCCGAAGTCCGTCAGGATGAGCAAACGCCTGTTGTTTTCCCGGAAGGAACCGAGTTGGAAGAAAACGACGTCGCACAATCGCCTGTCGCGGCAATGCCTGAGCCTGTTCAGGTTGAGGGACAACATCCTGCGGCTGAGGCATCCGGCCAGACGGGCCACAAACCCGACGCGCCGTAAATAACGTCCGACTTTGGTCGCTTGTAAGAGTATTATTTGTAATAAAGGTAGCTAACGTGCGTCTGATTCTGGCTGTTCTTTTGGGATGTTTATTATCAACTGCCACGTTGGCTGCCACTGCGCCCAATGAGGCGCAGTTACGCCAGCAACTACAGCAGGCGGAAGCCAACAAAGGTGCAGCCGATCAGGCGAAAATTGTTGAGGAATATCAAGCTGCACTGAACACGCTCCAGGATCGCAAAGAGTCACTGGAGCGCGCCACACAGTATCAGCGCGTCATTGATGATTTTCCCAAGCTGGTTCAAGAGCTGCGTCGCCAGCTTAATGCCGAAGACGGCAAACCCTCGCCTATTTCAGAAAGTCTCTCTAGCAACGATCTCGAGCAGCAGCTACTGCAAACCAGCAGCCAACTGTTGGAACAGGCTCGCCAGCTCCAGCAGGAACAGGATCGGCTGCGCGAAATCAGCGACTCACTGAGCCAGCTTCCGCAGCAGCAAACTGAAGCCAGCCGCATGCAAGGCGATGCGGAACGCCGTATTCAATCTCTCGGTACACCCGCAACCCCACTGGGGCAAGCGCAGCTCACAGCACTTCAGGCCGAATCCGCACTGCGAAAAAGCCGGGTGGACGAACTGGAGCTGGCGCAGCTATCAGCCAGCAATCGTCAGGAGCTGTCCCGTCTACGCGTCGAGCTGTATAAAAAGCGCCACGACAGGCTGGATCTGCTGCAACAGGATTTACGCAGCAGACTCAACAACCTACGCCAGCGCGAAGCCGAACAGGCATTAGAACGTACCGAACTGCTCGCGGAACAAAGCGGCGATTTACCGAGCGTCATCAGCAAGCAGCTACAGGTTAACCGCGAGCTCTCCGTCGCGCTGAACCAACAAGCGCAGCGGATGGATCTTATCGCCTCTCAGCAGCGCCAGGCTGCCACGCACACCATTCAGGTGCGTCAGGCGCTGAGCACCATTCGCGAACAGGCACAGTGGCTCGGCGTCTCACCGATATTGGGTGAAACATTACGGGCACAGATAGCCCGCCTGCCGGAAATGCCCAAGCCCCAGTTGCTGGATAGCGATATGGCGCAGTTGCGCGTACAGCGCTTGCACTTTGAAGACCTGATCAACAAACCGCAAGATCTTGATAATGCCAAGCAGGATAGTGGCGATCCGCTGACCAGCGCACAGCAGCGCATTCTGGCCGATCAGATGCGTACCCAGCGCGACCTGCTGACTTCACTGATCTCCGGCTGTGATTCACAGATACTCGAACTGACCAAACTCAAAGTCGCCAATAACCAGCTGGCAGATGCGCTAACCGAAACACGCGAAGCGGCCCATCGCGACCTATTCTGGGTGGCGGATGTCGATCATGTCACTTTCTCCTATCCGCTTAAACTGGTACAGGATCTGACGCGTCTGCTGTCACTGGATACGCTGACGCAGCTGGGCAGCGCGCTGGTCATGATGGTGACCAGTCAGGAAACCGTGCTACCGCTGCTGGGCGCGTTGCTGCTGGTTGGTTTCAGTATCAGCTCACGTCGTCACTATCATGCGTTTATGGAGCGCGCCAGCAGCCGCGTCGGTAAGGTCACGCTCGATCACTTTATGCTGACGCTGCGTACCGTGTTCTGGTCCATCCTTACCGCTCTGCCACTGCCCGTACTCTGGGCCGCATTGGGATACGGGCTGCAAAACGCCTGGCCTTACCCGATTGCCGTCGCCATCGGCGACAGCGTGACCGCCACCGTGCCGCTGATGTGGCTGGTAATGATCAGCGCCTCATTCTCACATCCGCAGGGGCTGTTCATTGTTCACTTCCGCTGGTCGCCCGAGCGTGTAGCCAGAGCGATGCGCTACTATCGTCTCTCCATCGCCTTTATCGTGCCGCTGATTATGGCGCTGATTACGTTCGATAAACTCAACGATCGCGAATTCTCTAGCACGCTCGGGCGGCTCTGCTTTATCCTGCTCTGTATGGCGTTGAGTTTGGTCACAACCGGATTAAAACGCGCGGGTATTCCGCTGTACCTGGATAAAGAAGGCTCGGGGGAAAACTCCGTTAACCGCGCGATGTGGAACATTCTGATCGCCATGCCGCTCGTTGCCGCGCTAGCCTCCTGCATCGGCTATCTGGCGACAGCACAGGCGCTATTAGCCCGCCTGGAAACCTCCGTTTCTATCTGGTTCTTCCTGCTGGTGGTTTACCACATTATTCGCCGTTGGATGTTAATTCAGCGCCGCCGCATCGCCTTCGACCGCGCCAAACAGCGTCGTTCGGAAATTCTGGCGCAGCGTGCCAAAGGTGAAGAAGACACGCCGTCTGCATCATCCCATGAAAGCAGCTCGGAAGCGGTGGAAGAACCCGTCGTCGATCTGGATGCCATCAGCGCCAAATCCTTGCAGTTGGTGCGATCCATCCTGACGCTAATCGCCTTGGTTTCTGTGATCGCGCTGTGGTCGGAAATTCATTCCGCCTTCGCGTTCATGGAAAATATCAGCCTGTGGGATGTCTCCAGCACGGTTAAAGGCGTAGAGAGCGTACAGGCAATTACGCTGGGATCGGTGCTGATCGCGATTCTGATCTTCATTATTACCGCGCAGCTGGTGCGTAACCTGCCCGCCTTGCTGGAGCTGGCGATCCTGCAACATCTGGATCTGTCACCGGGCAGCGGCTACGCCATTACCACCATCAGCAAATATATTCTGATGCTGATCGGCTGTCTGATGGGCTTCTCGTTGATCGGGATCGAATGGTCGAAACTACAATGGCTCGTCGCCGCTCTCGGTCTGGGATTGGGATTCGGCATGCAGGAAATCTTCGCCAACTTTATTTCCGGCCTGATCATTCTGTTTGAAAAACCCATGCGTATCGGCGATACCGTCACAATCCGCGATCTCACGGGGAGCGTCATGCGCATTAATACCCGTGCCACCACCATTTCCGACTGGGATCGCAAAGAGATCATCGTGCCGAACAAGGCGTTTATCACCGAGCAGTTTATCAACTGGTCGCTGTCGGATTCGGTCACGCGTGTTGTGATGACGGTGCCTGCTCCAGCAAATGCGAACAGTCAGGAGGTCACGGAACTGCTGATGGACGCAGTGAAGCGTTGTTCGCTGATTCTGGATACGCCGGAACCGGAAGTCTTTTTGGTCGACCTGCAACAGGGAATTCAGATTTTTGAACTGCGTATTTTTGCCGCCGAAATGGGGCACCGTATGCCGCTGCGCCACGAACTGCATCAACTGATTCTGGAAAATTACCGCAAACACAATCTGGAACTTCCTTTCCCACCGTTCCAGGTGAAAATGGACAATCTGTCACGCAGTGGGAAAACGCTGACGCCACGGCAGCGGACGCCGGGCAGCTTATAAGAAAGGAAAACGGGCGGCAGCCAGATGTGGCGCCGCCCTGCTTCAAACCGGTTACGCGCGCTCTACGGAGAACGCAATCACGTCACTCAACTGCTCGGCATTCAGCGCCAGCATAATCAAACGATCCACGCCCAACGCCACACCCGCACACTCAGGCAGACCGTGTTTCAGCGCCGCCAGCAGGTTTTCATCGATCGGCTGCTGTGGCAAATCACGTGCGGCACGTTTGCGGTTATCCTGCTCAAATCGCTGACGTTGCTCATCGGCATCGGTCAATTCACGGAAGCCGTTCGCCAGCTCAATCCCTTTGAAATAAACTTCGAAACGTTCGGCGACGCGATGGTCTTCTGAACTGATCTCTGCCAGCGAGGCCTGCGTAGCTGGGAAATGGTAGACAAACGCGGGCTTGTCCCGCCCGATGTTCGGCTCTACACCAAAGGTAAACAGCATCTGCACCAACGAATCGCGATCGTCTTCACGGCAGGCGATATCGCCAAGCCCGAGTTTTTCTGCCGCTTCGCGCAGTTGCGCTTTATCAACAGACAGCGGGTCGATTTCCAGATGGCGTAGAAATGCCTGCTGATAGGAGAGCATTTCCGCACTTTCACAATCCAGTACCTGCTGTAACAGATCATCGACCTCATTCATCAGGCGGTACATATCATAGTGAGGGCGATACCATTCCAGCATGGTAAATTCTGGATTGTGGTGTCGGCCTGACTCTTCATTGCGGAAACTGCGGCACAGCTGAAAGATCGGCCCACTGCCAGCAGCCAGCAAACGCTTCATATGGTATTCCGGGCTGGTCATCAAATACAGCGTCATGCCATCCGCAGCACCGGGGCCAACGAAACGGGTCTGGAACGGGTATAAGAAAACATCCGTTACCGTGGCCTGGCTCATCGCAGGCGTTTCAACCTCCAGTACACCACGATCGGTGAAGAAACGTCGGACAGCAGCAATGATCGACGCTCGTTTCAACAAATTAGCGACAGAAGCACTAGGTTGCCAACTTGCCGTCTCGCTCATGGTTCTTACTCCAAAGTCAAACAGGGGGTGCAGTCTACCCGCATCAGCCCAAATTTCCAGCGGAAAAAAGGCCAGACGTGCTTTTCAGCCATGTATGCACTACCCTCTAAGAAGAGGCGCTCAGGATAGCAGCCATCAATTATATCCAGTGGATCATTTTCTTATATCCACCTCAAAAGGGTTATTAAAGAAATAAAAGCATTATTCCCCTGTAAATAAGCCTTTCGATCACGTTTTTATCAATAAATACGCGACCTGCTGAAAAAACCACAAAATGCGGGATCACATCAAATTTCACCTACCTATAATTCGGTATAATCATTCCCACACAAAAATTATAGGTTTATCTATTCTTTATACGTCTATCACATAATTTTAAGCGGGTTTGCTATTAAGCTCGGATATAAAGACAGAAATGAATAGATATTATTTTTTTATTTTAACTTAATTAACTTAAGTAACTGGAGGAATGCATTGCAAACCTTTAATGCCGATTTGGCCATTATCGGGGCCGGGGGAGCTGGCCTACGAGCGGCAATTGCTGCCGCAGAAGCCAACCCCCAACTGAAAATTGCGCTGATCTCAAAAGTCTACCCAATGCGTAGCCATACCGTGGCGGCAGAAGGTGGGTCAGCAGCAGTGACTCAGGAACACGATAGCTTCGATTATCACTTCAACGACACCGTTTCCGGTGGCGACTGGCTGTGTGAACAAGACGTGGTTGAGCACTTCGTCAAACACTGCCCGGAAGAGATGATTCAACTGGAACAGTGGGGCTGCCCCTGGAGCCGTAAACCGGATGGTTCTGTCAACGTGCGCCGTTTTGGCGGGATGAAGATCGAACGTACCTGGTTTGCTGCCGATAAGACCGGCTTCCACATGCTGCATACCCTGTTCCAAACCTCCCTTAAATATCCACAAATCCAACGTTTCGACGAGCACTTTGTCCTCGACGTTCTGGTCGATGACGGTCAGGCACGTGGTCTAGTTGCCATCAACATGATGGAAGGTTCACTGATTCAGATCCGCGCTAACGCCGTGGTACTGGCGACAGGCGGCGCAGGTCGCGTGTACCGTTACAACACTAACGGCGGTATCGTCACGGGTGACGGCATGGGCATGGCGTTCCGCCACGGCGTACCGTTGCGTGACATGGAGTTCGTTCAATATCACCCGACCGGTTTGCCTGGCTCCGGTATCCTGATGACCGAAGGCTGTCGCGGCGAAGGCGGCATCATGGTCAACAAAGATGGCTACCGTTACCTGCAAGACTACGGCATGGGCCCGGAAACGCCGCTCGGCCAGCCGAAAAACAAATACATGGAGCTGGGGCCGCGCGATAAAGTCTCGCAAGCGTTCTGGCACGAATGGCGCGCAGGCCGCACCGTCTCAACCCCGTTGGGCGACGTGGTTTACCTTGATCTACGCCACCTCGGCGAGAAGAAACTTCTGGAACGTCTGCCGTTCATCTGCGAACTGGCAAAAGCCTACGTCGGCGTCGATCCGGTGAAAGAGCCGATTCCTATTCGCCCTACCGCGCACTACACCATGGGCGGCATTGAAACCGATCAAAACTGCGAAACCCGTATCAAAGGTCTCTTCGCCGTCGGCGAATGTTCTTCTGTTGGTCTGCATGGCGCGAACCGTCTGGGCTCCAACTCGCTGGCCGAACTGGTGGTCTTCGGACGCGTTGCGGGTGAACACGCCGTGCAACGCGCACAGGCGGCAGCCCCTGCCAACGGCACGGCGCTGGACGCACAAATCCGCGATATCGAACAGCGCCTGCATGACCTGATGAATCAGGAAGGCACAGAAAGCTGGGCGAAAATCCGCGACGAAATGGGTATGTCGATGGAAGAAGGCTGTGGTATTTACCGCACCACTGACCTGATGCAGAAAACCGTCGATAAGATGGCAGAGCTGAAAGAACGCTTCAAACGCGTGAAAATCACCGACCGCTCCAGCGTGTTCAACACCGACCTGCTGTACACCGTTGAGCTGGGCCATAGTCTGGATGTTGCGGAATGTATGGCGCATTCGGCGATCAACCGTAAAGAATCCCGCGGCGCACACCAGCGTCTGGATGAAGGTTGCACCGAGCGTGATGACGTTAACTTCCTGAAGCATACGCTGGCGTTCTATAACCCAGAAGGCGCACCTCATCTGGAGTATAGCGATGTGAAGATTACCAAACTTCCACCGGCCAAACGCGTATATGGTGCAGAAGGTGATGCACAGGAAGGCAGCAAGAAGGAGCAGGCGAATGGCTGAGATGATCAAAACCCTGAAAATGGAAGTCATGCGCTATAACCCTGAACAGGACAGCGAACCGTATTTTGAAGCGTTCGATGTTCCGTACAACACGCAGACGTCCTTGCTGGATGCGCTGGGTTATATCAAAGATAACCTGGCACCTGACCTGTCCTACCGCTGGTCCTGCCGCATGGCGATCTGTGGTTCTTGCGGCATGATGGTGAATAACGTCCCCAAATTGGCCTGCAAAACCTTTTTGCGTGACTACACCAAAGGTCTAAAGGTCGAAGCACTGGGCAACTTCCCTATCGAGCGCGATTTAGTGGTCGATATGACCCACTTTATCGAGAGTCTGGAAGCTATCAAGCCGTATATCATCGGCAACGATCGTAAACCTGCTGACGGCCCGAACAAACAGACTCCGGCGCAAATGGCGAAGTATCACCAGTTCTCCGGCTGTATTAACTGTGGCCTGTGCTATGCGGCATGTCCGCAGTTCGGCCTGAACCCTGAGTTCATCGGCCCGGCAGCGATTACGCTGGCGCACCGTTATAACCTGGACAACCGCGATCACGGCAAGAAAGAGCGTATGGCGCAGTTGAATGGCAATAACGGCGTCTGGAGTTGTACGTTTGTGGGCTACTGCTCAGAGGTGTGTCCGAAGCACGTCGACCCAGCCGCTGCTATCCAGCAAGGCAAAGTCGAAAGCGCGAAAGACTTCATGATCGCCATGCTGAAACCACAATAAGGGAGGGACAATGATGACATCTAAACGTAAAGCGTATGTGCGCGACATGTCGCCGACCTGGTGGAAAAAGCTGGGGTTTTATCGCTTTTATATGTTGCGTGAAGGGACTGCCGTCCCTGCCGTCTGGTTCAGTATCGTACTGATGTGCGGCGTCTTCGCACTGAAAAACGGACCGGAAGGCTGGGCAAACTTCGTCAGCTTCCTGCAAAACCCGCTGGTGCTGCTGATTAATATCGTTGCACTGCTGGCCGCCGCGCTGCACACCAAAACCTGGTTTGAACTCGCGCCGAAGGCCAGCATTATCATCGTTAAAGATGAAAAAATGGGGCCAGAGCCACTCATTAAAGGGCTGTGGGCTGTCACCGTGGTGGTAACCGTAGCCGTTCTGGCGATCGCCTTACTATTCTGAACAGGAGAAATAACGTGATTAACCCAACGCCAAAACGTTCTGACGAACCACCTTTCTGGGGCCTGTTCGGCGCTGGTGGGATGTGGAGCGCGTTCTTCGCCCCGGTGATCATCCTGCTGGTCGGTGTGATGCTGCCTCTGGGCGTCTTCCCGGACGCGTTAACCTATGAGCGCATCGCCGCGTTCAGCCAGAGCTTCATCGGCCGCGTCTTTTTACTGTTGATGATTGTACTACCGCTCTGGTGTGGCCTGCACCGTATCCACCACGCGATGCATGACCTGAAAATCCACGTTCCTGCTGGAAAATGGGTGTTCTACGGCCTGGCAGCAATCCTGACTGTGGTTACCACCATCGGTGTCGTTACGCTGTAAGGGGTAACACCGACCTTAACGGCCTGTGCAATATTGCAGGCCGTTTTATTTCCCCGCCTGACCACGTCCATCGTCTACACTGGAACAACGATGCAAACGATGAGACGTCAATATCATGCCCTTTAACGCTACTCGCTTTAACACCACTTTCCTCAAATCCCTTATCTTCAACATCAGACGATGCGGGAAGGCATGTGCTGCCGCACTCGTGGCGCTCTTTTCTGTCGCCTGTAGCGTAACGCCGCCCGACAACGTTACCGTCGTAGAAAATTTTGACATTAATCGTTACCTCGGCACATGGTACGAGATCGCCCGTCTCGACCACCGCTTTGAGCGCAATCTGGAACGCGTGACGGCAACCTACAGCCCGCGGGATGACGGTGGCATCAAGGTGATCAATCGCGGCTTTAACGTCGAAAAACAGGAATGGAAAGAAAGCACCGGGAAAGCCTATTTCACGGGCTCACCTCAGCGTGGCGCGCTAAAAGTATCGTTCTTCGGGCCGTTCTATGGCGGTTACAACATTATTGAACTGGATGATGACTACCGCTACGCCCTGATTTGCGGGCCAAACCGTGACTACCTGTGGATTCTCTCACGCACGCCAACGTTGGATGTTGCGACACGCGACAAACTGGTCGCCACAGCCAAACGCTACGGCTTCCCGACAGAGGCACTCATCTGGGTCAATCAGTAATCTGAGCATGTTGACCACAACACGGAGACGAAACGTCTATACCCTAAATAATTCGAGTTGCGTGAAGGCGGCAACCGAGCGAATCCCCAGGAGCTTACTCAGGTAAGTGACTGGGGTGAGTAAGGGCGGCCAACGCACAAGCAGCTTGAAGTATGACGGGTATGCGTTATCCCATAATCTTATCGCGGAACATAAAGAAAACCGCGCCCAGTAGGCACAGCCCCGCCCAGATATAATCGGTGCGGAACGGCTCTTTTAAAATGAACATGGAGAAAGGGATAAATACGGAAAGGCTGATCACTTCCTGCAATATTTTCAATTGACCGGCAGAAGCAACCTGATAACCAATCCTATTTGCGGGCACCTGTAACAGATATTCAAATAATGCGATCCCCCAACTGATCAACGCAGCAATTATCCAGGTTCGGCCACTGAAATAGCGTAAATGCCCATACCAGGCGAACGTCATAAATATATTACTCAACGTCAGCATGCCGACAGTAATGAAAAGAGGCGACATTATTACTTCTCCGAGTGATCCACTTTCACATTATCTCGCCGCGGGGAAGAAAACACCATCACGGCATTTTCTTCCACTCGGAAAAGTTATTACGACTTATTTCCTATGTTGATTATTGGGCACTGCGCTGAATGGCCTTACCGCCCGCTTCAACATCTTGCCCAACACCTCGGGTGGTATTACACCCCACCACCGCAGAGAGAATAACCAGAGAGAAAATGGCAACACACGCTTTCTTCAGCATACTCGGTTCCTTCTTTATAAGAGTTGGATTTCAACGGTACGAAAGGACTGCTTTTTAAGCGTAGCCAATTTTGGTTATTGTGGAGGATTTTTAAGGCAGGGAGCAGAAAAGGAAAGCGGGAATGAAGAACCAATCAAAAGGCCGCCCTCGCAGAAGGCGGCCTTTTTCGCATTAATTACTTAACGCGTGATACGTATTCACCAGAACGCGTGTCAACTCGGACAACTTCGCCAATCTGCACGAACAATGGCACTTTAACGACCGCGCCGGTGCTCAGCGTTGCTGGCTTACCGCCAGTACCTGCGGTATCGCCTTTCAGGCCAGGATCGGTATCGGTGATTTCAGCTTCGATGAAGTTCGGTGGCTGAACAGCGATAGCACGACCATCCCACAGGGTAACGATACATTCAGCGTTGTCTTGCAGCCATTTTGCAGAATCACCAACGGTCTTCTCTTCAACCTGATGTTGTTCAAACGTCTCAGGGTGCATGAAGTGGTAGAACTCACCGTCGTTGTACAGGTAGTTCATATTAGTATCGACTACGTCTGCACCTTCTGCTGAGTCGGTAGACTTGAAGGTTTTTTCAACGCGAGAGCCCGTCAACAGGCGACGCATTTTTACACGAGCAAAAGCCTGGCCTTTACCCGGCTTCACAAATTCACTGGATTCGATGGCATACGGCTCGCCTTCGAACATGATTTTAAGACCGGAACGGAAATCGTTGCTAGAATAAGTCGCCATAAAGGCCCTCTACAATTTTAATACTGGTACGAAGCCAAAAAAATGGCACACATTGTAACCCTAAATATACCTTCCAGAGAAGATTGGTTGCAGCAACTTGCAGACGTAATTACCGATCCTGATGAATTACTGCAACTTTTGGCACTGAACGATCACGCTAAACTCCGGCAAGGCAGTGATGCACGCCGGCTTTTTGCCTTGCGTGTACCACGCGCATTCGCGGCACGGATGCAAAAGGGCAATCCTGACGATCCGTTGCTGCTACAGGTATTGACCGCGCGTGAGGAGTTTATTGCCACTCCTGGCTTCACCCATGACCCGCTTGATGAGCAACACAGCGTCGTTCCGGGGCTACTGCACAAATATCACAACCGCGCCCTGCTACTGGTTAAAGGCGGCTGTGCAGTAAACTGCCGCTACTGCTTCCGCCGCCATTTCCCCTATCAGGATAATCAGGGCAACAAGGCAAACTGGCGTCAGGCGCTGGATTATATCCGCCAGCACCCGGAACTGGATGAAATTATTTTTTCCGGCGGCGACCCGCTGATGGCTAAAGACCACGAGCTGGACTGGCTGATCACCGAGTTGGAACACATCCCACATGTGAAACGCCTGCGCATTCATAGCCGTTTGCCTGTGGTGATCCCTGCACGCATTACCGACGCGCTGTGCGATCGCCTGTCACGCAGTTCGCTTCAGGTGCTACTGGTGACGCATATTAACCACCCGCAGGAAATTGATCCTGATTTAACACAAAGTATGGCGCGTTTGCGCCGTGCGGGCGTGACGCTGCTCAACCAAAGTGTGCTGCTGCGCGGGGTGAATGACAGCGCTGAGACGCTTGCCCGACTCAGTAATGCGTTATTTGACGCGGGAATTTTGCCTTATTACCTGCACGTACTGGATAAGGTTCAGGGAGCCGCGCATTTTCTGGTAGATGACAACGAGGCGCGCGTCTTGGTTAAAGCGCTGCTGAAGAAGGTATCCGGCTATCTGGTGCCCCGTCTGGCGCGGGAAATCGGTGGGGAAGCGAGCAAAACGCCGTTGGATTTAGGAATGAAGCAGCGTCAGGACGATACCGGGCTATTGCGTTGATTGGTGAGTAAACAACGGTGAGAGCAGACCACTCTCACCGGGTTTTTCTTAGCTTAAGGACATTTGTAAACGCTGCCGTTCATTTTGCTGTCTAGCGGCGCAAAGCTTGACCAGAAGGTCTCACTTGGGCTAGTCGCACCATAGATGGTATTGCCTCCCATCGCCGCCGCGTTATTGCGCAGATCGTTTGCCGCACCACGCAGAGAACTGCCGTCGCCATGGTTGCCCGCCAACCAGTTAGACTGGCTACCGCTGGCTTGCCCCAACAGTTGGCATTCGCTTCCTGGCTTGGTATCCGTGAACGTCACAGCCTGCCCAGCCGCACTGAGTTGACTGGTGCTGCTGCACCCCGCCAACAAAACTGCTGCGGATAGCCCCAACAAAATACGAACCTGCATGTCTTCCTCCTTGCGATTGAAAACCCACCACTGCTCACCGCATATCATACGACGTTTCCCTTGCAATCTCTTGTCATCCCGCTCGTTTACACGGGATGAACGTCAAAAATGAGAATTAACACGATTGATCTCACCTTAGTAAAAATTCGTTTTTTTGGGGAATTAGTAAGAAAACAGTCAGCATTATCTGAATAATGCCTCAAATGCCATTTATGGTTATTTCAGCAATTCCATACTCTGTATTCTGTCTGATAAATACGTTACCGCCTGATGGGAAAGGAACTGAGCATCGAGCACATTCACGTAATTAACACGAATTAGTAGATATATTAAGACAATACATGAAGGAAACCATTGTATGGCGATGAAAAAATGCTTAGCCACCCTTATAGGTTCGTTTTTATGTGTGTCGACTAGTCATGCGGCAGGCCTTATCGCACCAGACAAGACGCTTCGTAACGATCTGTCCTGGCTATCCGATCGCGGTGTTATCCAGACTAGCTTGACCACCTGGCCTCTAAGTCAGGAAGAAATTGAATCTGCTCTTTCTCGAGCCAAACCAGTCACGGCAACAGAAAAAGCCGTGATCACCCGCGTTGAACAACGGATCGGCCAGCTTAAATCGAATGTTCGTATCACGGGCTATACATCAACAGACAGACCCGGCCTGCCCCAAGGCTTCGATAGCCGACACAACAGCGATCATGCATTGTCTATCGGTGTCGGCGCCAGCGATGAATTCTGGGATATCAACCTTAAAGGAACACTTGAAGGCAACCAAACCATTGCAGATCAGTCCCGTGGAAATATTGATGGCTCCTATGGGGCGGTGAAGATTTTTAATCAATGGTTGTCGTTCGGGAAAGTCTCACAATGGTGGGGACCAGGCTATGAAGGGAGTTTGATACGATCCGACGCCGCTCGTCCGGTCACAGGATTTATCTTACAGCGCGCCGATCAATCACCGTTTGAAACGCCTTGGCTGTCATGGATGGGTCGCTGGCAATATCAACTCTCTGCCGGGCAATTAGAGCAATACAGCGCCGTACCTGACACAAAAATTATCGGTGGTCGCTTGTCAATTCAACCGACAGAATTTCTTGAGCTCGGCGCTTCCCGCATCATGCAATGGGGAGGAGAAGGACGCCCTCGTTCGTGGGGTTCATTTTGGGATGGTGTAGCCGGACGTGATAACACAGGCACGAACGAAGAACCAGGTAATCAGCTAGCGGGATTTGATTTCAAGCTGAAAATGGCAACGCTTGTCGGTGCTCCGATTAGTTTGTATGGGCAGCTAGTGGGTGAAGATGAAGCGGGGATGCTACCATCCAAAAACTTTTACCTACTCGGCATTGAAGGCCACCCCGAATGGGGCACGTCTACCATCAATTGGAATATTGAGGGAACGGATACACGAACTAATGGTAGCGCGGATAATGTTACCTATAACCATCATATCTATAGGAATGGATATTATCAGCAAGGGTATCCGCTGGGATATACCGCAGGTGGCGATGCGCAGGTACTTTCTGGTCGAGTAGAACTGGCGCTCGACGACGGGCAACGTTGGAGTACTCGCATCATGTACGCCAAAGTGAATCCCAACAGCCAAAGTATCAACCGTGCATTCCCTCGCTCAGATACGCTAAAAGGGATTGAGTTAGGGTGGGGCTATGACTTTGACTCAAAAATCAAACTGGATACCATGGCCTGGTACACCGATAGCAACCACGGCACCAGTGATGATGTCGGTGCAGGTATCGGTATTGAAATTCCTATCAATTTGTAACGGGTAACCATAAAAAAAGTGAGGAGCTTTCTCCTCACTTTTTCATTTTTAGCACCTGACGCCTAACAACACGCTCAACGACGCCACGCCTTGAAGCGGTTGATCAGTCCGTTGGTGGAACTGTCATGGCTGTCGATCGTGCTGTCATTTTCCAGCTCTGGCAGAATACGGTTCGCCAGTTGTTTCCCTAACTCCACACCCCACTGATCGAATGTGAAGATGTTCAGGATCGCGCCCTGAGTGAAGATTTTGTGCTCATACAGCGCAATCAGCGCGCCCAGGCTGTATGGGGTGATTTCACGCAGCAGGATAGAGTTGGTTGGACGATTGCCTTCAAACACTTTAAACGGCGCGACGTGTTCCACCTCTTTTGCACTTTTGCCTGCCGCTGCAAATTCTGCTTCCACCACGTCACGGCTCTTACCAAACGCCAGCGCTTCCGTCTGTGCAAAGAAATTCGACAGCAACTTGCTGTGATGATCGCTTAATGGGTTATGGCTAACCGCTGGTGCAATGAAATCACACGGAACCAGTTTGGTGCCCTGATGGATCAGTTGGTAGAATGCATGCTGGCCATTCGTGCCCGGTTCGCCCCAGATAATCGGCCCGGTCTGGTAATCCACCGGATTGCCATTGCGATCGGCAGATTTCCCGTTGGATTCCATATTTCCCTGTTGGAAATAGGCTGCAAAACGGTGCATGTATTGGTCGTACGGCAGAATCGCTTCAGTTTCGGCACCGAAGAAATTGTTGTACCAAATGCCGATCAGCGCCAGCAGCACGGGCAGGTTTTTCTCCGCTGGCGTGGAAGCAAAGTGCTTGTCCATCGCGTGCGCACCGCTGAGCAGTTTTTCAAAGTTATCAAATCCTAAAGAGAGAATGATCGACAGCCCAATCGCCGACCACAGGGAGTAGCGTCCGCCCACCCAGTCCCAGAATTCGAACATGTTGTTAGTGTCGATACCAAATTCGCCAACAGCTTTCGCGTTGGTGGACAGTGCGGCAAAGTGCTTGGCGACGTGTTTATCGTCCTGCGCCGCTTTCAGGAACCAGTCGCGAGCGCTGTGCGCATTGGTCATGGTTTCTTGCGTGGTGAACGTTTTCGACGCGACGAGGAACAGCGTGGTTTCTGGATTCAGCGGCTTCAACGTTTCAGCGATATGCGTGCCGTCAACGTTGGAGACAAAGTGCATATTGAGGTGATTTTTATAAGGCTTCAGCGCTTCCGTTACCATGAACGGGCCCAGATCGGAGCCGCCGATACCGATGTTAACCACATCGGTAATTGTTTTGCCGGTATAGCCTTTCCACTCACCGCCAATTACTCGTTCGCTGAAATCTTTCATCTTCGCCAGCACGGCGTTGACTTCTGGCATCACATCTTTGCCATCCACCAGAATCGGCGTGTTGCTGCGGTTACGTAAGGCAACGTGCAGAACGGCGCGGTCTTCCGTGCGGTTGATTTTCTCGCCAGCAAACATGGAATGAATCGCCGCAGACAGATCCGTTTCTCGCGCCAGCGCGTGCAGCTTTTCCATCGTTTCCGCCGTAATGCGGTTTTTGGAGTAATCCACCAGCATCTGATCGTCGAACGTTGCGGAAAAATGCGCGAAACGATCGCTATCTTGTGCAAACAGCTCGCTGATTTGCACGTCTTTCATCGCGTCAAAATGGGTTTGTAATGCCTGCCAGGCGGCAGTTTGGCTTGGATTGATATTTTTCATAATGCGACTTTCTCTCTAAGCATGAGTTCAAAGTGACTGAATCGATTGTATCCCTTAAAATCCCGATTGAGATCCCTTTTCTTGCTAAAAGCGGTTTATGCCCTGTCGTTTACTGACTGCTTGTAGTTTGCTGACAGATTGTTTATTGACAGAAACCGCATAACCCGTTATTTGTAACACCGTACTTGCACACTCGGTGTGCAAGCCAGAAGAGGCGCGTCGCCCAGGTAAGATATCGGAGGAACCGTAATCCGCTGATGATATCCGAGGGGGAGCGACGCCGAGATGTGGTGAAATACGGCTTTCACCCTATCGACTACAGAGGCTGAATCCTCTGGGTTGTCACCGGATTAGTCCTGATGGACGTCCAGCAAGGTGGAGCGCTTCTGGGTGTATCGTAGTGATTTTCTACGCCTGCCCCCTACTTTTGCTCTCCCCCTGTGCCAAGGCTGATTAATGGAATGCTGTTTACTGAAAACAGCCTACCCCCTGACACGAGGTTTTTGACATGTCTGCAATTGAAGTATCCGCAAACGCGAACTCTACCGTTATTGCCAAATTCGGCGGCACCAGCGTGGCGGACTTTGACGCCATGAATCGCAGTGCCGATGTGGTGTTATCCAACACGAATGTGCGCGTTGTGGTGCTGTCGGCGTCGGCAGGTATCACCAATTTACTGGTCGCGCTCGCGGAAGGTCAAACGCCCGAAACGCGCGCCGAGCATCTGGCAAAAATCCGCCAGATCCAGTACGCCATCATCGACAAGCTGACCAACCAAAGCGTGATTCGCGATGAGATTGATCGCATGCTGGACAGCGTTACCACGCTGTCTGAAGCGGCGGCACTCGCGACGTCCAACGCCCTGACCGATGAACTGGTCAGCCACGGCGAACTCATGTCTACCCTGCTGTTTGTTGAGATTTTGCGCCAACGTGATGTCGTTGCTGAATGGTTTGATGTACGCAAGATCATGCGTACCGACGATCACTTTGGCCGTGCTCAGCCGGACTGTGACGTGCTAGGTGAACTGACTCGCAGCCAGTTACAGCCGCGTCTTGAGCAAGGTCTGGTGATCACTCAGGGCTTTATCGGCAGCGAGGCGAAAGGCCGCACAACCACGTTGGGTCGCGGCGGTAGCGATTATACTGCGGCGCTGCTGGGCGAAGCACTCAACGTCAGCCGGATTGATATCTGGACCGATGTTCCCGGCATCTACACCACCGATCCACGCGTGGTGCCGACCGCAAAACGCATTGACCAAATCATGTTTGAAGAAGCCGCCGAAATGGCCACGTTTGGCGCGAAAGTCCTTCACCCGGCCACGTTGCTGCCTGCGGTACGTAGCGATATTCCCGTGTTCGTCGGCTCAAGCAAAGATCCCGCCGCTGGCGGTACGCTGGTGTGCAATAAAACCGAAAACCCGCCGCTGTTCCGCGCACTGGCGCTGCGTCGTAAACAAACGCTGCTTAAGCTGTATAGCCTGAATATGCTACACGCACGCGGTTTTCTGGCCGAAGTGTTCAGCATTCTGGCGCGTCACAACATCTCCGTTGACCTGATCACCACGTCAGAAGTCAACGTCGCGCTGACGCTTGATACAACCGGTTCCACCTCAACGGGTGACAGCCTGCTGTCGAGCGCCTTACTGACCGAACTGTCATCGCTGTGTCGGGTAGAGGTTGAAGAGAATCTGTCGCTGGTCGCGCTGATCGGCAACAATCTGTCTCAGGCCTGTGGCGTCGGGAAAGAAGTATTTGGCGTACTGGAACCGTTCCGTATCCGCCTGATCTGCTACGGCGCCAGCAGCAACAACCTGTGCTTCCTGGTACCGGGTGATGACGCCGAGCGAGTCGTGCAAACGCTGCACCGCAGCCTGTTCGAGTAAGTTAGCTCCGCTTAATCTGTCTCTTCGTCATATTTTTATGCAGGTGTGGAGACAGTTTCGTGCGCCAGAATATAATCATCTTCATGCTACCCCGTAGCACGCGCCCGACACAGGGCGGCTCAATCGCCGTCGCCCTGTGAACCCTGGCTTTCAGCTAAATTATGTCGCTGCGCGATGCCTTCGTCGGTATCAAGCTTAACGGACCGCTTGCGACACGTTCCCGACGTGGCGCAAGCTTTCGCCGCATCCATGCGGCTCATCCTAAGCCTGCTATCTCCTCAGCATAATTTCTTACGCCGGATAACAGGCCGCCCCGTTTGCGCTTTGCATAAAGTATAACTAAGAGGCTCCCGCCAAAGGAAATCACAGTGTCAGCGGCGATTCCTCACGCTCCTCTTCCCCATCTTGCTGCACAATCAAGACGTTATACGCCACCGCGCAGAACAGTGAATTCAATCGGTTCATGTCCCCAAGCAGGCTCAAATGGAGCGAACTGGTTTCCAGACTCTGTACGTTGTGCTGATGCAAACGATCGACATGCGCATGTGCATAACGGCGGTTCATAATGCGGAAGCGGTGCTTGGCACGGCGCAGGCGTTTCGCACTGGTAACATCCTCTGACAGGAAAACCGACAGCCCCAGACGCAGATTTGCCAGCAGTTGTTCATGCAGGAGGTTCAACTCTTCCAGCCCTTGCGCGGAAAACGCCATGCGTACGCCCGAGGAATGATTGGCAATGTCATCAGCCATGCGTTCGATAATATCTCCCGCCTGTTCCAGATTCAGCGCCACTTCGATCACCTCAGCCCAGCGCCGAGAATCTCGCTCATCCAAGCCGTCTTTCTGAATCTGCGCCAGATAGAGCTTAATCGCGGTGTAAAGGATATCGACATCATCATCAAGTCGGCGAATCTCCCGCCGCTGCATATGGTCGCCCTGTAAGACTTCACGGTACAAACGCAGCATTTGCTCCAGCACATCGCCAATACGCAGCGTTTCTCGTGCAGCATTGGTCAGCGCCAGCGCAGGCGTGTCCAGCGAGCTGGTGTCCAGATGGCGCGGTTTCATCTGGAGATCAACCTGCGGCGAATCCGCAATCATCGCGCAGGACAGCCGCGCGACCACACCAGTAAGCGGAATCAGCAGCAGGCAACGAATCAGGTTGTAGAACAGATGGAAGTAGATCACCAGCTCTTCGGCGCTTAACGGAATGCGCGTCAGCCAGCGCGAAAGCGGCTCAACCAGCGGCAGCACAACTAAACAGCCTATCAATTTGAACAGCATGCTACCGAGCGCGACGCGCCGGCCTGCCGCATTCTGCGTCGAGGTGCTCATCATCGTCAGTAACCCGCTGCCCAGATTGGCACCGATGACCAGACACATTGCGACTTCCAGCGAGATCACACCGCTTGCCGTCAAGGTTGCCGTCAGCAACACGGCGGCCAGGCTGGAATAAGTAATCACCGCGAACAGCGCGCCAGCCAGTGCATCCAGCATGACGTCGCCCGTCAGCGAGGAAAACAGCACCTTCACGCCCGACGTTTGTGTGATAGGAGCCGCAGCCACGACAATCATTTCCAACGCCAGCAAAATGAGCCCAAGCCCAATCGCCACGCGCCCCACCTGACCAACCCGCGTTTGTTTACGGCTGAGGAAAAATATCACGCCCAGAAAAATCAGCAGCGGAGAAAGCCAGGACAGATCGAACGTCAGAATTCGCACCATCAGTGCCGTACCGACATCCGCCCCGAGAATAATCACCAGCGCAGGTGTTAATGCCACCAGCCCCTGGGAGACAAAAGAGGTCGTCAGCAACGCGGTCGCATTACTGCTCTGCACCAGCGCAGTAACGCCGATGCCAGCCATAAAAGCCAACGGTTTTTTCTCAACGCTATCGCTGAGAACCCGCCGTAACTGGGTGCCATAAACCCGCATGATACCGGTACGGACAATGTGAGTGCCCCATACCAGTAACGCAATCGCAGAAAGGAGATTCAGCAGTGTTAACAAAAGTCCGCGCCTCCAGTTAAACGTGTGGTGATGACATAATGAACGACTATCTTACCAGATGTTGGCAGACCGTACTGCGAGGAAGCCCGCGTCAAAGCAAAATCGTCCAGCGATCAAGGACTGATAAAAATTAATTAACTGACAATATTTAAAAAACAGAATCCAAATCAATAAGCCGATAATTTTGCCTCACGCCTTCCCCGGTTAACGCTATGCTCTTTTTATCCCTATAACTCTTATGGGTTATAACCTCGCCCCATTCTACTGACCCAGAGTAAGGAAAATGGATGAAAACGAAAACCTCATATGGACTGAACTGGCTCCCACTGCTCGTCATTCTTGCCATCGCCACCTTTTTTTGGCAAATGGAGCCCCCTACCGGCCTAAGCCCCGCCGCCTGGCACTCTGCCGTCATTTTCGTCGCCACGATCGTGTCTATTGTCGCTAACGTGCTCCCGATTGGGGCTATTGGTATTATTAGCATTACACTCTTTGCACTGACGTATGCCGCGGGGGATACAACGGCCAGCGGCGCAATACAAACTGCACTCAGCGACCTAAACAGCTCGCTGATCTGGCTGATTGTTGTCGCCTTCATGATCGCACGCGGCTTTATCAAAACAGGGCTGGGCCGCCGCATCGCCTTGCAGATGATCCGTATGTTGGGAAAACGCACACTGGGTCTGGCTTACGGTCTGGCTTTTGCCGATCTGGTACTTTCCCCCGCGATGCCAAGCAACACGGCACGCTGCGGTGGGATTATTTATCCGATTGCCGATTCGCTGTCGCGCAGCTTCGACTCCAAACCGGAAGATGCCTCGCGCAGTAAGATTGGTACCTTCCTGATTACCTGTATCGGTAACGTTAACGACGTGACAGCAGCGCTGTTTATGACCGCTTACACCGGCAACCTGCTGGCGGTGAAGCTCGCAGCCAACGCGGGCGTAACCATTACCTGGGGAAGCTGGTTTCTGGCTGCGCTCGTGCCTTGTTTACTCTCTCTGGCGGTTGTCCCGCTGCTTGTCTACTGGCTGACCAAGCCGGAAATTCGTCATACGCCGGATGCACCAAAACTGGCCGTCGCAGAACTGGCAAAAATGGGTAACATGAGCCGTGGTGAATGGCTGATGGCATTCACCGTTGTCCTGCTGCTAGTGCTGTGGATCTTCGGCGATAAATTAGGCGTGGATGCCACAACGGCCTCGTTCGTCGGGCTATCTTTCCTGCTGTTAACCGGCGTACTGAGCTGGGAAGACGTGAAGAGTGAGAAAGGAGCCTGGGATACGCTGATTTGGTTCGCTGCCCTATTAATGATGGCGAATCAGTTGAAAAAGCTCGGCTTCACCAACTGGTTTGGCGATCTCATCGGCAGCAATATCGGTCATTTGATGCAGGGAACCAGTTGGGTATTGGTGCTGCTATTGCTGAATGCGGCCTATTTCTACACCCACTATTTCTTCGCCAGCGGCAACGCGCAGATCGCCGCACTTTTTGCGGTGTTCCTTGGTGTCGGGATCAACCTGAATATTCCAGCGGTGCCAATGGCATTCATGCTAGCGTTTACCAGTAGCCTGTACTGTTCACTGACGCAATATACGCACGCACGGGGTCCCATCCTGTTCGGTGCGGGCTACGTGCCCACCGCCATCTGGTGGCGCACTGGTTTCGTCGTCAGTCTGGTGAATCAGGCGATTTTCATGAGCGCGGGTCTATTGTGGTGGAAAGCGATTGGCCTGTATTAATCGCTAGCGAATACATCACGTGAAAAAGCCGGGTTTCCCCGGCTTTTTCGTTGTATTGCAGCAACACACGCAATCAGAACGAATAAGAGACGCTGCCGACTACGCTGCGCTCGGCACCGAAGTAGCAGAACTCCAGCGAGTTACAGGCCGCCACGTAGCGTTTGTCGGTCAGGTTGTTGACATTAAGCTGCGCACTCAGCCCTTTCAGGCCGACCTTCGAGAGATCGTATCCCACCGCCATATCCACCAGCGTATAAGAAGGCAGCGTGTGGGTATTGGCGCGATCGGAGGTCACACCGTTCACGTAACGCACGCCAGAACCAATCGTCAGGCCGTCCAGCGGACCGCTTTTAACATCATAGCTGGCCCAGGCGCTGGCCTGATTGCGCGGCGCGTACACCGCACGTTTTCCTTGCTCAGCTACGCTGCTTTTCTTATAGCGAATATCCGTATAGGTATAGGCCGCTTGCAGGCGCAGATTATCGGTAAGATGGCTCACGGCCTCTAACTCCACCCCTTCCGACTCGATTTCACCAATCGAACGGTAAGGATCGTTAGGCTGAACTTTGGTCGCCACATTTTTCTGATTAATACGGAATACCGACAGGCTGTACTGATCCTGAGAACCTTCAGGCTGATATTTCATCCCGGCTTCCCACTGCTTGCCTTTCATCGGTTCCAGCACGTTGCCGTTATCATCGGCGAAGCTGGTTGGCGTAAAGGCCGTAGAGTAGCTGACATACGGCGCAAAACCACTATCAAACAAATAGAGCAACGCGGCACGCGAGCTAAAGTTGTTTTTATCCAGCTCACTGTGTGTGCCATTGGTCTGGTTAATGTGGGTCACTTTTACCCGATCGTGGCGACCACCCAGCGTTAAACGCCAGCGTTCCCAACTCATTTGATCCTGCACATAGATGCCTGTCTGTTGCAGCTTGTGCTTTTCCAGTGTGGCGGACATGTCTGTTGGCCCTGCACCGTAAACCGGGTTAAATGCGTCGATTGCCGGGAAGGAACCCGAAGGCCAGTCCATATTGTTATTACGCTGCTGATAGTCAATCCCCACCAGCAGACGGTGGTTCACTGCACCGGTATCCACGTTACCATCAAGCTGATTATCTAACGTGAGCGCCGACAGCGACTCGCGGGAACCGGAGTAGTAGCGAGTCAGCGTATCAGCGCTCGGCTGCGTCCAGCCATAGGCGTACACCTGATCCAAATGTACTTTGGTACGCAGATAACGCACTTTTTGACGCACCGCCCAGCCGCTATCAAAACCATGTTCAAAGTTGTATCCCACCATGTTTTGCTTACGGTCGTATTTCTCATAATTCTCTTCCCCTTCATAGAAGGTGTTCGAGATTTTCCGCCCGTTATGCGCAACCACAGTGCCTTCATACGGTAAACCTGAATGGCTGCCACCCTCGGGATCGCGTTGCAGGTAAGCCATCAATTCCAGACGAGTTTTGTCGGAAATCCGCCACAGTAGGCTAGGCGCAATCGCATAGCGTTCTTCTTTCAGCGGTCCAAATTGGGTATCGGCCTCACGCACCATCCCGCCGAGTCGGAATGCAAAACGTTCGTCATCATCCAGCGGCCCGGTAACGTCAAACGCCGCACCACGCTGCGCATTATTGCCTGCAAACAGTTTGATCTGTCCGCTGCGATCGAACGACGGCTGACGGGAATTCAGCGCCACAATCCCGCCCGGAGAAGAACGCCCGTAGAGTACGGACGCCGGGCCTCTGACCACTTCAATGCTGTCAAGGAACCAGGGATCGATAACCAGTGAGCTATGGGAGTTGGTATCGCCCATCATTTTCAGCCCGTCGAGATAGACGTTATCAAGACTGCCATCGGAAAAGCCGCGCAGTACCATGTAGTCAAAGCGGTTGGACGCGCCGATTTGGTTGTTATACACGCCCGGCGTATAGCCGACCGCCTGACGAACGCTGGTCGCCCCCTGCTCCTGAATCTGGTCACGTGTAATGATAGAAACAGCCTGAGGAGTCTCAATATCGGGCGTTTCCAGCTTGGTTGCACCACGTTGTGTTTGAGACGTCACGACTAGCGTATCGCCCTGAGAAGAAGATGGCGTCTCCTGCGCGAATGCCGACACCGTCAATCCACTGGTGAAACAGCCAACCACCAGCGCCAGCCGCGTTTTTCTGAACATGGGAATCTCCACAGACTTTATTATTGTAAATAAGAATTATTACCGTTTTCTGTCTGGCGGTAGCTATGCGCAGTGACAACTTATGTATGCGTAATGACAAAACGGGAACTCCGCGAGAAAACGCCAGACGAGCGGCACGGCAGAAAAGTCAGGAGTAAAGGGTTCATGGGTTGGAAGGAAACGTTAGCTGACCATACGCGCATCGCTCGGCGCCATACCGTAACGTCGCCGGAAAGCGGTGGCAAAGTTGGTCGCGTGCTGGTAGCCCGACATCCAGGCCGCCTGCTGAACGCTGTATCCCTGTACCAGATAGCGTCGGGCCAGTTCCAGCCGACAATCGCGCAGATAGTCAAAGACCGAATGACCATACGCCTGACGAAATTTGGTACGCAGGCTGCTGGGGCTCATCGCGGCCATCTGCGCCAGTTCATTGAGGGTGTACTCTTTTTCAGGCTGTTGCGCCAGAAGCCGCCGAACGTTCTCCAGTCGCTCCTGTTCGCCACGCGGGGGCAATACGCGCCGTTCTCCCCCACGTTGCCCGAATGACAGACCTTGCCCTAACAACTGTAGCATCACCCCTTCCAGCATCAGCTGGCGCGATAATCCCGGCTCGGTATTTTCCAGTGCGTGCTGCAATCCGGATAATAAATAGCCGGGAACCTGCCATAAAAACGTCGGATTACCGCCCTGTTCCCATTCGTTCAGCAACGAGCCCAACAGCGGATCCAAAGCGAAAGTGGTGGGGAAAATACCCAGCGACACGGTGCGAAGGTGACAGTCCGCAAGATGGCTGGCGTTCATGATTAACGGGTCACCCAATCGGGTGCTGAATGCCATACCTGAGCGCACGACAAACTCCTTGCCGTTCAGGCGCAACGCGACACGACCTTCCAGCACCACCAGTGTATAGAACGGACAGCAGTGCAAAGACGTCGATTCGTAAGGCTGCAACACGCGCACATTAGAATTCGTCAGGCAAATCCCGGAGGACAGCGTCATCTCTTCGACATCACCCTGCACCACGATACGTTTTTCTTTCGTGCGATCGCGGCAAGACGACAGCTGCGGGAAGTGGTAATCAATCCCGTAACGTTCACCGATGTCGAAGAAATCCTCAATGGAAAAGAGTCGTTTGAGCATGAGCGGGAAGATACCCTCATCCTGTTTAACGCCCAGAATCAGGCCAGCGGTTAGTGGAAATGACGTGACGCAGCGACGTATTCGCTACAGAGATCGTTATTCACCTTATCATTGCGTAGCGAGCGCATCAATAAGACTGATAACTATTCTCATTGAAATGCATTCTAAATCCTGAACACCTTAGTTAGCGTAGGGAAGGTTCTTTGGCTGGCATCAGAAATCATGCTGAGGTATCAGTGAACGCCGAGTGAGCGACAGGACGTCGCGAAAGCCAGTGCCGCGTAGGGAACGCGTCACTGGCGGCTCGATAAGCGTTCAATGATTCCGAAGGCACCGCGTAGCGGCAGGATTTCAGCCAATAGCCTGGGTACATAGGGCAAGCGGCGTTTGAGCTGCCCTATGTCGGGCGTGGCGCTAGTGTCACAGAGAAAAATGTGGCTTATCACGCACGAAACGCCCACCCTGCAATACATAATTCAGACAACACTATCAGTAAGTCACTTACTCAATTCCTTAATCCGCATCATAGCCTAGGTTTGGCGCTAACCAGCGCTCAACTTCACTAACGCTCATACCCTTACGTACCGCGTAATCCTCCACCTGATCGTGTTGGATTTGCGCGACGGCGAAGTATTTGCTGTCAGGATGGCTGAAATACCAGCCGGATACCGACGCACCCGGCCACATGGCATAAGATTCGGTGAGCTTCATGCCGGTATGCTTTTCTACATCCAACAACTGCCAGATTTGTGCTTTTTCAGTGTGGTCAGGGCAAGCCGGATAACCTGGCGCAGGACGAATCCCCTGATAATTCTCACGAATCAGCAGCTCATTACTCAAATTCTCATTCGGCGCATAGCCCCAGTACACCTTGCGCACACGCTCATGCAGGTATTCTGCAAAGGCTTCCGCCAGACGGTCAGAAATCGCCTTCACCATGATCTTGTTGTAATCATCGTGCTGCGCTTCCCACAGATCGGCCAACGTATCCTCTTCCAGCCCGCCGGTCACCGCAAACGCCCCAAGATAATCCGGTTTACCACTGGATTTCGGTGCCACAAAATCGGACAGACAGTAGTTCGGGAAGTCGGTTTTTTCCGTCTGTTGACGCAGGTGATGACTCACTGACAGCACCGTTTCGCGCCGCTCATCAGTATAAATCACCACGTCATCACCCACGCGGTTCGCCGGAAAGAGTCCCACCACGCCACGAGGGTTCAGCGCGCCGCGTGCAGACAAGTCGTCCAGCATCGCGTTGGCATCAGCAAACAGGCGCTTGGCCTCTTCACCTACCACCTCATCTTCCAGAATGCGGGGATATTTCCCCGCCAGCGACCAGGTCATAAAGAACGGCGTCCAGTCGATGTAATTACGCAGCGTTTCGATGCTGGCCGTGACTGCCTGCACGCCCAGACGATGCGCAACCGGCGGCGTATAGTTTTCCCAATCCAGATCCGAGGCGTTAGCGCGTGCAGCCTCTAATGTCACGGGCGGCGTTCTCGGTTTTTTACGCGCGTGCTGAATACGCACGGTTTCATACTCTTTACGGGTACGCGCAACGAAGTCGTCATACTGCGCACTGGACAGCAGAGCCGACACCACGCCAACAGAGCGTGAGGCATTCTGTACGTAGACCGTCGGGCCGCTATAATTCTGCTCAATCTTCACAGCGGTATGCGCTTTAGACGTCGTCGCGCCGCCAATCAGCAGCGGCAGCGTGAATCCCTGTCGCTCCATCTCTTTCGCCACGTTGACCATTTCATCCAGCGATGGGGTAATCAGCCCGGACAGCCCGATGATATCGACGTTCTCGTCACGCGCGGTCTTCAGGATCTTATCCGTCGGCACCATCACACCCAGATCGATAATTTCGTAGTTGTTACATTGCAGCACCACACCGACAATATTCTTGCCGATATCGTGGACGTCACCTTTTACCGTCGCCAGCAGGATCTTCCCGGCGGACGTACCTTTGGCTTTGCTGGCTTCAATGTAGGGCTGGAGATAAGCGACGGCCTGCTTCATCACGCGAGCGGATTTTACTACCTGCGGCAAAAACATTTTGCCCGCACCAAACAGATCGCCGACCACGTTCATGCCGTCCATCAGCGGGCCTTCGATCACCTCGATCGGCCGCGTCGCCTGCTGGCGCGCTTCTTCGGTATCCAGCTCGATAAATTCAGTAATGCCTTTAACCAGCGAATACTCCAGACGTTTCTTCACATCCCAGCCGCGCCACTCCGCCTGCGTTTTGCTACCTTCATCTTCCGTTTTGCTGCCGCGATATTTTTCCGCCAGATCGAGCATACGCTCGGTGGCATCGCTGCGACGGTTAAGGATCACATCCTCTACCGCATCGCGCAGTTCAACAGGGAGATCGTCATAGATCGCCAACTGGCTGGCGTTCACGATCCCCATATCCATCCCATTGCGGATCGCGTAATACAGGAAGACCGCGTGGATCGCCTCACGGACCAGATCGTTACCACGGAATGAGAAGGACACGTTAGACACGCCACCGGAGATCATTGCATGCGGTAATTGCGCCTTGATGTCCGCACAGGCTTCGATGAAATCCACCGCGTAGTTGTTGTGCTCATCGATCCCCGTCGCCACAGCGAAAATATTCGGATCGAAAATAATGTCTTCCGGTGGAAAGCCGACTTCTTCTGTCAGGATGCGGTACGCCCGGCTACAAATTTCAATTTTGCGCGCACGAGTGTCCGCCTGACCGACTTCATCAAATGCCATCACTACCACGGCTGCGCCATAGCGCCGCACCAGCTTAGCGTGATGGATAAAGGCCTCAACGCCTTCTTTCATGGAGATTGAGTTAACAATTCCTTTGCCCTGAATGCATTTAAGCCCCTTTTCAACCACATCCCATTTTGAGGAGTCGATCATGATCGGCACACGGGCGATATCAGGTTCACCGGCAATCAGATTCAGGAAGCGGATCATCGCCGCTTCCGCATCCAGCATGCCTTCATCCATATTGATATCGATGATCTGCGCACCGCTCTCCACCTGCTGGCGGGCAACATCCAGCGCTTCGTTGTATTTTTCTTCTTTGATCAGACGTTTAAAACGTGCAGAGCCGGTGACGTTCGTCCGCTCCCCAACGTTAACAAACAGCGTGTTGGCATCGATATTCAGCGGTTCCAGGCCGGATAAACGGCAAGCCACTGGGATCTCCGGCAGCTTACGTGGCGGAACGCCTTCCACCACTTTCGCCATCGCGGCAATATGCGCAGGCGTCGATCCACAGCAACCGCCGACGATATTCAGAAAACCGGCTTGCGCCCATTCGCCAATATGTTTCGCCATATCAGCCGGATCCAGATCGTATTCCCCAAAGGCGTTAGGCAGCCCCGCATTCGGGTGCGCACTCACATAGCATTCTGAAATACGCGATAGCTCAGCGACATACTGACGCAGCTCATCCGGCCCCAGCGCACAGTTCAGGCCGAAGGAAAGCGGGCGGGAATGGCGTAAGGAGTTGTAAAACGCTTCTGTTGTCTGGCCGGATAGCGTACGCCCTGACGCATCCGTGATCGTGCCGGAAATCATAACCGGCAGTACGATCCCTAATGCCTCAAATTCACTTTCGACGGCGAAACTTGCCGCTTTAGCATTCAAGGTATCGAAAATGGTTTCGATCATGATCAGATCGACACCGCCTGCGATCAGTGCCCGTGTCGATTCACGATATGCATCCACCAGTTGATCAAAACTCACGTTACGAAACGCAGGATCGTTAACATCGGGGGAGATCGACGCGGTGCGGTTTGTCGGGCCAAGCACACCGGCAACATAGCGCGGCTTATCCGGCGTTAACGCCGTCCATTTGTCCGCGCTGGCACGCGCCAGCTGTGCAGCAACGGTGTTGATTTCCGCCGACAGCGCTTCCATATCATAGTCCGCCATCGCAATGGTGGTGGCGTTGAAAGTGTTGGTTTCGAGGATATCGGCACCGGCTTCCAGATAGGCGTCATGGATTTCGCTAATCACCTGTGGCTTGGTCAGCACCAGCAGATCGTTATTTCCCTTCACATCGCTTGGCCAGTCAGCAAAGCGCTCGCCGCGATAATCTGCTTCCTGTAGGCGATAACCCTGAATCATGGTGCCCATACCACCATCCAGCACCATAATGCGTTGCGCCAACTGACGCCGCAATTCGTCTATCCGATTACTCACGCGAACCCCATTCCCGGCCAATAAATACGATATATAGTGTCTATACCCAAAATAATCCGAGTTGCAGGACAAAACGTTAACGTTTTGAACAACGCGAAGCGTTAGCCCTTTAGGGCGATGCTCAGCAATGAGCATCGTAACGCGGCAATCGCACGAATCCCCAGGAGCTTACATAAGTAAGTGACTGGGGTGAGTAAGGGAAGCCAACGCACATGCAGCTTGGAGTATGACGGGTATATCCTAGCATAAGTAATGAACACACTAACGCCGTGCAGCATGAGACTTTTTCAGTTCATTCGCTGATAAAAAGCACAGAGAAAGAAGAGTTGCATTCTGTGGTAAAAAAACGAAAATCAATTCCATTACTCTAAAAAGGAATCGACGCCATGACGCCACCAGAACCAGCCAAACGCGGGAAGAAACCCAGAGTCAGTACGGGCACCACCGCGCAGCCAACCGGGCAGGTTCAGTCGCTGACCCGTGGCCTGACGCTGCTTGAATATATCGCCAAAGCAAACGGCAGCGTGGCGCTAACCGATCTCGCTCAACAGGCCGGTTTACCGAATTCCACGACCCACCGCCTGCTCACTACCATGCAGCAACAGGGCTTTGTGCGTCAGGTTGGCGATCTAGGGCTGTGGACGATTGCTTCACACGCGTTTATCGTCGGCAGCAGCTTTCTGCAAAGCCGCAACTTGCTGGCGATTGTGCATCCTATCCTACGCAAGCTAATGGAAGATTCGGGCGAGACAGTCAATCTGGCCGTGCTCGATCAGACCGATAGTCAGGCGATCATCATCGATCAGGTACAATGCACGGCGCTGATGCGCATGTCCGCCCCCATCGGCGGTAAATTGCCTATGCACGCTTCGGGTGCCGGGAAAGCGTTTCTGGCACATTTGCCCGATGCGCAGGTTACGCAACTGCTGCACAAAAAAGGACTGCACGGCTATACGCCACACACCTTCAGTTCCCCGCAAACCCTGAAGGAAAATCTCGTGCTGATTCGCAAACAGGGCTATTCGTTCGATGACGAAGAGCACGCGCTGGGGCTACGCTGTATCGCGGCCTGTATTCTGGATGAACATCACGATGCCTTCGCCGCCATTTCCATCTCTGGCCCCGTGTCGCGCATCACGGATGACCGCGTCACAGAACTCGGCGCGCTGGTGATCAAATCCGCTAAACAGGTTATGCAGGAATACAGTGGGTTATAAGCCTTTTAGGCGCATGTTTATGCAGACTGTGGGAAGATTTCGTGCGCAATAATACCGTTATTTTCATGCTACTTCGTAGCACGCGCCCGACACAGGGCGCTCAGTCGCCGCCGCCCTGTGTACCCCAGGCTCTCGGCGAGAAATTATGCCGCTGACGCGGTTCCATCGGTGTTCCTGACCGCTAGTCGAGCCCACCGCTGCATAATTTTTTACGCCGGATAACGGCAAAGGCCAGAATCATTCCCAGTAGTGATATATAGCGGTTCGGTGCGTTGACTAAAACGCTTCCTCCGTCGGTAGGCGTAAACATCCTCAATATGGCCTTCCCTGATACGCTGCTGTAGTGCTCGCCAGTAGTCCGCACAAAACAAATCGCCGTGCATGTCCTCAAACAGTGTACGAATATGCCGGTCGCTGCACAGGAAATGGGGGAACTCTTCGGGAAAGACATCATTTGGCGCGACGCTGTACCACGGCTCTGCGGCCAGTTCGTCCTCTGGGTAACGTGGCGGCGGGATCTTGCGGAAATTCACTTCAGTCATGTAGCAGATCTCATCGTAGTCATAAAATACGACTCGCCCATGACGCGTGACGCCGAAATTCTTGAATAACATGTCGCCGGGGAAAATATTCGCCGCAGCCAGCTGTTTGATAGCGTTACCATACTCTTCAATCACATCGTGCAGTTGCTGTGCGTTTGCCTGTTCCAAATAAAGGTTCAGCGGCGTCATCCTGCGCTCCATGTACAAGTGTCTGATCACCAGTTGGTCGCCCAGATCCTCCAGCTTTTCCGGCACCTCCAGCCACAGTTCATCCAGCAGTTCCGGGCTGATACGATGCTTATCAATGACGAAGTTTTCATATTCCTGCGTATCCGCCATGCGCCCAACGCGATCGTGCTCTTTCACCAGTTGATAGCATGCCATGACCCGCTCCGCGCTCACCTCTTTCTGCGGCGCGAAACGATCTTTGATGACCTTAAATACCCGATCGAACGAAGGCAGAGTAAACACCAGCATCACCATGCCTTTCACGCCGGGAGCGATAATGAACTGCTCTTCTGATGCCGCAATGTAATGCAGATATTCGCGGTAATACTCGGTTTTACTGTGCTTCTGGCAGCCAATGGCAAGATAAAGCTCCGCCGTTGTCTTCCCCGGTAAAATGTCACGCAGCCAGGCCACCAGCGCCGATGGCAGCGGAGCATATACCATGAAGTAAGAGCGGGCGAAACCAAACACTATGCTGGCGTCAGCCTGACTGGTTAAGCAGGTATCAATAAATAACGCACCGCGTTCGTTGTGGTGAATCGGCAATAGGAATGGAAAAACACCGTCAGGGAGCGATAGTTTGCCCACCAGCCAGGCCGCTTTGTTACGATAAAAAAGCTCATTCGCCACCTGTAACGTCGCCTGCGCAAGCTGCTCCGCTGAGAAGGTGCGTTGTAAAGACGCCGCGATATAGCCAATATCACGCGACAAATCTTCCCACGGTAAACGCAGTGGCACATCACTCAGCAGCCTTTCCAGCATGCTCTGCCAGCCGTCAGTGGGTACAAACGTTTTGGCAAGAGGCCGGGGAATCTCATGAAACCGTTGTTCAGGCTGAGAACTGAAAACAAACAGCTTGTCAGGCGCCAGTTCCCGATGGTTAAACAGCCGACAATAGACGGAATTAAAGAAACTTTCAGCGATCTCAAAACGTGGGTAGTCCGGCAGTAAGCCAGTGTAGATATGCTTCACACGAGCCAAAAAATCCGCATCATCACAGCGGATGCCGGTAATACAGCGCAGCTGTTCGACCACCAGACCAACATGGTGATCATATAAATGAATACGCTGTTTCATTGCCTGTTGTACGGCAGACCAATCAGCCTGTTCAAAGCGCTGCTGCGCACCCGCCGTCACTTCGAGAAAACGTCCATATTGCGCATCAAACCCTTGCAGGATCGTCTGCGCCACCAGCTTTTCAAGGTCACGCGTCATCATGATCTCCAGATGAGACCCGGCCAGCCAAACGCTGACCGGGCAGGATCAGAACTGCTGTTCTTCCGTCGATCCCGTCAGTGCCGTCACTGAAGACTCGCCTCCCTGAATAATGTTCGTCACTTTATCAAAGTAGCCAGTGCCAACCTCCTGCTGATGCGATGAGAAGGTATAACCGTCTTTAATCGCTTCAAACTCAGGCTGTTGTACTTTTTCTACGTAGTGCCTCATCCCCTCGCCCTGCGCATAGGCATGCGCCAGGTCAAACATGTTGAACCACATGCTGTGGATGCCAGCCAGCGTAATAAATTGATATTTGTAGCCCATCGCCGACAGCTCATCCTGAAAACGCGCAATCGTGCTGTCATCGAGATTCTTCTTCCAGTTAAAGGAGGGCGAGCAGTTGTACGCCAGCAGCTTACCAGGGAATTTCGCATGGATGGCTTCAGCAAAACGACGCGCCAGCGATAAATCCGGCGTTGACGTTTCGCACCATACCAAATCGGCATAAGGCGCATACGCCAGACCACGGCTGATCGCCTGCTCGATCCCGGCACGCGTACGGTAAAAGCCTTCCACCGTGCGTTCTCCGGTAATGAAATCACGGTCATACTTATCACAGTCGGAAGTCAACAAATCCGCCGCATCCGCATCAGTTCGCGCGACCAGCAAGGTGGGCACGCCCAAAACATCCGCCGCCAGACGCGCAGCAATCAGCTTCTGAACGGCCTCCTGAGTCGGCACCAGCACCTTACCGGCCCATATGCCCGCATTTCTTCGCCGATGCCAGTTGATCCTCAAAGTGAACCGCAGCCGCGCCCGCTTCAATCATCGATTTCATCAGCTCAAACGCATTTAGCACACCACCAAACCCAGCTTCCGCATCCGCCACAATCGGCAGAAAGTAGTCGGTATAACGCTTATCACCCGGCTCAATGCGGTTCGCCCACTGAATCTGATCGGCGCGCCGGAAAGTATTATTGATGCGTTCAATCACCGCAGGTACGGAGTTTGCAGGGTAGAGCGACTGATCGGGATACATGCTGGATGCCAGATTGGCATCTGCCGCCACCTGCCAGCCGGAAAGGTAAATGGCTTCAATACCCGCTTTCGCCTGCTGTAAAGCCTGCCCCCCCCGTCAGCGCGCCCAGACAGTTGACATAGCCTTTGCGGGAATCACCATGCAGCAGATTCCACAGTCTCGCCGCGCCGAGCTGCGCGAGCGTGCACTCCGGGTTCACCGAACCACGTAGATTAATCACATCTTCTGCGCTGTAGGGGCGCGTAATGCCTTCCCAGCGCGCGGTTTTCCACTCTTTTTCGATACACTGGACTTGTTGGGTACGAGAGGTCGTCATAGCAGAGATTCCTTTTTATTATTCAGTCAGGATTAATCAAGCAATGCGTAGCCGGGTAGTGTCAGGAAGTCGATCAGCTCATCTTGCGTGGTAATTTTCTCCATCAGCCGAGCAGCTTCATCAAAGCGTCCTCCGCTGAAACGAGCCTCACCGAGTTCCTCTTGAATCACGAACATCTCTTCGGCCAGCATTTGGCGGAACAGCGCTTTGGTGATCACACGACCATCGTTCAACGTCTTGCCGTGGCGAATCCACTGCCAGATTGAAGTGCGAGAAATTTCTGCCGTCGCCGCATCTTCCATCAGTCCATAAATCGGGACGCAGCCATTACCGGATATCCATGCTTCGATGTACTGCACCGCAACGCGGATATTCGCACGCATCCCCACTTCCGTTCGCTCTCCCGGGCAAGGCTCCAGTAACTCCTCGGCGCGAATGGGCGCATCTTGTTCACGGCTGATATCGAGCTGATTTTTGCGTTCACCTAATGCTCGGTCAAACACCTCCATCACGGCATCAGCTAACCCCGGATGAGCCACCCAGGTACCATCGTGACCATTGTGAGCTTCCAGCTCTTTGTCTTTACGTACCTTATCCAATACCCAGTTATTGCGTTCCGCTTCCTTACTCGGAATGAACGCCGCCATCCCGCCCATAGCGAACGCACCGCGACGGTGACAGGTTTTGATCAACAGCCGTGAGTAAGCGCTAAGAAAGGGTTTTTCCATCGTCACCGACTGACGATCGGGCAGAACGCGATCGCTGTGGTTCTTTAATGTTTTGATATAGCTGAAAATATAATCCCAGCGGCCACAGTTCAGCCCAACAATATGGTCACGTAAGTGATAGAGAATTTCATCCATCTGGAAAACAGCAGGCAGCGTTTCAATCAATACGGTGGCTTTGATCGTCCCGCGCGGCAGATCAAAGCGATCTTCCGTGTAACAAAAGACATCGTTCCACCAGGCCGCTTCCTGCCATGACTGTGTCTTTGGCAGATAGAAATAAGGGCCGCTCCCTTTCTTCAGCAGTTCCTGATAGTTGTGGAAAAAATACAGCGCGAAGTCGAACAGGCTGCCGGGAATCGCTTCCCCCTGCCAGGACACGTGTTTTTCAGGCAAATGCAAACCGCGCACACGACAAATCAATACGGCAGGATTGGGTTTAAGCTGGTAGATTTTTCCAGTTTCATTGATGTAGGAAATCGTACCGCGTACGGCATCACGTAAGTTGATTTGCCCGTCGATCACCTTTTCCCATCCTGGTGACAATGAATCCTCAAAGTCCGCCATGAACACTTTCACATTGGCATTCAATGCGTTGATCACCATCTTGCGTTCGACCGGACCGGTAATTTCAACGCGACGATCCTGAAGGTCATCGGGAATACCGCGTATTGTCCATGCCCCATCACGAATGGAAGCCATTTCTGAAATGAAATCAGGTAGTTTACCCTGATCGATATTACGCTGTTGTACCTGCCGTTCGGCGAGTAATTGATTACGTGCTGGCGTGAAATGTGCAACCACCTCCGTTAAGAAATCAATCGCCTCTTCCGTAAGAATTTGCTTCTCACCTTCGCCAAAACGCTGACTAAATGCCAACTCTCTGTTTATCGTCTGCTGCATCATTCGTGGTTCCTTTTCAGATTCCGCTTCATTTATCAACAACCGCCAGATCGGCAAACCCGTATGTACATTTCTTAGCCGACAGAATTAAGCGTAATACAAGAAAAAACAAAATCAAAAACAATTTCCATTTTTATGGAAAAACAAAAATAACTTCATGATAAAAATGAATATTAAAATCCAAAAAGAAGAGAAATGATTTTCACTAACTAACAGAGGTGAATTGGTTCAGCACAAAAAAGAAAGGCACCGTTGAAGGTGCCTCAGAGAAAAGAATCAGGATTGGTTAGTCCAGCGTAGGGTTCATCCGGCGTAAATCATAAGGCGTAATCTGGTAAACATAGTAGTTCAACCAGTTAACAAAAAGCAGATGACCGTGGCTACGCCAGCTCGCTTTCGGTGCCAGTTCAGGATTATCATCTGGGAAATAGTTAACCGGAACAGCCGGATCGAGTCCAGCGTCACAATCACGGAAAAACTCTCCTGCGAGCGTCAAGACATCATACTCTGGGTGCCCGGTAACAAACGCCAGACGTTTATCTTTACTGGCAAACAGGTAAGCACCAGCTTGCTCCGACTCGACCAGAATATCCAAATCCGTATGCTCCCGAATCACATCAACTGGAAAATCTGCATAGCGTGAATGTGGAGCCAGAAATGTTTCGTCAAAGCCGCGGGTCAGCAAAGCGTGGGGTTGTAACGTGTGATGCGAGTAAACACCCGATAACTTTTCCTTACGGGTCATCTTGGGAATGCCGTAGAGGATATTGAGAGCGGCCTGTACAGCCCAACACACGAATAGTGTGGATGTGACATGCTCTTTTGCCCATTCAATGACACGCGCGATCTGCGGCCAATAGACAACATCACAAAAATCGACCAACCCCAACGGTGCGCCGGTCACAATCAAGCCATCAAAATTTTCGTCCTGAATATCGTCGAAATTGCAGTAGAAGTTATTCAAATGCTCGGTTGGCGTATTCTTTGATTCACGGCTATCAATGCGTAGCAGCTGAATATCGATCTGTAAGGGAGAATTGGATAACAGGCGTAGAAACTGGTTCTCAGTCTCGATCTTTTTTGGCATCAGGTTCAGAACCAGCACTTTAAGTGGGCGAATTTCCTGCGTTTTAGCACGCGAGGACGTCATGACAAAGACGTTCTCATTACGCAGAAAATTAACGGCTGGTAACTCATCAGGAACCCGAATTGGCATAACCTTATATCCTCAAAGCATACGTTTAAACGTTTAGACATCCAGATGCCCAAAGATAGCGAGTTTTCATACTAATGTCGAGCGCTCAACGCATAAGGTGAAAATGTTTCACGAGACACGACGCGCTGAATATCATCAGCACGACTTCTGCTGAATACGTTCAAGCGCGTCAGAATCACTCAGGGGAACAGCGCTAGAAATAACAATGAGCCTGGATTTACGACAATTCATGATCGTGATCTCCTGAAGTATCCGTTCCTCTACGGGAGAAAGCCCTCCTTCATTCATTTCCAGAGCGTGAATCAGCAGAGTCGTACTGTAAGTAGACCGCTTTTAGTTCCACACACTTTTTGAGATTTCCGGTTCCTCGGCCATCAGCCGGTATTCTTCCGGCGTCAGGTTATTCAGGGATTCATGAGGCCGTTCGCTGTTGTATTCCGTCAGCCAGCGCTCTGTGATTTCCCTCGCTTCATTCAGTGTTCTGAACAGGTAAAAATCCAGTATTTCTGTCCGGTACGTTCGGTTAAAACGTTCGATAAAGGCATTCTGCGTGGGTTTTCCCGGTTTAATAAATTCCAGCACCACGCCATGCTCTTCA